>NZ_KB893688.1 GCF_000374165.1 Parafrankia elaeagni
TGTAGATTGTCAACTAAAATTGACCCACCTTTTGCACTGAAATCTGATCCACCCTCAAGCCTCAACTTTTGCTAATCTATCTTTCATTCTGTAACTATTTCCGTTAATATTAAAGATGTGACAATGGTGAGCCAACCGATCTAAAATTGCTGATGAGATAATGTGATCTCCAAATACTTGATCCCATTGATCAAATGGCATATTAGTAGTCAATATGATAGAGCCTGTCTCATATCTTCGACTGATTAATTGAAAAAACAAATTGGCTTTTTCTTTATCAATAGGCATATAACCAAGCTCATCAATTACTAATAAATGAATGCGTGCTAATGCTTCAACCTTCTCTGTTAAAGTATTTTCAACCAGAGAAGAGTATAAGAGATCCATGATCTCTTTGGCTGAATAAAATGCAACGCGATATTTTGCTATACAAGCTTTGATTCCTAGGGCGATTGCCAGGTGTGTTTTTCCCACACCTGGCGGTCCCATTAAGATTATATTTTCTTTTTTCTCTAGGAAGCCCAAGTTAGCTAGTTCTCGAATAAAGGTATCATTTATAGATGGTTGAAAGGCGAAATCAAACTCTTCTAAAGTTGATACTTTTGGGAACCTAGCTAACGATATCTTCCGATTTATAGACCTATCTGTTTTTGAAAGAATTTCTGCCTCAATTAATTTTGACAGATATCCTACATAGCTTAACTTTGTTTTAGCTGCTTTTTCTGCTTCTGCTTCATAAATCTCACTTATTTCTTTAAGATGCAACTCCTTTAAAATAGCTGTTAATCGTTCGTTTTGTTCATTTTTCATCCCATCAACTCCATTAATGTAATAAATAGCTATAATAATTTAAGGATCTAGTTTCAGTGCGAATCTTTGGAATGTTTTCCCCCTTTGGTAGCTCAATAGTCTTTCTCGAAGATTTTTTGAGTAGGTTTCCTACAAAATCAATTTCGATGCGATTAAATAAAACAGCTTGCTCAATTGCTTGCTCGATAGCTATTAGGTCATAGTGATGCGATAACTCCAGAATCTTCTGATATCTATGAATGTGATTAGCTTTTACTTCTCGATTAAGTAATTCCACATATCTGTTTCCATTGGAAAAGGTATGAACGAAATGTTCACGTAGTTTAGGTAATGACTTTGGAATAGATCCTTTAACACCTTCATAATGCTCCTCAATAATAACTGTTTTTCCTCGCTGATAGGAGAGAGTATGCTGGCAAATCATTTTGCTGTTTTGATCATATACCTCCAAAATATTACCATGACTAGGTCGAATCCATACATCTTGTCCAGCGAATAGGTGTGGGATACTATATTTCACTCCGCGATAAGAAATTAAACAATCCCAACTAACCTTTCTAGTTTCTTTTAAGTGAATCGAATAAGTTGCCGAAGGTAACGGCATTAAAGCAGCTTGCTCTTCTTCAAATCGAATAGAAGGGGGGATAAGTGTCGTCTTATTCGGCTCCTTTTCCCACTCTTCTAGAAACATATGACTTTTGTTAATAAACTCTTCAAAACTCTCAAAGTCATTTCCTTTAATAAAATGCTGTTCAATATAATAAAATGGTCTCTCAACCTTGCCTTTAGTACGTGGCCAATAGGTCTGGCATGCGTACGGCTGGAACTGATATGTTCCACTTAACTCCAAGAACTTTGGGTGATAGGTAGCCACATCGTCCTTCGGATGACTTAATACAAGTTGTTTTGCGTTATCTACCACTATTTGTTTAGGTACACCACCAAATGCTCTAATACCTTCCTCTAATGCTTCAAGCACTGATTCTAGTGTTTGTGTCTTACTAAAAGTCATATACTTTTTGCGACTAAATCCTAATATGAGTAAGAAGCAATAAACTTGAATTTCTTCTCCGTTAATTCTTACTTTATATGGAGACCAATCAAATTGGGCTTGTTCACCAGGAGCTGTTTCAAACCTTGTAGTGGTCTTTTGTGATTCTGCCTTTGCCTTGTTTGCCTTCAAGAATCGGTAGACAGTTGATATTGATCCTCTATATCCTTGTTTTTGTAGTTCCTTGTAAATTCGTGTACCAATTAAACTCTGTTCCATCATTTTAAGTATGAAGTCTTCGTATTCACTCAATAATTTATCTTCCTTCGGTGCTCTTTTATATTTTGGAACCTCCTCCATTGTTAAAGCTTTTTTTACTGTATTTCTCGACACCCCCAATATTTTTGAAATGGCACGTTTAGAATGGCCTTGTTTGTACAACGTGCGAATTGTGGTCCATTTATCTATAGAAATCATCCCCCTAAAACTCCTCTCATCTATCTGATGAGATAAGTTTAGATATAGTATCTAGGCGGGTCAATTTTCAATGATAATAGTGGGTCAGTTTTCATTGTATATCTA
>NZ_KB893689.1 GCF_000374165.1 Parafrankia elaeagni
GAGCCGGTTCGGTTCGCCGCTGCCGTCGACGTCCTCGCGGGTCTGGGGGTGACCCGGTTTGTGGAGGTGGGTCCGGACGGGGTGCTGACCGCGTTGGCGCAGCAGTGCCTCCCGGACGCCGCGACCTCGGGTGCGGTGTTTGTTCCGGTGGTGCGCCGGGACCGCCCCGAACCCGCGACCGCGATCAGGGCGGTGGCGTCGCTGTTCGTGCACGGCGTCGACGTCGACTGGGCAGGCGTGTTCACCGGCACCGGGGCACAGCCGCTGGACCTGCCGACGTATGCCTTCCAACGTCAGCGGTACTGGCCGGAGGCGGTCCCGGCGTCGCCGGTGGGCGAGCGCGTTGCCGACGGGAACGAGGTGGCCTTCTGGGAGTCGGTGGAGCGGGAGGACCTGCCGGGTCTCGCGGACCGGTTGGGAATATCGAGTGATTCCCTCGCCGATGTACTGCCCGCCCTGAGCTCGTGGCGGGCCCGGGGCCGGGAACGGAACCAGCTCGATGCGTGGCGTTATCGGGTGACGTGGAAGCCGATCCCCGACCCCGGGCCGGCGGTCCTGTCGGGGACGTGGCTGCTGGTTGGTTCGGATCAGCGTGGGCTGGGCGCGATGCTGGCTGAGCATGGCGCGACGGTGCTGGGCGTACCGGCTGGGTCGGGTATTGATCGTCTGACGCTGGCCGAGCGGTTGGGCTCCCTTGAGGAGCAGGTGGCCGGCGTGGTCTCCTTGCTGGCCCTGGATGGCGGTGTACTCGCAGACAGCCTCGTCGTGGCGCAGGCGCTGGGTGATGCGGACATCGACGCCCCGCTGTGGCTGCTTACCTGTGGCGGCGTGTCCGTCGGGCGGGCTGACATGGCAGCGGAGGTCAACCAGGCGCAGGTGTGGGGGTTGGGCCGGGTCGTCGGGCTGGAACACCCCGACCGGTGGGGCGGGTTGCTCGATCTGCCTTCCGGTCTTGACCGGCGGGCGGCAGCCCGGATCGTGGCGGTGCTGGCGGGGTTGCCGGGTGGTGAGGACCAGGTCGCGGTCCGGGGTAGCGGGATTGCGGTGCGGCGGCTCGTCCACGCGCCTGCTACTTCTGGTGATGCCTCGTGGCAACCGCGCGGCACGGTGCTGATCACTGGTGGCACGGGTGGACTGGGCGCAGAGGTGGCCCGCTGGGTCGTCGCCAATGGCGCCTCCCGGGTGGTGCTGACCAGTCGGCGTGGTTCTGCGGCACCTGATGCGGCGAACCTGGTCGAAGAACTGTCAGGAATCGGCGCTGAGATCGAGGTGCGAGCCTGCGATGTGGCCGATCGGGAGGCGATCGCCGAACTGCTGCACTCGATCGATGAACCGACGGCGGTTGTTCACGCGGCGGGTATCAGTGAGGATCTGCCGCTGACGGCTGCGGACCCGGCGCATCTGGCGCGGGTGGCCGCCGGCAAGCTCGACGGAGCTCGGCACCTCGACGAGCTGTTGGCCGACGTGCAGCTGGACGCCTTCGTAGTGTTCTCCTCTATTTCGGGCGTGTGGGGCAGCGGTGGGCAGGCGGCCTATGCGGCCGCCAACGCTGGGCTTGACGCGTTGGTGTCGCGCCGTCGCGCGGCTGGGCGGGCAGGTACGGCGGTGGCCTGGGGGCCGTGGGCCGAGGTCGGGATGGCGGCGGACCACCAGGTGGCAACCATGCTGCGGCGTCAGGGCCTCGTCGGCCTGGAACCACGGCGGGCGGTCACCGCTTTCGTTCAGGCGGTTGGAGCCGGGGACGATGCGGTGACTGTGGTGGATGTGCGGTGGGAGGAGTTCCTGCCTGCGTTCACCGCCGCTCGGTCGAGGCCGTTGTTCGTGGACCTTCCGGAGGCGGCTGTTTCTGAGGTGCCCGGGGGTGTGTCGGCGGGGTCTGAGTTCGCTGAGCGTCTTGCGGGGTTGCCGGGGGGTGAGCGTTCTCGTGTGGTGTTGGAGTTGGTGCTCGCCGAGGTCGCGGCGGTGCTCGGGCACGCGTCGGGCGATGCGGTGGTGTCGGGGCGGGCGTTCAAGGATCTCGGGTTCGATTCGTTGACCGCCGTGGAGCTACGGAACCGGTTGGTGGCGGTGACCGGGTTGCGGTTGCCGGCGACACTGGTCTTCGACTATCCGAATGCCGCTGGTCTGGCGGAGTATCTGCTGGCTCAGGTGACCGATGCGGTGGGATCCGTCGTGCCAGCGATTCCGGTGGCGAGTGCGGCTGATGATCCTGTGGTGATTGTGGGTATGGCGTGCCGGTTGCCGGGTGGGGTGGCTTCGCCGGAGGCGTTGTGGGATCTGG
>NZ_KB893690.1 GCF_000374165.1 Parafrankia elaeagni
TGCGGAACGGTCGCCACCTCGATCCGTCAAGACTCCGGCGGGAACGGACACGGGTGGCCCTTTAGTCGCGGAAACGCACCACACGACCTCCCGGCGAGAAACCAGACACGGCGTCAGATCCAGCGTGGACGAGCCACGGAGACCAGGTCACGATCAGCTCCGCCGCTCCAGTTATCAACCAGATGGTTGACGTCCATGCAGCCTCCGTCTAGCCTTCTCGTCAACCGACTGGTTGAGGGAGGTGGGTGGGTGTGGATCAGCTGTCGCGGCTCTTCGCGGCACTCACGGACCCGACGCGGCGGGATCTGGTCGCCCGGCTGACCGAGGGCGATGCCACCGTCGGCGAGCTCGCCGCGCCCTACGACATGAGTGTCCAGGCCGTGTCGAAGCACCTGAAGGTTCTCGAACAGGCGGGCCTGGTCAGCAGGGCCGGGCCGGCGCACCGCAGCCCCGTGCACCTCGAGGCCGAGGTGTTCGACCTGATGACCGGGTGGATCGAGCGCTACCGCCGCCGCGCCGAGGAGCGCTACAGCCGCCTCGACGCGCTCCTGGCCGCGATGAACGAAGGCACCGCGGACGACGGCACCGCGGACGACGGCACCGCGGGCGAAGGCACCGCGGACGACGAACAACCACTGGAGGGAACAGCCTGATGAGCACCCACAGCAGCAGCACCGCCACCGCCACCGCCACCGCCGAGACGACCCGGATCGAGGCCGACCCGACCGTGCCGGTGATCCGGATGACGCGGGACTTCGCCGCCACTCCCGAGCAGCTCTTCCGCGCCCACACAGACCCCGCCCTGTTCGTCCGCTGGGTCGGGCCGGACAGTCTGAACGTGACGATCGAGCACTGGGACGCCACCAGCGGCGGCAGCTGGCGCTACGTCGCCCGCCGGGACGGCCAGGAGTTCCGGTTCCGCAGCTGCTTCCACGAGGTCCGTCCCGACCGGCTCGTGCAGACCTTCACCTTCGAGGCCGAGCCGGACGGCGTGGCGCTCGAGACGCTGCGGTTCGAGGATCTCGGCGACGGCCGCACCCGGCTGCACGCCCAGTCGCTGGTCGACAGCTTCGAGATGCGGGATGCCTGGCTGCGCGGCGGTATGGAGACCGGCGTCAACGAGGGCTATGCCAAACTCGCCGCGCTGGTCTCCTCGGGTGCCGTCTGAGATGGCAGCGTCCCCGGCGGCGCTGGTGGCGCTCGCCGACCGTCCGGCCGAGCGTCACCGGCTGATCGCGGCCACCTTCACCGACCGGGTGCTCGGCACCCGCGACTGGGACGCCCCCACACCGGTCACCGGCTGGGCGGCACGCGACGTGGTCGGCCACCTGTGCACCTGGTTCGCCGGCTTCGTCGAGGGCAGCGGCGGGCCGGTGCTGCGCCGCGGCCCGGCGGTCGACGAGGACCCGGTACGCGCCTGGCAGGTCCACGCCGAGGCCGTCCAACGGCTCCTCGACGACCCGGCCACGGCCACGCTGGTGCTGCGCAACCCGCACCTCGGCGATCGTCCGCTGGCCGCGGCCACCGACATGATCTACACGTCGGACGTCTTCATGCACACCTGGGACCTGGCCCGGGCGACCGGCCAGGACGACCGTCTCGACGCCGACTACTGCGCCCAGCTGGTCGGCGGCATGGAGCAGATGGAGGACGTCATCCGCGGCTCCGGCCAGTACGGGCCGCGGGTCGCCGTCCCCGCCGGCTCGGACGCCCAGACCCGCCTGCTCGGCTTCATCGGCCGCGACCCGTCCTGGCCGGCCGGGGGCCCGCGCCGCTGACAGACTCCGCGCATGGAGTGGTCCTGGCTCACCGGGCTGGGGCTCGTATCACGAACAGATCTTGACATCCTCTCCGGCCTGCAGGACGGAGATGCCTGTACCTCGCGACACAGGTTCCTGCTTCATCAACGGACGCCTCTCACTCCTGGGAGCGAGGTGGTCTCACTCCATCTCCACAGGCAGCAACCGCGAGCCCCGCGGCCAGAATGTTCGTCGCCGCGTTCACGTCCCGATCGTGGACCGTGCCACAGCGATGGCAGGCCCATTCCCGGACGTCGAGCGGCAGCTTCCCCACCCTCGACCCGCACACCGAACAGGTCTTCGATGACGGGTAGAACCGGTCGATCGCGATGACGG
>NZ_KB893691.1 GCF_000374165.1 Parafrankia elaeagni
TGCCGGGTAGCCAGGGGCATTTCAGCCCCTGGCCCCCACAGATCACGGACGTGAATCTCTCGATTCATCCGGCTCCTGCTGCACATCACGAGCGGTGCTCGCCTGGCCGCCTGTGGCTTTGCTCATCCCGCAGAGGTTGGCGAGTCCGTAGGTAGCCGCACCGCTCTACGAGGCGTTCAGTACCGCAATTCCCAGTGCGCAAACAGGCCAGGGGACCGTTCCCGGACTCCCCTGAGCCACGCCCGCGCCCTACGGTCACTGCGTTTCAGCCGCTTGTATTTCCCTTCTGCCCAGCGCATCAGATGGCGATCGATGCGTCTGCCGATGACACGCACCCCCGACGGGTAGAACATAGTGAAATACTCCAGCCAGCCCGCCACCTTTGGGTTGATTGCTGTGGCGAGCTGTTCGAGGGTCTGGTTTGTGCGTCTATGGAATCTCAGATCATGCATTTCTCGGCTGAACTCGGCCACCCGTTCGGGCGCAGCTCCCGGAATGAAGCTCGTAAAAGCCTTCTTCCGGGTGTTATTCCACGCCTTGCGGGGTCGGAAAGTAAAGGACAGGAACGTGAACGACGTAATTTCGTAGTCGCCGTTTCGGTTGCTGTCCTTGCAGTACACGATCCGGGTCTTGCCGGGATGCACTTCCAGCCCGACATCGGCCAACCTTGCCTTTACCGCAGCCAGCACGTCCCTTGCCTCTTCCAGACTCACACAGTGAAGCACCACGTCGTCCGCAAAGCGCTCGAACGCAACGCTCGGAAGCTCGCGCGCCAACCAGACGTCGAGCCCCCAGTGCAGGAAGATGTTCGCCAACAGTGGAGATACCGGACCGCCCTGATGAAGGCCCATCGTTCTTTCTTGCAAGGCTCCATCGGCCCGCCTCAACGGCGCTTTCAGGCAGCGTTCCACATACATCAGGACCCATTTCCGGTCTGTGTGGTACGCCACCGCCGCCAGCAGTTTATCCCAGGGCACGGTGTCGAAGAACTTCCGCACGTCAAGATCAACGACCCAGTCGTGCGACCAGCACCGCTTCCGGCAGACCTCGAGCGCCTGGCGCTGCGAGCGGCCTGGCCTGTAGCCGTACGAGTCCCGATGGAACACCGGCTCGACCTTCGGCTCCAAGGCCATCCGCAGCACCGTCTGCGCCACACGGTCCACCACGTTGGGAATACCTAGAACCCTTAAGCCTCCCTTTCCATCGCGCTTCGGGATCTCCACCGCTCTTACCGGACCGGGAAAGTACGACCCCGACGACATGCGGTTCCACAGCACATACAGGCGGTCTTTTACGTCCGCCTCGAACTGCTCGACCGTCACCCCGTCAGGCCCGGCTGCCCCACCGTTCTCCCTTACCGTCAGCCAGGCATCCCACACCAGTTGCCGAGGGATATCAAACGACTTGCCCCGCGATGCCGGTCCACTCACACGCATCCTCCCCTTAAGACGGTTGTGCGTATCCGTGTCCCACTACAGCCACTTCCCCTTGGCTCCACACCGACCGCGAAAAGCCGGGCTTCACAGCTACTCGGGAGTGTCCGCCCACGTGCTTCGCCACCGGTACCTGCCCCTCACGGATTCAGCCGCTAGGGGCGTCCCTCTCGCCACCGGCCACCCAGGGCCAGTGTCCGTTTCTCCGCACGCGTTCACATGTTCCATACGAGAGCAGCAGATCAGGCTGATGCCACCTATACGCCGGATGCCGCCCGGGCAGTAAGCGGGTATCCCCCGGGCTATTCCCAAGACAAAATCGAGGCCCTGGTTTCGACAATCAGCTGATGGAATTACGACGCTTCAGACGGCAGTAGGCTTTCACCCGTTCGCTCATCTTCCTGATCCCCACCTGCCCGGGTCTTACCCGGACTTCTCCCAGACCGTTCAGCACCATTTCCAGTCTTTAGCTAAGGCACCGCTGGGTGGTTTGAAGCCTCCCCCCGCAGGGCGACTCCGGAGGGCCGCGCGGCACCCGATACGAAGGGACGCCGCTTCCTCCATCTCTCGTACAGCATCACGTCAGGTAAACGTGCCATCAGCTGTCGCTCACCTTCCATGTTCATGCTCACAACGA
>NZ_KB893692.1 GCF_000374165.1 Parafrankia elaeagni
CCCAGGCGGTTGGCGCCGGTGAGGACCTGGTGACCGTCGCGGATGTCCGGTGGGAAATCTTCCTGCCGATATTCACCGCGGCCCGGTCGAGGCCGTTGTTCGTGGATCTGCCGGAGGCGGCTGTTTCTGAGGTGCCGGCCGCGGTGGTGGTGTCGTCGTTCGTGCAGCGTTTGGCGGAGCTGCCGGCCGGCGAGCGGGTGCGGCTAGTAGGCGAGGTCGTCCGGACGCATGTCGCGGCGGTGCTCGGGCATACGTCGACCGATGCGGTGGCCTCGGGGTGGGCGTTCAAGGACCTCGGTTTCGATTCGTTGACCGCGGTGGAGCTACGGAACCGGCTGGCCACCGCGACGGGTCTGCGGTTGTCAGCGACACTGGTCTTCGACTACCCGAATGCCGCCGCTCTGGCCGACTATATTGTCGGTCAGGTTTCTTCGACCGTGCCGGACGTTGTCTCTCCTGTTCCGGTGGTGGCGAGTACGGCCGATGACCCGGTTGTGATTGTGGGTATGGCGTGCCGTTTTCCGGGCGGAGCGGACACGCCGGAGGCCTTGTGGGATCTGGTCAGTGCGGGCCGGGATGGGATTGGTGGTTTTCCGGCGGATCGTGGATGGGATCTGGAGGGGTTGTTCCACCCGGATCCTGATCATGTGGGGACGTCGTATGCCCGTGAGGGCGGGTTCCTCTATGAGGTGGGCGATTTCGACGCCGGGCTGTTCGGTATCAGCCCGCGTGAGGCCGTGGCGATGGACCCGCAGCAGCGGCTGCTGTTGGAGACGTCGTGGGAGGCGTTCGAACGGGCCGGGATCGACCCACTGTCTCTGCGGGGCCGCTCAATCGGCGTCTTCGCCGGCACCAACAACTTGGACTACGCGACGCAGGTCGGTGACCTGCCTGCTGGTCTCGAAGGCCATCTGCTGACCGGCACTTCTTCCAGCGTGATCTCTGGTCGGGTGGCGTACACGTTCGGGTTGGAGGGCCCGGCGGTGACGGTGGACACGGCGTGTTCGTCGTCGCTGGTGGCGTTGCATCTGGCGGTGCAGGCGTTGCGCTCCGGTGAGTGTGAGATGGCCCTGGCCGGCGGTGTCGCGGTCATGTCCACACCAGACACCTTCATCCAGTTTTCCCGGCAGCGTGGCCTGTCCGCGGATGGCCGTTGTAAGTCGTTTGCGGCTGGTGCGGATGGGACGGGTTGGTCGGAGGGTACGGGTGTGCTGCTGGTGGAGCGGCTGTCGCAGGCTCGCAGGCGGGGGCATCGGGTTTTGGCGGTGGTGGCGGGGAGTGCGGTGAATCAGGATGGTGCGTCGAATGGGTTGACGGCGCCGAATGGGCCGGCGCAGCAGCGGGTGATTCGNCAGGCGTTGGCGGGTGCGGGGTTGTCGGCGGGGGATGTGGACGCCGTCGAGGCACACGGGACCGGGACCGTTCTGGGGGATCCGATTGAGGCGGAGGCGTTGCTGGCGACCTATGGTCGGGGTCGTTCGGGGGATCGGCCGTTGTGGTTGGGGTCGGTGAAGTCGAACATCGGTCACACCCAGGCCGCCTCCGGGGTCGCTGGGATCATCAAAATGGTCCAGGCCATGCGGCACGGAGTCCTGCCGGCGACGTTGCACGTGGATGAGCCCAGCCCGCATGTCGACTGGACATCAGGGGCCATCTCCCTACTGACCGCACCACGGCCGTGGACCGCGGAATCGGACCGCCCGTTGCGCGCTGCTGTTTCCTCGTTCGGTATGAGCGGGACCAACGCGCACGTGATTCTCGAGCAGGCACCCGTCGAATCCCTCGAGCAGGTGTCGGTTGTCGGTCCCGTTCCGGTGGTGCTGCCGGTGGTGCCGGTGGTGGTGTCGGGGCTGGACGAGGCGGCGTTGCGGGCGCAGGCGGGGCAGCTGGCCACGGTTGCCGATGCCGGGGTGCTTGACGTGGGTGTGGCGTCGATCCGTCGGGCGGTGTTGGCGCATCGTGCGGTGGTGCTGGCGGGGGATG
>NZ_KB893693.1 GCF_000374165.1 Parafrankia elaeagni
GTGCCCTCGCCGATCAGCATGAACGGGGCCTCGCGGTAGAGCCGCTCGATCTCGTACTCCTTGGAGTACCCGTAGCCGCCGTGGATCCGGAACGACTCGGTCGTCACCTCGTGGCAGTACTCACTGGCGAGGAACTTCGCCATCCCCGCCTCGACGTCGTTACGCTGCCCGCTGTCCTTCTTCCGCGCGGCGGCGACCATCATCAGATGCCCGGCCTCGACCTTCGTCGCCATCTCCGCGAGCTTGAACGCGATCGCCTGATGATCCGCGATCTGCCGGCCGAACGTCCGCCGCTGCTGCGCATACGCGATCGCGAGCTCGAACGCNCGGATCATGATGCCGCAGGCCCGCGCCGCCACATTCACCCGACCGACCTCGACACCATCCATCATCTGGTAGAAACCACGCCCCGCCCCGGCCGGCCCACCCAGGATCGAACTGGCCGGCGTCCGATGCCCGTCCAGGATCATCTCCGTGGTCTCGACACCCTTGTACCCGAGCTTGTCGAGCTTGCCCGGGATCGTGATCCCGCCGTGCGACCCGAACCCCGGCTCCTTCTCCAACAGGAACGTCGTCATGTTCCGATACACCGACTCCGCACCCTCGTCGGTCTTCACCAACGTCGCGACCACCCCGGCCCGGGCACCGTTGGTCAGCCACATCTTCTGCCCGGTCACGACATAGTCGTCACCGTCACGCTCCGCCCGGGTCGTGATCGCCGCGACATCCGAACCACACCCCGGCTCGCTCATCGAGAACGCCCCCCGCACCTCCCCCGTCGCCATCCTCGGCAACAACCGCCGGCGCTGCTCCTCCGTACCGTGCTGCAACACCAGGTACGCCACGATGAAATGCGTGTTGATCACCCCGGAGACGCTCATCCACCCCCGCGCGATCTCCTCCACCACCAGCGCGTACGTCAGCAGCGACTCCCCCAGCCCGCCGTACTCCTCCGGGATCGTGATCCCGAACAGGCCCATCTCCTTCATCGCCTCGACGATCGCGTCCGGGAACTCGTCCTTACGCTCCAACTCGTTCGCGTGCGGAAGGATCTCCCTGTCGACGAACGACCGCACCGCCGCGAGGATGTCGGCCTGCACCTCGGTCAGCCCGTCGGTCTGCGCAATCCTGCCCATGATGGCTCCTGTGGTCCGGGGTCTCAGCGGAACGGTCTCAACGACACGGAACAGAACAGAACGGGACGGGGCCCGGTCAGTCCTTCGGCGGCTCGAACGTCACCGTCCGAGCCATCCCCGCCGCCCGGCCCTTCCCCGCGATCACCTCGGCCATCTTCCGGCTCGCCTCGTCGATCATCTCGTCACCCAGCATCACCGCACCCCGCAGACCACCCTCCGCCGAGGTGTGCCACGCATACGCGTCCAGGATCAGCTCCGCATGGTCGTAGTCCTCCTGCCGAGGCGCGTAGATCTCGTTCGCCGCCTCGATCTGCCCCGGATGCAACACCCACTTACCGTCGTACCCCAACGCCGCGGACTTCTTCGCCACCCCCCGGAACGCCTCCACATCACGAATCTGCAGGAACGGACCGTCAATCGCCTGCACACCCCGCGCCCGCGCCGCCTCCAGAATCTTGAACANCACGTAGTGGAACGGATCCCCCGGATAGTCCGGGCTCAACGCACCCACCACCAGCGACGGCATGTTCATCGACGCCATGAAATCCGCCGGACCAAAGATGATCGTCTCGATCCGCGGGCTCGCGAACGCGATCTCCTTCACGTTCGACAACCCCAACGCGTTCTCGATCTG
>NZ_KB893694.1 GCF_000374165.1 Parafrankia elaeagni
GCGGTGGAGATCTCGCAGCCGGACGAGGTGTACAACCTGGGCGCGATCTCGTTTGTGGGGCTGTCGTGGAAACAGGCGGAGCTGACCGGCGAGACGACNGGTATGGGTGTGCTGCGGGTGTTGGAGGCGTTGCGGATCGCGGGCGGTAACGATCTGTCGCGGGTGCGTTTCTACCAGGCGTCGTCGTCGGAGATGTTCGGGAAGGTGCGGGAGACGCCGCAGCGGGAGACGACGCCGTTTCATCCGCGTTCGCCGTACGGGGTGGCGAAGACGTTCGGGCATTATCTGACGGTGAACTACCGGGAGTCGTACGGTCTGTTCGCTTGTTCGGGTTTGCTGTTCAATCACGAGTCGCCGCGGCGGGGGATCGAGTTCGTGACGAGGAAGATCTCGCGGGCGGTGTCGCGGATTTCGCTGGGGTTGCAGGAGTCGGTGTCGCTGGGGAATCTCGAGTCGCGGCGGGACTGGGGTTTCGCGGGGGATTATGTGGATGCGATGTGGCGGATGCTGCAGCAGGACTCGCCGGATGACTTCGTGGTGGCGACGGGGGAGACACACAGTATTCGCGAGTTGTTGGACGTCGCGTTCGCGCGGGTGGGGATCGAGGACTGGTCAGGGTATGTGCGGACCGACCCGCGGTTCTTCCGGCCGGCGGAGGTCGATGTGCTGGTAGGTGATGCGTCGAAGGCCCGGGAGGTGCTCGGGTGGAAGCCGCGGGTGGGTTTCCGGGAGCTGGTGGAGATGATGGTGGACGCCGACCTCGCCGCCGAGCGGGCCGAGGCGTCGCGGGCCGATCAGGACGGACTCGGCGGCGCGAAGTACCCGGCCGGTTCGACCGACCTGGCCGCCTCGACCGCCTCGACCGCCCCGGTCGGCCCGGTAGACCCGGCTGGCTCGGGCCGACCGGGCGCGCCGCGGGTGCCGGCCGTGCGCCGGGCGTCCGAGGGCGGGCTGGAGCGCAACGGCACGGCCGCCTCGTGACCCCGTCAGGCCCGCACGCGGTCGTCGTCGCCGGGGCTCGGCCGAACTTCATCAAGGTGAAGCCGGTGCTCGACGCGCTGGAGGCGGCCGGCGTGCGGACCACGCTGGTCCACACCGGGCAGCACTACGACGACGCGATGAGCGGGGTCTTCTTCGCCGACCTGGGTCTGCGTCGACCTGATCACCACCTGGAGGCCGGGTCCGGCTCCCATGCGGTGCAGACCGCCGCGGTGATGACCGCCTTCGAGCCGCTGCTGGACGAGCTGGCCCCCGACGTCGTCGTGGTGGTCGGTGATGTGAACTCGACGCTCGCCTGTGCGCTGGTGGCGGCGAAGTCGGCCGTCCCGGTGGCGCATGTGGAGGCGGGCCTGCGCAGCGGTGACCGCACCATGCCCGAGGAGATCAACCGGATCGTCACCGACCGGCTGTCCGACCTGCTGTTCGCACCCAGCCCCGAGGGTGTCGACCATCTGCTCGCCGAGGGTGCGCGGCCGGAGGACGTGCACCTCGTCGGCAACGTCATGGTCGACACGCTGCTGGCCTGCCGAGAGCGAGCCCACGCGCGGCCCACCCTGGCCGAGCTGGGCCTGCGGCCCGGTGGATACGGCCTGGTGACGCTGCACCGGCCGAGCAATGTGGACGACCCCGCGGTGCTGGAAGGCCTGCTTGCGGCGCTGGGGGAGATCGCCGACCGCTGCCCGCTGGTGTTCCCGGTCCATCCGCGGACCGCCGGGCGGCTGGCCGGACGGCTTCCGGCCGGGGTGCGCGCGCTCGGGCCGGCCGGCTATCTCGACTGTGTCGCCCTGCAGATGGGCGCGCGGCTGGTGCTGACCGACTCCGGCGGGGTGCAGGAGGAGTCGACGGTGCTCGGTGTGCCCTGTCTGACGCTGCGGGAGAGCACCGAGCGTCCGATCACGGTGACTGAGGGTACTAATCGGGTAGTGGGCTGTTCGCGGGCGGCGATCGTCTCCGCCGCGGTCGAATGGCTTGACAGTCCGCCGCCGCCACGGCGTCCCGCGCTGTGGGACGGGCGTGCCGGTGAGCGGATCACCGCGGTCCTGGTGCGCAGTCTCGGTCGCCGGCACGACGGGCAGCTGTCCTCAACCAGGGTCCCGGCAAGCAGGCCGATAGCGGAGCGTGACACGAACCCCTCGGTACATAGCTGAGAGTAGTTGTTGCGCCACACTGTGACTATGACTTCTTCGGGAAAGCTGGTGGTGGTAGGTCAGGGGTATGTCGGCCTCCCGCTTGCGATGCGGGCGGTCGAGAACGGATGGCAGGTGGTGGGCGTCGACGTCGACGCCCGGAGGGTCAAACGGCTGGCGGCCGGCGAGTCCTATGTCGAGGACATCCCGGATCGCCAGCTCCGCGCCGCGCTCGACTCCGGCCGGTACGAGGCAACGGCCGACTACGCCGCCGCGGCGGCCTTCGACGTCGCGGTGGTCACCGTGCCGACCCCGTTGCGGGAGGCCGCACCCGACCTCAGTTTCGTGATTGACGCCGCACGGAGCCTGGCGCCGCTGGTGACGCCCGGCGCGACAATTGTGCTGGAGTCGACCACCTACCCGGGCACGACGGAGGAGCTTTTCGGGCCGTTGCTGGAGGAGGGGTCCGGCCTGAGCGTCGGCAGCGACTTCCGGCTCGGATACTCGCCGGAACGCATTGATCCGGGAAATCGGACCTGGCGGCTGGACAACACGCCGAAAATCGTCTCCGGCGTGGACGCGCACTCGCTCGCGGCGGTCACGGCGTTCTACGACTCGCTGGTGGAGCGGACCGTTCCGGTCGCCTCGACCAGGACCGCGGAGCTCACCAAACTGCTGGAGAACACCTTCCGGCACGTCAACATCGCCCTGGTTAACGAGCTCGCCATGTTCGCCCACGAGCTCGGCGTGGACGTCTGGGAAGCGATTGACGCGGCCTCGACCAAACCGTTCGGCTTCATGCCCTTCCGGCCGGGGCCCGGGGTGGGAGGGCACTGTCTGCCCATCGATCCGTCGTACCTGTCCTGGCGTGTCCGGTCCCGTCTCGGGCGCAGTTTCCGGTTTGTCGAACTGGCGAACGATATCAATGACCATATGCCGGACCATGTCGTGGGCAGGGTCACCGACATTCTCAACCGGCAGGGCTGCGCCGTCCGCGGCAGCCGCGTTCTGCTGCTCGGCCTGGCCTACAAGAAGAACACCGGTGACTGCAGGGAGTCGCCGGCGACCAGGGTGGCTGCCCGGCTGGCTGATCTCGGCGCCGAGGTGCGCGCGGCCGATCCTCATGTCGACGCCGCGCATGTCCCGGGGCGGATCGCGCTTGTCGATGCCGACGCCACCCAGACCGCCGCGGCCGACCTGGTGGTGGTGCTGGTCGACCATGATGCCTTCAGTCGGGAGATCGTGCTCCGCCACGCCGGAGCCGTCCTGGATACCCGGTGCTGGCTGCGGGCGGAGTCGGCGCCGGAGCCGGCACTGGCTCCGACGTCAACACCGGCACCGGCCGGTGCCGGTGTTCCTCGGCAGCGTTCCCCTTCGGGGCCGGTGCTCGTCGAGTCCCTGTGACCGCGGTGGTCGGCGACGCCCCGCCTTTCCGTTCAACCTCCCCAGTGTCCTGACTCTATGTAGTAGAACTCTCTCTGTGTGTTGGAGAAGGTTGCCGGATGTCTGACTGGGAAGCTCAAGGTCTGGTGGCGCGCACGTGTGGTAAACGACTCGGCGGCAGACCGGCAGGTGGCATGCGAATGGGTGGCAGGGGCACGGCAGCGGGCCGGCGCAGGAACTCGACCGGCCTGGTCGACCGGTGACGGCCGGACACACGGTGGGCGGCGAGCAGGCCGCCGGACCGGCCGTCACCGACAGCCCCGGGCTCGGCCCGGCCGCCGGGGACCCCGGCAGGGTCGACCGTTCCCGAGGGACGGAGAGCCGCCGGGAGTCGGCGGCGACAGCCCCGGCCCGGCCCGGCCGCACCAGCCCGGTGACGGTACTCGAAGTGCTCCCGCGGATGGACCGGGCGGGGGAGACGATCCGCGCGGTCAACCTTCTCCGCAGGCTGGACCCGGCGGAGTACCGGCTGCTGTTCTGCGTCACCTCCGCCCACCACGGCTCGATGGACGAGGAGATCCGGGCGCTCGGCGGCGAGGTCTACCACTGCCCCGCCGGCCCGCGGTTCCCACTCGCCTTTCACCGGCTGCTGCGTGAGGTCCGGCCGGACCTCGTCCATGCGGGCGTGGGGGTGTTCTCCGGAGTTGTGCTGGCGGTGGCCCGGGCGGCCGGGGTGCGGCGCCGGGTCGCGCACTTCTTCACCACCACCGACCAGCGCGGTGACACCGTGGGCGGGCGCCTGCGGCGTACCGCCGGGCGGGTGTTGCTCGACGCCTTCGCCACCGACCTGCTCGCGGTCAGCGAGGCGGCCATGCGCGGCCAGTGGCGCGAGAGCTGGCGCCTGGACCCGCGGTGCCGCGTCATCTACAACGGCGTCGAGCTCGAGCCGTTCGGCGTGGCCATCGCGGGCCAGCGCCCCCTGCCCTCCCTCCCCGACCTGGACGACTTCGGGGACGTCGTGACGCAGCCGCTGACCGTCCTGCACATCGCCCGTCCCGACCCGGTCAAGAACCGGTCCCGCGCGGTCGAGATCGTCGCGGCGATGTGCACCCGCGGTTTCGACGCCCGGCTGCGGGTCGTCGGGCGGCAGTCCGAGGAGGAGACCGAGGGGCTGCTGACGCTCGCCCGCGGGCTGGGAGTATCCGACCGTGTCGAGTTCCTCGGGGAGCGCGGCGACGTACCGAAGCTCCTGGTCAACTCGTCGCTGCTGCTGGTGACCTCGCTGCGCGAGGGGCTGCCGAGCGTGGTGCTCGAGGCCTGCGCCGTCGGCACCCCGGTGCTGTCGTCCGACCTCCCGGGCGTGGCGGAGATCGCCCGGGTGCTGCCCGGGATCACCATGCTGCCCCTGAGCACCCCGAACGAGATCTGGGCCAGCACCGCGGCCGATCTCGCCATCGTGCCGCCCACCCTGGACGAGCGTCGGGAGGCGATGCGCCGGCTGCGGCGCTCGCCGTTCACCATGGAGAACTGGCAGCGCGACATCACCGCCGTCTGGTCGGAGCCGCAGTCGCGGCCGTAGCCGAGCGGTAGCGGCGGCCGTCCGACGGTCGTAGCGTGGCCGACGGGGACCGACGGTCAGGTCTGTCCCACCCGTCCAAGGTGGACCCGGCCGGGGTGGGACATCCCACCTTGTGCCGGGGTGCGTTCGGGGCGTGCCGGCAGGATGCCGAACGTCCCGTGCTGCCCGGCCGGTGGGCATGAGGTGCACGTCCGGACGGACCACCTGATATTTTTAGCGTTGCTAACTAAATGGTGACGCGGATGGCCGGGACCGTTTGCCGGTGTCCGGGAGGCGATGGTCACACTCCTGGCGGCCCTTGCTCGAGAGCTACCAGCCGCTCTGGCCGTCGCCGTCACCCCTGGGAGTGCCAGGATGGGGCGAGAGGTGGTCGACCGTGACGAACTCAGGGTCGGGCATCTGTGATCGCTGCTGGTGTCGAACCTCCCCGCCGACGAGAGGTGGGTGAGGTGACGAGGAGGAGACGAAGGCCATGGACAGCTTCGGCAGCACCGGCAGACTCGCGGTAGGTGATCGTACCTACACGATCAGGCGGTTGGACGCGGTGCCCGGGGCGGACCGCCTGCCGTACAGCCTCCGTGTTCTGCTCGAGAACCTGCTGCGCACCGAGGACGGCGCCAACATCACGGCCGACCACGTGCGTGCGCTCGCCGCCTGGGACCCGGCCGCGGAGCCGAGCCAGGAGATCCAGTTCACCCCGGCCCGGGTGATCATGCAGGACTTCACCGGTGTGCCCTGCGTCGTCGACCTCGCCGCCATGCGCGAGGCCGTCGTCGCCCTGGGGGGCGACTCGTCGAAGATCAACCCGCTGGCCCCGGCCGAGATGGTGATCGACCACTCGATCATCGCCGACCACTTCGGCCGGCCGGACGCCTTCGAGCTCAACGCCACCCTGGAGTTCCAGCGCAACCGTGAGCGCTACCAGTTCCTGCGCTGGGGCCAGGCTGCGTTCGACAACTTCACCGTGGTGCCGCCGAACACCGGCATCGTGCACCAGGTCAACGTCGAGCACCTCGCCCGCGTCGTCTTCACGAAGGAGACCGCCGAGGGCACCCTGGCCTACCCCGACACCCTCGTCGGGACGGACAGCCACACCACCATGATCAACGGTCTCGGTGTGCTCGGCTGGGGCGTCGGCGGCATCGAGGCCGAGGCCGCGATGCTCGGCCAGCCGGTCAGCATGCTGATCCCGACCGTCGTGGGCTTCAAGCTCACCGGCGAGATGCCCCCCGGCACCACCGCCACCGACATGGTGCTCACCATCACCGAGCAGCTGCGCAAGCACGGCGTCGTCGGCCGGTTCGTCGAGTTCTACGGCGAGGGCGTGGCGAACGTCCCGCTGGCGAACCGCACCACCATCGGCAACATGAGCCCGGAGTACGGCTCCACCTGCGCGATCTTCCCGATCGACGCCGAGACCCTGTCCTACCTGCGGCTCACCGGCCGGCCCGCCGAGCTCGTCGCGCTGGTCGAGGCGTACGCCAAGGAGCAGGGCCTGTGGCACGACCCGAGCCACGAGGCGAAGTACACCACCACCCTCGAGCTCGATCTGTCGACGGTCGTCCCGTCGCTGGCCGGGCCGAAGCGCCCGCAGGACCGGGTGCCGCTGTCCGTCGCGAAGCCGTCGTTCCGCAGGGCGCTCGCCGACTACGCGAAGCCGACCACGCTGGTGGACGGCGGCGCGGACGCGGCCGACGCCGAGTCCTTCCCGGCCTCCGACTCGGCCGCGGCGTTCGGCGACAAGCCGTCGGACGCGCCGGTCTCGGCCAACGGGGTCGCCGGTGACGTCAGCGGACGTCCGTCCAACCCGACGAGCGTGACCCTGGCCGACGGCACCACCTTCGAGATCGACCACGGGGCGGTCGCGATCGCGGCGATCACCTCCTGCACCAACACGTCGAACCCGCAGGTCATGCTGGGCGCGGCGCTGCTCGCACGGAACGCGGTGGAGAAGGGTCTGACCCGCAAGCCGTGGGTGAAGACCACCTTGGCTCCCGGTTCCAAGGTGGTCATGGACTACTACGAGCGGGCCGGCCTCGTCCCCTACCTGGAGAAGGTCGGCTTCAACCTGGTGGGCTACGGCTGCACCACCTGCATCGGCAACTCGGGCCCCCTGGAGGAGGAGATCTCCGCCGGGATCAACGGCGCCGACCTGGCCGTGGTCAGCGTGCTGTCGGGCAACCGGAACTTCGAGGGCCGGATCAACCCGGACATCAAGATGAACTACCTGGCGTCCCCGCCGCTGGTCGTCGCCTACGCGCTGGCCGGCACGATGGACATCAACCTCGACACCGACCCGCTGGGTACCGACACCGCCGGCGAGCCGGTCTACCTGCGTGACATCTGGCCGAGCGAGGCCGAGGTCGCCGAGGTCGTGAGCAGCTCGATCGCCTCCAAGATGTTCGAGGACGGCTACGGCGACCTCTCCGGTGACGCCCGCTGGCAGGCGCTGCCGATCGGCGACGGCGGCGAGGTCTCCCAGACCTTCGACTGGGTCGAGGACTCCACCTACGTCCGCCACCCCCCGTACTTCGAGGGGATGACCGCCAAGCCGGCGCCGCGCACCGACATCAACGGCGCCCGGGTGCTGGCCTACCTGGGGGACTCGGTCACCACCGACCACATCTCCCCGGCCAGCTCCATCAAGAAGGACTCCCCGGCCGGGCGGTACCTCACCGAGCACGGGGTGGCCCCGTCCGACTTCAACTCCTACGGGTCGCGCCGCGGCAACCACGAGGTGATGATCCGCGGGACGTTCGCCAACATCCGGCTGCGCAACAAGCTGGTGCCGGGCGTGGAGGGCGGCATCACCCGCCACCTGCCCGACGGCGAGCAGTTGGCGATCTACGACGCCGCCCAGAGGTACGCGGCTGACGGTGTGCCGCTGGTGGTCCTCGCCGGCAAGGAGTACGGCTCCGGCTCGTCCCGTGACTGGGCGGCGAAGGGGACCGCGCTGCTGGGCGTGCGGGCGGTCATCGCCGAGTCCTACGAGCGGATCCACCGCTCCAACCTGATCGGGATGGGCGTCCTGCCGCTGCAGTTCCCGGTCGGGCAGTCCGCGGAGTCGCTCGGGCTCACCGGTGAGGAGACCTTCACCATCACCGGCCTGGCCGACATCGACGAGAAGACCCCCACCATCACCGTGCAGGCGGGGGACGTCTCGTTCGAGGCCGTGGTGCGCATCGACACCCCCGGCGAGGCGGAGTACTACCGCCACGGCGGGATCCTGCTCTACGTCCTGCGCTCGCTGATCTGAGTCGCGTGCCGGGTGTGGCCCGGGGAGGCCCGATCAGGCCTCCCCGGGCCCACTCCGGCGCACCCGGGCAGCGGCGTCGTCCGGCGTCCGTGCCCGGGCCGGCCGGGAGTGACGTCAGCGCCGGCCGATGCCGCGGCCGCGTGGGCGGGCGTCCAGCATCCTCGGCTCGCCACCTCTGGGCACGGCCCGGCGGGAATCGACCAGCCTGCGCAGGTAGAACAGCGCCCCGAGGATCACCGCCACGTCGTCGACCAGCCCGACCGGCCCCAGCGGGAACTCGGGGACGGCGTCGACCGGCGAGACCACGTAGACCAGGCTGGTGATCGCCGCGGCCACCCCCTGGATCGGCATCCGGTAGCGCCGCAGCAGGTAGACGGTGCCGACGACCAGCACCACTCCCACCACCGCGATCACCCCGAGGATGACCACGAGCGTCGTGCCGAGACCGTCGCTCATCGACGTGCCGCGGCTCGACGTGCCGCGGGGCCGCGCCCGCGCTCCATGCGGCGCCCGGCGGGCCCGAACAGGCCCGGCCGCCGCCGTGTCCCTGGCTGGTAGGCCATCGTGATGCTCACCGTTCCTCCGTTGGAAGGGGAAGAGTGGGGGATGAGGGTGATCCAGGAGATGCCCGCCAGCACGCAGGTTCGAACATCCGCGGCGCCCCGATCGGATCTCCCGCCCACCTTCCGGCCGTGCCGGCGCGGAGGAGACCCGACGTCGCATCTCGTGGACGGAAACGGCAGACTGCCAGTATGAGCTCCGCCGCGGACGAGAACATCACGGTCAGCCTGCCCGAGGAGGACGCGGAGATCATCCGTTCCGCCGCGGAGGCCGAGGGCCTGAGCCTGAGCATGTTCGCGGCCGAGAGTATGCGACGCCACGCCCGCGACGTGCTGGCCGACCGCCGCCTGTTCCGCGTCTCCGACTCCGCCTGGGCGGAGCTGGAGGCCATGCTGCAGACACCCCCGGCTGACAACCCGCGGCTGCGCCGGCTCCTCGACGAGGAACCCGGCAAGGAGCAGCCTCCCGGCCCGCAGGACGCCTAGGACCGTCAGCGGTACCCGCTCACGCCTGGCGCCTGCTCCCGCGCCGCGCGCCGATACCGGTGCCGTGAGCGGCCAGCTCCACCACCATCTGATCGGCCATGGCTGAAGGGGGAACCGATCCGTGTCGCTCACGAAACCGTCGGCTCTGACGGAGAGTCACGACACGGTCGCGTTTGGCTGCGGCGATCCTGCTGTGGACAGCTGGCTGCGCCACCATGCGAAGGATCACCAGCAGGAACGGATCACCAACACCTTCGTGATCCTCGACGGGTCCACCATCGCCGGCTTCTACTGCCTGGCCACCGGGGCCATCGAACGAGTCTCGACGCCCTCCCGGTGGCGCTCACGCCGCCCTGCCGACCCCGTGCCGCTCATGCTGCTCGGCCGGCTCGCAGTGGACGTCCGTCACCAGGGCCGGGGCGTCGGCGCCCGGCTCGTCCGCGACGCCACGATGCGGGCGCTCACAGTGCGGCGCATGGTGGGCACGCCGCTGCTCGGCGCGCACGCCGTTGCACCCGCGGGCCAGGCCTTCTACCGGCACTTCGGTTTCAGACCCAGCGCCGTGGATCCCTGGCTCACCCTGCTGCCGCTGCAGAACGCCGCCGGCCCGCCGGCCTGACCGCGTCGGTCACCGGCTCCGGGGAGGGCTCGGGCCCACCGGTGACGACAGGACCGTCCACCGGTGACAGGTCAGGCCCGCTCGTTCGCCTGTAGACACATTCTCCGATGCTCCTGCTCGGGCCCCGGCGCGGCTATTGGCACGCCCGGCCCGGACGAAAAGGTGTGCGCGCTTCGTGGGCGCCCGATAGTGGATTTCCGTCGGAGCTTTTCCGTCCGGTTTCCGTGAGCGATATGCGCTTACCCGGGTCCGGGGTTAGACGGTTCTTTGGTGCCACTTCTGCCAAGTTTCCGTGGGTGGCTTTCCCGGCGGGTGGCTGGATTTTCCGCCGAGATGTCGGGTCCGGGTCGTGCGTCTTGACCTTAAAGCTGGTTTCCCACAGAAAACTAGGCGTCGCGTGTGGCTGGGGCGTATCGGGTCGGGGTGTTCTCGTGTCCGTCGGAATACTGCTGAAAGGGCGCTGGAGGAGCCCTGGGACACGCCTGTTTCGTCCTGCGATCGAGACGGCTCAGGACGGCTATGTTGTCCCCGAGTAGCTGAGGAAAATGATCGCCCTGAAAGGTTGAAGAATGACAAACAAGATGGGACGGCGTACTGCTGTTCTGGCCACCTCGGGGATGGTTTCTGTCGCGGTGGTGCTGGGGGCGGGTGCGGGCGTTGCGCAGGCTGCGCCCCAGGGCGCTGTGGCGGGAGTGCACAAACCGGAAGTGAAGAAGGACAGCATATCGATAAGCTACGAGCGCGTCCTGTGGTTCGACAACAAGGACAAGAAGGAGCACCCGAAGGAGAAGGAGTGGCCGTGGTACGACGAGGCGGCCGCCGGTCAGGGCGGTTATGACGACCCGGCCCTCGGCCAAGGGCCGGCCGATCTGGAGGAGCCGGATGCCTTCGTGGACTCGGTGCTCGACTCCGGCCTCGCTCCCGGCATCGGTGAGCCCTCCGCGGACCCGGACCCGAGCGCCACCTACGGCCCGCGGGACGATTACAAGAAGAAGTACAGCGAGATCTCGAAGCGCAAGGACGCCATCAGCTACGAGCGCGTCCTCTGGTTCGCGGATAAGGACAAGAAGGAGCACCCGAAGAAGGAATGGCCCAAGCACGAGAAGGACTACGACGAGGAGGACTACGACGAGAGGGACGGCTGGTCAGAGTTTGACGACGATTCCCTCGGCTACCCGGTCGACGCGGAGGACTCCGGTGCTGGCCTCGGTCCGGCTGCGGTCGAACCTGTCGCGGTCGAGCCGGCTGCCAGCGAGCTCGCTGCCTACGGCCCCGCCGCGTACAGCCCCGCCGCCTACGAGCCGGTCGCGTACAAGCCGGGCTACGACAAGCACGTGAACCTGCTGAAGAAGAAGATCAGGATCACCATCGAGCGGATTCTCTGGTTCGACTCCAAGAAGAAGCACGACAGGCACGACTCCAACCCGTGGAGCGGCCAGCAGTACCCGTACCTGCCTGAGCAGACGTCGACGCCGCTGATCTAGCAGCTGATCTAGCAGCTGAACAGCCGGTTGGGAACACCGGCTTTCGCGGCGCGAGCGCAAACGGGCGCCGCCCTGACCCAGGCGGCGCCTGACTGTGCCACGCCCGTTCCAGGAATACCCCCTCGGGGGCGCCGGACGCAGCTGGGATCGGAACCTGTCCTGCCGGGTTACCGGCCTCGTGCGGCGGGGGCCATCTCGAACTCCGAGGCGCCGCTCCGAGTAGAACCGAGCCTGGCCGCGGCTGTGTGTCGATGGGGTCCGTGTACGGCACGCCGGCACGGGCGGTCGGGCTACCGGGCCCGCCGCCCACGCCGGGTACCGTCTCCGCTGCCAGGGGAAGCGCGAGGGCGCTAGCCCCTGAGCAGGGCGCGGGACATGACGATGCGCTGGATCTGGTTGGTGCCCTCGTAGATCTGGGTGATCTTCGCGTCCCGCATCATCCGCTCGACCGGGAAGTCGCGGGTGTAGCCGGCGCCGCCGAAGAGCTGGACGGCGTCGGTGGTGACCTCCATCGCGACGTCCGAGGCGAAGCACTTCGCGGCGGCGGTGATGAAGCCCAGGTTCGGCTCGCCGCGCTCGGCGCGGGCCGCGGCGACGTAGACCATGTGCCGGGCGGCCTCGATCTTCATCGCCATGTCGGCGAGCATGAACTGGACGGCCTGGTTGTCCGCGATCGCGCGGCCGAACTGGCGGCGCTCCCGCACGTAGTCGAGGGAGGCGTCGAGCGCGCCCTGGGCGATCCCGACGGCCTGAGCGCCGATGGTCGGGCGGGTGTGGTCGAGGGTGGCGAGCGCGGTGCGCAGGCCGCTGCCGGGCTCGCCGATGATCCGGTCCGCCGGGATCGTGCAGTTCACGAGGTGGATCTCGCGGGTGGGGGAGCCCTTGATCCCGAGCTTGCGCTCCTTGGAGCCGACCTCGAAGCCGGGGTCGTCCGCGCGGACGACGAAGGCGGAGATGCCGTTGGCGGGCTTCGCCGCGTCCGGGTCGGTGACGGCCATGACGGTGTACCAGGTGGACTCGCCGGCGTTGGTGATCCAGGTCTTGGTGCCGTTGAGGACCCAGTGGTCCCCGTCGAGACGAGCCCGGGTGCGCATGGACGCGGTGTCGGAGCCGGCCTCGCGCTCGGAGAGGGCGTAGGAGGCGGTCGCCTCGCCGCTGGCGAGGGAGGGCAGGACCAGCTTCTTCAGGTCCTCCGAGCCGGACAGCAGGATCGGCATCGTCCCCAGCTTGTTGACCGCCGGGATGAGGGAGGAGGAGGCACAGACCCGGGCGACCTCCTCGATGACGATGCAGGTCGTCACCGAGTCGGCCCCCTGGCCGCCGTAGATCTCCGGGACGTGGACCGCGTTGAACCCGGAGCGGGTCAGCGCGTCCCGGGCCTCGCTCGGATACCTCTCGCGCTCGTCGACGTCCGCGGCGAACGGGGCGATCTCCTTCTCGGCGAGATCGCGGACCGCCTCACGGACAGCGTCGTGTGTGTCGTTGAGCCGGTAGGCGTCGAAGTTCGGATCCACGGCGGTGTCGTCCTCGTCCTAGGTCGGTCGTGACCGGTCCGGAAGCGTGACCGGTCAGGCGTAGCGGTGGAAGCCGCGGCCGCTCTTCTTCCCGAGCAGCCCGGCGTCGACCATGCGCAGGAGCAGCGGCGGCGGCGAGTACAGGGGCTCCTTGAACTCGTCGTAGAGCGACTCGGCGACGGCCTTGACGGTGTCGAGCCCGATCAGGTCGATGAGCCGCAGCGGGCCCATCGGGTGGGCGCAGCCGAGCACCATGCCCAGGTCGATGTCCTCGGGGGAGGCGAAGCCGGACTCCTGCATCCGGATCGCCGACAGCAGGTAGGGAACGAGAAGGGCGTTCACCACGAAGCCCGCGCGGTCCTGGGAGCGGATCACCTGCTTGCCCAGCGCGGAGGTGACGAACTCCTGCGCCCGGCTGAGGGCGGCCTCCGAGGTGAGGAGGGACGGGACGAGCTCGACCAGCTTCATCACCGGCACCGGGTTGAAGAAGTGCACACCCAGTACCTGCTCCGGGCGGCCGGTCGCCATCCCGAGCTTCATGATCGGGATGGACGAGGTGTTGGACGCGAGGATGGCCGCGGGGTCGACGACGACCTTGTCGAGCGCGGCGAAGATCTCGGTCTTGACCTGCTCGTTCTCCGCGACGGCCTCAACGGTGAACTGGCGGTCGGTGAAGTCGCCGAGGTCGGTGGTGAAGCTCAGCCGGCCCAGCGCAGCGTCCCGGTCGGCCTCGGTGAGCTTGCCGCTGCGGGCGCCGCGGTCGAGCGAGGCGGTGACCCGCTTGCGGCCGGCCTCGACCGCTCCCGCGTCCACCTCCCGGACCAGCACGTCGAGCCCTGCCCGCGCGCAGGCTTCGGCGATGCCGGAGCCCATGAGGCCGCATCCGACCACGCCGACCCGGCGGATCTCGGACGTCGCCTGCTCGGGCGAGGCCTGTACCTGCTGTGTCTCGGCCACCTGGCCGCCTCCGTTCTCGCGCTGCTCGTCACTGCGCCGAACCCCGTGCCGAGTGTCCACGGTCGGCCCGGCGTTTGCGACCCAGCGATACTCGTCCTATCCAACTATAGGACGCCCTTGTAGTTGGTTGCCGGTTCCACGATCCTGCGGGGGCCCACCCGGACGGTCAGGGATGCAGGGGGAGCGACCACAGCGCGAGCGTGCCGACGGACAACGGCACCCCGACGCCGACCAGGAGACTCGGCAGCGGGCGGGCCAGCCCGTACCGGTCGGCGAGGATCGCACCGGCCACCATGGGCGGCATCGCGGTCTCGAACAGCGCGACCCTGACGTCCGGGTCGCCGAACAGTCCGGTGGCCAGGTACACCGCAACCACCAGCGCCGGGGCCACGGCGAGTTTCACGCCCAGCCCCAGGGCCAGCTCCCGCCACCACTCGCGCACCGCGGGCAGTCGCAGCTGCAGACCGACGGAGAACAGCGCCAGCGGCGTCAGGGTGCCGCCGATCGAGGCGAGCGCCTCGTCCAGCCAGACCGGGTACTCGACCGGGCGCAGCGCCAGCGCCAGCACCAGGGCGACGAGGGAGGGGCGGGCGAGCGCCCTGCGGGCCACGGCCAGCGGTGACGTGGCAGTGCCGGCCGCGGCGGTCACCACGACCAGGACCACGGTGTTGAGGACCAGGTACGACCCGAGCTGGTCGGTCAGCAGCGCGATCGGCACCCAGGACTCGCCGAAGAAGGCGGTGACCATCGGGATGCCCACGAACGAGGTGTTCGCCACCGCGGTGGTGGCGATCAGCGCGGCCACGACCTCCCTCGACAGCCGCATCACCCGCGCCGCCACCAGGTAGATCAGCACCGTCACCGCACAGAGCAGGTACGGGGCCGCGACCACGAGCACGATCCTGGACGGGATCTCGACGTCGTGGAGGACGTGCAGGGTCAGGGCGGGCAGCGCGATGTCGAGCAGCCAGATACCCAGCGCCCGCGGGGCGTCCTCGGCGAACCGGTGCGCGCGCTGGGCGGCGATGCCCGCGACAAGACCGACAAGCACCACGACCAGGGCGGACACCGGCGCATCGTTTCAGCCCGGCAGCGCCGCGCCACCCGCCCCGCGACGTCGCCTGCGTCACTCGGCGGGGGCGTCGGGGCCTTCCGGTCGGCTTTGCTGACCTCTGGTGGTGGCTCGTCGCGCGATCCGGGTGCGGTAGAGCCGGTTGAAGGTGATGTGCACCACGAAGAGCAGCCCGGCGACGAGGTAGTTCACGTCGCCGAGCGACCGCTGACCCGGCAGGGGCAGGAGCGTGTAGGTGATCAGGACGGCGGCGGCGAGGAAGAGCGTGCCGATCGTGACGCCGCCGATCCACGGCGGCGCGTCCGTCATCGACCCGTGCGCTCGTGTCGCGGCTCGGGTGGCGCCGGGCGGCGGCTCGGTCTGCGCGGTCACAGGAACCAGTGTGCACCGCGCGGCCGCCACGGGTGAGTGGTGATTCACCGCGTGATGGGCGATTGTTCCTGTCGGTGGTGGGTGTGACACTGCGGTGACAGATCGGAACAGGCCCGGCGCGCCGGTGCCCGGGAGGGGCGTGACCCGCCCGGCATGCGGCCCGCGGCGGGCGGGCGGAAGGGCAACGGGAATGGCTGCACCAGTGCTGGTCGACCAGACCGGAGCGAAATGGCGCGACGGCAAGCGGTACATGTGGCTGACCGCGCTGATCCCCCCGCTCCTGCCGATCGTCTCCTTCGGGCTCTGGCACCGCACCGGCTCCGGCCTGCCGTGGTGGCTGACCCCGCTCTTCGTCTTCGGGCTGCTGCCGCTGCTCGACGCGACGTCCCCGAAGGACCCGGTCAGTGCGCCGGACTGGACGCGCCCGGCGCTGGACACCGACCGCTACTACCGCTGGTGCACCTACCTCTACCTGCCGCTGGCGGGTATAGCCCTGGCTCTCGGCTGTTGGGCGTGGGTGGAGGGCGACCTCTCGCCGGTCGAGCGGGTGGCCGTGGTCCTCGCTCTCGGCATCGTCACCGGGATCGGCATCAACACCGCCCACGAGCTGGGCCACAAGCGGGACCGGCTGGAACGTGTCCTGGCCAAGGCCATGCTCGCGGCCTCCGTCTACGGCCATTTCCATGTGGAGCACAACCGGGGCCATCACGTCCGCGTCGCCACCGCCGCCGACCCGGCGAGCGCCAGGCTGGGGGAGAGCTTCTGGCGGTTCTGGCCGCGCACCGTCGGCGGCAGCCTGCGCTCCGCCTGGGAGCTGGAGGCACGCCGGCTGCGCCTGCGCGGGCGCTCGCCGTGGTCGCGGCACAACGAGGTGCTGAGCTCGTGGGGCTACACCGTGGTGCTCTTCGCCGCACTCGCGGTGGCGTTCGGCGCACCGGCCCTGGTCTTCCTCGCCCTGCAGGCCGTCGTCGGCTTCTCCCTGCTCGAAGCCGTCAACTACATCGAGCACTACGGGCTTGGCCGGGCCCGGCTGGAATCCGGCCGGTACGAAAAGGTCGAGCCCCGGCACAGCTGGAACAGCGACGACGTCATCAGCAACCTGGCGCTCTACCATCTGCCTCGGCACAGTGACCATCATGCGTTTCCGACGGTGCGGTACCAGTCGCTGCGCTCGTTCGATTCCGCGCCGCAGCTGCCGGCTGGCTACGGATCGATGATCCTGGCTGCGCTCGTTCCCCGGTTCTGGTTCCGGGTGATGGACCCGCGGGTCGTCGCGCACTACGGCGGCGATGTCACCAGGGCCAACATCGAGCCCCGCCGGCGGTCACAGCTCCTTGCCCGTCACGGCGGCGCGGGGGCCGAGAACGTCCGTAAGGCCGAGGCCCGCCCGGTCGGCTGACCGCTGTCAACACCCTGCGAGAAAAGCCGGTAACCAGTAGGCACGGTCGCGGTGGATCATTCGACGCGAACGCGCGTAACGCGGTTTCTCGCTGGCCACGCCACCACGTCTGACCGCCGGCGAACGCGTGCCGCTTCTTTCCGCGGACCACCTCAGGATCTTCGTCTGCTGGCTATTCTCGTGTTGGTGGCCTTCACACGCCGCGGAACCTCGCGGTGGGGCGTGCCCACAAACCCGGACCGACGGTCGGTCGGAGTTTCGGGGGCCCGGGCATCCCGGTATCAGGGAGAGGGTCCGGGCCGGGTCCGCGTCACCTTCGCCGATCACAGTGTGCCCGGACGGCACCTGCGCGTCGGCATTCCAGGGCCCGGCTCGGGGGCCGGGCCGAAGGTACTTCGCGGTGGTGGGAGCGGCCGGCCTTGTACACGACAGAAGCGGCGACGATAGTGGCAGCCCCGGTGGCGCCGTTGTCGCATCATTGGTGAACTGCTGGCGGGTGTGCTGGTGGGCCCGTCACTGCGGTGGGCTGGTCACTGCTGTCGGTGGTGTCCACGATGGCCACAACCGGCGTGCGGGGTGGGGACATCGCCTGGCCGGTGCTGAGCGTGCTCGGCGTCATCGCCTTCGCACTGGTCCTGGGCCGGCCGCTGGCCCGGCTGGTGGTCGCGCTGGGAGATCTGGCCCATCAGCCGACCGGCGAGACGGATGAGGCGGGAGGGCGGGCCGCGGCGAATCCGGTGGACCTGGCGGCCGGCGCCGGTTCTCCCCGTGCCAGTGAGGCCGGACCCGCCCCGTCCGCCGGAGTGGCCTCTCCCGTCGGGCCCGCCTCTCCCGTCGAGCCCACACCGACCGCCGGGGCGGCCGGGCTGGTCAAGACCGGCAGCGGGACTGCGTCGGCCAGTGGTTCCCCGTACGGCGTCGCGGTCGCCGTCCTGTTCATCTTCGCCGCGGCGGCGGGAACACATGCGCTCAGGCTGGAGGCGATCCTGGGAGCCTTCGTCGCCGGCATCCTGCTCGGTTCGACGCCGACGATCGACCTCCGCCGGCTCGAACCGTTGCGGCTGGTGGTCGTCGGCGTCCTGGCGCCGATCTTCTTCGCCTCGGCCGGGCTGCGCATCGACCTGACAGCCCTGGCCGAGGCCGAGGTGGCGATCGCCGGAGTCGTCATTCTGGCCCTGGCGATCTTCGGCAAGTTCGCCGGCGCCTACATCGGCGCGCGGATCAGCCGGCTGGGGCACTGGGAGGCGCTGTCCCTCGGCGCCGGCCTCAACGCCCGCGGTGTGATCGAGATCGTCGTGGCCGGCACCGGGCTGCGTCTCGGTGTGCTCTCGCCGGCGATGTACACCGTGATCGTGCTGGTGGCGATCGCCACGTCGATCATGACGCCGCCCATCCTGCGGGCGACCATGCGCCGGGTCGAGCAGACCGCGGAGGAACAGCTGCGGGAGCTGGACCTCGCTGACCGGCGCAGCTTCGCGCCCGGCGGCGTGTAGCCGGCCCGCGTCCGCCCGGGCCCCCGTCCCGGCCTGCCTCGACCTGTCCCGCGGCCTCCGGCGGCCGGTCAGGCGGCCGGCGCCGCCTCGACGCCGAGAACCACCGCCGCGGCGGCGAACTCGTCCCGTAGCCGCCGCTTGCCGGCCTCGTCCAGGAAGGAGTGCTCTACCGCGGCGGCGGCCATCTCGAAGACCTGCTGGCGGGAGAGCCCCAGTGAGCGCAGGGCGTGCAGGTACTCCGTCCGCAGGGTCGTGTTGAACATCGGCGGGTCGTCGCTGTTCAGGTTCACGGCCAGCCCCTGGGCGATCATCTCGGGCAGCGGGTGCACCGCGTAACCGGCGACCGCGCCGGTGCGCAGGTTGGACGTCGGGGAGACCTCCAGCGGGATCCGGTGCCGGCGCAGATGGTCGACCAGGGCCGGGTCCTCCAGCGCACTGGTGCCGTGCCCGATCCGCTCGGCGTGCAGGAACTCCAGAGCGTCCCAGATCGTCCGCGGGCCGGTCGTCTCGCCCGCGTGCGGGATGCAGTGCAGTCCGGCGTCGCGGGCGGCGGTGAACACCGGGCCGAACTGGGGCCGCGGCACGCCCACCTCCGGCCCGCCGAGCCCGAGGGCGATCACACCCTCGCCACCGTGGGCCAACGCGAGCTCCAGGGTGCGCTCGCCGGACGTCACGTTGTCGGTACCCGGCAGCCCGGGGATGTCGGTGATCCAGCGCACCTGGATGCCGGCCTCCCGTTCGGCGTCGAGCCGGCCGGCCTCCACCCCGGCGAACACGGCCGCCGGGTCGACCCCGCGCTGGACGTGCAGCCAGGGCGTGAACGTGATCTCGGCGTAGCGCACCCGCTGCCCGGCCAGGCCGAGCGCGGTCTCGCGGGCCAGCAGGCGGAAGTCCTCCTCGTCCCGCAGCACCTGGACAGCGGCCAGGTAGACCTCGATGAAGTGGTCGAAGTCGCGGAACTCGTAGTAGGCCCGCAGGGCCTCCAGATCGGTCGGCAGATGGTCGAGGTCGTGGCGCCGGGCCAGCTGGAGCAGGGTGCCCGGCCGCATCGACCCTTCCAGGTGGACGTGCAGTTCCACCTTGGGCAGCGCATCGACGAACTCCTCGTCCGTGACCACCGCGCCGGTGTCGCCATCCCTCACGCCGCTCTCCGTTCCGTCGACTCCGCCGGCTCCAGCTCGCAGCCCCGGGCCTCGCAGCCCCGGGCCTCGTCGCCCCGGGCCTTGGCACCCCGGGCCTTGGCGACCCGGCACCAGCCGGTCCGCCAGATCCATCCTGGCGGACCGGGTCAGGGCGTGGGCCGCGCCGGTGGCTCCGGGGCCGACCCGCCGAGGTGGGCGGGCAGCCACCAGGGCGACTCACCGGGCGGCGGGTCCGGGTAGCGGCGCTGGGCGTCGTCCAGGATCTCCCTCACCGTCAGTTCCAGCAGCGCCGTTCCGGCTTGGGCGTCCTGCAGCGCCGAGGCGGGCACCGGCTTCCCGACTGTGATCGACACCGGAGTGCCGACCGCCGCCCGCAGGTTGCGCGGCCGGTCCTTGGTCAGGATCCGCTGGCTGCCCCACACGACCAGCGGGATGACCGGCACGTCGGCCTCGGCGGCCATCCGGGCCGCGCCCGACTTGAACGGCGCCAGGCAGTAGCTCGGGTTGATCGTGGCCTCGGGGAACACCCCGACCAGCTCCCCGTCGCCCAGCGCGCGGACCGCGGCGCGCAGTGACCCGGCGCCGGCCGCCCGGTCCACCGGGATGTGGTGCATGCCGCGCATCAGCGGCCCGCTCACCCGGTGATCGAAGACCTGCTTCTTGGCCATGAACCGGACCATCCGGCGCTGGGACCACCAGAAGGGCACCCCGGCCAGGGCGAAGTCCAGGTACGAGACGTGGTTGATCAGGACGACGCCGCCGCCGGACGCCGGCACGTTCTCCTCGCCGCGCACGTCCAGCTGCAGCCGCAGCGCGCGGAAGAGACCGAGCGCCGTGTGCAGCACCGGCCGATACACGTATTCCGCCATACCGCGGATTCCTCCCCATCGGGTGCCTCGCCGTCGCGCCGTCCCGGTCAGGATGTCACCGGCGGGCGCGGGAGCACCGTCCGCGCCGGCCGGCGGTGGACGCCGGACCATCGTGCGCCAGTCAGCGGCCCGAGTCGTGCATTCGTCCCCGAGACCGTGCTCATCGAACTGCCCCGCCTCCGCCACGGTGTCGCCCGCCGGGAGGGAAATGCGGGATTATCGGGACGCCCACCAACGAGCCCACCCGGCCGTGGGTGCGGCGACACCCGACGGCCGAGCCCACCCGGCCGTGGGTGCGGCGACACCCGATGACGCAAGACGAGGGAAGGGGCAGCCACGTCCGATCTGCTGAGCCGGAGTTTCGACGCGCAGCCGGCCCCTGCCCACTGGATCCTCGTGGTGACCGGCGTCGTCGCGCTGCTCACCGTCGCCAGCGACCGCGTCTGGCCGACCGCGCGGCATGTGGTGACGATCGCGCACGAGGGCGGGCACGCCCTCGTCGCCGTCGCCACCGGACGCCGCCTCACCGGAGTCCGGCTGCACTCCGACACCTCGGGGGTGACGGTCTCGTCGGGCCGCCCGACCGGGCCGGGCGTGATCCTGACCGTCGCCGCCGGTTACACCACCCCGTCACTGCTCGGGCTGGGGGCGGCGGGCCTGCTCGCCACCGGGCGGGTCACCCTGCTGCTCCAGCTTCTGGTCGCGTTGCTGCTGACCATGCTGGTCGTGGTCCGCAACGGGTTCGGCGTGCTGTCGGTGCTGGTCAGCACAGCTGTGGTGCTCGGTGTCTCGTGGTTCGCCGCGGACGACGTCCAGGCCGGCTTCGCCGCCTACGCCACCTGGTTCCTGCTGGTGGGTGCCGTGCGGCCGATCGTCGAGGTGCAGCGCCAACGCCGTCGCCGGCGGGCGTGGGACTCCGACCCCGACCAGCTGGCGCGCCTCACCGGTCTGCCGGGCACGTTCTGGGTCGGCGCGTTCGGCGCGGTGTCCCTGGGCTGCCTCGCGGCGGCCGCCGCCGCCCTCGTCGTCTGACAGGTCGTCCCACCGCGCGGGTCGTCCCACCGCGGTCGGCGGGAACTGTCGCACCCGGCTGCGAGACTGGGGCCATGTGCGGGAGGTACACCCAGACGCTGAACGCCGACGACCTCGCCACGGCGATGTCCGCGGTGGACGAGACGGGCGGCCGGCTGCGGGAGAGCTACAACGTGGCCCCGACCACCGAGATGCCGATCGTGGTGGTCCCGCGGCATCCACGCCCCGAGGGTGAGGACGAAGGCGCGAACAGGGGAGGGGGCGGCGCGAGCGGGCGCGGCGCCGGGAACGAGCCCGGGCGGGTGGTGCGGCTGGCCACGTGGGGCCTGGTGCCGTCCTGGGCGAAGGATCGGGCGATCGGCAGTCGCCTGATCAACGCACGGGCCGAGTCGGTCGCCTCCAAACCGGCGTTCCGGGCGGCTTTCGCCGCCCGGCGCTGCCTGGTCCCGGCCACCGGCTTCTACGAGTGGCTGCGGATCGGCGGATCCCGCAGGGGCCAGCCCTACTACATCCACCCCGCCGGCCACCCCGCCGCCGACGGCCTGTTCGCCTTCGCCGGCCTCTACGAGGTCTGGCGACACGGCGAGCGGCCGCTGACAACGTTCACCATCATCACCACCGACGCCGCCCCGGGCCTGGAGTTCATCCACGACCGGTCACCGGTCGTGGTGCCACGGTCGGCCTGGTCCCGGTGGATCGATCCGGCGGTGCGCGACCCGGCCGCGCTGGCCGGTGTCCTGCGCCCGGCGCCGGCCGGTGTCTTCACCGCCCACCCCGTGGCCACCGCCGTCGGCAGCGTCCGCAACGACGCCCCGGCGCTGATCGAACCGGTGGAGGTGTCCGACGACCTGGCCGCGCTGGCCGCGGCTTCCGGTTCCGGCAGCGGTGGGAACTCCGTCCCACCGCATGAGGCCCCCCTCGTCAGCGAGGATGATGCCAGGTCACACGCGCGGCGGTGAACGACACCGCGGGACCCGCCCCCGCGTGACGGTGCGTCAAGACGGTCGGAGGGGCAGCGGATGGAAACAGGCGAGATTCCCACGGAGCGGTTGGCCAACCTGCGTGACATCGGCGGGATGGCCACCACCTCGGGCCAGCTGATCAGAGCCGGCGTGCTCTACCGCAGCGACATGCCCCGCGTGGACGACGAGCGCCCCGACGTCTCCTTCACCTGGCCTCCGCCGACGGTGGTGGATCTGCGGGCGTCGATGGAACGGGGTGACGCACCCCATCCGCTCTCCCTGCTCGGCTCGGAGATCCACGTCAAGCCGCTGATCGGTGAGGGCGGGAACACCGTGAGCGAGTCCGTGACCGCGGAGGTCCGCGCGGGTGGCCTGCGCATGCTCTACCCGGTGATCCTCGACGTCGCCGCACCGAGCCTGGTCGAGATCCTCGACCTGGCCGCGGAGGCCCCGGGCCCACTGCTCGTGCACTGCGCCGCGGGCAAGGACCGCACCGGAATCGTCGTCGCGCTCCTGCTGCGCCTCGCCGGTGTCGTCCCGGAGGCGGTGGTCGCCGACTACATGGCGACCGGGCCCAACATGCCCGGTATCGTGCGGCGGCTCAGGGGGCAGGCACTCCTGCCCGGCGCGCGCACCGGGGAGCGCCGCGCGAGCGAGGTCTCGGCGGACGCGGTCGGCGCGGTGTTGGAGATCATCGACGGGCACCCGGCCGGGGTCGAGGGCTGGCTGCTCGACCGCGGGGCGAGCCCCGACTCCATCAGGCACTGGCGCAAGCGCATCGTGGACTGACCGGCCGGTCCGCTGCGGTCCGCCGCGGTCCGCTCGTCAGGGCCGCAGCGCGAGCCCGAGGATGACTTCGGTCACCCCGGTCACGATGAGCTGGATGCCGAACAGGACGGCCAGCACCACGACCGTCGCCGACGGCCAGGCGACCGCCAGGATGCCGAGGACCACGGCAAGGCCCGCGATCAACAGCCCCCGGGCGGGCCCGGAGGCGCCGCCGGCGCGGCGGGACCGGCTCGACAGGATCAGCAGCGCCCGGATGACGCCCGCGATGATCAGGGCCGCACCCACGATGAGAGCGATGGCGTGCAGCGTCACATTCGGCCACACGAGAATCACCACGCCGGCTGCCGCGGTCAGGACCCCGTAAAGAACGGTCGTGGTGCCCTGGTCGGCACGGGCCGCCGACACGATCTCGCCGATACCTGACACCAGCAGAGCCACCCCGGCCAGCACGGCCAGCGCGCCCGCCGTGCTGAAGGGGTTGATGATCAGTAGCAGGCCGAGCACGGTGGCGGCGATACCGAGCACGACCAGGCTTGACCACAGTGCGCTGGGGCGGTGCGTCTCGCGTTGCTGCCGGTACGTCGTTGTCATGGTGACCTCCCGTGTCCGGAGCATTGGCCGCCGTGCACCGGCGGCCGTGTCCGTGACCTGGGGAAAGACATACCCGCCACCGGGTGGGGACGCACGTCGCCCGGGGGAGTCACGGCGGGTGGCCCGGGACGCCCGCCGACCCCGGGGCCGCGGCCCGTACCCTGGAGAGCATGACCTCTGCCGCGTCGTGAGGCAGGCGATCCCCGGTTCCCCCGAATACCCGGTACCTGCTGCCCGGTACGCGGCCCCCGGGGGCCAGTGCCCGCGGCGGCTCCCCGCTGACACCTGATGCCCGCACGAAGCCGATGTACGAAAGAGGCCGACCCTCATGATCATTGTGTCCGAGCTGGAGCTCCGGGCCGGAGCCCGCACACTGATCGAGCCGGTCTCCTTCCGGGTACAGCCCGGCGATCGCATCGGGCTCGTGGGCCGCAACGGCGCCGGCAAGACCACGCTGCTGAAGACGCTCGCCGGAGAGAACCTGCCGTTCGCCGGCAAGGTCGACCTCCGTGGTGAGCTGGGCTACCTCCCTCAGGACCCACGCACCGGCGACCTCGCCGACACCGCGCGTGACCGGGTGCTCGCCGCCCGTGGCCTCGACGTGATCCTCCGCGAGATGGAGAAGCTCCAGGTCGAGATGGCCGAACTCGTCGACGAGTCGGCCCGCGACGGCGCGGTCCGCCGGTACGGCCGGCTGGAGGAGCGGTTCGGCATGCTGGGGGGCTACGCCGCCGAGGCGGAGGCGGCGCGGATCTGTTCGTCGCTCGGCCTGCCCGACCGCGTGCTCGCGCAGCCCATCGGAACTCTCTCCGGCGGCCAGCGCCGCCGGGTCGAGCTGGCCCGGATCCTGTTCGCCGGGTCGGGCAACTCCGATGCGACGCTGCTTCTCGACGAGCCCACCAACCACCTCGACGCGGACTCGATCACCTGGCTGCGCGACTTCCTGCGCGCCCACTCCGGTGGCCTGATCGTGATCAGCCACGATGTGGACCTGCTCGACAAGAGCGTGAACAAGGTCTTCCACCTCGACGCCAACCGCGCCGCCCTCGACGTCTACAACGTCAACTGGAAGACCTATCTCACCCAGCGCGAGCAGGACGAACGTCGTCGCAAGCGCGAACGCGCCAACGCCGAGAAGAAGATCGACTCGCTGCGGGCCCAGGCCGACAAGATGCGCGCCAAGGCGACCAAGGCGCGGGCGGCCCACCAGATGGACCGCCGCGCCGAGCGCCTGGCTGCCGGCCTCGCCGATGTCCGGGTCGCCGACCGGGTGGCCAAGCTGCGCTTTCCCGATCCGGCTCCGTGCGGGCGCACCCCGCTCACGGCGACCGGTCTGTCGAAGTCGTACGGCTCGCTGGAGGTGTTTACCGGAGTCGACCTGGCGATCGACCGTGGCACCCGGGTCGTGGTCCTGGGTCTCAACGGAGCCGGCAAGACGACCCTGCTGCGGATGCTCGCCGGCCAGGAGCCGCCGGATGCCGGCGAGGTGCACCCGGGGCACGGCCTGCGGCTGGGCTACTACGCCCAGGAACACGAGACGCTCGACACCTCCCGCTCGGTCCTCGACAACATGCGGGCGGCCGCACCCACCGCGTCCGACGTGGATCTGCGCCGCATCCTGGGCGCCTTCCTGTTCAGTGGCGACACCGTCGAGCAGCTCGCCGAGACGCTCTCCGGCGGCGAGAAGACGCGGCTGGCGCTCGCCGGGCTGGTGTGCAGCTCCGCCAACGTGCTGCTGCTGGACGAGCCGACGAACAACCTCGACCCGGCGTCGCGGGACGAGGTCCTGAGCGCACTGCGCACCTACCGGGGCTCGGTGGTGCTGGTCACGCACGACCCGGGCGCGGTCGAGGCACTGAACCCCGACAAGGTCCTCATGCTGCCGGACGGCGTCGAGGACACGTGGTCACCCGATCTCGCCGACCTCGTCACCCTGGCCTGACCGATCCTGGCCTGACCGCCGGCTGCGGGGAGCCGGCCCGCGCCGCCATCCGGTGTGGCACCCGCCGCAGCCTCCGGGGCGGTGTGTTGACAGACTGGGCGGTCAGTCAGTCCGGCTGCCGTTGCGGCCAGCCGGCCCCAGGCATGGCTATCGAGACGAGAGCGGGGGCGTGTGAGCGCGGAAGGCAGCACCAAGGCGGTCGTGGCGGCGTTGGTCGCGAACCTTGGCATCGCGGTCGCGAAGTTCGTGGCGTTCCTGTTCACCCGGTCGTCCTCGATGCTGGCCGAGTCGATCCACTCGGTCGCCGACTCCGGTAACCAGGCCCTGCTGCTCCTCGGCCAGCGGAAGGCCAGGCAGCCCGCGGACGAGGAGCACCCGTTCGGCTACGGCCGATCCCGCTACATCGCCGGGTTCCTGGTCGGGATCGTGCTGTTCAGCGTCGGCGGGTTGTTCTCCGTCTACGAGGGTGTCGAGAAGCTGCGCCACCCGCACGAGCTGGAAAGCGGTGTGGTCGCCATCGTGGTCCTCGCGTTCGCGATCGTTCTCGAGAGCTTCTCCTTCCGGACGGCGATCCGGGAGTCGCGGCATGCCAAGGGCCCGCTGACCTGGTGGCGCTTCGTCCGCGAGGCCCGTTCGCCGGAGCTCCCGGTCGTTCTGCTCGAGGATCTCGCCGCGCTCTGCGGGCTGTTTCTCGCGCTCGGTGGCGTCGGCCTCACCCTGCTGCTCGACGAGCCGCTGTGGGACGCCGCGGGCACCCTCGCCATCGGCATCCTGCTGCTGGTCGTCGCGGTGATCGTCGCGATCGAGACCTACGGGATGCTCGTCGGGGAGGCAGCCGCCCCGCAGACCGTGGAGACGATCCGGCGGGCGCTGGCCTCCGCGCCCGCGGTCACCGCCGTGATCCACATGCGCACCCTTCACCTCGGCCCGGACGAGCTGCTGGTCGCAGCCAAGATCGGGATCGAGCCCGACCTGACCGCGGCCCAGGTCGCCGGTGCGATCGACGAGGCCGAGGCGCTTCTCCGGCAGGCGGTGCCCGCGGCGCGCCGGGTCTACCTGGAACCCGACATCCTGCGGGTCGCCGCCGGCCAGCCAGCCGTCCCCGGCGCCGGAGTGTCCCCGGCCCCGGAGGGGAGCGCGTAGCCCGCGGGCGTCGCGGGTTCAGGTGCTGCTCAGGCACATCCGCAGGACCACCGCGACCAGCGCACCCGCGCCGACCAGGAGCAGGGGGAGATCGCCCGCGCGGATGGTGTCCCCCGGCCCGTCCGGGCGCGGTCGGGGCGCCAGTGCCGCGACCGCCAGCCAGGGCGCCAGCGGCAGCCAGGACAGTTCCGTCCCGCCCCAGGCCAGCCCCGCGCACAGGCTGAACAAGGCCGCCGCCGCAGCCCCGACGAGGAACGGCCACCCGGGCGTCAGCCGGAGCCGGCGCAGCGCCCGGACCAGCACCGGCCCGCCGGCGAGCAGCACCACGACGACGTCCAGGGCGAGCCAGGCCAGCATGGTGGCGATCCCGGGGTCGACCCGGGCCGCGGCCAGGCCGTCCGACCAGGAGAAGCCCCAGGCGAGGAAGAGCCAGAACGGCAGGAGTGCGCCGAGGCCGGTGAGGACGTTCATCAGCGGTCGCCGGCGGACGAAGTACGCGGCCGCGACACCGACACCCAGCCAGACCGCCGGGTAGTCGAACAGGCTGGTGACACCCAGCAACAGCCCGGAGGCCAGCGCCCACAGCAGGCGCCACCGCCGGCCCGGCTCGCACCCGACCACGCCGACGGCCAGCGCCGCCGCCGCGGGCAGGACGGTCACCGCGTGGGGGGAGGCCGCGGCCCACAGTGCCCACGGTGTCAGAACGAGGACGGGCACGGCTCGCCGCGCCGCCGTCTCGTGGCACAGCGAGCGCACCGCGATCGCCACCAGCGGGACACTGAGCGCCGTCAGCGCGGTGAGGGCCAGCCCGAGTGCGGTCGCGCCGCTGATGCCGAGCCGGTCCAACGCCCACACCAACAGCACCGGGCCGGGTGGATGGCCGGTGAGCCGACTGCCGGCACCGCCCGTCGCTCCTGATCCGTCCAGGCCCGGCCCCAGGTCGGAGACCTGGGACGTCCAGCTGGCCAGGTAGGTGAGGGGATCGTCGCCGACGGCGTCGGCGGCGCCGAGGTAGGAGGCCGGTGGCCGCAGCCCACCGGCGAGGCCGGGGCCGGCCGCGGTGGCCAGCGCGAGGCTCCAGCCGAGCGATCCGGCGAAGCTGCCGACGAGCAGGGCCGACCAGCGGAGGTGGGCGCTCCGACCGGCGAGCAGCAGGGTGACGACGGCCACGAGGATCGGGAGGAGCACGGCCGGCGCGACGGCGGGGGCGCGCCAGGCCTGCTGGAACGGTGCGGCGGCGTGGTCGGGTCGGGCGCCGAGGTCCACCCCGCTCGTGGTGATCAGCGCTGTCAGGAGCAGGCCCGCTGCCGCCGCGGCGGCCCAGATCCCGAGGTCGACGGCCTGTGCGCGGGTGGCGGGCCCCCACGTGCCGCGGCGCGGCACCGTGAGAGCGCGCGGAGGCGTGACCGGGCCGGGGCGTGCGCGGGGGGGTGCCGTCCGCGTCGGCCGGCCGTTGACCATGCATGCACCGTAACCAGTCTTTGCGGGCTGTGGATCCACGTGGGTAGGCCGATGTGGATGTACCGTCGGTAACGATGTTCGCCACGGTGCGCGGGAGTCCGCGTGTCGTCCCGCGCCGTTGTCCCGGAGGTGCCCTGTCCCGGCGCCAGATCCGTTTGCTGGGCGTGGATTTGCAGGTCAGGGGCTATGAGTCCGGGTGGGGGCGTGGCCGGGGCCATGGTGACGGACGCGTGCGAGGCTGTCCCGGCGACGGCTGAACCGCGTGTGATGGATCACATGGGCTTCGAGTGGCGCTGACACCGAAGCTGGGTGAAGATCGGTTCGCAGATCATCGAACACGGAGGGGGCCACATTGGCCGAGCTTAGGAAAGGAACCCGGATCACCGGGGCGGAGCGGGACAAGCTCGCTGCCGAACTTCGGAAGAAGTACGAGTCTGGACAGAGCATTCGTCTGCTGGCCGAGTCGTCGGGTCGTTCGTACGGGTTTGTCCATCGGATCCTGTCCGAATCGGGAACGACGCTGCGCGGGCGCGGTGGTGCGACGCGAGGCACCAAGAAGAAAAGCGCCTGACCATGAGCGTGCCGGCCGCCGCTGCGTCCGTCGCGGCGGCGGTCGGGCTGGTCGTGGAAGTGGCCGGCCCCTGTATTTCGTTCACACTGCGTGATGGCTCGGCGGTTGGTGGTGTCGCGCGTGGTTCGGGCGCCGGGTCCGGCTCGCCGGACCTGGCCGCGGCCATGGAGGACTGCCTGCGCGGGCTGCCGGGGGACGTCCGCATCGTCCTGCTCCATGACCTGCACCAGCTGCACGAGCTGCACGAGCTGCACGAGCACCTTGACTCCGGCGAGCTCGGGCGGTGGTCGCGGGTGGCCCGGCGGCTGTCCGAACGGGCGGATCTGCTCAGTGTCGCCCTGCTCGCCGGGCGGACGTCCGGCCTCGGGCTCGCTCTCGCTCTCGCCTGTGACCTGCGGGTGATGGCCGACGACGCCGCACTCCGCCTCGCCGACACCAGGGCGGGTCGCGTCCCGGTCCTGGGCACCGCGAGTGCCCTCGTCGGTGCCGTCGGTTATGCCAACGCGCTCTGGCTGTGTCTCACCGGGGAGCCGGTGACCGCGGCCGAGGCCGCCCGCCTTGGTCTCGTCGCCCGCGTCGTCCCGGCGCGTGAGCTCGACGCCGAGGCCGATCGACTGACGGCCCACCTGCTCGCCGGCCCGCGGGACGCCGTGACGGAGACGAAGGCACTGCTGGCCGGTGTGGCCGCCAGGAGCGGGCCCGCCGCCGTGCGACAGCACGAGGCGGAGACGGACGCCCTCACCCGGCTGCTCGGCACATCCGCACGGAATGCCGGGTAGCAACCCAGCGCTTACACCGTTGCATGAGAACAGCCGCGGGCCAGAACTGGTCCACCATGCGGTCCTTCCAACGGGACCGCTCCGTCACCCAGGCCCGCCTGCGGCCCGGCACCGTGCGGCGGATCGTCGGCTTCGCCCGCCCGTACCACCGGTTGCTGACCGGCTTCGGCGTCCTCATCGTGCTCAGCGCGGCGACCGGCGCCGTCACCCCCCTGCTACTCAAAGCGATCATCGACGACGGTGTCGTCCCCGGCCGTACCGGCGTCGTGCAGGTTCTGGCGGGGGTCGTGGCCGGTCTGGCCGTCGTCGAGGCGCTCCTCGGCCTGGCCCAGCGCTGGTTCAGCGCCCGTGTCGGCGAGGGACTCATCTACGAGATGCGCTCGCAGGTCTTCGACCACGTCCAGCGCCAGCCGCTCGCCTTCTTCGCCCGGACCCAGACCGGCGCGCTGATCACCAGGCTGAACAACGACGTCCTCGGAGCGCAGTCGGCGTTCACCAACACGCTGTCGGCGGTGCTGTCGAACATCCTCTCGGTCGGGTTCGTGCTGGCGGCGATGCTCAGCCTGTCCTGGCAGATCACCGTGGTCGCGCTGGTGCTGCTGCCGGTCTTCGTGGTGCCCGCGCGACTGCTCGCGCCGCGACTCGCCGCGCTCACCCGGGAGAGCTACGGGCTGAACGCCGAGATGAACACACTGATGACGGAGCGGTTCAACGTCGCCGGGGCTCTGCTCACCAAGCTCCACGGCGAGCCGGACCGTGAGGCGGCGGCCTTCCGTGGCCGGGCCGGGCGGGTGCGTGACATCGGGATCACACAGGCGATGTTCGGACGGATCTTCTTCGTCTCCCTGACGCTGGTCGCCTCACTGGCGACGGCGATCGTCTACGGCTTCGGTGGGACGTTCGCCGCGCAGGGAACCCTGCAGGTCGGGACGATCGTGGCGCTCACCGCCTATCTGACCCGCCTGTACGGCCCGTTGACCCAGCTCTCGAACGTGCACGTCGACGTGATGACGGCGCTGGTCTCCTTCGAGCGGGTCTTCGAGGTGCTGGACCTGCGGCCGGCGATCGAGGACGCGGCGGACGCCGTCGATCTGCCAGCCGGGCCGCTGGCCGTCGAGTTCGACCACGTCGGGTTCCGCTACCCGGCCGCGGCCGAGGTGTCGCTGGCCTCGCTGGAGTCGACGGCAGTGCTGGAGACCCGGGCCAGCGAGCCGGTGCTGCACGACATCACGTTCCGGGTCGGCCCCGGCGAGCTGGTCGCGCTCGTCGGCCCGTCCGGCGCGGGAAAGACCACGATCAGCCACCTCGTCGGGCGTATCTACGACGCGACCGACGGTGCCGTCCGGGTCGGCGGGGTGGACGTCCGCCAGGCCCGCGGGCGCTCACTGCGGGCCGGGGTCGGCATCGTCACGCAGGACGCCCATCTCTTCCACGACACGATCCGGGCCAACCTGCTGTTCGCCCGGCCGGACGCCACCGAGGACGACATGTGGGCGGCCCTGGACGCGGCGCAGATCGGCACGTCGGTGCGGGGCCTGCCGGGAGGCCTGGACACGGTCGTCGGTGACCGTGGCTACCGGCTGTCCGGCGGTGAGAAGCAACGCCTGGCTCTCGCCCGGCTCCTGCTCGCCGCGCCGGCGGTCGTCGTTCTGGACGAGGCCACCGCCCATCTGGACAGCGAGTCGGAGGCGGCGGTGCAGCGCGCGCTGACCGCGGCGCTCGCCGGGCGCACGTCGCTGGTGATCGCGCACCGGCTCTCCACGATCCGCTCGGCCGACCGGATCCTGGTGGTCGACGGCGGGCGGATCGCCGAGGCGGGCACGCACGAGGAGCTGATCGCATGCGACGGGCTCTACGCCGAGCTTCACCGCACGCAGTTCGCCTCCGAGACCGACGCCACCCCTCCCCAGGCTGACGCCGCGCCGGCCGCGAGTGAGACCGCCGACGACGGGGGTGAGGGTGCCGCGCACGGCGACGCCGGCGCTCCCGAAGTGGACTGGAGCGCCGGCGTCACCCTGGCGACTGTTCAGGCAGCCTCCGGGACGGCGGCCACACCGGCGGCCACACCCCCCGGTCCGGCCAGTACGGATGTCCCCCCGGCGAGCCCGGCGCCGGGCACGTCGCCCGCCGGATCCGGACCGTCGTGGGGGACGGCGATGTCGATGTCACCGGAAGCGCGCCGGTGAATTGCGGGATTGTTGGTCATGGCCGGGCTCCAGGTTGTTTCAGGGCGGTTCTGGACCGCTGTCTGGATGTCCGGGATCGTTCGGCGCCGTTGCCAGCTTTCCCGTACCTGTCTGTTCGGCCCCACTTGCGGGCCGCCCCTGCGAAGGTACGCCCGGGGTGCCGTTGCGCGCAGCAGGTATCGGGACGCCCGGGTCGGAAACGGTCATGGACCCTGCTCGGGCCAAGCGGTGCAGAACCGGCGTGGCGGGGGTGTCACCAGGGGCCGCGGCCAATCCCGTGCGTTCGTTACCTAGGCTTTGACCGTGCCACGAAGAGCCAAGATAGTTTGCACCCTCGGTCCGGCCACCAACTCGCCTGAGATGGTCCGGGCCCTCGTCGACGCCGGAATGGACATTGCCCGGCTCAACTTCTCGCACGGAACGCACGAGCAGCACGCCGCCACCTACGCCCTGGTCCGGGAGGCGGCCGAGGCCGCCGGACGCAGCGTCGGCGCGCTGGCCGACCTGCAGGGCCCGAAGATCCGTCTCGGCAAGTTCGCCGACGGCGGAGTCACGCTGCTGCCCGGCCAGCACTTCACCGTCACGATCCGCGACGTCCTGGGTGATCAGGAGCAGGTAGGCACCACCTACACGGGCCTGCCCCGGGATGTCGCGGCCGGCGACACGATCCTCGTCGACGACGGCCGGCTCAACCTGCGCATCGAGGGCGTCGAGGACACCGACGTCCGCACCACCGTCGTGATCGGCGGCAAGGTCAGCGACCACAAGGGCATGAACATCCCGAACGCCGCCCTGACCGTGCCGGCGCTGTCCGAGAAGGACGCCGCGGACCTGCGCTTCGCCCTGGAGCTGGGCGTCGACATGATCGCGCTGTCGTTCGTCCGGTCGGCGGAGGACTACCAGGCGGTCCGTTCGATCATGGAGGACGTCGGGGTCAGGGTCCCGGTCCTGGCGAAGATCGAGAAGCCGCAGGCGGTGGACGAGCTCGACGGCATCATCGAGGCCTTCGACGGCCTCATGATCGCCCGTGGTGACCTCGGTGTCGAGCTCCCGCTCGAGGACGTCCCGCTGGTTCAGAAGCGGGCCGTCAGCCAGGCCCGCGAGCGGGCGAAGCCGGTCATCGTCGCCACCCAGGTCCTCGAGTCGATGGTCAGCGCGCCGCGCCCGACGCGTGCGGAGGCGAGCGACTGCGCCAACGCCGTGCTGGACGGCGCCGATGCCATCATGCTGTCGGCCGAGACCAGCGTGGGGTCCTACCCCATCGAGGCGACCGCCACGATGGGCCGGATCATCGAGACCGCCGAGGCGGATCTCGGCCGGATCCCGCCGCTGCGCACCCAGCCGCGGACGCTGGGCGGAGCGATCGCCCAGGCCGCGGTGAGCGTCGGGGAGGCGGTGGGCGCGCGGTACCTCGTCGCGCACACCCTGAGCGGGGACACCGCCCGCCGCCTCATCCGCTACCGCAGCTCCGTGCCCGTCCTCGCGTTCACGCCGCTGCCCGCGGTGCGTAACCAGATGTCGCTGTTCTGGGGCGTCGAGACCATCCTGGTGCCGTTCGCGGAGAGCACCGACGAGATGGTCCGGCAGGTCGACACGGCGCTGCGCAAGAACGGCTACTGCCAGCCGGGCGAGCTGGTGGTCGTCGTCGCCGGGACGCCGCCCGGCGTCGCGGGCATGACCAACGCGATGCGGGTGCACCGCATCGGTGAGGCGGTCTGACCGCCGAGCCAGGCCGGCCCCCGCGCCCCGATGGTGGTGGGGCCGGCCGTGGCGGTGCCGACAACGCTCACGGCCCGGCCCCACAGGTGCCGGCCGCGGGCGCTGTCCCCGGCGCGTTGTCGAACTGCAGCTTCGGCGGCGGGCACGACGACAACTGTTCAGCGGCACCGGCCGCGGGCCGGCACGCCCGGGTGGCAGCGCCCTGGTCGCGTGCGACGGTCAGCCCGCCGACCCGAGGTCGATCACGCGCCGTGGGTCGTCCGGATGGTTGATCTCGTCGAACAGGGTCCACCGGTGGACCCGGATCTCGTAGAGCCGGTGCGCGTCGGCGTCCTCGCGCCACCGCTCGACACTGGCCAGCGAGGCGCCGGCCGGCCACCGCCGGTGGTAGATCGGGAGCAGGTCGTCGGCGGCGTCCTCGGGTACCTGCCGTGCCGTCCCCGCGAAGCTCACCCCCTGGACCTCCTGGCCGAGCCCGTCGAGCTCGATGGTCAGGACGGCGCCGCCCACCCGCCGGTCGGCCCGGATGTTCTGGCAGTGCACCCGGTCGGGGCGCGAGATGAACAGGAGCCGATCGGGGTCGAACGAGCTCGCGTACCAGAGGTTGCAGACCACCGGTTCGCCGTCCGCCGCCAGTGTCGCGATCTGCATCACCTTTCCGTCCCGGACGTAGTCCCGGGTCAGGGTCAGATCGGCGGAGACTGCGTTGGATGTGGACGTTGACACGGGAATCCTCCCAATCGTCGGGTGTGCCCTGCAACGTGAACAGCACTCCCGCCGGCTGGAACCGAAGTCCCGCCGGCGGGCGGCCAACTGGCTGACCGTCGTTCAGGAATTTCTTCCGATCTTCGCTTTTTGATCACAAGCTGAAATCAGTAAACGCTTTTATGGTGGACGTGTCCTCCGTCACACCTGCCGTCGACTTCGCGTGCTATCTCCTCGCTGCTCGGCGCGGCCGGGGCTCGTGGAGTGAAGGGGAAAATCGAATCGGGAGCTGCGAAAACGCCGGAGCCGGCCGTGTCGGCAGCATGTCTGTCACCAGTTGGAAACATGCTGTGCGGGTATGGTAATTGCCGCCCCAGTGTCGATGCCCTGTGTAGTTGGTCCCGCACAATGGGCCGGATGGCCGCCGGAGCGCGGCGTGCGCCCTGCTCCGTTGATGGCACGGAGGTGGGTGCGGGTCCGGCGGTGGTTGTCGCCGCTGGCCTCATCCGCTACCGTCGGCGCGCCTGGCCGTCCCAGTGATGTTGGTGAGCCCCGTGGGCCCGGTCCTCGCCGGGGGCTGCTGATCCGCGATCCGCGCCGAACCCGGCGGGCTCGGTGTCCGCGCTGCCGGGCGGCGGCTCGGGCGTTCGCATACTTAGGGGACGTTTTGTCCAGCCCGCGTGCTGGCGGCGGGCACAGGACGGATACCGTCGCCCGGTTCGCCGGTGAGCCGTCAGGACCGCCGGATGGAAGCACCGCGCGTCAGGAGTGAGTGCATTGGCCGACCAGGGCGACCCGGCGGAAGGCGCAACGCCCGACAGCGGCACCGGGAAGGGCGAAACCGCCGGTTCTGGTCGTTCCCGCCCCACCGACCCCGCCCCGCCGGCGAGTGCCCGGAGGGAGGCGCCCTCCACCGCCGCGGAGGCCGCGAGGAAGGAGCGCGGCGGCACGGCCGCCGGCGGCCGTGCCGCCGGCCCCGCATCCGCTGCATCCGCCTCGGCCGCCTCGGCCGCGCCCGGAGGCGGCTCCAGCCCCGCAGCCCCGGCCCGGCCGGTGGCACGGACACGGCCCGGAGTGCTGCCACCGCCGGGCGGGGGGGCGGCAGGAACGTCGTCGCCCGGGCCCGCCGGCCGGCCCGCCACGCCGGCTGCCCCCGCCACGTCCCCGAGTGCCGCACCGTCCTCCACCCCACGATCGACTGCCGCGCCGTCCGCCGGGGCGGCACCGTCCGGTAAGGCGTCACCTGCCGGGTCATCCCGCCCGGCGTCATCGGCACCCGGCACCACCGGCGGACCGGCGCGTTCCGGCACGCCTGGGGCGCCCGGTGCGCCGACCCGCCCGGCGGCCCCCGTCCGTCCGGCTTCACCGGCACCGGGAAGGCCCGGGGCCGCGGCGCGGGCGCAACCGGCCGCCCCGGCCGCCCCGGCTGCGCCTGGGCGGACGTCCGAGGTCACTCCGTCGCCTGCCTCCGGTGCACCCGCCTCGCCAGCCGCGGGAACCGCAGGGTCGACGCCGCCGGCCGCGTCCCGGCCGGCATCCGGCCCGGCGGCCCGCGGCGGCCCGCCCCGAGGTGGGCCCGGCGCCGCGGCGGCGGGCACCGGGGACAAGGCCGGTGTGACATCACCGCCGGCCGCGGGCACCCGGGGCGTGGCCAGGACCGAGCCGGAGCAGGCGGCCGGCGCGGGGAGACCCGGCGCTGCCACCGCCAAGCCGGGGAGTGGCGGTGGGCAGCCGGGGAGCGGCGCGGCGCAGCAGAGGAGTAGTGCGGCGCGGCAGAGAGGTGGTGCGGCGGATCCGGCCGGCGGCACGGCGTCGCCGGGGGGCGGCAGCAGGCAGGGTGGTCAGGGGGCCCCCTCGGGCGCGGTGCGGCCCGGGTCCACCGCGAAGCCGGAGGGCCCGGCCAGGGCGGCGTCACGCGGCGAACCGGCCTCCCCCGCCCCCGCTGCCAAGGCGCCGGGCGCGACGCCACTGCGGCCCGCGGGCCCGTCAGACGCCTCCGCCCGGCGGAGCCCGTCCCCGTGGCCCTCGCCGCTGCGCCCGCAGCAGGGGCAGGCGTCCGCGCCGGCCGGTGGATCCGCCGCGCCGACGGCGTTCCCTCCACGGCCGGGTTCCTCGTCCGCCGGGGGGCAGTCCGCCGGGACCGCCGGTCGGTCCGGCGGGCGCGGTGACGCCCAGCGGCCGCCATCACTGTTCAACCCGCGCGGCGCTGCCTCCGCTCCACCCCAGACCTCCCGACCGGAGCAGACCTCCCGACCGGAGCAGACCTCCCGACCGGAGCAGTCCGGACAGCCGGCACCGTCCGCCCGTCCCGCCAGCCCGGCCAGCCCTGGCGGCCCGGCCAGCTCCGGCGGCGCCACGGGCTCACCCGCGCCGCCGCCGGGCCGGTCGCCGGCTGCCGATCGGGCGACCTGGTTCGAGCGGACCGCCGAGGGCGCCCCCGGACCTGGCGCCGGCGAGGGGACGGACGCCGTCACCGGCCACACTCCGGCCGTCTCCCGCACCCCGACGAGCCCGCCGTTGGCGCCGCTCGCTCCTTACACGCCGCTCCCACCGCTCCCACCGCTCCCGCCCTACAGGCCGGCCGCGGCGGCGGGCACGGGCAGGGAAACCGGCCAGCCTGGCCCGTCCGCACCGCCGGCGCCGGCGCCTTCCGCTCGTCCACCGGCACAGAGTCGAAGTGCGCCTCGGCCGGACGGCCCGCCGCGTGGCGGGCCGGCGGAGCCGTTCACACCACCCGAGCCGTTCACACCGTCCGCCGCGGTGGATCCGCCGACCATGCGGGTGGACCTGCGCCGGGCTGCGACCCGCCGGGCGCCGGCCGGCGACGACGGCGACGCTGGTGCGCTCCCGTTGCCCGAGCAGAGCAGCCACCGCCCGTTCGTCACCGGTACCAGAGGCGAAGGCGGCACCAAGGGCCCGGGCGGCAACACGACCGGGGGCGGTGGAGGTGGAGCCGCGCCGGACGCGCCACCGACCACGGGGGTGCCGCGGCCGGCGGCCGGCAGGGAGGGCGAGAGGACCGCCCGCCCGCACCGGGAGCCGGTCCCGGCCCGGGGGGAGTCCGCCCCGCCGCCTGCCGCGGCGGAACCGGTACAGCTGCCAGAGGCAGAGCTGGATCCGATACCGGTGCAGGAGCCGGAACCGGCGCTGCCCCCGGAACCGGCGCTGCCCCCGGGAGCGGGAGCGGCTCCCGGTGCGGGCCCGGCCGCCAGACCGCGGCCGCGTCGGCGTGACGCCGCTCTGCTGGCGCTCTCCGGAGGCGCGGCCGTGATCGCCGCCTTCCTGCCGTGGAGCACTCTGACCAGTGGCGACGAGACCCGTACGTTCACCGGTCTGACGGTGGGCGACGGGCGGTTGACGCTCGTGGCCGGTCTGGTCCTGCTCGCCGCCGGCCTGGCCGGGCTGCGCGGCTCGGCCGGCGATGCTGCCCGGCGGCCGGGAGGTGGGGTACTGGCCGGGGGAACGGCGGCCAGGCTGTCCGCCGTCCTGCTGGTCGTGCTGTCGGGCTTCGACCTCGCGTTCGGTCCACCGCCGCTGTCGTCCTTCCGCGCCATCTCGGCGGACGTCTTCGAACTCCGGCCCGAGGCGGGGGTCGTGGTCACCCTGGCGGCCGGTGCCGTGGCGCTCTACGCGGCGAGCCGTGGCGGGCGGGCGGGGCACCACTGACGACCCGGCGACCCGGCGGTCCGGCGTCGTCCGGACCGCCTCCGCCTGGTCCGTGCGGGCGGTGAGCGGCATGCGGTCGGTGTCCGGGCGTGGTACGACCGTCACGGGACGTCCGAGGAGCGGGGTTGGCTGGAGCCGGCGGCCCCGGGCATGCGGTGGCGGGAGGAACGGGTGGGGGAGCAGCGGAGCCCGTGGGCCCGGCCGGTCGGCAGGGAGGACGCCGCGCCGGTTGGTCCGGCCGGGAACGCGGGTGACCTGACCGCCTGGCGGGCGGCTGCCGCCGCCACCGCGGATCCCCGCTGGTCCCGGTCGCCGATGGCGGACGGGCGCACCGGTGGCGCGTCACCGTGGGCCGCGGACGGGTCAGCTGATGACGACGGCGGCTGGGGCCGGGGACGGCACCAGCCCTGGGACCCCTGGGAGGATCCGGGCGACGGGCCCGGCCCGACCGCCAACGGGCAGACCGGCTCCGACCCGGTGGAGGTCGCGGTGGGCCCGCCCGCGCGCGCCGGGGAGCAGCCGGAGGCACAGCCGGACGGTGGCGCGCGCCGGAGTCTGGCGGTGCTCGTCCCGCCGCTGGTCGTGCTGGCCGGCGGCGCGGCCGTCATCGGCTCGACGATGACGTGGGCGACGGTCCGCGCGTACGGCCTGATGGAGTTCGCCGTCCGGGGGACGGATCCGGATCAGCACGGCCATCTGACCATGGTCCTCGGCCTGCTCGCGATGGTGGCCGGCCTGCTGCTGGCCGGCCGGCGGGTCGACTGGGGGCGGGTGCTCGCCGTGGTGGCGGGCCTGATGCTCGTTCTGACGGCGGTGGTGGATCTGGCCCGCCTGCACCGCGACGGCCTGCTGATCGGGTCGGGCCTCGATGCCACGACGGACATCGGCCCCGGGCTGTGGGTCATCGGGGTCAGCGGCGCCGTCCTCCTCCTGGCGGGTGTCCTGGTGCGCTTCACCGCCCTTGTGGGGCCTGGGCCCCGCTGAGCGGGACCGGACGGAGACCGGGTGAGGCCTCGGTATCCGCGGTGGCACCGAGGCGGAGGTGAATGTGGCGGCGCCTCGGACGGAGCGGCGGGAGCCCGGACAACGGGCCCGAGAACAGGAATGGAAAGCACCGGAGGGAATGGGTCGGGGCAACCGCCTTGAGACCACACTGGAGACCACGGCTGAAGGATGTCCGAGTAGTTACCCCTGCGGGTTCGCCCTTACCGGCATGACCCCCGAACAGGGGACTGCCGGTGGCTGTATTTGGGTCATGACGTACGGAGATGCGCCGTGCAGACTGTGCTCATGGCACGCGGGTGACGGGGGACCGGACGTTCGGACCGGGGGGATACCGGACGGCCGACGACACCCGCGGGCCCCGGGCGCGCACTCTGTCGGGCACAGGGGGGCGCGAGGCATGCGCCGGACGCGGGGATCCGGCGTGCGCCAGGTGGTGGGTACCAACTGTCCGAGCTGGTACCCACCACGAATCCTGCCCGCCACGCCCGCCACGCCCGCCGAAGGCGGGCACATCGGCAGACGCGGGCACATCGGCGGACCGGGCCTCGGCCCGGGTGCGGACCAGGGGGGGACGGCTGGCCAGATCACCCCAGCAGAGGGTGGTGGGATCAGTCGAGGAGTCCGTCCTCGACCGCCCGCCGGTAAAGATCGATCTTGGTGTCGGCTTCCCGCCCGGCCCTGCGGTACTTCACCCGGACCCGCTCGATGTACTGCTTCGCGGTCTCCGGGGAGACCTCCATCTTCCGGGCGACGGTCTTGAGGGCCATGCCGGTGGCGTAGAGGCGCAGTGCCTCCATCTCCTGCGGCGAGAGCTGCGGGCGGTCCGGTGCCTTGTCGGTGAGCAGAACGAAGGCCAGGTGGGGTGAGACCCAGCCGTTGCCCGCGCTGGCCGCCCGGATCGCCGTCCCCAGCTCGTCCACGTCGTCGGTCTTGGTGACGAAGCCGCAGGCTCCCGCGCGCATCGCGCCGCGGACGGCCTCCGGTTCGCCGAGCGCGCTGAAGACGATCACGGAGGATCCGGCCTCGGTGAGGGCCTGGATGTTGCCGGGTGCCTCCGATCCGTCGCCCAGATCGAGGTCGAGCAGGGTGACCTGGGCCTGCCGGCCCGGCCCGGCCAGCAGCGCGCGGATCGAGGTGGCGGTCGCGACGAGCTCGATGCCGTCCAGGCCCGCGAGGACGTCGGTGAGCCCGCGCAGCACGATGGGGTGATCGTCGACCGCGGCGACCGAAATGATCGTTGTCACCGGCTCGTGGACTCCCGCTTTGCCGCTCTGTCGGTCACGGCTCTCCACCGTTTCTGCCCGCTCCCGGGCATAGGTATGACGTGTCCGCCCCCCACTGGAACGCCACCGGGCACGATGCCCGTAAGGGAGTTATTTCAGCAGATCCACGCCGGCGGTCACCAAGAGGCATCGGACGGGCGTCGATAATCACTCGCTTTTGCAGGCCTTGATAGTAATTTATGACTATTTTCTGGTGATGCTTGGTTCGGGTAAAGGCGGAGATCGGAGTCCGTCCCGCGCGTACGGATCAGGTGGGCCGGGCACCCGGCCGCCCCCACCGGTCGAGCGCCTCCGCGAGCAGGTCGAACTCGCCCGGGGTGGCGTAGACGTGCGGGCTGACCCGCAGCACCGGCCCGGTCAGCTCCGGTGCCCGACCGGCCGGGATCGGGCTGGTCAGGATTCCCGCCTCCTGGTAGAGCGCCCGGGAGACGGCGAGCGGGTCGACGTCACCGGGCGGGCACAGCGTCACGATCCCGCAGGGTGAGTCCGGCTCCTCGCCCAGCCGCCAGCCGGCGACGCCGCCGACGGCCCGCCGGGCGAGACGGGCGAGCGCGGTGATCCGGGCCCGCACCATCGCGGTGTCCTCGGCCGCCAGCTCCGCCAGCGCGGTGGCGAGCCCCACCCGGCTCGCCACCGAGGCCTCCCCGACCGACAGCCGGGCCGGCCCCGCCAGCGGCCGGACGGCGGCCCCGTCCCGTCCCGCCGTCCCGCTGGCCGGTGGACGCAGCTCGACCGGGTGCGCCGAGTAGAGGCTGGGCGCCCCGACCCCCAGGCGATCGATGACGTCGGGGCGCACCGCGACGAAGCCCGCCCCGCGCGGGCCGCACAGCCATTTGCGCGCGGTGCCGACCCAGGCGGACGCCGTGATCGCGCCGACGTCGACCTGGCCGAGGGCCTGGGCGACGTCGAGAACCAGATCAACCCCGGCCGCCGCGCACCGGGCCGCCACCTCGGCCGCCGGCTGCACGACCCCCCGCTGGCTGGGCACGTGGGGGAAGACCGCCAGCGCCAGGTTCTCCAGGCCGACACCGCGAGCCGGCGCAGGCGTCCCGCGGTGGCTGCCGAGCGGCAGCATCCCCTCGCGGTCGAGGCGGACGATGTCGATGCGCCCCAGCCGGTCGACCGGGAACTCGACGAGGTCGAGTTCGCTCCGGGACGCCAGCAGCAGCAGGTTCGCGCCGTAGTCGCCGGGCACGATGCCGACCCTGGCCCCCGCCGGCAGGGGCCAGGCGGCCAACAGGGCCGCGAACCCGGCGGTGGCCGAGTACTGGAACACCACGTCGTCTCCGGTCAGCTCCGGCCCGATGAGAGCCGCGAGGCGGGAACGTGCGCCGGCGACGGCGTCGGCCGCCTCCAGCTCGGCGACGTAGGCCCCGGCACGGGCCTCCCGCTGGAGATGGTCGGCCTGCGCGGCGACCGTCGCGACCGTCGGGCGGCCCGCCGCCGCGGCGTCCAGATGGACGACGCCGTCGTCGATCCGGGCAGCGCGCCAGCGCCGGCCGATCTCCACCCCCGGAACCGCGGGGTCGCCGCCGGGCGGCGGGACGGCGTCACCAGCCGCGACAACGCGGTCGCCCGTGCCGTGATCCACCAGCTCAGTCTCGCAGCGGGGCGGGCGGGAGCAAAGCTGATTCCCCGCGCCGCCGGCGGGCCGGTCGCCGGGGTCGCTGGTCGGACCCTCCTGGCAGGCTTGGCACATGGCTGTGTCTCCCAGCGCCGTTCCCGACCATGACGCAGCGGTGTTCCGAGGGCGGGTGGCCGGGCCCACCGACCCGGCCGAGCACGTCCGGCCGGCCCGGGTCGCGGTCGTCGGCGCGGGAGCCGTCGGCGCCTACCTGGCCGCCCGGGCCGGGCAGGCGGGCGCCGAGGTGGTGCTGTGCGTGCGCCGCGGCGCCTACGACCGGATCCGGGTGGTCAGGGACGAGTCGGCGGGCGGAAGCTTCGAGACGCCGTTGCGGGTGATCACCGACCCGGCCCGGCTGGACGCCCCGCTCGACTGGGTCGTGATGGCCACCAAGGCCCACCAGACCCCCGCCGCGATGGGCTGGCTGCACGCCGCCCTCGCCGCCTCGTCGGAGGGGCTGGGCGTCGTCGTCGCGCAGAACGGGGTGCGCCAGACCGAGCGGATCAGCCCACCGGTGCCGCGGGCCGCCGTCCTGCCGGCCGTGGTGTACATCAACGCCGAGCTGTCCGAGCCCGGTGTCGTACGCCACCTGGCGTACGGCGTGCTGCAGATCCCCGACAGCCCGCTCGGCGAGCGGTTCGCCCGGGTGCTGCCGCCCGGGGACATCCGCCTCGTGGACGACTTCGTGACGGCCGCGTGGTCGAAGCTGCTGAGCAACAGCGCGGCCAACTCGGTGACCGCGCTCACCGGGCGAGGCCTGGAGGTGCTGGGCCGTGCGGACGTCGCCGGGCTGGCGCTGGCCGTCATGCGCGAGACCGCCGCGGTCGGTCGCGCGGACGGTGCCCGGCTGCCCGACGACGCCCCGGAGCGCACTCTGGAACGGCTGCGCCGCCAGCCGCCCGGCGCCGGCACGTCGATGCTGCGCGACCGCCTCGCGGGCCGGCCGCTGGAACACGAGGCGCTGATCGGCACGGTGGTCCGCCTCGGGCAGCGGGCCGGGGTGGCGACGCCGGCCAGCGCGGCGCTGCTGCCGCTGCTGGCCGCCCTCAACGACGACCACGCCGGGTGAGACCGGAGACCGGAGGACGGATCAGGAGGCGCGTTCGGGCACCACGTCGGCCACGATGTGCTCGGCGATCGCCAGGGACGCGGTGGCGCCCGGCGAGGGCGCGTTGCGCACGTGCACGACCCGTCCGCGCACGGCGAGCACGAAGTCGTCGACGAGGCTGCCGTCCCGCGCGACAGCCTGGGCGCGGACGCCGGCGGGCCCCCGAACCACGTCGGCGGCGCGCAGCTCGGGGACGTAGCGCCGGGCCTCGGCGACGAACGCCCGCTTGCTGGCGGTGCGCAGCATCTCCTTGGCGCCGGTGCGCCAGTGCGTCTTCGCCATTGAGCGGAACCCCGGCCAGGCCAGGGTCTGCCGCAGGTCACCGCGGTCGAGGGTGCCCACGGTGTAACCCTCCCGCGCGGTGGCGAGCACGGCGTTGGGGCCGACGAGGATCTCGCCGTCCACCCGCTTGGTGAGGTGGATGCCCAGGAACGGGTAGCGCGGGTCCGGCACGGGATAGATGAGGCCGCGGACGAGGCTGCGGCGCTCGGGCCGCAGCAGCCAGTAGTCACCGCGGAACGGGATGATCCGCGGGGAGCTGTCCTCCCCGGTGAGCGCGGCGACCTGGTCCGAGTGCAGGCCGGCGCACGAGATCAGCAGGTCGAACGGGCCGACGGACTCGGAGACGGCGTGCACCAGACCGCCGTCCACCGACGATGTCCGGTGCGAGCCGTTGGGCCGGACCGCCGCCTGGCCGCGGACCCGCACCCGCAGCCGGACGCCCTCCTTGTCGTCGTCGACGCCGATCACCTCGGCGCCGGTGCGGACGGCGCCGCCCGCGTCGAGGATGTCGGCGCGCATCGCCCGCGCGACAGCCGGGTAGTCGACGATCGCGGTGGTGGGGGAGTGCAGCGCGGCGACGCCGCGGGCATGGGGCTCGATGGCGCGCAGCTCGGCGGCGTCGAGCATGCGGGTGTCGGGCACCCCGTTGGCGTCCGCCCGGTGGGCGATGTCGGCGAGGCGGTCGAGCTCGCTGTCGTCGACGGCGACGACGACCTTGCCGCACTCGTCGTAGCGGATGCCGCGCGCCTCGCAGTACTCGCGGAGCAGGCCGACCCCACGGCGGCACAGTGTCGCCTTCAGCGAGCCGGGCTTGTAGTACAGCCCGGCGTGTACGACGCCGCTGTTGCGCCCGGTCTGGTGCTGGGCGATGTCCGGTTCCTTCTCGAACACGGTGACCGTCGACCCGGGCATGACCTGCCCGAGCCGGCGGGCCACCGCCAGCCCCAGGATGCCGCCGCCGACGACCGCGATGTGCTCCGGCACCCGTGCCTCCTCCGCTTGTCCCGGTTGTTCCGGACCGGGCCCACAGACCGGTTCCACAGACCGGGCCCCTGATCCGGGGACCAGTATCCCGGCGGTGCCGGTCAGCCGAAGAAGTGGCCCGGGGGGTGCGCCCGGTCCGCCCGGGAGCGGGGGCGCCCGCGCAGGGCCTCGGTGAGCGTGCGGGCGGTGTTGACGAGCGGGACGTGGCTGAACGCCTGCGGGAAGTTCCCGGTCATCCGGCCCAGCTTCGGGTCGTACTCCTCGGCGAGCAGCCCGACGTCGTTGCGCAGCGCGAGCAGGCGTTCGAACAGTTCCTGCGCCTCGTGCACCCGGCCGGACAGCGCGTAGTTGTCGGCGAGCCAGAAGGTGCAGGCCAGGAAGGCACCCTCACCGGCCGGCAGGCCGTCGACGGCGCCGTCCTCGGCGGTCGGATAGCGCAGGACGAACCCGTCCTCCATCAGCTCCCGCTCGATCGCCGCGACGGTGCCGACCACCCGCGGGTCCGTCGCGGGAAGGAAGCCGACCAGCGACATGTAGAGCAGCGCGGCGTCGAGCTCCTTCGAGCCGTAGTACTGGGTGAACGTGTTGCGCTCACTGTCGAAGCCGCGCGCGCACACCTCGCGGTGGATCTCGTCGCGCAGCGCGGACCACCGCTCGACGGGGCCGGGCAGCCCGGACTCGACGATGCCGCGCACCGCCCGGTCGGCGGCGACCCAGGCCATCACCTTCGAGTGGACGAAGTGCCGGCGCGGGCCGCGGACCTCCCAGATGCCCTCGTCGGACTTGCGCCAGCCGGTCTCCAGGAAGTCCATCAGCTTGGTCTGCAACGGCCACGAGTCGTCCCCGCCGTTGTCCTCGGGGGCGTGGATCCCGGAGCGGAACAGGTCGCGGGCCGCGCCGTTGCGGCGGTTGGCGACGGCCACCCGGGCCACGTGCAGGGCGTCCAGGACCTCGCCGTAGACGTCCAGCTGGAACTGGTCGACGGCGGCGTTGCCCACCCGGACGGGGGAGGAGTTCTCGTAGCCCGGCAGCCACGGGACCTCGTACTCGGGCAGCCGGCGCTCGCCCGCCACGCCGTACATGATCTGCACCCGGGACGGGTCACCCGCCACCGCCCGCAGCAGCCACTCCCGCCAGGCGGTCGCCTCGCTGGTGAAACCCGCGTCGAGCAGGGCCAGCAGGGTGATGGTGGCGTCGCGCAGCCAGCAGTAGCGGTAGTCCCAGTTGCGGACGCCGCCGATGTGCTCGGGCAGTGAGGTGGTGACGGCCGCGACGATGCCGCCGGTCGGCGCGTAGGTGAGCGCCTTCAGGGTGATCAGTGAGCGGCGCACCGCCGGCTGCCACTGGCCGTCGTAGGTGCAGCCGGCCATCCAGTCCGACCACCAGGCCTCGGTCTGGCTGATCATCCGGCGGATGTCCTGCGGCGCGGGAGCCGGCTCGTGCGAGGGCCGCCAGGTCAGCGAGAACGGCACCGACTGCCCGGCGGACACGCTGAACTCGGCGTAGGTGGCCATGTCGTGCCCCTCCATCGGGGCGGTGGTCCACAGCGTCACCGAGTCGGGGCCGGCGACCGCCGCGACGGAGTGCTCGTCGAGCCGGCGCACCCACGGCACGATCGAGCCGTAGTCGAACCGGAACCGGGTCTCGGAGCGCATCCGGACCGAGCCCTGGAGGCACTCCACCAGCCGCAGCACGACATGGGCGCCGGCCCGGGGGAACATCGCGTCGACGATGCGCACGGTGCCCGAGGCCGTGGTCATGTCGGTCTCCAGCACCAGGGTGTCACCCCGGTAACGGCGGCTGACCCCGAGTACCGGCTCCACCGGCGCGATCTTCCAGTGGCCCGACTCGTCGTCCCCGAGCAGCGCGGCGAAGCAGGCCGGGGAGTCGAAGCGAGGCAGGCACAGCCAGTCGATCGAGCCGTTGCGCGAGACGAGCGCCGCAGAGTGGGTGTCGCCGATCAGCGCGTAGTCCTCGATCAGGGATGGCACGGCGTTCTGGTCTCCTCGCTCGAATCAGTACCATGTATCTCTGACAGTGATGCGCAGATCACACCGGGTGGTGCCGGTGGGCTCCTCGTGCTACGCCGCGCAAGGCCGTTCACCTTACGGACCCGCTGGACGGAATACGTTGACAGTGCCGGTGTCCGCCGCGGCGAGACGCCCACCGGACCAGATTTCGTGCCCCGCTGTGACAGGAATCGCCTGATGACGACGACCTCGCGTGCCCCCTGGCTGGGCCAGGCGCTGCGCTACCTGGCTGAACCGCGCCGTCGGGCGGCGGTGGTCCTGGGCGCCCTGGCGACCGTCGGCCTGGTCGTGTTCGGTGTCTACGCCGTCCTGGCGGGCCCTCCGCCGAAGATGGAGGCCGTAGTGGTCTTCGCCCCCGAGGCGACCACCGCGGAGAAGGAGGCCGTGCGCGCCGCCTGCCCGACAGTCGGGAACGCCCGGCAGGAGCCGCCCGACACCAGCGGCCTGGCCACCAGCCGCGCCTACCCGCTGCGTTACGACATCGCGCAGGCGTCGTCGGCGGACCGCGCGGCGATCTACCGCTGCGTGCAGGGCCAGCCGAAGGTGGTGGGCGTGAGCGAGTTCACGCAGGGCCAGTAGCCCGCCCGACGGGAGCGGGCGCGCCGCGGTCAGTGCCGCGGTCAGCGCTGCCGCTCGTGCGCGCGCGCCCGCTCCTCCTCCGCCTGGTGCTCCTGCTCCTCGCGCTGCTCCAGCAGCTCGGCCGGGGTGGGCAGGCCGGCTTCGCGGGCCTGCCTGGCCTGCCAGAGGCTGACGAACATCGTCGCCAGCACCACCAGGCCGGAGAAGATCAGGCTGCCGCCCGACCAGGGGGACGAGGCGGGCAGCGTGTCGACCACGATCCAGGCGACCCCGGCCGCGATCATGCCGAGCCCGAAGACGATGGTGAACGCCGTGGAGAACGGGTTCGCGGCGGCCTGGTCCGCCAGGTCGGCAGCCTTCTGACGGGCCTGTTCGAACCGGTGCCGGGCCCACTCGTACTCGAGGCTGAGAATGAAGAAGCCCAGCGCGATGATGAGGAAGCCCGGCCCCGGCAGGGCCAGCATCGCGATGCCCAGCCCGAGAACGGCCAGCCCGAGCACGGTGAGAACGATCCGTCGGGCGAGCCGGGCGCTTCGATTGAGCACGGTGTCGTCTTCCCGGCCCTGGACGGGCCTTGGGTCTCGCGCCCGGCGTGCGGGCCGCTGTCGGTCGGCTGCATCGGCGGGCCGGTGACTGCCGCGGGTGGCATGCGCCGTCTTCCGAACGGCTCAACGCCCTGTGCTGCGCGGGACGTTCCCACCTGGCCGGCGGGTGAACCGGCAGGTGGTGGACGTCCCCCTGCAGTGTGCGTGATGTGTCCCCGGTCGGGAGGCGGAACGCCTGTCGCCGTCGCGTCAGCACTCGGCCCGACCCGGGCCTATCGGTCGACCGGGCTAGGGTGGCGGGAAAGGGTGGCGGGAAGCGGAACCGGGCGGGCCGCGCCGACGTCACAATGGGCGGGCCACCCGGTATGCCGGTGGTGTCGTGGATGCGTCGGACATCGCGGATGCCCGGCGTCACGGGTGAGCCTCAGGGGTCGAATGCCGCCCTGGGCGCCGGGTTGTCCCGGAACCGGAGCGTCAGCGCTGACGGAGGATGTGAAGTGGACCTCGAGGAGACCCCGCTGCCCGGAATCGGGCTGCGGCACGACTTCAGCACCCGTTCGGGGCGCCGGCTCGGTGTGGTGAGCCGGCACGACGGGCGCCGGGACCTGGTCATCTACGACGCGGAGGATCCGGACGCATCCCGCGAATCGATTACGCTGACCCCGGAGGAAGGGGACGTGCTCTCCGAACTGCTCGGAGCCCCGCACATCGTGCAGCGGCTCGCGGACATCTCGCGGGCCTTCGCCGGGCTTGTCGGGGAGCAGATCGAGATCGCCGCCGGGTCGCCGTACGCGGACCGGCTGCTGGCTGCCACCCAGGCGCGTACCCGCACGGGCGCGTCGATCGTGGCGGTCGTGCGGGACCACCAGGTGCTCGCCTCTCCCCGACCGGACTTCCGGTTCCGCGCCGGCGACATCGTCGTCGTCGTGGGCACCCCGGAGAACACCGCCGCGGTCGGCCGGCTGCTCCGCGACGGCTGACCGGCCTGACAGAAGGAGCGACCGGACACCGGTGCACGACACAGCGACGACCTTTCTGGAGCTTGGCGCCGTCCTGTTCGTGCTGGGGGTGCTCGGTCACCTGGCGTCACGGGTCGCCATCTCGCCGATCCCCCTGTATCTCCTGGCCGGCCTCGCCTTCGGGCATGGTGGCGTCATTCCCCTCGGCGCGAGCGAGGAGTTCATCGAGATCGGCGCCGAGATCGGCGTCATCCTCCTGCTGCTCACGCTGGGGCTCGAGTACACCGCCGAGGAGCTCCTGCACGGCCTGCGCAGACAGGCGCCCGCCGGCGCGCTCGACCTGACGCTGAACGCCCTGCCCGGGGTGGTCGCCGCGCTCGTGCTCGGGTGGGGGCCGCTCGCCGCGGTGGTCATGGGCGGCGTGACGGCGATCTCCTCGTCCGGGATCATCGCCAAGGTGCTGGGCGACCTCGGCCGCCTCGGTAACCGCGAGACCCCGGTGGTGCTGTCGGTGCTGGTCCTCGAGGACCTCGCGATGGCCGTCTACCTGCCGGTGCTCACCGCGATGCTGGCCCACCACACCGTCGCCCGCGGCTCGCTGACCGTCGCGATCGCGCTCGGCGCGCTCGTTCTCGTCCTCTACATCGCGCTGAAGCACAGCGCGAAGGTCACCCTCCTCGTCTACAACGCCCGTTCGGACCGCAACGACGAGGTGCTGCTGCTGCGCTCGCTGGGCCTCACGCTCTTCGTGGCCGGCGTGGCGCAGCGGATGCAGGTCTCCGCCGCGGTCGGAGCGTTCCTCGTCGGTATCGCGCTGTCCGGGCCGGTGGCGGAGGGCGCCCGCGAGGTGCTGACCCCGCTGCGGGACCTGTTCGCCGCGGTCTTCTTCGTCTTCTTCGGGCTGCAGACCGACCCCGTCGACATCCCACCGGCGCTGCTCACCGCCTCCCTGCTCGCGATCGCCGGCGTCATCACCAAGGTCGCCACCGGCTGGTGGGCGGCCCGCCGGGCGGGCATCGCGACGATGGGCCGCTTCCGGGCCGGCGCGGCGCTGGTCGCCCGCGGGGAGTTCTCCATCGTCATCGCCGGGCTCGCCGTCGCCGCGGGCGTCAACCCGCGGCTCGGCCCGCTGGCCGCCTGCTACGTCCTGCTGATGGCCGTGCTCGGCCCGCTCGCGGCGCGATTCGTGGAACCGATCGTGCGGACGGTGCGCAACTGGTGGCGGTCCCGGCGGCCGCCGGAGGCCATGACTCCGCGGGACGCCTGAAAGCCGGGCCGCGAATCTGCGCCCCGGTGGCGGGAATCACCCGCGATGTTTGGCAGGATGACGCTCCATGAGCGGACTTCTCGAAGGCAAGCGCGTTCTCGTCACCGGCGTCCTGACCGAGGCGTCCATCGCGTTCAGCGTTGCCCGTATCGCGCAGGAACAGGGCGCCTCGGTGGTCCTCACCGGGTTCGGCCGTGGCCTGTCGCTCACCCGCCGCATCGCCCGCCGCCTGCCGACCGAGGCCCCGGTCGTCGAGCTCGACGTCACCGACGAGGAGCACCTGGCCGGCCTGGCCGCCAAGGTCCTCGAGCACGTCGACGGGCTGGACGGGGTGCTGCACGCGATCGGTTTCGCGCCGGAGTCCGTGCTGGGTGGCAAGCCGTTCGTCGAGGCCGCGTGGTCCGAGGTCGGCACCGCGCTGCAGGTCTCCACCTGGTCACTGGCGTCGCTGACCCGGGCCACCCTGCCGTTGTTCGGCGAGCGCGCCAGCGTCGTCGGGCTCGACTTCGACGCCACCGTCGCCTGGCCGTCCTACGACTGGATGGGCGTCGCCAAGGCCGGACTGGCGTCGGCGGCCCGCTACCTGGCCCGTGACCTCGGCCCGCGCGGAGTCCGGGTCAACCTCGTCTCGGCCGGCCCGCTGCGGACCATGGCGGCCAAGTCCATCCCCGGTTTCGGGCAGTTCGAGGAGGTCTGGGGCACCCGCGCGCCGCTCGGCTGGGACATGCAGGACACCGCGCCGGCCGCCCAGGCCTGCGTCGCCCTGTTGTCGGAGTGGTTTCCCGCCACGACCGGCGAGATCGTGCACGTCGACGGCGGGTTCCACGCCATCGGGGCGTGAGCGCCGCCCCGGTGCGGTGCGGGCCGGGGCCTTACCCGGCCCGCACCGGCCGCAGCCGGGCGGGCGCCCTGCGGGCGGGCTGGGTCAGCCGTGCCGGGCAGCGGCGGACGCGGTGCCGAGCCAGGTGTGGGGGTTGCCCTCCCAGCACCATCCCAGCTTCGGCGCCCGGCCGGAGATCCACATCGCCGGCACCCGGCGGTCACCCCGCCGTGATCCGGAGAGCATGAAGCAGTTGTTCTTCTCCAGCGCCTCCGGGAAGTGGGTGACCACGGCGATCCCCTCGTGGATCGTCAGCGGCGAGCGCCCCCGCTCGAGGACCGCGGGCAGCGCGTCCGCGGGACGGATCCCGCGGAACTCCTCCCCGCGTTCGATGTCGGTCAGCAGATACACCCCGGCGTGGGGCAGGTTGAGAATCGGCAGCGGCTGGTAGGGCCTGAGCCCGTCCTCACCGTGGTTGCGGTCGACGATCCCGGCGTCGGCGCGGCCGACGAGGGTGAGCAGCGGAACGAGGTCCTCAGCCCGGACAAGCTCCCCCGACACGACCAGGACGAACGGCATCCAGGACCGCGTCGCGGGCCGGTAGGGGCCGGGCAGGGCGGAGTGGGCCACCGCGCGCAGCGGCTCGCAGAGCGCCTCGAACTGCGCGGCGTCCATCCCCGCCAGCGCCGGGTATCCCAGTCGCACCAGGCCCGCGACCTGCCGGTCGAAGGCCAGATCGAGCGGATCGGCCCAGGCCGCGGGTTCCTGCCCGCCCGGCCCGAACTCGGTGCTTCGCGCGGCGGTGCCCAATGTCGCGGCGCGGCTCGGCATGCGGCATCCCCTCGGTTTCCTGGACGAAGTGTGGTTGTGCGACGTGCGACGTGCGACGTGCGACTGTGCGACGTGTGGCTGTGCGTGACCCCGGCCCTCGGCGCAGGACCGCGCCGTGGGCCGGACGTCCCCACCTCAACGGCGCATGGTTCCGGTGGGTTCCGGTGACTGTCGGGTCGGGCAGCCACGGAAAGGGGTGGTGCCGCTTCAGCCAGTTGACGGTTCAGGGGGCCGCCGCGTCGTCAGGTAGCTTTTCCGGCTGGTCACCGCTGCGCCTGGTAGCGATGGCCCTGCGATCGCAGCCGCGGTCGGTGGCGGCTCCGGCGACTGCCGTTTCGGGCGGGGAGGGCCACCCGGCGCAGGCGGTGGCCGCCTCAGCCGCCGGCGGACTCGTCGATCAGGTCGAGGGCCGCGCCGACGATGGTCGCCGCGTCCACCGGTACCCGCTCGCCCGCGGCCGGCGGCGGTGCCGGCGTGGATGCCGGGCCGCCCGTCGGCCCCGGAGCGGCCGAACCGAGCGTGGTGATGTGCGCCCCGTGCACTCCCGCCAGGAAGCCCAGCGCGCGCGGGTCACCGTCCACCACCGTCAGCAGCGGTCCGCGCCGGCCGGGCGGGAACAGCTCGGCCAGGATGGCCTCGTCGGCGTCGGCCAGCCCCCGGCGGGCCTGCAGCGCGTCGAACAACAGATCGGGGGATGTCACGCAGACCACGCCGATCTCCTGGCGCAGCCCCGCGCTGAGCTCGTCCGCGGCGCGTAGCACCTCCGGCATGACCGCACCCATGCCGACCAGGGTCACGGGTGCCGTCGGCTCGCCGCCGCGCAGCCGGTAGCCGCCCGCGAGCACGGCTGCGCGCCGCCGCCACCAGGCGGCCGTGTCGGTGGGCAGGGCTGCCAGCCGCTGGTCGACCGGCCGGGCACTCAGCCTGATCAGGCTGGACGCCCCGTCGACCCGGCCGAGCCGGTCCAGCGCCGCGAACAGGCACCAGACGAGGTCCTGCGCGAAGGCCGGCTCCCAGCCGGTGATCCCGGGCACGCTGACCTGGCCGTGCCGCCAGCCACCCGGGCGGGCCGGGTCGACCCCGGTGTCCGCGACGGCGAGCAGCGACCGCCCGTCGCCGGCGCCGCTGCTCGCCCAGCCGGGCAGCACCCGGGGAACAGCCATCTCGTCGGCGACGCCGATCGGCAGCAGCGGCAGCCCGAGCCGGCTCCAGGCGACGCCGAGCGACGCCAGCACGCCACCGAACGCACTCGCCGACAGCCCGCTGGCGACGTGGCGCCCGCCGTCGGCCGCTGGACCGTCCAGCTCCGAGGGGACCGCCTCCGCGGCGTCGTCGATCCAGCCGCGGAGGACCCGGTCGCAGTCCCGGGTGGAGATCGTCACGACCGCCGGGGCCGCCTCCGGGACGAGCGCGGACAGCTCCCGCAACGCGGTGCCGAAGATCTCCTGGGTCGACCGGAACCCCTGATAGGCATGCCCGGTGTGGGCCGGCAGGGGAGCGGGTGCGGCGAGGGCCAGTGGTGCCCGGTCAAGGTAGGACGCCACATGCCGGGCGAGCCGCCCGCCGGGCGAGGCCACGGGCAGCGGCGCCGCCCAGCGGTCGCCGGTGCGCCGCACCAGCTCGTGCCCCGGGGGAAGCACGGATTCCGCGGATCCCGTGGGCGGTGCGGACGGTGTGGCCCGCCCGGGGCCGCTGGTGGGCAGCCCGGCAGCGGCAGCGGCTGTCCCCGGGGCCGGGGCCGGGCCGGGGGTCTGCTCGGTCAGCTGGTGATCCCCGGAGTCCGGCGCTGGTGGCCCGGGGAGCGGGCCGGTGTAGGCGAACAGCACCGTGGGGCGGTCCGCGGCCACCTCGTCGAACGCGTCGATGACCAGCGGCAGGTCGTGGCCGCCCAGGTCGCGCAGTGCCGCGTGGATCTCGTCGTCGGTCAGACCGTCGAGCAGGCGGCTCACCCCGATCCCGGCGGCGCCCGGACCAGCGAGCCGGCGCCGCAGCTCCGGTCCGTCCAGGTGGAGCAGCGAGAGGTACTCGGCCGGCGCCATCGCGTCGAGCCGGGCGCGCAGCGCGACGCCGCCGGGTGCACCGAACAGGGCGTTGAGCCGGCGGCCGTACCGCAGGGTCAGCACCTGCCAGCCGGCGGCCTCGAACATCCGAGCCGCCCGGGCGGGCGACCCGACCCCGCCCGGTGGGACGCCGGCCGGGCCGGCCGCCTCGCCCGGCACGGCGCCGGTGACCAGGACCACCCAGAAGAGCTCGCCCAGATGCGAGACCCGTTCGTCGGTCACGGCCTCCCAGACGGTGGAGTCACGCAGCTCGGCGAAGTCGATGAGGCAGATCTGCCGGCCGTGCGGCGCCCGGTCGAACCGCGTGCCGGCGAACCGGCCGGCCAGCGCCGACCAGATCGTCCCCGTCGGCCCGACGTTGCCCGCCCCGGTCGCCCGCGGGGGCCGCCGCCGCGCCGCGCCGGCCGCGCCAGCCAGGTCGGTGCCGGCGGTGCCGGCGGAGGCGAGCGTCGTCGCCGCGCCGCCTGCCCATGTTCCTGTTCCCGGCCCTGTTCCTGGCGGTGGTGACGCGTCCGGTACGGGTGTGTCCGGGGCGAGTGCGTCCGGCGTGCCGGGAGCCGGCCCAAGCCCCTCGGCGGCGGTGCGCAGCACCTGGTGGACGGCACCGAGCAGCGGGCCCGCGTGCGGCGTGACCAGGACCCTGTCCTCGACCCGCAGCGTGTCGAACCACAGCGCGGCGGCGACGGTCGAGGCCGCCGCGCACATCGCCCGGTCGGCGTCGGCGTTCCGCGGGGCGCGTGCCCCGGTGGACTCCGCGTGGTCGATACCGGCCGCGGCGATCGCGCGCAGCCGGCCCTCGACCGCGGCGAGCGCACCCAGATCGAGCACGCCACCGGGCGGTCCCGGAACGATCTCGGCGGCAGGGGGCTCGCCGGGGAGGCGATCGACGCTGTCACCGACGGGCGGCGTGACCTCACCCGTCGTTCCGTCCCCGCCCACGCTCTCGGCGCCGCCGAGCTGGTCCGGGGCGCCTGCCCTGGCTGCCGGGCCGGCGCCGCGGCTCGGGTCCGCGATGCCCATGGGGCCGGCGCCGCCGGGCGCCACCTCGTCCACCGCGGGCCGCGGGCCCGGTCCGGTCCCGCCGGTGGGGTCTGGCGGCCCGGTCGTCAGTTCGTCACGTCGCCCATGACCGCCCGGTACGTACTCGCCCCCGGCGCGGATGTCCGTCCTGCGCACTCCCCGTCTCCGTCCCATCGCGCCGCCGAACTACCGGGAGTCCAGACGTGCGGACGGGGCGGAATGTTGCGCGAGCGCCGCGAGCCGGGGTGCGAGGACGTCCGGCGGTGCGTCGACCTCCACGAACTTGACCTTTCCGATCGAGCGGCTGAGCGTGACGTCCGCCCGCCGCACTCCCAGCGCCGCCGCGAGCGCACGCAGCGCAGCCTCGTTGGCGCGCCCGGCGACCGCGGGCTCCCGCACGCGCACCACCAGCAGCTGACCGTGGGTGGGATCGGCCGTTGTCGGCCCCACCGCGGTCCGGTCGGACGCGGGACGCACCCGGATCGCAACGCGCATCCCACTATCGTCCCTGACGTGTCGAGGCGCCGGGCCGGCGAGTGTCACGGGTGCCTGCGTTCCTTGTGGTGCGTCCGGCCGCTACGATCCCGGCCATGGTCGAGAACGAGGGTCGAGTGGCGCTGGTGACGGGTGGCAACCGAGGGATCGGGGCAGCCTGCGCGGCCGCGCTCGCCGCCTCGGGGGACCGGGTCGCCGTGGCCAGCCGCGGCGGCGAGGCGCCGGCCGGGATGCTCGGGGTGCGGCTCGACGTGACCAGCGCCGACAGCGTCGACAAGGCGTTCGCCGAGGTCGAGGCGGAGCTCGGGCCGGTCGAGATCGTCGTCTCCAACGCCGGGGTCGTTCGCGACACCCTGCTGCCGATGATGTCGGAGGACGCCTTCCAGGAGGTCGTCGACACGAACCTGCTCGGCGCCTACCGGGTGGCCAAGCGTGCGTCCCGCTCGATGATCCGCCGCCGGACCGGGCGGTTGATCTTCGTCTCGTCGGTGGTGGGGCTTTCCGGCGGGCCGGGGCAGTCGAACTACGCCGCGTCCAAGGCGGGTCTGGTGGGCTTCGCCCGGTCGCTGGCGCGGGAGCTCGGCGGGCGCGGAATCACGTCCAACGTGGTCGCGCCGGGGCCCATCCGCACCGACATGACCGACGCGCTGACCGACGCGCAGCGGGAGTACCTGATCTCGCACGCGCCCGCGGGACGGATGGGTGACCCGGCCGAGGTCGCCGCCGCCGTGGTCTTTCTCGCCTCGCCCGGCGCCGCCTACGTCAACGGCGCGGTGCTCCCGGTCGACGGCGGCGCGGGCATGGGCCACTGACGGGGCGTGCCGCCCGCGGTCGACGTGGCAGGCGCGGTGGGCCACGGTAGAACCGGCGGGCAGCCAGGCGCCCGTCACCGGTGCGCCGTGTCCGGCGGCGTGCGGGCTGCTCGGAGGTGGCTGCGGTGAGCATGATCAGGGTTGAGTCACACGGAGGCCGCGACTTCGCGGTGGAGGTCGCGGAGGAGACGGCACCGGGGGCGACAGCACTCACGTTCTCCTACCGGGTGCGGGTGGACGACGCCGTGATCGCCGCCCTGGAGCTGGACCCCGACGACGACGCGGGCCTGAGCGCGCTGGTCCGGGAGTCGTTCGGCTACCTGCTCGCCCGCGAGCCGGCGAGTTCGATCCTGCCGGACTTCGACCTCTCCACGATCTCCCGGTACTTCCCGGGATACCTGGACGAGATCCGCTCCCGGGTGCCGCGCTGACCCGGCCCGCTCCACCCGTCCGCCCGGTCCACCCGCCCGAGCCGTGCGCGGAGGTGCCACCGCGGCCGGGACGCTGGCCGGCCGGGCGGGACGGGGGGAACACGTCCGGCGATACCGCGAGGAGAATCAGGGCGAATCGGGCACGCGAGGGGAACGAGGGGAGGGGGCGCCGGTGACCGCCGACTCCGCACCGGCCGGCCACGGGGTCGACGTGGACGCGCTGCTCCTGGTGTCGTTCGGCGGCCCCGAGGGCCCGCAGGACGTCCTGCCGTTCCTGCGCAACGTCACCCGCGGTCGCAACGTGCCCGACGAGCGTCTCGCCGAGGTCGCCGCGCACTACGACCACTTCGGGGGCCGCAGCCCGATCAACGACCAGAACCGGGCGCTGCTGCGTGCGCTGCGTGAGCGGCTCGCGCCGCTGCCCGTCTACTGGGGCAACCGCAACTGGGCGCCGTACCTGACCGACACGGTGGCCCGGATGCGGGCGGACGGAGTGCGTCGCGCTGCCTGCTTCGTCACGGCGGCGTTCGCCTCCTACTCGGGATGCCGGCAGTACCGGGAGGACCTCGCGGCCGCCCTGGGCGAGGCCGGTCCGGGTGCACCCGACCTCGTCAAGCTGCGGCTGTTCTTCGACCATCCCGGCTTCGTCGAGCCGATGGTCGACCACTGCGTGCGGGCGCTCGGCGAGCTGCCGGAGCCGGTCCGCGCCGGTGCGCCGCTGGTGTTCACCGCGCACGCGCTCCCGCTGGCGCAGGCAGTGGCGAGCGGGCCGGACGGCGGCGCCTACGAGCGTCAGCTGCGCGCCGCCGCCGCGGTGATCGCGGAGCGGGTCGGGCGGCGGGTGGGCGGGCGGCATCCGTGGCAGCTCGCCTACTGCAGCCGCAGCGGCCCACCGCACGTCCCCTGGCTCGAGCCCGACGTCAACGACGCCCTGGTGGCACTGGCCACCGGCGGAGCCGGGTCCGCGGTGATCGTGCCGGTCGGTTTCGTCAGTGACCACATGGAGGTCGTCTACGACCTGGACGTCGAGGCGGCGGGAACCGCCCGGCGCCACGGCCTGGCAGTGGCCCGGGCAGGCACGGTCGGCACCGATCCCCGCTTCGTCGACATGGTGGCGGACCTGCTCGCCGAGCGCCGGTTCCCCGGCTGGGAACGACCGGCGCTGAGCACCGAGGGGCCTGCCCACGACGTCTGCCCGCTGCACTGCTGTGATCCCGCGCGCCCGGACCCGGGTACCGGTACGGCAGCCGCGGGTGGGACCGGGGCGGGCGGCACCCGCGGGCCGGGCGGGCCGGGCGGGAGGCGCCCGGCCGCAGCCGGTGTGCCCGCCGACCTGCACGTGCACGGCCCGGGGTGACCAGGCGTGCCGGGGTGGGGAACCGGCCCCTGGCAGCGGTTCCGCCGGTCCCGGGATGGTGAACCCGGTGACGAAGCGACGATACTGGTTGAGGAGCGGGCAAGCGTGTCGCGGCCCGTATCCCCATCCGCAGGCGAATCAGACGGAGCGATCCGAGACATGCAGCGATTTGTGTTCGACCCGCCGGAGCGGTTCGTGGTCGGAACCGTCGGGCAGCCCGGGGACCGTTCGTTCTTCCTACAGGCCGCGGCCCGCGGCCAGCTCGTGACGGTCGGTCTGGAGAAGACCGAGGTGACCGCGCTCGCCGAGGGCCTCACGGCCCTGCTCGGCCAGGTCGGCCAGACCCAGGGGATCCCGCTTCCCACCGCCGGTGAGGTCGACGTCGACCTCGCCCCGCTCGACGCTCCGTTCGAGGAGGACTTCCACCTCGGCCAGCTCACCGTCTCCTGGGACGGCCAGCGCGTGTTCGTCGAGGCCGCCGGCCTGTCGCAGGGGGAGACCCGGGTCGCCGAGGGCGACAGCGAGGTCGACTCGCTGCGGGTCGGCCTGTCGATCGAGCAGACCAAGGCCTTCATCGAACGGGCCCGCAGCATCGTCGCCGCCGGCCGGCCGCCCTGTGTGCTGTGCGGGCGCCCGGACGACCCGGGCGGCCACTTCTGCCCACGCCTGAACTGACTGTCCGTCCATGCCTGGACTGGCTGTCCGCCCCACGCCCCGCGCCCGCCGGCTCCCGCCCACCTCCGCCGAGGCCGCCCAGGCCGCCCAGGGCCTCCCCAGGACCACCCGGGCTCTTCAGCGGGTGGCGTAGGCGGGATCGAAGGCGTCGTAGGCGGCCTCGTAGGCGCGCCGGACCGCTGCCGACAGCCCGCGCAGCGCCGCGGTGCGGCGGCTGACCTCGCTCGCGGTGACGGCGGCCCCGTCGTCGAGCGCGGCGAGTTCGAGGAGCTTCGCGAGCCGCTCGGCGCGGGCGAGGAGGGCATGCGCGTTCGGCGGGTAGCCGGGGCCCAGGCCGGGACCGGGCTCCGCCTCGCCCCGGTCGCGCAGCAGCGCCAGCACCTCCGGCCGCGCGCTGGCGATGTCGAGGTCGATCAGCGCGGCCGTGGTCTGGCGGATCGCGACGGACAGCTCGTGGTCGGCGGCCCGCAGCCCCGAGGGGGGCGGCGGCACCCGTGAGGCGCGCAGGACCTGCCAGTGGACGGACTCCAGCCCGCCCTCGACCGCGGGGCCGTGGACGACGAAGGACGGCACGAGAGCCAGCGGCGGCGTCGGCCCGATCACCACGAGCGCCTCACCCGCGGTGAGGGCGTCCTGGTTGACGTCGGCGGGACCCGGGAGGCTGCTGACGTCGCCGGGCACGGGAAGCACCAGGCGCAGCCGTTCCGCGCCGGCGCGGCGCAGCGCGCCGAGGCCGAGCACGAGGGGATCGTCGCCGAGAGTGTGCGGCGCGTTGCTGCCCAGGGCCTCGTGTACCCGGGTGATGACGTCGTCCAGGCCGACGAGTCCGGCCAGCCAGGCATTGCCCCAGCCGGCGACGACGCCGGAGCGAGGGGACGCGGGCATGTCGGCAAGCACATGCCTACGGTAGGGAATTCACCGGCCGGACGCGGTACCGAGTCGCCGGAAACCGGTGTTTCTTCGCCGCGGAGCCCCCCGGAGGGCCTGTGGGCGGCCCGCCAACCAGGGAACTCCGATCGTGGCGACCCATCTGAGGTGGTCGAAGGTCCCCGGTGGCGGGGGCTCGTGGCGCGGCTCCGGGATGTCGGCGAGCACCATCCCGCTCTCCCGCAGCCGGTCGACGAACGCCCGCGCGATCAGGCGATGCCCGTGCGGGCCGGGGTGCACCCGGTCGACGTCGAAGGTGGAGCGCCGGCGCACGGCGGGATGCCGGCCCAGGTCGACCACGAGCACCCCCTCGTCGCGGGCGGCCGCGGCGTCCACAGCGGCGTTGAGGTGCCCGACACGTTCGGTGAGCAGACGTCCGAGGGGGCCCGGAAGGGGGAGCAGCCCGCCCGGGTCGGGCAGCCTGGCGGTCAGGACGACGACTCCGTCGGCCCGGAGCCGGCCGATGCTCCACACCAGGTCCTGGCGCAGCCGCAGCGGGTCGAAGGCCGGCTTGAACACGTCGTTCATGCCCGCGACCACGCAGGCCAGCGCCGGGCGCAGAGCCAGCGCGACGGGCAGCTGACGGACCCGGACCTCCCGGGCGGTGGCACCCGTCCGGGCCAGGTTCTCGTAGTGGACACGCCCGGGTGGGGCCAGGGTGGCGGCCAGCAGCGCGGCGAAGCCGCGGCCGGCGAGCGCCGCCGGGGTGCGGTCGCGGCCCATGCTCACCCCGTCACCGAGCCCGGCGGTGAGGCTGTCGCCGAGCGCGACGAACCGGATCACCTCCGGCGTGCTGTGGTCCACGTGCGACGGGAGTCAGGCGGCCACGGCCGGCGGTGCCGTGACCTCGGCTCCGTGACAGTGCAGGAAGCCTTCCACGGTCGAGGCCCAGGGGAACTGCTCGGCCCGGGCCCGGGCGGTGGTGCGGCGCCGGTCCGGATCGATCTCCAGCAGTTCCATGGCCGCGTCGGCGAAGGTGAACCCGGTGCCCGCGGCGCTCAGGCCACCGGCGATGTCGTCCCAGCCTTCGCCGGCGCCGGCGACCAGTTCGGCGAGCGCGCTCGCGTGGTGGACGACCGGCGAGGTGCCGCTCGCCATCGCCTCCAGCGCGGCCAGCCCGAACGTCTCCACCGGTCCGGGCGCGAACGCCAGGTCCGCGGTGGCGAGCAGGCCGGCCAGCCGGGACGGGTCCGCGACGAAACCGAGGAAGGTCACCGGCAGCCCGGCGGCCAGTCGCTCCAGCCGTCCGCGGCTCGCACCGTCACCGGCGACGACGAGGCGCACCGGTACCCGGCGGCGCACCAGCTCGGCGACGGCCGCCACCGCGATGTCGACCCGCTTCTCCGGCGAGAGCCTGGTCGCCGCGACGATCAGGATCTCCCGGTCGCGGGCGAACGCGCGGCGCAGGGTGCGGTCGTGGTTGACCGGGCGGAACCGGTCGAGCTCCACCCCCAGCGGCACCTGGCGCAGGTTGCCGGCACCGATGCGGACGAACTCGGCGCCGGCCCAGCGGGTCGTCGCCACCACGGTGTCGAAGGACGCGGCGAGGGACCGGTTGGACCGGTCGGCCGCGGCCCCGACCGGGAGCACCCCGCGCAGCGGCGCGGGCGTCCACAGCCCCAGCAGCCGGTCGAGCCGCTCGTGGCTGACGACGAGCGAGCGGATGCCCTGACGGCGGGCCCACCGGCCCAGCGGGCGCAGGGTCGCGCGGTCGTGGACCTCCAGCCGGTCCCCCCGCACCTGCTCGACGACGGCGGCGACCCGCCGCGGCTCGGCAAGGACCCGGTAGCCCGTGCGGGGAAGCGTCGGCGACCGCAGGGTGATGACCCGGGCGTGTGCCGTGCGCTCCTCGCCGTCGGCCGCACCGGGGATGATCTGCACCACCTCGTGGCCGGCCCCGGCGTAGCCCGCGGCGAGGTGCCGCAGGGTCGTCCGAATGCCGCCGGACGCCGGGGCGACGAAACTCGCCGCCTGCACAATCCTCATGCTGGCCACCTGTCGGTCGTGACGGTAGTGGTGAGTCCCCGGCCCCGCACACCGCCCGGTCGGGCGGTGGCGACGGAGCGGTGGGTCCGGTGGACGCGGTTGCGCAGAGGAGGCCGCCGCCCGGTCGTGAGCCCGGTGCCCAGGACGTCCCGGTAGTGGCCGAGGAGCTCCTCCCCGATCGTGTGCCAGTCGCAGCCCGCGACGGACGCCCGGGCGGCCGTCGCCAGCCGGTTCCGCAGCTCGGCGTCCGCGACCAGGCGCACCACCGCGCGGCGGAACGCGACCGGGTCACCGGGGGTGTAGTGCAGGCCGGTCCGTTCGTGCTCGATCACGTCGAGCAGGCCGCCGGCCGCCGGGCCGACCACCGCCAGGCCGCTCGCCTTCGCCTCCTGCGCCGCCTGGCAGAACGTCTCGTGGATCCCGGTGTGGACGAACACGTCCAGACTGGCGATGGCGGTGGACAGCTCGAGGCCGGTGCGGAAGCCGAGGAAGGTGGCCCCCGGCAGCGCGCGGGTCAGCGCGGGCCGGCACGGGCCGTCCCCGACGACCACCAGCCGGGCCCCGGGCATGTCGGCGAGGGCGGAGAGCAGCTCCACCCGCTTCTCCCGGGCGAGCCGGCCGACATAGCCGACCAGGACCTCCCCGTTCGGCGCCAGCGTGGCGCGCAGGCTCTCGTCGCGGTGGTCGGGGTTGAAGCGCTCGAGGTCGACCCCGCGGCTCCACCGGGCGACCCGCTGCACCCCCTCCGACAGAAGGGTGTCGACCGCGTCCCAGGACGGGGCGAGCGTGCGGCTGGCGACGCGGTGGACGGTCGCCAGCCAGCGCCAGATCGAACGCTCCGCCGCCGCGAGCCCGTAGCGGGTCGCGAACGCGGCGATGTCGGTCTGGTAGACGGCGATGCTCGGCACGCCGAGGCGCCGGGCGGCGTAGGCGGCCTGGGCGCCCAGGCCCGCCGGGGCGGCGAGATGGACGACGTCCGGGCCGAACTCGCGCAGCGCCGACGCGAGGCCCGGCCAGGGGGTGGCGAAGCGGAACTCGGGGTAGCCCGGCATCGGGGCGGACGGGCTCCACAGCACCGGGGCGCCGGCATAGCTCCGCGGTGCGGTGCGGCGGGCCGCCGGAGCCGGCGCGGGCGCGACGACCAGCGCCTCGTGCCCGGTGTCGCGCAGGTGCTCCAGCACACGGCACACGGAGTTCGTCACGCCATCGACCTGAGGTAGAAAGGACTCACTTACCACCGCGACTCGCACACGAGCACGGTGGCAGCGACCGACGCCCACGTGAGGACTACAGTCCGTCCGTCGCGTAAACGTTCGGATACAGCTTGGTGCGACGGGAACTCGGGGCCGGGTGGCGGATCTCGCGACGGGGATCGTTGTCTCACTCCCGCCCCGCTGGGCAGGATGGCAGGGGGCCGGCTGTCGTGCCGGGCCGGCACCGGACCGGCTGGTGCGGCCGGCCGGGGAGACGAGCGCCCACGTGAGCAGGCGGTAGATGTGAAGTGGCGACGGAGCGAGCCAGTACTGATCACGTCGGCGGCTGAGTCCAGACCGGAGGAGATCCATCGCCGGGAGCAGCGTTACATCGCGACGATGTTGTTCCGGGTGGTCTGTTTCGTGCTCGCCGTCGTCGCCCTCGACGGGTGGCTGCGCATCGTCGCGGTCGGTCTCGCGATCATTCTCCCCTGGGTCGCTGTCGTCGTCGCCAACGGCGGCCCGCCGCGCTCGGACCGCCGCCAGGCCGGCTTCGCGGAGCAGGAGCCGGCGCAGGCCGACCCGCACGCCCTCGCCGCCGGACACGAGGTGGTCGACGCGGCCGCCGCCGACGGCGACGGCCGCGCGAAGCCCGGCAGCACCGCCCGCGTCCCTGCCGGGCTGCCGCCCGGCAGGGCGGAACCGGTCGGATCGGCTGACCCGGCTGACCCGGCCGGGCCGACGGGGCCGGCTGGACCGCAGGTGATCGACTCGGTGGTTCTGGCGTCCGTCACGGTGGAGCCGGGCTCCGGCGGGCCGGCGCCGGAAAGCGGCGCGGCACCGGTGCCTGCGGCGGCCGACGGCAACCCCGCGTACCGCGGCGGCGGGGCCACCCCGGCCTGACCTCGCAGCCCGGCACCGACGCGTGCGGCGGGGTCAGCCCGCCTCGGCGGTCTCGGTCGCCGCGGCGGCCGCCGCCTGGGCGCGGAACACTCCGGGGGCCAGCTCGCCACCGGCGCGGGCCTTCTCCAGGGCCGACGACCACCAGGCGACGTCGTCGAGCAGGATCTGCAGGCTGGCATCCGTGAACGGGTTGACCGGCTCGCCCTTCTCGTCGAACGTCTGGCCGACGAACGGCAGCACCACCGTGTTGCGCAGCGGCACCGCCTCCGCCTCGACGGCGATGTGGGCGAGGTGCTCGATCGCGCGGATCGCGCCGCTGATGCCGCCGCTGTAGCCGACGCTGGCGATCGGCTTGTTCCGGAAGCCGAACGACAGCCACACGGTGTCGATGGCGTTCTTCAGCACGCCCGGCACGCTGTGGTTGTACTCCGGCGTGATGACGACGAACGCGTCGGCGCTCTTCACCTTCGCGTTCCAGGCACGGACCAACGGATCCGAGTAGGTCGGATCGTTGATGTCGCCGATCGTGCCGAAGTGCTCGGCGAAGATCGGCAGCGGCCAGTCCCGCAGGTCGGCGACCTCGACGTCGAAGGCGCCGTGCGCCGCGGCGCGCGCCACGACCCAGGGGACGACGCTGTCGGCCGCCCGGCCGGGGCGGGTGCTCCCGACGATCACCAGAAGCTTGGACACCAGCACTCTCCACTCGGTGCGCAGGAAACCACGATACGTTCGTCAGTATCGCCGATAGTTTGCGAAACGCAAACTATCGGTATCTGACCTGTCGATGGTCGGGGTAGCCTCCAGAGATGGCAGAGCCTCCGCCGATCCTCGATCAGCAGGTGCTGCCCCTGATCGTCCAGCTCGCCCGGGTCGGCCAGCGTGCGGCCGGTATCCACATGGCCGGCTGTGTCCGCCCCCGCCAGCACTTCGCGCTCGCGCTGCTCGAGGAGCGCGGCCCGCTCAGCCAGCACCTGCTGGGCCAGGCCCTGCGGCTCGACCCCAGCAATGTCGTCGGCCTGCTCAACGAGCTGGAGACACTCGGGCTGATCGCCCGCCGCCGGGATCCCGCCGACCGCCGGCGCCACATCGTCGAGCTGACCGCCGCCGGCGGCACCGAGCTGACCCGTACGAACGCCCGGCTCCGGCTCGTCGAGGACGAGCTCCTCGCGGCGCTGCGCCCCGAGGAGCGGGCGACGCTGCACAGCCTGCTCGTCCGCGTGGCCGGGGTGGGCGCCGCGGGCGAGGCCGCCGGGGCGTGCGCGGCCGAGGCCTCCCCGTGCGGCGGCGGGGCCGAGCCGCCGCCCTGCTGATTCCCGCGCGGGTAGGGAACCGGCCCGGCGGGCCCGGTCCGGGCACTAGCCTGGCCTGCGTGCTTCCGCTCGCGGGTGTGACCGTCGTCAGCCTGGAACATGCAGTCGCCCTGCCGTTCGCGACCCGGCACCTCGCCGAGCTCGGGGCGCGGGTGATCAAGGTCGAGCGGCCGGGTCGCGGTGACTTCGCCCGTGACTACGACCGCGCGGTGCGCGACGGTCTGTCCGCGCACTTCTCCTGGCTGAACCGCTCGAAGGAGTCGCTCACCCTGGACCTGAAGGTCCCCGCGGCCCGGGCCGCGCTCGACCGGCTGATCGCGGGTGCCGACGTCGTCGCCCAGAACCTCGGGCCCGGCGCGGCCGCGCGGCTGGGGCTCGACGCGGCGACCCTGGTCGGGCGCCAGCCCGGGCTGGTCGCCGTGGATGTCTCCGGCTACGGGCCGACCGGCCCCTACCGGGCGCGGAAGGCCTACGACATGCTCGTGCAGGCCGAGTCGGGGCTGATCGCCGTCACCGGCAGCCCGGAGCAGCCGGCGAAGGCGGGGTTCGCCGCCGGTGACGTCGCCGCCGGCAGCTATGTCATCGAGGCGGTGCTCGCGGCCCTGCTGCGCCAGGCGCGCTCCGGTGCCGGGGCGGCCCTGCAGATCGCCATGCTCGACGCCCTCACCGAGTGGATGGGCTACCCGGTCCAGACGGTGGAGCACACCGGCACGGAGATGGCCCGGTCGGGGATCAGCCACCCCTCGATCGCCCCCTACGACGCCTACCGGACCGCCGACGGCGACGAGGTGCTGATCGGCGTCCAGAACGACGGGGAGTGGCGGCGGCTCGCCGAGGGCCCGCTGGCCCGCCCGGATCTCGTCGCGGACCCCGCCTTCGCGACGAACCAGGCCCGGGTGCGCAACCGGGCCCGGACGGACGCCGCGGTGGCCGACGCCGTCGGCGGACTGCGCACGGCCGAGCTGGAGGCGGGCCTGGAGGCCGCGGGCATCGCCTACGCCCGGGTCAACTCCGTCGCGGACCTGCTCGCCCACCCGCAGCTGGCCGCCCGCGGCCGATGGGTCGAGGTGGGCTCGCCGGTCGGGCCGGTGCGTCAGTCCCGCCCGGTGGTCGAGTTCCCCGGGGAGCCGGCCCGGCTGGACCCGGTTCCCGCGCTGGGGGAGCACACCGAGCGCATCCTGGGCGAGGTGGGCCTCTGCGCGGGGGAGATCGCCGAGCTGCGCGCCGCCGGCGCGATCTGACCTTCCCGGGGATGCGATGAGCTGCGTCAGCCTGACGACCGACTACGGCCTGGTGGACGGGTTCGTCGCCGCCTGCCACGGCGTGCTGCTGCGCCTGGCCCCGGGAGTACCGATCGTCGACGTGACGCATCTGGTGCCGCGCGGCGACGTCCGGCGCGGGTCCGCCGTGCTCGCGGCGACGGTGCCACACCTGCCGTCCGGGGCGGCCCACGTCGCCGTGGTCGACCCCGGCGTGGGGACGGGGCGGCGTGCGCTCGCCGTCCGCACCCCGGAGGGGTTCCTGGTCGGCCCGGACAACGGGCTGTTGGTCCCCGGCGCCGAGGTGCTCGGCGGCGTGCTGGCGGCGGTGGATCTGACCGTGCCGGCGGGCACCCCGGCGACCTTCCACGGCCGGGACGTCTTCGTGCCGGCCGCCGCGGCCCTGCTGGCCGGGCGTCCGCTCGACGCGCTGGGCACCCCGGTCGACCCGCGGTCGCTTGTGCGGCTGCCGGCGCCGCTGGCACGGGTGTCCGCCGGCCCGGGCGGGATCCGGCTGGAGTCGGAGGTCCTGCTGGTCGACACGTTCGGCAACGTGGCCCTCGCCGCGCCCGCCGAGCTGCTCGCCGAGGCCGGACTGCGCCCGGGCACCCGCGCCCGCCTCACCTGTCCGCCTCCCAGCCGCGCTCTCGGCACTGGCGGCCCAGCCGGCCCAGCCAGCCCGGTCGAGCTCACGGTCGGGGTCACCTTCGGCTCGGTGCGGCCCGGTGAGCTGGTGCTCTACGTCGACTCGTCGGGGCTGGCGGCGGTGGCCCGGCGGGACGGGGACGCGGCCCGGGCCCTCGGCCTCGCGCCCGGCGACCGGGTGGTCGTCGCCCCGCTCTGACCACCCGGGGCGCTCTCGTCAGGAGAAGTCGGATCAGCAGAAGCCCGGCGTGCCGTACCACGCCGTGGGGGCGGCGGGGGCGTCGTCGCGCAGCACCGTGCCCTCGATCAGCCCGTACGGGCGGTCGGCCGCGAGGTAGACCGAGTCGGGATTGTCCAGGCCGAACGGCGCCAGGTCGACGAGGAAATGATGCTTGTTCGGCATCGAGAGCCGTATCTCGGCGACCTCCGGGAATCTGACCAGAACTGCCTCGCCCATGCGGTGCAGGGTCTGCTGGAGGGCCAGGCTGTGTACCTGCGCGAAGGTTTCCAGCAGTGTGCGTGGTATCTCGGCGGCAAGTCGCCCGAAATCCGGGCCGCCGGTCGCCTGCCCGGTTCCCAGGTAGCGCCAACGTGCCGTCACCTCGGTGGCGAGGATCCGGTCCGACGTCTCCGCGAGGGTCGTGTAGCGGTCGCGGGGGAATCCGCGGAACTCCGACCCGGTTGTTTTGAGCACCACCACTCCGGCAAGTCCGGAGACGACATGCACGGTGTCCGCCTCGACGGTCACCACGGTCGTCCGCCGGCCCCCGCCGGACCGGAGGAAGGAGTGGTCATGCGCGTGCCCGTCCGCGGTGATCCGGTCCCAGCCGGACTGCTCGATCTCGATGCGTGCCGCGGTGACCCACTCGTGACCGGACGTGAAATGACGGCCGAGCCGGGTCGCGAACTCTTCGATCTCGCCGATGCCGCCTTCGCGGGCGAGGGCGTACACGACGTTCTTCTGGGTGTCGGTGGTGAGCACGTGGCTGTTGTCTCCCGCGGTGTGGGCGGCGACGAAGTCGCCGCGCAGCGCGGTGGACACGGTCAGGTCACTGATCCGGTGGACCGGGGTGGAGCGGTCGACGTGGACGAGGCGGACCTCGGCCTTGCCGTACTGGTTGGGCCCGGGAACGATGGCCATGGGCACCTTTCGTGGTCGGCGCGGCGGGCCCGGGCCGGCGCGGCGGGGGTGCGAGGGGCCCGAGGCCCGCGGAGCCCGGCGGGCCCGTCTCATTGTGGCGCCGTTTCGCCCGCGTTCCCGGTCCGGCCGCACTGGCCTGTTCCGGCCAGGGGGCACCGAAGTCGGGCCGCTCGGAGTGATTCGACCGGCACTTCCGGGGGTGGTGATTGTCCGGCTGCCGACACATTCAGCTCCGGATACCGGCAGCGCGGGCCCGGTGTCCGGCCGGCGCGCAACGTCGGATATGAGTTGTGCGTCGGACTTACCGGCGCTGGGAGGGGTTCATGTCGGTCAACCGGAGAGTGTCACTCTCCGAGTTCGTAATCTTGGTGAAACGTGGTTGTCTCGTCGGTGTGGCGAGGTTTTCCCGTGATCGACGGGACGTGGTCCGCGGTTGTGGGTACCGTCCGCTCGTGGGCGGTCGAGCAAGTGCACATTCTGTTTCCGTGCGGTCTCTCGCGGTGATGGAATCGCTTATTGTCGCCACTCCGTTCCGTCTGGTGTCCGTTGGTCCTCGCGGCGTGTTGTCAGGCCGGCCGCGATCGCGCGGGAAAGCCCACCCGACCCGGTCGCAGCGGTCTTCGGAAGAAGGCATCGCATGTCTCGCTCGATGATGAGCTCGGCGCGCGCCCGTCGCGGCGCCGCGCCAGCTGTTCCCGGTCCCTTCCGCGGCTCCGAGCCGTCCCCTCGCGGCTCCGGAGGCGGCCGCGGCCGGGTCGCCCCGGCCCGGCGCGGGATGGCCGGGATCGCCGCGGTGCTCGCCGCCGTCCTGCTGGCCTCCTGCTCGACGGGCGGCGGGGGTGGCGACACCGCCGCCGCGCCGACCCCGGCGCCGCCTCCCGCGGCCTCGGTGAAGGTGACGCCGGCCGACGGTGCCACCGGCATCGCGCTCACCGAGTCGGTCGTCGTGACCAGCAACGCTCCGCTGGAGGCGGTCACTGTCAACCGGGGCGCCAGCGCGGCGGAGAAGACCGAGCCCGGCACGCTCGCGGGCACGTTCTCCCCGGACCGTCGGACGTGGACGTCCTCGGGCGGCCTGTTCTCCGACAGCCGCTATGACATCCAGGCCACGACGACGGCGGCCACCGGCATCGCGGGTACGGCGAACATCGCCTCGAGCTTCACGACGGGCATCCCGGACAATCCGTTCAAGGTGTCGTGGGAGCCGGTGGCGGGCCAGACCGTCGGGGTGGGCGCCCCGATCAGCCTGACCTTCAGCGCGCCGGTGACCGACCGCGCCGAGGTGCAGCGCCGGCTGTCGGTCAGTGCCGACCCGCCCGTGCTCGGCGCCTGGAACTGGATGTCGAACCGCCTGGTCGCGTGGCGCCCGCAGCAGTACTGGACGCCCGGCACCCGGGTGCACGTGGAGGCCAACCTCGCCGGCTACGACTCCGGGACGGGGTGGATCGGGGTCAAGGACCGGACGATGGACTTCACCATCGGCTCCGCCCAGATCAGCAAGGTCGACGCGGCGACGCACATGATGCAGGTCTTCAAGGACGACCAGCTGGTGCGGACCATGCCGATCAGCGGTGGCAAGGCCGGCTACCTCACCATGGAGGGCCCGCACAACGTCCTCGGCAAGACACCCATGGTGATCATGGACTCGGCCACCGTAGGCGTGCCGAAGGGCCACCCGGAGTACTACTACGAGGAGGTCCAGTGGGCCGTCCACTACACCAGTGGCGGCCAGTACGTGCACTCCGCCCCGTGGTCGGTCCCATCGCAGGGGCGGGCGAACGTCTCCCACGGATGTGTGAACGCGGCACCCGCCGACGCCGAGTGGTTCTACAACTTCAGTCAGTTCGGCGACATCATCGACATCAGCAACACCGGGCGGCCGGCGGAGACCTCGCAGCTCGGGAACGAGTGGTCCGTCCCGTGGGAGACCTGGAAGGCGGGCAGCGCGCTGCCGGTCGAGGAGTCCCCGGCCGGCAGTGTCACCGGGGCCACCACCTCGGCCGGCGGGAACTGACCACGGCGCCACCCGCGGCCTGAGGTTCCCGGGCGGGTGGCCACGGAGCCGTTCCTCCGTGGCCACCCGCCCTTGCGTTCGTGATCGGCTGCCCGTGATTGGCTTGACGGCGCAAGCTGGACGAAGCGAGTCGGACACGGCGAGCTGGAAGTCGGACCGGAAGTCGAGGCGCGGTGGATCGGACGAGCCGCAAGGACCAGTTGGACCCGGGTGCGGACCCGGGCGGCGCGGCAGGCGACGGCGGCGGGGCAGGCGACGGCAGCGCGCCAGGCCGGAACGGCCAGCCGGGCCACAGCGGGGGACCGGCGGGCGACCAGGTGCGGGGCCGGTGGCGAAGGCGCCTGCTCAGCCCGACGACCGGGCTGCCCCACCTGTGGGTCGAGGCCGTCATGCTGGTGACCCTCTACTACACCTACACGGCGACCCGGGGCGCGGCCGACTCGTCCGAGGCCGGTGCGAACCGGCTGGGCTGGGACATCCTGCACCTGCAGGAACGCCTGGGCCTCGACATCGAGCTCGGCCTCAACCGCTGGCTGCAGGGCGTCCCGGCGCTGGCGGTCCTGTGCTGCTACTACTACGCCACGCTGCACTTCGTGGTCACCCCGGGGCTGCTCGTCTGGATGTACCGGCGCCATCCCGGCCGCTACGTCCGCGCCCGGTGGACCCTGGTCTTCACCACGTTGATCTCGCTGGGCGGGTTCTTCCTGTTCCCCACCGCGCCGCCGCGGCTGCTGCCCGGGACGTCCTATGTCGACACCATGTCCCACTTCGAGGGCTGGGGATGGTGGACCGGAAGCGCCAGCGCCGCGCCGGACGGCCTGGAGGGCCTCGCCAACCAGTACGCCGCCATGCCCTCCCTGCACTGCGCGTGGGCGCTGTGGTGCGGCGTCCTGCTGGCCCGGTACGCCCGCACGCCGGTCGTGCGGGTGCTCGGCTGCCTGTACCCGGCCGCGACGGTGTTCATCGTCATGGCCACCTCGAACCACTACATCCTGGACGCCGTCGCCGGCTGGGCTGTGCTCGGAGTGAGCGCGCTGCTCGCCCTGGCCGTCACGTCCCGGCGCGCAGCCCGTCAGCCGGGCGGCTCCCCACCGCCCCCGGCCGACGGCTCCCGGACTCCGGACGCCGGAACGCCACCGGCCGCGGCGGAGGTCGCGGAGCCGGAGCGGGTGGCCCTGACAGCGGCCGAGCCCGGGGAGAGATCAGGTGCGGAGGCGGAGCCGGGTGCGAGGCCGCCCAGCGGGGAACCGGTGGACGGCGGGACCGCCACCGCGCACTCCGGAGAGCTCCCGGCGGCCCAGCACCCGGCCGGCCGGCCCGCTCCCACCCGGACGCGGCTCAGCGGGGCCTGAGCGGGCCGGCGCTCACACTTTTTCCGCCACCTTCACCCGGTGCGTTCCCGATGTCGGGGATGTGCGAAAGTTGCGGAGCGATGTGATGATCTGCGTCGCGGCCCAGGGGCCTCGCGCACGCCGTGCAAGCGGCGGCGCACCCGTCAGTTCACCGGCCCCGGGCAGGTCAGCCTGACCTCCGTCCCGTCCCACGTCGAGCCCGGAGCACCTCATGTCCTCGCCCTCGGTGGCGCTCCTCCGGCGCCCCCGTCCGGTTGCGTTTGTCGTCGCGTTGGTTCTCGCGGGGCTGTTGCTCGCCCTGGTCGCCCTCTGGTTGCGCCGCGGCCCGATCGAGGACGACCTGGCCGATCGAGCGGCCGAGGCCGTCCGGGCGAGTGGTGCGGCCCGGGCCTGGGTCAGCGTCGACGGGCGGGACGTCGTGCTCCACGGCCGCTTCGACAGCACCGAGGAGGCGCGCCAGGCCCAGTCGGCGGCTGCCGTCTTCGGCGCCGGCTCCGTCCGGCTGGCCGGTGACGCGGTCGTCGCCGCCGAGCCCTCCCGCCCGCTGGTCATCGGGGTGAGCGGGGACGGCGGGGCCCCGTCCGGGCTGGCCCTGAGCGCCACCGTTCCGGACAGTGCGACCCGGGCCGACCTGCTCGGTTCCGCCGCGGACGCGTCCGGCGGCGCCGTCTCGGCGACCGTCACCGTCGATCCGCAGGTGGCCACTCCGGCCCTGGAGGCTCTCGGCGAGGTCGCCACGGCGCTGGGCCGGCAGGCCGGCGCGCGGTCGGTGACCATCGACGGCTCCTCGCTGGTCCTGCAGGGCGGGGCGCCCGACGCGGCCGCTCGCGCGACGATCGGTGCCGAGGTGCTGGCCGCGGTGCAGCCGTGGCTCCCGGGGGCCTCGCTGGACAACCGGCTGGCGGTCGGGGCCGGCGCCACCGTCGTGCTGGACCCGGAGACGGGCGTCGCCAGGCCGGCCGGCCAGGCAGCTGACCCCGCCACCGGCGGCAGCGCGACCGGCGGGACCGGCGGGACCGGCGCGACCGGCGCGACCGGCGGAACCGTTGACGGCACCCGTGCCGCGCTGCGGGTGGCGCTGGAGGGCGCGCGCCTGACCTTCGCCATCGATGACGCGACCCTGGACGCCGCCGTGCGCGCCGGCCTCGACAAGGTGGCCCGCGCGTTGCTTCCCGGTGATCTCACCGTTCTCGTCGGGGGCCACACGGACAGCACCGGTCCGCTCGCGCTCAACCAGGCGCTCTCGGTCGACCGGGCCAGCGCGGCCCGTGAGTACCTGGTGCTGCGGGGCGTGCCCGCGGAGCGGGTCCGGGCCGCCGGCTTCGGCCCGGACCGGCCGGTCGCCGACAACGCCACGATCTCCGGCCGGGCCGAGAACCGGCGGGTGGACGTCACCCCGCTCGCGGGCTGAGCCCCATCCCGCACCGATCGGCGGTGTGCCACCTTGAACAGCGGGCGATGATCGGGGATGGATCGGGCCTGGCGTGGTAGGTAGTGCGCTATGGGCGAGAACAGTATGGGGCTGCATGAGCAGTCCGGAGCCCTCTCACCAGGAACGATCGACCGCCACCGGGCGATCGCGTCGCTGATGGAGGAGCTGGAGGCCGTCGACTGGTACGACCAGCGGGTCGAGGCGGCCACGGACCCGGAGCTGGCCGCGCTGCTGGCGCACAACCGGGACGAGGAGAAGGAACACGCGGCGATGACGCTGGAGTGGCTGCGTCGCCGTGACCCGGTGCTGGACTCGCAACTGCGTACATACCTGTTCACCTCGGTTCCGGTGACGGAGGTCGAGGAGGTGGCGATGAGCGACGAGGGCCCTGACGGAGACGCCTCGGCGCGGGCCGCGGAGCCGTCGGACGGCTCGCTGGGGATCGGAAGCCTGAGAGGTGTGAGCGAGTGAACCATCTACTGCGTGGCTATGCACCCGTGACCGAGGCGGGCTGGAAGGCCATCGACGACGAGGCCCGGGGGCGGCTGACGACGAACCTCGCCGCCCGCAAGCTGGTCGACTTCGCCGGTCCCCACGGCTGGTCCTATTCGGCCACCCCGCTCGGGCGGGTCGCTCCGCTGCAGTCGCAGCCCGGTGACGGTGTGCGCGCCCGGCTGCGCCAGGTGCTTCCCGTGATGGAGCTGCGGGCGCCGTTCACCGTCGACCGCGGAGAACTGGAGGCGATCGACCGGGGCGCCGACGACATCGACCTCTCCGGTCTGGAGGACGCGGCCCGGCGGGTGGCGGTGACCGAGAACTCGGTCGTCTTCCACGGCAATGCCGAGGCAGGCATCGTCGGCATCGCCGAGGCGTCCTCCCATCCCCCGCTGGAGCTGGGGGCGGACACCGACTCCTACCCGCGCACAGTCGCCAAGGCGGTCGCTCTGCTGCGCCGGGCCGGTATCGGCGGGCCGTACGGGCTGGCCGTCGACCCCGACGGCTACACCGCGATCCTGGAGGCGACCGAGCACGGTGGATACCTGCTGATCAGCCATCTCAAGCAGATTCTCGACGGCCCGGTGGTGCGGGCGCCGGGGATCCACGGCGCGGTGGTGCTGAGCCAGCGGGGCGGGGACTTCATCTTCGATTCCGGCCAGGACCTCTCCGCCGGCTACTCGTCCCACACGCTGGACGAGGTGGAGCTGTACCTGGAGGAGAGCTTCACCTTCCGGGTGACCGAACCGGACGCCGCGGTCGCACTGGTGCCCGGCGCCGACCGCCCGGCCAGCCAGGCCTGAGCGCCCGGCAGCGCCCGCGGACCGGATCCCGGCTCAGCCGGGATCCGGTCTGCCCGCCTCGCCCCGGTAGCCGTGCGCGGGCACCTTGTTCGCACCGCCACGGAATGAGGCCCGCCTTGTTGCTCTGCGCATCAGGCCATCGCGGTCCGTGTGTGAGGTAGGTAAGGCTCTCTTGCGCACACCGTCCGTTCCGTGGCACTCTATCGATAAGGGAAGCCTTAGCTAAGCCTGAACCTCGGTGCGAAGGGGTCCCCCGGAACGGCAACGGTCCACTCTCTCGGTGGTTTCGGCCCCGACGACTCCGGGCGTGGTGAGGTGCGGTGCTCGTCTGTTCATGCTTTGCTGTCTCCGACCGGACGCTACGTAGCGTGATTGCTTCGGGCGCCTGTGACACGGAGGAGATCGGTGCGAGGTGTGACGCCGGCACGGGGTGCGGCGGCTGCCTCGAGGAGATCGCCGACCTGCTCGACGAGGCGATGCCGCGTCGGCGTCGTCCGGTCGCCAGATCAGCCTAGAGACCCACCGGGGCCTCCTGGGACGTGATCTCGGTGGGGTCGGTGCGGGTACCCGCGGCCGTCTGCGGGATCCGCCGCATGTTCACCATGCGGCCTTCCGGCACGCCGGTCGAGGGTCTGCCCAGTCTGAGGGTGCCGCCGCCGCATATCCGCCGGGACGTTTCACGGGGGTCGCCGGGTGATATTGCTGGAGGTTACCGGCGGTGCGTGGCGACGAACAGATCGTCGAGAGGCTGAACGCGGTTCTGACGAATGAGCTGACCGCCGTCAACCAGTACTTCCTGCATTCGAGAATGCAGCGGAACTGGGGATACAAGCACATTTCCGAGCACTACTACCATGAGTCGATCGACGAGATGAAGCACGCCGATCGACTCATCCACCGGGTGCTCTACCTCGGTGGTCTGCCGAACCTCCAGCGACTGCACACCCTGCGCATCGGGGAGACGGTTCCCGAGCAGCTGACCCTCGACCGTACGCACGAGACCGAGGCGGTGGACCTGCTCCGGGAGTCGATCGCACTGTTCCGGACAAAGGGCGACGTCGGATCGGCCGTGCTCCTCGAGGAGATCCTCACATCCGAGGAGGAGCACATCGACTGGCTCGACGCGCAGCTCGAACTCATCTCCCAGCTCGGCGCCACGGAGTACCTGTCCCAGCAGATCCGCGACTGACCGACGGTGCCGGTGGCCGGCCTCGACCGCCGGCCTCGACCGCCGGCCTCGACCGCCGGCCTTGACCGTCGACCCCAGCCACCGGCTGCGGCCCGGGACCGACTGGTGCCCCGGGCCGCGGCATGGTTGGCTGAGGCCGGTGGACGACAAAGCGATCTTCACGCGCATCGACTCGCTGGTGGCGGAGGAGCACGAGCTGCGCTCCCGGCGCAGCAGCGGCCAGATCGACTCCGACGCGGAGACCGACCGCCTCACCGAACTCGAGGAGACCCTCGACCAGTGCTGGGATCTGCTGCGCCGCCGCCGCGCGGCCCGGGATGCCGGCGAGGACCCGGACGAGGCCCGCGCCGGCTCCAGTACCCAGGTCGAGGGCTACCTGCAGTAACGCCGGGTCCGAGCCGCCGGCGCCCGGCCGCCAGGCGGCCAGGCGGCGGAGGGCTGTGGGCTCAGTGCCCGAGCAGGGCGGCGGCATCCTCCGGGAGGAGAAAGCCACCGTCGACGCCGGCCTGGGTCGCCTCCGCCAGCCGTTGCTCGTAGCTGCCCAGATCGGGGTAGAGCTGGGCCAGCCGCTCGCCGTCCAACGGCGTGGTCGCCCCGAACAGGACGCACAGCCCCTCACCCTCCCCTGACAGGGTCGCGGTGGGCACGTCCAGCGCAGGCAGGCGCACACCGCCGAGCGCGTTGCCGTCCTCGTCGCGGGCGATGCGGCCGTCCGGTGTGGTGGTGATCCTCGGCGCCTGCGGCGGGGGGGTGCCGTCCCGCGCCCACCGGGCCAGGAGCCGCACGGCGCTGTTCATCACCAGGTACTGGGGAGCGTCGTTGACCGGCTGGGCACAGTCCTTGCCGCTGGACGAGTTCAGCTCCCGCGCCATCAGCGGGTCGACGAAGTCCATGACGAAGCGGTCCAGATGGGCGGTGCCGGCCACCTCCCACGTCCGCAGGTACGCGGTGTCGGGCTGGCGGGCGTCCAGGTAGGTGAACGGACCCGCCCGCACATCGCTCTCAGCCTCCACGACCAGTACCGGGACGTCCAGATCAGTGCGGATCAGGGTCGGGCGCATCGAGTCCTGGGCGTCCGCCGACGAGTCACCGAGCGGCGCCGCGTACGGGCCCCGGCTGTGCACCAGAAACCCGTCGAACCGGTCGGCCGGCGGGACCAGCGGATGCACGGCGTTGAGGTAGGCGAGGAGCCGGGCCGCCGACTGCGACTCGCCGTCCGCCAGCACCGTCGCGACCGGGAGGCCGCGCAGCGGTCCGTCCGGGTTCCGCACCGCCCGCGCGGCATCGGTGAAGATGTCGTACGAATAGGCGTCGCCGGGATGGCTCAGCGACCCGTAACGCGCTCGGTCCCAGGCCCGCAGGCCGAGGAGGCCGTTCACGCCGACGGACTGCGCGGACACCCCGACCCAGGCATAGCCGCCGCGGACCAGCTCCTGGTGGGCGTACCCGAAGTCGGTCGGGGTCTCCGTGGTGGCGGTGACGTTGAGCCATTCGACGACGACGGTGCCGTTGAACCGCGCCGGGTCGCGCGGTCGCTCGATCAGCAGCCTCGTCCGGTACGGGGCGGGCTCGCCGGGGGAGGCCTGCCAGTAGCCGTCGGCGGAGCGGGCACCGGCGGTCCGGTAGGGGCGGGCCTCGCCTTCGAGCTGGTACTCGCTCTCCTCGTAGCCGGCGGCGGCCACGGCGGTGACCGGGGGGATGACGAGGGACAGGAACGGATGTCCCCGCAGACCGCCGGTGATCGGGGTCGTCACCGGAGCGGCCCGCTCCACGGCCGAAGGCTCCGCAGCCGAAGGCTCGGCGGCCGCCAGCACGGCCGCGGGCGGGTCGCCGGGGGAGGCCGGTGGTGGGGGCGCCGCGGGGCCCGCGGGCAGGCAGAAGGCGGCGGCGAGCGCCGCTGTGGTCAGGGTCGCGGTGGCCAGGAATCCGACGAACCGGCGCCCGATAGCAGGGGGGCGGCCGGCTGAGCGGCGGAGCCGACGGGTGCCGACGGGGGTCCGGGTCGGACGCACGGGAGCTCCTCGACTCGTCTTGGTGGTCGCCGTTGGCGCGCGCAGCGTAACGGGCGACCACCCGCAAATCGGGCTGCCGTTCTCCGGTCGGGGCGTGGCGTTCCTACGGGTTTGCCCGAACGGTCAGTCGTCGTCCTCGCCGTGCCCTCCGTCCTCTCCGGCACCCGCCCATCCGGCGAAGCTCACTGCCCCGAACGGACCGCGCGGCCTCCGGACGGACCGAACGGCCGCCGACCGCGACGAGCGGCCAGGGAAGGCCTGAGGGTGATCAGGCCTTCCCGGGCGGAGGTGGAGGCGGAGAGCAGGCCAGGGTGCGCAGCAGAGTGAAGGTGTCGCGGATCAGGTTCGGCAGGTCCCGCTGGTCGTCGCCACCGCCACCGTCATCACTGTGGGCGTTGCCGCGGGCTTCTCGGTCATCGGTGTGCCCGCCGCCGATCCAGCGCGCGAACGCGATCCTGAAGACCGCCATCCCCGCCTCCCCGGCGAGACCGGCGTCCGGGTCCACGACGCCGCGACGGCGCAGCGCCTCCGCTGTCGCCGCGGCGAGCGACGCGAGTTTGAGCAGCTCACGTTCCTGAAGACTCGGATTGGCATCGATCACGAGCTGGCGCTGCCGGGCGTGCTCGCGACGCTCCTCGGGGAAGAAGGTGGCCAGGGCGTCGAGGGCTGCCCCCATCGCGTCCATGGCCCCCGCTGCGGCGGGGGCGCCGGTGACTGCGTTCATCAGAAGCTCGCGAAGCAGGTCCTCGTTCCCGAAGAGGACCTCGCGCTTGTCGGCGAAGTGCCGGAAGAAGGTCCGCTCGGTCAGCCCGGCCCGCGCGGCGATCTCCGCGACGGCCGTCCGGTCGAAGCCGCGTTCCCGGTAGAGCTCCAGCGCCGCCTGCGTCAGGCGGCTGCGTGCGTCGGGGGCCCAGCGGCTCATATCTGTGATCGTAGGCCATGTCAGCAACTGACATCGCCGTGCTAGGGTCATGTCAGTTGCTGACATGCCCCCCCTGGCCGGCGCCGCGGTCATCCCCGCGGCCCACCCGACGCGACCAGGCAGGCCGATCGAACCCGTCCGGAGGTCTCTCATGCGTGTCCTCGTCACCGGCGCATCCGGTTTCATCGGCTCGGCCGTGGTGCCCGAGCTGCTCGCCGCCGGCCACCAGGTCGTCGGCCTCGCCCGTTCGGACGACTCCGCCGCCGCGATCGCCGCCGCCGGCGCCCAGGTGCACCGCGGCTCCCTCGACGACCTCGACAGCCTGAGGACCGGAGCGGCCGACTCCGACGGCGTCATCCACCTCGCGTTCATCCACGACTTCGCCGACTTCGACGGCGCCGCCAGGACGGACCGCCGCGCCATCGACACCTTCGGGGCGGCCCTGGCAGGCTCCGACCGTCCCCTCGTCATCGCCTCCGGCGTGCTCGGCCTGGCTCCGGGCCGGGTCGCCACCGAGCAGGACAGGCCCGACCTGACCGCCGGCGGCATGGCGGCACACCGGGGCGCGAACGCGCAGGCCGCACTCGCCCTGGCCGAGAAGGGCGTCCGGTCGTCGGTCCTGCGCCTTCCCCCGACCGTGCACGGAGCGGGTGACCACGGGTTCGTCGCGACGGCGGTGGACGTCGCCCGGCAGCGCGGCGCCTCCGGCTATGTCGGTGACGGCGCGAACCGCTGGCCGGCCGTGCACCGGCTCGACGCCGCCCGCCTGTTCCGGCTGGCCGTCGAGAAGGCCCCCGCCGGGTCGGTGCTGCACGGCATCGCGGACGAGGGCGTCCCCGTCCGCGCCCTCGCCGAGGTCATCGGCCGGCACCTCGGCCTGCCCACGGTCGCGGTACCGCCGGAGCGGGCGGCCGAGCACTTCGGCTGGCTGGGGCCGCTCCTCGCGGCCGACGCACCGGCCTCCAGCACCCTCACCCGGAAACTGCTCGACTGGAACCCGAGCGCCCCCGACCTCCTGGCCGACCTCGACGAGGGCCACTACTTCCTCGACCGCACGGCGTCGCCCTCGTAGCCGGGCAGCTGTCGGCACAGGGTGGCGGTATCCGCCTGGCCGGCGGTGCCGTTCGGACGGGTGGCAGTGGTGGGGTCAGCCGGCGGCGGGGGTGCTCGGGCCGGCGGGGGTGCTCGGGCCGGCGGCGGCGTCCAGCTCGGCTGCCTCGGTGGGCTCGAGGTCCGGGCGGATCGGCAGTGAGACCCGGAAGCGGGTGTCGCCGGGGACGGAGGTGACCGTCAGGTTGCCGTGGTGGCGGCTGACGACGATGCGCCAGGAGATGTCGAGCCCGAGCCCGGTGCCCTCGCCGACTGCCTTCGTCGTGAAGAACGGCTCGAAGATCCGCTCCTGGATCTCCGGTGCGACGCCGGTACCGGTGTCGCGGATCTCCACTACCAGGTCGTCGTGGTCCGCCCAGGTGGCGATCGTGAGGGTTCCGGAGCCGCCCATCGCCGCGGTGGCGTTGTCGATGAGGTTCGTCCAGACCTGGTTGAGCTCGGCGGCGTGGACGGGGATCTCCGGCAGGGTCCGGTCGTACTCGCGGGCGACCCGGACCCCGGCGAGTTTGCCCCCGAGCATGGTGAGGGTGCTGTCGAGCAGTTCGTGCACGTCGACCTGGCGGTAGGGCGCCCGGTCGAGCTGGGAGTACTGCTTGGTGGCCGCGAGCAGGCCGGAGATCCGGTTCGTGGACTCCTCGATCTCCTTCATGAGCAGTTCGCTCTCGACCGTGTAGGTCAGCCAGCGGACGGCGCCTTCGAGGATCTCCGGGGAGACGGTGACGGCGACCCGCTCCAGCCAGTCGACGTCGATGCCGCCCTGGACGAAGGTCGGCGCCAGCTCCCAGCCGCCGGTGACGCCGTGGTCGTCGAGCCAGTCCGCGACGGCGTCCTCGCGGTCGCTGGTCTCCATCGGCGTCAGAGCGGGTGCCTTCCCGACGCGCTCGGCGGCGTCCTCCTGCAGGCCGATCAGGGCCTCCAGCGCCGGGCGGTCGTAGGGGCCGGCGGCGATCATCCCCAGTTTGTGCCGCATGCCGGCGACCCGTTCCCGCAGCGAGACGGTGGCGCGCACCGCGGCGGCGGCCGGGTTGTTGAGCTCGTGGGTGAGCCCGGCGGACAGCGACCCGAGCGCGAGGAGCCGCTCGCGCTGCCCGGTCAGCTGCTGGAGGTTCTTCTGCCCGAAGAACAGCCCCTCCAGCATGTGGACGGCCATCGGGAACCAGTCGCGCATGAGCCGCGACAGCGCCGTGCCGTCCAGCACGACGAACCGGGACGGGGCCGTGACCCGCAGGGAGTTGGTGTAGACCTGCGGGACCCGGTCCTCGAGGTAGGCGAACCAGGCGCCGGCGTAGACGCCGCGCTGGCTGGTCCGGGAGACCTCGACGTCGTCGTCGCCGACCCGCCGGGTGAGGACGATGGTGCCTTCGACCAGCACGTAGAAGCAGGTGGCCGGATCGCCTTCCAGGAAGACCGGGCCGGCTTCGATCAGCTCGACGTGGCCGTTGCGGCAGATCCACTCGAGCTGGTCGTCGGTGAGCTTCTCGAAGAGGAACAGGCTGCGCAGCTCGTCGATGTCACAGGGCAGCGCGGTGCCCCTGACGCACGCCTGGCCCATGGCCTGGGCGCCGTCGGCCTGGGCGCCGTCTGCCGTGCCGGCCTGGGCGCCGCCCGCCGGCGCACCTTCCGTCTCGCCCGCCATGTGGCCTCCTCAGCGTCTCAGCGTCTCGCCAGGTAGCGGTGCACGAGGGCGACGGCCATCGCGCCTTCGCCGACGGCCGAGGCGACCCGCTTGACCGACTCGGCCCGGGCGTCGCCGGCCACGAACACCCCGGGCAGGCTGCTTTCCAGGTGGTAGGGGTCCCGCTCGGCGCCCCAGCCCGCCGGCCGCCGCCCGTCGACGACGAGATCCGGCCCGGCCAGGACGAAGCCGTGCTCGTCCCGGGCGACGACCCCGTCCAGCCAGTCGGTGCGGGGCGCGGCGCCGATGAAGATGAACAGCCACTGGGTGTCGACCCGCTCGGTCTCGCCCGTCGCGTTGTCCCGCAGGACAAGACCCTCCAGGTGGCCGTCGCCGTGCCCGGAGACGACCTCCGTGCAGGCGCGGACGTGGATGTTCGGCACGGCCGCGATCTGCTCGATGAGGTAGTGGGACATGGACGCCTCCAGCCCCCGGCCCCGGACGAGCATCGTCACCGACTTCGCGTGCCGGGCGAAGTACATCGCCGCCTGACCGGCCGAGTTCGCGCCGCCGACGACGTAGACGTTCTCGCCGCTGCAGCTCGGCGCCTCGGTGAGCGCGGAGCCGTAGAACACCCCCTGGCCGGTCAGATCGCTCAGGCCGGGGGCGTCGAGCTGCCGGTAGGAGACGCCGGTGGCGAGGATGACCGCGTGCGCGTCGATGCTGCCCCCGTCCCCGAGGACCAGCCGCCGGGCGGGGCCCGCGGCCTCCAGGGCCACCACGTCGGCGGTGGTCAGCAGCTCCGCGCCGAACTTGACCGCCTGCCGGCGGGCCCGGTCGGTGAGCTGGGAGCCGGAGACGCCGTCGGGGAAGCCGAGGTAGTTCTCGATCCGTGAGCTCTGGCCGGCCTGGCCGCCGGTCGCGTGCCGTTCGACGAGCAGCGTCCGCAGCCCCTCGGAGGCCCCGTACACCGCCGCGCCGAGGCCCGCCGGGCCACCGCCGACGACGACGAGATCGTAGAAGTCGCCAGCGGGCGCGGTCGCCAGCCCGACCCGGCTCGCGAGCTCGCCGTCGGTCGGGTTGACCAGGGCGGTGCCGTCGGTGGTGATGACGCAGGGGATCGTGTCCGGCGACGCGCCGGCGGCGGCGAGCAGCCGCTCGCCCTCCGGCTCGTCCGCCAGATACCACCGGTAGGGCACGTGGTTGCGGGCCAGGAAGTCGCGCACCTCGTAGGACCGGGCCGACCACCGGTGCCCCACCACCCGCGTCTCGGCGACGGGCCGGCGGTCCGTGGCGAGCCAGGCGTCGAGCAGGGCGTCCAGGACGGGGTAGAGCTTCTCCTCCGGCGGGTCCCACGGCTTGAGCAGGTAGTGGTCGAGATCGATGACGTTGATCGCGTCGATCGCGGCGCTGGTGTCCGCGTAGGCGGTGAGCAGCACCCGGCGGGCGGTGGGGAACAGGTCCATCGCCTGCTCCAGGAACTCGATGCCGTTCATGCCCGGCATGCGGTAGTCGGCGAGCAGGATCGCGACCTCGTCGCCACGCAGCTTGATCTCGCTCAGCGCCTCCAGGGCCTGCGCGCCCGACTCGGCGCGCACGATCCGGTAGTCGCCGCCGTACCGGCGCCGCAGGTCCCGGGCGACCGCCCGGGAGACGTTCACGTCGTCGTCGATGGTCAGCAGCACCGGGCGGGGAGCCCCGCGCCCGGCCCGGCCGCCGGTGGAGGCGGAGCCGGCGGCGGCAGGCTCCGGCGGGTGCGGACTGGGTGTCGTCACCGTGCCGAGAGTGCCGCTGGACGGGCTGGCCGGCAGGCTGCGGGACGTCGACTGCGATCGGTCACCCGCTCAGTCTAGGGCGGCTGGCCTGGCCATCCCGGTATTCAGGGCCATTCATCCGGTAGCGGAACGTATGCGCGGGACGCCCGATCCGGTCAGCAGGCGCAGGCGTTCCGCCGCCCGGCGGATCTGCCGCGGGCTTGCCCTGACGTGCGCGTGAACCTCTAGCGTCGAGGACGACGACGAGACCGGGGCCGGGCGGCACCGCACGGCCCGGCTCGGCCACGGGTGGAGGGCGGAGGTCGCCGGGATGCGCATCGGTGAGCTGGCGCGGCTCGCGGGGACGAGCACCCGCGCGCTGCGGCACTACGAGGAGCGCGGGCTGCTCGCCGCCCGTCGGCTCGCCAACGGCTACCGCGACTACAGCGCCGCGGATCTGCGCGAGGTCGAGGAGATCCGAGCACGGGTGGCGGACGGGTTCGCGCTCGCCGAGACCCGTCCCTTCGTCGAGTGCCTGCGGGCGGGGGAGGGGACCAGCGACGCCTGCGTGGACTCGATCGAGGGCTACCGCCGCCGGATCGCGCAGGTCGACGCCGAGATCGCCCGGCTGCGGCACGTGCGGGAGCGGCTGGCGGCCCAACTCGACACGGCGTGCCACGGTGCCCGCGGCCAGGGGGACGTCCCGCCCGCGCCGCCGGGGTGCGTGCTGTTCCCGGCTCAGCCCGGCGTCTGACCGCCGTCACGTCTCCTTCCTGTCGTCTCCTTCTCCGTACCTTTCGGCCGTTTCTCCGTACCTTTCCGCCGTGCGCCGGCCAGCCCCCGCGGCCGGGCGGGCGGATCACCCAAGCTCTGAGGGAGCTGTCTCATGCCTGTTCACGAGATCTCCGCCGCCGACGGTGTGGTGTGGGAGGTCGGCGACGACACCTTCGCGGACGCCGTGCTGCGGTCCCCGGTCCCGGTGCTGGTCGACTTCCAGGCCGACTGGTGCCCGCCCTGCCGGATGATGCGGCCGATCCTGCGCCAGGTCGCGTCCGAGCTGGCCGGCCGGCTGCGCGTCGTCGAGGTGGACGTCGACGCCAGCCCGCGCACCGCGCTCGCCCACGGCGTGCTGGCCATGCCGACGATGGTCGTCGTCCGTGACGGCCGGGCGGTGGCGACGCTGGTGGGCGCCCGCAGCCGCCGGCGCCTGCTGGACGACATCGCCGACCACCTGGTGGGCCAGCCGTAGGACCGCGCCGGGCCACGGGTGGGCGGTCGGGGGTTCTGGAGCGGCGGGGCCGGGCTCCGTAGGCTCACGGTGTGAGCGAGCGCCTGTACTTCCGTCAGCTTCTGTCCGGTCGTGACTTCGCGGTCGGTGACCCCGCGGCGACGCAGATGGTCAACTTCGTCTACCTGATCGGTGACCGGGAGACCGGGGAGGCCGTCGTGGTCGACCCCGCCTACCGGGTGGGCGACCTGCTCGACGTGCTCGCCGCCGACGACATGCGGCTGACCGGGGCGCTGGTCACCCACCACCACGCAGACCATGTGGGCGGCACCGCCTTCGGCATCGAGCTGGAGGGCATCCGCGAGCTGCTGGAACGCACCTCCGTCCCGATCCACCTGCAGCGGGACGAGGCGGAGTGGGTGCGGCGCGGGACGGGGGTGGGCGCGGCCGAGCTCGTCGAGCACGACGACGACGACGTGGTCACCGTCGGCTCGGTGGACATCCGGCTGCTGCACACGCCGGGGCACACCCCGGGCAGCCAGTGCTTCCTCGTCGACGGCCGCCTCGTCGCCGGGGACACGCTGTTCCTCGAGGGCTGCGGGCGGATGGACTTCCCCGGCGGCGACGCGGCCAAGATGTACGACAGCCTGCGGCGCCTCGGCACCCTGCCGGACGACGTGACCGTCTACCCGGGCCACCGGTACTCGGCGGAGTCCTCGGCCGAGCTCAGCGTGGTGCGCAAGATGAACTACGTCTTCCGGCCGACGAGCTCCAGGCAGTGGCTCGCCATGCTCGGCGCCTGACCGCTCGCGGTGGCGACGTACGGGGTGGCGACGTACGGAGTGGCGATGCACAGGGTGGGCGGGAACGTACGGGGTAGGGGTCGGCTGTGACCGGTGAGGCCAGGCAGGAACGCCCCCGGGTGGAGATCGAGTACTGCACCCGCTGCAGGTGGCTGCCGCGGGCGGCCTGGCTGGCGCAGGAGCTGCTGACCACGTTCGAGGCCGAGCTGGGCGCGGTCGCCCTCGTCCCGGGCACGGGCGGGGTGTTCACCGTGCGGGTGGACGGAGAGGTGCTCTGGGACCGCGCGGAGCAGGGCTTTCCCGAGCCGTCCGCGGTGAAGCGCGCCCTGCGCGACCGGGTCGCCCCGGACCGCCCGCTGGGCCACGTCGAGCGCTGACCCGCCGGCCACGGGCCGGCGCGCCCACCGCCCGTGCACCGGAAGCCCACCCACCGGGACGCCCCGGGACGGGCCCGGGGCACCACGACGTGGCACCCCGGGGCGTCCGTCAGAGGCGGAGGTTCGGCCTACCGGCGGCCGAAGGCCTGCGTCCAGTAGTGGCGGTAGGTGCCGCCACCCTGGGCGTAGCCGACGCCGAGGTGCGTGGAGCCGCAGTTGAGGATGTTCGCCCGGTGCCCGGAGCTGTTCATCCACATCTGGATGGTGGCTGCCGGGGTCGTCGAGCCGGCGGCGATGTTCTCGGAAACGGAGCTGTTCGGCCAGCCGGCCGCCCGGGCCCGGCTGATGTGGGTGCTGCCGTTGAGGCCGGTGTGGCTGAAGTAGTTGTTCGTCGCCATGTCCGCGGAGTGCGCCTGGGCCGCGGCGGTCAGGCTGGCGTCGAACAGGAGCGGGCCGCAGCCGGCCTTCTGCCGCTCGACGTTGGTGAGCCGCAGGATCTCGTCCTGCGCGGTGCCGCTCCCCGGCGGGTTGGCCGGCGGCGGGTTGGCCGGCGGCGGAGGCGGGGGGTTCTGCGTCGGCGGGTTGGCCGGCGGCGGAGGCGGTACCGGCGGGCGGGTCGTCGGGACGGGCGGGCGGGTGGTCGGCGCCGGCGGGATGGTCGGCGGCGCCGTGGTGGGCCCGGCCGGCGCGGTCGTGGCCGGCGCCGTCGTCGGCGCGGCCGGTGTGGTCGTGCCCGGTGTGGTCGGGCCCGGGGTCCCCGGTGTGGGAGCGGTGGACGCCGAGGCGCTCACGCTCGGTGCCGGGGTGGGCGGGTGGTATCCGCCACCGGGCGAACCGCCCGGGCCGGATCGGCAGGACGCGACGGCCGCCATCAGGGCGACCGCGGTAGCTGCGCTGGCGACGGCCTTACGGACCGGGGCCATGGAGACTCCTTTGGGTGATCTCCCCCCTCGCAACGCCTGGAACTGTAGCGAACCCGACAGAACCCGCGCCCGGCGGGTCCGACGCGCCTGCGGAGCGGCCGGGCGGGACGCGCGTGCCTGGCTGCTCAGGGCGCCGCGCCGCCCTGGCTGTAGACGTCCCAACGGCCCTCGTCGACGGTGAGCCAGACCGGCGTCCCGCGGACCAGTCGCAGTTCGGCGAACAGCCGGGCGGGGATCTCGGCCCGCGCCGCGGGGGTGCTGGCGACCTGCACCCGCACCCGGTCGCCGAGCGTCTCCACCGAGGTCACCGGGCCGGTGAGAACCTGGGCGCCGGGTGCGGCACCGGGCTCGCCGCGGTGCACCCCGATCTCGGACGGCCGCAGTGCCACCAGCACCGGCCCGTCCGCCGTGCCCGGCGGGGCCGCCACGGTGACGGGCCGGTCGGCGGTCGCGTCGAGGGTGACCACGCCACCGGCGGCGGTGCCCGGGAACAGGTTGAGGCCGGCGAGGCGGGCGACGTACGGCGTGCGCGGCCGGGTGATCACCTCGGCGGGTTCGCCGCGCTGCACCACCCGCCCCCGCTCCAGCACGGCGACGTCGTCGGCGAGCGTGAGTGCGTCGACCGGGTCGTGGGTGACCATGACGACGGGGACGTCCAGCGTCGGCAGCAGGGCGCGGATCTCGGCGCGGACCTCCAGGCGGGTGCCGGCGTCGAGGGCGGCGAGCGGCTCGTCGAGGAGCAGGATGCCGGGCCCCGGCGCGAGCGCGCGGGCGAGTGCGACCCGTTGCGCCTGCCCGCCGGACAACGCCCCGGGCCGCAGGTGGGCGACCTCGGCGAGGCCGAGTCGGTCGAGCATCTCCCGGGCCGCGGTGCGGGCCGCCGCCCGCCGCACCCGGTGGCGCACCCGCGGCCCGAAGGCCACGTTGTCGATCGCGGACAGGTGCGGGAAGAGCAGGTAGTCCTGGAAGACGTAGCCGGCGCCGCGCTGCTCGGGGGGGACGAAGCGGCGGGCCTGCGGGTCGTCGAGGACGGCGCCGTCCAGCTCGATGCGCCCTCGCTGCAGCGGGACGAGCCCGGCCAGCGCCCGGAGCAGCGTGCTCTTGCCGGCGCCGTTCGGCCCGAGGACGGCGAGGGTGCGGCCCGGCTCGACAGCCAGGTCGGCGTCCAGTGCGAGCGTGCCGAGCTCGATCCCGATCCGGGCGACGAGCCCGGTGCGGCGCGGTGTGCCGGGCGGCGCCTTCTCCAGGGCGGACGGACCGGACGTCTCGATCATGCAAGGCCCACGGTGTGCCGACCGTTCCACCAGCGGCCGCGCAGGGCGACCAGGACGACGATGCTGACCGTCAGCAGCACGAGGGACAGCGCGACCGCCTTGTCCGGGTCGACCTCCATGGCCAGGTAGACGGCCAGCGGCATGGTCTGGGTGGTCTTCGGGAAGTTGCCGGCGAAGGTGATCGTCGCACCGAACTCGCCCAGCGCCCGGGCCCAGCACAGTACGGCACCGGCGGCGACCGCCGGCAGGATCATCGGCAGGGTGACCCGGAAGAAGACCGTCACCCGGCTGGCGCCGAGCGTGGCCGCGGCGTCCTCGAACCGCCGGTCGGCGGCGCTGAGCGCGCCCTCGACCGACAGGACGAGGAACGGCATCGCCACGAACGCCTGAGCGATGATCACCGCGTCGGTGGTGAACGGGATCGTGAACCCGAACCAGTCGTCGAGGCGCGAGCCGACGATGCCGCGCCGGCCCAGCACGAGCAGCAGCGAGACACCGCCGACGACCGGCGGCAGGACGAGCGGGATGGTCACCAGCGCCCGCAGCAGCGAGCGCCCCGGGAAGGTGGCGCGGGCGAGCGCCCACGCCAGCGGAATGCCGAACAGCATGCAGACGACGGTCGCGATGGTCGCCGTGCGAACCGACAGCCACAGCGCGTGGCGGGTCGAGGGATCGGTCAGCAGGTCCGGCAGCGATTCCCACGGCGCCCGGATGATCAGTGCGAGCAGGGGCATCAGCAGGAACAGGGCGGCAAGAGCCGCCGGCACGGCCAGGGGCCACGGCGCGCGCCCACGTGCCTCGCTCCGCGAGCGTGCGGGTGGCCGGGGCCGTGCCGGCCGGGCCACTGGCCGTGCCAGGCGGCGGGTGGTCACGCCGGCGGGCCGAAACCGGCCTCGGTCAGCACCGCGGCGCCCTCGTCGGACAGGACGAACTCGACGAACTCCTCCGCCGTCTGCGCCTCCTTCGACTCGTTCACCGTCGCCACCGGGTAACTGGTCCTCGCGTTCACGTCGGCCGGGATCTCGATCCCGGTGACCCTGTCCTCGGCCGAGGCGACGTCGGTCTGGTAGACGAGGCCGGCGTCGACCTCACCCAGGCCGACGGTCGTCAGCACGGCCTTGACGTCCGGACCGAAGGTGACCGGCGTGACCTGCAGGCCGGCCTTCTCCAGCACCGTGGTGGCGGCCACGCCACACGGCACCCGCGCCTCGCACAGCGCGACCTTCACGTCGGGGTCGGCCAGGTCGGCGAGATCGTCGATCCGGGCCGGGTTGTCCCTGGGGACCGCGATCTCCAGCGAGTTGGTCGCGAAGGTCTTCGGGTCGGCCGCGTTGCCGGCGTCCACGACCTCGGTCATGTTCCTCGTGCTCGCCGAGGCGAAGACGTCCGCCGGAGCGCCGTTGTTGATCTGCTGTGCCAGCGCGGAGCTCGCGGCGAAGGAGAACTCGACCGTCGTCCCCGGGTGGTCGGCCTCGAACTGCCTGCCCAGCTCGGTGAACGTCTCGGTGAGCGAGGCGGCGGCGAAGACGGTGATGGTGTGGGGCTCCGCGGCGGCCGTGGTGGCGGCGGGCGGAGCGGCCGTGCTCTCGTCGTCATCGTCGGATCCGCAGCCGGCAGCGACCAGCGCGAGTGCGGGAACGAGGACCAACGGAACGGCGAGGCGGGACACACGGGTTTTGCGCGCGGTACGGATCATTGGCACGGGATGCACGATACAGCCGCAATCGCGCTTCTATGGCCGCTTTCTGATCCGCGTTTACGGTTTGGTAACCGCTGTCGTGGCAGGTGAGAGGCTGTGGCTGTGACGATGGACCTGCGTGCCCGCGGCCCGGCCTTCCTCGAGTTCTGGCGCGAGCGGCACCTGTGCAGCCTGACGACGGTGCGCCCGGACGGCACGGCCCACGTCGTTCCCGTGGGCGTGACGCTCGAGCCGGCGGTCGGCCTGGCCCGCGTGATCACCATGCGGGGGTCGCGCAAGGTCGCCCTCGTCGCCGCCCGCGGGGCGTTCGACCTGACCGGACCGTCGGCCGAGCCGGGCCTCCGGTCGGCGGAAACCGACCCCGAGGGGATGGGTATTGATAGTGAATTGTCCGTAATTATGAATGATGGCGCGGGTGTCGACGGCCCGCCGCGCCGGCGCGGGGGCGCACGGGTGGCCGTCTGTCAGATCGACGGCGGGCGGTGGTCGACCCTCGAAGGGCTCGCGGTCGTCCGGGACGAGCCGGCCGCCGTCGCCGAGGCCGAGCGCCGTTACGCCGAGCGGTACCGGACTCCGCGGGTCAACCCGCAGCGGGTCGTGCTGGAGATCTCGGTGACCCGTGTCCTCGGGACGCTGTGAGCCGTGACCGGCCGTGACCGGCCGTGACCGGTCACGGCCGGTCACGGCCGACAGGCTGGAAACGTCGGATCCGATGTGACCCGGATCGCAGTCCGTTACCTGTCGTTAACGATGTCGGGCGTCTCGCCCGAACCCGCGGCGGCACTGTGACGCGTAACAGTCGACACGGCGCGGTGACTGACAGACCCGGGCCATGCGGACACTAGACTGCGCACTCCGGGCGGCGCGGTACGGGAGGTGCGGTGATCGCTGGGGTTGCGGGCCTGGCCGCGGCTGCGTCGTCGGTCGGCATGCTGATCGTCACCGCGGACGGTCGGGTCGCCTGGGTGAACGACGCCCTCGTCGAGCTCGTCACCGGCCTGCGGAACCCCGACTCGGCGTTCGAGGCACGGCTCGCGGTCGCCGAGGCCGGCCTGCCGCTGACCGGGCTGCACCCGTCCGCCCCGCCGGCCGTCCTGGACTGGACCGGCCCCGACGGCTCGCCCCGCCTGCTGCGCGCCTCCTGCCGGGACATGAGCGCCGGCCAGCCGTCCGAGCTGTTGCTGTTCGAGATCGTTGACCTGACCGCCGAGATCACCGCGTTCGGCGCCGGCCCGCCGGCCGCGCCAGCGCCTTCCGGGGCCGCGCCGGGCGGTTCCGGGGAGCCGGCGAGAGGCGTCCCGGGAGACCCGGTGGGGGATCTCATGGGGGATGTCGTCGCGGAACTGGCGGCGGCCGTGCTGGGGGGCGCGGGTGCCGTGGGCCTGGGGGAGACAGCCGTCCCCACCGCGGCCGACGAGTTCCCGCCCACCCATGGCACCGCTGCCCCGGAAGGCGCTGGCGCGGCCGCGGGCGATCCCGCCCCGCTCGCCGAGCAGGCCCCGCTCGCCGAGCAGGCCCGTCCCGACACCCACGGCATCGATCCCCTCACCGGTCTGAGCACCCGCTACGCCCTCGCGGAGGAGCTGGAGAGCAGGGTCGCGGGCACGGAGGCGACGGACGGCTCGCTGCTGATCCTCGACATCGACCATCTCGCCGACGTCAACGACCTGCAGGGGTACTCGATCGGTGACGCCGTCCTGCGGGCGGTGGCCCAGGCCCTGCGGGAGGAGCTCCCCGCCGGCAGTCGCCTCGGGCGCCTCGGCGGGGACGAGTTCGCCGTCGTCCTCCCCGCCGGGGGCGGCAGCGAGGGCCTGGCCGTCGCCGAGCAGCTCTGCGCGGCGATCGCGGCCCGCACCGCCGCCGCCGAGGACGTCGCCGTCCAGGCCACCGTCAGCATCGGCGTCGTCCCGCTCGAGCTGGCGGCGGGCAGTGAGGCCGCCTTCGCCTGGGCGGACCTGGCCCTGCGCGAGGCCAAGCGCTCCGGGCGCAACCGGGTCCGGCTGTTCACCCGTGAGCAGTACGACGAGGCGGCGCTGCGGGTGACGGTCACCAGCCGGGTCGCCGCCGCGCTCGACAACGGCCAGATGTCGCTGGACGTCCTGCCCGTCGTCGACCTGGCCAGCCGGGAGATCGTCGGGTTCGAGCTGCTCTCCCGGCTGCGGGACGGAGTCTGGCCCGAGCTCGGCCCGCGTGGCTTCCTGGCCGCCGCCGAACACACCGACCTGGGCCTGCACCTCGACCGGTGGGTCGTGCTCCGGGCCGTGAACGCCCTCGTCAGCGGGCTGCCCGGGCGGGTCTACGTCAATCTGGCCGCCCGCTCCCTGCGGGACCCGGCCTTCGGCGACTTCATCCTCTCCACACTGCGCGACAGCCGGGTCGACCCGGCCAGGCTCGCCCTGGAGATCCCCGAGGGCGCCGCGGTGGCCAATCTGGACGCGGCCCGGCGGCTCGCCGAGCAGCTCACCGCCGCCGGCTGCCCGGTTCTGCTCGACGACTTCGGAATGACCAGCGGGGCCGTCATCGCGCTGCGGAACCTCCCGCTGTGGGCTGTCAAGATCGACAGCAGTCTGGTGCGGACCGTGGACACCAGCGCGCGTGACCGCGCCGTCGTCGAGGCGGTCGTCCAGATCGCGCGGACGGCGGGCATGACCGTGATCGCCGAGGGGGTGGACCGGGCGGCGCTGCCGCAGGCCCTCCTCGACATCGGGGTCACAGTCGCGCAGGGCTATCACGTCGGCCGTCCGCGGCGCCTCGCCGAGCTCCTCGGCGGCGACGGTGACGACGACGTCACGACGGTGATGAGCCTCGGCGGCTACCGCCGCTGACCTGGTGCGCGCCGGCGGTGGCACCCTTCCGCTGGCTCCGGCGTGGTCGCCGTGCGTAGTGTCGGTCCATGGTTGCGGCGTCGGACGCGGCACCGGACGCGGCGCCGTCGGAGCGTTCCCGGCCCGGCGCGCCCTCCCAGCGACTTCAGCGCTGGCAGCTGTTGCTGCTGGCGGTGGCTGCGGCGCTCGGCACGATGCTGCTCCCGTCGTGTGGTGCCTCGTCCGCGGGCAGCGACCCGCCTGGGCGCGAGACCGGCACGGCGGGGGCGGCGTCCGCCCCCGCGCAGGGTTCCGGGGCCTCCGGGAACGGTGCGGCGGGCCGCCCGGTCCTGGCTCCGGACCAGCCAGGGGAGCACCCGGTCGGCTACCGGACCCTGACGGTGACGGACGAGAAGCGCCCGCACCGCCCCCTGGTGACCTCAGTGTGGTATCCGGCCCGCGCCGGCACCGACCCTGCGGCCGGCACCGACCCTGCGGCCGGCCTCGCGCGCTATCCGGTGACGGACGGGGTGACGCTCACGTCCCCCCGCGCGGGGGAGGGGCTCCCGGCCGCGCCCGGCCGCTTCCCGATGGTGGTCATGTCGCACGGCAGCGCCGGCAGCCGGGTGCAGCTCGCCTACCTCGCCGAGGCGCTGGCGAGCCGCGGGTTCGTCGTGGCCGCGCCGGACCACCCCGGCGACACCATGATCGAGGTGGCCGAGGGCCGGCAGGCCCCGCTCGTCGATCTGGCCAGCGACCGGCTCCTCGACGTCTCGAGCGTCATCAGCGCGTTCACGAAGCCCGACTGCCCGATCGCCGGCATGGTGCGGCCGGACCAGATCGGCATCGTCGGGTTCTCCTTCGGCGGCCTGACCTCGATGGCCTCTCCGGTGGGCTTCCTGCACGCCCCCGCTGACAGCCGGATCCGGGCTGTCGTCGGGATCGCCCCGGCAACCGAGGTCATTCCGGCGGATCAGCTCGCCCGGCTCCGGGTGCCGACGATCATGATCGGCGGCCTGATGGACGGCGCGGTGCCGCTCGACCGCAACGCGCGGCCCGCCTTCGGTGAGCTCACCGGCTCCCGCCCGCGTTACTTCGTCACCGTTGCCGGCGGGACGCACAACTCGTTCACCGAGATCTGTGCCCAGGCCGCCGCGGCCCGCGATCGCCCGGTGGCGGAGGGCGTGCGGGTGCGGCTGGAGGTCACGGCGGACATGACCTGCCGACCCCCCGCCATCGACATCGACCGGGCGCATCGCCTCACCGTCTACTACACCGTGGCGTTCCTGGAGAGTCAGCTGGCCGGCGCGGCCGGTTACGACCGTTACCTCACTGCGGCGGCGGCCCGGACCTTCCCCGAGAGCGAGCTGCACGCGGTGGACTGAGGGCTCGGCGTGCCGACCACACCCGCGGGGGACACGGTTGTGGTCTGATCGGCGCGGTTGCGGTCGGTGACCTGGGCGAACGTGTCGGTGTGCGCCGCGCCCGCAGACCGGCGCGGCCAATCGGACGACCGTCCCCGATCACGGCGGCTACCGTGACCCGACCGGCCGGTGCCCGACTGCCAGTGGCACCAGGCCGCCCGGGCGCCGTTGGCGCCCGGCACCACCCAGCGGCACGGTGTTGTGACCCGCGAGGAGGTCGACCAGGATGTCCGCACGCCAGATCCGGCGGTTCCACCTTGAGCGTGCAGTCGACGTGTCCGGAGTGTCCGGCACCGGCGCTGTCGCTTTCGGAGTGCAGGCCCCGGACGGAACCTGTGTCCTCTGGTGGAACTCCGACCACGGCTCGGTTGCCATCTACCCGTCGATGGGAACGTTGCTGGCGATCCACGGCCATGCCGGGATGACCCGGGCGGTCTACATCGACAGCCCCGAGTCTCCCGCCGCGGTCCTGGCCGATCCCACGCTGGCTGACCTGGTGCCAGCCGGCTCGGTGGTGACGGACTCGGCCGCGGTGCGGGCCGCGGCGGCATCGGTGCGACCCGGCCGGGCTTCGAGCCCTGGTCGGGCTTCGAGCCATGGTCGGGCGCCGCGTCCTGGTCGGGCGAGCGGGCGCCGGTCGTCGGCAGCGGTGCGTGATACCGGCCGGCGCGGGCGCGCCGTCCGGCCGTCCTGGGAAGCCACCGCCGGGTCGATCATCGCCCGGATGGCCGCGCGGGGAGGTGCCGCGCGCGTCCTGCAGAGTGAGCGTCCGCCGGTCGAGGAGGGGCCAGGGGAGCGGGCGCCGGCGCGGCGGCTGCCGGTGCGGCCGCTGTCTGCTCAGGTGAGTGGGCGGAAGCACGGGACGGTCGGGCCGTCCGGGTCGATGGTGTAGAGGGCGAGCGTGCCGGCCATGTCCTGAGGGTCGACACCGATCGTTCGCATGTCGTCGGCCATGCCCGCCATGATCCCGAGCGCGTGCCGCACCAGCACGGCACCCATGCCACGCGGGTTGTCGACATGGGAGTGGAACTCGACGGCTGACCGTGCGTCCGAGGTCAGCGTGGCCAGGGCGCCGAGCCGGATGCGGTCGGTCAGGGTCTCCCAGACCCGTTCCGACTGCGGTGCTTCCGGGCTGCGCCATACCTGGCGGTAGGACATGGCCGCGATCACCGCGGCGGGCGGTCGCCCGGTGCGCAGGTGGATCGTGACCGTCCACATCGCCAGCAGCCAGGTCAGTGCGGACATGGTGCGGTGGGGGTCGTCCTCGACGCGTTCGACGAGCTGTTGCTCGGCGGCAAAGCGGTTCTGACGTGAGAGCCACGAAACGACAAGTCGCTCCATGTCAACCACATCGATCATGGGCAGTTCTCGAGGATGGGGGCGGGCGAGCGCGGCGGCCCGGCGTGAGCTGGTGTCCACCAGAGCCAACGCCCCCGTGTCCGGGAGAGTCTGCCAGGCGAGTCCCGACAGCGGCATGGCGGCCACAGTAGCCGGGGTCGGGAGCTTTAACCATCAGCGTTGATGAAAGATTGTTGTCATTTCGGTTTCCAGTGCTACCCGTCAGTGCTGGTCGGTCCGGATTTCTGTCGGTCCTGTCACCAGGCTGGCCGGAAACCGTCACGAGAAGGTTCGGCGGCGTGCCCAGAGTGCCCGGTCAGGGACACATCGGACCCGCCGCCGTGCCGCTACTCGCCCAGAAGGTCTAGGACGATGGTGGGGGGCTGGGTGGGGGTGGTGGCGATGTGGGTGCGCCAGTGTGTTTCGGCGGCGTCGGGGTCGTGGTGGGGAGACTTCGGTCCCGAGCCGGACGACGGGGACAGCGCCGGCACGGCCCGGGTGCGGGCACTGCGGGACAGGCTGGTGGCGGTCGCCATGCTGACCGTTCCGGTGGTCCTGCTGGCTATGGTCCCGGCGCTGCAGTTCGACTACTGGCAGTGGCTCTCGCTCGCACTGGCCGCGCCGGTGGTGCTCTGGGGCGCCTGGCCGTTCCACCGCGCGGCCTGGACGAACCTGCGGCACGGCGCCGCGACGATGGACACGCTCGTCTCGACCGGCACGCTCGCCGCGTTCGGCTGGTCGTTGTACGCGCTGTTCCTCGGTGACGCGGGCGAGCCCGGAATGACCCACGGGTTCAGTCTCACCGTGACCCGCGGCGGAGGGGGCGACAACATCTACCTGGAGGTGGCGGCCGGGGTCACCACCTTCATCCTGGCCGGGCGGTACCTGGAGGCGCGGGCGAAGCGGCGCGCCGGCTCGGCCCTGCGTGCGCTGCTCACCCTCGGCGCGCGTGACGTCGCGGTTCTCTCCGACGGCAGGGAGATACGGGTGGACGTCGACCAGCTCGACGTCGGTGATCTGTTCGTGGTCCGTCCTGGCGAGAAAATCGCCACCGATGGTGTGGTCGTCGAAGGTGCCTCGGCGGTCGACGCCTCGATGCTGACCGGCGAGTCCGTGCCGGTGGAGGTCGGTCCGGGCGACGCGGTGACGGGTGCCACGCTGAACGCGGGCGGGCGGCTCGTCGTCCGGGCGACCAGGGTCGGGGCCGACACGCAGCTCGCCCGGATCGGCCGGCTCGTCGAGGAGGCGCAGACCGGCAAGGCGCCGGTGCAGCGGCTCGCCGACCGGGTCGCCGGGGTCTTCGTCCCGATCGTGATCGCCATCGCGGTCACCGCCTTCGGCTACTGGCTGGGCCGGGGAGACGGGCTCACCTTCGCGTTCACCGCCGCGGTCGCGGTGCTGATCATCGCCTGCCCCTGCGCGCTCGGCCTGGCGACTCCCACCGCGCTCATGGTCGGCACCGGGCGGGGTGCCCAGCTCGGCGTGCTCATCCGCGGGCCGGAGGTGCTGGAATCCACGCTGCGGGCCGACACGATCGTCCTGGACAAGACCGGAACGGTCACCACCGGTGAGATGACCCTGCAGGACGTCGCCGTCGCGCCGGGGGAGGACCGCGACGAGGTGCTGCGGCTCGCCGGCGCGCTGGAGAGCGCCTCCGAACATCCGGTCGCGCGTGCGATCAGCCGGGCCGCCGCGGGGGCCGCCGTCAGTTCCGCCGAGGAGCTGCCCACCGTCGCGCAGTTCGCCAACCGGGAGGGGCTGGGGGTCCGCGGGATCGTGGACGGGCACGCGGTGCTGGTCGGCCGCCCGAGGCTGCTCAGCAGCTGCTCGCAGCCGCTGCCGACCGCACTGGCCGAGGTCGCCCGGGAGGCCGAGGCCGCCGGGCGCACCGCCGTCGCGGTGTCCTGGGACGGGCGGGCCCGCGGGGTGCTGACCATCGCCGACGCGGTGAAGCCGACGTCCGCCGCCGCCATCCGCGAGCTCCGTGGGCTGGGGCTGCGCCCGGTCCTGCTGACCGGCGACAACGCGACCGTGGCGGCGAACGTCGCCGCCGAGGTCGGGATCGCCCCCGATGATGTGATCGCCGAGGTGCTGCCCGAAGGCAAGATCGAGGTTGTGCGGCAGCTGCAGGCCGCCAACCGGATCGTCGCGATGGTCGGTGACGGGGTGAACGACGCCGCCGCGCTCGCCCAGGCCGACCTGGGGCTCGCGATGGGCACAGGCACGGACGCCGCGATCGAGGCCAGTGACCTGACGCTGGTCAGCGGTGACCTGATGGCCGCCGTCGACGCCATCCGGCTCGCCCGGCGGACCCTCGGCACCATCCAGGGCAACCTGTTCTGGGCGTTCGCCTACAACGTCGCGGCACTTCCCCTCGCCGCCGCCGGCCTGCTGAATCCGATGCTGGCCGGTGCCGCGATGGCGGCCAGCTCGCTGTTCGTCGTCGGGAACAGCCTGCGTCTGCGCCGCTTCGCCTCACGCCGGGACGCCTGACCGCCGCGCCGGCGGCACCGGTCAGTGGTGGACGAGCTCACCCTGCTGGTCTTCGGGAGCCGCCGGCGGGCCTGAGGTCGTCCCGGAGCCGCCTGCGGCGAACTCGTCCGGCGCGGGCTCGGGGCTGCCTTCACTGCTGGCGGGCGAGGCGGCGTCCGGTGCCGCGACGGGCGGTGATGTTCCGGCCCGGCCGGTGCGGGCCTGCGTCGCGGCGGCGGTCGGCAGCCACCAGGCGGACCTCCCGAGCAGCCGCAACGCGGCCGGCAGGAGCACCAGGCGGACCACAGCGACGTCCAGCAGCAGCCCGAACGCCAGCAGGATGCCGGCCGGCCGCAGCAGCGGATCGGCCGGCAGGGCCAGCGCGGTGAGGACGACGGCCGCGATCGCCGTGACGGCGGCGGCGGTCGGCGCGCCCTCCCGGTAGCCGGTGGTGACCGCCATGCGGGGGTCCGCCGTCCGGGTGAACGTCTCCCGCATCCGGGACACCATGAAGACACCGTGCCCGGCCGTGAGGCCGACCAGGAGCCCGACCGCCACCACCGGGAGGACCGCGGCGACCGGTCCCTGTCGCCAGATCCCGAGCGGGCCGGCGAGCCAGCCCCACTGGAGCAGCGCAACGGCGGCGCCGGACGTCCCGACGAGGCTGAGCAGGGAGCCGAGCGTGACCGCCAGGGCGGCTGGCAGGCCGCGCAGCGCCAGGGCGAGCGCGGCGGCCGTCAGCCCGACGGCGAGGGCGAGGGCGAGTGGCAGGGTGTCGGTCAGCCGCTGGGCGACGTCGATGTCGATCGCCGTCCGACCGCCGACCGTGAGCCGGGCCCCCGTGGTGACCGCGAGGCCCGCGGCGCGGCCGCGGATGTCGTGCAGCAGCTCCGCCGTCGCCGGATCGCCCGGCCCGGAGAGCGGGACCACGGTGATCGTCGCCAGGTCGTTCCCGAAGCGGGGTTCGGTCGTCAGCGCGACGTCGCGCATGCCCCCGACGGTCCCGCGGATCTGCTGGACCGCGCGCTCGGGGTCCGGTGCGCCGGCAGTGTCGATCACCAGGAGGAGCGGGCCGGTGAACCCGGGGCCGAAGACCACGCTCAGCTGATCAGGAGTGTCCCGGAGGATCCCGTCCGAGGCGGCGGTGATGCTGTGGTCGAGGGGCCCCGGCCGCAGATCGGCCACCGGCAGGGCGACCGCGCCGAGCGCGGCCAGGCCGAGGAGCAACGCCCGGACCGGCCGCCACGTGGCCGTCCGTGCCCCCGGTGGCCTTCGCGTCCCCTGTGGCCTTCGTGTCCCCTGGGACCGTCGTGTGCCCTGGGGCCGTCGTGTCTCTCGTTCGTGTCGCGTACCGCCCGGGGCAGCCGCGGGCTCCCCGCCCGTGTCGTTCGCCCGGACCGCGCCGAACGCGGCGACCGGCAGCGTGAGAGCGACGCAGACGGAGAGAGCGACGCTCCCGGCTGTCGCCAGGCCCAGCACCGTCAGCATCGGCACGCGGGTGACGGCCAGCGTGAGGGGCGTGACCATCATGATCAGGCCGGCGAGGGCGACATCCGCCCCGGTGGTCCGCAGCGTGCGTCCGGCCGCCTCCGCACCCCGGTGTCCGGAAGCGACCTCCTGCCGGAACCTCGCGGTGACGAGCAGCGTGAACCCGAGCGCGGTGACGAGCCCGACCGCCAGCGCCGGTGCCACGGTGGCGGTGTCGAAACCCGCCCGGACGACCGCCGCCCGCGCGGCGAAGCCGCCGACGACGACGCTGACCAGGCCTGCGACCAGGGCAGCCCCCACAGCCGGGAGCAGGGCGAGGGCGGCCGTCGGACCGGAGGTGGCTGCCGACGCGGCCGCGACGGCGAGAACGACCGCGAGAACGACGGCCAGGGCGAGGAGCCCGGTGAGCACGGCACCGGGCGGCCGGGACCACTGCTCGGCCGCCGGCCCCGTGATGTCGACGGTGATCCCGGCATCACGTGCCGGTCGGGCCGCCGCGATCAGTGCGTCACGCGTTCCGACGGCCAGGTCCGGGCTCGTCACACTGAACGTGACCAGCGCGTACGCGGACCGGCCGTCACCGGCCAGCCCGCTCTCACCGGCCAGCCCGCTCCTGTCGGCGCGTCGGGTGTCGCCGGGGACGGCGTCACCGAGGGGATCACCCACCCGCGCGACCCGGGGGACCTCGCGCAGCGCGGCCAGAGTGCGGTCCACCGCGGCCTGGTACCGCGGGTCGGCGAGGGTCGACTCGTCGCCGTCGGGGGCACCCAGGCGCAGGACGAACGACGCGGTCGCCGCGTCCCCGGCCTGGGCGGCGGCATCGGCAGCCGACCGGCGCTGGCGGACGAGATCCGCGGCTTGCGCCGACCCCGTTCCGGACAGGGCGGGCCCGGCGAGCGCGGCGCCCGCGGAGTGGCCGGGACGAAGGTGGAGGACGCCGTCGACCGACCCGGACGACCACACGGCACCCGTGCCGGCCAGCACGAGGAAGGCCAGCCACAGCCCCAGGACGGCCCGGCCGTGCCGGTGGCAGGACCGGCCGAGGCGGTACAGAACGGTGCGCACAAGCTGTCTCCTTGCGGGGTGTTGCCCGCCGTCGTCGCGGATTTCACGCGGACGTGCGCCCAGCCCCTCGGAGCCGGCCCGTTCCCTGACCGTTCGGCGGTGCCCGATGGTGACTTCGTGGGACCGCACGGCGATCGCCCGCCCACGATGCGCGCCCCGCACTCAGCGACTGGCTTTCGTCCGGTACGGGGTGGTTCGTCCGTCACCGGTGGGGCCTGCCCGGGTGGCTCTCGTCCCGGCGTGGGACCAACTCGTCCCAGCGGGACAACGCCCGGCCCGGACCATGACTGGTCCGTCGAGGGCAGCTGTCGCCCGGAGTAGCCCCGAAAAGGCGGGTGCTGGGCCACAATGGGCCCGCCGATCCCGATCTGACAGGCCCGTGACGTGCGGGATCGGTCTCCGTAACGGCCGTTTCGGGCCGCTGTGGGGTGCTCGCGGGCCGGGACGGGAGAAGAAGATCGTGACGGTCGAACTGGTGGACCGCCGGGTGGGCACAGGCGCCGGCAGGCTCAAGCTGAGCGCCACGGCGCTGGACCTGTTCGCGCAGCGGGGCGTGAGCGCCACCTCACTGCAGATGATCGCGGACGCGGCGGGTGTCACCAAGGCGGCTGTCTATCACCACTTCAAGAGCAAGGACGAGATCGTGCTCGCCGTGGTCCGGCCCGCACTCGACCACCTCGCCGAGGTCGCCGCACTCGCGGAGAGCAAGCGGTCACGGTCCGCCCAGGTCGACGCGGTGATCCGCGGTCTGGCCGACCTGGTGATCGGCAACCGGCGCCTCTACGGGCTCATGCACGGGGACCCGACCTGTGCCGCGATCCTGCGGGAACGCTCCGGGTACCCCGCCCTGGCCGAGCGCCTCGTCGCCGTGCTCGCCGGCCCCACACCTGACGTGGGGTCGGTGATGGCGGCCGGCATGCTGCTGACCGGATTACGTGGCGCGGGGATCGACCCTCGGGTGACAGCGCTGGACGACGAGCAGTTCCGCCGCCATCTCGTGGACTGCTCCCAGCGGCTCATCCGCGCCCGGCGTCCGTCGGCGGGTTCAGGCAGGTCCCCGCGTCACCCTGGCATCGCACCCCGGCACACGCAGGTCTCCGACGCCGCCCGCGCCCTGGATGTCGCTCCGGTTGTCGCTCCGGCCGCCGCTGGTCCCGGCGTCGTCGCGCGGACTCCCGCCGCCCCCCTCACCGCCGCTGCCACGGCTCCCGCCACGGTTCCCGGCGCTGTCCCCGGTTTCGGCGCCGCCGGCGAGGACGCCGCTGCGAGTGCTGTCCCGCTCGACGAGCGAGACGGGTAGCACCGTCTCCCGGGCGTCCGCCTCGCCGCTCGCCATCTGGATCAGCAGGCGGGCCGCCTCGGCGCCCAGCCGATCCGGGTGGCGCGCCACCGACGTGAGCGACGGCTCGGTGAGCTCGCCCCAGGCGATGCCGTCGACGCCGATCAGCATCACACCACCGGGCACCTCCCGCCCGGCCTGGCGCAGCGCCTGCGCGGCACCGACCGCCTGGAGGTCGTTGGTGCAGAAGATCGCGTCCACCCGTGGGTCGGAGGCGAGGATCTGATCCGTCGCCCAGCGCCCGCCGTCGAGTGTGTAGTCGCTGGCGAGGGACCGCCAGGGAGGCATCGAGCGTCCACCGGCCTGCAGCTCGGCGCGGAAACCGGTACGCCGGGCGCGGGCGGTCGTCAGGTGCTCCGGGCCGCAGATCATCGCGATGCGGCGCGCCCCGCGGGCAAGGAGGTGCGCCGCGGCGAGCCGACCGGCGGCGAGATCGTCCGAGAAGACCCCGCCGGCGCCGGCCACGGCCAGCCGCTCGTCACACGCGACGACCGCTATCCCGCTGTCGATCATGTGCTGGACCTGGTCGGTGTGGCCGGAGGTCGAACAGACGAGCACGCCGTCGGCGGCGCCCGCCATGCGGTCGAGGTAGTCGGCCTCGCGAGCGTCGTCCAGGTTGGCGCTGGCGAGGAAGACGGCCCACCCCAGGGACTGCGCCACCGTCTCGACGCCGTGGGCGATCTGGGCGAAGAACGGGTTCTGCGCGTCCGGGACGATCAGCCCGACCGCGTGGCGGGTCGATGTGCGGGGCGTGTGTGCCCCGCTGCCCGGCCGGTAGCCGAGACGGTGGGCCGCGGCCCGTACCCGGGCGCTGGACTCGCCGCTGACCGACCGCCGACCGGCCAGGGCGTTGCTGACCGTGGAGACGCTGACGCCGGCAAGTGCCGCGACCTCGCGGATCGTGGCGGGCCGCTTCACCGCCGCTTCCCGGGACGTAACGCGCTCGATGTAGCGGTCGGTAGACATCACCTCCATTAAAGGTCGATGTCGCCCGCCCGGGAGGTCGCGTCGGTCACGCTGCTCACCCGCAAGGAAGGCGAAGGGTGACCGTCGGGGACTCCAAGGGACTTTTGACGTGCTCTTAAGGATCGCTTAGGCCTGCGTTGATGAGGTGGAAAGGCCGCAGGGAGAGAGAGCCCCCAGTCCACCCGGCGGAGGTAACCCCCACCCTCCGGCGGGTTTCCGGCCCGGGTCGTGGTCCGTCCCAACCACGGCCCGGGCCACAGGCCCCGACCCGCGCGGGCGCGTCCGACGTCGCGCGGGCGCTGTCGGTCAGGCCGTGCTCACAGCCGTTCCGAGCCGGTCGACGGCCTGGCGCAGCCGGGCGAGGGTCTTCTCCCGGCCGAGAACGGTCATCGACTCGAACAGCGGCAGGCCGACACCACGGCCGGTGACGGCAACCCGGACCGGCGCCTGCGCCTTGCCGAGCTTGAGGCCGTAGCCCTCGCCGATTCCGACAAGCGCCTCGCGCAGCGAGTCCTCGTCCCAGGCCACACTCTCGTAGCCGGCGGCGACGTCGCGCAGCAGCTCCCGGGCCGGGCCCTTCATCGCCTTCGTCCACGAGGCCTCGTCGATCGACACCGAGGGGAGGAAGGCGAAGTCGACCATGGGGACGATCTCTGACAGCACCGACACCCGAGTCTGCGCCAGCGGCGCGAGAGCGGCGAAGACCTCCGGGGAGAAGCCCTCGGCTGGCCACGGCGGCGCCGCGATCTCGCCCTCGCCCCCGCCCGGGCCCGGGCCCGCCGCCGGCGTCAGCCAGGGCTCGCAGGCGGCCATGAACTCCTCGACGCTCATCGCCCTGATGTACTCGCCGTTGAAGGCCCGCAGCTTCTTCTCGTCGAAGAACGCCGGGGAGGGCTTCACGTCCTCGAGCCGGAACGTGCTCTCGATCGTGGCGAAGGGCACGATCTCCTCGTCGCCGGGCGGCGCCCAGCCGAGAAGCATCAGATAGTTCTTCATCGCCGCCGAGAGGTACCCCTCGGCGCGGTAGGACTCCAGCGCGACCTTGTCGCGCCGCTTCGACAGCTTCTGCCGCTTCTCGTTGACGATGACCGGGACGTGCGCCCACACCGGCGGGGTGGCGCCGAGCGCTGCCCACAGCAACTGCTGCTTCGGCGTGTTGGGCAGGTGCTCCTCGCCGCGGATGACGTGGGTGATGCCCATGTCGAGATCGTCGACCACGTTGGCGAGCAGGAAGACCGCGGATCCGTCCGCCCGGGCGATGACGAAGTCCTCGATGGTGTCGTTCGGGAACTCCGGCGTGCCGCGGATCACGTCGACGACCACGGTCGTGCCCTCGTCGGGTGTGCGGAAGCGCAGGGCCCGGCCCGGGCCCGGGCCGAGCCCGCGGTCCCGGCAGAAGCCGTCGTAGCCGCGCTGCGCGTTCCCGGTCCGCTCGGCGAGCAGGTCACGGGTGCAGTCGCAGTGGTAGGCCTGCCCCGCGGTGAACAGGCCGGCTGCGGCCTCGCGGTGCCGTTCGGCCCGCTCCGACTGGAACAGCGGGCCCTCGTAGCCGCCCGGGCTGATACCCAGCCAGTCCAACGCGCTGATGATGCCGGCGGTCCACTCCGGGCGGTTACGGGACGCGTCGGTGTCCTCGACGCGGAGTACGAAGTCGCCGCCGGAGCCGCGGGCCACCAGCCAGTTGAACAGCGCCGACCGTGCGCCGCCCACATGGAACATGCCGGTCGGCGACGGTGCGAATCGCACCCGCACCCGTCCAGAGCTCATGGTCGCCGAGCGTACAGGTCGACCGGGTCCGGGCCGACCGACGTCACCGGGACCACAGGAGATCCGGACCAGTGGCGTGGAACGGCGCCGGCGGCTCGTAAAATCAGATGGCGTGACAGCGCCCGCTCGGCTGGCCGGTCGCGACCGTGATCCCGGTCGTGGCCGTCGCTCCACTGTCCGTGAGTCGAGACCGCGGGCTCCGGGGGTGAATTCGGCTCTCCCGGAGCCCGCCGATGTCGTCGACCTGCCCCGGGTGCAGGTCGGTGCGCAGCCGCAGCATCTGCTGACGACCCTGCTCGGTGACTACTGGGCCGGGTGCCGCGAGCACATCCCATCCGTCGTGCTGGTCAGCCTCCTCGCGGACTTCGACGTCAGCACCGTGGGTGCGCGGGCCGCACTGAGCCGGCTGTCCCGGCGCGGTCTCCTGGAGCCGTCCCGGATCGGCCGGAACACCTACTACGGGCTGACGGCCGAGGCCTCGCTCGCTGTCCGGGAGTCCCTGAACCGCACCTTCGGCTTCGGTCTCCGGCACGAACCGTGGGACGGGCGCTGGACCGTGGCGGCCTTCTCCATCCCGGAAGGGCAGCGCGACGTCCGCCACGCGGTGCGGGCGCGGCTGCGCTGGTTGGGCTTCGCCCCGCTCTACGACGGGATGTGGGTGACGCCCCGCCTCGTCGGGGAGGCGGCCCGGCGGGTCTTCGCCGAGCTGGGTGTGAGTGCTTCCACGGTACTGATCACCACCTCCGAGGCGAGGCGTACCGATCCGCGCCCGCCGATGGCCGCATGGGACCTCAGCGAGCTGCAGCGCACCTACGAGGACTTCGTCAGCACCTATGCCCCGTTGCTCGAACGGGTCCGTCATGGGGACGTCCAGGGAGCGGAGGCGCTGGCCGCGCGGACCGCGGTGCTCGAGTCCTGGGCGCGTTTCCCGAGCCTCGACCCGGACCTGCCGATCGATCTTCTTCCCGGCCGCTGGCCTCGTAGGGAGGCCCGGACCGTCTTCGCCGAGATCTATGACGGCCTGGCTGCGCCGGCGGTGACGCGGGTCCGGGACCTGCTCGCCGTCGTCTCGCCAGACCTTGCCGATCTCGTCCGGCTCCACACCACGGTCGGCTAGTTGCCGCGACCGGCTGGGTCCGCCCCGGCTGGTGCGTCTGTCGACTGGTGACGGCATCACCGAGATCCTTCTCGGTGCCGGTGCGGTCAGCCTGACGCGCCCCGCGGCAGGGGTACCGATGACCTGGCGACCGCCGCCCTGCCCTGCCCTGCGCGACCGACGATCTCCGGCGGCAGCCCGAGCAGGTCCAGGACCGCGCTCGGGGGCTGGGTGGGGGTGGTGGCGATGTGGGTGCGCCAGTGTGTTTCGGCGGCGTCGGGGTCGTGGTGGGTGATGAGGTCGAGGAGGTGGGTGTGGTCGTGGTGGTTGTGGGGGGTGGGGTGGGGGGGTGGGGTGTGGGTGTCGAGGATGTGGCGGAGCATGCCGGCGATCATGGTGAGGGTCTGGTTGCCGGCGTGTTCGAGGAGCTGGTGGTGGAAGTGGTTGGGGTCGGGGTGGGTGAGGGCGGTGTGCAGGGCGGTGAGGGTGGTGTCGGTGTGGTGGGTGGCGAGGAGGCGGACGGCGGCGGGTTCGAGCAGGGTGTGGGCGGTGTGGACGTCGGCGACGGTGGTGTGGCGGTGTTCGAGGACGAGGCCGGCGTAGCGGGCGGCGACCTGGCCGTCGGGGGTGTGGACGCGGGCTCCGCCGTGGGCGCCGCGGCGGACGGAGATGAGGGCTTCGGATTCGAGGACGCGGAAGGCTTCGCGCAGGGTGGGGCGGGAGACGCCGAACTGTTCCATGAGGACGGCTTCGGGGGGCAGGGCGTCGCCTTCGACGAGTTCACCGCGGACGATCTGGCGGCGGAGTTGGGCTGCGACGAGTTCCGCGGTCTTCGGCACCCGGATCTGCTGGCGAGCCAGGCCGCTGCGGGGCTCAGCCCGAGCCGTTGACGGACCGCTCGTACCGGGTGCGTTCCGACCGTCATGCTGCTGCGCGGATACCGTCATTCTTCCGTGCCTCTCGAGAACGGTCGCAGCGCATGGCGCCGTGGGCATTCCGGCGTAGCACCGGTACCGATAAATGGGGTCGATTGTGACACCAACCCGGGCACGTTGCTGCCGCCGAGGCCGGCTTCTCCATCTGGCAGAAAGAACGATACACGGTCCGAAATCGGGGGAGTGCCCAGTGGGTCATCGGGTATGTGGTCCTCATGTGCTTCGATGCGACTGCTGGCCGAGTGTCGTCCAGGTGCTCCATCCAGCCCGAGGCCCTGCTGCCGGTGCAATCAAACCTGCGCCGCGGATAGGACGGTGCCTGCGCCCGTGGCTTTTTCCTCCGGTGTCGCAGACCCCTGCCGGTGACGCCACGGATGGCTTTCCCCCATTGAGACACCTGCGGCGACGGGGGTAACCAGGTTACTGTGCGAGCTCCCGCGGATGAAGGTCGGTGGGTGCGTCCCCGGCAGGGCCGCTGCTCCTGTCGTGCCCCGCTCCCGAACCACCCGGAAACGTCCGTCGGCACGCCCGGTCACCGGTGTTCCCACCCACACCGCGCTGCGGACCAGGTCCGTGCGCCGTGCCCCGCCCGGCAATACGTGCGTGCCGCAATGAGATCGGAACCGCAACAGGGCTGGCACGCATTACGCCCGGGACGACAATGCGTCCCGGGCGCAAATGCGGCCAGGTATGCGCCAGCCGAGCCCACCAGGCTGCCGGCAGGCGATGCGAGCGGCGCCGTCGCCGAGCCAGCTGCGGGTGGGCGGATAATCAGTGCCGGTGGGCGATGGCCTCCTCGACATGCCGCCGGATGCAGGACCGGGCGAGATGCTCCGCCAGGGCGGCCTCGCCCCGGGTGATCGCGTCGACGATCTCGGCATGCAGCGGATGCTGCCACCACTGCCCCAGCCGGTCACCCTCGTCGTGCGGATGGGCGAGATCCGCGAGTACCCGGATGAACAGTTCGGCGGCCGGATTGCCTGCCAGGCGGGCAATCTCCAGGTGCAGCAGCACGGACGCCTCGCCGGCCGTGCCAGCGGCGACGGGGCCCGAGCGTGAGCCGCCCGGCCGGTTCCGCGACCGCCCGCCGGTGGCCCGGGCACCGGGCGCGACGGGCTCCAGCGCACCGCGCAGCCGGGCGAGGCCGGCGGTGTCGATCTGCTCGGCGAGCCGCCGCACGGCCACTGCCTCCAGCGCTGACCAGGTCTCGCACAGGTGCTCCGGCCGGGCCCGCGCGAAATCGAGGTAGACCCGGGCGACGTCGCGGACGCCATCGTGGTCGGGAGCGGTCACGACGAGCCCGCCCCCGGGCCCCGGCCGAGGTCGCGCGACCCAGCGGCTCTCCAGCAGCCGGACCGCCTCGCGCAGCACGGATCTGCCGACCTGGTAGCGCTCCATGAGCTGGGCTTCGGAGCCGAGGCCCTCGCCGACGGGCCAGCCGCGACGGATGATCTCCAGCTCGATGGTGCGGGCCAGTCTGGAGGCGAGAGTGCGCTGGCCGAGCCGGGAGGTGAACTCCTGCGGCGGGCCGACAGCGAGGCTGACGGCGCCGCTGTCGAGAGAGCCGTTGTCGAGAGGACCGCCGTGCAGATGGCCGGCGTGGACATGCCCGGTCTTGGGACGTCGGTTCGTGGTGTGGCCACTGCCGGCATGTCCACCGCCGGAGTGCCCACCGAGGGGTGCGCCGCCTGTCGGTGCGGCGTTGCGGGGGGAACTGCGCACCGGGCTGTGGAGGGCGCCGGGCACTGCATTCCGGCCGGTTGGGGTGAGCCCGTCAGACACTGGTCTTCCTCCGGATGTACTCGTTGGCCTTCGTCGGTCTTTCCAACGCAGCCATGACTGCTCCGACGGCGGTTGCGACCCTCGCCCCGGCTCGCGTACGCCGGCGGCGGGGACGGCACCCGCAGTGTGATGAGTTTCCTTTCCGGATGTGTTCCGTGCCGGCACCGGAGTGTTCCCCGTGGACGGCACTGACGTTCGCCCCCCCGGCACCCGGAAGCGTGTTCCAGATAAGGGTCTCCAGTCAACCGATTGCAGCTACCCATGAGTGCCCCACCGCCGACGGTTTGGCATCTGCGCAGGTCCGGAGGCCCGGGCCCGGGTGGCACAGAAGCGTCATCGGAGGATGCACATGCGTCTGGGAATGCTCCTGCGCTGGCAGTTTCGACTGCGAAGCAGATCCTCCCCGCTCCGGCCCACCAACCGCTCCTCCGCGCCCCGCCGGACCGGGTCCGCCGTGCGCGTCATCCGGCGGCCGTGTCGCATCCCATCCACGCCTTGGGCCGGCAGTGGCACTTTCGAGCCAGGGCATCCCTCGCGTCGCTTCATGTCGCAAACGGAAGTTCCTCCCGGGCTGCCAATACGCGATGCGCCCCGACTGCCCCCGGCCCGAATCGACAGCGGCCGGCGGCCCCGTGTCCGCTTTGCTTCGCTGATATTTCGACGCTATTTCGTTGCTGGTTGCCGGGAGTGCGGAGGAGCTTCTCGGGAGGCTTGTCGCGGTGTCGGTCAATGGCTGGGCGGGGCTGCGGTAAAGCCCGCGTGGCCCGGGGTCGGGCCTGGAGGTCGCAGCTGTGGGTGGTTGCTCAACGTGACGAACCCGGTCCTCGTTGAGGCGGATCGGCCCGGGTGGCAAGGGCCTCCTGGGCCACCACGTCAGGGACTGAAGTCCCGAGGCGACCACCTTCGTCACGTAGCGCGCCGAAGCACTCTCTTAAAGTATAAACAAGTCGACTTATTGTCGATATCTGAGAACTTGTGTTAGGAATGGGCGTCTTTTCGTTCTCGGGGGGAACATTGATCACGGCGCAGGCTGTCCATCAGCACGCGAGTCAGGATCTTCTGTTTGTTGCGGTGTCCGTCCTGCTGGCGATGATCGGGTCGTTCGCCGCGTTGGTCTGTTCGATGCGGATACCTTTTGCGGTGGGTCGGTCGCGGTACGTCTGGACGACGCTCGCCGCCGTCTCGCTGGGGGGCGGGGCGGTCTGGTCGATGCACTTCATCGGGATGATCGGCTACCAGGTCGCCGACCGGGACCTGCGCTACAGCCTTCCGTTGACCGGGGTGTCGCTGCTCATTGCGATCGTGGTGTCCGCGGTGGGTCTGTCCCTGGTCGCCCGCCGCCGGGAGAGCCGCGCACGGCTCGCCGTCGGCGGTGTCGTCGCGGGGCTGGGAGTCGCGGCGATGCACTACACGGGTATGGCCGCGATGCATGTGGGCAGTGACATCACCTACCGGCGCCCGATCGTCGTGCTGTCGGTCGCCATCGCCATCGGCGCGGCGCTGGCCGCCATGTGGATCGCCTTCCGGGTGGTGAAGGGGTGGCACGTGGCGGTCGCCTCGGTCGTCATGGCCATCGCGGTCTGCGGAATGCACTACACGGCCATGGCCGCCACCAGGGTCGAGGCGACGGCGACCCCCGAACCGGTCACCGGCGCCGATCCGATCACTCTCGCGCTTCTCGTCTGTGTCCTGGCGTTCTCGGTGCTCGCGGTCGTCATCTTCGCGGCGCTGGGTGGGGTCACCTATGCCGACCCCTTCTCCTCCGCACGCGTGTACGGCCACCGCCGTGGCCTTCCCGGGCCGACGGCGGCTCCCGCCCGGCCACGGCAGCGTGCCGAGTCGCCCGACCAGGTCGGCGGTCCCGACCAGGTCAACCGTCCTGACCAGGTCAACCGTCCTGACCAGGTCAACCGTCCTGACCAGGGCGGCCGCTCGCGCGAGGCCGGCCGCCATGAGGCGGTCCGTTCTCGCGCCGCGGGTCCTGCCCGTGAGGGAGGCCGGACGGTCTCCGCGGGGCCGGCGGGCACCGCGCGGCCGGCAGAGCGGGAGTGGACGGGAGAGCGGGAGTGGACGGGAGAGCCCGGGCCCGCCGGGCCTCCGGAGCGGGCGGAACCGGCCGGGTGGTCCCACCAGCCAGGGCGACCCGCGCCGTCGGGCTGGGCCCAGCTGCCGGAGCAGCCGGCAGGGGAGTACTGGGCGCAGCCCGGCGCGGGAGCCCAGCCGTCCACGTGGACAGGCCGGCCGGACGGCGTGTAGACCGGTCGCCGGCACCATGGCGGCGACCGGCCGCGGGGCTGCGAGGGCCCCGGGCCGTGCGGTCACTCGGCTCACCCGCCGTACGGTGGGCGGGTGAGCCTCTTCGACGCCGACGTGCCGGGGCTGCCGGACTCGTCCGGCCCGCTCGCGGCCAGGCTTCGCCCGCGAGATCTGGACGAACTGGTCGGCCAGCGTCATCTGCTGGCCGCGGGGAGCCCGCTGCGCCGGCTGGTCGAGGGCGGTGGCATGACCTCGGTCGTGCTCTGGGGGCCGCCCGGCACCGGCAAGACGACGCTGGCCCACATCGTGTCGCGGGCCAGCCGCCGCCGGTTCCGCGAGCTGTCGGCGGTCACCGCGGGTGTGAAGGACGTCCGCGCGGTTGTGGACGAGGCCAGGGACACACTGTCCATGTCGGGCGTGCGCACTGTCCTGTTCATCGACGAGGTGCACCGCTTCACCCGGACGCAGCAGGACGCTCTGCTGCCCTCGGTGGAGAAGGGATGGGTCACCCTGGTCGCCGCGACCACCGAGAACCCCTTTTTCTCCGTCGTCTCTCCGTTGCTCTCCCGGTCGTTGCTGCTCACACTCGAGCCGCTGACCGACGCCGACATCGTCGAGCTGATCGAGCGGGCGGTTCGTGATCCGCGCGGCTACGGCGGCGCGGTGGAGCTGACCGGAGAGGCACGGGAGCATCTCGTGCGGCTCGCCGGCGGGGACGCCCGGCGGGCGCTGACCGCGCTGGAGGCTGGCGCCGAGGCGGTGCTGGAGGGGGCGAAGAGGTCTGTCGCCGCGACCGGCAGCGACGGGGACGGCGGCGTCCCCGGCCCCGGCCCCGTCCCGCTCGGGCTGGAGCTGCTGGAGCGTGCGGTCGACCGGGCCGCGGTCCGCTACGACCGCGAGGGTGACCAGCACTACGACGTGGTGAGCGCCTTCATCAAGTCGATGCGCGGTGGCGACGTCGACGCCGCTCTGCACTACCTGGCCCGGATGCTCGAGGCGGGGGAGGACCCGCGGTTCGTCGCCCGCCGCATGGTCATCCTCGCCAGTGAGGACATCGGTATGGCCGACCCGGGTGCGCTCGGTGTGGCGGTGTCGGCGGCGCAGGCACTGGAGCTGGTCGGCCTGCCCGAGGCGCGCCTCGCCCTCGGCCAGGCGGTGATCCATCTGACGCTCGCGCCGAAGTCGAACGCGGTGATCACGGCGATGGACGCCGCGGCGGCCGACGTGCGCGCCGGCCGGCTGGGCCCGGTGCCGTCGCACCTGCGTGACGCCCACTACCGGGGCGCCACACGGCTGGGCCACGGTGCTGGCTACCAGTACCCACACGATCACCCGGAAGGGGTGGTCCGTCAGCAGTACGCACCAGACGTCCTCGCCCGGTCGGACTACTACCGTCCATCCGGGCACGGGTTCGAGCGCCGGGCGGCTGACCGGGTGCGGTTCCTGCGCGGCGTCCTGCGCGGACAGCCCTCGTCGCCCTCCGCGCCCCCGGCGGGCGACGAGGGCTGAGGGCCTGTTCCCGGCTGTGCCCGGCCCGGGACGGACACGGACGGCCCGGGGGTTACCGGTGGTGTGCGCGCACTGGTCGGTAAGGTCACTGGCGAACGGCTCCGGTGGTCCCTGCGCCGTGGCCGGCACGACGGGCCTGACGACTCGCCCGCGCGGGGCTCCGCCCGCGAGCGGTGCGATCGATCCGGGTCCGGCACGGCCAGGCGTCATCCAGATGCAGGCGTCATCCAGACCAGCGTTACCGACAACGATGGAGGCGAAGCACATGTCCGGTGGTGCGGTCGCGGGCCTGATCGCCTCGGGGGCGTTCGCGGTGCTCGTGCTCTTCGCCTGCTATGTCCTGTTCAAGCTCGGCAAGATCTTCGATGAGACGGCTGCCCGGGTGCGGCAGACCGGGATCGCGATCGACGAGGGCACCGCACGGGTCCGCCAGGCGGGCACGACCGTCGACGAGGTGAACGTCGCCCTCGCGCACGTGAACAAGGAGCTGGGCCGGATCGACGCGATCACGGCGAACGTGGAGACGGTGACGACCAACGTCTCGTCCCTGACGTCGCTGTTCGCCGCGACGCTCGGCGGCCCGGTGGTGCGGGTCGCGGCGTTCAGCTACGGGGTGCGCCAGGCGGTCGCGAAGCGCTCGAAGGCCGACCTCACGGCCCGGGTGTCCGCCCAGATGAAGGCGGAGAAGTCACAGCGGCGGGCTGCCAGGCGCGCGCCCGCGGGCAGCGCGGTCGGCGCGGGCAGCGACGGCCGGAGCGGTGGCCGCTGATGGTGACCCGGGTGTTCTACGTCGCGCTCGGTGCGGCGACGGGCGTGCTGGCGGTGCGGCAGGTGGCCAGGGCCGTGTCGGCGCTCTCGCCGACCAGCGTCGCGGGGTCTCTCGTACAGTCGATGCGGGAGTTCGCCGCCGACGTGGCCGAGGCCATGGCCGAGCGTGAGGAGGAGATACGCTCCGCGCTCGGCCTGGACGAGCCGGATGCCGCCGGCGGTCCGGACGACCCCGCCCGTGGCCGGCCCGGTGACCCTGCCGGTGGTGATGTCCTCCGGGGCGCGCCACAGGGTTCCCCGGGGCCCGCGGTGTTCGACCCGGAGCAGACGATGCGCCTGGTGCCGGGGGCACGCCGGCCCTGACCCTCCAGCCGGTGACGGCCGACCCAGGCCGCGGATCCGGCGCCGGCCGGCTTCCCGCTGGTCGGCCGACCCATCCCGACAACCCTGGACGACGTGAACCGATGGACACGGCCGAGATCCGCCGCCGCTTTCTGAACCACTTCTCCGAGCGGGGTCACACCGTGGTCCCCAGTGCGTCCCTGGTGGCGCAGGACCCGACCCTGCTGCTGGTGAACGCCGGCATGGTGCCGTTCAAGCCCTACTTCGTCGGTGACCTCACACCGCCGTGGAGCCGGGCGACCAGCGTGCAGAAATGCGTGCGGACCGTGGACATCGACAACGTCGGCCGCACCGCCCGGCACGCCTCCTTCTTCCAGATGTGCGGGAACTTCTCCTTCGGCGACTACTTCAAGGCCGAGGCGATCCCGTTCGCCTTCGAGCTGATCACCGAGGGCTACGGCTTCCGGCCGGACGACCTGTGGGCCACCGTCTACCTCGACGACGACGAGGCCGAGGAGATCTGGCGCACCCTGCTGCCCGCGGAGCGCATCCAGCGGCGCGGCAAGAAGGACAACTTCTGGTCGATGGGCGTGCCGGGCCCGTGCGGGCCGTGCAGCGAGATCTACTTCGACCGCGGGCCCGAGTACGGGCGTGACGGCGGCCCGGAGGCGGACGAGGACCGCTACCTGGAGATCTGGAACCTCGTCTTCATGCAGTACGCGCGGGGCGAGGGCAGCGAGTACGGGTACGAGATCGTCGGGGACCTGCCCAGCCGCAGCATCGACACCGGCATGGGCCTCGAACGCATGGCCACCCTCCTGCAGGGGGTCGAGAACCTCTACGAGATCGACATCTCCCGGCCGGTGCTGGACGCCGCCGGCCGGCTCACCGGCGCCCGCTACGGCGCGGACCCGGCGGCCGACGTCCGGCTGCGCGTCGTCGCGGACCACACCCGGACCGCCGCGATGCTGATCTCGGACGGGGTCTCCCCGTCCAACGAGGGGCGTGGCTACGTCCTGCGGCGGATGCTGCGGCGCGCGGTCCGTGACGCCCGGCTGCTCGGCGCCCGCGAGCCGGTGATGGCGGAGCTGTTCGCCGAGGTCCGCCAGGCGATGGGCCCGATCTACCCGGAGTTGATCGACCAGGCGGAGGCGATCACCGCGGTCGCGGTCGCGGAGGAGGCCGCGTTCCTGGAGACGCTGCGGACGGGCACCACGCTGTTCGACACCGCGGCCACCCAGGCGCGTTCCACCGGGTCCACGCAGCTCAGCGGCGAGTCCGCGTTCCGGCTGCACGACACCTACGGGTTCCCCATCGACCTGACAATCGACATGGCCGCCGACGCGGGCCTGACGGTGGACGAGGCCGGTTTCCGCCGCCTGATGGAACGCCAGCGCCAGGCGGCGAAGGCGGACCGGGCGTCGCGGCGGATCGGCAACCTCGACCTGTCGGCCTTCCGGCCGATCCTCGCCACCGCCGGTCCCACCGCCTTCACCGGCTACTCCGAGCTGGCCCGCGAGTCCGGCGTGGTCGGCATCGTCGGCATCGGTGACGGCAGCAGCCTGACCACGGTCGGCGAGGGCGACGAGGCCGGCATCATCCTGGACACGACGCCCTTCTACGCCGAGGGCGGTGGCCAGGAGGCGGACCTCGGCCGGATCCTTTTCGACGGCGGCGAGTGCGAGGTCCTCGACGTCCAGCGCCCCGTGCCCGAGCTGGTCATGCACCGGGTGAAGGTACTGCGCGGCGAGCTGCGGGTCGGCGCGGACGTCGCCGCCGAGGTCGACGCCCAGCGTCGGCGGGCGGTGTCCCGCTCGCACACGGCCACCCATCTCGTGCACACCGCGTTCCGCCGGGCGCTGGGCGAGTCGGCCACGCAGGCCGGGTCGCTGAACTCGCCGGGGCGGCTGCGCTTCGACTTCCACGCGGTCGGAGCGATCCCCGACTCGGTTCTCGCCGACGTGGAGGACGAGGTCAACGAGGTCGCGCTGCGCGATCTCGAGGTCCGCTGGTACGTCACCTCGCAGGCGGAGGCGCGCCGCCTCGGCGCGATGGCGCTGTTCGGCGAGAAGTACGGAGACGAGGTCCGGGTCGTGGACGTCGGGGACTACGCCCGCGAGCTCTGCGGTGGCACGCATGTGTCCAGTTCGGCCCAGCTCGGCGCGATCAAGCTGCTGTCCGAGTCGTCCATCTCGGCCGGAACGCGTCGGGTCGAGGCGCTGGTCGGGATGGATGCCTTCCGCTTCCTGGCCCGCGAGCACCTGCTCGTCTCCCAGCTGTCCGGTGCGCTGAAGGCCCGTCCCGACGAGCTCGTGGACCGGGTCGCGGACATCGTCACCCGGCTTCGCGACGCGGAGCGGGAGCTGGAGCGGGTGCGGGCGCAGGCGGTACTGGCCGGTGCGGCCGCCCTCGCGGTCGGCGCCGAGGAGGTCGGCGGGGTCGCCCTCGTCGCCGCCCAGGTGCCGGCGGGAACCCCCGCGGACGACGTGCGGCTGCTGGCTCTGGACGTGCGCGGCCGGCTCGCCGGCCGCCCCGCGGTCGTGGCCGTCGTCGAGGCGGCGGGGGCGTCGATCGTCATCGCGACCGACGACGCCGCCCGCGGCCGGGGGCTGCGGGCCGGCGACCTGGTCCGCCAGTCCTGGGCCGCGCTTGGCGGCAAGGGCGGGGGGAAGCCGGACGTCGCGCAGGGCGGCCGGGGTGATGCCTCGATGATCCCGAAGGTGTTCGCCCGGATCCGCGAGCTGGTCGCCGACCAGAGCGCGTGAGCGACACCGGAGCGCCCAGCCCTGACAGCGGCCGCGCCGCCGGCGGTGACGCGGCCGGCGGTGACGCCGGCCGCGGGGTCCGGATCGGGGTGGATGTCGGCTCGGTGCGGGTCGGGGTCGCGGCCAGCGATCCGGACGGGCTGCTGGCCGTTCCGGTCACCACGCTGCGCCGGTCCGGTTCAGGTCGTCGTCACACGGACGTCGACGAGCTTGCCGACATCGTCCGGGAGAGGCACGCTGTCGAGGTTGTCGTCGGTCTGCCGCGCCACCTTTCCGGCAGGGAGGGTGATGCGGTCCGTCACGCGCGGGAGTACGCCGAGCTCCTTTCCGCGCGTGTCGCGCCCGTACCGGTCCGTCTCGTCGACGAGCGGCTCACCACGGTCGTCGCTCATCGCAGAATGGCTGAGCGCGGACTGCGGTCGCGGGCCCGCCGTGATCTTGTGGATCAGGAGGCAGCAGTGCAGATCCTCCAGCACCACCTGGACATCCGTCGGGCACGAGGGGGAACCGGCGGCGCCGCCGCCCGGGGCGGTACTCCGCGGCCTCTGGATCCGGCGTGAGCCGGAACGGGGGCGGATTCGACGACCTTTTCGGCGATGCCGGCTACGACGATCGCGACGACCGCCGGGTGGGCGGGCGCGCCGAGCGCCACCGGGCCGCGGCGGCATCCGGCCCCGGCCGGCGCAGCCAGGACCGCGCCGGCTATGACGATCCCGGCTACGACGATGCCGGCTACGACGATGCCGCCGCCTACGGCGAGGCCGGGTATGGCGCGAGCAGTCACGCCTCCGACGATCCCGACCCGGCCGGCTATGACCCGGCTCCGGCCGGATACGACCCGGCCTACGCCGACGACGCCGGCTACGACGGGGATTCCGCCTATGCCGACGACGGCGGGTACGGCGGCGGGTACGGGGACGACGACGGCGCGGGCCGCCGGGGAGGCCGCGGGCATCCGGAGGCGTCCGGTGGGCACCGGCCGGCGCGGGCGCTGCCGAAGCTGATCGGTGTCCTCGTGGTGGTCGCCGCGCTGCTCGGCGCGGGCATCTTCGGCATCGGCAAGGTCATCGGCCGCGTCGGCGGGGAGCCCGCCGCCGACTACTCGGGCATCGGTGAGGGCATCGTCGTCGTCCAGATCCCCGCCGGCGCCACGTCCTCCGACATCGGCACCGCACTGGCGAAGGCGGACGTCGTCGCCAGCGGCCGGGCGTTCGTGAACGTCGCGACCCGGGACAGCCGGGCGCTGTCCATCCAGCCCGGGACCTACCGGCTGCGCTCGAAGATGAGCGCGGCGTCGGCGCTGGACGCCCTGCTCGACGACGCGTCCTCCGCGCTGTTCCGGTACACCATCAGCCCCGGGGACACGGTCCGCACGGTGCTGCTGGCGCTGTCCGAGCGGACCGGCACTCCGTTGGCCGAGCTCGAGGAGCTGGCCCGGGACCCGAGCTCGCTGGGTCTGCCCGACTACGCCGGCGACAACCTCGAGGGCTACCTGTTTCCGTCGACGTACGACGTGGCGCCGGACACCGACCCGGTCGACATCCTGAAGGAGGCCGTGGCCCGCTTCGGCGCCTACGCCGACGAGCACGACCTCGAGGGCCGCGCCCGTGCGATGGGCCGGGAGCCGGGCGCCATCGTGATCGTGGCCTCCATCATCGAGAAGGAGGTGGCGAACGAGAGCGAGGGGCCCAAGGTGGCCCGGGTCATCTACAACCGGCTGGCGGACGACAGCGGCCGGTTCCGCCGCCTCGACATGGACTCGACCACCCGCTACGCCACGAACGAGTACGAGGGGCCACTCACCCGGGAGCAGCTGGACGACGAGAATCCGTACAACACCCGCGCCGTCCCGGGCCTGCCGCCCGGGGCGATCGCGAGCCCGAGCCCGTGGGCGCTGGAATCGGCGTTGAACCCGGCGGACGGGCCCTGGTTCTACTTCGTCTCCATGCCGCAGACCAGGGAGACCGTCTTCGCCGCCAACCAGGCGGAGTTCGACGAGGCGATGGCGGAGTACTACCGCCAGGGAGGATCGGAGTAGGCCGTGGCGATCAGCTCAGGCGACCACACGGAGCCGGTCGGGCCGGGTCCGGCCGTCCGGCGTGCGGCGGTGCTGGGCGCACCGGTGGGGCACTCCCTCTCACCGGTGCTGCACATGTCCGCCTACGCGCGCCTGGGGTTGGCCGACTGGAGCTACACCGCGATCGAGTGCGACGAGGCCGGGCTGCCGGCGATGCTGGACCGGCTGCGGACCGAGCCCGGCTGGGCCGGCGTCTCGCTGACCATGCCGCTCAAGACGGCCGTCGTCGACCTGCTCGACGAGACCGACCCGACGGCGGCGCTGCTCGGCGCCGCGAACACGGTGGTGGTCCGGCCGGGCGGCCGGCTGGCCGGCTTCAACACCGACGTCGACGGCGTCGGCTACGCGCTGCGCCGGCTGCTGGGCCGCGCCGTGCCCGTCCAGCCACTGGTGCTCGGGGCGGGCGGGACGGCGCGGGCGGCGGTCGCGGCCCTCGCCCGGGCGGGTGCCGGCCGGGTCGCGATCGTCGCCCGCCGCCCGGGCTCGGTCTCCGAGCTGGTGGGGATCGGCGCCCGGCTCGGGGTCTCGGTCACCGCCCTGCCGTGGGGGATCCTCGCCGGTGGGATGCCCGCCGGTCCCGACCTGGTGATCTCCACCACGCCGGCCGGGGCGACGGACATCCTGGCCCGGCATCCGTGGCCGGTCACCTGCCCGCTGCTGGAACTGCTCTACCACCCCTGGCCGACGGCCCTGGCCGCCGGCGCCTACCGGTCCGGCGCCCGGGTGGTCGGTGGCCTGGAGGTCCTGGTGGGGCAGGCGGTCGGGCAGGTCCGCCACTTCACCGGGCGCGCGGTGGACGAGGGCGCGCTGCTCGCCGCCGGACTGGCGGCACTGTCGTCGCGCCGCACCGGCCGCGTGGAGCTCGTGAGCGGCCCGGCCGCGGCGGGGGCGACGGGGTCGGCGGTGGATCCCGTGGTGACGGGACCCGGCGGATGAGCGCCGGCGGATGAGCCTGGTGACGGCCGCGGTGACTGCCTTGGCCGTCGGCTGTGCGGCGCTGCCGGTCGCGGCGCTGCCCGGGGTCGTCGGTTCCTTCGAACCGGCGGACGGCCGGCCGCCCCGGCGGGCGGTGCCCTCAGGTCCCGCGCTGGCCGCGATCACCCTGGGCCTGCTCGCGGCCGTGGCCGCGGTGATCTACCCGCATACCGGCCGGCTGCCCGCCTACCTGTACCTGACCGTCGTCGGCGTGCTGCTCGCCGCCGTCGACCTGCGGGTGCACCGGCTGCCCGACCGGATCGTGCTGCCCTCCTACGCCGTGCTGGCCGTCCTGCTCGCGCTGCCCACGCTGGGCGAGGACGCACCGGGGCGCTGGTCGCGGGCGGTGGTCGCCGGAGCGGTGGCCTGGCTGTTGTACGGGGGGCTGCGGCTCCTCCCGGGCGCCGGGCTCGGGCGCGGGGACGTGAAGCTCGCCGGGTTGCTCGGCATGGCGGTGGGCTGGCTGGGCTGGCCGGCCGTCGCGGTCTGGTTCGTCGCGACGACCCTGCTCTCCGGGCTGGTGGCGATGGCGCTGCTGCTCCTGCGCCGGGTGTCCCGGCGTGATCCGATCGCCTACGGCCCGTTTCTGCTCACCGGTGCTCTGGTCGCGGTGCTGTGCACGGGATGAGTGAGGGATGAGCGAGGAATCACCGGGATGACCGGGATGGCCACGACCGCCGCTGGCCCGCTGTGGGTGGGCCTGGGTCGGTTTGGGCTGGCCTGGCCGGTCGATCCGCTTCGGTGCGAGGTCCGGCGGTCGTGCGGGGGCTGCCCGCCGTGAAAGACTGGGTGACATGGTGCGCTGGTTGACGGCGGGGGAGTCGCATGGTCCCGCTCTGGTCGCGACGGTCGAGGGGCTGCCCGCGGGCATCGCGGTGACCCGGGCGGAGATCGGTGCCGAGCTGGCCCGTCGCCGTCTCGGCCATGGCCGCGGCGCGCGGATGAAGTTCGAGCGCGACGAGATCGAGCTGCTCGGTGGAATGCGCCACGGCGTGACCATCGGCGGCCCGGTCAGCATCGTCGTCCGCAACACCGAGTGGCCCAAGTGGGATCGGGTCATGTCGCCCGATCCGGTCGACGCCGAGGAGCTGGCGGGGCTCGGCCGCAACGCGCCGCTGACCCGCCCGCGGCCCGGCCACGCCGACCTGGCCGGCATGCAGAAGTACGGCTTCGACGACGCGCGGCCGGTCCTGGAGCGCGCGAGCGCACGGGAGACCGCCGCCCGGGTGGCGCTCGGCACGGTCGCCAAGGCGTTCCTGCAGCAGGCGTACGGCATCGAGATCGTCTCGCACGTCGTCGCGATCGGCGCGGCCGAGGTGCCCCCGGGCACGCCTGCGCCGGTGTCGCTGGCCGCGGTCGACGCCGATCCGGTGCGCTGTGCCGACCCGGCCGCGAGCGCACGCATGATCGCCGAGATCGACGCTGCCCACCGCGACGCGGACACGCTCGGCGGCATCGTCGAGGTGCTCGCCTACGGCTGCCCGCCAGGGCTGGGGAGCTACGTCCACGGTGACCGCCGGCTCGACGCGCGGATCGCGGCCGAGCTCATGGGTATCCAGGCGATCAAGGGCGTCGAGTTCGGCGACGGCTTCCTCACCGCCCGGCGGCGCGGCTCGGTCGCGCACGACGAGATCGAGCCCCTCGACGGGCCGGGCATGCGGGTGCGGCGGTCCAGCGACCGCGCCGGCGGGGTCGAGGGCGGCATGACGACTGGTGAGCCGCTGCGCGTCCGTGCCGCGATGAAGCCGATCTCCACCCTGTCACGGCCGCTCGCGACGATCGACGTGGCCACCGGCGACCCGGCTGTGGCCATCGCCCAGCGGTCCGACGTCTGCGCCGTTCCCGCGGCCGGAGTCGTGGCCGAGGCCATGGTCGCCCTGGTGCTCGCCGGCTCGGCGCTGGAGAAGTTCGGCGGCGATTCGGTCGAGGAGTCCCGGCGCAACTGCGAGGCCTACCTCAAGTCGTTGGCGGTGCGCTGACCATGCGGACCGGAAACAACGCGCCGCACGCGCCGCACGCGCCGCACGCGCCGGGCGAGGCGCTGCACCCGGTGGCCGACTCGTCGCGTCCGGTCGACTCCGCGCCGCGGATGCCGCGGCCGGAGGCGGGAGTCGGCCCGGCCGCCGTGCTGGTCGGCGCGCCCGGGGCGGGCAAGAGCACGGTCGGCATGGCCCTCGCGCAGCGCCTCGGGGTGGCGTTCCGCGACACCGACGCGGACGTCGAGGCGACCCTCGGGATGAGCGTCTCCGACGTCTTCCTCGAACACGGCGAGGAGTACTTCCGCGCGGCTGAGCGCACCGCGGTGCTGGTCGCCCTCGACGAGCACGCGGGAGTGCTCGCTCTCGGCGGCGGCGCGGTGCTCGACGCCGAGGTACGCGCGGCCCTGGCCCGGCACTGGGTCGTCTATCTCGATGTCAGCGCGTCCGACGCCGCGCGGCGGGTCGGGCTGGCCCGTGACCGGCCGCTCCTGGTGGAGGGCCCACGCACGCGGCTGGCCGCCCTGCTGAAGGCCCGCCGCCCGCTCTACGAGGAGGTTGCCGCGATCACGGTCGACACCGGCGCCCTCGGCGTCGAGGAGGTCGTCGCCCAGATCCTGGTCGAACATGCGGGAAGGGCGAGCCGCTGATGTCGGCGACGAAGGTTTCCGACGTGGTCCGGATCCGGGTCGCCCCGGCCGGTGACCGACCGTACGAGGTTGCGCTGGGTGAAGGCGTGCTCGGCGAGCTGCGGCCCCTGGTGGCGGGGCGGACCCGTGTGGCGGTCATCCATCCGCGGGCGCTGCGCACCACCGCTGCCTCGGTCGTCGCCGAGCTGCGCGGCGACGCCGGCGTCGAGGCCCACGTGATCGAGGTCCCCGACGGTGAGGAGGCCAAGCAGCTGCGGATCGCGGGCACCTGCTGGGACACGCTCGGCCGGCTCGGTTTCACCCGGGACGACCTGGTCATCGGCCTGGGCGGCGGCACCACCACCGACCTCGCCGGCTATGTCGCCGCCAGCTGGCTGCGAGGCGTCGACGTCATCCAGGTGCCGACAACGCTGCTCGGGATGGTTGATGCCGCCGTCGGCGGCAAGACCGGGATCGACATCGACGCCGGCAAGAACCTGGTCGGTGCGTTCCACCAGCCGCTGGCCGTGCTCTGCGACCTGGCCGTTCTGGGCTCGTTGCCCGCGGTGGAGGTCCAGGCCGGTCTCGCCGAGGTCGTGAAGGCCGGGTTCATCGCCGATCCGCGCATCCTTGACCTGCTGGAGGCCGATCCCACCGGGGCGGCGCACCTGCCGGAACTGGTGGAGCGCTCGATCAGGGTCAAGGCGGAGGTCGTCTCCGGCGATCCGCGCGAGGCGGGCCGTCGCGAGATCCTCAACTACGGTCACACGCTGGCCCACGCGATCGAGAAGGTCGAGAAGTTCACCTGGCGGCACGGTGCCGCGGTGTCTGTCGGCCTGGTGTTCGCGGCCGAGCTCTCCCGCCGGGTCGCGGGCCTGGACAACGCCACCGCCGCCCGGCACCGCGACATTCTGCGGGCGATCGGCCTCCCCGTGGAATACCGCGAGGACCGCTGGCCACAGCTGCTCGACGCCATGCGGGTGGACAAGAAGACGCGCGGGCGGCGCCTGCGGTTCGTCGTCCTGGAGTCGCTGGGGCAGACCCGCGCCTTCGACGGCGCGGAGCCGGACCTGCTGCTCGCCGTGTACGCCGCCGCCGTGGCTCCCGGCGGCGGCGTACACGCGGCTGGCGCCTGACCTTCCTGCTCTCCTGCCTCCACCCGCCGGTGGATCCGGCGGGTGGAGGCAGGAGAGCGGCTCAGGTGAGCGAGCGGGCCAGCTCGGCGTCGTACTCGGCCACCGATGCGGAGATCATCACCGTGTTCTGTTCCTCGGTGGGCCCACTGCCGCGGAAGGCCTCGACCGCCTCCCGCGTCTCCCAGCGTTCGAAGACGTTGATGCGCCCCGGATCGGTGAGGTCGGGGGAGATGGCGAAGTCGAGGCACCCCGAGGCAGCGCGCGCCTGCCGCACGATCTCGGTACAGCCGGCGAGATAGCGCTCTCGCCGGGCGGGGTCGACGAGGAGCTGTCCGGCCACAATGATCATGGTTTCACCCTCCTGGTCGTGAAGGTCGACGACCTGTGAGTGCAGACTCTCCACCGTGCCGGAACTCATCCCTGGCGGGGACTGCAGTGGGCCCGGGACGCGACCGCCCGGGCTGTCGAGCGGTCGCGGACGGGATCTGTAGACTTTGCCGCGGCCTGAAACGGTGACGAGCGACGGCTGGCAGGCGAGTACGGATCGATCTGCCGGGCGGCGACCGGAACGGAGAGACACGCGCAGTGGCGACAACGAACGACCTGAAGAACGGCATGACGCTCGATATCGACGGGGTGTTGTGGAACGTCGTCGGATTCCAGCACGTCAAGCCGGGCAAGGGCGGGGCGTTCGTCCGGACGACGCTGAAGAACGTGCTGACCGGCAAAGTCGTCGACCGGACCTTCAACGCCGGGATCAAGGTGGACGTCGCGACCGTCGACCGCCGAGAGATGACCTATCTGTACCGGGACGGCGCCGACTTCGTGTTCATGGACAGCGAGTCCTACGACCAGATCCCGGTTCCGCCGGGCGTGGTGGGCGGCGTCGCCGACTACATGCTGGAGAACACGATCGCGACCGTGGCGCTGCACGACGACGCGCCGCTCTACGTGGAGCTCCCGGCCAGCGTCGAACTGACGATCTCCGAGACCGAGCCCGGCGTCCAGGGCGACCGGTCGACCGGCGGGACGAAGCCGGCGACCCTCGAGACGGGCGCCAGCATCCAGGTGCCGCTGTTCATCACGACCGGTGAGAAGGTCAAGGTGGACACCCGCGACGGTCGTTATCTCGGTCGGGTGACGAGCTGAGCGCCAGGTCCAAGGCGCGGAAACGCGCTCTTGACATTCTGTATGAGGCGGACCTGCGTTCGGTGCGGCCGATGGAGACCCTGGCCGCCCGGCGGGCACAGTCGGATCCTCCAGTCCCCGACTACGCATCCGACCTGGTCGAGGGTGTGGTCTCGCACCTGGCGGAGATCGACGGCCATATCGCCCGTTTCGCGCAGGGCTGGTCGCTGGACCGGATGCCTCCGGTCGATCGCAACATCCTGCGGATCGCAGTCCTGGAACTGTTCTGGCGTGGGGACGTACCGGACGGCGTCGTGATCGACGAAGCGGTGAGGCTGGCCAAGACCATCTCGACCGACCGCTCACCGGCGTTCGTGAACGGCCTGCTGGCCAGCCTGTTGCAGGAGAAGCCGGCGGCGGGCGGCCCGGCGACCGGGTACGGAAGTGCCCCCGGCCCCGCCGCTGCCGATCCGGCTGGCGACGGTGACGCCGCGGCCGGAGACGACCGGGATGCGGCCGGCGGCACGGTGCTGCGGGCGGAGACTGCCGAGGGCTGAGAGACTGCCGCGGGCTGATCGGCGGCGGGGCTCTGACAGGCGACGCGCTCTGTAGACGGGCCTGCCTGCCTGTCTCGCGGTGTCCCGGTACGTCACCGTGGTGACGTACCGGGTCCCCCCCAGAAAACCTGTGCTGTGCTGATACGGCGGTGCTGTGCTGGTCGGGCAGTGGTGCTGCTCAGCGGAGCTGTCCCGGTGGGCCGGCTGCTCCCGGTGCGTCGGGTGCGTCGGGTGCGGCTGGCCTAGGCGTCCGAGGCGGCGGGCTCGCTGCCCTGCTCGGGCGAAAGCACACCCCAGGACACGAGCTGCTCGGTGAGCTTGCTCGGGGACGTGTCGTAGATCACCGCGAGGGACCGAAGGTCCTCGTAGCGGATGGAGAGCACGCGCCCGTTGTAGTCGCCGCGCTGGCTCTGGATCGTGGCCGCGTACCGCGCAAGCGGGCCGCCCTGCTCCTTCGGGACCTGCGCGAGGCGCTCGAGGTCGAGCACGATGCGCGGCGACTGCTCGAGAGGAGCGACGGTCGAGCCTTCGGGAAGGAGCTCACCGACCGGTACGCCGTAGAACTCGGCCAGCTCGGAGAGCCGCTGGACGGTGACGGCACGGTCACCCCGCTCGTAGGAGCCCACCACGACGGCCTTCCACCGACCGTGCGACTTCTCCTCGACGCCATGGAGCGAGAGCCCCTGCTGGGTGCGTATCGCGCGCAGCCGAGCACCGAGCGCCTTCGCATAGTCGGACATCGAAGTGCCCACTCCTGTCGTGGTCGATCACTTGGAACCGGGGCTCGTGCCGCCGGCGGTTACCGATAGTAGTGCCCGCCAGGTTGCGACTCGACACCCGGGGGGTCGTGTCGCCTCTTTCTTTGTACCACTTTCTGTAGCCCTCTGGTCGCGGCTGGCATTAGCGCCGTCGGTACTTCCTGGCTGAAGAGTGAACGGGTGCGCGTCGTCTAACTGTGGTGACGTGTAGTGACGATTAGCGTCCTCGGTATGCGGAGCATCGTGATTCGAGTCACTCTCAGCGACGATCGGCCGTGGCCGACGGATGGCGAGGACGAACCCGTCCGTATTGGGACGACGTCCGTCGCAGTCGCGGCCCTCAGGCCTGCCTGACCCGCTTCGCGGCCCCTGACCTGGCTGGTACCGTCGCGTTGACCGCTCCTTTAAGGACCGTCCCGTGAGGCGGGGAAGGAGGGACACCTCGTGGCTGCGGCCGCGCAAGGCGACCCTGCCCGGAACACGTCCGGGCGACCGGCGGGGAAGGCAGCCCGCCCCCGGGACGGGGCCGGCGTCGATCCGGGTGTCGCACCTGTCGCAACCGGCGCACCCGTCGCAACCGGCCGGCCCGGTGACAGTGAGCAGCCGGGCGCCATCCGCACCGTGCTCTCCGCCGCCGACATGAACCGTGTGGTCAGCCGGATGGCCCATCAGGTGCTGGAGAAGACCTCCGGTGGTGACGGAGTGGTGCTGCTCGGCATCCCGACACGGGGGGTTCCCCTCGCCCACCGGCTTGCCCGCCGGGTCACCGACGTCGAGGGCGTGAGCCTCCCCGTCGGCTCGCTGGATCCGACGATGTACCGGGACGACCTCCGGCTGCGGGGCGTGCGCCCCCTGGAGGTGACCGAGATCCCCGACTGCGGTGTGGACGGGATGGTCGTCGTTCTTGTTGACGACGTCCTCTATTCCGGCCGCACCGTGCGGGCCGCGCTCGACGCACTCTCCGCCTACGGAAGGCCCCGCGCGGTACAGCTTGCCGTCCTCGTCGACCGGGGTCACCGCGAGCTGCCTATCCGCGCCGACTACGTGGGGAAGAACATGCCCACCTCGCGCCGTGAGTCGGTGGCTGTCCGCCTCCGTGAGGTCGACGACCTGGACGCCGTGTGCATCGTCTCTCCGGACGCACCGTGACGGCACGGGGCTGGGCTCACCCGGGTGCCGGGAGGTGGCTGTGAAACGCCATCTTCTCTCGACCGCCGACCTGGAGCTGGCCGACGCGGTGCTGGTGCTCGACACCGCGGACCGGATGGCGCGGATTGCCGATGCCCCGGTCCGCAAGCTGCCGACGCTGCGTGGCCGGACCGTCGTCAATCTGTTCTTCGAGGATTCCACCCGTACCCGCACGTCCTTCGAGGTAGCCGCCAAGAGGCTGTCGGCCGATGTGATCAATTTTTCGGCCCGGGGGTCAAGCGTGTCGAAGGGCGAGAGCCTGAAGGACACGGCGCAGACCCTCGAGGCGATGGGCGCCGACGCGGTGGTCTGCCGGCACCCGGCCAGCGGCGCGCCGCACCGCCTCGCCTCCTGGGTACAGGGCAGCGTCGTGAACGCCGGCGACGGCACGCACGAGCACCCCACCCAGGCCCTGCTGGACGCCTTCACGATCCGCCGCCGGCTCGGCCGTCTCGAAGGCCTCGCCGTCACGATCGTCGGGGACGTCCTGCACTCGCGGGTGGCGCGGTCCAACATCTGGCTGCTGACGACCCTGGGCGCGCACGTCACCGTGGTGGCCCCGCCGACCCTCATCCCGCTGGGTATCTCCGGCTGGCCGGTGGAGGTCTCCTACGACCTCGACGCCGTCCTGCCCAAGAGCGACGTCGTCATGATGCTGAGGGTGCAGCGGGAGCGGATGTCCGCGGCCTTCTTCCCCTCCGAGCGGGAGTACAGCCGCCGGTACGGCCTCGACGCCGACCGCGCGGCGCTGATGCCCGACCACGCCCTGGTCATGCACCCGGGCCCGATGGTCCGCGGAATGGAGATCGCGTCCTCCGTGGCCGACTCGCCGCGCTCGACGGTGGTCGAACAGGTGGCCAACGGGATCAGTGTGCGGATGGCGGTCCTCTACCTGCTGCTGGGCGGCAGCGGCACCGAACGGGAGTCCTCATGACATCGGTGATCGTGCTGCGCGACGTCCGCCCGCTCGGCGGCGACCCCCGCGACCTGGTCCTCGCGCAGGGCGTGGTCGCCGCGGTCACACCGCCCGGCGGTGGCGAGCTCACCGGCGTGGTGGCGGACGCCGCCGAGGGCGCGGCCGGCGGCACCCGCCGCGGCCCCCTCGTCGTCGACGGCAGGGACCTGATCGCGCTGCCGGGGCTGGTCGACCTGCACACCCATCTGCGGGAACCCGGCCGTGAGGACGCCGAGACCGTCGAGTCGGGCACCCGCGCCGCGGCCCTGGGCGGCTACACCACCGTGTTCGCGATGGCCAACACCGATCCGGTGGCGGACACCGCGGGCGTGGTGGAGCAGGTGTGGCGGCTCGGGCAGGACGCCGGCCACTGCGACGTCCGCCCGGTCGGCGCCGTGACCAGGGGGCTCGCCGGCACCCAGCTCGCCGAACTGGGCGCGATGGCCTCGTCCGCCGCGGCTGTGCGGGTCTTCTCCGACGACGGCCACTGCGTGTCGGACGCCCTGCTCATGCGCCGGGCACTGGAGTACGTCAAGGCCTTCGACGGGGTCGTCGCCCAGCACGCGGAGGAGCCGCGGCTCACCGTGGGTGCGCAGATGAACGAGGGGGCGACGGCCGCACGGCTCGGTCTGCCCGGCTGGCCCGCGGTCGCCGAGGAGGCGATCATCGCCCGGGACGCGCTGCTGGCCGGCCATGTCGGGTCGCGCCTGCACATCTGCCACGTGTCGACGGCCGGTTCGGTCGACATCATCCGCTGGGCCAAGGCGAAGGGGTGGCAGGTGACCGCCGAGGTGACCCCGCACCACCTCCTGCTCACCGAGGAACTGGTCGCGTCCTACGACCCCGTGTTCAAGGTCAATCCGCCGCTGCGGACGAAAGCCGACACAGAGGCACTGCGCGCCGGCCTGGCGGACGGCACGATCGACTGTGTGGCCACTGATCACGCTCCGCACGCCTCCGAGGACAAAGAAACCGAATGGGCCGCGGCCCGGCCGGGAATGCTCGGCCTGGAGACCGCCCTGTCCGTCGTGATCCAGACGATGGTCGCGACCGGGCACCTCGGCTGGGCCGATGTCGCCGAGCGGATGGCCTTCGCGCCGGCGCGGATCGGTGGTGTCACCGACACCGTTCCCGACCCCACGGGGTTCGCCCAGGTCGGAGCCCCCGCCACACTGACGCTGCTCGACCCGCAGGCGAGTCGCGTCATCGACCCACACGCCCTGGCCAGCCGGAGCGGCAACACGCCGTACCGGGGCCGCAACCTGCCCGGCCTGATCCGGGCGACGTTCCTGCGGGGCCGCCCCACCGTGCTCGACGGGAAGATCGTATGACCTCCTTGCCCCGATCCGTCCGTCTGTCTCCGGTCAGCTCAGGCGCCCCGGCCGCGCCGCTCGCCCTCGCCGGGCCGGTCGTCCTCGCCGCCGGCCGGCCGAGCGGGGCGGTGCTGAACCTGCTGCTCGCCGTCGGTCTGCTGCTGATGGCGGTTGCCGTCATCGGCGCGATGCGGCGCGCCTGGCGCGACCGTGACCAGCAGCAGGAGGACGACCTGCCCGACCTGCCCGAGCCGCCGGAGGAGACGGGGAACGTCCTGGCCGCGCCGCTGCGCGGCCGGTACCTCGGCACGGTGGACGCCGGCCACTGGCGTGAGTGGATCACCGCCCGTGGGCTTGCCGGCAAGGACGGCGACTACATCGCCGTCTACGAGATGGGTGTGCGGGTCGACCGGGACGGGCAGCCGTTCTGGATTCCACGGGAGGCCGTGCGGGGGGCCCGGCTGGAACGCGGCCACGCCGGCAAGGTCGCAGCACCCAGCCGGCTGATCGTGGTGGCCTGGTCCTTTGAGGGCAGAGAGCTGGAGGCAGGCTTCCGCGGCGAGGACCGCGCCCGCCAGCCGAAGGTGGTTCGCTCCGTCCACGACCTCATCGGTCCGATGCCGACCGCGCCGATGTCCGGTGACATCACCTCGCCGCATGCCGTCCCTCGTCCGCGAGCCCGCCTGCGACCCCGCGTCCCGGGCCCGCCGAGGCCGGCCGCCCCGGCAGGGCGACCGGCTGACGGCGGTGCCGTCCCCTCCGGGGGGCCCGCGACCATGCCGATCCCGGTGAACGGGCGGCAGCCCCGGTGGCGCCGTGGCGACCCGCGTCCGGCGGGCATCCCGGTCGGCGGTCCGCACGGCGGGGCGCCCGCCGGCCCCACGCCCGGTCTGGACGAGTCGGGCCTCCCGGTGCCGGCGGCTGCCTCCACCCACGAACTGGAGCAGACCACCGGCATTCGCCGGACGGGCTCGTTCGTGGTGAGCTCGCGCGGTGGGGAAGCCCGGAACACGGGGGCTCACGAGGTGGACCACCGTGGCACCGGAGCGCATGCCCCGGCGCCTTTCGTCACCGGCGCCTACCCGACCGGCGCCTACCCGACCGGCGGCCACTCGACCGGCGGCCACCCGACGGGTGGCTACTCCACGGGCAGCCATCCGACAGCGGGGCATCAGACCGGCGGCTACCGCACCGAAGCCCACAGCACCGGCGCCCACAGCACCGGGGGCTACAGCACCGGGGGCTATGAGGCCGGCGCCCTCGAGGCAGGCTCGTACGGCACCGGCTCGTACGGCACTGGTTCCTCCGGCAGCAACGGTCACGAGACCGGTGCACACCCCGCCGGCGGGTATCCCACCGGTGCCTACGGCACGGGTGCGTACAGCACGGGTGCCCACGACACGGTCGGGCGGGGCGCCACGGTCCATGGTGGCGGGTCGCCGGGCACGGGTGCCTACGATGTGGCCGCGTTTCCGGAGCGGGAGGCCTATCCCGGGACGGCGGAGGCCGGGTACCAGGGTGATCCGGCGGTGTCCGGCGCGCATCACCCGTGGCCGGTGGTTCCGGTCGCAGGCCGGTCCCGCGACGAGGATGTGCACACGTTCGCCCTGCCACCCGGCGAGCGCGGACCGGGCTGGGAGGGGCGCCGATGACGGCACGACCCGGCCCGGGAGATCAGCGACACCGTGAGGGCCGAGGGCGGCTCCGGGGCAGCGCGCTGCGCCCTGTCGGCGGCCACCGCCACGGCGGGCGAGACAACGGGCGAGACAGTGGGGCCGGGCCGATGGCCAGGCCCGGCAGGCACCTGGCGGACGGCCAGGCGGCAGGGATCATCAGGGTGGGAGTGGGCCGGTGAGCGGCTTGGACAGGCAGCCTGCGCCGCTGGAGCACGAGCGGCCGGGGCCGGGCGCGCCCCGGCGGGCGGTGCTCATGCTGGAGGACGGCAGGAGCTTCGCGGGTGAGGCGTTCGGGTCGGTCGGCGAGGCTTTCGGCGAGGCTGTCTTCTCAACCGGGATGACCGGCTACCAGGAGACGATCACCGATCCGTCGTACCACCGACAGATCGTGATCATGACGGCGCCGCACATCGGCAACACCGGTGTGAACGACACCGACTACGAGTCGGAGCGCATCCAGGTGTCCGGCTTCGTGGTGCGTGACCCGAGCCGGATCGCGTCGAACTGGCGGGCCCAGCGCACCCTCGACGAGGAGCTGGAGAACGCCGGCGTCGTCGGCATCAGCGGGCTCGACACCCGTGCGCTCACCCGGCACCTGCGTGAGCGCGGGGCGATGCGGTGCGGGATCAGCAGCGCCGACACGGATCTGGACTCGTTGCTCGAGCGGGTGCAGGCGTCACCCGGCATGGTCGGTGCTGACCTGGCACCCGAGGTCAGCACGGCCGAGCCGTATGTCGTCGAGGCGCGGTCCGGGCTGCCGGTCTACCGGGTCGCGGCGCTCGACCTGGGCATCAAGCGGAACACACCGCTGTCCATGGCGGAGCTCGGCTGTGAGGTGCACGTACTGCCGGCCCGCAGCACCGCCGCGGACCTGCTGGCCCTCGCGCCGGACGGTGTCTTCCTCTCCAACGGGCCGGGCGACCCGGCGAGCGCCGACTACGCGGTGGAGACGCTGACCGGTGTGCTCGACGCGGGTGTCCCGGTCTTCGGGATCTGCTTCGGCAACCAGGTGCTCGCCCGCACGCTGGGCTTCGAGACCTACAAGCTGACCTACGGGCACCGGGGCATCAACCAGCCGGTCGCCGACACCCGGTCCGGCCGGATCGCGGTGACCAGCCACAACCACGGCTTCGCGGTCCGCGCACCGCTGACCGGTCTCAGCGACACGCCCTACGGGCGGGTCGCGGTGAGCCATGTCGCTCTCAACGACGACGTGGTCGAGGGGCTGACCTGCCTGGACGTACCGGCGTTCAGTGTCCAGTTCCATCCCGAGGCGGCGCCTGGCCCGCACGACGCCCAGGGACTGTTCGACCGGTTCTGTGGCCTGATGGCGGCCAACCGGCAGATGCGGGGGGACGGCTGATGCCCAGGCGCGAGGACCTGCGGTCCGTGCTGGTGATCGGGTCGGGGCCGATCGTCATCGGCCAGGCGTGCGAGTTCGACTACTCCGGTACCCAGGCCTGCCGGGTGCTGCGGGCCGAGGGCCTGCGGGTGATCCTGGTCAACAGCAACCCCGCGACGATCATGACTGATCCGGAGATCGCCGACGCTACCTACGTCGAGCCGATCACGCCCGAGATCGTCACAAAGATCATCGAGCGGGAGCGGCCGGACGCCATCCTGGCGACCATGGGCGGCCAGACCGCGCTGAACACCGCGGTCGCGCTGCATGACGCCGGGGTGCTGGAGCGTTTCGGCGTGCGCCTGATCGGCGCGAACATCGACGCCATCCGCTCCGGTGAGGACCGGCAGGCGTTCAAGGACATCGTCGCCTCGGTGGACGGCGAGACCGCGCGCAGCGCGATCTGCACCACGGTCGAGGCCTGCCTGGCCGCGGCCGAGGAGTTCTTGTACCCGGTCGTGGTCCGGCCGAGCTACACCCTCGGCGGCGCCGGCAGCGGCTTCGCGCACGACGTCGACGAACTGCGGCGGATGGCCGCGGACGGCCTGGCGGCCAGCCCGTCCACCGAGGTGCTCGTCGAGGAGTCCGTGCTCGGCTGGAAGGAGTTCGAGCTCGAGCTCATGCGCGACCGTGCCGACAACGTGGTCGTGGTCTGCTCGATCGAGAACATCGACCCGATGGGCGTGCACACCGGCGACTCGGTGACCGTCGCCCCGGCGATGACGCTGACCGACCGCGAGTACCAGCGGATGCGCGACATGTCGATCGCGGTCATGCGCGCCGTCGGCGTGGACGCCGGCGGCTGCAACATCCAGTTCGCGGTCGACCCGGCCACCGGGCGCCAGGTCGTGATCGAGATGAACCCGCGGGTCTCCCGGTCCTCCGCGCTGGCGTCCAAGGCGACGGGTTTCCCCATCGCCAAGATCTCGGCGAAGCTGGCGCTGGGCTACACCCTGGACGAGATTCCCAACGACATCACCCGAACCACCCCGGCGGCCTTCGAGCCGACCCTCGACTACGTGGTCGTGAAGGTGCCGCGCTTCGCCTTCGAGAAGTTCCCCGGGGCGGACACGACACTGACCACGACGATGAAGTCCGTCGGCGAGGCGATGGGGGTCGGCCGCAGCTTCGCCGAGGCGCTGCAGAAGGCGCTGCGGTCGATGGAACAGGCCGACCTCGCGTTCACCTTCACCCCGTCGGTGGCCGGCGCCGACGAGTTGCTCGCCGCGGCCCGCGTGCCGCACGACGGGCGGCTGCGCACGGTCCAGCAGGCGCTGCTGGCCGGTGCCGAGCCCGCCGCGGTCACCGCCCAGACCGGCATCGACCCGTGGTTCGTGGACCAGATCGTCTTCCTCAACGAGATCGCCGCCTCGGTGACGCGCAGTCCGGAGGGGATCCGCCGCGCCAAGCGGGCCGGGTTCTCCGACGCCCAGCTCGCGGACATCCTCGGCACGAAGGAGGACGTCGTCCGGTCGTTCCGCCACCGGGCGGGCATCCGTCCCGTCTACAAGACGGTCGACACCTGCGGCGCCGAGTTCGCCTCGGAGACCCCGTACCACTACTCGTCCTATGACACCGAGACCGAGGTCGCGCCCAGCGACCGCCCGCGGGTGATCGTGCTGGGCAGCGGCCCGAACCGGATCGGTCAGGGCATCGAGTTCGACTACGCCTGCTGCCACGCGGTGATGGCGCTCTCCGCCGCCGGCTACGAGGCGGTGATGGTCAACTGCAACCCGGAGACCGTCTCGACCGACTACGACACCGCGGACCGGCTGTACGTCGAGCCGCTGACCGTCGAGGACGTCCTGGAGGTCGTGCACGCCGAGTCGCAGGCCGGGCCGCTGGCCGGGGTGATCGTCTCGCTGGGCGGGCAGACCCCGCTGGGTATCGCCGCCGCGCTCGCCGACGCCGGCGTCCCGGTCGTCGGCACCCCGCCGAAGGCGATCCACCTCGCCGAGGACCGTGGGCAGTTCGGCCAGGTCCTGGAGGCGGCGAACCTGCCCTCGCCACCGCACGGCGTGGCCACGTCGTACGCCGAGGCCCGGACGGTCGCCGAGCGGATCGGCTATCCGGTGCTGGTGCGGCCGTCCTACGTGCTGGGCGGGCGCGGCATGGAGATCGTCTACGACGACGCGATGCTGCGCGACTACATCGAACGGGCGACCAAGATCTCGCCCGAGCACCCGGTCCTGGTCGACCGCTTCCTCGACGACGCGATCGAGATCGATGTCGACGCCCTGTACGACGGATCGGAGCTCTACCTCGCCGGCGTGATGGAGCACATCGAGGAGGCCGGCGTGCACTCCGGTGACTCCGCCTGCGCGCTGCCGCCGATCACCCTCGGGCGCTCCGAGCTGGACCGGATCCGCGAGTCGACCCGCCTGATCGCCGAGGGCGTTGGCGTGCGCGGCCTGCTCAACGTCCAGTACGCACTGCAGTCGGACGTCCTGTACGTCCTGGAGGCCAACCCGCGGGCCTCGCGCACCGTGCCGTTCGTCTCGAAGGCGACGGCGGTGCCGCTGGCGAAGGCCGCGGCCCGGGTGATGCTCGGCGCCACCGTGCCCGAGCTGCGAGCCGAGGGCCTGCTGCCGGCCTACGGTGACGGCGGGACGCTGCCGCTGGACTCGCACATCTCCGTGAAGGAGGCGGTGCTGCCCTTCGGCCGGTTCCGTGATGCCGGCGGCCGCGGTGTGGACACCGTGCTCGGCCCGGAGATGCGGTCCACCGGTGAGGTGATGGGGATCGACGACGCCTTCGGTACGGCCTACGCCAAGTCGCAGTCGGCTGCCTATGCCTCGCTGCCGACGTTCGGACGGGTCTTCGTGTCCGTCGCAAACCGCGACAAGCGTGCGATGATCTTCCCGATCAAACGCCTGGCGGATCTCGGGTTCGTTGTCTACGCGACAGCCGGGACGGCCGACGTCCTCCGGCGCAACGGGGTCAAGGCTGTGGTCCTGGGCAAGCATCGGGCTCCCAGCGATAACCTCGTCGACTGCGTTGAAATGATCATGTCTGGTCAGATCGATCTGGTCATCAACACCCCGTGGGGTGTCGGGCCGCGGCTGGACGGCTACGAGATCCGTACCGCCTGCGTCAGCGCCGGGGTGCCCTGCATCACGACGATCCAGGCGGCCGGGGCGTGCGTGCAGGGTATCGAGTCCCTGGTCCGGGGTGAACTCGGGGTGCGGCCGCTGCAGGAGTACCACACGGCACTTCGGTCGGCCTGGGGCTCCGTGCCCGAGGACCCGTCCGGAGCGACGGCGGCGACCGCGTCGGAGCGGTGAGGATGGCGTCCCGATGACCGCGTCGACACCCGGCGGGCCGACACCCGGCGGGCCGACACCCGGCGGGCCGGCTGGGCTGCCTGCGGCGGCAGCGCAGCCCGCCACCGCCACCACTTCCGGGCTGCTGTCCGGCCCGGCGGAGCGCCCGTGGGTGCCGCCGGCCGGCCGGCCGGCGATCGCTGTCGCACTGGACGCCCCCGACGGTGCGACAGCGCTGCGGTGGGCACGCGCGGTCGCGCCGCACGCCGCCGTCCTGAAGATCGGGCTGGAACTGTTCCTCCGTGCGGGTGCCGCGGTGGTGACTGCGCTGCGTGACGAAGGACTGCTCGCGCCGGGTGGCCGCCCGGCCGTCGGAGTGCCCTCGAACCTGACATTTTCCCTCACTGACGGTGACGGGAACAGCAGGGTGGCGCCCGAGCTCTTCCTGGATCTCAAGCTCCACGACATCCCGGCGACGGTGGCCGGCGGGATGCGGTCGCTGGCCCTCCTCGGGCCCCGTTTCGTGACGGTGCACGCCGCCGGTGGTGCGGCGATGGTGCGTGCCGCCGTCGACGCGGCGCCCGAGGTTCACGTCACCGCGGTCACGGTTCTGACCTCTCTCGACGATCGCGCGCTCGCCGCGACCGGGCTGTCCGGGTCGCCGTCGGACGCCGTCCGCAGGCTCGCCGTGCTCGCTGTGGAGGCTGGCGCGAGGGCGATCGTCTGCAGCCCGAAAGAGGTCTCCATGGTCCGCGCAGAGCTCGGCGAAACTGTGACTCTCATCACACCTGGGGTGCGTCCAGGGGGTGCGGAGCGGGCCGATCAGGCCCGAGTCGCCACCCCGGAACGGGCACTCTCGGACGGTTCGGATCTTCTCGTCATCGGTCGCCCGATCACCTCCGCGGCCGATCCGGCCGTGGCCGCCGCCACACTCGCCGCCAGGGTTACTCCACTCCGGTAGGCCGTTGACCTGCGAAAACGCCAGTAGGTGCAGGTCCGGGGCACTCTTGGTGTCCGCGGGCCGGTACGGTGGGGCCGCCAAGGACCGAATGCGTCCGGCGCATGCGACGCAGGTCATTCATCCAGTCAAAGGCTGTGTCTTGTGGGGACAATGCTTCGTGACCCCGTGATGCGGCTCGGCTGGACCGAGGAGCCTCTTCCTCGCTAGTTTGCGCGGCGCGATCACCACATTGAGGAGGCGTACCCGTGACCCTGCCGCCCCTGACGCCCGAGCAGAGGGCCGCCGCCCTCGAGAAAGCTGCGCTGGCTCGTAAGCAGCGCGCCGAACTCAAGGAGCGGTTGAAGAAGGGGGAGATCAGTCTTGCCGCCGTTCTCGAGCTGGCGGATGGCGATGAGGTCGTCGGCAAGATGAAGGTTTCCGCGGTTCTGGAGTCGCTTCCCGGAGTGGGCCGTGTTCGGGCCCAGAAGATCCGGGAGCGACTTGGTATCAGCCCGACCCGCCGTCTGCGCGGGCTCGGGGCCAAGCAGCGTGCCGCACTCCTGGAGGAGTTCGGTGCCGGAGCCTGAGTGAGGCGGGAGCGTTACGTGACGCATAGCCGTTGCCGGGATCACCGGTAACGGCCCGTGACGGGAGTCGCCTGAAGGTGTTGATGCCGCGAGGTGTCGACACGTTCCGGTGCCGTGACCGTTCATTGCGTCGCCGAATCGCTTCGGTCACTCAATCGCCGGCCGGATGCGACAAGTTCACATCGAATGCTGGGACCAAAGTCCCGGGCATGCCGATGGCGAACTGCATCCGTTTGGCGCGCGGTCGGGCGTCCTCCGTCGGACGGCCGGCCGGGATCCCATTGGGGTCCCGCATACCACCCAGGTGAGTGCGGGAACCCGTAGTTAGATGGCATCTTGATGACGATCCTCCGTTGACTGACGGCGGGACCGGCACGGATGCCGCGGCGCGCGGGACCGGCCGCGGTCGGGGGGCAGGCGCGCCCACGGCCGGACCTGCGCGGCTCCGCTGACGGGCTCTAAGGTGTCGCAATGGGACTGACCGTGTTGTCGGGGCCGTCCGGCGTCGGAAAGGGAACGATCGTCGCGGCCGTCCGTCGACTCCACCCCGAGGTCTGGGTGTCTGTCAGCGTGACCACGCGGGCGCCGCGCCCGGGCGAGACCGACGGCGTCGAGTACCACTTCGTCGATGCCGAGGAGTTCGCCCACATGGTCAAGGTGGGCGACTTCGTCGAGCACGCGATGTTCGCCGGGCACGCCTACGGCACGCCCCGGGGGCCGCTGGAGGAACGGGTCGCAGCAGGCGCGCCCTGCCTGCTGGAGATCGAGCTGCAGGGCGCACGCCAGGTCCGTTCGTCCATGCCGCAGGCCAGATTCGTCTTCCTGGCCCCGCCCACGTGGGACGAGCTTGTCCGCCGGCTCACCGGGCGGGGCACCGAGAGTGACGAGGTGATCCGGCGGCGCCTCGACCGGGCCCGGATCGAGCTGGCCGCCGAGACGGAGTTCGACGAGGTCATCGTCAATGACGATGTGACGGCCGCCGCGGCGAGGTTGGTACGCTTGATGACTGCGTGACCAGCAGGGCCCGGCCCGTGCCATCGGTACGGGCTGTTCATGGCGCGGCCGGCGCCGCGTCACCGCCCCACCCCGGAAGGACACCGTGTCCGGTACCGTCGCCCAGCCTGAGGGCATCACCAACCCGCCGATCGACGAGCTGCTCGAGGCCACCGACTCCAAGTACAGCCTCGTCATCTACGCAGCCAAGCGGGCGCGCCAGATCAACGCCTACTACTCCCAGCTGGGCGAGGGCCTCCTGGAGTACGTCGGCCCGCTGGTCGAGACGACGAGCGCCCAGGAGAAGCCGCTGTCGATCGCGCTCCGCGAGATCAACTCCGGTCTCCTCACCCACGAGACCATCACCGATCCGCTGCCCCCGGTCTCCTGAGCCGGCCGGCCCGCGGGTGTTTCGCGTGACGCGCGGTGCCGGGGCTGCCGGGGCGCGGGCGGTCGCCCTCGATGGGTGACGACGCGAGCGGCCCGGGCCCGGCGGCGCCACGTCCGGCGCCACGTCCGGCAGCACCACCGGTGGCGCAGGTGCCACCGGTGGCCGGGCCCGTCCGTCGGCCCCGGGTCGTCCTCGGGGTGTCGGGGGGCATCGCCTCGTACAAGGCCGTCGAGGTCCTGCGGCAGCTCACCGAGACCGGCCACCAGGTCCGGGTCGTGCCGACCGCGGCCGCGCTGCGGTTCGTCGGTGAGGTGACCTGGGCGGCGCTGTCGGGTCAGCCGGTGGCCACCGACCTGTTCACCGACGCGGAGGATGTGGCCCACGTCCGGATCGGCCGGGAGGCCGACCTCGTCCTGGTCGTGCCGGCCACCGCGGACCTGATGGCCCGGGCCGCTGCCGGCCGCGCCGACGATCTGCTCACCGGCACCCTGCTCACCGCCACCTGCCCGGTGGTCTTCGCACCGGCCATGCACACCGAGATGTGGCTGCATCCGGCGACCCGGGCGAACGTCGCGCTGCTGCGGGAGCGGGGCGCGGTCGTCGTGGAGCCGGCCGTCGGGCGGCTCACCGGCGCCGACTCCGGCCCGGGCCGGCTGCCCGAGCCCGTCGAGATCGCGGCGGTCGCCCGGGCGGTGCTGGCCCGGGGGAGCGAAGGAGTGCGGCCGGATCTCGCCGGCCGGCACGTGCTGGTCACCGCGGGCGGCACCCGCGAGTACCTCGACCCGGTCCGCTTCCTGGGCAACGCGTCCAGCGGGCGGCAGGGCTACGCGCTGGCCCGGGCCGCCGTGGCCCGCGGGGCCGCGGTCACCCTCGTCGCGGCCAACGTCGCGCTCCCGGACGTCGCGGGCGCGGCCATCCTGCGGGTGGGTTCCGCCGCCGAGCTCCGGGCCGCCGTGCACGAGCGGGCTCCCACCGCCGACGTGGTGATCATGGCGGCGGCGGTGGCGGACTTCCGGCCGGAGACGAAACATCAGTACAAGATCAAAAAAGAGTCCGGTGTCCCGGAGAGCATCCCGCTGGCCAGGAATCCCGATGTTCTCGCCGAGCTCGTCGGAAGCCGCCGGCCCGGCCAGGTGCTGGTGGGCTTCGCCGCCGAGACCGGCGGCCCCGACGCCGGGGTGCTGGACCTGGCCCGGGCGAAGCTGGCCCGCAAGCCGGTGGATCTGTTGGTGGTCAACCAGGTGGGCGCCGGGCTCGGGTTCGAGGTGGAGCAGAACAGCGCGGTGCTCCTCGACCGGGCGGGTGACGCCACCGAGATTCCGCTGATGAGCAAGGACCTCCTCGCGCACCGGGTACTCGACCAGGTGGCCGGCATCCTCGCAGCTCCCGGCCGAATGAGTGGTCCGGGCGGTGCATCGCGCACTGAGTGAGGCTCGGTAAACTGCGTCGGTATCAGTCCTGATCTCCCAGGGGGTAGTCCAGTGGCGACGCGCCTTTTCACGTCCGAGTCCGTCACGGAGGGGCACCCGGACAAGATCGCTGACCAGATCAGCGATTCCATTCTCGATGCGATGCTCAAGGACGACCCGAAGAGCCGGGTCGCCGTGGAGACACTGATCACCACCGGCCAGGTGCACGTCGCCGGTGAGGTGACCACCAAGACCTACGTCGACATCGCCTCGGTGGTCCGGGAGCGGATCCTGGAGATCGGCTACGACTCCTCGAAGAAGGGCTTCGACGGCGCGTCCTGCGGCGTGAGCGTCTCCATCGGCGCCCAGTCGCCCGACATCGCCCAGGGTGTCGACACGGCGCACGAGGCCCGCGTCGAGGGCACCGAGGACGACCTCGACCGCCAGGGCGCCGGTGACCAGGGCCTGATGTTCGGTTTCGCCTGTGACGAGACCCCGGAACTGATGCCGCTGCCGATCGCGCTGGCGCACCGCCTCGCCCGTCGGCTGTCCGCCGTCCGCAAGGACGGGCAGGTCGGCTACCTGCGGCCGGACGGCAAGACCCAGGTCACCATCGAGTACGACGACGGCAAGCCGGTCCGGCTCGACACCGTCGTGGTCTCCTCGCAGCACGCGGCCGACATCGACCTCGACACGCTGCTCGCGCCCGACGTGGCCGAGTACGTCGTCGAGCCCGAGCTGGCTCTGCTCGAGATCTCCACCGAGGGCCGCCGCCTGCTGGTGAACCCGACCGGCCGGTTCGAGATCGGTGGCCCGATGGGTGACGCCGGCCTCACCGGGCGCAAGATCATCGTCGACACCTACGGCGGCTACGCCCGGCACGGCGGCGGCGCCTTCTCCGGCAAGGACCCGTCCAAGGTCGACCGCTCGGCCGCCTACGCGATGCGCTGGGTCGCGAAGAACGTCGTGGCCGCTGGCCTGGCCAGCCGGTGTGAGGTGCAGGTCGCCTACGCGATCGGGAAGGCGCACCCGGTGGGCCTCTTCGTGGAGACCTTCGGGACGGGCACGGTGCCCGACGCCCAGATCCAGGACGCCGTGACCCAGGTCTTCGACCTCCGTCCGGCCGCGATCGTGCGCGACCTCGACCTGCTGCGCCCGATCTACGCGCAGACGGCGGCGTACGGGCACTTCGGCCGTCCCGAGCTCGACTTCACCTGGGAGTCCACCTCCCGCGCGGATTCCCTCGCGGCGGCTGTCCGGGGCTGAGCCCGGCACCACCCGTCGCACGTCCCCCCGGGGCCGGCTGCCCGAGCCAGCCCCGGGGGGAGCGACACACCAGCGGTCGCTCTGCCATCCCGGACAGCACACGAGACGCCTCGCATCCTGTCCGGGATGGCAGAGCGACCGCTGTCGTTGTGACGTCGGGCGGAGACGGCCGGCGATGCTCCGTGGCCGTTCGGTGATCCGCCGCGAGGCGGGGCGCCACCGCGAGGCGGAACGGACGGCGGCGGCTGGTACGAATGCGGCATGGACGACGGGAGCACGGTGATCCCGGGCCTCGACGACGACAGCGTCGGCATCGGCGCCAGAAGCAGCGCAGGCAGCGCAGGCAGCGGAACCGGTGAGGCCGCGAAGTCCGGGCGCGGTGGGCGCACGCGGGCGGCCGGCACCCGCAGACCAGGAGCCGCGGTCATGGCGGACGAGCTTCCGGTCGCCCGGGTCGTGATCGACACCCCTCTCGTCCATCTCGACCGGCCGTTCGACTACCTGGTGCCGGTCGGCATGGCCGACGACGTCGTCGCCGGCTCGCGGGTCCGGGTCCGGTTCTCCGGTCGCCTGGTGGACGGCATCGTGCTGGAGCGGGCCGCGAGCTCGGATCATGACGGGCGCCTCGCACCGCTGGCCCGGGCGGTGTCCGGGGAGTCCGTCCTCTCCGAGCCGGTCGCGCGGCTGGCCCGCGCCGTGGCCGACCGTTATGCCGGAACCATGGCCGACGTGCTGCGCCTGGCGGTCCCGCCGCGCCACGCCCGTGCCGAGGCGGCGCCGCCGGGGAGGGGCGGAGACGTCGAGCCCGCTGCTCAGCCCCGCCCCGTGGGCGGGGCCCCCGCCGAGGGGGGCGAGCCCGGCCCGTCGGACCGGGCTGACGGGGGTGACCCGGTCGATCAGGGTGCGGGGGTCTGGTCGACCTGCGCTGACGGGCCCGCCTTCCTGGCCGCGCTCGCCGGCGGCGGGGCGCCTCGCGCGGTCTGGTGGGCGCCCCCCGGCCCGTCCTGGCCAGCGATGATCGCTCGCGCCGTCGCGGCGGCGGCGGCGTCGGGCCGAGGCGCGCTCGTGGTGGTGCCCGACCACCGGGATGTGGACCGGGTCGGCGCGGCCCTGGCGTCCGTGCCGGCCGGCCGGGCGGTGCCGCCCCTGCTCCTGCGGGCCGACCTCGGCCCCGAGGAGCGGTACCGGCGGTTCCTTGCCGTCCGCCGCGGTCAGGCCCCGGTGGTGGTGGGCACGCGGGCGGCCGTCTTCGCCCCCGTCGAAAGGCTCGGGCTCGTGGTGGTGTGGGATGACGGCGACGATCTGCATGCGGAGCTGAGGGCGCCCTACCCGCACACCCGTGACGTGGCGGTCCTGCGGGCCCGGACGGAGCGCTGCGCGGTCCTGATCGGTGGGTTCTCGCCGTCGGTGGAGGCGGAGGCGCTCGTCCGGGTCGGGTGGGCCGGCCGTCTCGCCCCCACCCGGGAGGCTGTGCGCGGGCTCGCGCCGCGGGTGGAGCCGGTCGGTTCCGACTTCGAGGCATCGATCGATCCGGCCGCCAGGGCGGCACGGCTGCCCTCGCTCGCTGTCCGCGCCGCGCGGGCTGCCCTGACGGCCGGCGAGCCGGTGCTGGTCCAGGTACCCCGGCGGGGTTACCACCCGTCGATCGCCTGCGCCCGGTGCCGTCGTCCGGCGCGTTGCCGTGCCTGTTCCGGGCCGCTCGGTCGCACCTCGGCCGCGGCGGCGCTGGCCTGCCGCTGGTGCGGCCGGCCGGTGCCCCGCCCGGTGGACGCCCCCGGCCGGGGCGGGGGGGAGGCCACCGGCTGGCACTGCGCCACCTGTGGCGGCAACCAGCTGCGGGCGTCCGTGACCGGTGACCGCCGGACGGCCGAGGAACTGGGCCGGGCCTTCCCCGGAGTGCCCGTGCGTACCTCCGGGCGGGACGCCGTGCTGGCCACGGTCCCCGCGGAGCCGGCGCTCGTCATCTCGACGCCCGGTGCCGAGCCGGTCGCCGACGGAGGGTACGGGGCAGTGCTGCTTCTCGACGGATGGGCACTGCTGGGGCGACCCGACCTGCGGGCTGGCGAGGAGACCCTGCGCCGGTGGCTGGCCGCGGCCGCGCTCGCCCGGCCCGGGCCGGGCGGCGGGCGGGTGGTGGTGGCGGCCGACATCGGGCTCGGGCCGGTCCAGGCCCTGGTCCGTTGGGATCCCGCGCTGTTCGTCGGGCGGGAGGCGGACGAGCGGGCCGAGCTCGGCTTTCCGCCGGCCAGCCGGGTCGCGGCGGTGGAGGGGACCCCTGCGGCGCTCGACGAGCTGCTCGCGGTCGCGACCCTGCCGGAGGGGGCCGAGGTGCTCGGCCCGGTACCGGTCCCCGCCCGCCCGTCCGCCCGTGACCGGGAGCCCGCCCGCGAGGGGGCGGCGGGCGGCCGCGCGCGGGCGGCGCGGAGCAGCTCGGGAGTCGGGATCGGTGCGCAGGAGCAGGAACCGGAGCGTCTGATCATCCGGGTCCGGCGGCAGCAGGGCGCCGAGCTGGCCCACGCACTGCGTGCCGCGCGGGGCGCGCTGGACGCCCGTCGCGCCGGCCGGGTGCGGGTTCAGCTCGACCCGCTGGCGATCGGCTGATCCGGCCGCCCTGCCGGTCGGGTTCCGCATCGCGCGCCGCGCCGTAGCATGGGTGTATCCGATCTCGCCGGGCCCGTGTCGGTCAGGTGACGACATTCTGGGAGTGGCCGTGTCTGTCCGTGACATCCGCCTCTTGGGGGATCCGGTGCTGCGCACGGTCGCCGACCCGGTGGCGACCTTCGACCGGGAGCTGCGCCGCCTCGTCGACGACCTCGCTGACACCATGCGCGAAGCGGGCGGTGTCGGGTTGGCCGCACCCCAGCTCGGGGTTTCCCTGCGTGTCTTCACCTACCTGGACGACTCCGACGAGGTGGGCCACCTGATCAATCCGGTGCTGGGGCCGTTCAGCGAGGACATGATGGACGGAGAGGAGGGATGTCTGTCCCTCCCCGGTCTGGCGTTCGAGCTGCGCCGCCCGGAGCGGGTGCTGGCTGTCGGCCAGAACGCCCACGGTGACCCGGTCACGGTGGAGGGCAGTGGCATCCTGTCCCGGTGCCTGCAACACGAGACCGATCACCTCGACGGGATCCTCTTCATCGATCGTCTCGACAGGGAGACGAAGCGGGCGGCGATGAAGGCGATCCGCGAGGCGGAATGGGCGAACGAGCCGAAGCCGACGGTGAAGGTCTCGCCGCACCCTCTGTTCGGCCGAGGGCGCTGAGCCGGAACAGCAAGATCGTCGCTCTGGCTCTCCTGGCGGCGATGGCGGGTGGTTCGGTGGTGGGCGCGGCTGTCGGCTCCACACTAGGGTCGGCCGCCAGTTCGATGATCGTGATGATGGTCGGAACGATCGGATCGGCAGCGGCGGATCCGGGCCGGGACCGGCGCTGAGGAGCTGCTGCATTCATGCGTCTTGTCTTCGCGGGTACTCCGGAGGTCGCCCTCCCGAGCCTGCGCGCTCTGCTGGACAACCCACGCCACCAGGTGGCGGCGGTGGTGACCCGGCCCGACCGGCCCGCGGGCCGGGGCCGGCACGTCCGTTCGTCGCCGGCCCGTGAGCTGGCCGCCGAGCAGGGCATCGAGGTGCTGGCGCCCGCACGCGCCGGTGATCCCGACTTCCTGGGCCGGCTCGGCGAGATCGCGCCGGACTGCTGCCCGGTCGTCGCGTTCGGCGCGCTGCTGCCCCCGTCGGCCCTCGACATCCCGAAACACGGCTGGGTGAACCTGCACTTCTCGCTGCTGCCCGCGTACCGGGGCGCGGCGCCGGTGCAGCGGGCGGTACTGGCCGGAGATGACATCACCGGCGCGAGCGTGTTCCAGATCGAGCCGTCTCTCGACTCCGGCCCGGTCTACGGGGTCCTCACGGAGCAGGTCCGCCCCACGGACACGTCGGGGGACCTGCTCGATCGGCTGGCGGTCGCCGGCGCGCGGCTGCTGGTGGCGGTGCTGGACGGCATCGAGGACGGCACCGTCGAGGCCCGCCCGCAGCCGTCCGACGGCGTCACCCTGGCGCCGAAGCTCAGCGTGGACGAGGTCCGCGTCGACTGGTCCGCACCGGCGCCGGCGGTCGACCGGCTGATCCGGGCGGCCACCCCCGCACCTGGCGCCTGGACGACCCTGCGCGGCAGGCGGGTGAAGCTCGGCCCCGTCCGGGTCGGGGCCGACCCGGTGGACCCGGTGGACCCGGTGGACTCTGCCAGGGTGTCGCTGCCGCCCGGGCGGATAACGGTGCCCGAGCGTGGCGTCGTCGCCGTGGGGACGGGCACCGGGCCGGTGCTCCTCGGCGAGGTCCGGCCGGAGGGCCGGGGCCCGATGGCCGCCGCCGACTGGATCCGCGGCCTGCGCCCGGCCGCGGACGAGGCGTTCGCGTGAGCGTGGCGACCCCCCGCCGTGGTGGGGCCGCGGACCCGGCCCGGTTGCTCGCCTGGGAGGTGCTGCGCGCGGTCGACGAGCGCGGTGCCTATGCGAACCTGATGCTGCCCGCGCTGATGGCGGGCCGGCGGCTCTCGTCCCGCGACCGCGGGCTGGCGACCGAGCTGACCTACGGCTCGCTCCGGGCGATGGGCACCCTGGACGGGGTGCTCGGCACGGTGACCAGCCGACCGGTCGACACGGTGGATCCCCCGGTCCGGGACGCGCTGCGCCTCGGCACCTACCAGCTGCTGTCGACGCGGGTGCCCGCCCGCGCGGCCGTCGCGTCCACCGTCGACCTGGTCCGGGCCACCTGCGGCGAGCGTCCCGTGCGGTTCGCGAACGCGGTGCTCCGGCGGGTGGCGGCGCGTATCGAGGAGACGGAGGGCGACATTGCCGTGCTCCTGTCCGCCCCCGATGTGAATGTCGACCCGGCCGGCCATCTCACGGTGGTCACCGCGCATCCACGCTGGATCGTCGACGTGGTGCTCGAAGCGCTCGGCGGCGACGCGGCGGCCGCGCGGGCGGCGCTGGTGGCGAACGACACCAGGCCGACCGTTCACCTGGTCGCCCGGCCTGGCCGGATCAGCGCCGACGAGCTCGTCGAGCAGGCGGCGGCGGTCGGCCTGCGAGCGCGCCGCAGTGTGTTCTCCCCGTATGCCGTCTATCTGGACGGCGGCGACCCCGGGGCGCTGCCGGCGGTCCGGGCGGGTGCGGCGGCCGTGCAGGACGAGGGCAGCCAGCTGGTCGCCCTGGCGCTCGCGGCGGTCCCGACCGTCGGCCGGCTCACCGGGCTGACGGTGGACCTGTGCGCCGGCCCCGGCGGCAAGGCCGCCCTGCTCGCGGGGGCCCTCGCTGCCGACCAGCCGCCTGCCTTCGGTCAGCCGCCTGCCGCCGACCAGCCGTCGCCGTCGCAACCCGGGCAGCCGCCACGAGCGGAGCGGCGCCCGCGGCTGCTCGCGCTCGAGCCGCGGGCGGCCCGGGCCGGCCTGGTCGAGGCGTCGCTGGCCGGGTTCCCCGACGCATGGACGGTTCGGGCGGACGGCCGGCTCCCTCCGGTCCGGCCCGGCACGGCCGACCGGGTGCTGGTGGATGTGCCCTGTTCCGGTCTCGGTGCGCTGCGCCGCCGGCCCGAGGCCCGGTGGCGACGCACGCCGGCCGACGTCGCGGCCCTGGTGCCGTTGCAGCGCCAGCTGCTCGTCGCCGCCCTGGACCTCGTGCGGCCGGGCGGTGTGGTCGCCTATGTGACCTGTTCGCCGCATCCTGAGGAGACGTCCGAGGTGGTGATGGCCGTGGTCCGTCAGCGGGCGGACATCGCGATCCTCGACGCCCGACGTTCGGAGGCCCTTGCCGGCGCCCTCGCCGGGACGTCCGCCGAAGGCCCGTTCGTCCAGCTGTGGCCGCACCTGCACGGTACGGACGCGATGTTCCTCGCGCTGCTGCGGCGCCGGAGCGATTGAACCGGACGCGGGCCCGGCGGCCCGGCGGTCCGGCGCCAGCAGCAGCGGTCGCCGGGCCGCCGGGCCGCCGGGCCGTTCCGGCTCACCGCGGCGCCACGGCGAGCGGCGCTCCTGGATACGCTCGCGACGTGGCACTCGCGCAGATCTATCCCAGCATGCTCGCCGCCGATTTCGGGCGAATCGCGGACGCGGCCCGTGCCGTCGACGGGCACGCGGACTGGCTGCATGTCGATGTCATGGACTACCACTTCGTGCCCAACCTGGCGTTCTCCCCGGACACGGTGGACGCGCTGCGCAAGATCACCGAAACTCCGCTCGACTGCCACCTGATGATCGACGATCCGGACCGGTGGGCACCGGGCTTCGCCGAGCGCGGCGCGGCGAACGTGACGATCCACGCCGAGGCCGTCGATGACATCGCCCGCACCACCGACGCGATCCGGGCCGCCGGCGCGCGCACCGGCCTGGCGGTGAAGCCGGCGACGCCGGTCGAGCACTACCTCGACGATCTGCACCGCTTCGACCTGCTGCTGCTCATGACCATCGAGCCGGGCTTCGGTGGCCAGACCTTCATGGACGAGGTCCTGCCGAAGATCGCCGCGGCCCGCCGGCTGATCGACGAACGCGGGCTGGACCTGTGGCTCCAGATCGACGGCGGGGTCAACAGGGAGACCATCGAGCGGTCCGCCGAGGCCGGGGTGGACGTCTTCGTGGCGGGAACCGCGGTGTTCGGTCTGGACGACCCGGCGGCGGCGGTCGAGTCGCTGCGTGCGCTGGCGGTGGCCGCGGCACCGCGGCTGACCGGCGGAGCCGCGCGGACCCAGCCGGCGTCCCCGATGATCTGACCCAGGCGGATCCCGGCCGGAGAATGACGAGGATTACGGTCGCTGGCCCGAGCGTCCGCAGCGTCCGTATGCCACACTTGAACGCGTACTGACAAATGCACGCGCGCTCCGGGGTCGGTGAAACTCCGAGCCGGCGGTGACAGTCCGCGACCCGTCCACCCTCGTGGTGGCCGGTGGACCTGGTGGAATTCCGGGACCGACGGTGAAAGTCCGGATGGGAGGACGCGCGCGGGGCACCGCCGTGTCGACCGTGCGACTGGGCCGTCCCGGCGTGGGTTGGCGCCAGCGTGCCGACTCGGACCCGCGCGATTCTTCTGTGTCCTGGACGTGCTGCCGGGACCGGAAGGTGCGGGATCGGATGTTCACCGGCATCGTCGAAGAACTCGGCGTGGTGACCGCGATCGAGCCGCGGCAGGACGCGGCGTCGCTCACCGTCGAGTGTCGAGGTGTCCTCGACGACGTGGCGCACGGAGCCTCCGTCGCGGTCAACGGGGTGTGTCTCACCGTGACCTCCTTCGCTCGTCCCCCTGACAGCCCCGGAGACGGGCCGGCGGCTCCGGCGGCTCCGGCGGGAATGTTCACCGCCGACGTGATGCTCGAAACGCTGAACAGGTCCTCGCTCGGCGGCCTCGCCGTGGGCGACCGGGTGAACCTCGAGCGCCCCGTCCGCCTCTCCGACCGCCTCGGCGGCCACCTGGTCCAGGGCCATGTCGACGGGGTCGGCGTCGTCCTGGAAAGGGCGCCCGCCGAGCACTGGGAGGTGGTTCGGATCGCACTGCCACCGCGGCTGGACCGCTATCTCGTCGAGAAGGGCTCGGTGACGGTCGACGGCGTCAGCCTGACTGTCGTGGATGTCCGGCCGGCGGCCGGCGCCGAGCCCGCAAGCTTCACTGTCAGCCTCATTCCGACCACCCTGGCCGACACCACCCTGGGGAGCCGCGCGGTCGGCGACAAGGTCAACATCGAGGTGGACGTCCTGGCCAAGTACGTCGAGAAGCTCCACGCGGATCTGAACGGATCACATTGATGACCACATACCTGGCCGGCGACTCCGCGGCCACCTCGCAGCCGACCGCCACCTCCGTGACGGCGACCGCCCACGCTCCGCAGGCCCGCCGGCCCGAGGAGGACCCGACCCCGCCGCCGGCCGACGGCGGGCGGACACCGTTCGCCACGATCGAGGAGGCCATCGCCCAGATCGCGGCCGGCCGCCCGATCGTCGTCGTCGACGACGAGGACCGCGAGAACGAGGGCGACCTGATCTTCGCGGCCGAGGTCGCGACGCCGGAGCTGCTCACGTTCATGATCCGGCACACGGCCGGCGTCGTCTGTGTTCCGCTCGACCCCGCCGAGGTCGACCGTCTCGAGCTCGACCAGATGGTGCCGCAGAACACCGACCGGATGCGCACCGCGTTCACCGTCTCGGTGGATGCCCGGACCGGCGTCTCCACCGGCATCTCCGCGGCCGACCGGGCCCGCACGATCCGGTTGCTGGCCGACCCGGCCACCGAGCCCGGTGACCTCACCCGTCCCGGCCACGTCTTCCCGCTGCGCGCACGGGAGGGCGGCGTGCTGCGCCGTCCCGGCCACACCGAGGCCGCGGTGGACATCGCCCGGCTGGCCGGTCTGCGCCCGGTGGGGGCGATCTGTGAGATCGTCAACGAGGACGGCACGATGGCCCGCCTGCCGGAGCTGACGGTCTTCGCCCGGGAGCACGACCTGGCACTCATCTCGATCGCCGACCTTGTCGCCTACCGCCGCCGGACGGAGCCGCGTATCGAGCGGATGGCGGAGGCCCAGATCCCGACCCGGCACGGCGTGTTCCGCGCGGTGGGGTACCGGGACACCTTCGACGGTGTCGAGCACATCGCCCTGGTCCGGGGTGAGGTCGGCGACGGCGAGGACGTCCTGGTGCGGGTGCACAGCGAGTGCCTCACCGGGGACGTCTTCGGCTCCCGGCGCTGCGACTGCGGCAACCAGCTCGACGCGGCGCTGCGCGCGGTCGCGGCCGAGGACCGCGGCGTCGTGCTGTACGTGCGGGGCCACGAGGGACGCGGCATCGGCCTGCTGGACAAGCTGCGCGCCTACCAGCTGCAGGACGCCGGCCACGACACCGTCGACGCGAACCTCGCCCTGGGGCTGCCGGCTGACGCCCGGGACTACGTCACCGGCGCGCAGATCCTGCTGGACCTCGGTGTCCACGGGCTGCGGCTGCTCTCCAACAACCCGACCAAGCGGGCCGGGCTGGAGCTGTACGGCCTGCGCGTGGTGGGGCTGGTCGGCCTGCCGGTGGCGCACACGCCGGAGAACCTGCGCTACCTGACCACCAAGCGCGACCGGATGGGCCACGACCTGCCGGGTCTCCCACTGGCCGTCGGGGGAGACCCGCACGGGAACGGCGCCCGCGAGGTCCGGCCCTGGTCCGTGACGGGCGCCGGTGCCGGCGCCGACTGGGCGGATCGTGCGGACCGCGCCGACGACCGGGCCTGCGAGGAGGCCCGATGAGCGGGGCGGGCGCGCCGGCCGAGGAGCTTCCCGACGCCGGCGGCCTGACCCTGGCGATCGTCGCCACCCGGTGGCACGCGGAGATCACAGACTCGCTGCTCGGAGGCGCGCTGCGTGCGGCGAAGGACGCCGGGGTGCCGCACGCGCCCACCGTGGTCCGGGTGTCGGGCGCTGTCGAGCTGCCGGTGGTGGCCGCCGCGCTGGCGTCCCGCCACGACGCGGTGGTCGCGCTCGGCGCGGTGATCCGCGGTGGCACACCGCACTTCGACTACGTCTGCAGGTTCGTGACCGACGGCCTGGCGAGGGTCACTCTTGACTCCGGTGTGCCGATCGGTTTCGGGTTGCTGACCTGCGACACCGTGGAACAGGCCAGGGACCGGGCCGGGTTGCCCGGTTCGGCGGAGGACAAGGGGCGCGAGGCCACCCTGGCCGCGCTGGACACGGCCGTCGTCCTGCGCGGCCTCGCCGCGCGCACCACGGCCGGCTTCGCCTGACCAGGTTCCGTCTGACCGCGACCGCCAGGCCGGCGGTCCTGATGTGGCCCACCGGTGGGCCGGGTGCGACTGTGACGTCATGGTCACAGTTCTGTCGGCCTGGCGTACTTGTGACGCCGTACCTTCCGCGAGAGTGTGGTTTCGAACCGTATCGGTGACCTCGCGCAGTGCGGGGTCCGCGCAGGTGGGCGCCGGTCGGGGCGTACGGTGGCCGCACGGTGGTCGCGGTGGTGGGTCGAGGGGGGCCCACCGAGCCCGCGTCACCTCATGCGAGGTTCCGGTGCGACAGGCCGGCCGGCGGTGGACGGGGGATCCACCGGCGTGCCGATCTTTCGACGGTCGACACATGGGGTGGGCACATGCAGGTGACGGGCCACGGATCTGAACGTGACGGGGCCGCCGGGGCGTCCTCCCGCGGCTCCGGCTCCGAACGGTCCGGCTCCGAACGGTCCGATCCCGGGGCCGCGGCCTGGGAGCGCCACGACGCGGAAGCCGGATCGAGGCCGGGGGAGCCGGACACGGGCGACGGCCCCGCTCCGGAAGTCGACGCCGAGGGCGACGCCCGCCCGGTCTCGCTGCTGGGGATGCGGATGAGTCAGGAGACCCAGCCCGGTCGTGCCACGGTCAGCCGCCGCCAGGCCCGCAGTCGCCCCCGAGCACCGCGGCCCGAGCTCGCGACCCGCGGTGATTCGCCGCCGGGCCCGCCGGCCGTGCGCCGCAATACCCCCACCCCCGGCCCCACCCCCGCCCGCGCCCCGGCGCCCGGCGTCCCGCCCGTTCCACCGCCCGCCTCACCGCCTCCTGCTTCCCAGCGACCCGCTGCGCCGGTCTCGTCCGCACCCGTCGCTCCGGCGCCTGTCACGCCTGCTCGGCCGCAGGCGGCGGACGTGTCGCCTGGTGCTTCCGGACCGGACCCGCGCGGGGGCGGTGGGTGGGTACCCGACATTCCGGCACCGGCACCGGCACCGGGCCAGGCCCCGGCTCTGGGGCCAGGACCGGACCCGGCATCGGCTTCCGCCTGGGAGCCCAGCGTCTCGTTCGGGTCACTGCCGACCCACCCGTCACCCGCGGCTCGACCGCCAGCGTTGCCCGCCGGCGCCCCAACCGAGGGCTATGCGGCCGTCCCGACAGGACCGACCTCCCCGCCCCCGGCCGTGCCGGCCGAGCTGGCCGGGCCGGTCACAGCGCCCGGTCCGGCGTCCGATCGGCTGCCGGTGCCTGCTCCGGCGGCGCTCCCCATCGCCCGCCAGGACGTGGCGCGTGCCCGCCGTGTGCTGGTGGGTGGCTTCGGTGGGGGTGGCGGCCGCACGACGGTGGCCGCGGGCCTCGGCCTGGCGCTGGTGGCGCGCGGTCAGGCGCGGGTCGCCGCCGTCGACGCCTGCCCGGACCAGTACGGGATGCTGACCCAGCGGGTCGGACTGCGGGCGCGGGGGAGTGGGGTCCGTGAACTGGTGACCGCCCGGCCGCCGGTGGAGTCGCTGACCGATGTGCGGCGCTATCTGAGTGCCGACGGTCCTGGCGGGCTGGAAGTGCTCGGCGGGGTGCACGACCTCGCCGCTCCGGGTCTGACCGGGGAGGAGTTGGCCGCGGCGCTCGGCCTGCTCGCCCGCTGGTTCCGAGTCGTGATCGCGGATGGCCCGCCCGGGTGGAGCCAGCCGGTACCCGCAACCCTGCTCGCCCGCAGTGACCTGGTCGTTCTGGCGAGCCGTGCCGGGGAGGCCGATCTGGCGGCGGCGGACCACGCCCTCACCGCGCTGGCCGCGGCCGGGCGCGCCGACCTGCAGGCCTCCGCGGTGCTGGCGGTGGTGGAGACCTACCCGACCCGGCTCACCCGGGCGGCCCGCCAGCGGCTGGATGATGTAGCCGCGCGGGTCCGCCATGCGGTGACCGTTCCGTTCGACCCCGGGCTCACGGACGGCCGAGCTCTTGCCTGGCAGCGTCTTCGCCGTCGAACCCGCGCGGCCTTCGAGGAACTGGCGGCCGCGGTGGATCCCCCCGACGGGTGACGGACGTCGTGCGAGGCCCTGACCGCAAGGCACTACAGTCGATGCGATGTCTCCTGACCTGCTGACGCCACCCGGGCAGGGTGATGACGGCCGCGCCGACTCCGCTCTGCTGACGGCGCTGCGCTCGGGCGACCGATCGGCGCTCACCGCGGCGCTGCCGGGTGCGCGGGTGTTCGTCGGCGTCGAGGCCCGGTCGTTGGCGACCGATGTGGTGACCGGCGCCGACAAGCAGAGCGACATGGTCCTCGTCACCCTGCGCACGCCGTCCGGTTCCGGGGCGCTGCCCGTCTTCAGCGCGGTGGATGTGATGGCGGCCTGGCGCCCGTCCGTGCGCCCGGTCGCGGTGACGTTGCCGGACGCGTGCGCGGAGGCCGTCCGGATGGGCCTGGCGGCGGTGGTGATCGACCTGGGTGGGCCAGCTCCGGTCACACTGGATGTCCGCCCGACCGCCGGGGAGGGCTCCGGGGGCGCCGGCTGCCGGATCCCGCGGCCGTTCGGGCGTGGCGAGGGGATGTGGATCTCCTCCTCCGCGACGGACGGTGTCGGGGCCGCCCGTGGCCGAGGTGTCACACGGGCGGTGGCGATGTCCGGAGCGGACGGCCTGGACGAGGTGGTCGTCGCGGACGACACGGGTGGTGGTCTGCTCCGTCCCCGCCCCGTGCCGCTGGGTGCCCGTGGGCGGCGGCGGATCCGGGCGGCGCTGGCCGGCCTGCCGGCGGCCACGGAGGTCTGGCCGGCGGAGCTCGCGCCGCCGGCCGGGCGGGAGCAGGCGGCACGCCCGGTGCTCGCTGTGGCGGTGAGCGGCGTGGCCGCCGGCGCCGCGGGCAGTGCCGCGGTGGACGGTGTCGACACGGTGGACGGTGTCGACGAGGCGACCGCGGAGATCGTGCGGCGGCTGCGCCTGGTGATCGAGGCACCCGTCGTTCGTGGGGCGGCGACCGGGGCCGATGACGGCCAGGGATCCGACGAGACGGTGGCCGCGGTGCTCGTGGTCGACCCCACCGAAGTGCCGGCGGTACGGGCGCATCTGGGGCGGGGTGTCCGTCCGCCGCGGCGGTTCGCGCTGTGGCGGCCGGGGGCGCGGTAGCAGTCGCGTGTGGTCTGGCTGCGGGAGGAGTCTGTCCGGCGTCGGGACTGTTCCTGGGCCTGCCGTGGGTGCGGTCCTGGTGAGTTCGCCCGCTGGGCAGGGGGGTGAACGCCGGCCGTGGCACCGTGCCGGGCCGGGTTCGGGGTGCCGCCTGGCACGGCCCGACCGGCGCTGTTGATCGTCCCTTCCGCGGAGCTCTGCTACGCTGGGCTGCAGACCACCTGGTGGCAGGTCGTAACGGCGTTCTCGGGTACGGTATGTCCCTTTCGGGGCGCCGGGCCCGCGCGGCGTTCGGGCCGGTCACCAGGTCAAAGCGGGGGTTCGCCCTCCACCCGTTGCCGCCGTCGGAGTAGATCCGGCCGGTCGCCAGCCCAGGCGGTTGGCGTGCGGTAGCCGGGTCGCCGGTCGGTCGAGCCGTTCCCACGGCATGTCGGCCGGGAGTCTGGGATGTCCCGGGCTTGGTGCTCCGCTGCGGTGAGGTCGTGCCCGCGCGTCGAGCCACGGAGGAAAGCACATCAGCACAGAGTCACGTATCAATGACCGGATCCGCGTCCCGGAGGTTCGCCTCGTCGGTGCGGAGGGTGAGCAGATCGGCATCGTCTCCATCGGCGAGGCCATGCGCCTGGCGCAGGAGGCTGACCTCGACCTCGTCGAGGTGGCGCCGACCGCCCGTCCGCCGGTCTGCAAGTTGATGGACTTTGGCAAGTTCAAGTACGAGTCCGACCAGAAGCGTCGCGAGGCTCGCAAGAACCAGGTCCAGACGGTCATCAAGGAGATGAAACTCCGACCGAAGATCGATCCGCACGACTACGAGACCAAGAAGGGTCACGTCGTGCGCTTCCTCAAGGCCGGCGACAAGGTCAAGATCACCATCATGTTCCGTGGCCGTGAGCAGTCACGGCCCGAGCTCGGCATCCGGTTGCTGCAGCGGCTGTCGACCGACGTCGCCGATCTCGGCTACGTCGAGGCCCAGCCCAAGCAGGACGGGCGGAACATGACAATGGTCATGGCCCCGCACAAGGGGGCCAAGCCGCAACGGCTGCCGGAGCCTGCCCAGGTCTAGGCCACGGCGCCGGGCACGTCGACACCACGTCACGTGTCCGGCGGCACAGGTACCCGGCGGTACGGGTACCTGGAACAGGCGCGCCCAGGCGCGCACCCGCACTCACCACAGGGACACGATCATGCCCAAGATGAAGAGCCACACCGGGACCGGGAAGCGGTTCCGCGTCACCGGGACCGGCAAGGTGATGCGCAGGCGCGCCAACCGTGCCCACCTGCTCGAGCACAAGTCGAGCCGGCGCACCCGGCGGCTGTACGACGAGGTCGTGGTGAGCTCCGCGGACGATCGGCGCATCAAGCGTCTGCTGTCCCGCTGACAGCTCCGGCCCGGCAGCCGTCCTGGGCGGTGCGCGGGCCGGAGGCTAACGAACGAAGGAGACAGGTGCCCTCATGGCACGCGTGAAGCGGGCGGTCAACGCCCAGAAGAAGCGCCGCGAGGTCCTCGAGGCCGCCAGCGGCTACCGGGGTCAGCGGTCCCGGCTGTACCGCAAGGCCAAGGAGCAGATGCTCCATTCGATGACCTACTCCTACCGGGACCGTCGCGCGCGCAAGGGCGACTTCCGGCAGCTGTGGATCACTCGGATCAATGCCGCCGCTCGGGCGAACGGCATGACCTACAACCGGTTCGTCCAGGGCCTGCGCCTGGCCGGGGTCGAGGTCGACCGCAAGATCCTCGCCGATCTCGCCGTCAACGACGCGGCCGCCTTCGCGGCTCTCGTCGAGGTCGCGCGCGCCGCGCTGCCGGCGGCGGCCGAGACCTCGGCGGCCTGAGAGTCTCTGGCGCCGGCCGGTGACGTCGCGCCGTCCGCAGGGCCGTTCCGCGGGCCGGCCGGCATCCGCTGCCGGCCGGCGCCCCGGCGGCACGGGTGTCCGGCCCGCGGCAGCCTCACTCGGGCAGCCGGAGGGGATCCGTTCCTCCCGGGTCGCCGCCGCCCGCCGGCTACGGCGCGCGGCGGCACGCCGCGACGAGGGCTTGTTTCTCGTCGAGGGCGTTCAGGCGGTCACCGCGGCGCTGGTCGCCGGCGCCCTGGTGGAACTGTTCGTCGGTGAGTCGGCGGCCGTGCGGCACGCGGACCTGATCGCCGGGACGGATGTCCCGGTCCGCCTCATGACCGACGCGGCGGCGGCGGCGTTGTCCGAGACGGTGACGCCGCAGGGGCTGGTTGGTGTCGCCGAGCTTCCCGGGCACCGGCTCGCCGATCTGGGCAGGCCCCGGCTGGTCGCGATCTGTGAGGGTGCGAACGACCCGGGGAACGCCGGCACGGTGATCCGCTCGGCGGACGCGGCCGGTGCCGACGCCGTGGTCTTCGTCGGGGACAGTGTCGACCCGTTCGGCGGCAAGTGCGTCCGGGCCTCGGCCGGCAGCATCTTCCATCTGCCGGTGGTGGTGGCCGAGGATGCGCTCGCCGTGGTGGCGTCGGTGCGTGAGGCCGGGTGCCGGGTCCTCGCCGCGTCCGGCCATGCCGCCCGCGATCTCGACGACCTCGCGTCCGAGGGCATTCTCGCGGTGCCGACGGCCTGGGTCTTCGGTAACGAGGCCCGGGGCCTCACGGAGCGGACGGTGGCGTCCGCGGACACGGCGGTGCGGGTGCCGGTGTACGGTCAGGCCGAGTCACTGAATCTTGCGGTTGCGTCGGCACTGTGCCTGTATGCGTCAGCGCGGGCGCAGCGGGTGGTGGGGTCCGCGACGTCCGGTGTCAGGGGAGGTGGGGCGCATTGACGCGCATCGTCGCGTCCACCCCTGGGCAGGCTGTTCCCGGGCATCCGGTCCCGGAGCCCGTGGCGGCCCCGGGGCACCCGGTGACTCCGGAGCACGAGCGCCCTGCCGGGCAGGACGGCGTCACCGTGTACCACGGCACGACTGAGTACGACGACATACCTGAGAAGTACGACGACATACCTGAGAACGACGGCGCGACCGGGGCGTACGGCGCACCCGGAACCGGTGAGTCCGAGACCACGGAGGAGTCGGTGGACGTGCTTTCTCCGGCCACCCTCGACCTGCTGCCCGACCCGGTCGTCGTCACCGACGCCACCGGCACCGTGGAGATGTTCAACCTCGCCGCGTCGAAGGTGACGGGGCTGGCCGCCGGACAGGCGGTGGGGCGGCACGTCACCGAGGTCATGCCTCTGCTCGACGAGCGGGGCAACGACTGGTGGGAGTGCTCGCGGCCGAGTCGCGAGCTGCCGCGGGTGACCGGGCAGCCCGAGCGCCGGCTGACCTACGCCGGTCCCGTCGCCGATCACGACTTCAACGTCACCGCCCGTTTCACCCGGGTCGAGGGCGTTCTCGTCCGGGTCGCGGTCTGCCTGCGGGACACGGTGAGCAGGGAGCGGATCGAACGTAACCGGGCGGATCTCATCGCCACGGTCGCCCACGAGCTTCGCTCGCCTCTGACCAGCGTGAAGGGGTTCACCGCGACGCTGCTCGCCCGGTGGGACCGGTTCACCGACGAGCAGAAGAAGCTCATGCTCAACACCGTCAACACCGACGCGGACCGGGTCACCCGGCTGCTCACCGAGCTGTTGGACGTCTCCCGCATCGACGCCGGCCGGGTGCAGATCCGCAAGCAGATCGTCGACATGCGGGCCGCCGTCCGGCGTGTCGTCGAGGGCAAGATCGCTGCCGGCTCGGCCGCGGCGGATCGGTTCGACGTCCGCATGGAGGGCGAGCTGCCCGAGATGTGGGTAGATCCCGACAAGATTGATCAGGTTCTCCACAACCTCATCGACAACGCGCTGCGCCACGGCGCGGGTACTGTGACCGTCGTGCTGAGCGGGACGCCTACAGGCGCCGAGGTGACGGTCACCGACGAGGGCGAGGGAGTTCCGGAGGCCAACGCGATCCGGGTGTTCGCCAAGTTCTGGCGCGGCGCGAGCCGCGGCAACGGCACGGGTCTCGGCCTCTACATCGCCAAGGCGCTCATCGAGTCGCACGGCGGGACGATTTCGGTCGGAAGAGCACCGCACGGCGGCGCGGAGTTCCGATTTTTCCTGCCCGCCGGTGGGCCCGTGTTCGGCTGAGACCACGTCTGGCTGAGGCCACGTGCGGCTGAGGCCACGCGACGTATCACCGGCGGGCGCCCCGGGAGAACCGACCCAACCGTTCGGGCGGGCCACGCCGGCCCGCCCGCCCACCGATGAGGATGATCATCGTGCCCGCCCCCAACGAGACCGCTGATCCCGTGGATCTCGGTGCCCTGGAACCGGATCGGCTGGACCGTGACGTGGCCGCGGCGCTCGCCGCGATCGCCGCGGCGGACAGCCTGGACGCGCTGGCCGCGGTGCGCACCGCGCACGTGGACGGCCAGTCCGCGCCGCTGGCGCTTGCCCGCCGCGAGCTGGGTTCGCTCCCGCGCGAGCACCGCGCGCAGGCCGGCCGGGCGCACAACGCCGCGACCGGCACGGTTCGCGCCGCCTACGAGGCCCGGCTCGCGGAGCTCACCGAGCGTCGTGACGCCGAGATTCTGATCGCCGAGCGGGTGGACGTCACCCTGCCCGTGGACCGGCGCCGCCGCGGCGCACGCCACCCGCTGACGCTGCTCTCCGACCGGCTCACCGACGTCTTCGTGGCCATGGGCTACGAGGTCGCCGAAGGCCCTGAGGTCGAGCACGACTGGTTCAACTTCGAGGCGCTCAACATGGCGCCGGACCATCCCGCCCGCAGCGAGCACGACACGCTGTACGTAGCGCCCGAGGGGTCGGGTCGCCTGCTGCGCACGCACACCTCCCCGGTCCAGATCCGCTCGCTGCTGGCCCGTCCACTGCCGGTGTACGTGGTCTGCCCCGGGCGTACCTACCGCAACGACACGATCGACGCGACGCATTCTCCGGTGTTCGGGCAGCTCGAGTGCCTGGCCGTCGACGAGGGCATCACCATGGCCGACCTGCGCGGCACCCTGGAGGTGTTCGCCCAGGCGCTCTTCGGCTCGGGCCTGTCGACCCGGCTGCGGCCGTCGTTCTTCCCCTTCACCGAGCCGTCCGCGGAGCTCGACGTCCAGTGCTTCGCCTGCCATGGCGACGCCGGCCGCCAGCCCTGCCGGGTCTGCTCCGACGAGGGCTGGATCGAGGCCGGCGGCTGCGGCATGGTCGACCCGAACGTGCTGCGGGCCTGCGGGGTCGACCCCGACCGCTACAGCGGCTTCGCCTTCGGGATGGGCCTGGAACGTGCCGCGATGACCAGGCATGACGTGCGGGAGATCCGGGACTTCGTCGACGGCGACGTCCGGTTCGGCCTGCCGTTCGGAAGCGAGGGCTGACCCGGTGCGCATCGTGATGTCGTGGCTGCGTGAGGTCGTCGGGCCGCTGCCGCCGGCGAAGGCCGTCGCCGAGGCGCTTATCCGGGCCGGTTTCGAGGTCGAGGGCCTGGAGACCGTCGGCTCGGATCTGGCGGGCGTGGTGGTCGGTGAGGTCGTGGCCATCGAGATCGTCAAGACGAAGAAGAAGGACGTCCGCTGGTGCCAGGTCCGGGTCGCCGAGCTCGACGACCCCGCGGCCGGCGGCGCGGCGGCGGTGCCCGGGGTCCGCGGGGTCATCTGCGGCGCGTTCAACTTCGAGGTCGGCGACAGGGTGCCGGTGGCGCTGCCCGGCGCCGTGCTGCCGGGCGGGTTCGAGATCACCGCACGCAGGACGTACGGTCACCTCAGCGAGGGGATGATCTGCTCGGCGCGCGAGCTCGGGCTGGGCGACGACCACGGCGGCATCCTCGTGCTGCCGCCGGACACCCCGATCGGGGCGGACGTCAACGAGCTGCTGGATGTCGGTGACGAGGTGCTCGACATCGCCGTCACCCCGGACCGCGGTTACGGCCTGTCCGTGCGGGGCATCGCCCGCGAGGCGGCGACCGCCTTCGGGCTGCCCTTCGACGACCCCGGCCGGGGGGACACCCCGCCGGCCGGCGCCGGCTACCCGGTACGGGTGGAGGACACCGCCGCCTGCGACCGGTACGTCGCGCGGACCGTCAGCGGCGTCGACCCGACCGCCCGGACGCCGCTGAGCTGGGGCCGCCGCCTCTCGCTGGCCGGGATGCGCCCGATCTCCGTGCCGGTCGACGTGACCAACATCGTGATGGTGGGCCTGGGTCAGCCGCTGCACGCCTTCGACCGGGCCAAGCTGTCCGGCACCATCGTCGTGCGGCGAGCCCGGGCGGGGGAGCGCCTGGTCACCCTCGACGGGGTGGACCGTGTTCTCGACCCCGAGGACCTGGTCATCGCCGACGACTCCGGCCCGGTCGCGCTGGCCGGGGTGATGGGCGGCGCCGCGACGGAGATCTCCGCGGCGACCACCGACATCGTGCTGGAGTCGGCCCACTTCGACCCGGTCACGGTCGCCCGGACCGCACGTCGGCACCGGCTGGGCTCCGAGGCGTCCCGGCGCTTCGAGCGGGGGGTTGATCCGGCGCTCGCGCCGGTCGCCGCCCAGCGGGCCGTCGATCTGCTGGTCGAACTGGCGCGGGCCGCTGCCGAGCCCGGGGCCACCGACATCGATCACCGCCCGCCGCCGGTGACGGTCCTGTTCCCGCTGGGCGAGCCCGAGCGGCTCGCGGGACGTCCCTACCCGGTTGAGGTGATCCGGCGTCGGCTCGCCGACGTGGGAGCCTCCGTCGTCGACGCGCCCGGCCTTGCCGACTCGTCGGATCCGGAGCCGTCCGGCCCCGCCGGCGCGTCGAGGCATCCCGGTGCGCCGGGGACGGTGCTGGTCACGGTGCCGTCCTGGCGGCCGGACCTGGCGCGTCCCGCGGACCTCGTCGAGGAGGTGGTGCGGCTGGAGGGGTACGACACGATCCCGGTGACCCTGCCGCTGCTGCCGGCCGGGCGGGGTCTGACGGAGCCGCAGCGGATGCGGCGCGCGGTCGGGCGGGCGCTCGCCGCCGACGGCTACGTCGAGGTGCTGACGCTGCCGTTCGTCGCCGAGGATGCCGCCGACCTGCTGAGCCTGCCCGCGGGCGACGAGCGTCGGGCCGCCGTCCAGGTCGCCAACCCGATCGCCCAGGACGCCTCGTACCTGCGTACCACGCTGCTGTCGGGTCTGATCGCGGCCGCCGGTCGCAACCTCGGGCGCGGCCAGGCGGATCTGGCCCTGTTCGAATGCGGGCTGGTCTTCCGCGAGCTGGCGACCGTCCCGGCCGCGGCGGTGACCCCGCCGGTGGACCGCCGTCCCAGCGAGGCGGAGATCCACGCGCTGGATGGTGCGCTGCCCGTCCAGCCGCGGCAGGTGGCAACGGTCCTGACCGGCCGGCGTGAACCTGCCGGCTGGTGGGGGCCGGGCCGCGCGGCCGACTGGAGTGACGCCCTGGCCGGCGCGCACAGCGTCGCGGCCGCGCTCGGCGTGGAGCTCACGGTCGGGGCCGGGAGCGCGATGCCCTGGCACCCGGGCCGCTGCGCCGAGCTGTCGATCGACGGCCGGGTCGTCGGGCACGCGGGGGAGCTGCACCCGCGCGTCCTCGGCGCCACCGGGCTGCCACCCCGGTCGTGCGCCATGGAACTCGACCTCGACGCGCTTGTCGCCGCCGCGCTGGAACGGCCGGCGGTGGCCGCTCCGACGATCTCCACCTTCCCGCCCGCCGATCGCGACGTCGCCCTGGTGACCGGAACCGACGTGCCCGTCGCCGCGGTGACCGGGGCACTGCGGGCCGGTGCCGGGGAGCTGCTGGAGTCGCTGTCGCTCTTCGACGTCTACGAGGGCGACCAGGTCGGGCCCGAACGCCGTTCGCTCGCCTTCGGGCTCCGCCTGCGTGCTGCGGACCGCACGCTGACGGCCGCGGAGGCCAACGAGGTCCGGGACGCGGCGGTGGCCGAGGCCGCCAGCCGCACGGGAGCGGTGCTACGCGGCTGAGAGCGTGCCGCCGCCGCAGGCATGGCCGGCGGTACGAGGGCGGAGAAGATCGGGGTGGGTGCCTGCACAGGCGCCCACCCCGACCCGTTTCCGCTCCGGGACGACGTTGTCCTGGAGTGGTGTTTAGCTGAGTCTGCCCGGTGCGTCCCGTCCTGTCATTTACTTTGGAGTAACGAGTCGGTAACGGCCGGCGCTTCGGTCGGGAATGCGCCCGGCGGCTGGCCGGCCCGGCATCCGGCCGGCCCGGCATCCGGCATCCGGTGCGTGCTGGCCGCCTCCGATCGTCATGGCGAGATCGCCCGTGGCTGCGCCCGTCGTTTCCCCGGTTCGCGAGCAGGGGCTTGAATCTTCATAGGGGTGTGTGTATAAATTCTCAGTCATGGGTGTGACTGCGGCGGTGGCGGGGGCTAGCGGGTACGGCGGCGGGGAGCTGCTCCGGCTGTTGCTCGGCCATCCCGGTATCGAGATCGGTGATCTGGCGGCGAACACGTCCGCCGGGGCGGCGGTGACGGAGGTCCATCCCCACCTCCCCGATCTTGAAGGGCGCGTCTTCGTCGACACGGAGGCGCTGGCGCAGACCAGCGCCGACATCGTGTTCCTCGCACTGCCGCACGGGCAGTCGGCCGCGGTCGCGGCGATGCTGCCGGCCGGGGTTCGGGTCGTCGACCTCGGTGCTGATCACCGCCTGCACGACCCGCAGGCATGGCAGCGGGCCTACGGCGGCGAGCACGCCGGCACCTGGACCTACGGCATGCCGGAGCTACCCGGTGCGCGGGAGGAGATCCGGGTCAGCAACCGCGTCGCCGCACCCGGCTGCTACCCGACAGCGGTCAGCCTCGCGCTCGTGCCGCTCGTCGCGGCCGGTGCCGTCGACCCGTCCGACCTCGTGGTCGTCGCCGCGAGCGGAACGTCCGGAGCGGGCCGGTCGGCGAAGACCAGCCTCCTCGGCAGCGAGGTCATGGGCGACCTGACCGCGTACAAGGTCGGTAGCCACCAGCACCGGCCCGAGATCGTCCAGACGCTCAGCCGGTACGCGGGCTCCCCGGTCTCGATGTCCTTCACGCCGGTGCTGGCACCGATGCCACGCGGCATCCTGGCCACCTGCACCGCCCGGCCGTCCGCCGAGATCGTGTCCGGCGACGACCTGGGAACCGGGCTCGGTGCGGACGCCGAGACGATCACCGGCATCCTGCGCGCCTTCTACGACGGCGAGCCGTTCGTGCGGGTACTGCCCGCCGGCCGCTGGCCGCGCACCTCGTCGACTCTGGGCAGCAACTGTGTGCACCTGCAGGCGACGGTGGACGCCGAGGCCGGCCGGGTCGTCGTTGTGGCTGCCATCGACAACCTCACCAAGGGGGCCGCCGGCCAGGCGGTCCAGTGTGCCAACCTCATGCTCGGCCAGCCGGAGACCACCGGTCTCAGCGCCCAGGGCGTGGCGCCGTGACAGCTGTGGCCATGGGCGCCGCCTCACTGCCCCCGCCCGTCCGGGCAGCCGGGCCGGCGGCGCGCGGGGAAGGAGACCAGGAATGAGCGTCACCGCCGCCCAGGGCTTTCGGGCTGCCGGCGTCGCAGCCGGGCTGAAGCCGTCCGGGCGCCCGGACGTCGCGCTCGTCGTCAACGACGGTCCCGACGCCGCCGCCGCGGGAGTGTTCACCCGCAACCGGGTCCAGGCCGCGCCCGTGCTGTGGACCCGCCAGGTGCTGACCGACGGGCGCCTGCGGGCGGTCGTGCTCAACTCCGGCGGCGCGAACGCCTGTACCGGTCCGGCCGGCTTCGCCGACACCCACGCCACCGCCGAGCATGTCGCCGCGGCCCTGGGTGTCGGCGCGGGCGAGGTCGCGGTCTGTTCGACCGGTCTGATCGGCGTCCGTCTGCCGATGGACCAGCTGCTCCCCGGGGTCACCCGGGCGGCGGGCGAGTTGTCCGCCACGGGCGGGGGTCTCGCGGCCGAGGCGATCCGCACCACGGACACCGTGTCCAAACAGGCCGTCCGGACCAGCTCAGGGGGCGGGGCCGTCACGGTCGGCGGTATGGGCAAGGGCGCGGCGATGCTGGCGCCGTCCCTGGCGACGATGCTCGTGGTCGTCACCACCGACGCCGTCGCCGACGCGGCGACGCTCGACCGGGTCCTCCGCGAGGCCTGCCGGACGACCTTCGAGCGCGTCGACTCCGACGGCTGCCTGTCGACGAACGACACGGTGCTGCTGCTCGCCTCGGGCGCATCCGGGCAGAGTCTGCCGGAGGCCGAGCTGACCGAGCTGGTCACCGCCGTCTGCGACGACCTGGCCGGCCAGATGCTCGGCGACGCGGAGGGCTCCACCAAGACCATCTCGATCACAGTGACCGGAGCGGCCTCCGAGGAGGACGCGCTCGAGGTAGGGCGTGCGATCGCGCGGAACAACCTGCTCAAGTGCGCGCTCTACGGCAAGGATCCGAACTGGGGCCGGGTCCTCGCGGCGATCGGGACCACGGCCGCCGCCTTCGAGCCCGACCAGCTGGACGTCAGCATGAACGGCGTCCAGGTGTGCCGGGCGGGTGCCCCGGGCGAGTCCCGGGACCTGGTCGACCTCTCCGGTCGGGAGATCAGCATCGTCGCGGACCTGCATGCGGGAGACGCAGAGCTGACGGTCCGGACGAACGACCTCACGGATGGCTACGTCTACGAGAACTCGGCGTACTCGACGTGAGCGCCGAGCTGAACGCGGACCTCCCTGCCGGAGCGGCTTCCCCGGCGACCGGGACCGTCCCGATGACCCGTGGTGCGGCGGCGCGGGCCCGCGGGCACGCCGCCCTGACCAAGACGACCGTGCTGATCGAGGCGCTTCCCTGGCTGTCCCGCTTCCACGGTGCGACCATGGTGATCAAGTACGGCGGGAACGCGATGACCCGCCCGGAGCTGCGGGAGGCCTTCGCGGCGGACATCGTCTTCCTGCGCTACGCCGGCATCCGGGTCGTGGTCGTGCACGGCGGCGGCCCTCAGATCACCGCACATCTCGAGCGGCTGGGCGTCGCCTCGACCTTCGTCGGCGGTCTTCGCGTGACCACGCCGGAGACCATGGACGTGGTCCGGATGGTGCTCGTCGGCCAGGTCAACCGGGACGTTGTCGGACTGATCAACAACCACGGCCCGTTCGCTGTCGGCCTGTCTGGTGAGGACGCGAACCTGTTCACCGCCCGCCGCCGGCCCGCGCTGGTGAACGGCGAGGAGGTGGACGTAGGCCTCGTCGGCGACGTGGTCAGGGTCCAGCCGGAGACCGTGAACGCCCTGCTCGACTCGGGCAAGGTGCCGGTTGTCGCCTCGGTGGCACGCGGTCTCGACGGCGGCGTCTACAACGTCAACGCGGACACCGCGGCCGCGGTGCTGGCCCTGGCGCTGGGCGCGACGAAGCTCGTCGTGCTCACCGACGTCGAAGGTCTCTACGCGGACTGGCCGGCGAGCGACGAAGTGATCAGCGAGCTGACCGTCGGCGAGCTGGAGCGGCTCCTGCCGTCCCTCTCCTCGGGCATGATCCCGAAAATGGAGGCCTGCCTGCGTGCCGTCGCGGGCGGGGTGCCGCAGGCCCATGTTCTCGACGGCCGGGTCCCCCACGCGGTGCTGCTGGAGGTCTTCACCGACGATGGCATCGGCACCCTGATCCGACCCGACCGGCCGGCCGGGCAGCCGTCAGGCGCCGGCGACCCGGGAGCGGCGGACCTCATCGGAGGAGAATCGTGAACGCCGACCTGCTCGACCGTCGTGACGCCGTCGTCATGGCCACCTACGGCCGCCCGTCGATCGCGCTGACCCGTGGGGCCGGCGCTCATGTGTGGGACGCCGACGGCCGGGAGTACGTCGACCTGATCGCGGGTGTCGCGGTGAGCGTTCTCGGCCACTGCCACCCGGCGGTGCGCGCCGCTGTCGTCGCCCAGCTCGACACCCTGGGCCACACGTCGAACCTGTACGTGAACACCCCCCAGGTCCTGTTGGCCGAGCGGCTGATCGAGCTGCTCGGCGTCGACGGGCGGGCCTTCTTCTGCAACTCGGGCGCCGAGGCGAACGAGACCGCTATCAAGATCAGCCGTCGGACCGGTCGGTCCGAGATCATCGCGGCCGAGGGCGCCTTTCACGGCCGGACCATGGGTGCCCTGTCGATCACCGGCCAGGCCGGGAAGCGGGCCCCCTTCGAGCCGCTGCTGCCCGGCGTGCGATTCGTGCCGTACGGGGATGCCCAGGCTTTGACCGAGGCGGTCAGCGAGCGCACCGCGGCGGTCTTCCTGGAGCCCACGTTGGGCGAGGCCGGCGTGGTCCCGCCACCGGCCGGCTATCTCGCCGCCGCCCGTGCCGCCTGTGACGCGCGTGGAGCCTTGCTGGTGTTCGACGAGGTCCAGAGCGGCATCGGGCGCACCGGCGCCTGGTTCGCGCACCAGACCGCCGGTGTCCTGCCGGACGTGATCACCCTCGCCAAGGGGCTGGGTGGCGGGCTGCCGATCGGTGTCTGCATCGGCATCGGGCCGGCCGGCCACCTGCTGCGCCCCGGCGACCACGGCAGCACCTTCGGGGGCGGCCCGGTCGTGTGCGCTGCCGCCCTCGCCGTTCTGGACACGATCGCCGCCGAAGGCCTGCTCGACCATGCGGTCGCTCTGGGCGGGACGCTGCGGGACGGGATCCTCGCCGCCGGTGCCCCCGGCGTCACCGGGGTCCGAGGCTCCGGACTGTGGCTCGCGATCGAGCTGGGCGGCCCGTACGCCGGCGAGCTGGAGGCCGCTGCACGCGATGCGGGTTTCCTGGTGAACGCGGTCTCCGCGGACTCGGTCCGGCTCGCACCGCCCCTGGTACTCACCCCCGCGGACGTCGACGCCTTCGTCTCGGCACTGCCGGGTCTCACCGCGCAGGTCCTGGCAGCTCGGGCAGGCGACGAAGACGGTGGCAAGCAGGGCAGAAGCTCTAAGGTCAGCGCATGACGGCTCGACACTTCCTGCTCGACACGGACCTGACCTCGTCCGAGCAGGCCGCCCTGCTCGACCTCGCCGACCAGCTCAAGGCGACGCGCCGCCAGCGCGGGTCGGGCCTTCGCCCCCTCGACGGCCGGTCGGTGGCACTGATCTTCGAGAAGCCGTCCACCCGGACCAGGCTTTCGTTCGACGTGGCGGTCGCCGAGCTCGGCGGCCACCCGATCGTGATCGACTCGGCCTCGACCCAGCTGGGGCGCGGGGAGACGATCGAGGACACGGCCGCGGTGCTGAGCCGCTATGTCGACGCCATCGTGATCCGGACCTTCGAGCAGAGCCGGGTCGAGCGGATGGCTGCCGCGGCCACCGTGCCGGTGGTCAACGCACTGTCCGACCACGCCCACCCCTGCCAGGCGCTGGCCGATCTGCAGACCATCCGCGAACTGCGCGGCCGGCTCGCCGGCCTCACCCTCGCCTACCTCGGCGACGGCAACAACGTCGCGCACTCGCTGATGCTGGCGGGCGCTCTCGCCGGCATGCGAGTCCATGTCGCCTCGCCGCCCGGCTACGAGCCGATCGGCCAGGTGGTTCGGCAGGCGAACGAGATCGGCGCGGTCACCGGCGGCGAGGCTCTGGTGATGCACGACGCGCACGAGGCCGCCGCCGACGCCGACGTGCTCTACACCGATGTCTGGGCCTCGATGGGTCAGGACGGCGAGTCCGAGACCCGGGCGCTGGTCTTCCAGCCGTACCGTCTCGACGAGAAGGCCGTCGAGGCCGCCCAGCCGGACGCGATCGTCATGCACTGCCTCCCCGCCCACCGCGACGTCGAGATCTCCGCCGGTGTGCTCGACGGCCCCCGTTCGGTGGTCTTCGACCAGGCGGAGAACCGGCTCCACGCCCAGAAGGCGCTGCTGTCGTTCCTGCTCGGCGAGTCCGTGGCAGGTGTCGGGACCCGATGACCATCCGCGCGGCCGCCCCGCTGACGAAACACGCCCGACAGGCGCGTCTCGCGGCGCTGATCGCAGCCGGGTCGGTACGTTCACAGGCGGAGCTGGCGCGTCTGCTCTCCGCGGAGGGCGTGCAGGTCACCCAGGCCACCCTGTCCCGGGATCTGGAGGACATCGGCGCCACCAAGGTTCGTGGGCCCGAAGGCGTGCTCATCTACACGGTGGACGTCAACCTGGCACCGGCGGAGACCGTGCGCATACCACTGGCCAGGCTCTGCGAGGAGCTCCTGGTCTCGGCGGAGGCCAACGGTGACCTCGTCGTGCTGCGCACCCCGCCGGGGGCCGCCCAGCTGTTCGCCTCCGCCCTCGACCGCGCCGCCCTGCCGGAGGTGATGGGGACGATCGCCGGCGACGACACGATCCTGGTCGTCTGCCGGGCGGTGCACGGCCCGCACGGCCCGTCGGCGGGCCCGCAGTTCGCCGGGCGGCTGCTGTCGCTGGCCGACGGCCGGGCCAGGGACACGGCGGCCGCCGCGCCGGCCACGCTGCCCGCGTCGGTGGGCCGGTGGCGTCTCGGTGGCACCTCGCCCCCGGCCGGAGACGACGAGACCACGACGGCAGACAGGGGCGAGGCCGGGGGCGAGGCCGGAGATGGGGCCGCGGACGAGCACTGAGCGCCCGGGGGTCGATCCGGGCGGGTCCGGCCACGAGGGCACGAGGCCGGTCACGGGGAGCCGGCGACGAGGGCTGGCCATGAGGGCCAGGCATGAGGCACCGAGCCCGAACGTGGGCATGAACCACATGAGCGTATGAACTGCGTGAACTAAGGAGAGACCCTGTGACCGAACGCGTCGTGCTTGCCTACTCGGGCGGCCTCGACACGTCCGTGGCCATCGGCTGGATCGGAGCCGAGACGGGCGCCGAGGTGATCGCCCTGGCCGTCGACGTTGGCCAGGGCGGAGAGGACCTGGAGGCGATCCGCCAACGGGCATTCACCTGTGGCGCCGTCGAGTCCATCGTCGTCGACGCCCGGGAGGAGTACGCGGCCGACTTCGTCGCGCCGGCCATCCGGTCGAACGCGCTGTACATGGACCGCTACCCGCTTATCTCCTCGCTGTCCCGGCCGATCATCGTGAAGCATCTCGTCGAGGCTGCCCGGCAGCACGGCGCGGACGCGATCGCCCACGGCTGCACCGGCAAGGGCAACGACCAGGTCCGCTTCGAGGTCGGAGTGATGGCGCTGGCTCCCGGCCTGCGCGTACTCGCCCCGGTGCGGGACTCCGGGATGACCCGGGACAAGGCGATCGCCTTCGCGGAGGAGCGCGGCCTGCCGATCGACGTCTCCAAGAAGTCGCCCTACTCGATCGACCAGAACCTGTGGGGGCGCACCGCCGAGTGCGGCATCCTCGAGGACCCGTGGGCACAGCCGCCGGAGGACGTCTTCGTCTACACCGCGGACCCGACGGTCGCGCGCCCCGCGGACGAGGTCACGATCTCGTTCACCGACGGCCTGCCGACCGGCCTCGACGGGCGCCCGCTGTCCCTCGTCGAGCTCGTCGCCGAGCTCAACAGGCGGGGCGGGGCTCAGGGCGTCGGCCGGATCGACATGATCGAGGACCGGCTGGTCGGGATCAAGAGCCGCGAGATCTACGAGTGCCCGGCCGCGATCACGCTGCTGACCGCGCACCGGGACCTGGAGGACCTCACGCTGGAGCGGGACATCGCCCGCTTCAAGCGCGGCGTCGACCAGCGCTGGGCCGAGATCGTCTACGACGGCCTGTGGTACTCCCCGTTGCGGGCGGCCCTGGATGCGTTCGAGGAATCGTCCAGCGTCGGTGTCACCGGCGACGTGCGCATCCGTCTCTCCGGTGGAGTCGCGCAGGTGGTCGGGCGTCGCAGCCCCGGCAGCCTCTACGACCACGCGCTGGCCACCTACGACGCGGGCGACCAGTTCGATCAGAGCGACGCGCGCGGGTTCATCGAGCTGTGGGGGCTGCCCACCAAGGTGTGGGCTGCCAGAGAGCAGCGGCTGCAGTCATGACGTCGACCGGGTCGGTGGCGGCGGAGGACCGTCCGCCGTCCGACAAGGAGCAGGTACAGATGGATTCCAGGCAGGCCCAGGACGAGGCGGGTCAGCAACCGGGCGCCACCGGCACAACCGCGGCGTCGGGTGCCACCGGGGCCGCGGCGCCGGACCGCGAGCGGGACGAGCTCGACTCCGGCATCGGATCCACCAGCGCCGACGGGGCGCCGCCGTTGCGGCTGTGGGGTGGCCGGTTCGCCGGCGGCCCGGCCGAGGCGCTGGCCCGGCTGTCCGTCAGCGTGCAGTTCGACTGGCGGCTGGCCCCGTACGACCTGCTCGCCTCGCGTTCCCACGCCCGGGTGCTGCACCGCGCCGGGCTGCTCGACGCGGGCGAGCTCACCGCCATGCTCGGCGCGCTCGACGACCTGTCGGAGGCGGTCACCCAGGGCCGCTTCCGGCCGACCATCGAGGACGAGGACGTCCACACCGCCCTCGAACGGGGTCTGCTGGAACGGCTCGGCGCGCTCGGCGGCAAGCTGCGCGCCGGGCGGAGCCGTAACGACCAGGTCGCCACCGACCTGCGGCTGTACCTGCGCGATCACGCGCGGCAGGTCGCAGCCCGGCTCACCGAGCTGTCGACCGCGCTTGTCGTCCTGGCGGAGCAGCACGTCGACACCCCGGCACCAGGCATGACGCACCTGCAGCACGCCCAGCCGATCTCGTTCGCCCACCAGCTCCTGGCCCACGTGCACGCCTTCGCCCGGGATACCGAGCGGCTGCGGGACTGGGACCGGCGGGCGTCGGTGAGCGCGCTGGGCGCCGGTGCACTCGCCGGCTCGTCGCTGCCGCTGGACCCGGCCGGGGTGGCCGCTGAGCTCGGCTTCGACCGGGCGTTCGCGAACTCCCTGGACGCGGTCTCGGACCGCGACTTCGCGGCGGAGTTCCTCTTCGTGGCCGCCCTGGCGGGAGTGCACCTGTCCCGTCTCGGTGAGGAGATCGTCCTGTGGACGACCCGGGAGTTCGGCTGGGTCGAGCTCGACGACGCCTTCGCCACCGGCAGCTCGATCATGCCGCAGAAGAAGAACCCGGACATCGCGGAACTGGCCAGGGGCAAGTCGGGGCGGCTCATCGGGGCGCTCACCGGGTTGCTGACCACGCTCAAGGGCCTGCCGCTGGCGTACGACCGCGACCTGCAGGAGGACAAGGAGCCGGTCTTCGACGCCGTCGACACCCTCCTGGTCGTGCTGCCGGCGATGACCGGGATGGTCGCAACGATGCGGGTGCGCCGGGATCGGCTGGAGGCGGCCGCGCCCGACGGCTTCGCCCTCGCCACCGACGTCGCCGAGTACCTGGTCCGCAACGGGGTGGCGTTCCGGGAGGCGCACGAGGCGGTCGGCCAGCTGGTCGCCTGGTGTGTGGCGCACGAGGCGGACCTCGACGAGGTGTCCGACGGCGACCTCGCCGTGATCAGCCCGCTGCTCACGCCGGACGTGCGGACCGTGCTCTCGGTGCGTGGCGCGCTGGAGGCCCGTTCCGCGCCGGGCGGAACGGCCCCGGAACGGGTTCGTGAGCAGATCCGGGCGCTGGGGCCGGTGCTGGACCGGGACCGGGCATGGGCGGGGAGCTGAGCGTCTCCCCTCCGAACCATCCTCGGGGGCCGCACGCTGACGGCGGCGGCCCCACCGGGCCCGGCCCCACCGGGCCCGGCCCCGGCCCCGGGCCCGGCACCCACGGCGGACTGCTGTCCGCCGCCCCGCCTCCGGGTGGGCTGCTGGACCGACACTTCTACGACCGGCCCGTGCTGGCCGTCGCCCGTGATCTTCTCGGGGCGACGGTTCGGCACGGGCCGGTCGCGTTGCGGGTCACCGAGGTGGAGGCCTACGGCGGGACCGACGACCCGGCCTCGCATGCGCGCCGCGGCCCGACACCACGCAGCCGCGTGATGTTCGGCCCGCCGGGACATGCCTACGTCTACTTCGTGTACGGCATGCACTGGTGTTTCAACGTCGTGTGTGGCCCGGAGGGCACGGCCGCGGCGGTTCTGATCCGGGCGGGGAGTGTCTGCCCGCCCGGGCCGGAGCGGGACATCACCGGCCCCGATGTGCCGGCCCCCGCGGGGTCCGCCAGCCGGGTGGAACTGCCGGGTGCGGCCGGCCCCGGGGCTCGCACGGGCGAGCCGAACGTGGATGGCCCGCCGCCGTCCGGCTTCGGGCTGCCCCGGTGGGCCAGCGGTCCGGGCCGCTTCGCGAGGGCTCTCGGCGTCGACGGCGGGTACACCGGGGCGGATCTGACAGGCCCGGGGCCGGTCACCATCCACCGGGGCACGCTGATCGACGATGCTGCGGTCGGGCACGGACCACGGGTGGGTATCCGGGCCGGGACCAACCTCCCCTACCGCCTGTGGCTGCTGTGCGAAGCCTCGGTCAGCAGGGCCCGGCCTGTCCGCCCGCGGTAGCGCCGCCCCAGCCCTGAGCATCACGGAGAGGGGCGATGCGCGATCGCCCGGACGGTGGGCCGGCGATCTGGACCTCGATGGAACCCGCGGCCTGGCTGTGGGGGCGGTGGGGAGGGCCCGGAGCACCGGTCGGCCTGACCGTGCCGCTTCCGGGTGACAGGCCGCTGGCCTGCGCGGACGCCGGCTACAGACCCCGCTCATCTGTTCGAGCGCAGAACCTCAAGCCTCCCATACCAGACAGCCCCGTCAAGCTCCCACTGGGTGGCTGTGACATAGGTCACACTATCTGGGACCCGATTGATTTGACGGCTCCCGACATCCACCCGTAATGTTCTGTCTGTCAGCGAGACACGGCAGACACCGAACAGGGTGGCTCCACTCGGGACATGGGCCTAGCCGAAAGGTGAGGCCCGGCGGGCCGGATCACCATCCTCTCGGGGGATGTTCGTGATGAACCGGACCGAACGAAGCAAATCGCCTGGATACGGCGTCTCGCGGCGCGGTTCCAGAACGCATCTGCTCCTTGAGAACTCAACAGCGTACCGAATAGTCAGTGCCATATTTTTTAACCCCCGTCCATGGCCAGGGCTTGTTTGTTCTGGTGATGGTAGGGAAATTCCTTTGGCAATGATAGACGATCTTACGAGGATCTGTCTTGCCAGGATTGGTTGGGCTTGGCGGCCCGGCCATCTCTTTCAAGCATTGATGGAGAGTTTGATCCTGGCTCAGGACGAACGCTGGCGGCGTGCTTA
>NZ_KB893695.1 GCF_000374165.1 Parafrankia elaeagni
GACACGGCGGCAACGACCGACAAGGCCGACACGGACACAGCGGCAACGACCGACTCCACCAAGCCCTAGACCGACACCGAGCTGCGCCCCCGGTGGTACGTATCCGCCCGCGCATGCCTCGCGGTAGTGGGAGGCGATGAGCACAGTGTCGTCGATCCGGCGGCGAGCCCGAGGTGTCGCGCTACATTGCCGACGCCGCTGCCAACGCGGTGAAGGTTGCCGGGATCACGCGTCTACCTGAAACGCGCCTCGCGCGCCGAACAGGGCCTCGTGACACCGTCAGCGTCCTACGACGCTGGGGTCGGCCTGTCCGTCGAGCGCGGTGTTGGGGTCGGTGCGCAGTCGGGTGAACCAAGCCGCAGGCGGTGCCGGTGCCGACTTCCAGCCGCTTGCGTAGCGTTTCCGCGGAGATCGGGCATTGGTGCTGCTGCCAGTGCAGCACGTCCACTGCGCGGGCTCGACAGCGGACGGGGACGCTGGCAGTCGACGGTTGACCACTGTCGGGGCGTGGTTCGTCAACTCCTACCTGGCGATGTACGACGCGCGCCTTCCGGTTGTCGATCCCGGATCTGGTCGACGAGAACGGTTCTCGGCTTGTCCGACGAACTTTGCCTCCCATGGCCGAGCAGGCGCTCGAAGCGCTGACCACGAGAGGCGAGCAGCTCATCCGAGCCCTCATGGACCACTATTGCCCTGCGCTTGGATGTTGAACTCCGCCGGCACGGGGAAGCCGGCACGGGGAGGCGGTGATTTGTCGATCATGGGACTTGCGGAGGCTCGCCGGACGTAAGCCCTATGCTGTTGCCCTCGATCCTGGCGTGGGTGTCGCTGCGCAGCTCCGCGACCAGCCTGCGGGCAGCCGGCGTCCCGATGCGAAGGCGCCTTCGTAGTGTTTCCGCGGAGATTGGGCGCTGGTGCTGCTGCCAGTGGAGTACGTCCTCGGCCCGCGCGCGGTGAAGCAGGTCCTGCTCGCGCGCCGCAGTCAGCTTGAGCCGAGACGCCTCTCGCTGTTCGGGTCTCCATTCCGGCGACGGGCCTGGCGCCGCGAACTGTTCCGGCACTGCTGCTCCGGCTGCGACGCCACCGGCAGGGGGACCGGCCAGTTCGGCGCGCGGTTCGATCGCCTGCATGGCGTGGAGAAGGGCGGGGGCCACCTCTGTCCATCCGATCAGCAGAAGTGCCACGACGGAGAAGTCGACCGCCGGCGCGACGAGAAACGCGACGTAGGTCGGCACGCCGAGGCGGACACCGAGCGTCGCGACATTGCCGAAGCCGAAGAGGAACGTCAGCCCGACGACGATGCCCACGATTGCGGTCACGAGGCGGACGGGGGCGTCTGAAACCGCCAGACCTGCGGAACATATGTTCGATTCGCCGGATGATGTTGTATGTGAGGTGCTCACTGGACATCGTCCTTGGTCAGAAGCCGCGCAGCGACCGGGCGGATGCTGATTTCGGGGCCCTGAACCAAGATCGTCCGGTTCTTATTGTGGTGCGTTAGGTCCACCGATGCCGAGAGGGGCCGTCCACCTAGGACGGCCCCTCTACCTGTAGGAACGCTAGTCGGCTCCGCGATCCCGCCACCGTCACCGGCGCTGGTGAGGACATGGTGCGGACGAACCGTTTTGCGAGGGATCGCGACTCTGCTGCTTAATTCGCGGTCGGGGTTGTGCGCTGCTGGCTGAGGCGGGTGAGTCTGCTGGTGCGGGGTGTGAAGGGCGGCTGGTGGGGG
>NZ_KB893696.1 GCF_000374165.1 Parafrankia elaeagni
AGTGACCGGGGCCGGCGTCCGCCGGCCACATGGGGCGACGGAAAATGTCCGTGGTCACCCGGATGACGTCGGGCCTCCTTGGTGCCGAAGGTTGGAGCCCGTCCATTAGTGTGACGTGGGGATCTGCAGGCACGTGGGACTGCCGCTTCGAGCGCGACCTCTAGACTCTTTGATCACTGGATCCCCTCCGGGTGGCCACCTTTTCTGTCGGGATGGCCTGTAGGGGGTCGTATGGAAGCGCAGGTCGCGCGGTGCGCCGGCTTGGACGTGCACAAGGACGAGATCGTCGCCTGTGTGCGGATCACCGAGGTGCCGGGTGGGCCGGTCGATGTCCGGCTGCACACGTTCGGGGCGACGACCCGGGAGCTGTTGGGTCTGCGTGACTGGCTGACCGGTCTGGGGGTGACCCGGGTCGGGATGGAGTCGACCGGCGTGTACTGGAGACCGGTCTTCCACATCCTCGAGGACGCGATCGGCGAGTGCTGGCTGCTCAACGCCCGGCACATGCGCAACGTCCCGGGCCGCAAGACCGACGCGGCCGACGCCCAGTGGATCGCAGAGCTCGTCGAGTACGGCCTGGTCCGCCCGTCGTTCGTGCCACCGCAGCCGGTCCGGGAGCTGCGGGATCTGACCCGCTACCGCAAGGCGCAGATCGAGGAGCGGACCCGGGAGGTCCAGCGCCTTGACAAGTTCCTGCAGGACGCGGGGATCAAGCTGTCGTCGGTGTCGTCGTCGATCCTGACGGTGTCCGGTCGGGCGATCCTCGAGTCGATGATCGCTGGCACGACCGACCCGGAGGTGCTCTCGGAACTGGCCCGTGGCCGGCTGCGCAGCAAGATCCCGGCGTTGCGGGAGGCGCTGAACGGGTTCTTCACCGGCCACCACGGCCTGATCATCGGGGAGATCCTCGCGAAGCTGGACTACCTCGACGAGGCGATCGACCGGCTCTCGACCGAGATCGACCGGGTGATCGCCCCTTTCGAGGCGAAGGTCGCCCTGCTGGACACGATCCCCGGGGTTGACCGCCGCACCGCGCAGTGCCTACTCGCCGAGATCGGCCCGGATATGTCGGTGTTCCCGACCGCCGGGCACCTGGCGTCCTGGGCGGGCCGCTGCCCCGGCCAGCACGAGTCCGCCGGCAGGTCCAAGGGCGGCAAGACCCGCAAGGGATCCAAATGGCTGCGCCTGCACCTGCACGAAGCCGCCCGCGCCGCCTCCAGGACCAGGGGCACCTACCTGTCCGCCCAGTACAAGCGGATCAAGGCCAACAGAGGCTCCGCCAAGGCCCGGGTCGCCGTCGAGCACTCGATCCTCGTCGCCGTCTGGCACATGCTCAGCCGGGGCGAGCCCTACCAGGACCTCGGCGCCGACTACTTCACCCGCCGCCAGGACCCCGACCGCCACGCCCAACGGCTGGCCGCCCAGATGAACTCGCTCGGCTACGACGTAGTCCTCACCAAACGGCCGGCACCGCCCACCGGCCCCGCGAGAGCTGCCTGACAAGGAACTGAACACAGCGTCACCCATGCCCGGGCCCAGCCCACGGCGGGCGTCAGCCCGCCCGCCAACGCCCCGCGCCCCAGGCAGTGGGTGACTCGGCGTGGCCCCGGCACCGACGCGCCCTGTCCCAGCGCGGTCACCACCTGGCCTTGCCCGTTCCAGCGTGGTCACCAGCGCCGTGGGCCCGTCACGACCACCAGTCACCTCATTTTCCCTC
>NZ_KB893697.1 GCF_000374165.1 Parafrankia elaeagni
GCGAGTACTTTCTGCGCTTCCGTGTCAACTAAGATCTCCTCCGGTCTGCCCCTATTCTAGTAGGGGCCCCTGTCCGGAAGAAACGAGGCACCTCATAGCGCCGGGCGGTGAACTGGGCCTCGATCCGGTTCAACCAGCTGGAGTAGGTCGGGGTGTAGGCGATCTCGACGTTGGCCCCGGCCGCCCAGTTCCCGACCCGGCTGTCGGTCTTGGTGGACAGGTGCGGAGAGAAGTTGTCGCAGATGATCGCGATCCGGATGTCGGAGGGGTAGAGCGAGCGCAGGTAGCGGCAGAACGCCAGGAACCGGGTCCGGCCCTTCACCGCCTTGACGTGTCCGTAGAGCCGGTCGCGGTTCAGGTCGTAGGCGGCGAGCAGGTGCCGCACTCCTTGGGTGCGCCGGTAGGTCGCCCGCATCCGCCGCCGTGGCCCGCGTTTCGGGTCGGTCTGCTTGCCACCGACACCGGCCCACATCCGTCCGGGGCGGGGCTGGAGGTTGAGCGGGCCGAACTCGTCCATGCAGAACACCACCGTCGGCTCGCCATGGTCCGGGGTGACCTGTCCGTCGGCGATCGCGTAGAGGTGCTCGACGCGGGCCTTCTTCGGTTCGTACTCCGGGTCCGTGCTGGTCTTCCAGGTCTTCAGGCGTTGAAAGGTGACGCCTTCCTCGCGGAGCAGCGTGCGCGGGCCCTCGTGGCTGATGTCGTCGACCACCCCCTCGGCGACCAGGAACTCCGCCAGTTTCGACAGGCTCCAGGTCGAGAACGCCAGCTGGTGCTCCGACGGCCGCGACTTCGCGATCTTCTTGATCTCCCGGCGTTCCGGCAGGGAGAACTTCCTCGGCCGGCCACCGGCGTACTTCGGGTACAGCGAGTCGAATCCGTCGCCGTTGAAGTTGTGGATCACATCCCGGACCCGGTCCTCGGACGTGAACGTCACCTCCGCGATCTTCGTCGGGGGCATGCCCTGCGCTGAGAGCAGGATCATCTGCGCCCGCCGCCAGGTCACCACCGACCCTGAGGACCGTCTGACGATCCGCAGCAGCTTCTGTCCCTCGTCCGGATCGATCTCCCGGACCCGCACCCGTTCCGCCAAACTCCCGATCATCAAGCCGGCGGCCGCGCCGGCCGGGGATCCGGGCCGGCGCGCCGCTCACAACTCGGGGCAAACCTTGCCGGCTACGGCACTAGAACTAGGCAGGCTAGAGGATCAGACCGCGGCAAGCTCGGGTGAAAGACACGAGGGGACGGGGCGGACGGCGTCGTCCCTCGGGACAGGGAGTTCGTATGGCGGGGCACCGACAGGGACGATGATGACGGCAGGGGCACGCGGGGCTGGCCGCAGGCGGATGTCCCATAACCAGTTTCCGTGCTGCCGGCATCGTGGTCGACTCACTAGATGAGCCGGGACGATCGCGGCCGCAGGGGCCGGACGGACGGGCGTGACTTCTTCATCTCGCACGCCGACGTGGACCAGCAGTGGGCAGTGAGGTGCCTCGTTTCTTCCGGACAGGGGCCCCTACTAGAATAGGGGCAGACCGGAGGAGATCTTAGTTGACACGGAAGCGCAGAAAGTACT
>NZ_KB893698.1 GCF_000374165.1 Parafrankia elaeagni
GTAGCTGTTCAGCTCGGTTGAACGGGTGTCTTGCGGATCTTGTCTGTTGATCGTTCGGCTGGTTGCCGGCCGGCGGGTCAAGATCGGATAGTTTGTGGGGGTGGAGTCCGCGGGTCAGCCGAGCTACGAGGAGCTCGTGCGCCTGGTCGCGGACCAGGCCGCGCTGATCGAGCGGCTGACGGCCCGGGTCGCTGAACTCGAACGCAGGCTTGGTGCGGACAGTTCGACGTCGTCGAAGCCGCCGTCGTCGGACAGCCCGTTCACGAAGGCACCGTCGCGGTCGTCGCGGTCGTCGTCGGGCCGTGGACGGGGGAAGCAGCCTGGTGAGCCCGGCCAGACCCGGAACATGGTCACCGACCCGGACGAGATCGTCGTGCTGGATCCGCCGTCGTGTACCGGCTGTGGAGGGCCGCTCGCGGACGCGCCGGTGTTCGGGGTCCGCCGTCACCAGGTGTTCGACGTCCCGCCCCCGCCGCCACGGCCGTACGTGACCGAGTACCAGGTCGTGGCGCGGGTCTGCCCGTGCTGCACGGCGACGACTGCCGGTCTGGCCCCGACGGGAGTGACTGGCCGGGTCGGCTACGGGCCGGGCCTGCTCGCGCGGGCGGCGTGGCTGGTGTGCGCCCAGCACCTGCCGGTCCGCCGGGCCGCCCGGGTACTGGCCGTCCTGATCGGCGCCGCGGTCTCGACGGGCTGGGTCGCTACCGTGCGGGGCCGGGCTGCCCGCCTGCTGGAGGCTGCGTTCCTGCCCCGGGTCCGGGAGCTGGTCGCCGCGGCGCCGGTCGCGCACGCGGACGAGACCACCGCCCGCGCCGACGGTGCCCTGCGCTACCTGCACGTGGCGTGCACCGACTACCTGACCGTGATGCACGTCGGGGACCGTTCGGCGGCCACGATCGACGCGGGTGGGGTCTGGCCGGCGTTCACCGGGGTGCTGGTCCGCGACGGCTACGGCGGCTACGCGCATCTGACCGGGGCACTGCACGCCTGGTGCGGCGCCCACCTGCTCCGCGACCTGCGCTCTGTTCATGACGGTGACCCACCCGGGCAGATCTGGGCCGACGCGCTGGCAGCCACCCTGCTCGATGCCCACCACGCCGCGACCGTCGCCCGCGCGGCCGGCCACCATGCCCTGGCCCCGGCCACCCTCGCGGAGATCCGTAACCATTACCGTGGCGCGCTCGCCCGTGGTGAGACCGACAACCACGGGCAACGAAGCCCGCTGGCCACCGACGCCCGGGCTCTGATCCGCCGGTTCCGCCGCTACGAGGACATGATCCTGCGGTTCGCGACCGACCTGACGGTCCCGTTCTCGAACAATCTCGCGGAACGCGACGTCCGCCCCGTCAAGATCCAGCAGCGGGTCTCCGGTGGCTGCTGGCGCACGCTCCAAGGCCTCGCTGACTTCGCTGTTGTGCAGTCCTACCTGTCGACCGCCAGCAAATGGGGCGTCGACACCCTCGATGCCCTCACCCGCCTGTTCACCACCGGCGCGTGGCTCCCACCCACCACACACCCGGCCTGAACAGCGCATTCAATCTCGACCTCAGCTGAACAGCTAC
>NZ_KB893699.1 GCF_000374165.1 Parafrankia elaeagni
ACGGGGACCGCGTCGTGCGCGGGCGGGACCCGGGGGATCCACCCCCCGGCGGCGGGCGCGCCGCCGACGTCGGGGGGTGTGAGGAGCAGGACGGCCGGGACACGGGGGCTGGTGGGGGTGCCGGTGTAGGTGGTCCCGGCGGGGATGGTGAGCAGACCGGCGAGGATCGCGTCGCGGGTGGCCGTCGGGTCCACAGTCAGGGTGAAGGTGCCGTCCGCGTTCAGCTGTGCGTGGACCCGGCTCTGCGAGAAACTGGTCATGAGATTCCCTTTGCGGTGGGGAACGTGGGGTCCCGGGCGGCGGGCGGCATTCCCGCCGCCCGGGAACAACCCCGGCCTGAGACCGGCGGGGGCGGGGTCTGCTCAGCTGCCAGCAGCAGCCGCGGTGGTGGTGGTGGTGAGCGTGCGGCCGGCGGGCGTGATCTGAAACCGCTTCGGCCTGCCCTCGACGAGAGTGACCTCGCCGCGGCCCGCCATCGCCTCGCAGGCCGCGTTGATCGCCCCGGACGAGCGGTCCGGGATTTCCCGGCTGATCTCGGTCACACTCATCGCGACGTCGGCGTTCGTCGCCAGAACGCCCCGGACCAGTGCGGTCAGCGCCCCGGCCGGCAGCCGTGGCCTCCCGTCGGCGTTCACCGTCGGCTCCCTGCCCGGCACCGGCGTCTTCGCGGTGCGGCGCCGGGCCGGCCGGGCCGGGGGTGCCAGGCCGGCACGTACCGGGCAGCGCGGCTCCGGGCAGGTCCACGCCGCGCAGCCGCCCCCACCGCCGGTCGGCGTGGGGGCCGTCGGAGCCTCGCCCTTCGGGGCGCTGCCCGGGGTCGAGGCGGCCTCGACCGGCACCGGACCGTCCGCCGTCGCACTCGGGACGCCGGTGACCTCGTCGGGCCCGGACACCTCCACGGGTGCAGCGGACACCTCCACGGGTGCAGCGGACACCTCCGCAGGTTCACCCGCCGGGACATGCGTGGTCTCCGCGCCGGCCGGGTCGTCGCGCACCGCTGACGGCTCAGGCACCCCCTGGCCGGAGCTGGTGTCGGGACCAGGACCGTCCGGGGACGCGGCCGTGCCTGCGGCGACGGCCGGGCTGGACTCCGCCTCGGCCCGCGTGGACCCCGGCACCGGCGCAAAGGCCGGGTCAGCCGTGTTCTCGGCAGCGACTCCGAGGCTCGGCGCCGCCACCTCTGCACTGGAGGCATCGGTGGACGGTTCCCGCGCCGCGTCGGAGGGCGTGTGGGTCTCGGGGTCCGCTGCGGGCTCCGGCTCCGGGGAGGTGTCCTGGGCCCCGCCGGGCCCGGTCATCATCGGCCCGTCGCCGTCGCCGTCGCCGTCGCCGTCGCCGTCGCCGTCGCCGTCGCCTGGTGCGCCGGTGCCGACGGGGTTACCGGTGTCGGCGGGTGTGTCGGTGTCGGCGGGCGGCTCGTCCGTTCCGGGCGTGCCGGCCG
>NZ_KB893700.1 GCF_000374165.1 Parafrankia elaeagni
ACGGGGACCGCGTCGTGCGCGGGCGGGACCCGGGGGATCCACCCCCCGGCGGTGGGGGTTCCGCCGATGTCGGGGGGTGTGAGGAGCAGGACGGCCGGGACGCGGGGGCTGGTGGGGGTGCCGGTGTAGGTGGTGCTGGCGGGGATGGTGAGCAGACCGGCGAGGATCGCGTCGCGGGTGGCCGTCGGGTTCACGGTCAGGGTGAAGGTGCCGTCCGCGTTCAGCTGTGCGTGGACCCGGCTCTGCGAGAAACTGGTCATGAGATTCCCTTTGCGGTGGGGACTGTCGGGGTCCCGGGCGGTGGGCGGCATTCCCGCTGCCCGGGAACAACCCCGGCCTGAGACCGGCGGGGGCGGGGTCTGCTCAGCTGCCAGCAGCAGCAGCAGCCGCGGTGGTGGTGGTGAGTGCGCGGCCGGCGGGCGTGATCTGAAACCGCTTGGGCCTGCCGTCGACGAGGGCGGCCTCGCCGCGGCCGGTCATCGCCTCGCAGGAGGCGTTGATCGCTCCGGAGGAGCGGTCCGGGATTTCCCGGCTGATCTCGGTCACGCTCATCGCGACGTCGGCGTTCGTCGCCAGAACGCCCCGGACCAGTGCGGTCAGCGCCCCGGCTGGCAGCCGGGGCTTCCCGTCGGCGTTCACCGACCGCCCCCCGGCCGGGACCGCAGCCTTCGCGGTGGTGCGGCGCCGCGCCGGCCGGCGGGGAGGGGTCAGACCGGCGCGGACCGGGCACTGCGCCGCCGGGCAGGTCCACGCCACACAGCCGACCGCGCCGCCCCCGTCGCCGGTAGGCGTCGGGGCTGTCGGCGCCTCGCCCTCCGGCGTACTGCCCGAGGGCGGGACATCCTCGACCGGCACCGCACCGTCCGCCGCCGCACTCGGGACGCCGGTCACCTGGCCGGGCCCGGATACCTCCCCGTCTCCGGCGGACACCTCCGCGGGCTCACGCGCCGGGAGGTGCGTGGTCTCCGCGCCGGCCGGGTCGTCGCGCACCGCTGGCGGTTCCGGCACCCCCTGGCTGGGGCTGGTGTCGGGACCAGGACCGTCCGGGGGCGGGGCCGTGCCTGCGGCGACGGTCGGGCTGGGCTCCGCCTCGGTCTGCGTGGCGCCCGGCACCGGCGGAGGGGCCGGGTCAGCCGTGTTCTCGGCAGCGACTCCGAGGCTCTGCGCGTCCACCTCAGTACCGGCGGCATCGGTGGACGGTTCCCGCGCCGCGTCGGGGGGCGTGTGGGTCTCGGGGTCCGCTGCGGGCTTCGGCTGCGGGGAGGTGTCCTGAGCCGCGCTGGGCGCGGTCATCATCGGCCCGTCGCCGTCGCCGTCGCCGTCGCCGTCGCCGTCGCCGTCGCCGTCGCCTGGTGCGCCGGTGCCGGCGGGTGTGTCGGTGTCGGCGGGCGGCTCGTCAGGTGCGGCGCCGTCCGTTCCGGGCGTGCCGGCCGGGACGGGGACCAG
>NZ_KB893701.1 GCF_000374165.1 Parafrankia elaeagni
GCCACCCCCGCCGACCAGCACTGCCCCACCCACATCCGCCTACGAATCCGCAGCATCACCCCCACCGCCTTCGCACCCAGACCACCCGCCCCCACGACGACACCACCAGCACCACCCCCACCGGCCAGTCCGCCGGCAGCCTCGGCCAGCCCGCCCGCCCCGCCGGCCACCTCCACACCGCCGACGCCGGCCACCACCTCCGCGGCACCTCCCGACGTGTCACCATCGCCGTCGGCCACGTGAGGATCGACGACGACTCCGGCCGCCAGCACTCGGAACCAGACCCGGGGGACGAGGCTGTCTCACCCCTGTCCGAATGCCCTGAGCAAGGCCCGCGATTCTCACCATCGTGAATCCGGCGGGGCTCGTGGGCTTGGATGGGAGGCATGAGTGACGCGCTGGACACGGTCAGGCAGGTGATCGCCGCCTTCGAGACCGGTGACCGGGAGACACTGCTCGGACTGCTCGCCGAGAACGTCGTGATGGAGGCGCCCGGCGGGGTGCGCCTCATCGGCCGCGAGGCGGCGGTCAACCACAGCGACGCCTTCCTGGCCGCCTTCGGCGACATCGAGGTCGACACGCACCTTCTCGTGGAGCAGAGCCCGCTGGTCGTCGAGGAGTCCACGCTGACGGCCCGGCATACGAGCCCGTTCACGGCCACCGGCGGCGAGCCGATCCCGGCGAGCGGCAACCTCGTGACCCTGCGGATCGTCGAGGTGTACCGGGTGGACGGCGGCCTGGTCACCGAGAACCGCATCTACTTCGACGAGACCCGCCTACTACGCCAACTCCGCCCCGGCTGAACTGCCCCGGCGACGACTATCTCGTCGAGCGGAGGCTGTCGAGCCTGTGACGCGACGTCACCGGCAGCCCGCTCGAGACGGGCCTTCGCCAGTTCGCCACGGCGGCAGGTGAGCTGGGGTTCTCCGACGAGCAGGCGTCCGCAGCCGGCTCGCAGGTCATCGCCCGATTACTCATCCAGACCCGCCGCCGGCTCACCGACCTGACCAATGCCGACCTGACCGCGGCCTGCCGGGAACGGGAGAAACGCACCGGGGCCAGGGCTGGCGGCACTACCAGGGCGCGCTGCACTCCGCCCAGCAGGTGCTCTCCCATCTCGGCGTGCTTGACCGCCCTGCGTCGCCGTCACCGATCCGCAGGTCGGCTCGGCTACCGCCGGTGTCAGCCGCATCCTCTACGACGCTGTTGGTAACCCGGTGTCGGAGACCGGTCCGTTGGGTTGGACGACCACCGCCACCTACGACGCTCTCAGTCAGCTGCGGACCGTCACCGAGCCGGTGGACGCCTCGACGTCGATCACGACGACGTTCGGTTACGCCAAGGGTGGCAAGCTCACCCGCCGGACCGACGGCCGCGGGAACCGGGTCATCTACACGTACAACCCGCTGCTGCTGCGGGAGTCGGTGGTGGAGGCC
>NZ_KB893702.1 GCF_000374165.1 Parafrankia elaeagni
TGACCAACCCAGTCCAAGCCATAAAGAAGACGAGCCGCGGCATCCACACCAGCGGAGAACCGGTCCCGCGCAGCCGGCCGCAACGTCAGACCGTCCAGGAGGACGACCGGGAGGCCTGAACCGTCGGCCAGCCACAGCCGTACCGACTCCGAGCCCTCCCCCAGCGTCAGCCTGGCCCGCAGCACGCTCTCGGCCGGGCCGAACACCCGCACCCCCGCGAAGGCGAACGGCAGGCGCACCGTGCCGGCGTCACCCAGCAGGTCGGCGGCGCCGATCGCATGCAGAACCGCATCCAGCAACACCGGCTGCACCGCGAAACCACGACTACCGCCGGCACCGCTGATACCACCGGCACCGTCGGTGAGGACCGCCTCCGCGTACACCTCGGTACCAAGCCGCCACGCGCGCCGCAGCCCTCGAAACACCGGGCCGTACTCAAGGCCCGCCCCTGCGAGCGCGTCATAGAGCCCGTCGAGCGCGACTTCCTCAGCCCCCTCCGGAGGCCAGACCGCCAAATCGAAATCATCGTCCGCCACGCCGGTCGCATTCCCCGCGCCAGCAAGAACACCAGTGGCGTGCACCGTCCAGGGTTCGTCATCCGCCGACCGAGAATGGACGGTGACCGCGCGCGTGCCGTCGGCATCCCCTTCGCCGACGGTCACCCGCACCTGCACACCGCCACGCGCCGGCAGCACCAGCGGGGCCCGGAGCAACAACTCCGCGACCACCGGCGCGCCGACCCGCTCGCCCGCCGCGAGCACCATCTCCAGCAACGCCGTACCGGGCACCAGTACCCGCCCGTAGACAACATGATCGGCAAGCCACGGATGCGTGCCCGTCGACAGCCAGCCGGTGAACACCGGCCCAGGCGAGTCGGGCAGCGACACCGCCGCCCCCAGCACCGGATGCCCCGTCGAGCTCAGGCCCAGTCCGGCCACGTCCCCGACACCGGCGGGCCGCTGCCGCGGCCAGAAGTGTCGGTGCTGGAACGCGTAGGTCGGCAGATCGATGCTCCCGGTCCCGGCACCGGCGCCACCGAAGAGCGCCGGCCAGTCCACGTCCACGCCGCTGACGAACAGCTCCGCCACCGCGGCCAGCAGAGTCTCGACCTCGCTCCTGTCCCGCCGCATTGCGGCCAGGGCGACGACACCGTCGGCGTCGGCATCGGCGATGCCGTCCCCCGGCGGAGGTGCCGCTCCCGGGTCGGCCAGGGCAGTGCCCTCCCGGCTTACGGCGATGTCCTGCACCATCGCGGTGAGGATCCCGTCCGGGCCGACTTCCAGGAACCGGGTCACGCCGAGGTCTGTCATGGTCTGGACGGCGTCAGCGAAACGCACCGGCCGACGTACCTGGGCCACCCAGTACCCCGGATCCGACCACTCACCCACCCCGACCGCGGCAC
>NZ_KB893703.1 GCF_000374165.1 Parafrankia elaeagni
CGCTCACTGTTGTACGGCCGCGAAGGCCGCTCCGGCCGCTCACTGTTGTACGGCCGCGAAGGCCGCTCCGGCCGCTCACTGTTGTACGGCCGCGAGGACCGCTCCGGCCGGGCGTCAGCGCGGGGACCCGCAGCAGAACCAGGACGGTCGAAACCACCCCGGTCGAGCCGTCCGGATCGTTCGCCATAGGGCGCGCGGCCACCCGGTGTGGAACGGTCGGGACGCGTCGCACGATCAGGGCGTCCGGAGCGGTCCGGGCGGTCAGGACGGATCGGCCGGTCAGGACGTTCGAAACGCCCGGCCCCAGCGCGGCCACCCACGCCGGAACCCGGCTTACGCCACGGTGGTGCCCCGTCCGAACGGCCGGTGGGGCGCCCTGTCGGCCTCCCTGCGGTACCGCTTCCCTGGCCAGGGCGTTCCCAGCGCTCCCCGCTCCCGCCAGTTGATGCCGGACGAGTCCACGGCCTGCTGCCGCCAGCGCCTTCGCCGCTGGGACGCTGCTCACCGTCTCGGCGCGGCCCGCCCTGTCCTCCCGGACGCTGGCCAGCCGGCCGCCACCCGACGGAGCCGCCGGAGGATGTGTCGCGACCACGGCCGCCCGCGCCCCGCGCCGGTGCTGCTCCACGGCCGGCCGAACCAGCCCGCGGAGCACCGCCGACACGAGACGTCCCGCCCCGCGGCGGGGCGGACGAACCGCCCTCGCCCCGCGGCGGCTGACTACGGGCGGGTGCCGAACCCGCGGATCCGCGCGCACCATCGAACCGCCGGGCCGGTCGATCGGAGCTGGGACGGGAGTCCCCCTTCACCACCCGGCCTGACCGTCTGCCTTCGGTCTCGGCGCTCCACCGGGAGTCCGCCGAGCTGCGGCGTGAACCGGGCGCATCACGGCGATCCCCCGTCCGCCGCGCGGACTGGCCCTGATAGCCGGGACGGCCACCCCGCGCTGGCGCGGAGGATCTCGGGGATTCGGATCTCGGCGACTCGTCGTTCGGCATACGGAAAACATTCCCTTCGTTCCGGGGTGCCGGAACGCGGCCCTCCCCAGGTGCATCTCATTCTCCGCGGCGCGCGGACGGGCCGCCGGGCAGGGCCGGTCGGTGGCATCGACCCCATGCCACCGACGATCAGAACGGGGACGGGCCCACCGCCACCGCGGTAGGAGGGGGATCGTCCGCCCAGCCGAGGTCGGCTGCAGGAAACGTGCCCCCAATACAGGTAGGGGCTGCTCCCGGCCCAAGCCAGAAACAGCCCCCACCAAAAGAAGTCCGGCGGCGTCCTA
>NZ_KB893704.1 GCF_000374165.1 Parafrankia elaeagni
TCCCGCTCGGGCAGCGTGTCCTGCCCGGTCACCACTCCGAGCCCGGCCACCGGCGCGATCTGGCGCGCGCCGACCGGCACGACGACGCCGCCAGCGCCGCCACCGCAACCGCCAGTCACCACGCCGGCAAAGCCGCCGCCGCTGCCCGCTACGCGCAGAGCCGCCTCGACGTCCCGGCCGCCCTGCGCCGCCTCACGTCCCTGGAGGCGACGCAGCGCGCGGACACCCGCGCCCTGCACGCAGCGGCACACCGCACCGTAGCCGGCGGCCCGGCCCCCCACCCCGCCTGGAAGGCCCGCGTCGAGGCGGACATCACCCAACGGGCCGCAGAGATCGCCCACTGGGCCCGGTACGTCGCCGAGCAGGAAACGGCCGGGGTGAAGGTCTGGCGGCCCGCCGACTTCCAGGCCGGTGATCTGGTGCAGGCCGCGTTCGGGGGCTGGCACCGGGTCCTGCGTGTCAACGCCCGCTCCCTGACGATCCCGCACTGAGACCTGGAAGGAGAGACCTGGCGGCTCACCTACGACAAGGTCAGCGACCACCGACCCCGCCGCTGACCCCCTTTCACGCTGATGGCCCGCCTCTGCGGAAACCGGAGAGGCGGGCCATCCCTAGTCGGGCGGTCGTACCGCCGGGGGCCAGGTCAGGGAGTGGGCGGTCCGGCCGCGGGGTGCTGGGGCGGGTCGGCACGGACCGCGGTGAGCAGGAGTGCGGCCCTGTCGGTGGAGCAGCGGTGCCCGCGTTGGCGGACACCGCGGGCCAGCGCGGTCCGGGTGACCGGTCGGCCGTGGCGGGCCAGGTCCACCGCGACCGCCCGACCGGCCGCGAGAAGCTCAGCCGGCACACCTGGCGGTCGCGGCCCGGTCTCCCCACCGCCCTCAGCCCGATCGGCACAGCGCGGCCCGGTCTCCTCGGCCCGGTCGCTCCGGTCGGTCCGGTCGGGGTCGGTGGGTGTCCGGTCAGCGGGCGGTCGGTCCGGTTCGACGGGCGGGGTGGTGCGCATCGCCGGTGCCGGCAGGATGGGTCGGGTGGGTCGGGTGGCTTTGAGTCCGGCGACCAGACCGAAGGCGGCGACCGGCCAGAGCGCCATCGTGGGTACCCATCCGCCCGCCGGACCGGTCAGGGCGTCGGGTCCGGCGGCGGTGAGGTTCGCCGCACCGGACATCC
>NZ_KB893705.1 GCF_000374165.1 Parafrankia elaeagni
TTTGTTTGGTCGCGCTTTCATCATCCGACTGGAAGGCCACTTCCGTCACTACGGCTGGCCACGTTTTCGGTAATTCGGCTGCCGGAGTTTCTCCGGTGAAGCTCTGCGTCGTTTCCTCGGAATTTGATCCGGGTGTGCGTGGCCTTGATTTGTGCGGCCCATCCCGGGCGAGCGTGGCGGGATCGCATCCAACTCGCTCCGCTCCGCGCAAGGCACCTTGAGGCGCCCCACAACGTGGCTACGGAACGTCACTGATCACAACCTGGTGCGATCTCTGCGCAGCCCTGCGTGCAGAACGCAGATTATAACCCTCTCGGAGGGGTGCTTCGGTGGGTTCGGGCGTGGGTTCGGGTGTTGTGCGGGCAATGCGCCGCCGCTCCCCGCCGTGACGTGACGGCCCCGCCGCATTCAGATCAGTTCCGTGCGATCCGGGCAGTCACCGGCGCCGCCCGCCGGTGGTCAGCCGCGGTGGCGGGGCGGCTGCCGCAGGCCCATGCGCGGTGGCTCTCGCACCCAGCGTGCCTGCGGGGACCGGCGCGGCGCCGGCCCGGCCGCACGCAGGCGCTGGACGAACGGTGCGACCAGCACGGCGCCGAGCACGAAACCAACCACGTGCGCGCCGTAGGCGACGCTCCCGCCCTCCGCCACCCCGATGCCGGTGAAGTACATGTACTGGAGCGCGAACCAGAAACCGAGCACGATCCACGCTGGCAGCCAGAACGGGAGGAAGAACAGCACCGAGACCAGCCCGATGACCCGTGCCTTCGGGAACAGCACCAGGTAGGCGCCGAGAACCCCGGCCACCGCGCCGGACGCCCCGATGAGGGTGTCGGTCGTGCTGCCTTCGAACAGGGCGAACCCGTAGGCGGCCGTCACCCCGCAGACCAGGTAGAACAGCAGGTAGAGCAGCCGTCCCATGCGGTCCTCGATGTTGTTGCCGAACACTCCGAGGAACAGCATGTTGCCGATGAGGTGCAGCCAGCTGCCGTGCAGGAACATCGAGGTGATCGCCGACAGGACCGGCGACTTGTCAAAGCTCGGTGGCGATTCCGACAGGCAGCCCACGCGGTTCTGCGCGTCCAGCGCCAGCCGGCCCGAGTTCGCCACCGGGAGCTGCTCGTTGGACAGCAGCTCCCTGGGGATCGCCCCCCATTCCTGGAAGAAGCGCTGCTGTTCGCAGACGTTCTGAGGCTGCGAGGTCTGCACTCCGGCGACCGAGCTGACCATCGGGGTGAGAAAGATGAAGACCACGACATTGATCGCGATCAGCAGCCAGGTGACGACCGGCCTGCGTCGCAGTGGATTGATGTCGTGAATCGGGATGACCACGTGGTCATCCTGCCGTAGTACGCCCGGCGTGGCCCGGCCTGCCCGCCGTGGTCGCTCCCCGGCCGCTGTGCGCGGACCTCCCAGCGACATCGTCGGTGCCGTGTGTCATCAGCGTCGCGTGGCCGCCCACTGGGTGACGGGCATCATCGGCCGCCAGCCGGCGAACCCGCCGATCGGCGCCGCACGGGTCACCGCCAGGCGGATCAGCTCCCCGCCGTACTCCGCGTGGCACCGGGCCAGCGCGGTCTCGGACTCGATCGTCACGGCGTTCGCGACGAGCCGCCCGCCGGGCCGCAGCGCCTCCCAGCAGCGCTCGACGGTGCCGGGCGCGGTCAGGCCGCCGCCGACGAACACCGCGTCCGGCTCACCGGCCACCCCGGCCAGGTCGGCCAGGGCCGCCGGGGCCGCCGCCGTGACCACCCGCAGCGCGGGCACGCCGAGGGCCCCGGCGTTGCGGGCGATCCGGGCGGCGCGGTCGGCCCGCGGCTCCACCGCGACCGCCCGGCAGGCCGGGTGGGTGCGCATCCACTCGATCGAGACGCTGCCGCAGCCGGCGCCGACGTCCCACAGCAGCTCGCCGGGAGCCGGTGCCAGCAGCGCCAGTGTCACCGCGCGGACCTCCCGCTTGGTCAGCTGCCCGTCATGCTCGAACGCGTCGTCCGGAAGCCCCGGAACGCGGGGGAGATGCGGCGCGCCCGCCCCGCTGCTCAGGTGCAGCGCGACCAGGTTCAGATCGGCGACGCCGTCATCGTCATCGCCGCGGGCGGAGGGGGAGGCGGAGGCCGGAACGGGGCTCGCCAGCAGGGCCGCGCGAGTGTCCCGCCGGCGCTCCGCAGGGCCACCCAGGTGCTCCAGCAGGGTCACCGCACTGTCACCGAAGCCGCGGTCGGTGACCAGACGGCACAGCGCGGCCGGCGTGTGGCGGTCGGCGCTCAGGACGAGCAGCCGACGGCCCGCCGTCAGCGCCGGGTGCACCGAGGCCAGGGGACGGCCGACCAGGCTGACGACCTCCGTGGCGTCCAGGGCCCAGCCGAGGCGCGCGCAGGCCAGCGAGACCGAGGACGGATGCGGCAGCACCCGGACCCGCTCCGCGCCCAGGACCCGGACAAGGGTGGTGCCGAGCCCGAAGAACATCGGGTCACCGCTCGCCAGCGCGCACAGCCGCGCACCCGCATGCTCCTCGACCACCCCGGCCACCGCCGGCGCCAGCGGGGACGGCCAGCGCACCCGGCGGGCCGCCACCTCGGGCGGCAACAGCCCCAGCTGCCGTGGCGCGCCCAGGACGACCTCGGCGCGGAGGAGCTCTCCGCGCGAGGTCTGGGGCAGCCCGCCCCAGCCGTCGTCGCCGATTCCGACGACGGTGACGACCTGCCCGGTGCCCGGGTTCAGGAGGAGAACAGCATGCGGGTCAGGCGCCCGTGCCCATGCCCGTAACCGTGGCCATGGCTGGGACCGTGGCCACGCGAACCCCAGGCCGGCTGGTTGTAGTGACCGCCGGGCGGCGGCGGGGGCGGCGGAGGGGCGGCCTGGGCCCACTGGCCCTCGAGGCGGGTGAGCGCCTCCAGCTCGCCGTAGTCGAGGAAGATGCCACGGCAGTTGTCACACTGCTCGATCTGGACGCCGTTGCGGTTGTAGGTCCGCATCGCGCCGTGGCATTTGGGGCACACCATCGTCTGGTAGCTCACGGTCGCAGCGTACCGGGCGATCAGGGCGGGGTCAGGCTCCCGCGGCCAGCCGCCCGGCGCAGTCCAGGAAAGCGCGGGCGCCCTCGTCGAGCGGCGTCCCGAACTGCGCGAGGTCGGTGAGCGCGCCCGCCGCGTACTGCACCGTCACCGCCCGTGCCGGCCCGTCCAGCGCGGCCCACGGGTCGCTGCCGGGGCCCAGGGCGATCCCGCCGGCGGCCAGGTAGGCGTCGAGGAAGCCGGCCCACACCTGGGGCGGCAACAGCCCGGCGGCGAACCAGGCCGCCGGGCGGGCGAGATCCCACGCGGGGTCGCCCCACCCGAGATCGTCGACGTCGATGATCCGCCAGCCCGCGTCCGTGGCGTCCGTGGCGGCGCCGCCGGGCCTGTCTCCCGGCCGCGACGTCGGTGTGGCCTGCACGACCTGCACGACCTGGCCGAGGTGCCAGTCTCCGTGGATCAGCGCGGGGCGGGCACCAGGCCGGGTCGGTGACTGCCCGAGCCACGGCGGCAGCGTCTCGTACGCGCGCTGGACGTCGACGGCCAGACGGTGGATCCCGTCCCCGGCCGGCACGGTGGCGAGCGCACCTGCCAGGCGGTCCAGGGAGCGGTGCAGCCGGGCACACACCGCGGCGGGCGGCACGCCCGCGGCGCCGAGCGGGACGCCCGGGGCCGTGAGATCGGTCCTGTGTAGCCGGGCGAGCAGCTCGGCGGCGGCTGGCCAGGGAGCGGCCTCGATCCGGTGCTCCACCTCATCCGGGCGCAGGGCCGTCGCGGCCGGCCAGGCACTGACCAGGCGGCCGTCGACGGTCGCGAGCAGGCCGCCCAGCCCGCCGCGGATGCGCAGCGGCGGCAACAGCAGCGCGGCCAGCCGCCGGTCCCCGGCGAGGCGCAGCCGGGCGAGCAGTGGGCCCGGCTCCTCCTCGGCCAGGTGGGTCTTGACGACGATGTCGCCATGACGCACGACGAGCCGGCCCTTGCGGTCGGTCAGGACGTCACCGCCGGGCCGGGTGAGTTCGTCGAGGGTGATGTCCCCGCGCCGACCGGCGGTGCTGCCCGTATCCGTCCCGCCGGTCCCGCCGGTCCCGCCCGTCCCGCCCGTCCCGCCCGTCTCCTCGTCGCCCGCCACCGCCCCGCCAATCACCGCTCCGCTCCTCCCGCATCACCTGTCACCACCGCATTCTGCGCCGGTCCGGCAGCGGCGGGCGGGGACCACGGGGAGGCCCGGCGGCGGTGCCTGGCGGTGGCCGGCCGTGGCCTGTCCGCCCAGGTGAGCCCGGCCGCGCACTACCGTCGGCTGATGCAGCCGCTGACGCAGGCCGAGGCCGTGGCGCGGGCCGCGCTCGTCCAGGTCCGTTCCTACCGGGTTGACCTGGATCTGACCGGAACGCCGGACGGCCCACGGTTCGCCTCCACCACCACCGTGTCGTTCACCTGCCGGACCCCGGGCGCCGGCACGTTCGTCGACGTCCGGGCGGTCGCGCTGGAGGACGCCCGGCTGAACGGGCGGGGCGTCGACGTCGACCGGGCGCGCTGGCAGGGTGGCCGGCTGCCGCTGCACGGGCTCGAGGCCGAGAACACCCTCTTCGTGCGGGCGGTCATGGAGTGCACGAACACCGGCGAGGGGCTGCACCGCTTCACCGACACCGAGGACGGCGAGGTCTACCTCTACGCGCAGTCGTTCCTCGACGACGCCGCCCGGGTCTTCGCCTGCTTCGACCAGCCGGACCTCAAGGCACCGCTGCACCTGACGGTCCGCGCCCCCGAGGCCTGGGAGGTGCGGGCCAACGGCGCGGGCACCCGGGTGGCGCCCGGGCGGTGGGAGTTCACCCCGACCGCCCCGCTCGCCACCTACGTGGTCTCCCTGGTCGCGGGGCCCTACCAGGTGTGGAGCCGCGAGCACGACGGCGTGCCGCTGGCTCTGCTCTGCCGCCGTTCCCTCGCCCCGTACCTGGAGGACCAGGCACCGGAGATCTTCGAGCTCACCGCCGCCTGCCTGGACCACTACCACGCGCTGTTCGGCATCCGGTACCCGTTCGGGAAGTACGACCAGGCGTTCGTGCCGGAGTTCAACATGGGCGCGATGGAGAACCCCGGCCTGGTCGTCTTCCGTGACGAGCTGGTCTTCCGCTCGGCGGTGACCGAGGCCGAGCGCGAGCGGCGGGCCGTCGTGATCGCGCACGAGATGGCCCACATGTGGTTCGGCGACCTGGTGACCATGCGCTGGTGGGACGATCTGTGGCTCAACGAGTCCTTCGCCGAGTACATGGGCACCCGGGTCACGGCCGCGGCCACCCGTTTCACCCAGGCCTGGACGAGCTTCGCGGTCGGCCGCAAGAACTGGGGCTACGCGGCCGACCAGCGCCCGTCCACCCACCCGGTGGCGCCGCTGGAGGTCCCGGACTCCGCGGCGGCCCTGCTGAACTTCGACGGCATCTCCTACGCGAAGGGCGCCTCCGCGCTGCGCCAGCTCGTCGAATGGGTGGGCGACGACGACTTCCTCGCCGGCCTGCGGGCCTACTTCGCCACCCACGCCTTCGGCAACGCCACCCTGGACGACCTGCTCGCGGCCCTGGCCCGGGCCAGTGGGAAGGACCTGTCGGGATGGGCCGAGGCGTGGCTGCGCCGCCCGCGGCTCGACACGCTGCGCCCGCAGGCGCGGCTCGACGACCGGGGCACCTATGAGGCCGTCGAGATCGTGCGGGCCGAACCGGTCGAGGCGCCCGCCGCGCGGCCGCACCGGGTCGGGCTCGGCGTCTACGACTCCGCGCCGGGCGGCGGTGCGGTGACGCTGCGCCGCCGGGTCCTGGTCGACCTGGAGCCGGCCGCTCCCGGCGGGCGGACAGCGGTTCCGGAGCTGGTCGGCACCGCGGCCGGGCGGCTGCTGCTCGTCAACGACGGGGACCTGACCTACGCGAAGACCAGGTTCGGTCCCGGTGACCTGGAGCGCCTCGGCGAGGTGCTCCCCGACCTGGCGGATCCGCTCGCGCGGGCCGTCGTGTGGTCCGCCGCGGCCGACCTGATCCGGGACGCCGACTGGCCGGCGGGGGAGTACCTCGCGCTCGCGGTACGGGCGTTGCGCACCGAGCGCTCCGTCGCCGTTCTGGAGGACGTCCTGCACTTCACGGCCGGCACCGTCGTCGACTGCTACCTGCCGGCACGGGACCGCCGGGCCGCGCGGGAGGCCCTGGTGGACACCTGCCGCTCGGTGATCGACAGTGTGGCCGGACCCGGACCCGGGCCGGGCCAGGGCCAGGGCCGACTGCTGGCCGCGGCACGTGGGCTGATCTCGTGCGCGCAGCAGCCGGAGGTGCGGCTGCTGCGCGACTGGCTGGACGGCCGCAGCGTGCCCGCCGGCCTGGTCGTCGACCCGGATCTGCGCTGGCGCCTGCTCGGCCGCCTGGTGGTCCTGGACGCCGCGGGTGAGGCGGAGATCGGGGCCGAACTCGCCTGCGACCCGAGCACCCGCGGCGCCGAGCACGCGGCGCGGATCCGCGCCACCGTCGGTCACCCGGCAGCCAAGGCCCGCGCCTGGAAGACCGTCACCGAGGACCAGGTGAGCTCCGTGCGGCTGGTCGCCGCCACCGCGCTGGGTTTCTGGCAGCCCGGCCAGGACGACCTCACCGCCGCCTACGTCGAGCGGTACGTCGCCGACATGCCCCGGCTGGCGGCGGACCGCTCTCCGCACGCCGTCCGCCAGCTGGCGGGGGCGGCCTTTCCCCGCTACGCGGTAGCGGCCGGCACCGTCGCGGCCGTGGACCAGCTGCTCGGCCGCTCGGACGTCGGACCCGTGCTCGCGCGGGTGGTGGTCGACGCCGCCGACGACCTGCGTCGGGCGCTTGCCGCCCGCGAGCTGCACCAGGCGTCCCACCCGGGCGGGTGGCCGGATCCGCCGCCTGCCGGGCCGAGCGCCACTGATCCGGGTCCACCCGGCCCGGGCCCCGCCGGCGCGGAGCCGGTCAGCGGTTGACGGCGGAGCCGGTCAGCGGTTGACGAAGGTCGGAGCCCGCCGCTCGCCGAAGGCCGCGCGGGCCTCGGCGTAGTCCTCGGTGGACTGCACGATCGCCATGTGCGAGGCGATGAGGTCCAGGTTCGTCCGCAGGTCGAGATGCTGGGACTGGTAGACGGCCTTTTTGATCATCGCGCTGGAGATGGGTGACATCCCGGCGAGGCGGCGGGCGAAGGCGTACGTCTCGGCGAGCAGGGCCGCCTCGTCGTCGTAGACGCGGTTGACCAGGCCGATGCGCTCCGCCTCGACGCCGTCCACCGTGTCGCCGCTGAGCAGCAGCTCCAGGGCCTTCGCCGGCCCGACCAGGCGTGGGAGCAGGTAGGTGCCACCGTCACCGGGGACCAGGCCGATCCGGATGTAGCCCTCCGAGAGCCGTGCGGACCGGGCGGCGAAACGCATGTCGCACATCAGCGCCATGTCGAGCCCGGCGCCGACCGCGACGCCGCTGACCGCCGCGATCAGCGGTTTGCTGAGGTCCAGCACCGCCCGGGCCACCTTGTGGACGCCCTCGGTGAGCATTCGCCGCCGGGCGATCGGGGTGGGCTCGATCCCGCTGAGCACCGCCAGGTCGATGCCGGAGCAGAAGGCCCCCCCGGCCCCGGTGACCACCACCACCCGCACCTGCGGGTCGGCCTCGGCGGCCCGCAGCGAGTCCGCCCACCGGTCGATCATGGTCAGGGTGAAGGCGTTCCGGACCTGCGGACGGTTGAGGGTGATCGTGGCGATCGCGTCCTCGACCACGTAGATCAGCTCATCGGGTTCGGGCCCGTCCGGTGTGCCCGTGCCCGTGCCGGCCGGGGGCGTGCTCTCGTCGCTCATGGCGTTGTCCTACCAGGCCGGCACCCGCCCGGGCCGTCCGGCGTGGGGCACCTGGCACCAGAGCAGCCACCGGCACCAGAGCAGCCCACCGGCACCAGGGCAGCCCACCGGTGCCGGGCACGGACGAGCGGCGGCCCACCTGGGGCAGGCCGCCGCTGTGCGTCCGGATCAGTGCCGTTCCCACCAGTGGTGGCGGTGGGAACGGGCGCCGGAACCGGCCCCGATCGGCTCGTCGCCCCGAGGCTCCGGCCGGTGCTCCGCGGTGTGGCCCCCGTCGGTGGCACCGGGCGCGGGACGACCGTGTTCGGAACCGGCGGCCGGGTGCTCCCCTGACCGGTGCTTGCCGACCTCGTACCCGCCGTACCCGCCATCGCCGTAGCCGGCATCGCCGTACTCGCTGTCGGCATCGCCGCCGGTGCCGTACCTGCCGGACTCGCGTCCGCCGATGTCGCGTCCGCCGGCGTCACGCCGGCCGGCCTGGTCGCGTGTGCCGGCGGAGTAGCCGCCGCGATCGCGGCCGGCGGTGGCTCGCCGCTCGTCGTGCCCGTTGTGCGACCGCCGCGGCTCGTACGGGTAGGGCTCGTCCGGGTAGACCGACGCCTCGTCGTACCGGTCGCCGCCGACGGGCTCGCGACGGGACACATCCCGTCCGGCCCCGAGCGGCTCGCGCTCGGCGCCGCCGCGCCCGCCGCGCCCGGGGTACTCGTGCTCGGGGTACTCGTGCTCCGGGTACTCGGCGCGCTGCGGGTGGTCGGCGGCCAGGGCACCTGCTCCGGCGGCGGCACCTGCTCCGGCGGTACCTGCTCCGGCGGCCTCACCGGCGTGGGCATGGCGGCGGTGGCCGCGGGCGTGCCGTCCGGTGGGCTCGGCCTTACCGAGCCGGCGGTTGCGCGCGGCGGCCACGTCCCGCACCCCGACCACGCTGAGCCGGCCGAGCGCGCTGGAACCGAGGAAGAGGATCAGCGCACCCAGCCCGTAGAAGAAGCTGACCAGAATCACGGCCTGGCGGAACTTGCCGCCCAGCGGCGTGCCGAACGCCCCGGGGTTCCAGATCTGTGACAGCGGCGGCCCGACGATGAACCACACACCGGCCACCACCGCGATCGCCGCGCCGATCGCCGCCGTCGCGCGGTTGCCGCTGTAGAGCAGGATGAGGCCGGCCACGACCGCCGCGATGCCCGGCAGGAGCGAGAGCCAGAACTGGTTCGCCGTCCAGCTCCAGGCCTCGGTGGTGAAGCCGAAGTCGAAGTACGGCCCCACAAGGGGAATCAGCGCCCCCCAGATGCCCGCCGCCACGATCAGCGTCCCGCTCAGCGCGCCCCGCGTGCGCGGGACGTGCAGCATGTCGCGGCCGCGTGGCCGGTCTGTTGCCGTTGTGTCCATGTTGGTTCCTCCCCGTCAGACCCGTCGGGGGCCTCGTCACGGTCCGCGGTCGGTCGGCGGCCCGATGGCCGGCCGCGTGTGCGATCGCGCGGTGGTGACGTGGGACATCACGCCCGCCGGCCACAGCGCGAAGGTCGCCAGCGCCGCGGTGGCCGCGGCCAGGCCGAGCAGCAACCAGGCGTTGAGGATCATCCCGACCAGCGCGAGGACCAGGCCGACGATCACGACCGCGGTCAGTGACCAGATGAGCACCGGCCGGTGATGGGTGATGTCGGTGTGTCCCGGTGTGCCGGTGTGTCTCGACGTGCCGGTGTGTCGCGACGTGCCGGTGTGTCGCGATGTGCCGATATGTGCGGTCATCGGGCACCTCAGGTGGGTCGGCGGCCGCGGCCTGGTGCGCGGACCGTTCCGTAACGGCTTACCCCGTCTGCGGGTACCCAGCGGCCCGTCACACCACCAAACGTGGAATGACCTCGGCTTTTGTCGCTGCGACGGGCACGCTGCTCGGTAATCTGGCGTCCCATGGCCCGGCTCCTCGGTGCCCGGAGCCCAGGTGCGCCGGTTCGGCCCAGACCCGTCCGCGGGGCCTGCCTGGCGGTGCTGGCCGCGGCAGTTCTCGCCCCGGTCGGCATGGCACTGCTGACTGTCCACGAGACCGCCCAGAACGCGGCGTTCTACCGCGGCGCGCTGGACGAGGCGCAGGTGCACGAACGGGTCAGTGGCGAGGTTCTGACCGACCCGGTGCTGACCGACGTCACCGGGGACCTGCTGGCCGACCTGCCGGTCGACCCGGACCTGGTCGTCGACAACCTGCAGCTCGTCGTCCCGCCCGCGGCGCTGCGCGGGATGACCGACGGCGTCGCCGACAACGTCGCCGCCTACCTCGACGGCAGCCGGGCGGAGTTCGTCCTGGCGTTCGACCTGAGCCCCATCCTCGACAACATCGGCCGGCTGGCCTCGGTGTACCTGGCCGGGCAGGTGTCGGGTGCGCCCCGGTACCGCACCGAGGACGTCGCCGCGGCGCTGCGGGACGTCCTCGACGGTGTCGACCGGGTGAGCCAGGGGCGGCCGCCGGCGTCCGTCCCGGAGATCGATCTCACCGACGACCAGGTGACCTGGCTGGCCGACCTGCTGCTGAGCCGGGTGTCGGAGCCGCGCCGGTCGGCCGCGCGGGAGCAGGTGCTGGTCGCGCTGCGGTCCGGGGACCTGGGCGAGGCGCTGGCGGTCGTCGGGCCGATGATCTTCTCCGGGGACGTCTCGGCCGTGGCCGACCTGCGAGCCAGGCTGGCCGGCGGCACCGTGCTCGACCTCGGGCGTCCGCTGGCCGACGACCCCGGGGGCCCGGCCGGCACCGCACTGCGTGCCGTCCACACGGTGGGCGGGACGGGCACGCTCGTCCTGGCGGTGCTCTGCTTCGCGGTGCCCACCGCCGCGCTCGCCCTCACCCTGCTCCGGCCGAGACCACCACCCGAGCCGGGTCGGGAGTGGGTCGCCCGGGCGGTGCGGACGACGTCCGCCGCTCTCGTCGCTGCCGGGCTGGTCTCGCTCGCCGTCAGCCTCGGCGTGACAGCCGTCGCCGGGGACCCGCTGTCCGCGCTGCGCGGCCCGGCGTCGCCACTGCCGCCGGCCGGGCAGCAGCTGGCCACCGACGTGGGCCGCGTGCTCCTCGACAACGTCCGGTCGACCTGGATCGACCTGGCGATGGTGCCGCTCGCCGTCGGGATCACGCTCGGCACGGCCGCGGCCGCCCTGCCTCGCCTCTACCGGGCGCGGGGACGGGGCCGTCGCGCGTTGGCGGTGGCCACCACCGCCGCGGTGTTCGTCGCGGGGTCGTGGGCGGTGCTGCCGGGCCGGGCCGGCACCGGCACCGCGTTCTGCAACGGCGGCACCGACCTGTGCGCCCGGGCGTACCCGGACGTCCTCTACCCGACCACCCACAACGGCATGGCGTCGGTACGGGCGGGTTTCCTCGGCGCCGTGCAGGACCCGGACCTGGTCGGCCAGCTCGACAGCGGGATCCGGGCGCTGATGATCGACGTCCACCACTGGACGACACCGGCCGAGGTCGAGTCGTTCCTGGCCGGTCTGCGGCCGCGGGCCCGCGCGGCCCTCGGCCCCTTCGCCACCGGCGCCAGCTCCGAGCGGCCCGGGCTCTGGCTCTGCCACGGCATCTGCCAGCTCGGTGCGACGGCGCTGGACGACGCGCTGACCGGCGTCGCCGGCTGGTTGGCGCGCAACCCGGCCGAGGTCATCACCCTGATCCTGCAGGACGGGGTGCCACCCCAGCCGGTCATGGCGGCGTTCCGCAAGGCCGGGCTCGGCCGGTACCTGGTCCGCCCCCCGGCCGCGGGGCAGCCGTGGCCGACCCTCGGCCAGATGATCGACCGTGGCCGGCGCCTGGTGGTGTTCGCCGAGAACGGCGACGTGCCCGGCACCTGGTACCGCAACTTCTTCCGAGCGAACGCCGACACCCCGTTCGACGTGCGGATCCCCGGCGGGTTCACCTGCCGGGTGGGGCGAGGAGCGGCCCGGCCCGGCATGCTGCTGATCAACCACTGGCTCACCGACCACGCCGCCACCCGCGCGGACGCGGCGCTGGTGAACACCGCGTCCTCGCTGTCCGCACACGCCGAGCAGTGCGCCGCCCGCAGGCTGCGGCCCACCTTTCTCGCGGTCAACTTCGCCACGGTCGGTGATCTCGTCCCGACGGTCGCCGCCTACAACCGCCGCCCGCTCCGCTGACTCCCGGGGCGTTGGAGGCCTGCCTGTCCCGCAGGACATTCGGGTCAGGGGGGAACGGAGGCGACATCGTCGCGTGCCCTCGGCGTCGGCACCGTTCAGGGCCGTCTCCGCCGGGGGAGATACGGAGCCATGGAACCGCGGCGGCACCTGCCCTTCCGCATCCTGGGCCCGCTTGAGGTGAAGGCGGCGGACGGCAGCTCCGTGCCGATCCCGCAGCCGAAGAAACGGCGGCTGCTCTCCCTGCTGCTCCTGGCGCGCGGCCGGTGGACCAGTACCGAGCAGATCCGCGCGGTGCTGTGGGACGTCGAACCACCTCCCTCGGCCATCGGGAACATCAAGACGTACGTCTCCGACCTGCGCCAGGTCCTGCCGGCGGGGGAGACCGCCGGGCTCAGCCGGATCCAGGGCCGGGCGGGGGGCTACCGACTCGACGTCGCCGCGACCGAGATCGATGTCTGCCTGTTCGAGGATCTCGCCCGCCGCGGGCAGGACGCCCGGTGGGGCGGCGACGACAGCCGCGCGATCGGCCTGCTCGGCGAAGCTCTGGCGGTGTGGCGCGGTGAGCCGTACGAGGAGCTCTCCGAGGAGGTCGTCCATACCGAGGCGGCCCGGCTGCGCGAGCTGCGCGCCGTCGTCCACGAGGATCTCGCCGACGCCCTGCTCGACCGCGGCCAGTACGACCGGGTCCTGCCCATGCTGCGGGCGCTGACGCTGGAGTATCCGCTGCGCGAGCGGGTGTGGGGCCAGTACCTCGTCGCCGCGAGCTGCTCCGGGCACCGTGCCGACGCGCTCGCCGCCTACCGCACCGCCTACCGCCTGCTGTCCCGGGAACTGGGGGTCGAGCCGAGCGTCGAGCTGCGGCGGATCCACGCCCAGGTGCTCGCCGGGGAGCCGGTCGCGTCCGCCGCCCCGCGCCCGGGCAGAACCGCTGTCGGACGATCCGCCGGCGCCGGACAATCCGCCGGCGCCGGACGAGGGGAGGGGTCCTGACATGTCGACGCAGTTGCGCGAGAACGTCGTCCGCACCCGGACCGAGTACGGTGCCGTCCTGCTGGACGAGCGGACCGGCCGGTACTTCACGCTCAACCCCAGTGCCGACCTCGCGGTCGGGGTGCTCGCGCAGGGCGGCACGGCTGAGCAGGCGGCCCAGGCCGTGACCGAGGCCTACGACGTGGACGACGCGACAGCCCGCGCCGACGTCGAGCTGCTGCTGGGAAGCCTGCGCACCGCCGGGCTGGCCCGATGACGAGGCCCGGCCGGGTGACGGGGCCAGCCCGGGTGACGTGGCCGGCCCGGGTGACGTGGCCGGCCCGGGTGACGTGGCCGGCCCGGGTGACGCGGCCAGGCCGGCGGCGGGCGACCCGTGCGGCCGTCGCGCTGCCCGTCACCGTCGTCGCCCGCGGGCTGGTGAGGCTGCCCCCGGCACGGCTGCGGCAGGTGCTGGGCGCGGCGGCGGCCGGTACCCGACCGGCCGGCTACCAGCAGACACTCGCCGCGATGGAGGCGGTGACCGCGGTGAGCCGCACCTGTCGCGACCCGTCGGGCTGTCTGCCGCGCGCGGTCGCGACAGCACTGCTCTGCCGGGTCTCGGGGAGGTGGCCGACATGGCGGACCGGAGTCCGCACCGCGGGTTCGTTCGCGGCGCATGCCTGGGTCGAGGCCGACGGGCTCGCGGTCGGCGAGTCGTTCCCGCCGGATGCCTACCAGCCGATGATCACCGTCCGTTCCCGGCCGCGCCAGCGGGATGGGGAGCGGGACCGGGACGGGGAGCAGCAGGACACCGCGGGGTTCCGGTGACGCCGGCCGCCGGCCCCGCCGGGTACGCGGGTTCGCCGCCGGCCCGTGGCGGTCCCCCGTCCGGTCCTGGCGGCCCGCCGCCTGGTTTCGGTGGACCGCCGTCCGGCCCCGGGGGTCCACCGCCTGGATTCGGCGGGCCGCCGCCTGGTTTCGGGGGTCCGCCGCCTGGATTCGAGGGGCCGCCCGGGCCGGGTCGCCCGGCCGGGCCCAGGCCTGGCCTCGGAGACCTGTGGCGGCTGCTGCGCGGGCACGGCCGCCTGATCACGTTCGCGACCGGGCTGACGGCGGTCGGCTCGCTCATCGGCCTGGCACAACCGCTGCTCGTCCGCGGGGTCATCGACGGCGCCGGCTCCGGGCATGTGCCCGGTGTCCTCATCGTCGTTCTCGTCGCGGTGTTCCTGCTGGAAGCCGCCATCGACACCTGGGGCCACTTCCTGCTGGAACGGACGGGGCAGCGGGTCCTGCTCGGCCTGCGCCACCGGCTGATCGGCCACCTGCTGCGGCTGCGGATCCGGGTGTTCGACGAGGCGCGGATCGGTGATCTGCTCTCCCGCTCCAACGCGGACACGATGGTCGTGCGTGACGCGGTCGCCTACAGTCTCACCAGTGTGGTGACCAGCACCATCGGTGTCCTCGCCGCGATCGGGCTGATGGTGTGGCTGAATCCGCTGCTGTTCGGCCTGGTCGTGATCGCGGTGGTCCTCGCCGGTTCGGTCGTGCTGACGGCGCTGACCCGGGTCCGTTCCGTCTCCGAGCAGGGGCAGGCGAGCGTCGGGCGGATGTCCGCCGATCTGGAACGGGCGCTGACCGCGATCCGCACCGTGCGGGCGAGCAACGCCGAGGAGCGGGAGTGCCGGCGCATCGGCGAGCACGCGGACGAGGCCTACCGCGCCGGGCTGCGCATGGCCCGGCTGAGCGCGGTGATCGCGCCCGCCTCGCAGCTCGCCGTCCAGGGCTCGGTGCTGCTGGTGCTGCTCGCCGGCGGTGTCCTCGTCGCCCGCGGGACCACCTCGCTGGGTGACCTGGTCGCGTTCCTGCTGTACGCGACGTACCTGGTGATGCCGCTGTCGCAGCTCATCGAGTCGGCGCAGACGATCCAGCGCGGGCTGGGCGCCCTGACCCGGGTGAACGTCGTCTTCACGATGCCCAGAGAGGATGACGGTACCGCCCCGGATGCCGGTACCGTTCCGGCCGCCCCGGGCCCGAACCCCGGCCTGGTCCCCGTGGCGGAGCGGGATTCGGACCTGGCCGTGGCCTCCGACCCCGACCCCGTCCCCGGAAACGGGGTGCAGGACGCATTGCAGGCCCCGGCGCTGGAGTTCCGGGACGTGTGGTTCTCCTACGGCCCGCGGCCCGTGCTGCGCGGGGTGTCGTTCGTCGTGCCAGCCCGCGGGCAGGTCGCGCTGGTCGGCCCGTCGGGGGCGGGGAAGTCGACCGTGCTCGGCCTCATCGAGCGCTTCTACGAGCCGGACGCCGGGGAGATCCTGCTCGGTGGCGTCCCGCTGGGCCAGGTCGAGCGGGCCCGGACCCGCCGGCAGGTCAACCTCGTCGAACAGGACGCCCCGGTGCTCTGCGGCACCCTGCGTGACAACATCGTCTACGCCTGCCCGGACGCCACCGACGCGGACATCTCCGCGGTCGTCGACGTCGCCCGGCTCGCCGGACTCGTGCGCCGGCTGCCCGCCGGGCTCGACACCGATGTGGGCGATCACGGAGTCATGCTCTCGGGCGGTGAGCGGCAGCGCGTCGCGGTGGCCCGTGCCCTGCTCGCGGCGCCCGGCCTGCTACTGCTCGACGAGCCGACGTCCCAGATGGACGCGGTCAACGAGCGGGCGCTGACCCGGGTGATGGCGGACATCGCGGCCCGGCGGGCGCTGCTGGTCATCGCGCACCGCATCTCGACGGTGCGGGCGTCCGACCGGATCCTGGTGCTCGACGACGGGATCCTGGTCGCCGCCGGCCGTCACGAGGAGCTGCTGTCCAGTTCGGCGCACTACGCCCGGCTGGCCGCCGGCAGCCTCGACCGCACCGCCTGACCGTGCACCCGGGCAGGCGGTGCTACGGGCCCTGGCGGCGCAGTGTCCCGGCGGCCAGGGCGAGCGCGATGACCGTGCATCCGGCGACGACGAGGGCGTCCCGCACGACCAGCATCGACACACCCGGAGTGGTGCTGATGCGGCTGAGCGCGTCGACGACATAGGTCATCGGCAGCAGCATGCTGACGGTCTCCAGCACCGGGTTCATCTGGTTGTGTGGGACGAGGATGCCCGCGAGCAGGAACTGCGGCAGCAGCACGGGCGGCAGGAACTGCACCGCCTGGAACTCGGAGTTCGCGAAGGCGCTGGTGAGGAGGCCGAGAGCGGTGCCGAACAGCGCGGCGAGCACGGCGAGCAGGCCGAGCATCGGCAACGGCCCGGCGATGCGCAGGTTCAGCAGCACCACGGCGGTGGTCGTCGTGATCGCGGCCTGGGCGACGGCGAGCAGGCCGAACGCTACGCCGTAGCCGGTGAGCAGGTCGCCCCGCCCGATCGGCGTCGTCAGCAGCCGTTCCAGCGTGCCGGACCGCCGCTCGCGCAGCATCGCCACCGACGTCAGAAAGAACATCGTCATAAGGGGAAACACCCCGAGCAGGCCCGCGCCGGCCCGGTCGAAGGCTGTCGGGTTGTTGGTGAAGATCGCCTGCAGCAGCACGAGCAGAGCCGGGGGCAGGGCGAGGACGAGGGCGATCGTGCGCGGGTCGCGGCGTATCTGACGGATCACCCGCAGCGCTGTCGCCGTCGTCCGGGGCAGGTTCAGCGGGAAGCGCCGACGCCGGCCGGGATCCTGGGCTGACAGCCGGTCCGCGGACCCGACCGCACGGGCCGCCCCGCCGGCCCGTGCCAGGCTACTGGTCGGTGCCGTGCTGGCGGGCCGGGCGCCGCCGGAACCCGGATCCGGGTCCGGCGGGTAGGGCTCGAAGCCCGGGCCCGGGTCGGGAGCCGGGTCGCAGCCGACATCCGGGTCGTCGCCGGGGTCCAGGGGATCCATGTCGGACGCCGGATCAGGCGACGGGTCGGGGTCGCCGTGGGCGTCGGGGCCCGACGGCACGGGCACGAGGCGCGGAGTGGAACGGGGGTCGACCAGTCGCAGGAAGGCCCGGTCGAGGTCGCGGGCGCCGGTGAGAGCGAGCAGGTTCGCGGGTGTCTCGTCCGCTATCAGTCGTCCCTCGTGCAGGAGCAGCAGGCGGTCGCAGCGGGACGCCTCGTCCATCACGTGTGAGCTGACCAGCAGGGTCAGCCCCCGGCGGGCCATCTGGTGGAAACCGTCCCACAGCTCGCGGCGCAGGACCGGGTCCAGGCCGACGGTCGGCTCGTCCAGCACGAGCAGCTCCCGGCCGCCGATGACCGCCGCCGCCAGGGAGACGCGGCCGCGCTGCCCGCCGGAGAGCCGGCCGACCTTGGTCCGCAGCTCCGGCGAAAGGCTTACCGCGGCCGCCGCCCGCTCCGCCCCGCGGATGATGTTCGCCGGGCTGGGTGTTCCCTCGGCGGCGAGCGCGGTGAAATAACGCAGGTTCTCCTCCACGGTCAGGTCGTCGTAGACGGAGGCCGCCTGGGTGGCGTAACCGACCTTCTGGTGCAGCTTCATTTCGCAGGCCTCCCGGCCGAGAACCAGGAGTTCCCCGCTTACTCCGCGCTGGATTCCCACGATCGCCCGCATCAGTGTGGTCTTTCCGCATCCGCTGGGCCCGATGAGGCCGGTCACGGTGCCCGGCTGGACCTCGAAGGACACGCCGTGCACGATTTCACGGCCATCCCTGCCGGCCCAGACCGTCCCGCGCCGTATGCGTACGTCGGTGGCTTTGACGGCCAGTGCGACGCCGGCATTCCGGGCGGGTAGGTCCGACGTTCTCGGTTCCGCCACGGGCCCCAGCCTAGCCGCATCGCCGTCCCACCGCGGCTGGTTACAATGGGTCGTATGGGCGAGGTCGGGGCGAGAATCACGAAAGCCGTCACCCGTCACCACGGGTCGGAAGAATGCACGGTTCCATCGCTGGAAGAATGCGCGGAAAAGGCCTCCGAAAGCGGCCTCAATGGTGCTCTCGGTGTCCAGGACGGCAGTTCCGGCGGGCCCGGTGCCCTGATCATCGGTAAATCGGAACGGCCGGAGAGGAAAAGTCAGACCCGGTCACCCGGTACCCGGGCGAAGCGGGTCGGGACGGATCCGTGGCGGCATGCCCGTGGCGGCCCCGAGAGCGCCGTGGTCATCGTCGAGTACGCCGACTTCGAATGCCCCTACTGCGCCCGGGCGGCCGGGATCCTGCATGAACTGGTGGATGCGTCCGACGGCCAGGTCCGACACGTCTTCCGGCACTTTCCGGTGTTCAGCCTGCATCCGTTCGCGCTGACCGCCGCGCTCGCGGCGGAGGTGGCAGGCGCGCACGGGCGGTTCTGGGAGATGCACGACCTGCTGTTCGCGAACCAGGACCGGCTGGCCGACAAGTACCTCGTGGCCTTCGCCCGCGGCCTGGGTATCGACGCCGACCTCGTCGTCGGTGACCCGGCCCAGCCCTACGGCGACGCGGTGGAGGCCGACTACGCAGGCGGCGCCGAGCAGCGCGTCCAGGGCACCCCGACGATCTTCATCGACGGGGAGCGCTACCGCGGCCGTCTCGAACTCGGCCCGCTGCGCGCCGCGGTCGCCCGCGCGGGCGCGGCCCGGTCAACGGAGGACGGGGCTGACCGGCGGCGCAGGCGCATGCCATGGGCGCGGGGGTAGCGACGGGATGGCCTCGTCGGTGCCGGGCGAGCACAGCGACCAGCGTTCCCCGACATAGCGCAGCAGCAGCGTGCCCAGAACGGCGGCGAGGAACGAACCGACCAGGATGCCGATCTTGGCCTGTTCGGCGAGCACCTCGTCGGTGAACGCCAGCTCGGTCACGAACAGCGAGATCGTGAAGCCGATACCGGCGAGCACGGCGGCCCCCGCCAGGTGGCCGTAGCGGACCCCGCCGGGCAGCACGCCCAGCCCGGTCCGAATGGCGATCATGGCCGTCGCGGTGATCCCGACGGCGTTGCCCACCAGCAGTGCCAGGGCCACCCCGATCGTCACCGGCGACGACGCGGCGTCCGAGAGCGTGTGGCTGTCGAGGTGCACCCCGGCGTTCGCCAGGCCGAACACCGGCACGATCACGTAGGCGCTGAGCGGGTGCAGGCTGTACTGCAGCCGCTCGCTGGTGGAGACCGTGGCCTTGGCCGCCGACACGGCGAGGGCGGCCCGCGAGGCCGTCGAGTCCTCCCGCAGCGCCCGGACGTAGATCGGCACGTTGTCGATCTGCTCGCGCCGGGGTGGCGCCGAGGGCAGGATCAGCCCGATGATCACGCCGGCCAGCGTGCCGTGCACGCCCGAGGAGTAGACGGCCACCCAGAGCACGACCGCGGCCAGGACGTACGGCGTCAGGCGCCAGACGCCCATCCAGCGCATGAACATGATCACGCCCAGCAGCCCGGCGGCGACGCCGAGCCAGACGACGTCGACATGGTCGGTGTAGAAGAGCGCGACCACGGCGATGGCGCCGATGTCGTCCACGATGGCCAGGGTCAGCAGGAACAGCCGCAGCCGGTCCGGGCAGCGCGGGCCGAACAGGGCGAGGATCCCGACGACGAACGCCGTGTCGGTCGACATCGGGATGCCCCAGCCGGCCGCGGCCGGGCCGGACGGGTTGAACAGCAGGTAGACCAGCGCCGGCAGGGCCAGGCCACCGACGGCGGCGAGCGCGGGGACGGCCACCGTCCGCCGGTCCCGCAGCTCACCGGCGGTGAACTCGCGGTTGATCTCCAGGCCGACCACGGCGAAGAAGATGGCCATCGCCCCGTCGTTGACCCAGTGGTGCACGGTCATCGACAGGCTCGCGTCGCCCACCCCGAGCGTGGCGGTGGTCTCCCACAGGTCGTGGTAGCTGTCGGAGAACGGGCTGTTCGCCCAGACCAGCGCGACCACCGCCGCGACGACGAGCAGGACCGCGCCGCCCGCCTCGGTCGCGAGGAACTCCCGCACCGACGGCGCCACCTGCGGCAGCCGGACCCGCAGCTCGGGGCCGGGCCTGGTCGGAGTGGGAGCGGTCATGCGCCCGCCCGCCCGGTGGGCCCTGTTCCGGTGGGCCCTGTTCCGGTCGGCCCTGGCCCGGCCGGCCTCGTCTCGGTCGGCCTCGTGCCGTGGGTCGGCCTCATCGTGTGCGTCGTCCTCCCCAGGTGTCAGGCCCGGCGGACCTTCCAGATGCACTCGGACGGCCAGCGCCGCGCCCAGGCCTCCTCGGCGCTGTCGCGGTGTGAGCCGCCCGGCCCGCTCTCCGGCTGCGGCTCGACCAGATCCTCGACCAGCAGACCGCTGTCGCGGAACAGCCGGATCCACGCACCGTACGGCAGGTTCGCGCTGACCAGGCCGTCGGTGTCGGAGATCAGGCGCAGCCCGAAGTAGTCGCCGACCAGCCGGTCACCGGCGGCCTCGGCGCCGTCCGCAATGCTGATCTCGTAGATCGGGCTGACATGACCGAACGCCAGCAGGCCGCCGGGCCGCAGGATCCGCGCCGCCTCCGGGATCGCCCGGTACGGATCGGCGAACGAGAACGCGCCATGGTCGGCGAAGACGATGTCGAACGTGCCGTTCGCGAACGGCACGTCCTCCGCGCTGGCCTGGACCAGCGGGAAGTCCAGCCCGGTCTCGCGCTGCAGCGTGCGGCTGTGGTGCAGCTGACGCTCGGAGAGGTCCAGCCCGACCGGGCGCGCGCCGCGCCGGGCCAGGGCGGTCGACCACTGGCTGCCGCCGCACCCCATCTCCAGGACGTCCAGTCCCACGACATGCCCGAGGATGTTCAGGCGCGACTCCGGGATGCCCCACACACCCCAGGTGATGTCGCCGGTGAAGGCCTGCTCGCGGATCTGCGGGGCGTTGAACCGCTGGTAGTCGTCGGAGATCTCGTTCCACCGGGTGCGGTTGTTCCGCACGTGGGTGTCATTGCCGATCATCCTTTCCTGTGCTCCTCATCGAACGTCGTCGCGGCCACGCAGGGTGGCACTGGCTGGTCCGGAGCGCGATGCCAGTGGCGGACGTCGGTACCCCTGGTACCGGCTGTCACATCCTCGACGTGGGCGTCCGCCAGGTGCGTGGCGGACGCGCGGCATCCGCCGGGCTCCGTGACTGTATGAGACCCGACAAACAGTGGCTTCGGGGGGTGTCGCGGACGTACTGGACACAGCCGCCGTGCCCGGGCGTCAGCGGGCCGGGAGGATCAGTGCTCCCGGACGGTCAGCCGGGTCCACGCACCGACGAAGACCCGGTCCGCCTCGGCGAGGGGGACGGGTGCCTCGGCATCCAGCCTGATGAGGCGATCGGCGTCCGGGCCGAGCCAGGTGCCGTTCGCCGAGCCGAGATCGGTCACCGTCACGGTCCCGTCGGCGTGGCGTTCGAGCCGGGCGTGTGCGCGGGAGACACCGGGGTCGCGCGGCGGGAGTGACAGGTCGAGTGCCGGGGCCTGGCCGCGGGAGCGGCTCCGGCGCCCGATGACAGCGCGCGGGCCGGCCAGCTGGACGAGTCGGGCGGTGGCGCCGGCGGGGAACGCAGCCGGATCGCCGCCCTGCCCCCGGTCGAAGCAGGCCCGGTCGAAGTAGGCCCGGTCCGACATCAGCTCGACGGCCCAGCGCAGGCCCGGTGCACCCGCGGCGGGCCCTGCATCGGCGGCGGGCCCTGCACCGGCGGCACCCGCTCCGGGCCCGAGGAGCGGCACCACGCCGACCGCGCGCGGCCCGGTTCCGGTGAGTGTGTCGAAGCCGCAGGCCCGGCAGACCGGCTCGCCCGCCGGGCGCGGGAAGCCGCACCCGGCGCACGTCGAGACACTCACCGCCGGGCAGGAGTGGTGAGCGTGGAGCCGGCGTCCAGGTCCATCTCGTCGAGGACGTCCACCTGGCGGCGCAGCCGCACCGACCCGGTGGCCGCGTCGTCGATGTCCACGATCCTCGAGAGCCGGGCCAGCGCCTCGTCGTTCGCCGTGTGCGCGGCGAGGCTGGCGGCCCGGCCGAGCAGGGTCACCGCGGTCTGCTCGTCGCCGGCCCGGCGGGCGGCGAGCCCGTCCTGCACCGCGCGGGCCAGTTCCGCCTGGCCGGTGTAGTGGGCGACCACCCCGTCGATGCGGGTGGACAGCTCGACGTCGTCCGTCCACACCGCCCGCACCCGGGTGCGGGCGATCTCCTCGTCCCCGACCAGCAGGCCGACCCGGGCGGCGAGGCGTTCCTCCCCGACCTGCGCAGGCGGGACATCCAGGCACAGGTGGTACTCGCGGGTCCCGGCGGCCCAGGCGCCGGTCGGGTAGTCGTGACTCAGTGGGCTGGCCTGCGTCGCCCGTCCGGTGAGGTCGTCGATCTCCGGCGAGACCTGCCGCAGGAACCGGACCGCCGCGCCGCGCGGCGCCCACAGCCGCAGGCCCACCCGGTCGACGCCGCGCGCGAGGGCCCGCGCGATGATCGAGCGGAAGTCGTCCGCCATCGCGCCGGGCTCACGCAGCAGGGCGACCTCGCCGAGCAGCCGGGAGGCGACCAGACGCAGCTGGGCGACCTTCCAGTCGGCGCCCACCCCGCGGCAGTCGCACTGGAAGTGGCCCTCGCAGGCGGTCAGCGCGGCATCGAGGACCTCCGCGGTCTCCTGGTTCTCCCCGTCGGTGAGCAGGAGCGTGTGGTGGATGAGGTCCGGGCGGGTCGCCATCAGATCCCGGGCGAGGAGAAGCCATTCGCCGATGGCCGTCCCGCCGTGGGCACGCACGCGGGCGACCGCCTCGGCCGCCTCCTGGCGGGTCCGCGCGGATGCCTCGACGAGGGTCCGGCCGGCCGGGTAGACCATGGTCGCGGAGGAGGTGCCCGCCACCACCGCGAAGGCGACCCCGTCGGGCAGCGTCTCGATCGCGGCCCGGGCGGCCCGCCGGGCCTCGACGATCTTCGTGCGCGGGTAGTCCATAGAGCCGGAGCAGTCCAGCAGGATCACCTCGGCTGCCCGCGGCCCGCCCGCCGCCCGTCCGCCTGCCGCCCGTCCGCCCGCGGCCGGCGCGTCGCCCGTGCCGGCATAGCCCGTGCCGGCGCCGCCGCCGGCCGGTGTGCCGACGTCGTGCGCGGTGACCGTGATGACGGCGTGGACCTCGCCGGCTCCCGCCGACAGGTACTCGTTCTGGCTCACCTCGAGGCTGAAGTCGACCATCAGGCGCTCCCCGGAATGTCGATGACGATCACGGTCACGTTGTCGGCCCCACCGGCGCGCAGAGCCACGTCCACCAGGTGCCGGGCGACGGCGATCGGCGTCGCGCCGGCTCCGGGCTCCGCGATGTGTGCCGCCAGCGCCGCGGCGGCCGAGGCGTAGTTCCACAGGCCGTCACTGCACAGGACGACCCGGCCGGGCGGTCGCAGCCGCACGATCCTGGTCCGCGGGACGGGGGAGGGACACGCGCTGCCCAGCCAGCGGGTGATGGTGTGCGCGGCGCGGCCCTGCTCCGCCAGTTCCGGCGGCAGCTGCCCGGCCCGGACGGCCTCGGCCGCGAGGGTGTCGTCCTCGGTCAGCCGCCGCGTGCCCGCATCGTCGACCAGGTAGGCGCGGCTGTCCCCGAGCCAGCCGACGACCAGCGTGTCGCCGACGGTGACAGCTGCGACGAACGTGCAGGCCGGGGTGAGGCCGAGCTCGGCCGCGCCGGCGACGGCCGCGGCCTGTGCCGCCCGGGCGGCGTCCCGCAGCGCGGTTGTCACCTCCTCCGCGAGGCCGGGCCCGGGCCGCCACTGCTCCGCCCGCAGGGTGAGCAGTTCCGTCGCGGCCCGCGCCGCACCCGCCGCGGCCGGGCCCGAACCGGGAGCGGAGGACACTCCGTCGCAGACCACGCCGACGGCTCCCTGCCCGTCCGGGAGGAGGGCGAGGCCCATGCCGTCCTCGTTCGCGCGGTGTACCAGTCCGCGGTCCGTCGCGCCCGCGGCGAGCCCCAGATCGCGCTGTCGGGCGTCCGAGGCCCGGAGGGGACGGGTGCCCGAGCGGGCTGCCGCATCCAGCCGCATGCCGCACCGCTCGCAGTAACGGTCCCCCGGCAGCACCGGACCGGCGCAGCGCCGGCAGCCGGCGACGACAGGCTGATCGGCGTCCCGGTGGGCGGTGTCCCAGTGGGCGGTGTCCTGGTGGGAATCCGCGTCCGGCGGGAGATCAGGGTCGCCGGGCGGCGGCTCGGCGGCGCCGTCCTGCGCATCGGGCCGGGTGCCACCGGCGGGCCCGCTCATGTCAGCGTCCGCGGGCGCACGTCGTTGGCGAGCGATGGCACGTCGCTCGGGGATGCCCGCCGTGCTGGCCCGCCTGCCGGCGCCGCACCCTCGGGTGGCGGTGCGGGCAGCGTGCCCAGCGCCGCGCTGAACGCGGTGACGAGGGCTTCGGCCGCGTCGAGGTCCACCGGGACGGTGGACAGTGCGGTGGCGGCGCGGTCGTACAGGTCGCCGAGCTCCGCGGACTCGATCTGGCCGCGTTGGCCGGCCTTCGCGCGCAGCGCGTCCAGCAGCCCGCGCAACTCGCTCCGCCGCCGCAGCGGAGCCTGGTTCGTCGCGACGGTCTCGTCCGCGGCGGCGAGGGTCGCCTCCGCGACCCGGGTCCAGGCCCGCAGGCCATGGGCCACCAGCCGCCACTCGCCGGCGGCACCGGCCGCCCGGAGCCGGTCGAGCCAGGGGCGCAGGCCGTGGCGCGGGTCGTCGAACCAGCCGTCATCCAGGCGTACCAGGCCGGACCGGTCGCCGGTGAGCCGCTCCACCACGGCGCGGGCAGCGTGCTCGCCCGCGGCGGCGGTGGCCACCACACGCCCGAGGAGGTCCTCGGCGGCGGCGAGTCGTTCCTCGAGGGCGTCGAAGGTGTCGCGCAGCGCGGCCACCAGCTCCGCGAGCTGGGCGGCGGACGTCTGCGCCGGTCGCAGGTCCGCTGGTGTGATCTCCAGCGGGTTGGCCGTCACGCCGGCGAACGCGACCCGCAGATCTGCCTGGGCGGCGGCCAGTTCCGGCAGGTCGGGGACACCGAGCCGGGCGCAGGTGGCAACCGCCTCGGACACCGCGCGGGCGGCCTCGCCCAGCAGGTGGTGGTGCTCCGCCCGGGCGCGGGTCACCGCCGCGAGCTCCGCGCCGATCGCCCGGGCGACCTCGTCGACATCGGCAGGCGCGCCGAGCGGTGCGGCTGCGCCGAGGCCGGGCGGAGGGGGAGCGCCGAGGCCTGGCCAGGGGCTGTTCAGCAGCCGGTCGAGGCGGGCGGCCTGCCGCGCTCCGGGCCGCGGCGCCGTCCCGCGCACCTCCTCGGCCCGGGTGAGCAGGGCGCTCAGCGCGCGATGGCGCTCCCACAGCCAGTTCATTCCGGTCCGGGCCAGTACGGCGCGCTCCGCGGTGCGCCCGCGCAGCCCGGTGCCGTCCCCGAGAACCTGCTCGGCTGCCCCGTCCAGGTCGAGAAGCGTCGCGGACAGCGCCGCCGCCGTCGACCGCAGCCGGGCCAGCGCCGCATCGGCGGTGTGTCGAGCGGCGGCCCGGAGCGGCGCGGGATCCGCGGGCGATGCCTGCACCGGCGATGCCTGCTGCACCGGCGGTGCCTGCGCCGGGGACGGGCGCGCGAACAGGTGTGGGGCCTCCTGGAACAGGTCGTCGTCGGGTGCGGGAAGGTGCCGGGCGCACATCGGCGTCAGTCCCGGTGGCGCGGAATCGGAATGACCGGGCCGATGCCCGTCAGCCGGTCCCGGGCCAGCCCACGCGAGGTGACGTCCGCGAGCACACCGACGGTGAGGTGGCCGCGGTCGGCGATCGCGCGCAGGTGTGACCCGGCGGGCATGGCGCCGGGAGCGGGCAGCGCGGCGGTGGGACTCCCCGGTGCCGGGCCCCCGGCCGGAAGCGTGCCTGCGGCGCTCATAGCTGTTGATCTTCTCTCGGGTTGTCACGGGGGAGAAGTGCCCCGGGATGTCGGTTGGCCGTCACCGCCACCACGATTTCTGTCGGAGGCGGGAGTCACACTGGCGGGCGTGGGGATGGCGATGCCAGGCGATACCGGCGATCAGGGCAGGTCGGCCGGGCGGTCTCAGCGGAGTGAGGGTGTGCGATGAGCAAAGTTCTTTCGGACCCGCGGGCTGATGAGCCCGCCACCGGCGAGGGCCGGGCCGAGGCCACGAGCCTGCTGGAGCCCTTCCGTCGGGAGCTGACCGGTTACTGCTACCGGATGCTCGGCTCACCGTTCGACGCGCAGGACGCGGTGCAGGAGACGATGATCCGTGCCTGGCGCGGCCTCGACCGGTTCGAGGGGCGCTCGGCGCTGCGGTCGTGGCTCTACCGCATCGCGACCAACGTGTGCCTGACGATGCTCAGCGCCGGGCAGCGCCGGGCCCGCCCGATGGATCTGGCCGGCCCGTCCACGGCCCAGACCGCGCTGCGCGCCCCGCTGCCGGAGACGGCCTGGATCGTGCCCGCGCCGGACGGGCAGGTCCTCGCCAGCGGCACCGACACCACCGACCCGGCCGAGCTGGCCGACCGCCGCGAGACGGTGCGGCTCGCCTTCGTCGCCGCGCTGCAGCACCTGCCTGCGCGCCAGCGCGCGGTCCTGATCCTGCGGGAGGTGTTCGGCTGGTCGGCGAGCGAGACCGCGCAGCTGCTGGACTCGTCGGTCGCCTCGGTCAACAGCGCGCTGCAGCGGGCGCGGGCCACGATCGCCTCCGCCGGGATCTCCGAGGCGGAGCCACTGCGCCCCGCGGACGACGCGCAGCGCGCCCTGCTCGCCCGCTACGTCGACGCCTTCGAGCGGTACGACATCGAGTCGCTGGTGGCGCTGCTGCACGAGGACGTGACGATGTCGATGCCCCCGCTCGACCTCTGGCTGCGCGGCCACGCCGACGTCCGCGGCTGGCTGCTCGGCACCGGTTACGGCTGCGCGGGCTCGCGGCTCGTGGCGACCGTCGCGAACGGTCACCCGGCGTTCGGGCAGTACCGGCCGAGCGCCACCGGTTCCGGCCACGACGCCTGGGGGCTGGTGGTGCTGGAGATCTCGGCCGGCCGGGTCGCCGGCATCAACACCTTCCTGGACGTCGCGCGGGTGTTTCCGCTGTTCGGCCTGCCCGGGCACCTGCCGGCGCCGGAGTAGGCGGCCCGGCCCCGACCCGGCCCGCCCCCGCGCGGTCAGGGGCGGTCGCCGCCCGGTGGGCCGTCGGCTGGTCGCCCGTCGAGCAGCTGGGTGAGTCCGGTCAGCCAGAGCAGCTCGCGCAGCGCCGGCGGGGCGACGACCCGCAGCGCCCGGCCGTGGCGACGGGCGAGAAGGGTCAGCCGGGCGACCGTCTCGACCAGAACGGCGTCCACCCCCTCGACGGCGGACGCGTCCAGGATGACAGGCGGGCCGGTGCGGTCACGGAGCAGTGCCTCCAGCCGCCCGCACAGCTCGGGCAGGGCCGCCCGGTGCAGCAGCGCGGGGAGCCTGAGCACGGAGCTGCCGCTGCCGCCCGCGGCCGGGAGCGGCGGCAGGGCTGAGGTGTCGTCGGGCATGACCGGGCCTCCCGTCCGCGGGGAGCAGCTGGCTCGCCCACCGGCGCCACCTGTCCACAGACAGAGAGACCGCCGGGCCACCGGGAACTCATCGGCTCAGGCGTCGAAGAGCTCCTGTTCGAGGCCGGCGCCGTCCGTTCGTGCATGTCGGCTGACGAGATCCGTAACCTCGTGCATCGTGACACCTGACGCGCGCGACCCGAAGCGGTCACCGTCCGAGAGCGGCCACGAGTCCGGGAAGCACCACGGGAAGCACCACGGGCCCGGAGGCGGCTGGCTGCGCCCCGCCGTCTTCGGCGCGATGGACGGGCTGGTCAGCAACGTCGCGCTGATCAGCGGCTTCGCCGGCGGTGCCGCGGCGCGGCCGGCGGTGATTCTGGCCGGCCTCGCGGGCCTGGCCTCCGGTGCCTTCTCGATGGCGACCGGGGAGTACACCTCGGTCCGGTCCCAGAACGAGGCGATGCGGGCCCAGATCGAGGTCGAGCGCCGAGAGCTCGAGCTGTACCCGCAGGCCGAGCAGGCGGAGCTGGCCGCGTTCTTCCGCGAGCAGGGGGTGGAGGCGCGGACCGCCGACGCGGTGGCCCGGCAGCTGGGCCGCAGTCCCGACAGTGCGTTGCGGGCCCATGTGCAGAGCGAGCTGGGTCTCGATCCGGACGACCTCCCGTCGCCGCTCGGCGCCGCCGTGGCGTCGTTCGGCGCGTTCGCGCTCGGGGCACTGATCCCGGTGACGCCGTACCTGCTCGGGTTCGCCTCGTTCGCCGCCGCCGCGCTGCTCGCCGGCCTCGCGCTGTTCCTTCTCGGTGTCGCCGTCAGCCGGTTCACCGACCGGTCGGCGCTCTACAGCGGGGCGCGCCAGCTCCTGCTGGGCTTCACGGCCGCCGCGGCCACCTACGGTGTCGGCGTGTTCGTCAACGCGTCCGTCGACTGACCGCGCGGGGACGGGTCGCCGCACCGGCCGATGCCCGGCCCGGCGACCCGTCCCCGCGAGCTGTCAGGCGAAGGCCTGCCCCAGCTCGGTGCGCAGTACCCGGCGCAGCAGCTTGCCGTTCTCGTTGAACGGCAGCTCGGTGCGGAACTGGATGTGCTCCGGCGTGCGGCTGGAGCGCAGCTTGGCCCGCACGTGGCTCCGCAGCTCCTCCTCGGTCACCTCGCCCGTGACGACAACGGCCGCGACGACCTGCTCGCCCCAGTCCCGGTGCGGGATGCCGACGACCGCGGCCTCCTCGACAGCCGGATGGGTGATCAGGACGGCCTCGATCTCACCCGGCGACATGTTCTCGCCACCGCGCACGATGACGTCGTCCAGCCGGCCGTGCACGTACAGGTAGCCGCCGGCATCGAGGTGGCCCTCGTCGCGGGTCGGGAACCAGCCGTCGTTCTCGATCCGGCCGATGCCGAGGTACTCGCCGGACACCTGCCCGCCGCGGACCCAGATCTCGCCGTGCTCACCGGTCGGGACCTCGACGCCGGCGGCGTCGCGGATCGAGACCTCGAGGCTCGGCAGCGGGCGCCCGACGGAGCCGAGGCGTGCCCGCACCGCCGGGTCGTCGCTGCTGATCGCGGCCTGGTGGTCGTCCGGGCCGAGCACGGCGATGGTGCTGGACGTCTCGGTGAGCCCGTAGGCGTTCACGAACCCGACGCTCGGCAGCATCGTCACCGCGCGCTCGATCACCGGCAGTGGCATCGGGCCGCCGCCGTAGGAGATCGACCGCAGCGAGGGCAGGCCCTGCCCGTCGGCCTCGATGACGTCGAGGATCCGGCCGAGCATGGTCGGCACGACCATCGCGTGGGTGACCGCCTCCGCCCGGACGAGGTCGACCCAGGCCCGCGGCTCGAAGCTCTCCAGCTGAACGATGCGGCGCCCCGAGTAGGTGGACGAGCACGCGGCCGACACACCGGCGATGTGGTACGGCGGCACGCTGACGACCGCGACCTCGTCCTCGGCGGAACCGGCGAACTCGACCGTGGTGATCACGTACTCGGTCAGGTTGCGGTGGCGCAGGACGGCGGCCTTCGGCTCGCCGGTGGTGCCGCTGGTGAACAGCAGCACGGCGATGTCCTCGGCGTCGCCGCCCCAGCCGTCCGCCTCCTTCGCCTCGGGATCCGCCCCGATGGCTAGCAGCTCGTCCCGGGTGATCAGGTGGATGCCGTCGATCTCCCCGAGGCGCTCGGCGACGCCGGCCCCGACGACGATCGTCGCGGGGGCGGTGCGGGTGACGATCGCCCTCAGCTGCTCGTCCGCCAGCCGGTAGTTGATCGGCACGAACGGCTTGCCCGCGATCGCCGACCCGAACAGCGTCAGCGGCACGGCGGGGGAGTTCAGGTCGATCAGGCCGACACGGTCGCCGGGCAGAGTCTGCAGGGCGGCGCCGATCCGGCGGGCCCGGTGCGCGAGCTCGGCGAAGGTGAGCCCGCCCACACTGGGCCCGAGGGCGATGCGGTCGGCCAGGCCGTCCGCCGCCATCTCCAGCAGCATCCCGAGGTGCATGTGCGTTCCCGCCCGTCAGTCAGAGGAGGGGAGCGGCTTGGCGTCCTTCAGCGGCAGCGGCACCTCGCCGATCGACAGCGAGCCGGCACCACCCTTCGTGGCCAGCAGCTCCAGGCCCGACTCGGGGTCGGCGAACCGCTTCCCCAGCGGCGTGCCGCCGGAGAACGCCGAGTCGAGAGTCAGCCCGGTGGGAACCTCCGCGCCGACCTCCACCACCGGCTGCCCACCGCAGCGCAGGTCGATCGGGCCGGACGATGGCTTGACTATGATCACCTCGGTGTCGCACACCGTGGACTTGTAACGCGTACCCGGCTTGACCAGGGTGCTCACCCGTGTGACCTCCTCGATCGGGCGTCCCGCCGTGCACTTTGCGGGTGGTCCGTGCGTGGGACAGGCCATCAGGTTATGCGTGTTCTGTACATCACGCGCGAAGTCGCTGCCCGCGACAGTGCGACGCCCCGGGGTGACTGACCTGGTCGAACAGCGACGGTCGAACGGCGGTTATGCGGTTATGACGGGGCCCGGCTCCCCGGGCCGGCCGCGGGCGTGGCGGGCGGGCGGAGCCGGGTGCGCTCGAGTGCCGTCGCGACCAGATCGACGATCCCCGCGACGGAGCGGCCGCGGTCCATACCGAGCAGCGCCTCGGGCAGCTGCTCGACCAGAGCGAAGAACGCGATGCTCGCCACCTGCGGGTCGAGCGGGTGCGGCGACCGGCCGGCCCCGACGAGACCGCCGTACCCGGTGCGCAGCCGCTCGCCCACCGCGGCCCGGGCCGCCTCCAGCCGCGGATGCTGCGGCTGCTGGTCCAGCCAGATGCGGGTCACGCCGAGGTAACGCAGCGCGAAGGTGGCGACGTCGGTCAGCCAGCTCCGCAGTGCCAGCGGATCAGGATCGGCGGCCGAAGCGGCCCGGCACATCCGGTCGTCGAGTTCGGAGATCGTACGGAGTGCCTGGTCGCTCAGCGCGACGAGCAGGTCGAGTTTTTCGTCGAAATACTTGTAGAAGGTTCCACGGGCGTAGCCGGCGATCGAGACGACGTCATCCACCGAGCATTGGTGGTAACCCTTTTCGGTAAAGCACTCGACGCCCGCGTCGAGCAGTCGGCCGACCGTGGCGGAGGCGCGGCTGCTGAGTGCGGCGAACCTGTCCTCGGGTGGCGGCGGGAGGACCGCGGGACGAAGCGGTGCGGCCGGCGGCGCCGACCAGAGGCGTTCACCGGTGCTGGGCGGCCGCGGCGCCGGAATATCGCGCCCCAGCTGGGCGAAAACGGTCGGCGGGGTCTGCGGGAAAAGAAGGAGCTGGACGATCACGGCCAGGCTGTCGGTCAGCTGCTCCGCACCGATCACACCGGCGGCGCCGGCCCGGGTGGAAGGACCGCCGGTGCCCGCGGCGCCGGCCGCGGAGCCAGGTGGGGTGCCGGCGGGACCGCCGGAGCCGGCATGGCCGCCAGACCGCCCGCCGCGCGCCGCCGGGCCGGCGTGCCTCGCGTAGTTGCAGGCGTTCACCAGCGTCGTCAGCATGACGGCCGCATCCGCGGGGTCGATGCCAGACACGCCGGAGGAGGCCAGCCGGCGGGCGATCCGCTCGTGGTAATCGGCCAGGAAGCGGCTGGCCATGTCCGGGATGGACGTGCCGGGAGAACTGATGTTCGCCCACTGGACGAACATCGTGGCGTACTTGTCGTAGACCCAGGCCCACTCGCCGAGCCACCAGTGCAGATTGTCGAACCCGAGCTCGGTGGGTTCCAGCGGACCGATCCGGCGGACCACCCGCATGAGCGCGGTTCCGCATTCCTGGAGCAGCTCGACGAAGATCTGCTCCTTGCTCTCGAAATACTGATAGAGCGTGGCGCGGGACACACCGGCAGCTGTGGCGATGTCATCCACCGACGTGCCGTGGAAGCCCTGGGTCTCGAATAGCGCCAGTGCGGTCTCCACGACGCGTGCGCGTGTACGTGAACCGCGCGTCCCGACCACCGGACTGGTCGGCCCGTAGCTCGCTCGTCGAAGGATCTCGTTCTCGGACATCCATGTCAGAGTATGCGAACAGGCGGCGTCGCATTCACTTCCGCGCGGCCAGGTGCCCACGTCCGCCGGAAAGTGGAATTGGTCGTGTGCGGACGCGGGCGCGGATGGCCGGGGTGCGGGCGTACGGGTGTGGTGGGCCCGGAGTCCGGGTGCGCTACGAAATGTCGCCGCCGTGACCGTTGGAGCCCCGCACGTGGCCCGGTCCGGAACGGGTTCCGACACCCGGTCCGACACCCGGTCCGACACCCGGTCCGGGGGCCGCGCCGAGGCCGACGCCCGCGGCGGCCGGTGCGGTGGCGCGGGTGACCCCGGTCTCCTCCCACGACCCGGCCCGGCGGGCTGTCACGAAGTAACCCTCGATCGGCAGCGCGGCGGAGACCGGCCGGTCCATGCCGGCGGCGATCCGGGTGAACGGGGTCTCCCGCCCGCGCCAGCCGTGCGCGCCCAGCCACGCGGGTGACTCTCCTTCGAGCCCGCCCTTCCACAGGTCGGCGAACTGGCCCATCGGGGAGCTCCGCCGAATCTGGTCGAGCATGCCCCCCGCCAGGTTCCTCGCGTCCTCCAGTGCGAACCGGCTGGACGGCACGGAGAGGTCGGTGATCTCGGCCAGCAGCCGCTCGGCCTGGTCCTCCGCCAGATACACGAGGATGCCCTCCGCCAGCCACGCGGTCGGCTCGGTGGGACGGAAGCCGGCCTGAAGCAGCCGGTCGGCCCAGTCCTCGGTCAGGTCGGCGGGGACGACATGGCGCTCGCACCGGGGCCGGACGCCGGTCCCGGCGAGCACCCGCTCCTTGAAGGACATCATGGCCGGCTGGTCCAGCTCGAACAGCCGCGTCCCGGGCGGCCAGGGCAACCGGAAGGCACGGCTGTCGAGGCCGGCCGCCAGGATCACCACCTGCCGGCAGCCCGCGGCGGCCGCGGCGGTCAGCTCGTCGTCGAAGAAGCGGGTGCGGACGACCATGTAGGTGCTCATGGTCTCGACCAGGTCGGCGGTCCCGTCAGCCCCGTCAGCCCCGTCGGTTCCGTCGGTTCCGTCAGCCCGCAGTGCGCCATGGATGGGTACCGCGTCGCCGGCGGCGTCCACGAAGGACCGCGCGAGCCAGTCGTCGAACAGGCGGTCCGGTCGGCAGCTCGCCTCGGCCCGTATCCAGGCCGTCGCGAGCGCTGTCCGGCCCACGCCCTGAGGAACCTCGTCCATGTACTGAAGGTCCATGTACCGAAAGTAGTCGCCTGTTCTCGGATGGTGGTGGCACCTGGTGGCTTCGCCCCCGGACGTGCGCTTTGTCGCTCCGAGCCTGCGCCCGCGTTGGTGCGGCCGGCCGGGCGGGCGGCGGCCATCCGGCCCCGCACCGGACCGCCGGACGGCGGATCGGCCGCCGGCCGCACGAACCACCCGAACACGGCGACCGACACTGCCCGCGCCGGGCGGCCTGCGCCTACGGTGGCCCCGTACCCACGCAGAACCGTTCCCGTGCGCCACCCGGCGGGCGGACTGCCGCCCGCACGACCACGGACCACCCGACCACGCACCACACGACCACGGAGGCCGTCATGACGCGGACCGACGCCCCTGCCCCGGCGCCCACCGACCTGGGCGGCATCCCGGGGCAGGACATCCCGCGCGACCACGCCGGCTTCGGCGTCCTCACCTTCGACATCTGCCTGCGGCTTGTCGGCGGGGAGCGGATCGGCCGGGTCGCCTTCTCCGCCGACGGCGAGGTCCTCGTGCTGCCCGTGAACTTCATCGTGGACGGGAACACCATCGCGTTCCGTTCCCGGGTGGGCTCGAAGCTGTCCGCGGCGACCAACCACAGCACCGTCGCCTTCGAGGTGGACGGGTACGACCCGACCGTCCGAGTCGGCTGGAGCGTGCTGATGAACGGCTACGCCGAGGCGGTCCGCGACGACGCCGAGATCGCGCGGCTGGAGGCATCCGGCCTGGCTCCGTGGGCGGCGAACCTCGAGCGGCCGACCTGGGTCCGCATCCACTGGGACTCGGTCTCCGGCCGGACGACGACCCCCGGCCCCGCCACCAGGAGCCGCTGAGCCGCCGGCCTCAGACGGTGCTGACGCTGCCGTCCGGCGACTGCCCGATGTGCCGGCAGGTCGTGATGCCCTGCTGGTAGCCGAGGGAGAACGACTGCGCGCGCTGCGCCGGGGTGCCGTGGGCGTCCGGTGCCGACGAGCCCTCCTGGTCGAACCAGCCGCCGCGGGTGTCGCCGAGGCTGTAGAACAGCATCGAGCCGTTCACCGCCTCGCTCGAGGTGAGGCGGCCGGCGTCCACGGCGTAGCGGGCCTGGCTGCCGGCGTGGCAGTCCGCCTGGTTCTCCTCGGCGCGCGACACCGGCCCGAGCGTGTTACTGATCTTGTCTGCGCGGTGGCCCAGCTCATGCATGATCACGAAGGCCGGGTAGGAGGGCCCGCCGGTGTCGGAGAGCTGGGCCATGAAGTCCATGCTGTAGGCCACGGTGTCGTCCAGAGTGCAGTACAGGGCGTTGTCGGCGAACACCCGCGGATCGTCGACGCCCTCGGCGCAGGCTATCGCCGGGATCTCGCCGTTGCGGTAGGGGACGTAGTGCGGCTGGCTCCAGGCCGTGCCGAGCTGGCCGCGCCAGTAGCCGTTGACCGAGCCCGGGCAGTCCGCCGGCTCGGTGATCATCGTGGTGACGTCCTCGTTGGACTCGATCCGACCCCCGCACGCCGTACCCGGGGTCTGCGCCTGCGCGGCTGCGTTCATCCCGGGCGAAAGACCTGTCCAGCTCCCAAGCAGAAGGATCGAGAGGGCGAATACGGCCACAAAGGCCCTTCTGGCGCGCACGAAGGTCACCGTAAAGGCGGAAGTGCGGCTTTTGTTGGCCCCGATGGCCTTTGTGGATAACCGAAACCGGGGGCATGGCCTTTCCGGGCCCGCTCGCCCACCCGCACAGTTCCGGTTCGGCCAGGTAATCGCCCTGGGGCGGGGCGGCGCCACCCGTCACGGCGCCGGGTGTGACGGTCATCCCGCCTCCCTGCGTGCCGGCACCGACAGGTCACCCGTCGGGCCCGCCACCCTGGGCCGGCTGGTGTCCCCGGGCGCGCTGACAGCCGCGTGCCCCACGGTGGTCCGTCGCGTAGGTGTCCACGTACTCCTGGGGCGAGTGCAACGCGATGACGCGCATCACCTCGTCCGTGACCGACCGGACGACGGCCCACTGTCGCGCGGAGAACGGACCCGCGGCCTCCAGTCCGTCCGGCCCCAGTCCGTCCGGCCCCAGCGCGCCGCGGTGGCGAGAGACGTCCAGCGGTGGGCAGACGGTGATGTGAACCCGCCCGCGCCGCCAGCGGCGGCTGCCGCGCGGGCTCACCTGCGCGCTGCCCGTGATCACCACTGGGACAACCGGGGCGCCGGTGGCGAGCGCGACCCGGGCCACCCCGGTGCGACCGCGGTAGAGCCGTCCGTCCGGGGAGCGGGTCCCCTCCGGGAAGACGCCCCACACCCCACCGGCCCGCAGCACCCGCACGCCCGCGGTGAGCGCCGCCGTCGCCGCGGCGCCGCCGGACCGGTCGACGGGCACCTGCCCGGCGGCGGTGAACATCCACGCGACCAGCCGGCCGCGGAGCCCTCGCCCGGTGAAGTACTCCCGTTTCGCGAGGAACGAGATCTTCCGGGGGACGAGCCGGACCAGGAGAAACGAATCTGACACCGCCAGGTGGTTACTGGCCAGAATGACCGGCCCACGGCGCGGGATGTGTTCCGCGCCGGAGACGGTGGGACGGGCCAGCAGCCCGAGGAGCGGGCCGATGAACAGCATTCTGAACAGCCAGTACCACATGCCGGCTCCGCGGATCGGTGAGGTGTACGGACAGGCGGCCGGGCGGGTGCCACCGGCGTAGACAGTGTCTAGCAGCTCGTGGTAGACACTGTCTACATGGCGAGTGACGGGCTCCTTCGGGAACGGTTGATAGCGGTGGGCGTCGAGATGCTCGACGCGGAGGGCCTGGGTGCGCTGGGCCTGCGCGCGATCGCGCGGCGGGCGGGTGTCTCCCACGGCGCTCCCCGCAGGTACTTCCCCACGCGCGCCGCACTGCTCGCCGCCATCGCGGCCGAAGGGCTGTCCGATCTCTCGTCCCGGTTCGACCGGGTGCTGAGCACGTCATCGCCGGCCCCCGATCCGACCGGCGTCACCTTCGGCGGCAGCGTGGCCGCGGACCGGGCGGTGCGCGTCGGGATCGAGTACGTCCGCTTCGCACGCGCGCGGCCCGGCATGTTCGAGCTGATGTTCCGGCACGACCTCCTGATCGGCTCCGGGGAGAACCTTCGCTCCCGCAGCCTGCCGATGGTCGAGAGCTGGACGGTCCTCGTCGCCGCGGTGCTCGCCGAGCGCAGTGCCGGGCAGCCCCCAAAGGGCCCGCCGACGAGTGGTCTCGTCGTGGCCGGTCCGGGGACGGATGGCCCGCCGTCGACCAGCTCGGAGCGCGCCCGCCGGCAGGCCCTGCTCGCCTGGACGCACCTGCACGGCATCGCCGTCCTCGCGGCCCGGCACAGCCTGGACCTGGTCACCGGATCATCCGATCCCACGGACATGGTCGTCGAGGCGCTCGGCGCCCACCTGTTCATGGGCCCGGGGCCGGCGGCCGTCGGGTAATGACCCGGCAGTCGTAACCGGCGGGCCGATGGGCGAGGATGGCGGGATTCCCGCCGCTGCCGCCGGGGCGCCGCGCCCGGCGCGTCCGCCGGTTCAGGCACCGGCGGGAACCAGTCGGACAGTCCAAGCCCCGCGGAGACAACGTGCACCGTCCCGAATCCGGCCCGCCCCCCGGCTCCGCGTCCGTGGATGCGCCGCCCGCCGGGTCGCGGCCTGCCGATTCGCGGCTCGCCGGGCCACCGTCCGCCGGGCCACCGTCCGCCGGGCCACTGTCCGCGGGTTCGCCTCCGGGCCGGGGACGTCCCGCCCCGCAGGGCCCGGCCGGGCGCCCACCGTTCCAGCTGGCAGTGCTGGAGGCGGTCCTGGAACGGGTCACCTTCGCGAACGAGGAGACCGGCTACACCGTCGCCCGGGTCGACACCGGGCGCGGCGGCGAGTTGCTGACCGTCGTCGGGGCGCTGCTCGGCGCGCAGCCGGGGGAGTCGCTGCGGATGCGCGGGCGGTGGGGGTCGCACCCGCAGTACGGCCGCCAGTTCCAGGTCGAGGACTACACCACCGTCCTGCCGGCGAGCATCCAGGGCATCCAGCGCTACCTGGGCTCCGGGCTGGTCAAGGGGATCGGGCCGCGCTTCGCCGAACGGATCGTCGACCACTTCGGCACCGACGCGCTGGACGTCATCGAGAGCACGCCGGAGCGGCTGATCGAGGTGCCGGGCCTGGGCCCGAAACGCACGAAGGCGATCGCGGCCGCCTGGGAGGAGCAGAAGGCCATCAAGGAGGTCATGCTGTTCCTCCAGGGCGTGGGAGTCTCCACCTCGTTGGCCGTCAAGATCTACAAGAAGTACGGGGATGCCTCGATCGGCGTCGTGCGCACCGAGCCGTACCGGCTGGCCGCGGACGTGTGGGGCATCGGCTTCCGCACCGCCGACACGATCGCGCAGGCCGTCGGCATCCCGCACGACAGTCCCCAGCGGATCAAGGCGGGTCTGCTGTTCACCCTGTCCGAGGCGACCGACGGCGGCCACTGCTTCCTGCCGGAGAACCGCCTCATCAGTGACGCGGTGCGCATCCTGGGCGTCGACACCGGCGCGGTGATCGAGAGCCTGGCCGAGCTGGTCGTCGAGGAGGGGGTGACCCGGGAGGAGGTTCCCGGCGAGGACCCGGAACAACCCGTCACCGCCGTCTACCTGGTGCCGTTCCACCGGGCCGAGGTCTCGGTGGCGGCGCAGCTCCTGCGGCTGCTGCGGGCTGGCACCGACCGGCTCGGCGCGTTCGCCACCGTCGACTGGGAGCGGGCGCTGGACTGGCTGCGCGGGCGCACCGGTTCCGAGCTGGCGCAGGCCCAGCGCGCCGCGGTCACCCTCGCACTCACCTCCCGGGTGGCTGTCCTGACCGGCGGGCCGGGCTGCGGGAAGAGCTTCACCGTCCGCTCCGTCGTCGAGCTCGCCCGCGCGCGGGGGGCGAAGGTCGTGCTCACCGCCCCGACCGGACGGGCCGCCAAGCGGCTCGCCGAGCTCACGGGGCACGAGGCGTCCACCGTGCACCGGCTGCTGGAGCTGCGCCCCGGCGGCGACGCCGCCTTCGACCGTGACCGGCCCCTCGACGCCGACCTCATCGTGGTGGACGAGGCGTCCATGGTCGATCTGCTGCTGGCCAACAAGCTGATCAAGGCGGTTGCGCCCGGCGCGCACCTGCTGCTCGTCGGGGACGTCGACCAGCTCCCGTCGGTCGGCGCCGGGCAGGTGCTCCGCGACCTGCTCGCGCCGGGCACCCCCATCCCGCACGTCCGGCTGACCCAGGTGTTCCGCCAGGCCAGTGAGTCGGGCGTGGTCACCAACGCGCACCGGATCAACCGCGGCGACCAGCCGCTCGTCCGCGGGCTCGACGACTTCTTCCTCTTCACCGCCGAGGACGCGGAGGAGGCCGCCCGCCTCACCGCCGACGTGGTGGCCCGGCGCATCCCGGCGAAGTTCGGCCTGGACCCGCGCCGTGACATCCAGGTCCTCGCCCCGATGCACCGCGGCCCCGCCGGCGCGGGCGCGCTCAACACCGCGTTGCAGGAGGCGCTCACCCCGAGCCGGCCCGGCCGGCCCGAGCGCAGGTTCGGCGGGCGGGTCTTCCGGGTCGGCGACAAGGTCACCCAGATCCGCAACAACTACGACAAGGGCGCGAACGGGGTGTTCAACGGGACCCTCGGTGTCGTCACCGCGCTCGACGACGAGAACCAGACCCTCACCGTGCGCACGGACGAGGACGAGGACGTCGACTACGCCTTCACCGAGCTGGACGAGCTGGTCCACGCCTACGCGGTGACGATCCACCGCTCGCAGGGCAGCGAGTACCCGGCCGTGGTGATCCCGCTGACGACCAGCGCCTGGATGATGCTGCAGCGCAATCTGCTGTACACGGCGGTCACCCGGGCGAAGAAGCTGGTCGTGCTGGTGGGGTCACGGCGGGCGATCGGCCAGGCGGTCCGCTCGGCCGGGCATGGCCAGCGGCACACCGCCCTCGCCCACCGCCTCCACGCCGCCGCCGGCGGCTGACCGCCCTGCCGTTCCCCTGACGTCCTGCCGTGCCTCTGCCGCTCCCGGCCCTTCCCGGGCAGTGCCGGACCTCGGTGGCTGTTCCGCCCGTGCGCCCGCCCGCGTACCCTGCGCGCAGGGGCCGATGATGTCGAGCACGGTGAGAGGCGGCGGGCAGCGCGGTGACGGACGGAGCAGAAACCGCCGGGAGCGGTGTCACACCCGAGCGCCGGGTGGCCACGCCACCGCTGCGTGACCTGTTCGGCGAGGTGCTGCGCAGGGTGCGACGCCAGCAGGGCCGCACCCTGCGGGACGTCGCCGCGGCCGCCCAGGTGTCGATGCCCTATCTCTCGGAGGTGGAGCGCGGGCGCAAGGAGGCCTCCTCGGAGGTGCTCGCGGCGATCTGCCGCGCGCTGGGTATCCGGGTGGTCGACCTGCTCGCGGCGGCGATGAGCGAGCTGGTGCGGTATGAGCCGCTGCCGGCACGACACACCGTGCCGGCCGCACCCGCGGCGGGAGCCGTTGTCGCCGCCCACGAGATCGTCGCGGGCCCGGAGCCGCGGGGTCCGGTCGCCGCCGTGGGCGGGGCCCGGGTGATACGGCCGGCCGGCCGGTACGAGGCGCGTGCGGCCACGGGCCGGCAGGCGATCCACCTGGGTGCAGATCGCCCGCGGCGCGGCCCGGCAGTGCTCCGGCACGCGGTCCGGCCGGGGCCGGGGCACCCGGCCCATGTGCGCGCCCGCACGCGCGCCCGCGTGCGCACCCACCCGGGAACCCGCGGCTCAGGCGGTGCGTGGCACGGAACGTGGGGTGTGCCGGTCTCGGTGTGAGTCGGTGGCCATCCGGCCGGCGCTGTCGATGACCTCGTCGACCAGGCCGTACTCCCGGGCCTGGTCGGCGGTGAACCAGCGGTCGCGGTCGGAGTCGGCCTCGACCCGTGCCACCGGCTGCCCGGAATGCGTCGAGATCAGCTTCTGGATCAGGCGCTTGGCGGCGAGCAGCTGCTCCGCCTGGATCGAGATGTCCGCTGTCGACCCGCCGATCCCCCCGGAGGGCTGATGCATCAGCACCCTGGCGTGGGGCAGCGCATACCGCTTGCCGGGCGCACCACTGGTGAGCAGTACCTGCGCCATCGACCCGGCCATCCCCAGCGCGACGGTGGCGACGTCGTTCCCGATGTACTGCATCGTGTCGTAGATGGCCATGCCCGCGCTGACCGAGCCACCCGGTGAGTTGATGTACAGGAAGATGTCGGCTGCCGGGTCGTCGGCGGCGAGGAGCAGGAGCTTGCCGCAGATGGCGTTGGCCATCGCGTCCTCGACCACCGCGCCGAGGAAGACGATGCGGTTCGCGAGCAGCCGCTGGAACACCTGGTCCTCGAACGGTGCGGACGCGGCGGCGGGTGCGTGTCCGGTGTGCCCGGTGCGCAGGGTGTTCATGGCTGTGGTGACCTCCCGCCGGCCCGGCGGGGTCGGGGATCACGTGCAGGGGCCGGCGAAGTCAGCCTCGCCGAGAAGGCGGCCCGCGGGAGGGGATGTCTGCCCCCGGCAGATCTGCCCGCGGCAGACGGCACCTGGCGCCTGTGCCGGCCGACCTGGCACGGGGGAGGCGGGCCAGGGCGGGCCCGTCAGATCAGAAGATGCCCGGGTCGCCGTCGAAACGCAGCCGGGTCCGCGCGGTGTCGTCGTGCAGCATCACCATGAACGCCTCCGCGACGCGGACCTGCTCCTGCAGAGAGGCCAGCTTCTCCTCGGCGAGACTGACCCAGGTGGCGAGCCGCTCACGCAGTTCCTCCCGGCGCTCGTGGGGGAGACCGTCCCGTTCGATCTCCTCACGGAGACCGACCAGCGCCCGCATCTCGTCGAGCGTGAATCCCAGGGGCTTCATCTTCTTGATGAGCAGGAAGCGCTCGAGCGCGTCGTCGTCGTAAAGCGGATAGCCGCCAGCGGCCTGCCCGACGGCCACGAGCAGACCGGCCTCCTCATAGAAACGGACCGTCCGCAGGGACAGCCCGACCAGGGTGGCGACCTCGCCGATCTCGTAGACGCCGCGGTGGGCTGCGGAAGGGGTGATGTTCCCTGTCGTGGACAATTCGACCCTTATGTCGGTATCGCGGGCAGATGACGGTGGGTGGGCGCGACCGCTGGCGGTACCGGATCCGGGTGGCGCGCTGCCGCCGGCGGGACCCGTCCCAGCATATTGCGGGCCCGCCGTGACCCGGCGACCCGGCGCCGGGCACGCCGCCCGTCCGGGCACGGTCCATCGGCAGACCGCCCTGGTGCTCCGGTGGCTCGTCAGTGCTCCGGCAGCTCGTCGCGGCTCTCGCTCCGGACCGTCGTCTGTGATCTCTCGACGTCATCGTGCAGACCGACGACGAAATCCTCCGCGACACCGGCCTGCTCGCGCAGGGTGGCAAGTTTCTGCTCGGCCAGAACGACCCAGGTACGGAGCCGCTCCCGCAGCTCGGCCCGCCGCTCGGATGCCAGCTGCGGGTCGATGAGCTCATCACGGACGGCCAGCAGCGAGCGCATCTCGTCGAGGGTGAAACCCAGCGGCTTCATTTTCCGGATGAGGAGCAGGCGGCTGACGGCGTCGTCGTCATACAGACGGAATCCGCCCGGGGTCCGGCCGGCCGGAACGAGAAGCCCGGCCTCTTCGTAGTAGCGCACCGTACGCAGCGACAATCCCACCCGCTCGGCAACCTCTCCGATCTGGAGAGTGTTGCGTCGGACCAGACTGGGAACGGATTCGTCCCTGCGCATCGTCGACAAAGCTACCCTTACGTCAGGGCCGGGAATCGCGGGCCGTGGCGCTGACCGGTGGCCGAGCGGGTGACTCCCGAGCACTCTACTTAGACCGTGTCATTGGTACGGAGCACTGTACGACGTCCCGGAGCCCGGCGAAAATCGGCCCGAGGCCTGATCTTCGCGGTCATCTCGGGCATGACGGCGCTCGTACCGTACGCGTTCGGTTCGCGCCGTGCTGTCACCGTCGCAGGTGCGGATCGCGTCCCGGTGGCTGCGCCATGTGATCTGACCAGATCTCCGCCGGCCGGTTCACCACCATGACGGAGTGTTCTCCCGGTCCCTGTGCAGTGTCGGGCGGGTCCGCGGGCAGTGCGACTGCGGGTGCGGGGGCGAGATGCCGAACCGCCCGGGTCACGTCACCGGCCGCGGCGGGCACGTCCCGCCGAATCCACCGGCCTGTCCGGGTGGTCCGCCTCCCGGCAGCCCAAGCGGTATCGGAAATGCACGGACGACGTAAAGGTGTCGTAAATCGGACTGAGCGACCCTGAGTTCTTCGACATACTTCCGCGGCCCGCCCGGCGAGTGGCGAAGGAGGGTTCTCCATGCCGAGGGAAAGCTCGCGGTACCGCCCTGTTCCCCCGCGATGGCCCGGGTTGGGCGATGATCGGGGTGGTCGGATCCCGGCGGCGGCGGGCCCGGAATCGGAGGCGGAGCAATGAGCATCACCAACGAGGCGGTCGGGCAGGCACTGCGTTCCTGCCTGGCCCGACACCCGGGTGACCGCAGGCGGCTCGCACCGCTGCTGAGGGCAGCAGACAGCACCGCCGCCGGTTCCTCCCGGCTCACCTGGCGCAGGACACTGCCAGGCCACGTCACCTGCTCGATGGTGGCCGTCAACAGGGAGGGCCGGGTCCTGCAGATCCATCACCGGGCGTCCGGTCTGTGGCTGCAGCCCGGCGGCCATGTCGAGGACCGAGACCTCTCCCTGTTCGGCGCAGCCCTGCGGGAACTCGCCGAGGAGACCGGGGTCGGCCGCCGTGGCGTCGACCCGGTCGTCCCCTACCCGGTGGACGTCGACATCCACTGGGTGGGCGCGCACCCGCACCGGCGTGAGCCGCAGGACCACATGCACTACGACTTCCGTTTCGTGGTCACCATCCGCGGCAACGACCTGTCCGCCGGCAGCGCCGCCGCCGGTCGTCCGATCACGCCGGGCCCCACCTCGCCGGACCCCACCACTTCGGTGGGCGGACGGCCAACCGCATCCGGGGGAGCCGGCCCGGCCAGGCTGTGGACGGGGCCGGTGGCGCTCAGCGCCGGCGGGCCGGGCGGTGTTCCCGCCGCCATGGTGGAACCGGCGCCGCGCACCGGCCCGGCCGGTGCCCGCAGCCACCGGCCGGGCGGGGCCCACGACCTCCTCGTTCTCGCCGCCGACGAGGTCGCCGGTGCCCGTTGGGTGGAGGTCGCGGACCTCGGCGAGCGCCTCGCCGAGCGGGTCGCCGCGGTGCTCGGCCGGCCCGGCAGCCCCGCGGGGCCCTGATCGCTCCGGGCTGCGCCGGCTGGTCCGAACGGGTGTAAGCGGCGGCACGGTCCGGGCCGAAAGCCCCTCATGCCCCCTGGGCCAGGCACGCTTCTCCTGGGCGCTCGTCGGCCTCGTCCCGGTTCGGGACGGGGCGCCGTGGAGATCTGGACGCCGGGCACCGGACGTCCCGCCCCGGACGGCAGCGCCCCATGCCAGTCAGACCGGGGGGAGACCGGCGGATGGAGATTCCGCGGAGATTGGGGCCGTTCCTGCTGACCCGCCGCATCGGTACGGGCGGTATGGGGACGGTCTACTACGGGACCCAGGACGGTCCGGACGGCCCGCCGGTCGCGGTGAAGGTCATCCGGGCGGAGTTCGCCGATCATCCTGAGTTCCGCGCGCGTTTCCGGCGCGAGATCGAGGTCGTCCGCCGGGTGGCGGGCGCCTGCACGGCCCGCATCCTGGCGGCGGACCCCGACGGTGATCCGCCCTACCTGGCCACGGAGTACCTCGCTGGTCCCAGCCTGGCCGAGTACGTGCGCGAGCACGGCCCGCTCGCCGGCGACGCGCTGCGGACGCTCGCGGTGGGCCTGGCCGAGGCGCTGGTCGCGATCCACGAGGCCGGGGTCGTCCACCGTGACCTGAAGCCCTCCAACGTGCTCCTCACCCGCGACGGCCCGCGGGTCGTCGACTTCGGGATCGCGCAGGCCGCCGACACCATCTCGCTGACCGGTGCCGGATGCTCGGTCGGAAGCCCCGCCTACATGAGCCCCGAGCAGGTCAGTGGACGGTTCAGCGACCCGGCGATGGATGTCTTCGCCTGGGGCTGCACGGTGGCCTACGCGGCCACCGGCCGTTCCCCCTTCGGGGGCGGCTCGGCCGACGCGGTGCTGTTCCGCGTCCGGCACGACCCGGCGAACCTCGACGGGGTTCCCGGCCGGCTCTACGGGCTTCTCGCCCGGACGCTCACGAAGAACGCCCGGGCCCGCCCGGGCATCCCCGCGGTGCTCCGCGAGGTCCTCGCGATGTCGGACATCGGTGCGACGGTCAGCAGCGACACCGAGGACGTGGATCTCACAGCCCTGGTCAACCAGGTGATCGCGGAGGGCTGGCTGTCCACCGCGCATCTCGACCCCCGGATCCTCGACCTCGACGGACACGACCGGCCGCGGCTGCCGATCGTCCGTGCTCCGAGCCCGGCGCCGACACCCGTACCGGCACCCGGGCGCAGGCCGGTGGACTCCGTGGACTCCACCGGCCCCAGCCCGCTGCCGGCACCGCCGGGCCGCCCCGGCGGCCCCGGCCGGCCACCCCGGCCGGCCGCGGCGACCCGCTCCGGCACCGCCGGCTCGGCGACTCCGGCGACTCCGGCGAGCCGGTCGGCCTTCATGCCTCGGGCTGCTGCCGGGGAACCGGCCCGGTACGCGGTTCCCCGGCAGCGCACGGAGGACCAGCACCTCGGCAGTGCCGACACCACGGATCCGGGCCAGCCCAGCGCACCTGGCGCGCCGCGGGGAAGCGGCGCGCCTCGCGGGTCCGGCCGGCCGCGCGAGGCCGGCGGCAGGTCGGGGGGCGCCGGTGGATCGGCTGGCGCCGGCGGCCGCCACGGCGCCTCCGGACGGCCGACCCGAGGTCTCGGCGTGCGCGGAGCCGGTGGGGCGAGCGGGCGTGTGCGAACAGGATCGTCCGCCGGGCGGGCTGAGCCCGGTGGCGCTCCCTCCCGGGGAAGCCGCCCGGGTGGCGGGACGGGCTCGGCGACGTCCGTCGTGCCCTGCCGCACCCTGCCGGTGCCCACTCCGCCGGTGCCCACTCCGCCGGTGCCCACCGCGGCGGCGGACGACCACGGGCCTGCCCGGCCCCGGCATCGGCGGGCGGGCGGCGCCCACTCCCAGCGGGCCCACTCCCAGCGGGCCCACGCCCGGCGACAGACAGCCCAGAGGCAGACAGCCCAGAGGGTGACCGTCGGCACGTCTGCCCGACCCGTGGCCAGGGCCGTCGTGGCGCCGGCAGGCCGGAAGGCCTCCCGGCGGGGGAGAGGAGCGCACCGAGGCGCCCGGCAGGCGCATTTCCCGATCGGGTGGATGCTCGTGGGACCCGGCACTCCGTTGTGGATCATGATCGTGTGCCTCACGGTCATGCTCGTCGCTCTGGTCGCGGTGGCTGCACGCTGAGGGCGGGCAGCGGTCATCTCCGCACAGCCCGCCCGTGGGGCGCCCGCTCACCGAGGTCGCGCCGGGGGGCCTCGGCCTCCCGGCGCCCCGCCACCGTGAGCCGGCTGGCACCGGCGCGGGCCGGGCCGCCGTGGCAGCCCGCACGGGCCATCGCAACGCGCACGGCCGAGCTGCGGATCAGGGTCGTGTCCAACACCAGATCGTCGACCGGGACGGTGAGGCCCTCCTCGACCAGCACCGCCGCCGTCATGCTGTCACCGGTGCGCAGCACCTCCCGGAGCTGCTCGAGGATGCCGCGCAGCGTCGCGATCTGCTGGGCGCACGACGGTGTGCCGAGCGTGGGCAGCCAGGCCGGCCACGGGTGGGCCGTCACCTCCTGGTCCGGCACACCGAGCTCCCGGGCGAGGGCGAGCTGCGAAATACGATCGGGGACCACCCCGCGGTTCTCCCAGCGCCAGATCTTCTGACGCTGGGCCGCCATACTGGCGACACCGAGTTCACGTGCCCGGGCCGCGACGATACGCGCCACGGTTTCGTAGGACCAGCCATGCAGCGAGCGAAGTCGGCGCAGGGGGTGCGTCGACTCGGAGACTGATTCCTGTAGAGGAAGCGGGTGGTCGGGCTGTATGACGAACATTCGTCCCACCTTTTTGTGTGCGCCCCCGCCCTCCAATCCCTCGCCTGGTCCCGAAACCGCTCGGGTGTCACCTGGCCGCGGCATCTCGGCCCGCACTCCTGACCGGACGGCGCCGCCGTGGCGCCTCCGGGTGTTTCCCAACAGGTGCGGGATGCGCCTGGTCGTCCCCGACAACGACCGGCGCACGGCCGGTGGGGCCTGCTGGGCACCACCGGGCCAACCACCTGTCAGGCCCTGTCTCCCGCCGCTCGCGGCGCCGGAGGGCCACCCGCGAATCGGGCCGTCCGTACGCGTGACGACGGGCACATAAACAACGGGAACACAATAACATTACGGCCTGCCGCGGTCCGCCTGTTTCCCTCGCGCGGCACTCCGGGTCACTCCGGTCGCACCAGGATCGCGCAGCCGCCGCACTGCACCCGGCCGCGGGGCGCCGTCCTGTCGGTGGTCTGCGTCATGATTCCCCGCTGTGAGTGCTGAGAATGCTGACCCCCTCGGCTCCGCCGCCAGGTTCACCCACCCGTACGCGGTCGTCGACGTCGAGACCACCGGTCTTTCCCCGGTGCGGGACAGGGTGCTGTCCATAGCCGTGGTCCTGATCTCGCCTGACGGCACCGTCGAGGGCCGCTGGTCGACCCTCCTCGACCCCGGCTGCGATCCCGGGCCAGTGCATATCCACGGCCTCACCAGGCAGCGGCTGGCCGGCAGCCCCACTTTCGCCGCCGTCGTCGACGAGCTGGCGGACCTGCTTGCCGGCCGGGTGCTGGTGGCTCACAACGCGGCTTTCGACTGGCGGATGCTCGCCGGGGAGGCACTGCGCATCGGGCGGACGCTGCCGGTCGAGTGGAGGCTGTGCACCCTGACTCTCGCCAGCCGTCTCGGCCTGGAGCTGACGAGCCTGCGGCTGGCGGCACTGGCGGCCCACTGGGGGATAGCCCAGCGCCGCGCCCATGACGCCGAGGACGACGCCGAGGTGCTGGCCGCCCTGCTTCCACGCATTCTCGAGCGGGCCAGGGAGCAGTACCTGGAGCTGCCGCTGACACGGTGCGGCGTCGAGTGCGAGGGCATCGCCGTGTACCCCCCGCGCTACTCGGCGTCGGGCCGGCCGCCGCCGTGCCAGTACCACAACCCCGGCCCGCTGGCCCCTGGGGCGCCCCTGGTCCAGGGCATGAGGGTGGTCTTCACCGGTCCGACGACGACGGAGCGCGCCGCCCTCGTCGACCGTGCTGCCGCGGCCGGTCTGCAGGTGTCCGCGAACGTCAGCCGCCGGACGAGCGTGCTGGTGACGAATGTCCCGGGCAGCGCCACCGAGAAGGCCCGGGCGGCTGCGCGCCTGGAGATTCCCGTCCGGGACGAGGGGGACTTCCTCGCGCTGCTGGAGGCGGTCGCCCCCGGCGACCCTGTCGCGGAGCTCGCCACCGCGCCGGTGGGGCCCCCTGCGAAGGCCGGGGCTGCCGGGCCGCCGGCGCCGGTGGGCAGTCGGGAGTAGACACACGGTCGGGAACGGCTGTGCCCGCCGGCCGGTGTGCGCAGGTCCCCGGTCAGGGCGCCTGTCGGGTCAGCGTCTCAGGAGCCGGGGTGGCCGGGGTTCCGCCGCCGGTCGGCAGTCCCGCTCAAGCAGGGCGAGCTGTGTGGTGGCCCACCGCGCCACGCCAACCAGATCAAGGTCCTGCGTCCAGCCGGGCCGGAGCGCCTCTCCGGTGGTCGAGGGCTGTCCGGTGGTTGGGGGCTGTCCGGTGGTTGGGGGCGGCATGGCGACCGGTATCTCCCTGCCGGAGTCGGTTGACCGCGGGCTGGGTCGGGTCCCATCCGTGCCCTGCGCTGTCGTCTCGCAGAGTTCTCGCAGGTGGGGCTCGAGTTCGGCCAGCCCGCGTCGCAACAGCGCGACCGCGCCGCGGCGGTTCCCACGCGCGGCATGCACCAGGCCGACCACGATCTGGGTGAGACCACGCCAGAGGCCACGCTCCGCGCTCGGAGCCACTCGCCAGGCTGCCTCCAGCACCTCGTGGGCCTGAAAGTAGAGACCGTCGTCGAGGAGGTTCTGAGCAGTCCGCAGGACCGCACGCGGGCTGTCCGGGAGATGCTCCGGCAACGGAGGGACGCCGACTGACCCATGCGGCAGCGGGCGGCCGAGACGGTCGCGGGGCCGCCGCTCCATCTCTCGCCGGATTCGCTCCTCTCTGGCCAGCGGGGCAGCCTGCTCCGGATGGGCACCGTGAGGTGGCGGATCCGTCATGCCGTCAGGAAGAGGATCATCACAAGAACGAGCATCGCTGCCACGGCGATGCCGATCCGCACCGTCCGCGCACCTGGCCGCACCGCAGCGCCAGGCCTCGCCGGTCCGTGCCCGGCGCTGGGCACGGACCGCACCGCGGCGCGGGCACCGGCCTGGCCGCCCGCGCCCGTCCGGGTCTGCGGGCCCACGTCCCGCTCGGAGGCCTCGGCGCCCGGTGGGGTACCCGCGGGCACAGCGCCCCCTGTGGCCTGCGCGGGGTGCTCCGTTGCCGGCCCGGTGTCGGCCGGTCGAGTGGGACCGGTGGGCGCCGCCTCCCCGGCGGGAGCGCTCGTAACCGGCGGAGCGGCCTGCGCGGGCAGGCCGGCGTCGGCTGGTGGTGTGTCCTCGCCTGACGGTGTGCCCCCGACGGGCGGAGCGCCGCAGGAGAGCGGCAGGGCCGGTGGCAGGGCCGGCGGCCCGTGGTCGATCGGGGCGGGAACCGGATGCGCGGCGTCGTCCAGCACCAGCTCCAGCCCGTGGTCGGTGAGGACCGGGCGGTTCAGGTGGTCCGGTGCCGGCCCGGCCGACGCGGGAGGGGGGCTGGCCGCGGCCTCGACCGCCTCGTCCAGGACGGCGGGGACGCCCGAGCGGGCGAGCCAACCGGGGCCGCGGGAGCGAGCCATGGCCTGGGCCATGGCGAGCGCGAACTCGCGCGCGTCCGCCGGGCGGTGCGCCGGCTCCTTGGCGAGAGCGCGCTCGACGACCCGGGCGACCGGCTCCGGGACGCCGGCGAGCGGTCGTGGTGTGACGGTGAGGTGGTGCCGGGCCCAGTGCTCGGCTGTCGGCGGCCGCACGTGGAACAGCGGGCGGCGGGCGAGCAGTTCGTAAAGCACCACGGCGAGGCCGTACAGATCGGTCGCAGGCCCCAGTTCGTCCAGGGTGAACTGTTCGGGCGCCATGTATCGGGGAGTCCCCCCGGGAGCGGGTCCGCGGCGTCCGGAGCCGGGACCCTGGGCGTGCGCGATGCCGAAGTCGGTCAGCTTCGGCGTCCCGTCGGCGGTGAAGAGGATGTTGGACGGCTTGATGTCGCGGTGGAGGATGCCGCGGGCGTGCACGTGTTCGAGCGCTGCGGCGGTGGCGAGACCGATCGCGCAGGCTGTCTCGGCGGAGACGCCGGCCGCGGCCCGGCTCTGCAGGCTGCCCCCGTCGAGCAGCTCCATGACGATCAGTGCGAGTTCCCCGTGCACGAGGTGGTGGGAGACCTGCACGAGGTGCGGGTGGTCGAGCGCGGAGAGCAGCCGGGCCTCGGCCGCGGCGTCGGGTCCGGCGGCCGGGACGGCCCTCGGGGCGCCGGTGGCGCCGAACACGGCTCGTTCCTCGGCGCCGAGCGCCATCGCCTTGACCGCGACCCGGCGGCCGGCGTCGTCGGTCGCGGCGAGAACCACGGCCGATCCGCCGCGGCCGAGCTCGGGTCCGAGGTCGTAGCCGGGCAGCGCCGTGGCCACCCGGGCACGATCGATGATCATTTCGAGCCCCGGGTCGCGGTGGTGGAGATCCCGATTTCAGGCGCATGTCGGGAAGCGCAGGAAGAGTGCATGGTCGCCCCATTGTGGGTGCTCCGGCCCTTCCGTGACGGGCCGGCAGCCCGCCTGACGGGCGGCGGTGTCACCAGCCCGCTCGGGTGGTGCGGCCCCCGGCGACACTGGAGCCATGTCCGCCACTCTTGTCGCGTCCGATCTGACTGTGCTGCGAGGCGGCGCCGTCGTCCTGGCGGGGATCTCGCTCACTGTCGTGCCCGGTGACCGTCTCGGCGTGGTCGGGCCGAACGGGGTGGGCAAGTCGACCCTGTTGCGGGCGCTCGCCGGCCAGGTGCCGCCGGACAGTGGCCGGGTCGACCTCTCGCCGCCCGCCGCCGCCGTCGGCCTGCTGCCCCAGGAACCCGACCGCCGCCAGGACGAGACCCTCCGGCAGTACCTGGCTCGCCGGACCGGCGTGACGGCTGCCCAGGAAGCCCTCGACCGGGCCACCGCGGACCTGTCCGCGTCCGTCGCCGGCGCCGATGACCGCTACAACGAGGCGCTGGAACGGTGGCTCGCGCTCGGCGCCGCGGATCTGGACCACCGGGCCGAGCAGGTCGTCGCCGAGTTGGGCCTGCCCACAGGGTCGCTGGACCGCCCCACCGCGGCCCTCTCCGGCGGTGAGGCGGCGCGTGGCTCGCTCGCGAGTGTCCTGCTCTCCCGCTTCGACATCACCCTGCTGGACGAGCCCACCAACGACCTCGACTTCGACGGCCTGGAGCGGCTTGAGCAGTACGTCACGCAGATGCCGGGCGCACTTGTCGTCGTCAGCCACGACCGGGAGTTCCTGGACCGGACGATCGACGCGGTCGTCGAGATCGACCGGCACCAGCACTCCGTCACCCGGTACGCGGGCGGCTGGGACGCCTACCTGGAGGCCCGCGGCCTGGCTCGCCGGCAGGCCCGGGAGCGCTACGAGCGTTTCGCCGACCGCCGGGCCGACCTCGTCGGGCAGGTGCAGCGGCAGCGCGAGCAGTCGGTGCGCGGAGCGGTGCGGGCCAAGCGGCGGGCGCCGGACGGGGACCGGTCCGCCCGCGGTGCGCGGATCGAGGCGGCGACCAAGAGCGCGGGCCGGGTCCGCACGCTGCAGACCCAGCTCGAACGGCTGGAGAACAGCGGAGACGCGGTGGCCGAACCGCGCAAGGAGTGGCAGCTGCGCATGTCCATCGCCACCGCCCCCCGTTCGGGAGATGTGGTCGCCACCCTCAGCGGTGCCGTCGTCGAGCGGTCGGGTTTCCGGCTCGGGCCGGTGGACCTCACCGTCGCCTGGGCCGACCGGGTGGTGATCACCGGCCCGAACGGGGCAGGCAAGAGCACGCTGCTGGCCGCGCTGCTCGGCCGCCAGCCGCTGACCGCGGGACAGCACATGCTCGGTTCGGGCGTGCTCCTCGGCGAGATCGACCAGGCCCGGTCGCGCTTCCGGGGCGAGGCGACGGCGGCCACCGTCGCCGAGCAGGTCACCGGAGGAACGGCCGCCGACGTCCGCACGCTGTTCGCGAAGTTCGGGCTCGGGGCGGATCAGATGACGCGGCCGGCCGCGTCGCTGTCGCCCGGCGAGCGCACCCGGGCCGCGCTGGCCCTGCTGCAGGGCGCCGGGGTGAACTGCCTGGTGCTGGACGAGCCCACCAACCACCTCGACCTGCCCGCCATCGAACAGCTGGAGCAGGCCGTCGAGGGATTCGAGGGGACCCTGCTGCTGGTCACCCACGACCGGCGCCTGCTCGAGGCCGTGCGGGTGACCCGTCGGCTCACCGTGGCGGAGGGCAGGGTCGAGGAGAGCCCGGCCTGATCGGCGGTCAGCAGCCCCGGCGGGGGGTATTTTCGGGCGGAGCGGGTGTCGGTGCCCCGAGCCGGGGCGGGGCACGAGGGCGGAGCGTGAGTGGCCCACCGCCGCGGAGGCGGGCCGATGTCGGGAGGTCATCGCCATGAGCGGCGTGGAGCTGTTCGCGGTTGCCCTGGTCATGGCGCTCGGCCTCGTCGGTGTCCTGGTGCCCGTGCTTCCAGGCCTGCTGGTCGTCTGGGGCGCCGGCGTCTGGTGGACGATCGCGGACGGTGGCGGTACCGCGCGCTGGCTGGTGCTGGCGGTCATCAGCGCACTGTTCGTCGTCGGGTCGCTCGCCAAGTACGTGCTGCCGGGTCGGGCCGCGTCAGCGGCAGGAGCGCCGTTCGGGACGATGCTGGTCGGCGCGGTCTGCGCCGTGATCGGGTTCTTCGTCGTGCCTGTCGTCGGCCTGCTCGTCGGCGGCCTCGCCGGGATCTACCTGGCCGAACTCGCCCGTCTGCGCGATCCCGGCCAGGCCGTGGCGTCGACGTGGGCGGCGACGGTCGCCTTCGGTGTCGGGGTGTTCGTGGAGATATGCGCGGGTATCGCGATGGTGGCGACGTGGGGCGTCAGTGAGCTGATCATCTGAGGTGCCTCGAGGTGGGCTGACCACCGGACATTGGGATGATCGCCAGACGCCGGGGAGCGGAACGCCGCGTCAGCGGAAGGGCGCCGGCGGTCGCCGGGGCATGCCGGTCGCCGTCACGTTCCGTTCCCCGGTCCGATTTCAGCTGTGCCGAAACCGCCTGGTCAGCAGATCACCAGTTCCAGTCCCAGTCCCAGTCGTCCTTGCCTCGCTTGTCCTTCTCCCAGCGGTCCTTACCCCACTTGTCCTTCTCCCAGCGGTCCTTTTCCCAGCGGTCCTTACCCCACTTGTCCTTTTCCCAGCGGTCCTTCTCCCAGCGGTCCTTCTCCCACTTGTCCTTGTTCCAGTCGTCCTTGTCGCCTCGCCAGTCCTTTCCGTAGTCATTCTGGTAGCCCTTGTCCTCCCAGAATGCCTGCGCGGAAACCGCGCCCGGGCCCAGGCCCAGGGCGGCGACCGTCGCGCCCGTCGCCGCGAGGACGAGAATCCTGCGTGGTGCGGACTTTCTCATAACTCCCCCATGAATGATCCACGTGCGGCGGCCCCGCACCAGCAGGGGGCCTGCCACGTTGGATTCATCGTCAAACAAAGAATCTTTGTTTGTGGCGAGGGTGCCTGTGGTTAACGGCATTTTCTGGTCGTGTCGAGCGGGCGGCGGGCGCCCGGCGGCGCGGACGGAGCCCTCGCCGTCCCCGGCCGGCTGCCGATCGTCGGCGCGCGTGCCGATGATCGGGTGAGACCGCCGATCGGATCCGTCTCCGAACGGGCCGAGCGCCGGTGATCATCCATGATCCGCCGATCCGTCGGGAGAAATGCGTAGTCTCCCTACCGGGAAGGTGGTCTGGATGGAGATGGACCCGTTGGTGGCCCTGGCCGGGCTGCTCGTGGGCTTCGTGGTCGGGCTGACCGGTATGGGTGGCGGCGCGCTGATGACGCCTGTCCTGGTACTGCTGTTCGGCGTACAGCCGCTCGCGGCCGTCTCGAGCGACCTTGTCGCGTCGGCGGTGATGAAGCCCGTGGGGGCGACGGTTCACCTGCGTCGCGGTACCGTCCACCGGGGGCTGGTCGGCTGGCTGGTGCTCGGGTCGGTGCCCGCCGGGTTCTGCGGGGTGCTGATCCTTCGGGCGCTGGGGGACGGCGACACGGTCCAGCACCGGATAAAGATCACCATGGGCGTGATTCTGATCATCGCGGCCCTGGCGATGCTGGCGAAGTCGGAGCTGGACCGCCGCCGCGGCCCCGCGGTGGCGGATGCCGCCGCGATCACGGTCCGGCCGCTGCCGACTCTGGCGACCGGCGTCGTCGGTGGGCTCGTGGTCGGGATGACCTCGGTCGGCTCCGGATCGCTCATCATCGTCATGCTGCTCGCGCTGTACCCGTCGATTCGTGCCTCCCAGCTGGTCGGCACCGATCTCGCGCAGGCGGTCCCGCTGGTCGCGGCGGCGTCGCTCGGCCACCTGATCTTCGGTGACTTCCAGCTGGGACTGACCAGCTCGCTGCTCGTCGGTTCGCTTCCCGGCGTCTATCTCGGCGCGCGGATCTCGGCGGGCAGCTCGACCAGCCGTTTTATCCGGCCGGCTGTCGTCGTGGTGGTCTCGCTCAGTGGGCTGAAGCTTGTGGGTGTGCCCACCGGCGCCCTCGGGGCTGTCCTGGCACTGATGCTCGTGGTCGCGTTGGCCGTTCCGCTCCGGCGTCGCAACCGGGCCGCTGGTTCCCCGGAGAGTTCCCGGCTCCCCGGAGGACACGGTGATGACGACCCGGGGGACGCGGTGGTGACGACGGGCATCGGCGGAGCGACCTGAGCCCGGGTGGCCCTGCGCACCCACCCGTCCGGCCGCGGACGTGGTGAACCGCGGTTCCTAGTGCCGGGCCGGCCTGTTCCGCTCCAGCACCCGGGTCTGGACCACCCCGGCGTCGTCGCGGTGTGCCTGTGCGGTGGTGGGCGTCCCCGGGCCGCCCTCGAGCCCGTCCGGGACCCGGCGGACGGGCCTCGGCCCGCCGGGGAGCACCGTCGTTCTCGACAGGCTGGCGAGGAATCGCGCCAACCGCCCGTACCCGTGTGCCAGCTTCAGGTGATAGTCCAGGTCACCGGTGGTCGGGAACACCGCGGCGCAGCCCAGGTCGCCGCGCGGGCATCGGTACACAGTCATAACGGGTCCTCCTGCCGACCGGGTCCTCCTACCGGATGGCACGCCGGCCACGGGCGGCGCGCCGGGCGATCGCGGGTCGTTGACAGGCGACCGCGGGTCGTTCACAGGCCGGAAACCGGCGCGGAACGCCTTCTGGGGACGCTACGTCCCTGCTCCGGTGAACGCATGACCGGAGGGGCAGACTGGGGTCATGGCAAACGCGTCCCTCGATCCCCCTGACGTCCCCGCCGCCGAGGACCTGCCGGTGGCCACCTCGGGGCAGGCGGCAGGCGCCGGCGCGGCGCTGACGGCGGAGTCCGAGGTGGTGGACCTGTGTCGGGATCTGCTCCGGTTCGAGTCCGTCAACCGGGGGAACGGCGACGGCCACGAGCGGCCGATCGCCGAGTTCGTGGCAGAGAAGCTGGCCGAGGTGGGCCTGGAGCCGGTCCTGCTCGAGTCCGCCCCGGGCCGCACGAGTGTCGTGACCCGGCTGGCGGGCTCGGATCCGTCCCGCTCACCGCTGCTGATCCACGGCCATCTGGACGTCGTCCCGGCCGACCCGACGGACTGGCGCGTGCATCCCTTCGCCGGTGAGGAGCTCGACGGCTGTCTGTGGGGGCGGGGCGCCATCGACATGAAGGACATGGACGCCATGACCCTCGCGGTCGTGCGTGACATGGCCCGCTCCGGCCGTCGTCCGCCGCGTGACCTCGTGGTGGCCTTCGTGGCGGACGAGGAGGCCGGGGGCACCCTCGGGGCGCGCTGGCTGGTCGACAACCACCCCGACCACTTCGCCGACTGCACGGAGGCGATCAGCGAGGTCGGCGGGTTCTCCTACACGGTCTCGGACGACCTGCGGCTCTACCTCATCGAGACGGCTGAGAAGGGCATCGCCTGGATGAAGCTCACCGTGGCCGGGCGGGCGGGCCACGGGTCGATGCTCAGCGAGGACAACGCCGTCACCAAGCTGTGCGAGGCGGTGGCCCGGCTGGGCCGCCACCAGTTCCCGATCGTGGTCACCCCGACGGTGCGGGTGTTCCTCGACTCGATCGGCGAGGCACTGGGCATCGAGCTCGACGCGGGCGACATCGAGAGCACGATCGCGAAGCTCGGCCCGATCGCCCGCATGGTCGGCGCGACGATCCGCAACACGGTGAACCCGACCCAGCTGGCGGCCGGCCACAAGGTGAACGTGATTCCCGGGGAGGCCACCGCCTACGTGGACGGGCGCTACCTGCCCGGCCAGGAGGAGGAGTTCCTGCGCCAGGTCGACGAGCTTCTCGGGCCGGAGGTGCGGCGCGAGTGGGTGGTCAACGACCAGGCGCTGGAGACCGGGTTCGACGGACCGCTGGTGGAGGCGATGGCCTCGGCGCTGCGGGCGGAGGACCCGGCGGCGCGCGCCGTCCCCTACATGCTCTCCGGCGGCACCGACGCGAAGTCGTTCTCCCGCCTCGGTATTCGCTGCTTCGGCTTCTCGCCGCTGCTGCTGCCGCCCGACCTCGACTTCGCCGGGATGTTCCACGGCGTCGACGAGCGGGTGCCCGTCGACGCCCTGCGGTTCGGTGTCCGCGTGCTGGACCGCTTCCTCGCCTCCTCCTGACCGGAACCTGACCGCCGCCGCGCGGGCAGCGTCGCTCACCGGCGGGCGGGGACGGGCAGGAGGGGCCCGAGCCGGGACGGCAGCAGGCCCGGCTCCGGGGCACTCGGCTCCGGGGCCGGGCCTGCTGGACGGATCCGTCCGGCCCGCGCCCGTGGTCAGGCGGTGCCGGTGGAGGTGCTTCCCGAGGCCGCGCCTCCGGACGGTGTGCCGTCCGGAGTGAGACGGGGCGCGTCCGCGCCCGCCTTCCGGGCCGTGGGGACGGCCCCCGGCTGCGCTGCCGGGCGGGTCACCGCGGACGGGCCGCGGGAGGCCCAGTCGTCGGGCAGGGTCGGCATGAAGCCTTCCCCGAGGCGCTGCAGCGCCGACCGGGCGAAGATCTGCTGCTGGGTGACGGTCCGCTCCGAGCGGCCGCGGCCGACGAAGCTCACCGTCCAGTGCAGCAGGGTCGTCACCCGGTGCTTGAAGCCGATGATGTAGACGAGGTGCACGGCGAGCCACATCAGCCAGGCCAGGAACCCGCTGAGCTGCACGCCCTTGATGCTGGCCACCGCGCTGAAGCGCGAGATGGTGGCCATGCTGCCCTTGTCCTTGTACTCGAAGTTGCGCATCGGCGGGCCGCCGCGCAACCGGGTGGCGATCGTCTTCGAGGCGTACTTGCCGCCCTGAATGGCGACCTGGGCCACACCAGGAAGCCGGTCGAGGGTGGCCATGTCCCCGACGACGAACACCTCGGGGTGACCGGGCAGGGTCAGGTCCGGCTGCACCTGGATCCGGCCGGCGCGGTCCAGGACCGCGCCGGACTGCTCGGCGAGCTGCTTGCCGAGCGGGCTGGCGGCGACGCCGGCAGCCCAGATCTTGCAGACGGACTCGATCCGGCGCCGGGTGCCGTCGGAGTCCTCGACGTCGATGCCGCGGGAGTCGACGTTGACGACCCGGGCGCCGAGCTGGATCTCGACGCCGATCTTCTCCAGCTTCGCGGTGGCCTTGCCGGCCAGCTTCTCCCCGAACGTGCCGAGCACCGTCGGCGCGGCGTCGAGGAGGATGATCCGGGCCTTGGTGGTGTCGACCTTCCGGAAGTCGTGGCGCAGCGTCCGATGCGCCATCTCGGCGATCTGGCCGGCCATCTCCACACCGGTCGGACCGGCGCCGACCACCACGAAGGTCATGTAGCGCGCGGCGTCGGCCGGGTCGGGCGAGGTCTCGGCCACCTCGAAGGCGCCGAAGATCCGCCCGCGCAGCTCCAGCGCGTCGTCGATGCTCTTCATGCCCGGGGCGTGCTCGGCGAAGTGGTCGTTCCCGAAATAGGACTGACCGGCGCCGGCCGCGACAATCAGGCTGTCGTACGGCTGCACGTCCGTGCGCCCCAGCAGGTTGGACGTCACCGTCTTCGCGGCGAGGTCGATACCGACGACCTCGCCGAGAACGGTCCGTACGTTCTGCTGGCGGCGCAGCACCTCACGCGTCGCCGGGGCGATCTCGCCCTCGGAAAGGATGCCCGTCGCAACCTGGTAAAGCAGTGGCTGGAACAGGTGATGTGTGGTCTTAGCGACGACAGTCACCTCGACGGGCTCGCGGCGCAGAGCCTGGGCGGCGAACAGCCCGCCGAAACCGGAGCCGATGATCACGACCCGATGCTTTTGGTGCCCGTCGCTCGTAGCGGTCACAATCGCTCCCCACATGCCGATGGGTGTCTGACGGAGTGGTTCACGGTCCGTCCGCCTCACCATCTTCCGCCGCGTAGCGGAAGGGAGATCGTGGCGATCCTCACGTCACGGGACGCCGCTGTCACGCAGACGGGCGGCACCCCGGACGGGACGTGTTGCCCCCATCGGAACCGAGGCAGCGTGCCGCCACCGCCGGGCAGCCGCGGCCGGCGGGCGGCCGGAAGCGGCCGGGCGGACTCAGGTGGGCAGATACCCGGGAAGGCCGCCCGGTCGGCGCCGCCGGCGTAGCACTACTCGGCGGGTCCCATCGGGGTAGATCCGGGAGCGGTCGAGCTCCCAGTCGCCGAACTCGGCGTGCAGAGTGAGGATCGCGACCGCCGTCCGCCGGTCGGTACCCGGGGGCATGGTCAGATTCTGGTACTCGAGATTCCTGTCCGCCAAGACGCGTGCACCTCCCGCTGCGCCGGCCCGGTGCGCCGGCGGTCCTCCCGCGCGCGGACGTCCGCACCGGCGCCCGCGGATCGGTGCCGCGGCCCCGGTGGGCCTGTGAACGCCGGGTGTCCTGAGGGGAAACCTTGGCGTAGCGGCCGATCGTGCACAAGAGTGTGGCCGCATCGCGGCCACAAAACGTCGGGAAGACGCGGGTCAACCGCGCCGCGGGTCGGCAGGCCGCGCCGGGTGACCTGCCCGGGGGAACAGGTCAGGGGACGTAGGACAGCGTGAACGCCAGCGTGGCATAGACGGTCATCGCCGCCGCCGAAACCGTGATCACCAGATTCCACACCTCGCGGCGAGCTGTGGCCATGGCGGCCACCAGCAGGAACGGGAAGGCGCCATACAGGTAGCGCTCGGACGAATCGAGATTGCTGCCGGTCACCACGGCCGCGAACACCAGCCCGGACCACACGGCGTACGACACCGGCAGGGTACGGACCATCACCACCAGGGCCGCCACGGCGAGCAGCAGCCAGGGCACGTGCAGGGCCGTGCCGAGCTCGCCGGTCGTCGCTCCGCGGGCCGCGTCGACGATGGTCGCGAGCGGATTGCCCGTGCTGCCGTGCCGGGCCGCGTCCCGCTGCATGGTGAGCGGTGCCAGCCCGTCCCCGTGCGCCGAGGCGGACCACATCAGATACACACCGGCGCCGACAATCGGGGCGATGACCGCAGCGAACCGGCTGAGCATCTCCCGGCCGGTCGGCCCACCGGCCGCCACGGGACGGACCAGCGGCCCGGGCGCCCCCGCCGCCCCGAGCCGGCCGGCCAGTGGCAGACGCAGCCCCCGGGCCGCCTCGATCGCCACCGGGACGGCCAGCAACAGGCCCAGCGGCCGGCACAGGCCGCCGAGCAGCCCGGCGGCGGCCGCGATCTCCCAGCGGCGGGTGCGTGCCCCGAGGACCACGGCGGCGGCGAGCAGCCCGGCCAGCGCCTCCGCGTAACCCATCACCAGGACGAAGGCGGGCGGCGCCAGTGCTGAGATCCAGATCAGCCGCTGGATCGCGTCCTCGCCGAAACCCTCCGTACGCGCCACGCCGACCAGTGCCAGCGCGAACCCGAGTGCCAGCACGTTGACCAGCGCCACCAACACCGCGCCGCTGTGACCTCCCAGCCCCGGCAGGACCGTGAACACCCGGACCAGCAGGGGCAGCAGCGGGAAGAAACGGCGGCTCTCGTCCCCGGACGCCTCGTACCCGTGCTCGGCGATGGTGAGGTACCAGCCGGCATCCCAGCCGAGCAGGCCCGTCGTCTCCAGCCCGGCCGCGCTGTCCTCCCGGACGCTGTCGGCGAGGAAACGGGTCAGGCCCAGCGCGGCTCCGACCACCACGCGGGCGGCGATCCAGGCGACCAGGATCTCCCGGAAGTACCAGCGCCGAGCCCAGGCACCCGCCGCCGCAGCAGCTCCGCGTTCGAGGACGGGAGCAGGCGCCGGCCGGGAGGCCGGGGCTGCCGCGCGTTCCGGCGCCGCCGTGCCGTCCAGCGCATCCTGCCCCGGCGCCGGTGCGTCCGAGACCGCCGCCCCGGCGCCCCCGTGCGGCGTCGGCGTCGGTTGCGGCGGGGTGGGGCGGCGCCGGTCCGGGTACGCAGGCCGAGCGGTCTCGAACCAGGAACCTCCCCCGGCAGCGCCCGGTGGTCCGGGCTCGGTCATGACGCCCGGAAGCGCAGCAGGGCGTAGTTCTCGTAGACCCGCGTCGGCAGCCCCTGCTCCATCACCTCGTCGGCGTTCGGGCGCCGCTCCTGCAGGGTCGTCCGGACCTGGGTGCACAACTCCTCGTAGGTCCGGTAGGCACCCGAGCCGGCCATGAAGACCGTGTTCGTCCCCGCCTCGGCCAGGGCCCGCTCCGCGAACGCGACCCCGTTGGCGCTTTCGTTCCGTTCCTCGTAGTCGACCCAGTCCACCCGGTCCGGCCCGGCGTAGGTCGGCACCACGTACACCTTGAGCCAGGACGGAACGGTGCGTGCGAGCCCGGGTCCGAGCTGGTCCGGGCACACCAGCAGGATGTCCCCGGGGCTGGCCAGCCGGGTGAGGACAGCCGCGGCCTCGCCGGCCTGGGAACGCTCCCGCCGGACGTCGCTCGTGCCGGCGATGACACCGGTCAGCGCGGCTATGGCGATCACACCGTGGAACACTCGCCGGTTCGCCAGCATCGTGGCGCCGAGACCGACCACCAGCAGGAACGGGACGAAGGCCGTCGCGGTGTAGCGGTCGGCCCAGGCGTTGCCCACGGCCTTGCCGGCGGCGACGGCGACGATCAGCGTCCCGGTGGCGAGCAGGAAGAGGGTACGGCCCGGCTCGAGCCCCCTCAGGTCGAGCAGGAGGAACCGGCCGCCGAGCGGGCGCCCGGCGATGCCCGCGGCGACCAGTCCGGTGATCAGGAACAGCAGCAGCCGCCCGAGGGTGGTGGGCCCGCCGGCCCACTGGCCGTAGGCGTGGCTGACGGCCGCGAAGGACGCCGGCTCACCCCACGGGGTGCCGGTGTGCGCGAGCTGGGAGAAGAAGTTCGGCAGCCAGGGCGCGAACACCAGGCCGCCGGCAATGATGCCGACAATGCCCGCCAGCGGACCGCGCGGGGACCAGGGCGGCACCGTCCGCCCGGGGGCGTCCACCGTGTCGGCGAGGACCTCGGCCGGGTGCCGGCCGCCGGCCCACTGGTCGGCGGTCTCCGCCAGCCCCGCGGCCGGCGCGCCGCCCGGCGGCACCGGACTGGCAGCCGTCGCCGCGGTGCGCGGTACGCGGACCGAGCCCGGCCGGTGCCCGCCACGCGCGCGCCCGCCGGGGCGGGTGGAGCGCGCGTCGCGCACCGCCTGCGCCGCCGCGAGCCGCCGCCGCAGGAAGACCAGGCCGATCAGCCACGCGCCGACGGTGACCAGCAGGTAGAGGCACCAGTAGTGGGTGAGCGCGAGGCAGCCGGAGCAGAGGGCCAGCACGGCGATGTTCTTCGCGCGCGGCTCCCGCAGCACCCGCTCCAGGGCCAGGCCACCGAGCGTGGTGAGCAGCACGATGAGGCTGTACATCCGCGTTTCGGTGCCGAAGTACAGCGCGAACGGCGAGGTCAGGTAGAACACCACCGCGACCTTCGCCGCCCGCTGCCCTACCAGCCGGCGGCCGAGGTAGTACAACGGCACTGCCGAGCCGAGGTTGATCACCGCGGACATGGCCCGCACCGCACTCGTGCCGTCCCCGAGAACGGACGTCCACAGGTGCAGGAGGATGTAGTAGAGGGGTGGCGAGCCGTCCTCCAGCAGCCCGTCCCACATGGTCGGGCCGGTTCCGGAGAGGGGGAGGCGGGCGATCGCCACGCTCTGTGCCTCGTCCAGCCAGAGCGGCTGGCGGGCGATGAAACGCACCACCACCGCCGCGGTGATGATCAGTACGAGTGCGGCCCGGAAGATCCGCTCCTCGCGGCCGGGCCGCGTGCCGGCCCTGTCGACCGGCCCGGGCGTGTCTTCCGCCGGCCGCACCGCGACGTCGGTCACGGTCTGTCCCTTCGGTGCCAGGGGCCGCAGGGCGGGCCGGCCGTTCCGCGCAGGGCGGCCGGCCGGCCCGCGCTCGCGGGCACATTGCTGCAGGTGAACGTCGACGCGCCCAGGATGACGCGCCCAGTCGCGCACCGGCCACGCCGGGTGCGCGGAACACATCCGGATCCCACCTCACCGGAGGTGGGATCACAACCGCGCGTCCGCGGTCTAGGCGCGCTTCGTGGAGGAAACCTCGTGGTAATCCTCCTCGACGTTCACCTCCCAGACGTCGTGGGACTTGCCGTCGATGATGTTCTCGACCGTGAGCATCGCGGTCAGCATCGAGTGGTCCTGGTTGTTGTAGCGGTGCATGCCGTTACGGCCCACGGGGTGGACGTTCGGCGTGTTGTCCTCGAGCCACCCGCGGATGATGTCGACGTTCTTCTTGTAGTCCATGTCGTAGTACGGGTAGGCCTTGGGCATCCGCACGACGTAACCGGCCTCGACCTTGGCCGAGCCGACCAGGCCCAGCTTCGCCAGCTCCCGGGTGCCGAGGGCGATCAGGTCCTCGTCCGAGGAGTTCCACATCTCGTCGCCCTCGAAGACGAAGTACTCGAGCCCGAGGCAGGTCTTGCCGTCCTTCACCAGGAACGGCGACCAGGAGGCGAAGTTCTGGATGCGGCCGACCTTCACGTCCGGAGCGTGGATGTAGATCCAGTTGTCCGGGAATCCGGCGGACTCGGGCACGACCAGCGCCACGGTCAGGAAGTCGCGGTACTTGAGGGCGTTCGCGGCGGCGAGGACACGCGGCGGCACGGGCGGGTCCATCACGCGCACCAGCGAGGAGAACGACATCGACGAGATGAAGTGGTCGCCGGTGTACTGGTACTCGGTGCCGAGGTCGCTGCGGGACGACTCGGGCGCCCCGGCACCGGGCCCGTAGCCGCCCGTGACCACCGTGGTGACGCCGGTGGCACGCCCGTTCTCGTGGTGAATCTTGCGGACCTTCTCCTCGAAGACGATCCGCCCGCCCTGCTTGGTGATCTTGTCGGCGGCGGTCTCCCACATCATTCCCGGCCCGAACTTCGGGTACTGGAACTCCTCGATGAGGGAGGTGATCTCCTTCTGGTTCCGCTTCGGCAGCACCGCATTGAGGATGGCGTTGCTCATGGAGAGGCTCTTGATCCGCTGGGCGGCCCAGTCGGACGGCATCTCGCTGACCTGCACGCCCCACAGTTTCTCGGTGTAGGTCTTGAAGAAGGTGCGGTAGAGCCGCCAGCCGAAGCGGGCGACCAGCCAGCTCTCGTAGTCCGACTGGTCCTTGGGCGGGCGAACCCGGGCGGCCGCGTACGAGCCGATGCAGCGGGCCGCCTCGAGAACGCCGAGGTTACCCAGCGCGTTGCCGGCCTTCAGGGGGTAGTCGAAGAACTTCCCCTTGTAGTAAATGCGGCTGGATCGCGGCCGGAGCAGGAAGTCCTCATCCGGCAGGATCTCGTGCCACAGCTTTTCGACCTCGGGGACCTTGGTGAAGAAGCGGTGGCCGCCGATGTCGAACCGCCAGCCGTCCCGCTGGGCCGTACGGCTGATTCCACCGACTACCGAGTCACCCTCGATAATCGTCACGGGGATCTCCCGCTTCATCAGTTCCCAGCCGGCGGACAGACCGGCCGGCCCGGCTCCGATGACGACTACCTCTGGCTTTTCGGTCACTGTGCCGGACCTCTCCTCAACGACATCGTCCGTGGTCAGTAGGGGTAGGCCTGCGGCGTGTTTCACGCCCGCGGCTGACGGAACCCCTCCCGGTGCCGGAACCTTCGCATCCGGCCTCCGGGGCAGTCTCGCATGGTTGTTACCGTCGCCTCACCGGACCCCCCGGCGCCGGGCCACCGCAGCGGTTCCCGGGCGTTCGCGGCGAGCGGGAAGACCACGGATCCGGCGCCGGCCGGTAAGGTCGGTGACCCGCCGACGCGGGGCGCTCTGGGATCGTGCGGACATGTTCCGCGCTCTGCCCGACCCCCGCGAGCCGCCGGCGGCCGAGCCGACCCGCCGATCCGTCCGTTCCGGCACGCCTCGACGACCGCAGGTTGATCTGCTCCTGCTGGGCTGGTGCGGGACCGCGGTGGGGATCAGCGCGTCCGACGGGCGGTACAGCCCGCTGGCCCTTGCCGCGGTGCTGTTCGGAGCCGCCGCCGTCACCGCCGCCCTCGGCTGGCCCGCCGAGCGCAGGGATCGCCGGGCGGGCCCGTCCGTGGGGACGAGTGGACGCGTGGCGATCGTGTTGTGTGCTGTCGTGGTCGCCGTCGGCCCGGTTGTGCGGCACCCGCGGTACTACGCCACCGGCCCGGCGGCACTCGCCGCGGACATCCTCGCCGCCCTCGCCGGCGCCCTGGCGGCCGCGGCCCTCCTCGGCCCGTTCCTGTCACGCGCGCGCCCCGGGGGCACCGATCGTCTCGGTCGCTGGCTCGGCGGCTCCTGGTGGGCGGGGGACGGCGTGTTCCGGGGGGTGCTCGGGCTCGCCACCGCCGCCGGGGTGGCCACGGTCATCGCCGCGCCGCGACCACGCATCGACGTGTTCCATCTGCTGCAGGTGTCGACCTCCGGTCTCGCCCGGGGCGAGAACATGTACCGCCAGCAGTGGGGCCCGGACCGGGCCACCTACACCGCCGGTGGCCTGTTCGACGTCTACCCCTACCTGCCCGGCACCTCGCTGCTGCTCGCCCCGTTCCGGTGGGTCTTCGGGGACGTTCGCCATGGCCTGCTGCTGGCGCTGGTCCTGACCGCCGTCGCGGCGCGTGCCCTCGTCGCGGGCCGCCCGGCCGGCGAGGCCCGCGGCGGCGCCGCACCCGGCGGCGCCGAGCCCGCGGGTGACGGTGAGCCCGCAGGATGGCCGTCGCGGGTCCTGGTCGTCGCGCCCGTGCTCCCGCTGCTGGTCATCGTGTTCCCGGAATCGATGTATGCCCTTCAGCAGTCATGGACGGAACCGCTCCTCGTGCTGCTGCTGGCGGGGACCGTCTGGGCGGTCACGACCGGGCACACCCGGCTGGCCGTGGTGGCCTTCGCCCTCGCGCTGGCCAGCAAGCAGCACGTGGCCCTCGTGCTCCCGCTGGCCGCCTGCTGGCCGGCGTTCGGGCCGCGCCGGGCGCTCTGGGCGGCCGGCCTCGGTCTGGCGACCGTCCTGCCCTGGCTGGTCGCCTCCCCGCGGGATTTCTTCGACGACGCCGTGCGCACGAATCTCGACTACCAGGTGCTGGACCACTCGCTCTCCGTCCCCGGCTGGGCCCACCACTTCGGGATCACCCTCGGATTCGGGGTGACCGCGGTCGTGCTCGCCCTCAGCTACCTGCTGGCCTGGCGGGCCCGCGGCGGAGCCGCCGGCTTCTGCGCGGGCTCCGCCCTGGTGCTGCTGGCCCTGGACCTGATGAACAAACAGACCTTCTTCAACCACTACACACTGCCGATGGCGCTGCTGGTGCTCGCGGTGTGCGCTGCGGCGGGTGATCAGCGCAGCGTCGAGAACCGTTCGAGGGACGCACCCTCGTAGAGGTTGCGCTTCTCCACCTGGAGCGCGCGGTCGCGCAGGGCCGCGAGCTGGTCGGAGAGCACGGCGCAGGCGCCCTCGAGAAAGCGGTACCCGTCCGCGCGGACGAGCAGGACGGCATGGTCCGGCCCGGCGAGCTCGTTGACCTCGGCGGCGAAGGCGGTGCCGTTCGCACGTTTCATCCGGTCGGCGTAGTCGACCCAGTCGACGAGTGCCGGGCCGGTCTCGTCCGCGTAGACGATCTCCCGCACGTCGATGTCCCCCCGGCGCACGATCGCCCGGTGCACCGCCGGGCCCAGCTGGTCCGGGCAGTAGGCGACGACGTCGCCCGGGCGGGCGATCCGCGCTATCCGGTCGGCGATCTCGCCGGCCTGCGTCCGTTCGGTGCGGGCGAGCTGGTACCCGCCCAGCAGACCGCTGACCGAGGCGGCCACGAGCACCGCCGCGAACGCCCGGTGCACGGGCACCTGCGCGATCCCCAGTGATGCCAGCAGCAGGCAGGCAGGCAGCGCGATGCCGGTGTACCGCTCGGCGTAGGCGCTGCCGCCGAACATGTTGACGAAGTAGGCCAGCAGCAGTGGCACCAGCCAGATAGCGGCCAGGTACCGCCCGGGGGACCGGCCGGAGATCTTGACGTGCAGCTCGCGGCCCAGCGGCCTGGCGGTGAGCCCGATCAGGGCGCCCCCGAGGAGGATGATGCCCAGCAGGGCCCCGGTCGACTGCGGCCCGGCCCAGTCGAAGACGGTGTCGAGCAGCACCTGTGCCTGCACCCGGGGCGCCCAGGGCGTGCCGGTGTGCAGCATCTGGAACAGGAACACCGGCATCCAGGGCGCGAACAGCACCGCGGAGGCCGCCATCGCCCCGAACGCCCGCAGTGCCGGGCGCTGGTAGGTCCGCCGTCGCCGTGCCTGCACGAGCAGGAACGCGGCGACGGTGAACACCAGCAGGAACGTCCAGTAGTGCGTGTAGACCAGCGCGGCCGTCGCGAGGGTCAGCAGGGCGAGGCGGGGCAGGCTCGAGCGGTCAAGCGCCCGCACGATCGCGAACCCGAACACCAGGACCAGCAGGACGACGAGCGAGTACATCCGCGTCTCGCTGCCGTACCGGATCGCGTACGGCGAGCAGGCGAACAGCAACAGGGCCGCGAGACCGACCCGGTGCTCGGTGGTCGGCCCGCCGTTGCCGAGCGAGGCCGCGGCGCGGCCCACGAAACGGCCGGCGAGCCAGGCCAGCGGGAGTGTGGCCAGGGAGAGCGCGCCCGACAGCGATCGTACGGCGATGTCCCCGTCGCCGAACAGGGTGATCCACCCGTGCAGGAGCAGGTAGTACAGGGGCGGTGACCCGTCGTGACGCAGCGCCTGCAGTAGATCCGGCACGGAACGTGAGGCGATGCCGACCGTCAGTGACTCGTCCAGCCACAGATGGCTCGGTGTGGCGAACCGCAGCACGGCGCCCACCGCGACCGCCAGCAGCGTCCCTGCCAGGAACAGCTGCGGCGCCGTGGTGACGACCCAACGCCGCACGCGCGTTCCGCCGGCCGCCAGGCGATGCCTCAACGGGGCCGCCTGCGGGCGCTCCGCCTCCCCGGACGGCTCCGTCGGAGTCGGTTGCTCCGGCGTGGCCGGTCCCACTGCCTCGGGACCGTCCTCGGGGCCGTCCGCGGGAGCGGGGGTGGGGGTGGGGGCCTGGTGGACCGGCACGATCTGCTCAGCCGGGCCCGCCCGCTCGATCGGGACCTGTTCGGTGACCAGCGGCCCGCGGGCCCGAGGCGCCGGCGCGGGCATGGAGACCCGCTCGACCAGCGACGTCGGGTCACCGGACGGATCCGGCGACGAGTCCTGGTGGGGCTCCCTCGGTGCGTCCGACAGATCCGGCGAATCCGGCGAATCCGGCGAATCCGGTGAATCCGGTGAATCCGGTGAATCTGTCAGATCCGGCACGTCCGGCGGCGTGCGCGGCATCGGTGCCCGTGCCCCCGCGGGTTCGGCGCCGCCGGGCTGGGTCGCCCGTGGCTCCCGGGGGGGAGTGCCCGGGTCCTCCGGTGCCGAGGACGGTTCCCCGACCTGACCGGCTGGCAGGTCGTCTGCGCTCACCACCCGAACGCTACCCATGCGCACGACACGCGATCTTGCCGCGGGGCACTGCACGGAGCGTCAGTCGTCTCATCATTGTCCTGTTCACGTGCTGGCGGGAGCCGGGGCGGCCGCCGCGATGATCCTGTCGGTCGGCTCACCGCCGTGGCTCCCGGCCGCACCGATCTCGTCCTCGTCGTCCATGTCCTCGGCCAGACCGAACGGGTCCGCGGAGCCGCCGGCGAGCAGCGCCGGCAGCAGGGTCATCCGGCGCCGCCCGCCCGCGTCGCGGACGGCCGCGCGCAGCGCCGGGCCGTTCACCGACACGACGGAGAGGTGACTGCGTGCCCGGGTGATCGCCGTGTAGATCAGCGGCCGGTTCAGCATCCGCCCGGCCTCCGGCGGGAAGACCCCGACCACGGCGGCCCACTCGCTGCCCTGGGCGCGGTGGACCGTCACGGCCCAGCCGTGTCGGAGATCGACGACACCGTGGGACGGGATGTCCAGCTCGCCGCCGGGGAAGGCCACCCGCAGCCCGCCACGCTCGCCGAGCGCCACGACGACGCCGATCTCGCCGTTGGCGAACCCCAGGTCGAGATGGTTCGCCGTGGCCACGACCCGGTCGCCGACGTCGAAGCCGGAGACCTCGCCGGGACCGGGGTTGAGCGTCCGCTTCAGCGCGGTGTTCAGCGCGGTCGTCCCCGCCGGCCCGCCGTGTACCGGTGTGACGACCTGGACCTCGGCCGACGGGATGCCCAGCGCACGCGGGATCGAGTCGCTGACGAGCTGGACCACCCGGTGGGCCGCCTCGCCCGACGAACGTGCGGGCACGACGACCACCTCGCGGCCCGGGCCCGGCGGCGGGGGCGGCAGCTCCCCGTGGCGGACCGCCGCGGCCATCGTCGCGATCGCGCCGCCGTCCGCCTGCCGGTAGAGCCGGGTCAGCTCCGTCACCGGGACGGTCTCGGACTCCAGCAGATCGGCGAGCAGCTGGCCGGGGCCGATGCTGGGTAGCTGGGCGGGATCGCCGACCAGCAGCAGATGGGTGCCGTCGGCGCACGCGTCCAGCAGGGCGGCGCCGAGCTCGGCGTCGAGCATGGACGTCTCGTCGACGACGACGAGGTCGGCGTCGAGCGGGTTGTGCTCGTCCCGGCTGAAACCGCCGCCGCGGCCCTGAGCACCCAGCAGACGGTGCAGAGTGCTCGCCGGCGCACCGCACAGCTCCTCGAGCCGCTTGGCGGCCCGTCCGGTCGGGGCGGCGAGTGCCACCTCCACCCCGGCAGCCTCGGCGAGCCGGACGACCGCGGCGACCGTCCGGCTCTTGCCCGTGCCCGGACCGCCGGTCAGCACGCTGACGCCGACCTCCAGCGCCGTGCGCGCGGCCAGGAGCTGGACCTCGTCCAGGCCGGCGACGGCCCGGTCCGCCTCGGCGCCGGGATCGGGGACCTCCCCGCCCGCCGCGTCGCCGCCGGCCGCCGAGGGGCCGCGACCGTCGAGGGCGACCGGTTCGTCATCCCCCGGCCGGGCGCCGTCCTCGGGCTCGGCGTCGGTGTCATCGGTGTCGTCGTCGAACATCGACATGGTCGCCGGCGGAGGCAGCGGCGCGGACACCGGCCCGGCTCCGCCACCGCCGCCACCGTCGCGGCGGGCCCGCCGCGACGGCCCGTCCGCACCGGGCCGCAGCGGTTCCGCGGTCGCGAGGAGGCGTTCCACGCCGTCGGCGACCGCCTGCTCGGCCATCGCGTACCGCTCCAGGGCGACGCGGTCGTCGACCTGCACCGCGCGGCCGGTGTCGAGCGCGGCGGTCAGCGCCTCCGCCGGATCGGCGACTCCTTCGCGGGCTGTGGCGCGGGTCACGTCCTCCAGTGGCGCGGCGGTGTCGCCCGCGCGGCTGGCCGCGCGGCCGAGCAGGTGGGTGACGACCGCTGGACCGCGCCGCGGGTCACCGCGGTCGAGCCCGAAGTGGCGGGCGAGGCGGTCGGCGTCGCCGAGCTCGGCCGTGCCGCCGTCGAGCAGGGACCATGGGTCGGCACGCAGCGCCTCGGCGGCCTGCGGACCGAGGGCGTCGGTGAGCCCGCGGGCCAGCCGCGCCGGCATCCGGGCCGCGACGAGGAGCTCCACCGCCGCATAGGCCGGCTCCGCCGCGCGGAAGCTGTCGAGCAGGCGGCGAGCCCGCGGCCCGGACACTCCGGGCACGGCGGACAGCCGGGCCAGGTCCACCTCCTCACGGCGTTCGATACCCGCCTCGCCGAGCCGGCCGGCGGTCGTCCGCCCCAGCCCGGGCCACAGGCCCGCGTCGCAGAACGCCGCGAAGACTGCCGCGCCATCGGGTGCCGCGCCCCGGTCCCCGGGCGCGGAGGCGGGTGCAAGCGGGATGTCGACGGCATCTTCGGGCATGGCCGAAGCGTAACGACGCCTCCGACAGTCCCGGGTGCGCCCGCTCGGTAGCGTGGTGCGGTGGGTGGTCCCCGGGTGGTCTGATCACGCGCCGTCACCTCGGTGCGTGGACGCCCTCACGGGCAGGTCCTGCCTGGTCGGCATGCAGGTCCGACCTTCGTCGGCCGGGCGGGACGGCCGGCGAGGACGGCCCGTGTGTCCGACTGTGTCGCCTGGTGGGCGCCCCCGTCTGCTGTGCATGGGTGAAGGGAAGTCTGGGTTGACCACAGTCCTGCTGGTGCGGCACGGTCTCACCGAGGTCACCGGCAAGATCCTGCTCGGCTGGACCCCGGGGGTCGGCCTCGACGACCGGGGCCGCGCGCAGGCCTCGGCGCTGGCCGAACGCCTCGCCGGGATCCCGCTGGCCGCGATCGTGTCCAGTCCGCTCGACCGCTGTCACCAGACCGCCCAGGCGATCGCGGGCCGCCGGCCGGCGGGCCCCGCCGCCCCGGGCGGCACCCAGGCCGTCGTCACCGACGACCGGGTGGGAGAGTGCCACTACGGCGACTGGACCGGCAAGGAGCTCGTCGCCCTGGCCGGGGAACCGCTGTGGAAGGTCGTACAGAGCCAGCCGAGCGCGGTGACCTTTCCGGGCGGGGAGGCACTGCGTGACACCCAGGCCCGCGGGGTGACCGCGGTGCGCGAGTGGAACGAGCGGCTCGGCCCCGACGCGACCTGGCTGCTGTGCTCGCACGGCGATGTGATCCGGACCGTGGTCGCCGACGCGCTGGGCATGCACCTCGACATGTACCACCGGATCACGGTCGATCCCTGCTCGCTGACCGTGGTGCGGTACGGCGACCACCGTCCGTTCGTCCGGCGGATCAACGACATCGGCGGGTCCGTAGCCGACCTGCTGCCGGCTCCGCCACCGCCCGGCGGCACGGACGACGGCGGTGACGGCGGCACGGGCGGGGACAGCGGTGCCGGCGGGAACGGTGGGGCCGGTGCCGGCCGGGCCCCGAGCGAGGACGAGATCGTCGGCGGCGGCGCCGGTGTCGTGCCGGTGACGGGGGCCGCATCGGGCGGCCCCGTTCCACCCGTGCCGTCCTCGACGTCCAGACTGGAGGCGTGAGCCTGTCCTCGGCCGGTCCCGACCCGGGAAGCAACGGTCCAGCCGGTCCGCTCGACCCGCTCGACGGGGGCGGGCTCGGCGCGGTCGAGGCGCTGGAGCTGCTCCGCTGCGGCGAGTTGGACATCTCCGGGCGGCTGGTGGACGCGAGCAACGCGACCCTGCTGTGCGAGATCCACGCGGGCGGGTCCGAGGCGCGCTGCGTCTACAAGCCGGTGCGCGGGGAACGGGCGCTGTGGGACTTCCCGGACGGTACGCTCGCCGGCCGCGAGCTCGCCGCCTACGAGGTCTCCGAGGCGATGGAGCTGGGGATCGTGCCGCCCACCGTCCTGCGGCCGGGCCCGTTCGGCGAGGGCATGGTCCAGCTCTGGATCGATGTCGACACGACCGTGGACCTCGTCGGACTCACCCGGTCGGACGATCCGCGGCTGCGGCGCATCGCCCTGTTCGACGCGGTGATCAACAACGCCGACCGCAAGGGCGGCCACCTGCTGCCCGCGCCGTCCGGGCGGGTCTACGGCATCGACCATGGTGTGACGTTCCACACCGATGACAAGCTGCGCACACTGCTGTGGACGTGGCGGGGCGAGCGGCTCACCAACGCGGAGACCGCGCTGCTCCGTGGTCTGAGCGGATCCCTCGAAGCAGGCCTCGGTGAGCGGCTGGCGCCACTGCTCACCACCGCGGAGATCTCCGCCGTCCAGGCCCGCGTGGAGCGTCTGCTGAGGCGCCGCCGCTTCCCGATGCCCTCAGCCGACTGGCCCGCCATCCCCTGGCCGCCGTTCTGAGGCCCTGACCAGCCCGGCCGCAGCTTCCGTGACCCGCCTGGACGTCTCCGGGCCGCCTCAGGCCGTGGCGGCGGCCCGGCCGGGCCCGCCCCGGCTCCGCTTCCCACGGACGTTCCCGGCGGTCCGAACCCGTCCGGCTCCGCCGGCTCGCCCCGACTGCGCGGGCTGTCCAGGCTGCGCAGCTCGTCCCGCGGCTGCCAGCACCCCGGTTACCCTGACACGCATGGACGCGTGGCCCTCTCCCCAGCTGCCCCGGCTTCCCGGACAGGGTCGCGACCTTCGCGTTCTCGACACCGCCCACGGCGAGGTGCGGCCGTTGACGCTCGGGTCGACGGTCCGGCTCTACGTCTGCGGGATCACCCCCTACGACGCCACGCACCTGGGGCACGCCTTCACCTACCTGACCTTCGACCTGCTGCAGCGCACGGTCCGTGACGCTGGGCACACCGTGCAATATGTGCAGAACGTCACAGACGTCGACGACCCGCTACTCGAACGCGCCGAGCGCGACGGGGTCGACTGGCAGGACCTCGCCCGCCGCGAGATCGAGCTGTACCGCGCCGACATGACCGCACTGCGCATCCTCCCGCCGGACCACTACATCGGCGTCGTCGAGGCCGTGCCGCTCATCGTCGACATGGTCGCCCAGCTGGTCGAGCGCGGCGCCGCCTATCCGGTGCAGGGCGACCTGTACTTCTCCGTCGCCGCCGCGAAGGACTTCGGCCAGGTCGCCGGTCTGGACGCCGCCCAGATGCTGACCGCCTGCGCCGAGCGCGGCGGTGACCCCGACCGGCCTGGCAAGAAGGACCCGCTGGACCCGCTGCTGTGGCGCGCGGAACGGCCCGGTGAGCCGTCCTGGCCGTCGCCGTTCGGGCCGGGCCGGCCGGGCTGGCACGTCGAGTGCTCCGCCATCGCCCGGCACTACCTGGGCGCGACCATCGACGTCCAGGGCGGCGGCAGCGATCTCGCGTTTCCGCACCACGAGTGCAGCGCCGCGCACGCCGAGGTCGCGAACGGCGCCTGGCCGTTCGCGCGCGCCTACGTGCACGCCGCCATGGTCGGGCTTGACGGGCACAAGATGTCGAAGTCCAGGGGCAATCTGGAGTTCGTCTCGCGGCTGCTGGCGAACGGGGTGGCGCCGGCCGCGATCCGGCTGGCCCTGCTGCGCCACCATCACACCGAGGAATGGGAGTGGACACCGGGCGCCCTGCCCGCGGCTGCGCAGGCCCTGGAGCGATGGCGGGCGGCCGCGGCGCTGCCGCCCGCGTCCGCCCCGGACACGCGGTCCGTGCTCGCCGACGTCCGGGCCCGGCTCGCGGACGGGCTCGACGCTCCGGGCGCTGCCGCCGCCGTCGACGCCTGGGCTGCTGCCGCGCTCGCGGCGGACGGCACGGCGGGCGGCGGGAGGGCTGGCGGTACGGCTGTGCCGGAACAGGTGACCGTCCGCGATATCGTCGATGCGTTGCTCGGTATTGATCTTGGTTCTGTTCTACCGAGAGGAACCTAGCCGATGGGGGCGCACCACCGCCGGGACGAGCCCGGCGCCGCCATGGAACGGCCGGCCTTCGACCAGGTTGCCCAGGGGTACGACCCCCGCCAGGTCGATGACTACCTGGGCGTCCTGTGGCGGTACGCAAGCGAGGTGACGTCCCGGATGGCGGCGGCGGAGTCCGCGCTGCGTCACGAGCGTGACCGCCGTGAGGCGGAGACACGGCTCGCCGGGGGAGCGTCTACCCAGGCCGGTGGGCGGATCGGGCTCATGCTGGAGATCGCCCAGCGCGAAGCCGACGACATCATCGCCGGCGCGCGGCGGATCGCGCAGTCAGCGCTGGAGGAGGCGGTGGCCGAGGCCGGCGCCAACCACCCGATCGTGCGTGAGGCCCGGGAGCAGGCGGAGAAGCTGCTCCTCGACGCGGTCGAGGAGAGCCGCCGGCTCGCCCTGGCCCGGCACGAGGACGTCGAGACGGAGATCGCCCGCGGGACGCACTCGCTGGAGGCGTTGCGCCGCCAGCAGGGTGAGATCGTCGGAGCCGTCCTGCGGCTGCGCCGGCTCCTCGGCGAGGACGAGATCGACCGCGCTGTGACCGACCTCGTCCGAGCCGGGCTGACACCCGCCGGACTCGATGACGCCGGCCCCCCGGGCACCTCAGGCGGCATCCCCACCGCGGCACCTGGCACTGGTACTCCTGGCACTGGTACTCCTGGCACTGGTACTCCTGGCACCGGTACTCCCGGCGCTGGTGTGCCAGACGCCGGTGTGTCAGGTGCCGGTGCGCCCCACGCTGGCACGCCGCGCACCGGAGTGTCGGGGCTGGGCCCTCAGGGCGCCGGTCCGCAGCATTCCGGTCCGCAGCCTTCGGGCCGACAGCAGTCCGGTCCGCAGCCTTCGGGCCGACAGCAGTCCGGTCCGCCGAGTTCCGGTCCGCCGAACGTCGGTCCGCAGGGTTCCGGTGCGCCTTCGGCTGGCTACAGTGCGGCCGGCCGGGCGGACGCGGCAGGCAACGGCTGGCGGGCTGACGGATTCGCGGCCAGCGGCGTGCGGGCCGCTGCCGCGGGCGCGGCCGGCACCGCGGCTGACACGAACCGGCGCGGACCGGGCCGGCACCGCCAGCAGCGCGACGTCCCCGACGCCGAGCCGTACCCGGCGGCGGAGCCCTACCCGGCGGCGGAGGCGGCCGACGGGTACGTGCCCGCGGCCAGCGCCCCCGCGGGGGCCGTGCACGTGCCGCGCATGACCGCCACGGGCTACCGCTCGCCCCGCGAGGACGACATCCTCGACGCGGAGATCGTGGAGGACTGACGTCCGGCGTGGTGACCGCCGCCCGCCGCGGCGGTCACTCGCCGCGGCGGCGCAGGTAGCGTTCGAACTCCCGGGCGATGGCGTCGCCGCTGGCCTCCGGCAGTGCCGTCTCCGGCTCGCGGGACTCCAGCGAGCGGACGTACTCGGCGACCTCGGTGTCGCCGGCGGCGAGCTCGTCGACCTGCCGCTCCCAGGCCTTCGCCTTGTCCGGCAGCTCACCCAGCGGGATCTCCATGTCGAGAAGGTCCTCGACCCGGCGCAGCAGTGCGAGGGTTGCTTTCGGGCACGGCGGGTTCGCCACATAATGCGGTACCGCCGCCCAGAACGACACCGAGGCCAGCTCCGCGCGGGAGCAGGCGTCCGCGAACACGCCGACGATGCCGGTCGGCCCCTCGTAGCGGGACGCCTCCAGCCCCAGCCGGGCAGCGGTGGCCGGGTCCCCGGCGGTGCCGCTGATCGGCACGGGTCTCGTGTGCGGCGAGTCGGCGAGCAACGCGCCAAGCGTGATGACCATGTCACTGCCCAGCGCGTGCACAGCCTCGATGAGCTCGTCGGTGAAGCCGCGCCAACGCATGTTCGGCTCCAGACCGCGGACGAGCACCAGGTCGGAGTCCGACTTCGCCGGCCGGGCGACCGACAGGCGCGTCGTCGGCCAGGCGATCTTGCGTGAGGCGCCGTCGGTCCCGCTGACCGTCGGGCGGTTGACCTGGAAGTCGTAGTAGTCGTCGGGGTCGATCGCACCGATCACCCGAGCGCCGAAGACGTTCTCCAGGTGCTCCACGGCAGCCGACGATGCGTCGGCGGCGTCGTTCCACCCCTCGAAGGCGGCCACGACGACCGGCGACCGTAGCTGGCCGACGCCGGAGAACTCGATCACCTACCACCTCCTGCCGCCTCGTGGCGGCCCCCAGCCCCCATGTCAGGGCAACGGTACGTCCTCGCCGAATGCGAGAACGTCTGCCGTCCAGTCTGCCGCGTGATCGCAACCTCCGCCTCAAGGGCAGGAACAACCCTGGCCCCGTGACCTGTCTACCGGGCCTGGTCGCTCCGTGACGTCGGTGTCCCGTCGGAGAGGTTATGCCGGGCAGGACCCCCACGGGTGATGTCGGGTATGTGTAGCCGGCCATCGGCCCCCCGGGCGGCCCGGCCCGGACGGCGTCCTGCGTACCGCCGGCAGCGCCGGCAGTACTGCCCGGTACCCTGCCAGAGTGCGCCCGATCCGGCCCCGGCGCCGGTCACGCACCTGCGGCCGGCCGGCTCCCTCCGGAGGAGGACATCGGCGTGAGTGACCTGCCGGCGGCGGTCCTGTTCGACATGGACGGGCTGCTCGTCGACACCGAACCGCTGTGGACGATCGCGGAGCACGAGGCCGCCGCCCGGCTGGGCCGGGAGTTCACCCCGGCGATGAAGGAAGCCATGATCGGGCACGGTATCGACACCGCTGTCCCGATCATGGTGGCCATGCTGGGCTGTCCCGCGTCGGAGGAGCCCGCCGTCGCGGACTTCCTGATCCGCCGCTCCTCGGAGCTGTTCCGGGAGCCGGGGGCGATCGTGCCGCAGCCCGGCGCGGCCGAGCTGCTGGCCGTGGTCGCCGCCGCCGGAGTGCCGACCGCGCTGGTCTCGTCGTCCTACCGGGCGCTCGTCGACCCCGTCGTCGCCGTGCTCGGCGCCCGGCACTTCACCGTGACGGTCGCCGGTGACGAGGTGGCACGCCGCAAGCCCTACCCGGACCCGTACCTGGCGGCGGCCCGCCTGCTCGGCGTCGACCCGGCGGCCTGCGTCGTGCTCGAGGACAGCCTCACGGGGGCGGCCGCCGGCATGGCGGCCGGCTGTGTGACGGTCCTGGTGCCGTCGATGCCGCTGCCGGCGGGGGGCGGGAGCACCGCCGCCGGCGGGCCGGTGAGCCACGGGAGGGTGGCCAGCCTGCACGACGTCGACCTGGAGACTCTCGCGGCGCTGATCCAGCACCGCGGCGCCACGCCGCCGGGTGGAGCGTCCGAGTAGGCCCGCCGGTCAGCGAGCAGGTCCGCCCGGTCAGGTGGTGGCGATCGCGCGCAGGATGTCCATCCGCGCGGCGCGGCGGGCTGGGAAGACCGCGGCGAGTACCCCCAGCACCGCGCCGACGATCATCACGGCGACGATGGTGCGGACGGGATAGGCGAAGGTCGTCACGCCCTGGCTCTCGAGCGCCCCGGTGAGCGCCCAGCCGAAGAAGCTGCCGACCAGCACGCCCATCACCGCGCCGAAGATCGCGATGATGACGGACTCGACGATGACCATCAGCCGCATCTGCGGCCGGGTCATCCCGATCGCCCGCAGCATCCCGATCTCCCGGGTCCGCTCGATCACCGAGAGGGCCAGGGTGTTCACGATGCCGAACAGGGCGATCACCACCGCCAGTGCCAGCAGGACGTAGACGAACCCGAGGAACTGGTCGACCTGCTTCTCCTGCTCGGCGACGAACTCGGTCTGGTCGAGCACCTGGATGTTGCCGAACGGCTCCGTCACCTTGTCGATCTCCGCGCGCACCGCGGCCGGGTCGGCACCCTCTGCCATCGTGACCATCACGAACAGGTCGAGGTTGTTGCTGGAGTGCTTCTGGTACTCGCTGGTGGCGATGATCGCGGGCCCGGCGATCGGGCTCTCCTCGTAGGTGCCGACGAGCGTCAGGTCCTTCGGCCCGTCCGCGAACGTCACCGGCACCGGCGCACCGACCTGCAGGCCCTGCTCCTCGGCGGTCGTCTCGTCGATCAGGACCGAACCCTCGCCCAGCGCACGGATGTCACCGGCGACCTGCCTGACGGCCAGCGCCTGGAGGAGGCCGGCCGGATCGCCCGCCAGGACGGAGCTGTCCTCCGCCCCGATCTTGATCGGGCTGCTGCGCACCCCGGTGGAGGTGGCCACGCCGGGAGCCCCCTTCAGGCCCGCGGCGACCTCCGGGCTGAAGCTGGCGAAGCTCGCCTGGCTCACGTAGAAGTCGGCGCCAAGGCTGCTCGACACCGTCTCGCGCACGGACTGCTTGATCGACTGCCCGAGCACGGCGAACGCGCTCACCAGGGCAAGGCCGATCATCAGCGCCGAGGCGGTGGACGCGGTCCGCCGCGGGTTGCGGATGGCGTTCTCCTGCCCGAGCCGGCCGGTGGTCCCGAACACGGCGCGCAGCGGGACGCCGACCAGCCGGCTGACCGGCGGGGCGAAGAGCGGTGACAGGGTGGCGATGCCGAGGAAGACGAAGGCCGCCCCGGCGCCGACCGCGCTGGCGTTCGGTGTCTCCCCCCGGGCGAGACCGCCCACCACGAGGAGCGCGCCGAGCGCTGTCAGCACGCCGCCACCGATCGCCCGGGTACGCAGCGAGCGGCTGGGCAACACGTAGGTCTCCCGCATCGCGGCCACCGGCGGCACCGAGGCTGCCTTGCGGGCGGGGATGAACGCGGCCAGGCCGGTGACGAGCAGACCGATCGCGTAGGCGATGATGATCGTCCGGGCCTGGAACACCAGGCTGCCGGAGGGCAGTGCGACTCCGAAGGCCCCCACAGCCGCGCGCAGCCCCACCGCCAGGAGCGCTCCGAGCAGCAGCCCGAGGGTGGCGCCGACGAAGCCGACGATCATTGCCTCAAGCTGGACGGAGAGCTGCACCTGGAACCGGCTGGCGCCGATCGCGCGCAGCAGCGCCAGCTCGCGGACGCGCTGCGCGACCAGCATCGTGAACGTGTTGAAGATGATGAACGCGCCGACGAACATCGCGATGCCGGCGAAGACCAGCAGGAAGGTGGAGAAGCCCCCCACCGCGTCCTGCACCACGCTGGCGCTCTCCTCGGAGAGCTCCACACCGGTGATCGCCTCGACGTCGGCCGGGAGGACTGCCGCCACCCGGTTCCGCAGTTCCTCCTGGGTCAGTGATCCGGCGGCCGCGAGGCTGATCGAGCTGAACTGGTCGGGGGCGCCCATCAGCCGCTGGGCCGTCGGAGTGTCGAACAGGGTGACGACGGCGCCGCCCATGGTGTCCTGGCCGCCGATCCGGAAGGTACCGACGAGGGTGAACTCCTCGGGCTCGGCGGCTGTCTGGACGGACAGCCGCTGCCCGAGCGTCAGGTGGTGCCTGTCGGCGGTCGCCTTGTCGACGGCGATCTCCTGACCGGTCGGCGCCCGGCCCTGCGCGATCTCCTCGGAGCTGGTCGGGGAGTCGCCGGTCCAGTTCGTCCCGATGCTTGGCGGGCCGCCGCCGCCCAGTGCCTCGTCCGACGCCGGGTCGATGAGGTCGGCCTGGCCACGGACCACACCAGTCGCCGCCGCGACACCGTCCACACCGGTCAGGGTCGGGATCAGCGAGGCCGGGACGGGCAGCCGATCCGCCTGGCCACCGGTACCGACGGCGTTGACCTTCCGCACCGAGACGCTGACGTTCTTGTTGATGTCCGCGAAGAGGGTGTCGAAGGTGCGGTTGAGCGTGTCGGTGAGTACCAGGGTGCCCGTGACGAAACTGACACCGACCACGACCGCCAGGGCCGACAGCATGAGCCGGATCTTGCGGGCCAGCAGGCTCCGCAGAGTGGCGCGCAGCATCCGTCAGGCCCACTCGCCCCGATGGAGGTGGCCGGTCTCGCCGCCGTGGCCGGGTGCCTGGCCGCCGCGGCGACCGGAACCCTGCCCGTGGTCGCGGTAGGCATGGGCCTGCGGGACGTCCTGCGGATGGCTCCCGGCCGGGTAGCCGCCGGTGGCGTAGCCCTCGTGCTCGCCGTACTCGGGGGCATAGCCCGCGGGCGCGTACCCGCCCGTGCCGGCGGGGTACCCTCCGTGGTCGGCGTACTCCTCCTCGCCTCCGTAACCCTCTCGGCCGGTGTAGCCCGGGGCCTGGGCGTCGCGCGGGTTTCTGGGCCGGGGGGACACCGGCTCGTAGTCGTCGTCCTCGTAGTCGTCCTCGGTGTCGTGCTGGTCGTGCCCGGCGTCGGCCTCCCCGCGGGCCAGCGCGTCGAGGTTCTTCATCCGGTCGAGCACCGCGTCCGGGGTCGGGTCGGCCATCGCGTCCACGAGGCGGCCGTCCGCCAGGAAGATCACCTCGTCGGAGTACGACGCGGCTGTCGGGTCATGGGTGACCATCACGATGGTCTGGCCCAGTTCCCGCACCGAGTCGCGCAGGAACGACAGCACCTCCGCGCCCGAACGGGAGTCGAGGTTCCCGGTCGGTTCGTCGGCGAAGATGATCTCTGGTCGGGTGACCAGCGCGCGGGCGCAGGCGACCCGCTGCTGCTGGCCTCCGGAGAGCTCGGGCGGCCGGTGCGCCAGCCGCTTCTCCAGCCCCACGGCGTCGACGACCATCCGCATCCACTTCTTGTCCGGCCGGCGGCCCGCGATGTCGAGCGGCAGCGTGATGTTCTCCGCCGCGGTGAGTGTGGGCAGCAGGTTGAACTGCTGGAAGATGAAGCCGATCCGGTCCCGGCGCAGCTGCGTGAGCTGCCGGTCGCCCAGCCGGGAGAGGTCGACGTCACCGATGAAGACCCGGCCGGTGGTCACCGGGTCCAGCCCGGCGAGGCAGTGCATGAGTGTCGACTTTCCCGAGCCGGACGGGCCCATGATCGCCGTGAACCGGCCGTAGGGGAAGGTCAGGTCGATGCCGCGCAGTGCTGTGACCGCGGTGGCGCCCGACCCGTAGACCTTGGTCAGCCTGGATGCGCGTGCGGCGGACCCACGCCTGCGGGCGGCACCGCCACGGGGCTCGTGGCGGTCCGATGCGGGGCGTCGGGCCATGTCGTTCCTCCCAGTCGCGAACAATGTCACCAGCCGGCGGGTGTGTCCCACGGAGTCCGGGGCCGGAGGTTCCGAAGGGACAACGCGGAGGACACGATCAACATCCTTCCGCCCGACATGTTCGCTGCCGACGGTAACCGGCGGCACCGGACGGGGCGCCGCCGGATCTTCCGGCCGCGTGTCCAGCTGTCCGCGTTGCGCGGGGCGCCTGGCCGGACCACTGTCCCAAAGTGCTTGTTGGCCCCCGAACGGGTGCCCTCGTCCCACGGCCCGGGGTTTCCGCCGGCACCCGTGCGGCGTCCTGGTGGCCGGGCCCGGGCACCAGGACGGGTGTCGCGGCCCGGCGCCGGCTATCCGTCCGCCTCGCAGACGGCCGGGGCCGTGTCGTCCACCGGCACCTCGGCCCGGGCCTCCGGCAGCGGCGGGGGCGTTCCACCGAAGGCCGGGCAGCGTGACTTGTGGTCGCACCAGTCGCACAGCCGGCTGGGCCTCGCCCGCCAGTCACCGGTCCGGTGCGCGCGGGCGATGGCGGCCCACAGCGCCTCGATGCGGCGCTCGGTCGCCCGCAGCTCGGCCTCCTCGGGCGCGGCCCGCAGCCAGGTGCGGTCGCCCAGGTAGTACAGCCGCAGCTCCCGCGGCACGACGCCGCGGGTACGCCACAGGACAAGGGCGTAGAACCGCATCTGGAACATCGCCGCGCCCTCGAAGGCCGGGCCGGGCGACCGCCCCGTCTTGTAGTCGATGACCCGTAGCGCCGTGCCCTGCGGCGTCTCGGCCTCGTCGAGACGGTCGACGTAGCCGCGCAGCCGCAGGCCGGATTCCAGGACGTGCTCGACGTACAGCTCCCGGGCGGCGGGAGCGAGGCGCCGCGGGTCCTCGAGCGAGAAGTAGCCGGTGAGCAGGTCGCGGGCGCTCTCCAGCCAGGCACTGCGTGCCCCGTCGTCGTCGAACAGGCCCCCGAGCGCCGGATCGCGGGTCAGCAGGTCCGCCCAGACGGGCTCCACCAGGTCGGCCGCGGCCGGCTGCGTGCGCTCCGTGGCCGGGAGGTCGAACAGCCGGTCCAACACGGCGTGCACCACCGTTCCGCGGGTCGCGGCCTCGCTCGGTGGCTCGGGCAGCCGGTCGACGACCCGGAAGCGGTAGCGCAACGGGCAGGTGACGAAGTCGGCCGCCCGGGACGGGGACAGCGAGGCCACGACCTGCGTGCCCTGGGGCTGCGCCACCACCGGCCCCTCATGCCAGCCGCGCCCACCGCTGACCGGCCCGGAGTGCCCCTCACCGGCCGGCGGGGGCACCGCCCGCGACTCGGGCGTCGTGCCCGGCGGCGGCGTCTTCCCTGCCGGCGTCTTCCCCGCCGGCGTCGTGCTGGCCGGTGTCGTGCTGGCCGGGCCCGTGTCCGCCGGGTCCGTGCCGCCCGGGCCCGCGGGAGGCGGGGAGGCGGCGGTGGCTGGCAGCGTGCTCATGGCCCAGACCCTAGAACCCGCCACCGACAGGACGGCGATGCCGGGTAATCCCGGGCAGTGGCACCATCCGCGACAGACACAGCGCCGGATGGTCCGTAGCATCTACACCTATGAAGGATCAGCCCGGTCCGGGGTACCCCGCGGCGGCGGGCGGGACGGAGCCGCCTGAGCGGCGTCCGGCCGAGCGCCCGCAGGGGATGCGGGTCGGGAACGTGCACGGTGTTCCGATCTTCGTCTCGCCGCTGGCCTTCGTCTTCGCCGCGCTGATCACCTCGCTGCTCGTCAGCGCGATCGGCGACCGGCTGCGCGCGGCGACGAGCACCCCCGTCACCGACGGGCACGTGCTCGCGCTGGCCCTGCTGGTGTCGGCGGGGTTCCTCCTGTCACTGCTCGCGCACGAGATCGGGCATGCGCTGACCGCCCAGTACTTCGGGCTGCGGGTCCGGTCGGTGACGCTGCACGGCTTCGCGGGTTTCACCGAGTTCGAGCCCGAACCGGCCACCCCCGCCCGCGAGTTCCTGATCGCCTTTGCCGGCCCGGCCGTCAACGGCGTCCTCGCCGGTGCCTGCTACCTGGGGCTGCTGGCCGTACCCGAGCACGGCAGCGTCGGCACGGTGCTGTTCTACCTGGGCTTCACCAACCTGGTGCTGTTCGTGTTCAACCTGGCCCCGGGCCTGCCGCTCGACGGCGGGCGGCTGGTGGTCGCCGCGGTGTGGGCGCTCGGGCGCGACCGGCTGCGTGGTCTGCGGGCCGGTGCCTACGGCGGCTTCGTCGTCGCCGGCGGGCTGGTGGTGTGGGGCTCGATGCCGGGCTCGGGTGGTTTCGGGGTCCTGTACACCTACGTCCTTGCCGGGTTCCTGGCCTTCGGCGCCTACCAGTCGCTGCGGCTCGCGAAGGTCCGGGAGCGGCTGCCCGGGCTGTCCGCGGGCCGACTGGCCCGCCGCACTCTGCCGGTCGAGGGCGCCGTGCCACTCGGCGAGGCGCTGCGCCGGGCGCAGGAGGTCGGAGCGACGGCGGTGGCGGTGATCGACCGCGGCGGCACACCCGTCAAGATCATGAACGGCCTGTCGGTGGATGCCATGCCGCCGCACCGCCGGCCGTGGACGACCGTGGACGAGGTCAGCCGCACGATCAGCCCGGGAATGACCCTGCAGGCCGAGCTGGAGGGGGAGGATCTGCTCGCCGCCGTCCAGCGGGTACCCGCCCCGGAGTACCTCGTCGTCCAGCATGGGCGTCCCGTCGGCGTGCTCGCGATGGTTGATCTCGTGGCGAGGATCGACCCCGCGGCCGCGGCCCGTATGGTCTCATCTCGGTGACGTTGCCCCGCGGCTGAGGCCGCTTCGGCCCGCCCGGCGAACCGACGACCCGTCCGAGAGCGGCCCGGCGGCCGTCCGTGGGGGCCCGTCCCTGCCGGGGCCCCGTCGCTCCTGGCGACCACTGCACCCGAGGAACAGGGCGCGCACCGGCCCGCGGACGAGGTCACGGCAGCGCGCCGAGAGGACATCGCGATCATTACTGACCCGACCAGGCCGTCGACGGCCACGCTCGGCGCCCGTGCCGACCTGGCCCTGAGCGAGCACGCCGCGAGTGACCCTCTGGCGCTGCAGGCGCCCCCCGAGGCTGCCACGCGGCCCGGCCCGGACGCTGTGGCCTCTGAGCCCGTCGAGCCCGTCGAGCCCGTCGAGGCCGTCGAGGCGGCGCTGCCAGCGGAGTCGACGGCGGATGCCGAGCCGGTGGGGGCGGTGCCGACGGGCGCCGCTCTTCGCCGCGGAGCTTTCGCCGTCGGCGACCGGGTGCAGCTGACCGACCCCAAGGGGCGCCGCCACACGCTCGTGCTGGAGCCCGGCCGACAGTTCCACACGCACCGCGGCGCCGTCCTGCACGACGATCTGCTGGGCCGCCCCGAAGGGATCGTCGTCCACAGCACCGGCGGCACCGACTACCTGGCGCTGCGGCCGTTGCTGTCCGACTTCGTCCTGTCGATGCCGCGTGGCGCCACTGTGGTCTATCCGAAGGACGCCGCGCAGATCGTCATGTACGCGGACGTCTTCCCCGGCGCGCGGGTGCTCGAGGCGGGTGCCGGATCGGGTGCGCTGTCATGCGCACTGCTGCGCGCCGTCGGTGACGGCGGTGCGCTGGTCTCCTACGAACGCCGGCCCGACTTCGCCGAGGTGGCCCGCCGCAACATCGAGACGTTCTTCGGCGGTCCGCACCCGGCACACACCCTCCACGTCGGTGACCTGGCCGACTCCTCCGAACGGGGCATGGACCGGGTGATTCTCGACATGCTCGCCCCCTGGGACGTCCTCGTCGTGGCCGCCGCGGCGCTCGTCCCCGGTGGGGTGCTGTGCGCCTACGTCGCGACGACCACCCAGCTCTCCCGCACGGTCGAGGCGCTGCGGGAGCACGGAGCCTTCGCCGAGCCGGCGGCGTGGGAGACGATGATGCGGGACTGGCACGTGGAAGGACTGGCGGTGCGTCCCGGCCATCGGATGGTCGGCCACACCGGCTTCCTGGTGACGGCCCGCCGCCTCGCCGACGGGGTGACCGCACCGCCGCGGCGCCGCCGGCCGGCCAAGGGCTCCTACCCGGACGCCGTCAGCGAGCAGCCCGGTGCCGCCCAGCCCGGTGCCGCCCAGTCCGGCTCCGGGCCGGAGGACACCGGGCGGGGGAGCCGGGTCGAGGGATCCGGCCAGGAGGACCACCCGAAGGAGTCCGGGGAGCCGACCGGCACCTCCGTCTAGCGCTGCCAGGTGTCTAGCGCTGCCCAGGCCTGGGCCCCCGGCCGGGCGCGTTCGCGTCGCGGGGTGCGGCCGGCGGCCGGCGGGTGTTTGCCTGGCGTGGTGGGTGGACAGGTCTGCCGGGTGACCGTGCTCGTCCCGCGCGTGGGGGCTGCTACTCCTGCGGGCCGCCCGCCTCCAGGGTGCCGTCCGCGTGCTCGATGTAGATGCAGGTGCCGGGGCACTGCTCGGCGGCGTCGCGGACCTCCGTCAGCAGGGGGAGGGGCACCGGCACGTGGGTTCCGGGATCGGTCTGGAGCTCTCCGCCGGTGTCCTTCACGTACGCGAGCCCGTCGATGTCGAACTCGAACACGGAAGGTGCATACTGTACGCACAATCCGTCACCAGTGCAGGAGTCTTGATCGATGCGGACCCGGAGACCAGGCGAATCGCCCGGCTTCATTGGTGTTGCCACAGGGCTCCGATCTTCTGTCACCATGGCACCGTAACCCGCTGTTTACGGTAAAGCCGGGTCGTCCTCGCGCGACTGGCCTGCCAGCGGCTCTGACAAAGGTAGTGTTGGGTGCGTCCCGGTCGGCACGGGGGAGGTGGAGGCGCGGTGTCCGGTCCCCGTTCGGGCTCTGGCTCCGGTGGGAGCACGGGTCGTCCTGACGACGCCGATTCTCATCGGTCGGCGTCCGAGAAGGAAGTACACGAACTCACGACTCAGGTCACCTTCCTGGAGGAAGAAGTGGCCATGCTGCGGCGGAGACTGTCTGAATCGCCCCGACAGGCGCGTGTCCTGGAGGAGCGGCTGGCGCAGATCCAGGCGGAGCTACAGGCTGCCAACGGTCAGAATGACAGGCTCGTCGCCACCCTTCGGGAGGCACGTGACCAGATCATCTCGCTGAAGGAGGAGGTCGACCGGCTCGCGCAACCGCCGAGCGGGTACGGCGTCTTCCTCCATGGGTACGACGACGGCACGGTCGACGTGTTCACGCAGGGCAGAAAGCTCCGTGTGACGGTGTCGCCGAACGTCGAGGCCAAGCTCCTGCAGCCCGGTCAGGAGGTCATGCTCAACGAGGCGCTCAACGTCGTGGAAGTCCGCGCGTTCGAGCGGCAGGGCGAGATCGTCCTGCTCAAGGAGGTCCTCGAGAGCGGTGACCGGGCGCTGGTGATCGGTCATACCGACGAGGAACGGGTCGTCATGCTGGCCCAGCCACTCCTCGACGGGCCGATCCGAGCCGGTGACTCGCTCCTGATCGAGACGCGGTCGGGCTTCGCCTTCGAGCGGATCCCGAAGTCCGAGGTCGAGGAGCTGGTCCTGGAGGAGGTGCCCGACATCGGGTACGAGCAGATCGGTGGGCTCAAGGGTCAGATCGAGTCGATCCGCGACGCCGTCGAGCTGCCGTTCCTGTACAAGGAGCTGTTCCTCGAGCATCAGCTCAAGCCCCCGAAGGGTGTGCTGCTCTACGGCCCGCCCGGCTGTGGCAAGACGCTGATCGCCAAGGCGGTGGCGAACTCTCTGGCCAAGAAGGTCGAGGCACAGACAGGCCAGGGCTCCGGCCGGGCCTTCTTCCTCAACATCAAGGGCCCGGAGCTGCTCAACAAGTACGTCGGCGAGACCGAGCGGCAGATTCGGCTGGTGTTCCAACGGGCGCGCGAGAAGGCGTCCGAGGGGATGCCGGTGATCGTGTTCTTCGACGAGATGGACTCGATCTTCCGGACCCGTGGCTCGGGTGTCTCCTCGGACGTGGAGAACACGATCGTTCCGCAGCTGCTCAGCGAGATCGACGGCGTCGAGCAGCTTGAGAACGTGATCGTGATCGGCGCGTCCAACCGGGAGGACATGATCGACCCGGCGATTCTGCGGCCGGGCCGGCTGGACGTGAAGATCAAGGTGGAGCGTCCGGACGCCGAGGCGGCCAAGGACATCTTCGCCAAGTACGTCCTGCCTGCACTGCCGCTGCATGCCGACGATCTTGCCGAGCACGGCGGCAACCGGGAGGCGACCTGCCAGGGCATGATCCAGCGGGTCGTCGAGCGGATGTACGCCGAGAGCGACGAGAACCGGTTCCTCGAGGTCACCTACGCCAACGGTGACAAGGAGGTCCTGTACTTCAAGGACTTCAACTCCGGAGCCATGATCGAGAACATCGTCGCCCGGGCGAAGAAGATGGCGGTCAAGGATCTCATCGAGAGCGGCGTCCGGGGTCTGCGCATGCAGCATCTCCTGTCGGCGTGCCTGGATGAGTTCAAGGAGAACGAGGACCTGCCGAACACGACGAACCCGGACGACTGGGCCCGGATCTCGGGCAAGAAGGGCGAGCGGATCGTCTACATCCGCACGCTGGTCACCGGGACGAAGGGTACGGAAGCCGGCCGTTCGATCGACACGATCGCGAACACCGGCCAGTACCTGTAGGCGGTACGAGGCCACTGTCGGCCTCGTCCGGCGGACCCACGCGGCGGCCGCCTCGCACCTGCGAGGCGGCCGCCGCGCCATTTCCGCGCACTGTCGGGCTGCCGCGCGGAGCCGGGCAGCCGGCCGGCGGCTGTTCCGACCAGGGCGACCTGATCGCCCAGAGTCGGCGGGCGGCGCCGGTCCGATCCCGGGGGCCGTCCATCGAGGCCTGGCGGGATCGTTCGACGCGCCCGCCCGAAGCGACATCCAAGATAGTCAACGCTGTTGACGCAAGTTCACCAGGGAAACGATCATGGAATGGCCGGATCCGGCCATCTGGTCACCCGGCGCACGGAAACGCTGAGAACGAGGCGGTACAGGGCTCGGGCGACCCGCGCGGCCCCGTCCGGGAGCTTCCCGGCAACAGGGTCGGAGGGAGCAAGGACGGCGTCCGGCCGACCCTGTGGCTCGCCAGCACCTACGCTTGCAGTGTGAGCGTGCGCCGGATCATGGGGTCTGAGACCGAGTACGGCGTGTCCGTGCCTGGTCAGCCCAATACAAACCAGATGCTGGCTTCGTCTTTGGTGGTGAACTCATACGCCAACCGGGCGGCGACCGGGGGAAGTCGAGCCAGATGGGACTTCGAGGAGGAGTCCCCACTGCGCGACGCCCGCGGCTTCGAGCTGCCCAGGGAACCCGCGGTCGATCCGAGCGCGCCGGCGAACGAGGACGACCTGGGGCTGGCCAACGTCATCCTGACGAACGGCGCACGCCTCTATGTCGACCACGCGCACCCGGAGTTCTCGACTCCGGAGGTGACGAACCCGCGTGACATCGTCCTCTGGGACAAGGCGGGGGAGCGGGTGATGGCCGAGGCGGCCCGCCGGGCGCTCGCCGTTCCGGGGACGATGCCCGTCCACCTCTACAAGAACAACACCGACAACAAGGGTGTCTCCTACGGGTGTCATGAGAACTACCTCATGAACCGGTCGACGCCGTTCGGTGAGATCGTGCGGCACCTGACGCCGTTCTTCGTGTCCCGCCAGGTGATCTGTGGCGCGGGGCGGGTCGGCATCGGCCAGGACGGGCGGGAGTCCGGCTTCCAGATCAGCCAGCGCTCCGACTTCTTCGAGGTCGAGGTGGGCCTCGAGACCACTCTCAAGCGCCCCATCATCAACACGCGGGACGAGCCCCACGCCGACCCGGAGAAGTACCGTCGCCTGCATGTGATCATCGGTGACGCGAACATGAGCGAGATCGCCACCTATCTCAAGGTGGGCACGACCGCGCTGGTGCTCGCGATGATCGAGGAGGGTTGGCTGGAGGTCGACCTGTCGGTGGACGCGCCGGTGGCGACGCTGCGGGCGATCTCCCACGACCCGTCTCTGCGCCGCCTGCTGACGTTGCGGGACGGCCGGAAGATGACGGCCGTCCAGCTGCAGATGGAGTATTTCGAGCAGGCCCGCAAGTTCGTGGAGGACCGGCTCGGCACGGATGTCGATCCGCAGACGGCCGATGTTCTCTCCCGGTGGGAATCGGTGCTCGGGCGGCTCGAGGTCGACCCGATGTCCTGTTCGCGCGAGCTCGACTGGGTGGCGAAGCTGTCGATCCTGGAGGGCTACCGCTCCCGGGACTCGCTCGCCTGGGACTCGCCCCGGCTGCAGCTTGTCGATCTGCAGTACCACGACGTGCGGCCGGAGAAGGGCCTCTACAACCGCCTGGTGGAGCGTGGTCGCTTCGACCGGCTGCTGGACGAGGACGACGTCGTCCGGGCGATGACGGAGCCCCCCGAGGACACCAGGGCCTACTTCCGTGGGCGCTGTCTGGCGCTTTACCCGCAGCAGGTCGCGGCGGCGTCGTGGGATTCGGTCATCTTCGACATCGGCCGGGACTCGCTGCAACGGGTGCCGACCCTGGAGCCGCTGCGCGGCACCAGGGCCCACGTGGGTGAGCTGCTGGCCCGATGCCGGACCGCCTCTGATCTGGTGGACGCCCTGTCGGGAAACTGACATCGACAGTTCCTCGGTGTGGCATTCCCGGAGTTCGCTCGGGAGTGGCGGTTCGTCCGGGGATGGCGGACGGTGCCACCACGGACCTGCGTGTTTTGCGCCCTCGGCGGACGCCGCGACGTGGTCCCTGGTTCGTGATGGAGTGGAGCACGCACCGGTCCACCGGAAGTAGTCGGCGGAGCGGGATAGTGTCGCCCCAGGCGATCGAAGGAGGCTCCCATGGCCCAGAGGGACACCGGAGGCGGGCAGCAGCGCACCGGCCGCCGCGACGACGAGACGAGCGAGGCCGAGGTCGAGGAATCGACCTCCTCGGATCTGAAGGAAAGGCACGAGAAGCTCTCGGAGGATGTCGACTCCCTGCTCGACGAAATCGACGACGTTCTCGAGGAGAACGCCGAGGAGTTCGTGAAGGGATACGTCCAGAAGGGCGGCCAGTAGGCTCTGGCGTCCTCCGTGGCCTGAGTCGGGCGGCACCCCGCCTGGCCGGGCCGGCTGTGGCGGGCATGTGGGGCGTCTGCGGGCCAGTGCGGGTGGCACCCGCTCGGGTGATCCGGGCGGTGGGTGCCAGCGAGGCTGACCTGCGTGCCCCGGCTGCCGGCCGTCCTGGCCGGTGCTGCAAGGGGGCAGCCCTGGGTCTCGCTGTGGCCCCGCGCCGGACGGGGCGGGGCCACAGCCACACCAGCGACCCGGCGCGTGGCATCACGTGGCATGTTGTGCGTCACCCGCAGCATGGGCTTGGGCCTTCAGGGCCATCCCGCGCTGCCAGTCGATGATCGAGTATCTGAAGGGGGATGCGTGCCTGATCCAACGGGAGTCGGGCGTCTTCCGGCTGTGTTCATGACACCGGGAACGTCGTCGTTCGCCGATTTCCTGTCCGTGGCGGCGCCGGATCTGCTTCCGGGCGCTCGGGGCTCGTTGCCCGCTCCGGTGACCGACGCTGCTCACGGCACCACCATCGTTGCCGTGGCCTTCCCCGGTGGCGTGATCATGGCCGGCGACCGCCGTGCCACGCAGGGCCACATGATCGCCCAGCGGGACGTCGAGAAGGTCCACCACGCGGACGAGTTCTCCTGCGTGGGCTACGCCGGCACGGCCGGGGTGGGCGCCGAACTGATCCGCCTGTTCCAGGTGGAGCTGGAGCACTACGAGAAGATCGAGGGCTCGACCCTGAGCCTGGACGCGAAGGCCAACCGGCTCGCGTTCATGGTCAAGGGGAACCTGCCGATGGCCATGCAGGGTCTGGCCGTCATTCCGCTGTTCGCCGGGTTCGACACCGAGACCGGCCAGGGGCGGATCTTCTCCTACGACATCGCCGCCGCGAAGTCCGAGGAGCGCACCTACGAGTCGATCGGGTCGGGCTCGGTCTTCGCCCGCGGCTCGCTCAAGAAGCGCTTCCGGCCGGACCACACCGCGGATGACGCGGTGCGGATCAGTATCGAGGCGCTCTACGACGCCGCCGACGACGACTCGGCGACCGGTGGCCCCGACCTCATCCGCAAGCTGTATCCGATCGTCGCCTCGGTGACCGCGGACGGATACCGTCGCCTCACCGATGACGAGGTCGCGCCGGTGGTCGAGTCGATCATCGCCGACCGCGCCCAGAACTCAGGAGGCTGACGTGACCATGCCGTTCGGCTACGCAAGCCCCGAACAGCAGGTCCGGGACAAGTCCGAGTACGCGCGCAAGGGCATCGCGCGCGGTCGGAGCGTGGTCGTCCTCACCTACGTCGACGGCATCCTGTTCGTCGCCGAGAACCCGTCGACGACCCTGCACAAGATCAGTGAGATGTACGACCGCGTCGGGTTCGCCGCGGTCGGCAAGTACAACGAGTTCGAGAACCTCCGTACCGCCGGGATCCGGATCATGGATACTCGCGGCTACATGTACGACCGGAGGGACGTCACGAGCCGTGCGCTGGCCAACGCCTACGCGCAGACGCTCGGTGCGATCTTCACCGAGAGCATCAAGCCGTACGAGGTCGAGATCGTCGTGGCCGAGGTCGGCGACACCGTGGCCGAGGACCAGATCTACCGGCTGACCTACGACGGCTCGATCGCCGACGAGCGCGGCTTCATCGCCATCGGCGGGCAGTCCGAGCAGGTGATGACCTCCCTGCGGGAGCACCACGTGGAGGGCCAGCAGCTGTCGGCCGCGCTGCGGGTGGCGGTCGACGCGCTGACCGCCGGGGTGCCCCCCGGCTCGTCGCAGAACGGGGAGCGCACCCTCACCGCGGCGAACCTCGAGGTCGCCATGCTGGACCGCACGCGGACCCGGCGGATGTTCAAGCGGATCGTCGGCAGTCAGCTGGACGGCCTGCTCACGGAGACGGCGCCCGCCGCCTCCTGACCCTGGCAGGTGGTGGCCGGGGCCGTTCTGTGGCCTCTCCGCCTGGCTGCTGGGCCTGCTGCTCGCAGGCCTGCCGGCCAGGCGGAGGGCGCTACGGGTGCCTACCGGCGCCTACCGGTGCCGGCCGTGCCGCTCCCGGTCGGCATACAGCTGTCGCTGCTCCTTGTGGATGCGCTTCCATCGCGCCCGCTGGCCGGCGGCCAGCCGGGCGTCCTCCCTGGTCTGCATCCAGTGGCTCTCCCGCTGCAGCTTCCGGTAACTTGCCAGCCGCCGTTCGGGCAGCGTGCCGTTCTCGACCGCGGCCAGTACGGCGCACCCGGGTTCGGTGCGATGCTCGCAGTCGGTGAACCGGCAGGTCGCCGCGAGGTCGACGATCTCGGTGAACGCCGTGTCCACCCCGTCACCGGACCCCCACAGCCCGATGCCGCGGACGCCGGGCGTGTCGATCAGCACACCCCCGGACGGCAGCGGGATGAGTTCCCGCCGGACGGTGGTGTGCCTGCCCTTCCCGTCGCTGCCGCGAACGGCCCCGACCGCGAGCCGGTCGGCTCCGGCCAGGGTGTTGGCGAGGGTGGACTTGCCCACCCCGGACGGCCCGACGAGTACGGCGGTCCGTCCGCCCGGTGACGGGCCGGCCAGCTCGTCACACAGCTCGTCCAGGCCGCGGCCGTCCTGGGTACTGACGGTGCGGACGCCGACGCCCGGGGCGAGCGCCGCCAGCGCGGTGTGCCAGAACGGATCCGGCCCGGCGGTGGGGTGTCCCGCTGGTGCGAGGTCGGCCTTGGTCAGGACGATCAGCGGGCTGGCTCCGCTCTCCCACGCCAGCGCGATCAGCCGTTCCAGGCGGGCCGGCCGTAGCGGTTCGGTGAGTGCGGCAACGACCAGCACGAGGTCGACGTTCGCGGCGAGGACCTGCCCCGTGGAGCGGCGTGACGCGGTGGATCGGACGAGTGCACTGCGTCGGGGGAGCACCTCCATGACCATCGGCTCGGCCGGGCGGGTGACGGCGTCGGGCGCCGCCGCGCCCGGGGCTGGGGCCGTTTCCAGGAGGGTGGCCGAACCCACGGCGACCCAGTCGCCGGTGCAGGGGGAGCTGACCGGGTCGGCCGGGATCGCCCGATCGATCTCGGCGAAGCGCGGGCCGTGCTCGGTGATCAGCTCGCAGCGGCCCCGGTCACGTCGGACCACCCGGGCCGGCGAGAGCCCGGCCTGGCGCCGCGGCGCGAAGGCGGCCTCGTCGGCAGTGGTCCAGCCGTGATGGCCGAGCGTCGCGGGTATCTCCGGCGCGCCTGGGCGGGCCGGTGCAGCGGACGGCGATGTCGTTGGGGGAGAAGACGGTTCTGGGCGGTGAGAAGACACTGGGAGACCCTCGGTTCGGGGCCTCCTGGGACCTCTCCACCCGTGGAGCCAGCGCCGCGGGGCCGTACCGGGATGGTGGCGGCGGGCGGGTGAAGGGGCGGTGAGGTCAGGCGGAGGCCCTGCTGGTGGGACGGAACGAGTCAGCGGGAACAGGCACAGTCCGCGTGGCCATGGCCACCTCTCCTGGTTGTCGTCTCAGACGTTGGTCGATGTTTCCGTCTGCCGCGGGGGCCGCCGCCGGAACCTGGTGGTCCGTGGGCGTGGGCTGATCCGGTGCGACGGGGCGGGACGCTACCGCCGCGCCCCGCCCCGGCCAACCGGTTTTCCGGGCCGGGCCGGGTCGGGCCGGGTCGGGCTCAGCCGGGTCGGGTCGGGCCCGCAGATCGGTCGCCGCCTGGTCGCGACGGCCGCTGGTGGGTCAGCCCCGGCACCGGTCGTTCAGCGTGCGTGCCGGTCGTTCAGCGTGCGTGCCGGTCGGCCAGCGGGTACGCCGCCGGTCAGGATGGGCGCAGGCGCTCGTCCAGGAAGGCCAGGGTGCGCTTCCAGGCGTCGTCGGCGGCTTCCTGGCGGTAGATGGCGGGCCGGTCGTGGCTGTGGAAGGCATGGCCGGCTCCGGGGTAGCTGATGAGCTCGGTCAGCTGGCCCGAACGGGCGGCGGCGGCCCGCAGACTGTCGATGTCCGCCAGCGAGATCATGGTGTCCTCCTCGCCGTACAGTCCGAGCCAGGGGCTCCGCAGCGAAGGCGCGACGTCGAGGAGCGGGGGCACCCCGGGCCAGGTCGCGGAGCTGACCGATCCGCCGTAGAACGACACTGCTGCGGCCAGCGGGTGGCGGGTGGCCGTGACCAGCGCGACCGTCCCGCCCATGCAGAAGCCGATGACGGCGGTCTGCCCCGGGCCGATGCCGGCGTCGGCCAGGTGGCCGAGGCTGTCGTCGACATCGGCGTGGATGCCCGGGCCGGTCAGGGTGCCCATCCGGGGGATGGCGCTGGCCCAGGAGTCGCTCGGGTCGACTTCGGCGATGCCGTCACGGTGGTACAGGTGCGGGGCGATCGCGAGGTAGCCCGCGTCGGCCAGGGCCTCACTGACGGAGAGCAGGTAGGGAGTGATCCCGCGGGCGTCCTGGACGACCACGACGCCGCCGCGGGGCGGGTCGTCGGCGGCGGGGGCGATCACCGTCGCCGGGGTGCGGTCCCTGGCCGACACCTCGGTGCGCAGGTGGCGGGAGTGCTTCTCGTTGGCCTCTGCTGTCATGACGGCCATCCTTCCCCCGCGCAGGGGAACGCATCACCATCCGGGCGAATGTTCGCGTGCCGACCTGTCACCGGGCTCTCCGGGCCGGTCCGGGCGATGCCCGGGCGTCGCCTTCCTGGCACGTCCGGGCCGCTTCAGCGGGACGGGTGGCCCGGTCCACCGTCCTGTTCACCCGGGTGCCGACGCCGTCGGGGGTGATGCGGGCGATAGGCGCGGACGGGTGGTCTCACCTGGACACGCCGCCGTCGGGTCCCCAGCCGGCGGTGGTGCCCCGACCTGCGCGACGCTGGGTGGCGGTCGCCATGTGTCTTCAGGTGGCGACACTCCGTGGCGACCGGGTGGGGATCGTGATCGGGGGCCAGTCGTAGGGGAGGGCCGATGATGCTGACGGCGGAGCGCGGGCGATGGCCACGCCGGCGAACGAATGGCGGCGGAGGCGGCGCGGGGAGAGACGGCTCCGGCGCCGTCGGGAGTGGGCCCTCCGCGGGCCCCCTGCCGGCCCCGGACGGGTCGTCGGGCCTGGGCGGGGGATCGGGGCCGGGCGCAGGATCGCGCATCCCGCGGCAGGTGATCGCGGCCCGTCAGGCGGGAGTCATCGCCGTCGGGATGGCGGTCCTGCTCGGGCTGGTCGTCTGCCTCTACGGCTCGACGGTCACCTCGGTGCGCCCCCGCGGGCTGCCGGTCGTCGTCGCCGGCCCCGCGGAGCCGGCCAAAGCCTTCGCCGCCGAGGTCGAGCGGATATCGCCCGGAGCGATGGACATCGGCGTCGTCGCGGACATCGCGGCGGCCGACCGTGCGCTGAAGGACCGCGAGGCCTACGCGGCCTTCGTCTTCACCGACGACGGTCTGTCCCTGCGGCTGGCCTCCGCGGCCAGCCCCGCCGTCGCCGAGGCGCTGGTCCGCGGGATGGCGATGACCTACCCCGACGTGCGCATCCCGGTCGTCGACGTCGTCCCCAACGTGGTGGCGGACCGCCAGGGCGGCGGGGTGTCGGCGGGTTACCTGCCGCTGGTGCTGATCGCCACGGCAGCCGGTGTGCTGCTGGCGCGCCGGGTGCGGTCGATCCAGGAACGCCTCGTCGGTCTGTTCTGCTTCATGGTCGCCGGCGGCGTCGCCGGCACGGTGGCGTTGAGCGGCGGGCTCGACGTGCTGCCCGACAACGCTCTGCGGTGCATGGTCGTGCTCGCGGTGGTGACCGCGGCGGTGACGGCGCCGGTCCTGGGGCTGGGCGCCGTGGCCGGTGCGCGCGGCCTGGTGGCCGCGGTCGCCGTCGCCGTGCTGGGTGCGGCGTTCTCCGGGGCGTCGTCCGCGCCGGAGATGCTGCCGACGCCGTGGGGCGGCCTCGGCCAGCTGCTGCCGCCCGGGGCGGGGGTGACCCTGACGCGGTCCACCCTGTACTTCGACGGGGCCGGTGGTGGCCGTGCTGCCGCGGTGCTGGCGATCTGGGCGGTCGCCGGGATCGCGTTGCTGATCACCGGTCGGGGTCGCAGCCGCCCGGTGGCCGTGGCCGTACCCGCTCAGCAGGCCGCGGCCGTGGGTGATTCCGGTGTCGCGGAGACGGGGGTGCCGCCCCATAGCGGGCGGATCGCACGCCCCCGAGAGGGTGGACTCGAGATCAGCCCTGGCGTCTCGCCACGCGAGGAGGGCTTCCGAGCATAGGGTCGGTCTCGTGGATCGCCGCATTTTCGGCCTGGAAAACGAGTACGGCGTCACCTGCGTGTTCCGGGGGCAGCGGCGGCTGTCACCGGACGAGGTGGCTCGGTACCTGTTTCGGCGTGTCGTGTCCTGGGGGCGTAGCAGCAACGTCTTCCTGAAGAACGGCGCGCGCCTCTACCTGGACGTCGGGAGCCATCCGGAGTACGCGACGCCGGAGTGCGATTCGGTTCCCGACCTGGTGACGCACGACAAGGCGGGCGAGCGCATCCTTGAGGGTCTGCTCGTCGAGGCCGAGCGCAGGCTTCGGGAAGAGGGCATCGCGGGCGACATCCACCTGTTCAAGAACAACACGGACTCGGCCGGGAACAGCTACGGCTGCCACGAGAACTACCTCGTGGGCCGGCACGGCGAGTTCAGCCGGCTGGCGGACGTGCTGGTGCCGTTCCTGGTCAGCCGCCAGATCCTGTGCGGCGCGGGGAAGGTGCTGCAGACCCCGCGCGGAGCGGTCTACTGCATCTCCCAGCGTGCCGAGCACATCTGGGAGTCGGTGTCGTCGGCGACGACCCGGTCGCGGCCGATCATCAACACGCGGGACGAGCCGCACGCCGACGCCGAGCGTTTCCGGCGTCTGCACGTCATCGTCGGTGACTCGAACATGAGCGAGACGACGATGCTGCTCAAGCTGGGCTCGACCGACCTCGTGCTGCGCATGATCGAAGCTGGTGTGGTGCTGCGGGACATGTCGCTGGAGAACCCGATCCGGGCCATCCGCGAGGTCTCCCACGACATGACCTGCCAGCGTCGCATCAAGCTCGCGAACGGCCGGGAGGTGAGCGCGCTGGACATCCAGCGCGAGTACTACACGAAGGCCGTCGAGTTCGTGGATCGGCGCGGCGGGGACGCGGTGGCGAAGCGGGTCCTCGACCTGTGGGGCCGCACACTGCTGGCGATCGAGACCGAGGATCTGGAACTGGTCGCGCGGGAGATCGACTGGGTCACCAAGTACGTGCTGATCGACCGGTTCCGGCATCGCCACGGGCTGTCGCTGGCGTCGCCGCGGGTGGCCGAGCTCGACCTGAAGTACCACGACATCCACCGCGACCGTGGCCTGTACTACCGGATGGAACGCGCCGGTCTGGTCGAGCGGGTGTCGCGCGACCTCGACATCTTCGAGGCCAAGTCACTGCCGCCGCAGACCACCCGGGCGCGGCTGCGTGGGGAGTTCATCAAGCGGGCGCAGGAGAAGCGGCGAGACTTCACCGTGGACTGGGTCCACCTGAAGCTCAACGACCAGGCGCAGCGCACCGTTCTGTGCAAGGACCCGTTCCGCTCGGTCGACGACCGTGTCGACAAGCTGATCGCGAGCATGTAGCGGCCCGTTCGCAGGAGCGCGGGACGGGACGCCCGTGTCCGGCGAACGGACGGTGCGTCATGTCGCCGGGGCGGTGTGGGGTGTCCGGGGCGGTGTGGGGTGTTCGGGGAGTGCGGCGGTGTCCCGGGCGATGCCCGCTATGTGGTCCTCTACAGTCGGTCTGCACTGGCTCGTCGAGAGCGTGACGCCGGCGTCGCGGCCGCGCCGGCCGTCGTGACGGCGTCGCGCGCAACCAGAGGATCTCAGTTTCCGTGACCTGTATCTCCCATGGTGTCACCGCCCGTCATCGTCGCCGGCTGGTCGGCCTGGTTCTGCCCGCCGTACTCCTGGTGCCGCTTGCCGCCTGCTCCTCGTCGGTCGCCCCCGACGGCACCGCCGCCGCGCCCGTGCCCAGCGCGGCGGCCCAGGCCTCGCAGGTCGGCACTCCGCCGGCGGTGCAGAACGCCACTGATCTCACCCGCAAGCCGATCGCCGCGGCGGGCAACGGCCTCGCGCCGCCGACGCTGGTCACCCAGGATCTGGTGACCGGCGACGGGGCCGAGGCGAGCGACACCAGCACCGTGACCATCCAGTACGTCGGCACGATCTGGAAGTCCGGCGAGCAGTTCGACGCCAGCTGGGACCGGGGCGCACCCGACTCGTTCCCCCTCCTGAACACCATCCCCGGCTTCGGCCAGGGCATCAGCGGGATGAAGGAGGGCGGGCGCCGGCTGATCGTGATCCCGCCGGAGCTGGGTTACGGCCCAGAGGGCGGGCAGCCGCCGCTGATCCTCGCCGACGACTCGCTGGTGTTCGTCGTCGACCTGCTCGAAGTCGGCGGCGGCCAGAGTGACGACGGCCAGAGTGACGACGGCCAGAGTGACGACGGCCAGAGTGGCGGCGAGGCGGGCGGCGGTGACGGCGCCGCGGGGGGTGCGGAATCCCCTGCCGGATCGCTCTGAGTGCCTGCTTTCTGGCATCGCGGCAGGCGGGGCCGGTTACCGCGTTCACGGCGAGTGCGGCTAGCCTGATCCGATGTGTCCCGCCGACGGCTGGAGCGTCTGCTCAACCTGACGATGTGCCTCATGGCCACATCGCGCTTCCTCACCGTGTCCCAGATCGGGGAGATGGTGGAAGGCTACGAGCCGGGGGAGTCCGAGGACTCCCAGGAGGCCTTCCGCCGGATGTTCGAACGGGACAAGCAGTACCTGCGTGAACTCGGCATCCCGGTCGAGGTCGGGTCGGATTCCGCGTTCAGTGACGAGCAGGGCTACCGGATCCCCCGGGGCGACTACGCCCTCGGAGAGATCGCGCTTGATCCGGACGAGTTCGCGGTGCTGGCACTGGCAGCCTCGCTGTGGTCCACCGAGACCCTGGCCGCGCCGGCGGCGAGCGCGCTGCGCAAGCTCGCCGCCGCCGGCGCGCCGGTGCGCCCGGTGGCGCTCGGCGGGCCGGATCCCCTTGTGGTCTCCTCCGGTACGGAGGGCTTCGACGGGTTCGAGCCCCGTGTCGACGCGACCGAGCCGGCGTTCGAGGCCGCGCTCGCCGCGGTGCAGGCGGGCCGCGAGGTCTGCTTCCCGTACCGCCGCCCCGGGCAGACCGAGGACACCGAACGGCACGTGCAGCCCTGGGGTGTGCTGTCGTGGCGTGGGCGCTGGTACCTGGTGGGCCATGACCTGCGCCGGGAGGCACCGCGGGTGTTCCGGCTGTCCCGGGTGACGGGTCCGGTACGGGAGGTCGGCCCCGCCGGGGCCTTCACCGTCCCGCCGGATGTCGACCTGCGGGCGATGATCTCCGCCACGGAGCCTGCCGAGGCCCGTGTGACGGCGGTGCTCTGGGTGCGGCGCGGCTGCGGGCACGCGCTGCGGCGGCGGGCCCGGTCGGTAGCCGACCCCGGCCGGTTCGGGTCGGCCGTTCCCGCCACCACGGCGTCCGCCACCACGGCGTCCGCCACCGCTCGCGGCCGGTCCGGTGACGGCGATCTGCTCGAGGTCGAGTTCTCCGATCTCGAGCGTTTCGCTCGCTGGGTTGTCGGCTATGGCCCCGACGTGACCGTGCTGGAGCCGTCCGACCTGCGCCGGGAGGTCGTCCGCAGGCTGCGGGCCACTGTCGCCGCGACGGCACCCGGGGCCACCGTCAGGTCGGGCCCGCCGGTGCCGGCGGGGCAGAGCGGCGCGCTGGCCGGGTCCGGGCCGCGATGAGCGGGTCGGCGGACCGTCTCAGCCGGCTGCTGGCGCTGGTCCCGTGGCTGCGGGCGCACCCGGGGGTGTCCCTCGGGGCCGCCGCCGCCGAGTTCGGCCTCACCGTCCGGCAGCTGCGCGCCGACCTCGACCTGCTGTTCGTCTGCGGGCTGCCGGGAGGTGCGCCCGGCGACCTGATCGACGTGAGCTACTCCGGTGACCAGGTCACCGTCGTCGACCCGCAGACCCTCGACCGCCCGCTGCGGCTGACCGCGGACGAGGCCATGGCGCTGCTCGTCGCCGCCCGCGCGCTGACCGACATCCAGGGCCTGTCCGGTCGGGAGGCGCTGGACCGCGCGCTGCGCAAGGTCGAGGACGCCGTCGGCCACGAGTCGGCGCGGCACGTGCGGGTCGCCCTCGACGCTCACGACGAGGTGCTGGCCGTGCTGCAGGGCGCCATCCGGGAGCGGCGGCGGGTGCGGTTGCGCTACCTGGTGTGGGCCCGGGACGAGATGACCGAGCGGGACGTCGACCCGATGCGGGTGCTGGTCCGTGGCGGCTACTGGTACCTGGAGGGCTGGTGCCACCGGGCCGCGGCGGTGCGGCTCTTCCGCCTCGATCGGATCGACGGCCGGGACGGTGTGACGGTGCTGGACGTCGCCGCGCAGCCGCCACCGGACGCCACCCCCCGTGACACCGCCGAGGGGATCTACCAGCCGGGGCCGGACGACATTCCCGTCCGCCTCGACCTGGACCCGCTGGCCCGCTGGGTCGTCGACTACTACCCGGTGTCGGATGTGCGGGAGCTGCCCGACGGAGGGGTCTCCGTACTCCTCCGGGTAGCCGACCTCGCGTGGCTGAACCGCCTGGTCCTGGGCCTGGGGCAGCTGGTGCGCAGGGTGGAGCCGGCCTCGGTGGCCGCGAGTGTCCACGATCTGGCGGCCCGCGCGCTCGCCGGTTATCCCGAGAGCTCGTAAGGTGACCGGTGTGCCCCTGCTGCTCGTTCACCTCGTCCTGATCGTCGGTTCGCTCGGTGTGCTGGTGCTGTGCGCGCTGCGGCTGTGGGGGCAGGTCCGGGCGACGAAGACGGCCGCGCTCGAGCTGAAGGAGCGGGCAGCCGATCTCGCCACGAAGTCCGGGGAGCTGGCGGGGCGCATCGAGTCCGCGGAGGTGGCCACCCGGTTCGCCAGCCAGACCAGGTGACCGGGTCCGGGTCGCGGCGTGTCGCCCGGCCCGCCGCACACCGCCATCAGCCGTGCCGCGGCCCGGCCCAGGCCGGCCCGGCTCTGCGGTGCCGGCACCCACGCTGTGCCGGGCCTGGCGCTGCAGTCGCTTCCCAGCCCCGGCAGGAGGAGCGCCGAGGGCTTCAAACCGTGCCCGGAATGTGTCCCGAGCAGCAGCGCTGCCGGCAGGGGCGGGGCATAGAAGCACTGGTGACACGGGCCATCCCCGGCCCGTTCGCGAACACGTCACCTGTGGGATACCCGGCTACTGTCTATACCCTCCTAGGCTGGCCGACGTAGCATCGAGCCGCACGGTCTCCCGAACGGACCGGTAACTGGAGGACGCCTGCCATGCCTAACCTGGGTACGACCGAGATCATTATCATCGCGTTGGTAATTCTGGTGCTCTTCGGCTCGAAGAAGCTGCCGGACGCGGCCCGTTCCTTCGGTCGGTCCCTGCGCATCTTCAAGGCCGAGACCAAGGGTCTGCGCGACGACGACGCCACCTCCAGCGCTGCTCCGGCCGCCGCGGCCCCGACGGCTCCCGCCGCCGCACCGGTCGCACCGCTGCCGATCGAGGGCCGTCCCGCCGCCGCGCCGGGCACCTCGGTCAACGGCTCCGCGCCGGTGGACGCCGAGCGCCGCTGACCGTGCCGGGGCGCTCCAGGCCATCTGCTCGGGCTGACTCGCCGCGCTGATCGCCGCGCACGCCGGTGGCGGGTTCCCCGCACCGGCCGCGCGCCGATCAGCGTTGGCTGATCAGCGTTGGCAGTGGTCTGGGTCGACCGACCAGGCCCGTACGGGGTCCGCCCGTCCGGGGCCGGTCCGCGGGTTCCGCCCGTGGCCCGGTGTGTAGTAGCTGTGGGTCTCTCGCGCCGGTGCCCACCTGGCTGCGGCCGTGTCCGCATGCCGTCCGCATCCATCGTCCTCATCGAGCAGGAGCCGCACCCCGTGCCACGGTTGCCAACGCCGAGCAGGCTTGCCTCGTCGGTACACGATCGGCGTGCCCGCACGGTCGAGGACAGCAGGATGCCCCTCACCGAGCACCTGCGTGAACTGCGCAACCGGCTGGCCAAGGCACTCATCGCCTTCGCGGTCGCATCGATCGTCTGTTTCATCGTCGAGCCGGACATCTTCCAGTGGCTCATCGAGCCCTACTGCGCGCTGCCCGCGGACAAACGTGGTGACCTCGACGGTGACGGTTCCTGCACGCTCTACTTCTTCGGCATCCTGGACGCCTTCACGATCCGGCTGAAGATCTCCATGCTGGCGGGTGCGGTGTTCTCGGCGCCTATCTGGCTCTACCAGCTCTGGTCCTTCGTCACGCCGGGCCTGCACCGGCACGAGCGCCGCTGGTCGCTGAGTTTCGTCTGCGCCTCGCTGGTGCTGTTCGCCGTCGGTGGCCTCTTCTCCTACCTCACGCTCGAGACCGGCCTGAACCTGCTGCTCGGTTTCGGCGGTGACGGTCTCGTCAGCGTTCTCGACGGAAGCAAGTACCTGAGCTACGTCATCGCGATGCTGCTGGTCTTCGGGCTGTCGTTCGAGATCCCGCTGCTGGTCACGATGCTGAACCTGGCCGGCCTCGTCACGACCGCCAAGCTGCGGTCCTGGCGGCGGGCCGAGATCTTCCTCGTGTTCGTCTTCGCCGCGGTCGTCACCCCGAGCCAGGATCCGTTCACCATGCTCGCCCTCGGCCTGCCCATGATCGTGCTCTACGAGGTGGCGCTGGTCATCGGCTGGGTCAACGACCGACGGAAGGCCAGACGGGGCGACACCTCGCCCTACGCCGACCTCGCGGACGACGAGGCCTCCCCGCTCGATCTCGACGACACCGGTACCGACCAGGTACCGCCGGCGCCGCGGGTGACGGCCGAGCCCGCGAGGGCCGGTTCGGGGGCCGCGCACGGCAGCGCCGCGGGCGCCGGCACGGCTGGGTCGGCGTCGTCCGACAGCACGCACGGCGACATCACCTGACCCCGCCGGATACCCGCCCTTTGCGCCGCGCCAGGGCAGCGTAGGGTGAGTGACGTGTCGTCCGCGCCCGGCGCCGTCGAGGAGTTCGTGGCCCGGTATCCGTTCGGGCTTGATCCTTTTCAGTCCGAGGCCGTCGAGGCCCTCGCCCGTGGCGAAGGTGTGCTGGTGGCGGCCCCGACCGGTGCCGGCAAGACGATTGTCGGTGAGTTCGCGGCGCATCTGGCGCTGGCGACCGGCACCCGCTGCTTCTACACCACGCCGATCAAGGCGCTGTCGAACCAGAAGTACGCGGACCTCGTCGCCCGCTACGGGGCCGCCTCGATCGGTCTGCTGACCGGCGACACCTCACGCAACGGGGACGCACCGGTGGTGGTCATGACCACCGAGGTCCTGCGCAACATGCTGTACTCCGAGGCGGCTGACAGCAGCCGGCTCGCCGATCTCGGCTATGTCGTCATGGACGAGGTCCACTACCTCGCGGACCGCCAGCGCGGCGCCGTCTGGGAGGAGGTGATCATTCATCTCCCGAACCACGTCCGGCTGGTCTCGCTGTCCGCGACGGTCAGCAACGCCGAGGAGTTCGCCGAGTGGCTGGTCACCGTGCGCGGCCACACCCGGGTGATCGTGAGCGAGCATCGCCCGGTGCCGCTCTACCAGCACGTCCTGGCTGACCGCACCCTGCACGACCTGTTCGTCGACAGCACCGGGGGGCTCGGGCCGTCGGGGCTGGTCCTCGAGCCGGACCGCGCCGGCCCGCGTGGCGGCAGGGGTGTGCGCCCAGGCGGGCCCGCGTCCACCGACGCGTTTCCCGGCCGGGGCGCGGGCGGTGGCTCTGGTGCCGGGCCCGCTGCCCGGTGGGGTGCCGGCGCCGGGCCCGGGGCGGACGGCAGTCGCCGGGTGGGTGCTCGGAACGGTGCCGGCGGCAGTGGTGCCGGCAGCAGTGGCGCCGGTGGTGGTGGCGCCGGTGGTGGTGGGGCGACGGGGCGGGGCGGCGACGGGGAGGCTGCCGGCGGCCGCACGGTCAATCCCGATCTGCTGCGGCTGGCCCGGGAGGAGTCCCAGTCGGTGTACGACCGCGGGCGCGGCCCCCGGTCGTCGTCGCGGCCGGGGGCACGGCCCGGCGGTGGCGGTGGGCGACGGCGTTACGGGCCGCCGAGCCGCCCGGACGTGATCGTCAGGCTGGACCGGGCCGGGCTGCTGCCCGCGATCGTGTTCATCTTCAGCCGGGTCGGGTGCGACGCCGCGGTGACGTCGTGTGTCCAGGCGGGCCTGCGGCTGACGACGTCCGACGAGCGTCGGGAGATCAACGCGCACGTGCGGGCCCGGACGGCCGGGATCCCGCAGGCCGACCTGGAGATCCTCGGCTACTGGCAGTGGCTGGACGGGCTGGAACGCGGCATCGCCTCGCACCACGCCGGCATGCTCCCCACCTTCAAGGAGGTGGTGGAGGAACTGTTCGTCCGGGGTCTGGTTCGGGCGGTGTTCGCCACCGAGACGCTCGCGCTGGGCATCAACATGCCCGCCCGCACCGTCGTGCTGGAACGCCTGACGAAGTTCAACGGCCAGACCCGCGCCAACATCACGCCCGGCGAGTACACCCAGCTGACCGGGCGGGCAGGCCGTCGGAGCATCGACGTCGAGGGGCACGCGGTCGTGCTGTGGCAGCCGGGGCTGGACCCGCTGGCGCTGGCCGGTCTCGCCTCGACCCGTACGTATCCGCTGCGGTCGTCGTTCCGGCCGTCCTACAACATGGCGGTCAACCTGGTCGGGCGCCTCGGCGCGGACCGTGCGCGGGTCGTCCTGGAATCGTCGTTCGCGCAGTTCCAGGCGGACAAGGCCGTGGTCGGCATCGCCCGGGCGGTTCGCCGCAACCAGACCGCCATCGATGAGCTGGCGGCGGCGCTCGACTGCGACCGGGGTGCTGTCCTCGAGTACGACGATCTGCGGCGGCAGATCCGGGAGCGGGAGAACAACCTGTCCCGCGCGGGGACGGTGCGCCGCCAGTCCGAGGTGGCGGAGGCGCTGGCGAAGCTGCGCAGCGGCGACGTGGTGCGGGTGCCGGCCGGCCGCCGCGGTGGCCTCGTCGTGGTCCTGGACGCCGGTGTCGATCCGGGTTCGCCGGAGGGCCCGCGGCCGGTGGTGCTCACCGTCGACCGGCAGGTGCGTCGGCTGTCCATGATTGACTTCCCGGTGGCGGTGGAGCCGCTCGCCCGGGTGCGGATTCCGAAGTCGTTCAACCCCAGGTCGCCCCAGGCGCGGCGTGACCTGGCCTCGTCGCTGCGCAACACCCGGGTGCCGGACGAGCCGGGCCGTCGGGAGCGGATGCGCTCCCTCGCGGCGGACGACGCCGAGCTGGCCCGGTTGCGCCGCGCGCTGCGGGCCCACCCCGTCCACGACTGCCCGCGGCGGGAGGAGCACCTGCGCTCCGCCGAGCGGATCGACCGGCTGCGCCGGGAGACCGCCGGGCTGGAACGCAAGGTCGAGGGGCGGACGAACACCGTCGCTCGCACGTTTGACCGCGTTCGCGACACCCTCGCCGAGCTGCGTTATCTCAGCGCGGACGGCGACGCGGTGACCCCGGCCGGCGCGATGCTGGCACGGATCTACACCGAGCAGGACCTCCAGGTCGCCGAGTGCCTGCGGACCGGGGTCTGGGTGGGCCTGACTCCGCCTGAGCTGGCGGCGGCCGTCTCGACGCTGCTGTTCGAGCCGCGCGGCGACGACGTGGCGCCGCCCGCCGTTCCCGGCGGGCCGGCGCTGCGCGACGCGCTCGCGGACATGGCCGGTGTGTACACCCGTCTCGGTGAGGTGGAGGACGAGCACCGGCTCGGTTTCCTGCGCGCGCCTGACCTGGGGTTCGTGCCGGCGGCCTTCGGCTGGGCGTCCGGTCGTGGGCTGGAGCGGGTCCTCACCGAGGCCGGCGCCGACCTGACGGCCGGCGACTTCGTCCGCTGGATGCGTCAGCTCATCGATCTCCTCGACCAGATAGCCCAGATCGCGCCGGCCTTCGCGGTCGCCTCCGCCGGCGCCCGGGCGCGCGGCGAGGCGGAGGGCGTGGCTGGAGGCGAGGTGGGCGGAGGACCCGGCGGTGAGAGGGCCGAGGGGCCTGCCGACCGGGGAGCCGGCGGCTCGGCGGGTGGCGCGGGGCTTGTCGAGGTCGGCCGGGTGGCGCGGGCGGCGATGGACGCCGTGCGCCGCGGTGTGGTGGCCTACTCGATGTCGGTGTGAGCGGGGTGCCGGTGTGATGGGTGGAACTCGCTGTTGACGATGAGTTGGGTCACCTCGTAGCCTGACTCCCGTTAGTCGTGATGTTGACAGGAAGCCGGTGGGATTCCGGCGCGGCCGCGCCACTGTGTCCAGGGGAACCACAAGGGTTCGCCGGGAAGCCAGACCCGTTTCGTCGCGAGTGAACCAGCTGGACGCGTGATCCCTGGGAGGACCCTCGCATGGCCGATTCTGCCGCTCCGTCCGCCGTTCCTGCTCCGCTGGTCGGCGGTGCCGCCAGCCCGGTGAAGCTTCCGCTGCGTGAGATCGCCCCCTGGGCGGTGCTCATGGGCGCGTTGATGCTTCTGGCGATCTATTTCATCGGCTCGGAAGAGGGCGCTTTCTCCATGGTGGGCGGCACCTGGATCCACGAGTTCGTGCACGACGGCCGGCACCTGCTGGGTTTCCCCTGCCACTGATCCACTGATTTTCCGGCGGATCGTTCACCGGCAGGCGGCGGAGGCCGTTCTTTCATGATGCGCAGACTTCTTGTGTTTGGCATGCTCGCGGGTCTGGTCGCGGGTCTGGTCGGCTTCGGGTTCGCCTCGGTCACCGGCGAACCTCAGGTGGACGCGGCGATCGCCATCGAGGAGGCCGCGGCGCCGCCGCCGGTCCCCGGTGAGCCCGTCGAGCCCGAGGAGGTATCCCGGGGGACGCAGAAGGGCATCGGGCTGGCGGTCGCGACGGGCCTTTACGGCGTCGCGATGGGAGGCCTGTTCGCGATCGCGTGCGCCGTCGCCTACGGCCGTGTCGGCACGTCGGGGATGCGGTCCACCTCGGCGGTGGTCGCGGCTGTCGGTTTCGTGGTGGTGGCGGTCATCCCGTTCCTGAAGTACCCGGCGAACCCGCCGGCGGTCGGGAATCCGGACACGATCGACCGGCGCACCGGCCTCTACGTGGTCATGGTGCTCGTCGCCGTCATCGCGGCCCTGCTCGCCGCGCAGGCCGGCCGCGCGGTGGCCGCCCGGGTCGGTGCCTGGAACGCGGCACTGGCGGCGACCGGGGTGTTCACCGTCCTCGTCGTGGTGGCCGCGGTCCTCCTCCCCGTCGTCAACGAGGTGCCGGACTCCTTCCCGCCGGAGCTGCTGTGGCGCTTCCGGCTGTCCTCGCTGGGCACGCAGACTCTTGTGTGGGCGGTGCTGGGGCTTGGCTTCGGGCCGCTCGCCGACCGGGTGCTCAACCCGGCGCCCGCACGGCGCACCCCGGCGGTGGCGGCGTCACCGAGCCCGTCCGCGGGGTGAGGGCGAGCGGCCGCGCACGGGCGTACGGGCTGCTGCTCGGAGTCGTCCTCGACACGCTGTTCGCCGATCCGGCCCGGGGCCATCCGGTCGCGGGGTTCGGGCGGGTCGCGGCCCGCCTCGAGCGGGCCGCCTACCGCGACAGCCGGCTCGCCGGCGTGGCGTACACGGCGGTCCTGGTCGGTGGTCCGGCGGTGGTCGCCGGGCGGGTGGAACGCGGGCTGGCGCGCGCACCGGCCGGTTCCCGCGGCGAGCACCGGGCGAGGCGCGGGGCCGGGCTGGCCGCGACGGCGCTGACCGCGGTGGTGACGTGGTCGGTGCTGGGTGGCGCGTCGCTGCGCCGGGAGGGCCGGGCGCTCGGCGGTGAGCTGGCCCGGTCGGATCTTGCTGCCGCGCGCCGCCGGCTGCCCTCGCTGTGCGGCCGGGACCCGTCGGTCCTCGACACCGGCGGGCTGTCCCGGGCGGGCGTCGAGTCACTGGCGGAGAACACTTCGGACGCCGTTGTCGCCCCGCTGCTGTGGGGCGCGGTCGGCGGTCTGCCCGGCCTCGTCGCCTACCGTGCGGTGAACACCCTCGACGCGATGGTCGGCTACCGCAACGCGCGTTACCGCCGTTTCGGCTGGGCAGCGGCCCGCGCCGACGACCTGGCCAACCTGCTGCCTGCCCGGGTCTGCGCGCTGCTGACCTGTGCCTGCGCGCCGGTGGTCGGCGGCTCGCCGGCGCGGGCGTTGCGGACGCTGCGTCGCGACGGCCGCCGCCACCCCAGCCCGAACGCGGGCATGGCGGAGGCGGCGTTCGCCGGAGCGGCCGGGCTGCGGCTCGGCGGTGAGCTGCGGTACGCCCACGGCGTCGAGCACCGCCCCGAGCTGGGGTCGGGGCGCCGGCCGGGTGCCCGGGACCTGCAGGTCGCAGCACGCCTGTCGGCCGCCGTCACGGTGGCCGCCGTCGGGCTGAGCGCCGGGCTCGCCGCCGGGCTGGCGGCGGTCCGACCCGCCGCGGGCAGAGCACGGTGACCGGCCGCATCGCGGCCACGGGCGGCGGCGCCGGCGGTGGCGCCGGCCGTGGGGCGGTCGGTGGGGCGTTGCTGGTCGCCGGGACCGCCTCGGACGCAGGCAAGAGCATCCTCACCGCCGGGCTGTGCCGGTGGCTGGCCCGCGAGGGCGTGCGGGTCGCCCCGTTCAAGGCCCAGAACATGGCGCTGAACTCGGTGGTGACCGCCGACGGCGCGGAGATCGGCCGGGCGCAGGCGATGCAGGCCGCGGCCGCCGGGGTCGCGCCCGAGGCCGCGATGAACCCCGTGCTGCTCAAGCCCGGCTCCGACCGCCACAGCCAGCTGGTGGTGCTCGGACGTCCCCTCGCCGAGGTCGACGCGCTGGGGTACCGGCCGTACAAGGAGCGTCTGCTCGGCATCGTCCTGGACTGCCTCGCCGACCTGCGCGGCCGGTTCGACGCGGTGATCTGCGAGGGGGCGGGGTCGCCGACGGAGATCAACCTGCGGGCGACCGACATCGCCAACATGGGCTTGGCGCGCGCGGCGGGCCTGCCGGTGCTGGTCGTCGGCGACATCGACCGTGGGGGTGTGTTCGCCTCCCTGTTCGGGACACTCGCCCTGCTCGACCGGGCCGACCAGGCCCTTGTCGCCGGCTGGGTGATCAACCGTTTCCGTGGGGACGCCCGGCTGCTCGAGCCCGGGCTGCGCCAGATCGAAGGACTCACCGGACGTCCCGTCCTCGGCGTCCTGCCCTGGCTGGCGGGCCTGTGGCTCGACGTCGAGGACTCGCTGGACCTGCGCTCACATCCGGATCCGGACCTGGGCCCCGCCGACGGGTCGGCCGGGCCGGGCGCGGGTGGCGGCGCGGACACCGGCCCGGACCGGCTGCGGGTCGCTGTCATCCGCTTCCCGCGCCTGTCGAACATCACCGACCTGGACGCCCTGCGCGCCGAGCCGGGGGTGTCGGTGCGGCTCGCGACCAGCGTGGACGACATCGCCGACGCCGACCTGGTGGTGCTGCCGGGGACCCGGGCGACCGTCTCCGACCTGGCCTGGCTGCGGCGGCGCGGGCTCGCCGACGCGATCGTGGCCCGGGCCGCCGCGGGTCTGCCCGTGCTGGGGATCTGCGGCGGCTACCAGATGCTCGGGGTGCGCATCGACGACGACGTCGAGTCCCGGGCGGGGGAGGTGCCCGGCCTGGGTCTGCTGCCACTGATCACCCGCTTCGCGCCGGACAAGGTGCTCGGGCAGCGGTCGGGGGTCAGCGCGGACGGCCATCCCGTCACGGGCTACGAGATCCGGCACGGCCGACCGGTGCTCGACGAGTCGCTGCGACCCGGCGGGACGGGCTCCCGTCTCACCGCGGTGGAGCGGTTCGCCGTCGACGGCGCGCGGGTCGGCGGCGTCCATGGGACGAGCTGGCACGGGCTGCTGGAGAACGACCAGTTCCGGCGGGCCTACCTGGCCGGTGTGGCGGCGGCTGCCGGCCGGTCGTTCCGCCCGGCCGAGACCTGTTTCGCCGATGTCCGGGCCCGCCGCCTCGATGCCCTGGGCGACCTCGTCGCCGACCATCTTGACCTGCGGGCGGTGCGCACACTGCTGGAGCGCGGCGCACCGGCCGGTCTTCCCTTCGTCCCCCCGGGAGCACCCTGAATGTCGACGGAGCAGCCGAGCCCGGCAGACCAGCCGAGCCCTGCCGAGCAGCTGAGCCCTGCCGAGCAGGTGGATCCGGTGATCGCTCTGATCTCGACGGCGGACACCGAGCTCCTCGCCGCGCGTGCCTGCCCAGCGCCCTGGCGGGTCGCGAACCCGGCACGGCTCGAAGCCGAGGCGGTACCCGCGTTCCTCGCCGGTGCCGAGGTGGTCGTCCTGCGTCTCCTCGGCGGGGAGCGGGCCTGGCCCGACGGCCTGGCCGCCGTCGTGGCCAGTGGGCTGCCGGTCGTCGCCCTCGGCGGCGAGGCGACCCCGGACGCCGCGCTGATGGCCCGCGGGACGGTGCCGGCCGGTGTCGCCACCGAGGCGCTCGCCTACCTGGTCGAGGGCGGTGTCGCCAACCTCGCCGAGCTCTACCGCTTCCTCTCCGACACACTGCTGCTCACCGGCCTCGGTTTCGCCGCGCCGGTCGTGCTGCCCGAGCACGGCAGGCACGGCGAGTGGGCGGTCAAGGCCGACCGGCCCACCGTCGGTGTCGTCTTCTACCGGGCGCACGCGACCTCCGGCAACACGGCGTTCGTCGACGCCCTGTGTGACGCGCTCGAGGGCGCGGGTGCGAACGCGCGTCCGGTGTTCTGCTCCACGCTGCGCGGCGCGGCCGCCGGGGGGGTGCTGCGCGATCTCGTCGGGGTGGACTCCCTGGTCGTGACGGTGCTCGCCGCCGGCGGCACCCGCCCCGCGGACGCCTCCGCCGGCGGTGACGAGGAGGCGTGGGACGTCGGTGCGCTCGCCGCGCTGGACGTCCCGGTCGTGCAGGGGCTGTGCCTGACGTCCTCCCGGGCGGTCTGGGACGGCAGCGACGCCGGCCTGTCGCCGATGGACGCCGCCATGCAGGTCGCCATCCCCGAGTTCGACGGCCGGATCATCACCGTGCCGTTCTCGTTCAAGGAGGAGGGGCCGGGCGGTGTCCCGGTGTACGCGGCGGATCCGGAGCGCACCGCCCGGGTCGCCGGGATCGCCGCGCGGCTGGCCGCGCTGCGGCACACCCCGCCCGCCGAGAAGAAGATCGCTATCGTGCTCTCCTCGTATCCGACGAAGCACTCGCGGGTGGGCAACGCCGTCGGCCTGGACACCCCCGCCTCGGCGGTGCTGCTGCTCGACGCGCTGCGCGTCGCCGGCTACGACCTCGGTGACGGCTACCCGGGGGAGGAGTTGCGCCGCGCCGCCACCGACGAGATCACCAGGCCGGACGCCTCGGTCGGGGACACGCTGATCCACGCGCTGATCGCCGCCGGCGGCCACGACGTCGAATGGCTGACCGCCGAACAGCTCGCCGCCGCGCCCGCGCGGGTGCCCGCATCGGCCTACGAGCGCTGGTTCGCCCGCCTGCCCGAGTCGCTGCGCGCGGCGATGTCCCGGCACTGGGGCCCGCCGCCCGGCTCGCTCTACGTCGACGACGGCAGCCCGCTGGTCGGGACCGGCGCGGCGAACAGCGCGGCGAACAGCGCCGCGAACGGTGCGGGGGCGCGGTCGGGGACGCCGGCGGCGGAGCCGGCGATCGTGCTGGCCGCGCTGCGGTTCGGCAACATCGTCGTGATGATCCAGCCGCCTCGGGGGTTCGGGGAGAACCCGGTGGCGATCTACCACGACCCCGATCTGCCGCCGTCCCATCACTACCTGGCGGCCTACCGCTGGCTGGATGAGGTCTTCGGCGCCGACGCCGTCATCCACCTCGGCAAGCACGGAACGCTGGAGTGGCTGCCCGGCAAGGGGCTCGGCCTGTCGGCCGGCTGCGCGCCGGACGCCGTCCTCGGCGACCTGCCGTTCGTCTACCCGTTCCTGGTCAACGACCCGGGGGAGGGCACCCAGGCCAAGCGCCGCGCGCACGCGGTGATCGTCGACCATCTGGTGCCGCCGATGGCGCGGGCCGACTCCTACGGCGACATGGCCCGGCTGGAACAGCTCCTGGACGAGTACGCGACGCTGGCCGCCCTCGACCCGGCGAAGCTGCCGGCGGTGCGCGCCCAGATCTGGACGTTGATCCAGTCCGCCCAGCTGCACCACGACCTCGGCCAGGCCGACCGGCCCAGCGACGACGACTTCGACGACTTCCTGCTGCACGTCGACGGCTATCTGTGCGAGGTGAAGGACACCCAGATCCGCGACGGTCTGCACATCCTCGGGGTGGCGCCGGCGGGGGAGGCGCAGACGAACCTGGTGACCGCGATCCTGCGCGCGAACCAGATGTGGGCGGGCAGCGCAGGCGCCGTTCCGGGGCTGCGCACGGCGCTCGGGCACACCGAGGGCGACCTCGACGCGTCCCGGGCACAGGTGGACGCGTTCGAGGAGACGGCCCGCTCGCTGGTCGCCGCGCTGGAGTCCGCCGCGTGGTCGCCGGACGCCGTCCGCGACGTCGTGGCCCGTTATGTGATCTCCCCAGCCGACGCCGACGCCGACGCCGACGCCGACGCCGACGCCGGTGCCGGTGCCGGTGCCGGTGCCGGCGAGCCGGGGGGCGGTGTCGGGGTGCCGGCCGCGGCGCGGAGCGAGGTCGAGCGGGTCCTCGCGTTCGCGGCGACGGAGGTCGTCCCCCGGCTGGACCGCACCCCGGACGAGATCGGCAACACGCTGCGGGCGCTCGACGGCCGGTTCGTCCCGCCCGGCCCGTCCGGCTCGCCGACCCGCGGTCTGGTCAACGTGCTGCCCACCGGCCGCAACTTCGCCTCCGTCGACCCGAAGGCCATCCCCTCCCGGCTCGCCTGGGAGACCGGCCGCGCGCTCGCCGACTCGCTGCTGGAGCGCTACCTCGCCGACACCGGCGGCTACCCGGCCTCCGTCGGGCTGACCGTGTGGGGGACCTCCGCCATGCGTACCCAGGGCGACGACATCGCCGAGGTGCTCTGGCTGCTCGGCTGCCGCCCGACCTGGGACGACGCGTCCCGGCGGGTGACCGGCTTCGAGATCGTGCCGGGCCCGGAGCTGGGGCGTCCGCGGGTCGACGTGGTGGTGCGGATCTCCGGGTTCTTCCGCGACGCGTTCCCGCACGTCGTCGCCCTGCTCGACGACGCGGTGCGGGCGGTGGCCGCGCTCGACGAGCCGGACGACGTCAACGCTCTGGCCGCGCACGTCCGTGCGGACCTGGCCGCCCTCGGCCTCCCCGGCGCCCTGCGCCCGGCGAGCCCGCCCGGCTCGGCGGATCCGGCTGGTTCCTCCGGTTCGCCCGGTTCGCCTGGTTCCTCGGGTGCGGTCGATCCGGCGGCGCTGCGGCGGGCGACGACGCGGATCTTCGGGTCGAAGCCCGGGGCCTACGGCGCCGGCCTGCTGCCCCTGATCGACTCGAGGCAGTGGCGCTCCGACGCCGACCTCGCCGAGGTGTACGCGGTGTGGGGCGGCTACGCCTACGGCCGCGGCCTGGACGGCGCCGAGGCCCGGGCCGACATGGAGACGGCGTTCCGCCGCATCCAGATCGCGGTCAAGAACCAGGACACCCGCGAGCACGACCTGGTCGACTCGGACGACTACTTCCAGTACCACGGCGGGATGGTCGCCGCCGTGCGGGCGCTGACCGGGACGTCTCCCGCCGCCTACGTCGGGGACAGCGCGCTGCCCGACGCGGTGCGCACCCGCACCCTGCAGGAGGAGACCCACCGGGTGTTCCGCGCCAGGGTGGTGAACCCGCGCTGGATCGCCGCGATGCGCCGGCACGGCTACAAGGGCGCCTTCGAGCTGGCCGCGACCGTCGACTACCTGTTCGGCTACGACGCCACCGCCGGGGTCGTCCAGGACTGGATGTACGAGTCGCTGGCGGCCTCCTACGTGTTCGACCCGGAGAACCGGGAGTTCCTCCGGACGTCCAACCCGTGGGCTCTGCGTGGCATGACCGAGCGTCTGCTGGAGGCCGCCGAGCGCGGCCTGTGGGAGGCGCCCGAGGAGAGCACGCTGGCCGGTCTGCAGGCCACCTACCTGGAGCTGGAAGGTGACCTGGAGGCCGCGGGGGAGGACTCGCCCGCGGGGTAGGAGGACTCCGCGGCGGCGATGAGTTTCTGTCGGTGGGTAGGTCCCTGGTGTCGACACCACGCGAACGGCGCGGGCGCACCCTGCACGCCCCGCGCACCGTGCGCCCGACGGCGAAGGAGCCCGCGATGCCCGCGAACGACACCACCCTGACCGGCGCCCCCTGCTGGATCGATCTGATGACCTCGGACGTCGACGGCGCCCGCGCCTTCTACGCGGAGCTGTTCGGCTGGGTCCCCGGCGAGCGGTCCGAGGAGTTCGGCGGGTATTTCATGTTCTTCTCCCCGGACGGCCGGATGATCGCCGGCGGGATGCCGAAGCAGGCAGCCGAGGCGCCGGACGTGTGGACCACCTACCTGTTGACCCCGGACGCGGCGAGGACCACGGCGGCCGTGACCGAGCACGGCGGCACCGTGATGGTCCCGCCGATGCCCATCGCGGACCTGGGCACCATGGCGGTGGTCACCGACCCGACCGGCGCCGTGGTCGGCATGTGGCAGCAGGGCACGCACCGCGGGTTCCAGGTGCTCGCCGAGCCGGGTGCGCCGGGCTGGTTCGAGCTGATGACCCGCGACTTCAGGGCCGCCGTGCCCTTCTACACGAAGGTCTTCGGCTGGCAGGCGAAGGTCGTCGGTGACAGTGACGAGTTCCGTTACGCCGTGCTGGTCGACGGCGCCGGCGAGCAGTACGCCGGGGTCATGGATGCCGCCGGCTTCCTCCCGGAGGGCGTGCCGTCGCACTGGGGCGTGTACTTCGCGGTGGAGGACACCGACGACGCCGTCGCGCTGGCCGAGAAGCTCGGCGGTTTCACCGCCCAGGCCCCGGTGGACACCCCCTACGGCCGCCTGGCGATCGCGGCCGACCCGACTGGCGCCGTCTTCAAGCTCGTCGGGCCGAACAAGGAGGAACAGCCGAAGGGCTGACGCCCGCCGCGGGTGACAGCGGGCGGAACCGGGCCTCCGCCCGCGGCTGCCGCCTTCTTCTGCCTGCTTCTGGGCGGGGCGGCCGTGCGGCGATGAGTTTCTGTCGGTGGTCGGGTCCAAGGTGTCGACAGCACGCGAACGGCGAACGACGGGCGCACTCCGCGTCCCGCGCGCCATGTGCCACGACGGCGAAGGAGCCCGTGATGCCCGCTCACGAGACCACCCTGACCGGAGCCCCCTGCTGGGTCGACCTGATGACCGCCGATGTCGACGGGGCGCGCCGCTTCTACAGCGAGCTGTTCGGCTGGACCGCCGAGGAGCCGAACGCCGAGTTCGGTGGGTACTTCAACTTCACCCGCAACGGTCGCCGCGTCGCGGGCGGGATGCCCAAGCAGCAGCCCGAGCTGCCCGACGTCTGGTCCGTCTACCTGCTGACGCAGGACGCGGAGAAGACCGTGGCCGCGGTTCCCGAGCACGGCGGCAGCGTCATGATCCCGCCGATGGCGGTCGCCGATCTCGGCACCATGGCCGTGGTGACGGATCCGGCCGGCGCGGTGATCGGTATGTGGCAGCCGGGAGCGCACCGCGGCTTCGAGCTGCTGGCCGAACCGGGCGCGCCGGGCTGGTTCGAGCTGATGACCCGCGACTTCGGCAGCTCCGTGCCGTTCTACCAGGAGGTCTTCGGGTGGCACACCAAGATCATGGGTGACGGCGACGACTTCCGGTACACCGTCCAGGTCGACGACTCCGGCGACGAGCAGGCGGGGATCATGGACGCGTCGGCCTTCCTCCCGGAGGGCGTGCCGTCGCACTGGGGGGTGTACTTCGCGGTGGAGGACACCGACGCCGCCCTCGCGCTTACCGGCAAGCTCGGTGGCGCCACCGTCCAGCCGGCCACCGACACCCCCTACGGGCGTCTCGCGATCGCGACCGACCCGACCGGGGCCGTCTTCAAGCTGCTCGGCCCGAACAAGGGGGAGGAGCAGGAGGCGCCAGCCAAGGGCTGAGGCACCTTCCCGCCGTCGCCCCGGGGCGGGCCGCACGTGGAGCGGGCCGCCCCGGGAGATCTGGCGGATGCTCGTGGTCGGGGCCGGCTGGCCCGACCCGGCGCGGATGTCCCAGGCTTCGAGGACCGCTTGACCATGGTCCGCGGCGACAGTCGCGGAGGACCGCTGGCGCGGGTTACTGGTGCGGGTTGTCGGAGACCGTGGGTACAGGTCCGTGGCTGTTGACCATGTCAACGGTGCTCTCCGCGAGCCGGTACGACAGGCCGACCACGGCGCATCGTCCTGCGGCGACCTCGGTCGCGAGAAGGACCGACCGGCCGACCAGGCCGTCCACCGTCCGCCGGATGTGCGTGCGCACGAACGCGTCGATATCGGTGTGCCCGGCTGCCCGCGCGGACAGCACGCTGGGCATGACCCGCTCGACCACGTCCCCGAGGTAGCCTACAGGCACGTTCCCGTCACGATCTGCGACGGACGCCGCGGTGACGGCGCCGCACGAATCGTGGCCGAGAACGACGACGAGGGGCGCGCCGAGCACGCTGACGCCGTACTCGATGCTGCCCAGTACCTCGGGCCCCGCGACGTGCCCGGCGGTCCGGACCACGAAGAGGTCTCCCAGCCCTCGATCGAAGATGATCTCGGCTGCCAGTCGGGAGTCGGAACATCCGAACAGCACGGCGAAAGGCTGCTGTCTGGGCGCCACCGCCGAGCGGCGGTCGGCGTCCTAATTCGGGTGCAGGCGTTCACCCTGCACGAAACGCGCGTTGCCTTCCCTCAGGACCGCGAACGCCTCGGCGGGCGAGGAAACAACGAGATCGAGATCGGGCACGCACAGCAACCTATCTCTGGTCCGGGGCACAACGGGCCCGATCGCGACAACGTCACCGGCGTTGCGGAACTCGGCCGACGACCGGCATCGGCACCCGCCGTGCCGTCCGACGGATCAGAAGTCGAGCAGGTCGTCGCGGAAGAGGTCGTGCGAGCCTGTCGGCGATCTCGCTGACGGACCGGCGGTGCACCAGCGTGGCGATAAGGAGACCGTCGCCGCCGACGGTCTCCATGACGCCGTGACCCCGGCCGCCGGGTCGGTCAGGGCAGGATCTCGACGTACCCGTCGGTTCCGCGCACGCGGATCCGCTGCCCGTCCCGGATCAGCCGGGTGGCCTGCTCCACACCCACGACGGCCGCCACGCCGTACTCCCGGGCGATCACCGCGCCGTGCGTCATCAGGCCGCCGACCTCCGTCACCAGGCCGGCGACCGCGACGAACAGGGGCGACCAGCTGGGGTCCGTGAAGGCCGTGACCAGAATGTCGCCCGCCTCGAGCTCGGCCTGCGCCAGGTCAAGGATGACGCGGGCCCGCCCCTCGACGGTCCCGGCGGAGACCGGCAGGCCGACCAGGGCGCCGGCCGGCACGTCGTCGCGCCGGTACGCGCCGGTGAGGGCCTCGCCGTCCGAGGTGAGGACCCGGGGCGGGGTGAGCGCGTGGTACGACCGGAACGCGTCCCTGCGCTGCTGGAGGAGCCGGTCATCCACCTGCTGTGAGGAGCGCACGACGTCGTGGAGCTCCTGGAACGTGAGGTAGAAGATGTCCTCCCGCTCGCGGAGGACGCCGGCCCGCACCAGGCGCCCGGCCTCCGCCAGCAAGGCCTGCCGGTAGACGAAGTAGCGGCTGACGATGCCGTACTTCGGGTACTCCCGGTACCCGATGAAGGTTCGGACCCGGTCGATCATCCGCCCGGCCTCGTCGGCCTTCTGGTCCCCGTCCGGCAGGGCCCGCAGGCGTGACAGCACGTCCTGCGTCTTCTGCTGTGCCTTCTGCCGGCCCTGCTCGAAGCGCCGCCGGGCGGCACCCGGCTCGAAGTTCCTGACATTGTCGAGGATGACGGGCACGAGCATGGTGGGGCGCTCGCGCCACCGCGGCCTCGTGATGTCGATCTCGCCGACGCAGCGCATGCCGTACCGGTCGAGGTAGGCCTCGATGGCGTCGCGCGCCTCGGCCCCGCCCGGCAGCGTCGCCAGCTCGTCCAGGAAGCCGTCGTCCTCGACGCCCTGCAGGAACGTCACGACCTCCGAGTGCGGGCGGATCACGTCCGCGACGTCGAGCAGCGCCAGGCCCATCTCGGACGTGACGTTGCCGGGAGCGGACAGCGTCAGCGTGTCAGCGGCGTTCTTCTCGCCCAGCCACTCCTGCAGCCGGTCGTTGAGCCACCAGGTGGCCTCCATCCCCGCCATGATCACCTGCATGCTCAGTGGATCGCTCAGGACGCGCCGGTGTTCCTCGAAGGCCTCCAGCAGGAAGTCGAACAGTGCCGGTCCGGTCCTCGTCCGGATGTCGTGCTCGAGGGCGGTGACGGACGCCCGGCTGCGCTCGACCAGCTCGGTGACGATGGCCGGATCGGTCTCGATCGGGATGGGCGCGGCGCGGCCCGGCGGCCCGGCGGGACTCGTGTCCGGGAGTGACGGGACGAAGCCGTCACGGTCGAGGACGGTCTCCAGCGCGTCCCTGACCAGCGGATCGCCTCTCCCCATGACGTCCAGCAGGCCGGCGCGGCTCGCGGGTGAGGCCAGCCGCCGGGTGACGTCGACGAACAGCCTCCCGCCGGCCTCGTGCATCGGCGCCAGGGCCGTCAGCTGCCACAGGGACAGCCCCAGCGGCTTCATGGGGTCGGTCATCATCTGCCCGTGACCGACGGAGACGTAGACGTGGTTCTCCTGGTCACCGGCCTCGGGGATGGGGAACAGCGTCGTGATCGGCCGGCTCTGCACGATCTGGAAGTCACCCTCGGCCAGGCACCATTCGATGTCCTGCGGGCGGCCGAAGTGCGCTTCGATCCGCCGCCCGAGCCGCACGAGCCGCAGGACCTGCGCGTCCGTCAGCACCGGCTGCCTCTGCCGCTGCGCGTCGATCGCCACCACCCGCGTACCGCCGGCCGCCACGGCGTGGACGGCACGCTGTTTGGCGGCGATCGCCCGGGCGACGACATCGCCGTGCCGCACCGTGAAGACGTCCGGGTTCACCAGGCCGGAGACCACGGCCTCGCCGAGGCCGAAACCGGCGTCCACGGTGGCGACCGTCCGGTTGCCCGTGACAGGGTCAGCCGTGAACAGGACACCGGCCGCCGCCGGGAGAACCATCTGCTGCACGACCACGGCCATGTGGACCGTGCGGTGGTCGAGGCCGTGGCGCTGGCGGTAGGCCACGGCCCGTTCGGTGAACAGCGAGGCCCAGCACCGGCTGATGTGCCGCAGGATCTCCGCCGGCCCCACGACGTTCAGGTAGGTGTCCTGCTGGCCGGCGAAGGAGGCCGCCGGCAGGTCCTCCGCCGTCGCGCTCGATCGGACGGCGTAGGCGGCCTGTTCGCCGTGCCGGGCAAGCGCGCCTGTGATCGCCGCCGCGAGATCGCCCGGGATGGTGACCCCTTCGATGAGCCGACGTAGCTGCGCGCCGAGTGCCCGGATCCCCTCCCGGTCGTCCGGGTTCACGCCGGACAGCTGATCCAGCCCATCGTCGATCGCCGGCGCTTCCGCCATGATCCGCCGGAAGGCTCCAGCGGTCACACAGAAGCCACCCGGCACCCGGATGCCGTCGATCCGCGACAGCCCGCCCAGGTGCGCGCCCTTGCCACCGACGGCCGCGGCCTGCGTCTCGTCGACCTCCTGAAGATCCAGGACGTAATTCTCGATCATGATCGATGCCTCCACGGCAGCCATGCTCGTCTCTGCTGAGGCGGCCGATCGCATCACCGCCGCCACCAGCGCTGTCGAACCTCTCGTCGGGCCCACCGCGCTTTTCCGTGCGTCGTGGCCTCGGCGGACGATTCTGCGGCATGACCCGGGCCTTGCCGCAAGCCCCCCGGTGCGCTATAAATTAGAAGAGGCGGGGAGCGGTTTTTCTCTGCCTTTTCGTTTCTCTGCCTCTTTTTATCTCTGTCTTTCTTGTGTCGTTCATCTCGCGTCGTCTGCGTTATGTCGCCGCCGAAACTGGCTGGCTTCCCTGCCGGGTGGTGGGCGTGCCCATACGGATTCGTGGGCGCAGGCGGGGTTTTCTCGGCCCACGATGCAGCCGTCGAACTGGAAGTTCTCCCCTGGCGGCAAGCCCCGAACGTCGAGCACCCTGCCGCAGGGTCGGGTTGGACGGTGCTTCGGCGGCGGTGCTGGCGGCATGGTGTAGATCGCGTGCAGTGCACGGTGCACTGGTCTGGCGGAAGCAGTGTTGTTGTGACTTCCTGGCCGCTGGAAGGTGCAGCAATAGTCCGTTGCGGTGGCCTCGTTAAAGGCTTGATCGGATAGGTTGCGCGGGCGGACGGAGTGATTCACGTTGGTGGTCCGTGCGGGTTTTCGAAAGGTGGAAAAATCTGCTGGCAGCCTTTGTCCGCGCGTTTCAATCAGCTTTTACCATTGGCCTCGGGCCGTGTTCGAAACTCTGATCTGTTGCCGGTGCGGTGCTGCCCGGAGGTCGGCCCCGTCTGCACCCCGTCCTGTCCTGGGCCGGTACCAGGGCGAGGGCGCCAGCGACCGTGTCGGCGCCGGTGTCTACGGCGCGGCGGTAACTGCCTCGGTGACGTCGCCGCGCACGCGGGTGTGTCCACGGCGACGGTCTCCCGGGTTCTCAACGGCGGGGCCGTCACCGCGCCGACGGCCGCCCGGGTGTGGGAGACGGTCACCCGGCTCGAATACACCCCCAACGCGCTCACGAGAGGCATCTTCGCAGGTCGTTCCCGCACGATCGGCGTTGTCATCCGTATGGGCCGCCAGGCGGCGGACCTCGTCGTCGAATCCCCGGGCGAGACGGTCACCGTGCTCGTCGAACCGTCGCTGGTCGCCCGCAGCTCCTGCGGTGAGGCTCAGGAATCCCGCGAGGTGCTCCGCGAGCGACGCCGGGCGGACGGCCGCCACGACCAGTGACCCGGCAGATCGACCGATGACATCCCGGCCCGCTGCCGACGGGACCACAGGCGCCAGGTGAACGGGCCCGCCTTCATGCTGACCGAGGACAGGCCCTGGGCGCCCATGTTGAACCGCAGCGGACCGGCCTTGGACCGGTTCGTGTAGCGCAGACCCATCGTTTCCTCCTGGTGGGCAGGGACCGTCGGATGCCGCGTGGCGTCGGATTCGCGTGGTGCGGCCGGCTGTGCCCCTTGTGTGCCCCGATCGGGCCCGTCAAACCTTTGTCCGTTGCCGCCGGGGTGACGGCGGTGACACATCCGCTGGCGCGTTGGTGGCAGCGTCTGCCCACTGTCGATCGGCGGCCGGCCCCCTGGCACATAGCGTTTCCTGCCGAAGGCTCCTGCGGCGGGCCCGCCGGACGCCGCGTCGGAGGCTGCCCGGGCACCCGGGAACGCTCCACCTGACGAAGGGGCTCGCCGGGTCGTGGGCAGGCGCCGCGCGGCCCTGTGACGCGAACACGTCCACGTTCCCTCCCGCCCAGCCGGTGCCCCCCGGGGCACCCGACCGAACACGACGGGTGACACAGATGGCCACAGACAACCCTGCCCCCGCCGAGACCGGCTCGGGCGCGCCGGATGCGAGGGATGCGAGGGATGCGACGGCGCCGGGCGCGCCGTGTGCGCGCCCACAGCCGGTCGGCGTGTTCCCGCTGCCCGCGGGCTTCCTGCTGGTACCCGGTGGGGAGGAGACGGCGACCGTCCGTCGTTCCCTCGCGGCGGGGATGCTCCCGACCGCGTGGCCACCGGAGCTGGCCGCGATCGAGCTCGCCTACCGGGGGGACGTCGCCGGCGCCGCCGAGCGCCTGCGGGGCGATGACGTGGTCACCCGCTACAACCGGTTCGTGCTGGACCCGGCGGGCACCCCGGCGCAGCAGCTCGTGGCGCTGCGCGCGGACCTCGGCGCGGAACTCGGCGTGCTGGTGGACGTCGTGCGTTTCGCCACCGGCGAGCGGCGCGAGCCGCCCGCCCCGGGCGACGCGACCGGGGAGATCGCGGCGCTGGTGTGCTCCGCGCAGGCCGCGCACGCGATGGCGGCCGGCCGCATCGGTGACGCCGGGCGGGCGCTCGCCCAGGGCATCGGCGCGGCAGCGGAGTCGGCCCCCGGCCTGGCCGCCCAGCTGATGGCGACCGCCGCCGGGCTGCGCCGCGATGTCGAGGGCCCCACCTTCGCGGTCGTCACCGACCTCACCACGGCGCTGGCCGCCCTCGCCTCCACCGACCTGGCCGCCGGACGGGCCGAGCTGCACCTCACCCTCGGCTCGGTGCATCACGAGCTCGCCGGCGACGACCTGGCCGGGCTGCGCACCGCCGCCGAGAACTACCTGGCGGCACTGCGCCTGATCACCATCGACACCGCGCCGGAGCTGTTCGCCTCCGCCCAGGTCAGTCTCGCCGCCGCCTACCTGGCGATGCCGATGAACTCCGCCTCCGACCAGCTGCGGATCGGCGTGGCCATGCAGGGCCTGCGCACCGCGCTCACCGTCTACACCCGCGAGACGCATCCGTCGGAGTGGTCCAGCACGCAGCTGAACCTGGCGAACGCGCTGGTCCACGCGCCGTCCGCGCACCGGCGGGACAACCTCGTGGAGGCCGCCGGCCGCTACCAGGAGATCATCGCGACCCGGGTGGGCCTGGACAGCCCGGTCAGCTACGCCCGGGTCCTGGCCAGCCAGGGCAACGCGCTCGCGCAGCTGGGTGCCCTGCCGCAGGCCGCCGCGGTGCTGCAGGAGGCCTGTTCGATCTTCGAGAACAGTGGGGACGACGACTCGGTGGCGGCCGTGCGCGCCGTGCTCGACGAGATCGCCCGCCACCGCGCGCTGACCGGCTCCACATGATGGGGCAGCCGGCGACCGCCGGCACCCGTCGGGCCGGGCGCGGGCGGCGCGCGTGACGTCCGGCAGCGCTCCCCGGGTCCGGCGGCAGGTGACGATCGAGGGTGTGGTGCAGGGCGTCGGATTCCGTCCGCATGTCTACCGGCTCGCCGCCGGGCTCGGCCTGACGGGGTTTGTCCGCAACGACGCCGGTTCCGTCGTCGCCGAGGTCGAGGGAACCGACCCGGACGTCGCCGAGTTCCTGCGGCTGCTCGCGGCGCCGGCGCCGCCGCTGGCGCGCGTCGAGCGGATCACGGTGACCGAGATGGCCTCCGCCGCACCGGCCCGCCGCAGCGCCCCGGCAGCCCCGGCAGCCCCGGCAGCCCCGGTGACCCCGGGGGTCCCGGTGGCTCCGGCAAGCCTGGCGGTCTCGGTGACGCCGGCGGCCTCGGCGCAGCGGGCGGCCGCAGCGGCACCGGCGGACACGACGGCGTTCCGCATCGTCGAGAGCGCGACCGGCCCACCGGCGGCGGGGCCGCGCACGATGGTCCCGCCCGATGTCGCGGTCTGCGCCGACTGCCGGCGGGAGCTGACCGACCCCGCCGACCGCCGCTACCGGCATCCGTTCATCACCTGCACGAACTGCGGCCCGCGTTTCACGATCATCGAGAGCCTGCCGTACGACCGCGCGGCGACCTCGATGGCCGGCTTCCCGATGTGCCCGCGGTGCGCCGACGAGTACACCGACCCGGCGGACCGCCGCTTCCACGCCGAGCCGATCTGCTGCCCGTCCTGCGGCCCGAGCCTGTGGTTCCACCCGGCCGCCGCCGACGGCGAGCCCGGCGAGCCCGGCGAGCCCGGCGCAGACGGCGCGGACGGCATGGGTGACATGGGCGGCGCGGTTGGCGCTGGCGGCACGGACGCCGCGCTCGCGGCGGCACAGCGGGCACTGGCCGCCGGCCAGATCGTCGCGATCAAGGGCATCGGCGGCTACCACCTGGCCTGCGACGCCGCCGACGACGCGGCGGTCGCGCTGCTGCGGGCCCGCAAGGGACGTCCCGACAGACCGCTCGCCGTGATGGTGCGGGACGTCGCGGCTGCCGCGCTGATCGCCGACCTGTCCACGCCCGAGCGGGACCTGCTCGCCTCCGCTGCCGCGCCGATCGTCCTGGCCCGGCGCCGCCGCGTCGGCGCGGCCCTGTCGGCGCTGGTGGCGCCGGGAAGTCCGCTCATCGGTCTCCTGCTCGCCTACACCCCGGTACATCACCTGCTGTTCACGCCGGTGCCGGGGCCCGGCATGCCGCAGCCGCCACGGGCGCTGGTGATGACCAGCGGCAACCGTTCCGGGGAGCCGATCTGCGTCGACGACGCCCAGGCGCGCACCCGGCTGGCCGGCATCGCCGACGCCTACCTGACCCATGACCGGCCGATCGTCGCCCCGTGCGACGACTCGGTGGAGCGCTGGGACGGCGAGCGGGTGCTGCCGCTGCGGCGCTCCCGGGGGTACGCGCCACAGGTGGTCGACCTCGGTCGCGCCGTCCGGCCGGTGCTCGCGGTGGGCGGCGACGGCAAGTCGACGATCTGCCTCACGACCGGACGCCACGCGATCGTCTCCCAGTATCTCGGTGACATCGCCGGGCTGGACGCGCTGCGGCTGTTCGAGCAGTCCTGCGCGCGGATGGCCCACCTGCACGGTGTCGCCCCGTCCCTGATCGCCGCCGACCGGCATCCCGGCTACCTGACCCGCGCCTGGGCGGCACGCCAGCCGGGCGGCGCCGCGGCGACCGCAACGCCCGCGGGCCCGGCGACGCCGGTGCCGACGCCGATGCCGATGCCGATCCGGGAGATCCAGCATCACCATGCGCACGTCGCCGCCCTGCTGGCCGAACACGGGCGCCTCGGCCCAGCCGGCCCAGCCGGCCCAGCCGGCCCAGCCGGCCCAGCGGGTCCCGCGAGCCCAGCCGCACCTGCCGGCACAGGTCGCGGGGTGGGGCCACCGGTGCTCGGGCTGGCGTTCGACGGGACGGGCTTCGGTCTCGACGGGACCATCTGGGGATGCGAGGGCCTCCTGGTCGGCCCGGACGTGACCCGAGCCGAGCGGTTCGCGTGGCTGCGTCCGGTCACGCTGCCTGGCGGCGACGCGGCGGCCCGCAACCCGTACCGCAGCGCGCTGGCCCATCTCGCCGCCGCCGGCCTGCCCTGGGCTGACGATCTGCCGCCGGTGGGCGCCTGTTCCCCGACCGAGCTGGACGTCCTGCGGGTGCTCGTGGAACGGAACCTCTCCAGCGTGCCCTGCGGCAGCATGGGACGTCTGTTCGACGCGGTGGCCTCCCTGCTCGGCGTGCGGCAGCGCAGCACCTTCGAAGCGCAGGCCGCCGTTGAGCTGGAAGCCCTCGCCGCGGACGTCCCCGCACCGGCCCCGGACAACGTGACCACCCTGCCCACCCTGCCCACGCCGGCCGTCCCACGGCTGGCCTTCGGAGTCGGCGCGGATGTCGGCGGGGAGGCCGGCGCCAGCGCCGGGGGTCGTGAGGCCTCCTTCGTGCTCGACGCGGCCCCGGTGATCACCGGCCTGGTCGCGGGCCTGCGCGCCGGAACGCCGGCGCGGCTGCTGGCTCGCGCCTTCCACCTGGCCGTCGCCGAGGCGGTGGTCGAGGTCGCGCGCGCGGCGCGTGACCGGCACGGCGTCGAGGTGGTCGGGCTGACCGGCGGGGTGTTCGCGAACGTCATCCTGCTGTGCGCCTGCCGCGACCGGCTGACCGCGGCCGGCTTCGAGGTGCTGGCCCACCGCGTCGTTCCGCCGGGCGACGGTGGGCTCGCGCTGGGCCAGGCGGCGATCGCCGCGCTGAGCCAACCGCCGCCCGACCTGGTGGGCGAACCGCCGCCCGACGGGCTGAGCCCACCGACACCGGCCGACGAAGAGCCCACGCAGAGAGGACCTGAGATCGTGTCCCTGGCGAGCCCTGGCCGCGTCACCACCGTCCGGGAGGACGCGGGTGGGGGCCGATGAGGTACCTGCGGGAGTTCCGTGATCCCGAGCTGGCGGCCCGGCTGGTGGACGCGATCGCCGCCGCCGCGACCCGCCGCTGGACGATCATGGAGGTCTGCGGTGGGCAGACCCATTCGATCATCCGGAACGGCATCGACCAGCTCCTCGCCGACCAGGTCGAGTTCGTGCACGGCCCCGGCTGCCCGGTGTGCGTGACGCCGCTGGAGACCATCGACCGGGCGCTGGAGATCGCGTCCCGGCCCGGGGTGATCCTCTGCTCCTTCGGGGACATGCTGCGCGTGCCCGGCAGCGCCACGGACCTGTTCACCGTCCGTGCGCGCGGCGGGGACGTCCGGGTGGTCTACTCGCCGCTGGACGCCGTGCGCATCGCCGCGGAGAACCCGCACTGCCAGGTCGTGTTCCTGGGCATCGGTTTCGAGACGACCGCCCCCGCCAACGCGATGGCCCTGGTGGCCGCCCGGGACCGCGGGCTGCGCAACTTCTCCATGCTCGTCAGCCACGTGCTGGTACCGCCCGCGATGGCCGCGGTGCTCACCGCCCCCGACAACCGGGTCAGCGCCTTCCTCGCGGCCGGGCACGTCTGCACGGTCATGGGCACCACACAGTACGAACCGCTGGTGGCGGCACACCGGGTGCCGATCGTCGTCACCGGTTTCGAGCCGCTGGACCTGCTGGACGGGGTGCGTGCCGCCGTCCTGCAGCTGGAGGACGGGCGGGCCGAGCTCGAGAACGCCTACCCGCGGGCCGTGCGCGCCGAGGGCAACCCGGTGGCGCGGCGCACCCTGGACAGCATCTTCACGGTGTGTGACCGGGCCTGGCGGGGCATCGGCGTGATCCCCGACTCGGGCTGGCGGCTCGCCGACGAGTACGCCCCGTTCGACGCCGCGATCCGCTTCGACGTCACCGGGCTCACCGCCGAGGAGTCACCGGAATGCCGCAGCGGGGACGTCCTGCGCGGGGTGATCAAGCCGCCGCAGTGCCCCGCCTTCGGCGGTCGGTGCACCCCGCGGACGCCGCTGGGCGCGACCATGGTCTCCACCGAGGGCGCCTGCGCGGCCTACTTCCAGTTCCGACGGCTGGCACCCGCCGGCACCGCCCCGGGGGCGGCCGGCCCTGGCGGAGGCGGCCGACCATGACCGAGGTTCACCTGACCGAGGTTCACCTTGACGGGGGTTCGCCATGACGGGGGTTCGCCATGCCTGAGACGGTCGACCCGACGCGCTGGGTGTGCCCGCGCCCGCTGCGGGACCACAGTGCGGTCATGCTGGGCCACGGCGGCGGCGGAGTGCTGTCCGGCGAGCTGGTCGAGCACCTGTTCCTCCCCGCGTTCGCCGCGGCGCCGGACGACGGCGCCCGGACGCCGGTCCCGGCGCTGGCGGACTCGGCGGTGCTGGAGGTGGGCGGGGTCCGGCTCGCGTTCTCCACCGACTCCTACGTGGTCCGCCCGTTGTTCTTTCCCGGTGGCAGCATCGGCGAGCTGGCGGTGCACGGGACCGTCAACGACCTTGCCTGCAGCGGTGCCGTCCCGGTGGCGCTGTCCGCCGGGTTCATCCTCGAGGAGGGCCTCGACCTCGAGGTGCTCGGCCGGGTCGCCGAGGCGATGGGACGGGCCGCGGCCCGCGCCGGCGTCCGGCTGGTCACCGGCGACACCAAGGTCGTCGAGCGGGGCCTCGCCGACGGGATCTACGTCAACACCAGCGGCATCGGGGTCGTCCCGCCCGGCGTCGACATCCGCCCCGAGCGGGCGCGGCCCGGTGACCGGGTCCTGGTGTCCGGGCCGATCGGGGAACACGGCGTGGCGGTGCTGAGCGTCCGGGAGAACCTGGAGTTCGGCGGGGACGTCCGCTCCGACACCGCGGCCCTGCACGGCCTGGTCGCCGCGATGCTGGCGGCGGCGCCCGGCGGGGTGCACGCGCTGCGCGACCCCACCCGGGGCGGCCTGGCGACCACCCTGTGCGAGATCGCCGCCGCGTCCGGCACCGGGGTCGAGTTCACCGAGAGCGCGGTGCCCGTCCCGCCGGTGGTGGAGGCGGCCTGCGCCTTCCTCGGCCTCGACCCGCTCCACGTCGCCAACGAGGGCAAGATCGTCGCCTTCGTCGCCCCGGAGGAGGCGGACGCGGCGCTGGCCGCGATGCGCGCGCATCCGGCCGGCGCGGAGGCGGCGATCATCGGCACGGTCACCGCGGATCACCCGGGCCTGGTCGTCGCCCGCACCGCCTTCGGGACCACCCGCGTCGTCGACCGCCCGCTCGGCGAACAACTGCCCCGCATCTGCTGATCAGGACAGGGCCGGGGCCGCCCGGTCAGCAGGCAGGTGCGGTGAGGGTGGCGCAGGACCAGGTGAAACCGGCGCCGGTGCTCAGGACCAGCGCTGTCTCGCCGGGAGCGAGGATCTTGTTATCGATCAGGTCCGCGATGCCGGTGGTGAGGTCGCCGGCGCCCAGGTGGCCGGTGGCGCGGCCGAAGTCGATCGGCTCGGCGCCGGTGACCTCCTCGACGACCGGGGCGAAGACGGACTCCAGCGGGGCCCGGTGCACCCGGGGGAGCACGACGCAGCGAGGCCGTTCGCCGTCACGGCTCAGCCCCGCCTCGTCCAGCGCCAGCGCCAGCAGGGCCCGGATCCCTTCCCGCTCGGCGACCCGGTAGCCGGAGCTGCCGTGCCGGCGCAGGTAGGCCTTCTTGGTACGCCGGACGTCCACCGCCGGCGCGGCCAGGCGCGCGGCGGGGGAGAAGTCGTCGGTGCCCCGGTGCATGCCCTCCAGGCTCGGCGCCGAGACGGAGCTGACCGCCACCAGCCGCAGCTCGCCCGCCACCCCGGCATCCGCCCCACCGACATCCGCTGCTCCCGCGGCGGACGGGCGGACGTCCACCACGTCGGTACCCGCCGGGGCGGTGGTCGCCCGGCTCACCAGGAGGGCGCTGGCCCCGTCGCCGTAGGCGACACCGAGATCACTGTTCCAGCGGTCGAAGCCCGGTGGGCAGAAGCGGTCCGCCGTGGTGACCAGCACCCGGCCGACGGCCGGATCGGCGAGCAGGTGCGCCGCCGCGGTCTGCAACGCCGCCGCCCCGCCGTTGCACATCTGCTGGATCCCGAACGGCTGCGCGTCCCGCGCCCCGAGCTGGTCGGCGAGGTAGTGCGCGGGGGACCAGAAGTCGTGGCCCTGGTAGTAGCTCCAGGCGTGCAGAACAAGGTCGAGGTCGGCTCCGCTCCAGCCGGCCCGCTCCAGTGCGGCGGTCGCGGCGAGCACCGCCATCTCCGGAGCCGACGGGCCGTCTGACACCGCCAGCGCGGTGTAGCCGGCATCCTCGGGGGCGACGCCGGCCTCGGCCGGGGCCTCGCGGCGCGGCGGGAGCCAGCCGGCGGCGGCACTGATGACGACGGTGTCTGTCCTCACGCGGACCGATCCCTCCAGGGTCGACTGGCACGGAGACAGGGCACAGCGAGATCCGGCACCGACATCCAGAGAATATGCGCATCTGGGTGGGACGTCCGGCGGAGGGCGGCGGATGCGATGTACATCGCGGGCGGCCCTGGCGAGAGCCAGGATGAGACACCGTGGAGACGCCCCCGGACGCCCACCTCGCCTGTTTTCCGCTGCTGACCTTTACGATCCGTGGCTGGGTCTGCTGATCATGGCTGTCTGGGCGGCAGCTGCGCTCCTCGGCGGCTGGCATGTGCTGCGCAGCCGTGACGCGTGACATCGGAGCGGAAGACGTGGCGCCGCCCGTGCTTCGAGCTGGCGGTCCTGGGGAGGCGAGGGCCGAGGCGAGTCGTACCCCGGGCTGGCAGTCGCCTCACCCTGAGTCACTTTCGACCCGGTACTAGCGACGGGCGGTCATCTCGTCCCGGACGTGCAGGGACGCAAGGTCGGCGGCGGTCCGGCCGAGGGCACTGCCTTCGCTGTCCGACGCGGTCACCGACTTCGTCACGACCTCCGGGAACATCTTCGTCGTCGTCCGCCGGACGGAGTCGTCCCGGGCGGCGAGCACCGGCAGCAGCCGGTCGTGGCCCGGTTCGGCGGCGGCCTGCGCGCCCACCTCCTCCGTCGTGGCCCTGAGGCGCTCGCCGATGCGGGTCGCGAACGAGGTGAGGAAGGACTGGCGGAACGCGCGGGTCCGGGACCGCCCCTGACGGTCCTGGCGGGAACCGGCCTGCATCATCGCCGTGGTCGCCTGCACGAGCAGGGAGGTGTAGAGCACCTCGACCGCGTCCAGGTCCGCCGGGTAGCCGATCACCGTCGAGAAGCCGAGGCTCTTCGCCCACACCGTGCGGCAGCGGTTCGCGTCGGCGATCACGTCCAGCAGGATCGCCTTCGCCGCCTCGTAGGGGTTGTCGATGCCGAGCCGGCGGCCGTCCGGTTCGGCGGCCTTGCCGGTGCTGCGCGCCGCCAGCAGCGCCTCGTCGATGCTGTGCCGGGCCATGAGCTGCTGGGCCTTGGCGGTCAGTGCCTCGGCCTCCTCGGTGAAGGTGGTCGACTCGGCCTTCGCCAGCAGCCCGCGGACCTTGTCGAGCATGCCGGTGCCGCCGCTGAGGACACCGGCGCCGGCGGTGCTGGCAGCGCCCGCGCCGGGCCGCGTGTGTCGGCGCGCCGTGCCCGGGGCGGGGCACAGCATCTGCACCGCGGGCAGGCCGTGCAGCAGGTGGAGAAGCTCCACGGCGTCGAAGAGCACCTCGACCTGCTCGATGCCTTCGCGGGTGCCCCGGGCCGCCAGCCATCCGCCGTCGTCGTTCCACCAGGCAGTCGCGTCGAGGACTCGCAGCTGCGCCTCCCACCGCTCGTCGACGGTGGCGGCGGCGTAGCGGCGCATCTGCGCGGCGATCGCGTCGAGAGCCAGCCGTGCCACCCGTGGGCCCGCCTGCCGGCCGGCGACCCGATGCACATCCGCCGGCTGCCAGCCGCCTCGCCAGCAGAGCTCGATGATCCGGTCGAGCCAGGCCAGCAGACAGCGGTTGACGATCTCGGGGCCGGCCGGCCCGCCCGACACCGCGGCCAGCGCCGCCACGTGGCGCGCCAGCGCGGACTCGTCACCGCCGCGACGGGCCTGCAACGCGGCGGTGAGCTGGAGCTCGGCAGACGCCCAGGTGAGCTCCCGAAGGTCGGGTTCCTCGCCGAACCCGTTCGCCGGACCGGCCGCCCACGAACGGTTGCGTTCGGCGCGCGCCTTCTGCTTGGCCCTCCGCTTCTCGCGGTTCCTGGTACTCATGATCACCTCGTCTGATGCGGCCGGCTCCCCGATGTCGATTGTGCAGCCCGCGGCGGACAGCCCGGCCACCCGCCGGAGACGAGAACCACACGAGGCCACCGGGCGGTCTCCCGGTTCCCTCCGAACGCACCGTTCCCCGAGGCCGCCCGCCGGGTCGTCGGTCACGAGTCGTCCGATACCCCGAAGTAACGGGCGAACAGCTCCGTGATCGCCTTCGTGTGGGGAACGAGTTCGGGCAGATGGAGCCGGACGGCCTCGGCGGTGGCGGCCTGCAGCTCGTCCCAGTCGGCGGTGGCGTCCCGCACGTAGGGGGTCAGGCGTGCGATCAGCTCGGCGTCGCTGGCGAAGTCCGCCTTGCGCATCGCCTTCTCCAGCGGGGGCGCGGACGCGGGCGGGACGGCGGGCAGTACCCGGCTGACGTAGGTGACGCGATGCATGACCCGCCAGCACGGCGGCTTCTTGGTGGACTGGCGAGCCTGCCGCAGCGCGACGGCGTTCGGGTCGGTGCTCTCCCTGATCCAGGTCGGGTCCACGACCTTGCCGTAGAAGTCCTCGAAGTTCGCGCTGTCGGAGTCGAGGTAGAAGGTCATGAACCGGTAGGCGTCGACCTTGCCTTCCTGCCTCTTTCCGGCTCCCGTCGCGTCGGTCACCCGGTTGCCGTCCTTGGTGACCTTCCAGAGGGCGGCGTTGTAGCCGTAGGTGACGTTCAACGAGAAGGTCTTCGTCGACGTCTTCGTCGCCGTCCGGGTGGAGGTGTAGCCCATGCTGCCGGTCAGGTTCAGCCCCAGGTCCGCGGAGATGATTACTTCCGCGCCGACCTCCAGGCCGATCTTCTCGGTCCGGGTGGCCGTGAATGTTCCGCTGGTCGTCTCGCTGACGGCGTCGGTGGTCTCGGTGGTCTCGGTCAGGAACCCGCCGTCGGCGCTCCAGATGTAGGTGTTGACCAGGTCGCGCCGTGAGAACCCGTCCACCAGGCGGGTGTCATCGGGGAGCGTGATGTCGTCCAGGTGCGGGTTGAGGACGCTCAGCACCCCTGCGCCGGCCCCGGCGGCGATGCCGAGGAAGGGGCCGACGAACGGGATCGCGGCGGCACCCAGCGTCAGGCCCGCCTCGATGCCGAACTGCTTCATCGTGGCGCCGAGCCCTTCCCCGAAGGAGCGCAGGATGTCCGGCGGCTGCGTCGACAGCGACTGATAGTAGCTCCGAAGGCGCTGCCGGTTGTGTTCGATACGGCGTTTCAGCGCGTAGGCCTCGTCGGGCTTGAAGTAGCTGTACTCGCCGCGTCCTGCGGCCTGGGGGTAGTCCGGGTCGAGGACCTTCCCCTTGTCGCTGAACCCGACCGTGCCGTCCAGGGTGCCCTGCTTCGTGTAGCGCGGGTTGATCGGGAACTGGATGAGGTTCCAGTCCTCGGGCACGTCCGGGCTCGGCATCATGTGGTAGGCGACGAGTGCCTTGTTGTGCGTGAGGCGTAGCGCGTAGATGTCAGCCGTGGACGATCGGACCAGGGCGAACCCGACGTTCGACGGCATCCAGCGGCGCCCGATCGTCGTGTTCAGAAGCCTGTCGGGGTCCTCCCACCCGCCGCGCAGTCCGACCGTCGTGTCGCGGCCGACCTTCTCACCCTTCTCGACCGAGCTCTCGTTGGTCGACGCGTTCCCGAACTCGTACTGACTCTCACGGTTGAGCGTCGCGGAGAGCTGGACGGGAATGGACACACCCAGGCCGAGGGGAGCCAGAATGTTCTCGATCTCACCCTCGACACCGAGACTGCGGGAGAGGCCGAAACCCAGGTTGCGGCTCCGCTCGGTGCTGGAGGACTGCGTGTGGACGACCTCTTCGGCCCGCGCGACCTCGACCTTGGTGGCGTCGTCGAAGGTTCCGGAGCCGAAGACACCGCTGGTGCTTGTCAGGTTCTCCGAGGGGATCGGCGGGGCACCCTCGACGTAGCCGACGATCTGCGGGTCGAACTGCGCCTGGCTCACCCACTCGCTGTACAGGTTCCCGACCTTGTAACCGGTGACCAGATGCCAGCGTCCGTCGCGCGGGTAGCTGTAGCAGCGTTTCATCACCCCGCTGATCAGCCCGCGCGCGTCGACCTGGGTGTCGGCGTACTCGGCGACGGCGGGCGGCCCGTCGATGTGCTCGTGGAACTGGTTGCGCACACCCGTGAGGGCCGAGCGGACCTGGGCGGTGTCCGTGGACACCGGGGCGGTCGAGAGCACCGAGGTCGGCCGCGGGCCGCCCGTGGGCAACGTGAGGTGGCAGCCACGCAGGCCGCTGTCGCGGACCTCGGTCGCCGTCGCCACGGTGGAGTCCGCGTCGAAGGAGTAGCAGGCGACGAGGCTCTCCCGCTCGCCCTTCAGCCGGCCGAACATGTTGTCCAGGATCTGTTCCCGGGTGCGCGCGGTCCGCCAGATCCGCAGCTCCTCCAGCGTCCCGTCGAAGGCGTTCCGGAGCGCTCCCCCGACCATCCGCCCGCCGACGGTGAGCTGCCGCTCGCCATAGCCGTCCGTGCGCAGCGCGTCGGTCTGGGACACGGTGTCGGTCTTGAGCGCCGTGCCGTTGCGGTAGACGGTCAGACGGGCGCCGTCGGGGTCGGGGCTCGTGACCCAGGTCATGTCGTGCAGCTGCGCCCGGTACAACCCGCCGGCATCTGTGGTGACCGTTCCGGCGTTCTCCGCGAACCGCCAGTGGGCGACCAGGCCGCGGTCCGACGCCGTGACCGGTCCGCACATCCTCGCCGGATCGCGGGCCACGTTCCACAGCCGTACCTCCGCGAGCGTGCCCCGCATCGGGTAGGTCAGCGAACCGTCGCGTACCCGCCCGATCTCGACGGGGGCCGCGTTGCCGCCGACTTCCACCGTGTCGGCGCGAGATCTGCCGACCTGACTGCCGTCGACGTAGAACACGATCTCGTAGTAACCGGCGGTCGGAACGGAGTTGACGACGTTGACCGTCGTCCCGCCGACCGTGCGGGTCTCGTTCCGCTGCTCTGTTCCGTTGACGAGTCGACGGGAGACGGCGATCCGGTGGAAGGTGCCCGCCTTGATCGCGGCGTTCGACGCGATGCTCTTCCGGGTCCCGTCGGCGGTCTCGAAGCTGAGGACGAGCGTTCCCTGGGGCAGGACCACCAGGTGGTAGGGCACGGCTCCGCCCGCGCCGTCGCCAGGCGTGCCGCGGGAGATCAGGCCTTGGACGTCGGTGAGCGAGTCGAGCCGGAGGAACATCTCGATGGTGAGGTCACCGGTGAGGTTGAGGCCGTTGTCGGTGCCCGCGTCGAGATGGCCTCGACCCGCCGTGTGCACCGCCCACGACTGTTCGAACGAGGCGGCGAGATGGTTCCACTCGCCGCAGGGCAGTACTCCCTGCGTCCGCACGAGGCGGTCGCCGAACCCGGCGAAGAACCGGAACTCGCTGATCGGTGACTCGGTCGCCGGGACCTGGCCACTGAGGGACCCGTTCGATCCCTTCCTGGTGAGTTCCGGCAAGGCACCTTCCGTGTACTTCCAGTAACGCAGCAGCCAGGGCTCGCGACCGGAGAGCCGCCGCCGCCGGTCCAGCATCACCTCGTCCTGGGAGCGGACGCGGTTCCAGATCCGCACCTCGTCCACACCGATCCTGCTGTACGTCTGCAGATGCACCGCATAGCCGAGGAGGAGAAAGCCGGGCTCCAGATCCGGGGTGGAGGCACGGCCGCTGGCGACGAGGAACCCGTCACGGTAGATGTTGCGCTCCGCGGTGGCCCGGTCGTAGGTGACGGCCCAGTGATGCCAGCTCAGGTCCGGGTAGGCGGACGCGGTGGTCAGCGCGTCGGCGCCGAACGCGAACGAGAACCGTGCGTCCCCAAGCCATCCGATGACCATCATGTCGCGGCGGGTGGAGGTCAGCTGCACCATCACCGGGTCGACGCGGACGCCCGTCTCCTGCCGCTTCGCCCAGAACTCGATGGTGAAGTCGGTGGCCCCGAGGTCGACGCTGGACAGGTTCGCGAGGGCGTTGCCACCGAAGGCCAGTGCGTCCGAGCGTGGGGCCGGCTCAAGGCCCAGCGTGAACCTGGTGTCACCGGCGGACGCGGTCGCGGTCGCGGCCGCGGACGCGGGGATGCTGGCGGTGATCAGACGGCTGTTGGCGGGCGCCTCGTCGGGGTTCACCCACGCCTCGACCGTGATGTCACCCGGGGCCGCGGCGTCGCCGAGTCTCGTGCTGTCGAGCGACAGGTACTGACTGTCGCGGGCGGCGAAACCCAGCGCCCGGCCAGGTGACTCGCCCCGCCACCGACAGCCGTGACCCTTCTGGAGGTCGGTGGCAGTGCCATTGCCGACCTCGCCGTCGGTTCCGTCCGTCACCGTCTGGACGATCTGCGAGCCTTTCGTGACGGAGACGCCGGGCCGGGTCGCGGAGGCGAGGCTGTAGTCGTACAACACCTCGTTCACCTCCTCGTCGACGGTGACCAGGTTCTCCGCGGGCGACGTGAGCGTCAGCGTCGCCGATCCCGACGGTGTCTCGGTGTCGGTCAGGAAGACGGCCGAGCCGACGGTCAGGCAGGCGCCGGCCGGAACGGTCCTGGGCGTCTCCTCGGCGAGCGTGATCACCTTGCCCGTGGCCGCGGAGACCTTCCCGACCTGGCTGGACGCCGCCTTGGACGTGCCGTTGAGGACAGTCGCGAAGTCCTTGAAGGCGCGGGGCACGGCCTTGAACGTCTCGGTGTGGGACCCCCGTCTGATCTCCACTGTGCAGCGGGTCGGCACCTGGCCGTGGTCACTGATCGTGATCTTGACGTCGTCGAGGTCGGTGAGCGGGTCGCGGCCGCGGAACTGGATCAGGCTGGTGCCGGCCGCGAGCTGCTTGACGGAGCGCAGCACGTCGGTGTCGTAGTAGGTGGCGAAGAACTGCCCGTCGCCACCGCGGAAGTACAGGGTCAGGTCGCCGGTGGCGCTGTCGAACAGGAACGGGGTGTGCGCCGACCACGCGAACGCCAGCAGCCCGCCGGCAACGCTGAGCCCGGTTCGGTCGGTGTGGAGATGACGCATGGGCAGCGTCACGTCGTCGCTGCCCCGCAGGCCCCCGGTGAGCCGCGCCAGCTCGTTCCTGGTGTCGCTCAGCCTGGCCTCGGCGGCGGCGAGTTCGGCCCGCTTCGCCGCGAGCTGCGGCTGGATGTCGTGGAGCCGGGCGAGCTCCTTCGCGAGGTCGTCGAGCCTGCGCCGCGCGCTGTCCAACTCGGCCTGCTCGGCCTGCTGCGCACTTTCCCTGCGTGCGCGCTCGCTCTCCGTGACGGCACTCACGTAATGCAGCCGGAAGACCGTCGAGCCCTCGGCGACCGCCTCACCCGGCCGGACGGTTCGATAGACACCCTGATACTCCCGGTAATCGGGAAGATGGATCTTGATCAGGGCGACCCGGTTGCCGTTCCACAGCGAGACGAGCGAGAAGTCGGTGGAGCTGCCCGGCAGGAACTCCAGCACGAACTCCTCGTACGGGGTGGCGGGCGAGCCCGGCGTGTAGTGGATGCTCGGTTCGACCAGGTCCGCGGCGGCGGGGTCCCCGACCTTGTCGCGCGGCGCGAGGACGGAGTCCGTCACCCGCAGCGGCCAGCCACGCTCAACGTTGTAGATGAGGTGGACGTCCCGCCCGTCGGCACTCTTCCGGCCGGTCCTGACGAGCTGCCAGACCGCCCCGTGCCTGCCCGTCGACACACTGCTGGCCGAAATGAGCCGGACATCTCGCGCACCGACCCGCATCGAGTCCAGCATCACCTTCAGGAAGCTGCTGTTCAGGCTCTGGATGACATAGCAGTCGGGGGGCATGGGTCTGGTCCCGCGCGCCGCCAGCCGGGCGACCTCGGCCTCGGCCGCCTTCCGGTCCGTCTCCACGGCAGGTATCCGCTGGGTCTCGGTGGCGGCCGTCCGGACGAACTCCCGGTCCTTCGCGATCGCGTCGAGCAGCTCCTCGATCACCTCCTCCAGCTCGGAGACCTTGCTGACATCCGCGGTGGGGTCGGGCTTGCCGACGACCGGCAGTGTGAGCTGGTCGGGCACCTGGGCGAGGCGGCCGTCGCGGCCCACCGCGAAGTCGAGGGCAGCCAGGTAGGCGCGGCCTGTGGTGGTGCCGTCGGGGGCCGGCCCGGTGGTGGGGGCGGCGAGCAGAACCCGGGCCTGTCGCTTCGCCGGAGCCCGCTGCCCGCTGCCTGGCAGGGCGGTGTCCTCCTGCTGGAAGTAGAGGCTCGCGGCGAGGCCCGCGACGGGAGTCCGGCCGGTGAAGGCGAAGCTGTCGCGGCGGACACCGGGATGGTCACCGACCGGCGCTTCGGACGTCACCCAGGCGGCGGAGCCCTTGAGATCGCCGTTCCGGGGGTTGTCGGTCTGGTCGTGCAGGGTCGTGCCGGCGCCCTCGTCGCAGCGGTAGTAGGCGACCAGGCCGGGTTCGTTGCCGATGAGGCGGTGGCGGGCGTCCTCGGCGATCTCGCCCGCGGCGCGGGCCCGGTCCCAGACCCGGATCTCGTCGATGTCACCGGTGAAGAAGTCCCCGGGTGTGCCGGCGACGTCCCGCGCGCCGATCAGCAGCGGCCCGGTCGACGCCGAGCCCGCGAGCGTGCCCGCGGCGGCCGGGATCCCGTCGCGGTAGAGCGTGACATCGTCACCGCTGACGATCACCGCGACATGGGTGTAGGTGTCCAGGGCGACGGACGGCGTCGCGGTGACGGTGTCCGTCGCCGAGCCGCGCCGCAGGGTCAGTCCTCCGGCGTTGTCGAGACCGAGGTCGAATGGCCCGCAGCCGCCATCCAGCTGGGACAGGACGCAGCCGCCGTACGCGGTCGGCCTGATCCACGCCTCCAGGGTGAACGCGTCGCCGTCCAGACCGAGATCGTCCGCGGCGAGCACGCTCGCGTGGGCGTCCGTGCCGTCGAAGCGCACCGCGGTCTCCCCGAAGCCGGTGGAGTGCACGGGGACCAGGGCTTCCTTCGTGAACGGGCAGACGCCCGGTTCGCGCTCGAGCACGTCATGGGTGTAGGCGGGGTCGGGACTGGTGTAGTAGCGGGTGCCGCGGGTGTTGAACAGCCCGTCAGGCGCCTGTTCGATGTTGAGGCTGTCGACGCGGTCGGTGTGCGCGTTGCGGGCGAAGATCTGCCAGCGGCGGGTGTCGTGGACCTGGGTGGGGAGCAGCAGGACCGTGAAGGCGCCGTCGACCAGCCCGCCGACGAAGGTCAGCTCGTGCGTCGGCTCGAGGAACGGGCGGTTGTCCATGTCGGTGGTGCCCGGCGAGTCCTTCGCCGACTCCGGGCGGGTGGCGTGGCGGCTGCGCCGGTAGCGCACCTGGGTGACCGGCTTCAGCTCGGTGCCGACCAGCAGGAACCGGTCGCACAGCAGGGTCGAGTCCACGATGGCGACCCGCTCGCCCGCGGTGTCCTTCACATACGCGCGGCCGGGGGCTGCGGACGCCGAACCGTCGGCGACCTTGTAGAGGGCCTGCGGGTCGGTGGCGGCGATGGCCTGGCGGAACACCAGCACGTACGAGCTGTCCGAGACCACCTGGAACGCGGCCTTGGCGGACAGGCGCGCGGTCGTCGACAGGAACGGGTCGATCTCGTCCGGCCTGAGCGTCTCGGTCGCGCCGGCCTCGACCCCGCCGCGCCTCACCTTCGGCAGCGAGGTGGTACCGGCGATCGCGCGTCCCACCTCCGCGATCTCCGTGGGGAACGGCAGCGGAAGCGGGTTCGCGCTCCACGCCGCCGTGTCGAGACCGTTGCCCGCGCCCGGTGCCGGGTTCAGTACCGTGTAGTGGATCCGCCGGTCGCGGTCCATCGCGAAGCCCAGCAGCACTCCCTGATGCCGCGCCAGCGTGGTGTGGACATAGTTCCGGTCACTGTAGATCTTGGTCAGGTCCGAACTGGCCACGTGCTGATCCTTTCACCCGAAACTGGCCATGCTGAATAGCCGGTCCACGCCACGGCCTGCGTAACCGAAAAACGGGCGGCGGTTGACTCTTCACCAACAGCGGCAGCGGAGCCGAACAGTCGGGAATTCGAGCTCCGTGGTCTGGTGCGGGCGCAGAAGAACGACCGCTCCGGCGAGATGGCGTGACGGTCGTGAAATACCGGCGCGGGTGGTCGTGGTGTCCACCGCGGGTCGCGTGTACGCTTCGATTCCTGGCAGCCCGGATCTGGGATAGCCAGGGACAGCTTTGGTCAGCGCCGGTTGTCGCCGCCTACTGTCCGGATATCTCGATGCTCAGGTTCCCCCCCTTGTGGGCATCGGGATCACACTTCGCTCACGGCACATCATGTTGCCCCGGAGCAAACCGTTGAAGTCGGTATCTTGGACCCGAGACCGACGATCGGAGCCTACCGCGAAGCGGTGGCCATCGAAGCGAGAACTACGCACTTTGATTGCGGGCAGGTTACGCAACCGGCACGTTCCTGATCTTCCGCCCCGCCCCCGGCCGTTTGGGTGCAGCACATCAGCGCCTGTCAGCATCCACGAAGCCGGACTCGTAGGCGACGATGACCGCCTGGGTGCGGTCACGTGCACCGAGCTTGGCGAGCACGCTGCTCACGTGGGTCTTGACGGTCTGGGTACCGAGGTACAGCCTGCTGGCGATCTCGTTGTTGGACAGGCCTTCGCTGATCAGGCGAAGGACGTCGGTCTCCCGGTCGGTGAGTGCGGCCCGCCGCATCGCCTCGTTGGCCTCTCGGTTCGGCCGCCTGCCTGCCATGTGTCGGATCGCTTCGGGAAAGAGCAGGCTTTCACCGCGGGCGATCGTGTGGACGGCCTGGACGATCTCCTGCGCCGGGGCGCGTTTGAGGAGGAATCCGCTGGCCCCGCCGCGAAGGGCCTCGTAGACGTAGTCGTCCAGCTCGAAGGTGGTGAGCACAAGAATCTTCGGTGGCTGGGCGACGTCTGCGACGATCTTTCGGATGGCTGCCAACCCGTCCACCCGCGGCATGCGGATGTCCATGAGGACGACGTCCGGGTTCTTCTCCCGAATCAGCGGTACGACCTGTGCGCCGTCGGAGGCCTCGCCGACGACGACGATGTCGCCGCCTGACTCCAGGATGACCCGCAGCCCTACCCGCACCAGTTCTTCATCGTCGATGAGGAGGATCGAGACCTGCGGCGGGCCATCCTGAGCGCAATGCGGTTTCGGGCTGTCGCACGCATGCCCAGGGTCTTCCCGGTGGCCGTTCGCTGTCACGGCCCGCCGTCCGCCGCCATGACGCTGTCGCCGCGACTGAAACTGGCCAGGCCGCCACGCGTTGCCTGAAGACCGGACCCCATGTCGAGGGGTAGTCGTGTTTCGACGATCCAGTGTTCGTCCCGGGATGTCGCGCTGAACTCGCCACCCAGGAGGACGGCACGTTCCTTCGCTCCTCGCAGTCCTTTGCCGTCCTGGCGCGGTGGGCCGGTGGACCTCGCGGGCAGCGGGTTGACGACGCGTAGTTCCAGACAGGAGCCGTCCACAACGATGTCGATCGCAACCGGGGCGCCCGGCACATGCCGCAGTGCGTTGGTCACCGCCTCCTGCAGGATCCGGTAGGCCTCCCGCGACACGACCCCGGGGATGCTGTCGATCCGTGGACTGACGTCGGCGAGGATCGGGGTTCCCGCGGCCCGTGCGCCGTCCAGCAAGGTATCGAGCTCGGCCAGCGTGGGGCGGGCCCGCGGTCCTGCCGGGGCGTCGCGGAGGAGCCCCACGGTCCGTTCCAGATCGTCCATGGCGCGCCGGCCGGTCTCCTCGATGACTGTCAGCGCACGGTGGACGAAAGCGGGATCGGTGCTCGCGAGCTGCTTCGCCGCGCCGGCCTGCAGGATGGTCAGGGTGAGGGCGTGGCCGACGGAGTCGTGCAGCTCCGCGGCGAGTCGGTTGCGCTCCAGAAGCTGCTCAGCCCGGTGCTCGACCTCCGCCAGCCGCTCGGCCGGAGACGGGCCGAGGAGGGCCCGGGCCGCTCGCGCCTGAAGCCCGCCGGCCGCGATGATCGTCCCCATCAGCGCAAGAACCAGAGGCGGTGCCAGGAACGGGCCCAGGAAAAGGCGATCGCTGTCCAGCATGCGAACCCCGGCGGCCTGCAGCGATCCCTGCCGGAAAGGAGCGAAACCGAACTGGAGGGCGAGGGTCAAGCCGTTGGCTGTCAGCGCCAGGACGGCAACGCCGAGCCAGACACGGAAAACCAGCCAAAGCCAGGTCCGCCACCGGTCGTCCAGCGAACGCGAGGGCGCGACGCTTATCTCGGCGCCGTCCCGCGGTTTCAGGAGCCATCGCGCCTGGGCACCCTCCGCGTGCCGGGTCCCGGGCACGATCGCGGCGAGCGCCAGCAACGGCAACGGGGAGATCAGGCAGAAAAGCAGGGTACGTGGCAGGGATTCGTCGAAACCGGGCACCACCATGACACAACTGCCGGCGAAGACACCGCCCATGGCCAGGTGCAGCCAGCGCGTGTACACAGCGGGCCGGAGCAGCGCAGCGACAGAGATCGGCACTGCTCCATGATGCCCACGCCCTCCCCGGAGCACCTCCCCCAGGGGAGGGAGAGAAGGTGAGACCGCCGGGGGATCCGCTCGCAGCATGCCATGGCGCCTACTACGACCATGACATCCAAGGAGGAACGACCGTCTCGGGTGTGCGTCGAGGTTCGGGGTCTCACCAGACGCTTCGGGCCGCATGTCGCTGTGGACCGGCTCAGCTTTCAGGTCGAACCGGGCCGCGTGACCGGCTTCCTCGGGCCCAACGGGGCGGGCAAGTCGACCACCATGCGGATGATGCTCGGCCTCGACCGGCCGACGGGTGGCGAGGTGCTCATCGGCGGCCGGCCGTACGCGCAGATCCGGGAGCCGTTGCGGCACGTCGGTGCGCTCCTCGATCCGTCCGCGGTGCATCCAGGGCGGCGGGCCCGGGACCAGTTGCTGGTCCTGGCCAGGAGCAACAGGATCCCGGACACACGGGTGGACGAGACACTCGACCGGGTGGGCCTGGCCGCTGCGGCCAGACGCCGGATCGGCGGCTTCTCCCTGGGCATGCGCCAGCGGCTCGGGCTCGCGGCCGCGCTGCTCGGTGATCCTCGGGTGGTCATCCTGGACGAGCCGCTCAACGGCCTCGACCCCGAGGGCATCCAGTGGGTCAGGAGCCTGCTCAGGGAGCTCGCCGAGGACGGACGGGGAGTCCTGGTCTCCAGCCATCTGATGAACGAGATGGCGGTGACCGCCGACCATCTGATCATCATCGGCAGGGGCCGTCTGCTGGCCGACGTCAGCATGACCGAGTTCGGCGCCCGGTACGGCCGCGGCCGGGTACGGCTGCGCACGACCAGGCCCGAACGGCTGGGCAGGGCCCTGGCCGCCGTGGGGCTCGCCCTGGCACCGAGGCCTGGCGGGATGTGGGAGGTACCCGGCGCCCAGCCGGACCAGATCGGCGCGGTCGCCGCCCGCGAGGGCGTGCCGCTTCAGGAGCTTGCGCTGCACAGCGACTCCCTGGAGGAGGCGTTCCTGCGCCTGACTGCTCACTCCACCGAGTTCACCGCCACCGCCGGACGGGAGCACGCTCTGACATGCTCGTGAAGCCGGTGCTGTACTCGGAACTGACCAAGATCCGATCCCTCCGTTCCCTCGTCTGGTCGCTGGCACTGGCCGCCGTCATGCTCGTCGGCATCGGTGCCCTCGCGTGTGGGGCCTACGGCGACGCGGAGGCCACCCAGGCGGACTACGATCCGCTGGCGGTGGGTTTCTGGAGCCTGAACTTCGCCCAGATCGCGCTGGCCGTCTTCGCCATGCTGTCCCTCGGGGGCGAATACGAGAAGGGCACCATCACCACCTCGCTCACCGCCGTTCCCCAGCGGACCCGCTTCTATCTGGCCAAGCTCCTGGCCGCCGCGGGCCTGTCACTGGCCATCGCCCTCCCGGCCGCACCGCTGACCTTTTTCCTGACCCAGGGCCTACTGGGCGGAAACGGTGTCTCCCTCGGCGATCCCGGAGCTGTGCGCGGCGTGATCTCGTTGATCCTTTACTTTCCGCTGCTGACCCTCCTGTGTATGGGCCTCGCCGCGATGACCCGTTCCCTGGCCGCGACGTTGGGCCTTTTCCTGCCTTTCCTGTTCCTGCTGTCCCCGTTGAGCATGGAGGTTCCCGGTCTGTGGAACGTCACCCAGTTCCTGCCTGACCGGGCCGGGCTGTACGCGGTCATGAACGTCCAGCCGGACCCCGACGTCTCCTACAACCCGTGGCTGGGCCCACTGATCATGGCTGTCTGGGCGGCGGCTGCGGTCTTCGGTGGCTGGCATGCACTCCGCAGTCGTGACGCGTGACCACCGGAGCGGAAGGCGCGGTACCGGCCGCGGCCGCGGCGATGGTCCCGCTCGCCGGGAGCGTCGAGGGCGGCCTACCGAGACCCTGAGGGATCATGCGATCTGGCGGAGGTCGTTCCCGTAGTCGAAGATGATGCGCATGCGGGCACCCAGGGCTCTGGCGTACCGGCTCAGTGTCGCGACCTCGTTCACATCGAGATCGCCGTTCTCGATCTGGCTCACCCTGCCCGGGGAGACGCCCATCAGCTCGGCGACCCGGCGCTGGGTCAGACCCAGCCGCTTCCGCTCCTCGGCGAGGTGGAACGCGCTGGCCCATGCCTCGATGCGCGCCCGCTCGGCGGCGAGCGCCTCGTCATCCCCGTCGTGCAGTTCGGCGCGGATGTCGTCCCAGTCGTGGAACTCGGTCATGCTTCTTCCCGCCGTTTCCTCTCGGAGGCCAACCAGCCGTCGTACGCGACCTCTGCCAACGGGACTGCGAGGTTGCTGACCGCCGATCCTCGCAGGGTGTCGACGAGCGGACGCCCGAGTCCGGGCCCGCCCTCCGCGAGCATGTCGATCGCCGTGTTGACCGACCGGTAGGTGCCCGGATCCGTCCGGCGCAGCGCGCGCAGCCACTCCGACGTCCCGGATCCGCGCCAGGGCGGGCGGTGTGCTGGCGTTCCACGAGATGGATCTGCAGTCCGCGGGGCGTGTCGCATGGACCGATCGTGTCGCCTGGACCGATCGAGCTGTCAGGACTTCGCGGGCTCGTAGTCGAGGCGGAGGGTCGGGCCGCCCACGACCTCGACGCCGCCCTCGGTGTCGGCGGCGGTGGACGTCCGGTGGCGGGGGACGAGCAGGGAGCCGAGCGTTCCGGCGCCGGTCGCGGCCGCGCCGACGAGCAGGGCGACGCGGATGCCGTCGGTGAAGTCGGCGGCGGTGGCGTAACCGCCGGCGGTGGCGAACACCGAGGCGAGAACGGCGATGCCGAAGACCCCGCCGACCTCACGGACGGCGTTGTTGACGCCGGAGGCCAGGCCCTCGTGCTCGGTCGCGACCGAGCCCATGACCACGTTGGCGACCGGGACGAAGAACAGGGCCATGCCGATGCCGGAGACGACGAAGGCGGGCACGAGGGTCAGGAACGAGGTGTCGGGGGCCAGGTCGGCGCGGAGCCAGAGCAGGCCACCGGTCATCAGGGCCAGGCCGGTGACCATCAGCGGACGTCCGCCGATCCGGTCGGACAGGGGGCCGGCGATCGGGGCGATGAGCAGCGGCATCACCGTCCAGGGCAGGGTGCGCAGGCCGGCGTCCAGCGGCGAGTAGCCCATGACGTTCTGCAGGTACTGGGAGATCAGGAAGATCGAGCCGAACATGCCGAAGGAGAAGAGGGCCGCGACCGCGTTGACCGCGGCGAACCCGCGCCGGCGGAACAGGCTCATCGGCAGCATCGGAGCGCCGCCGCGCCGCTCGGACCGCAGCTCCCAGCCGACGAACGCGACGAGTCCGGCCGCGCCGGCGATCAGCGTGCTGAGCACCGCGGGGCTCGTCCAGCCGTGCTCCTGGCCTCGGACCACGCCGAGGACGATTCCGAACAGGCCCAGGCTGACCAGGGCGGTGCCGGTGACGTCCAGCCGGCTGGACGCCTCCCGGCTCTCGGTGAGGCGGGTGAAGGCCAGCGGGATCGCGGCCACGCCCAGCGGGACGTTCAGCCAGAAGATCCACTGCCAGGCGGCACCCTGGGTGATGGCCCCGCCGACCAGCGGCCCGAGCGCGATGGCCAGACCGGAGACGGCGCCCCAGATGCCCAGGGCGGCGCCGCGGCGTTCGGCGGGGACCGCGGCCGACAGCAGGGTCATCGACAGCGGCAGCACGATTGCCCCGCCCACGCCCTGCACGGCCCGGGCCGCGATGAGGGTGCCGACGGTCGGTGCCAGCGCGGCGGCGGCGCTGGCCACGGTGAAGATCGCCAGGCCGGCGGCGAAGACGCGGCGGCGGCCGAGCCGGTCGCCCAGCGCCGCGGCGGGCAGCAGCAGGACAGCGAAGGCCAGGGTGTAGGCGTTCACTGTCCATTCCAGCTCGGCCAGGCTGGCGTCGAGGGTCTCGCGGATCGACGGCAGGGCCATCGTGACCACCAGGTTGTCCAGGGAGGTCATGAAGGCGGCGATACAGGTGATCACGAAGGTCCAGGTGAGGCGGTTCCGGTCGGTGGTCATCGGCTTCCCTCCAAGGTAGTGACTGACCACTTCCTTCGAAGGTCGCAAAAAGGCCATCGAAGGTCTGGTACTGCTCAGTCGATGTCGATCCTGCCGGTGGTGGCGTCGGCCGTGTGGTCGGTGTCAGTGCTGGGTGCGCTCGCCGGTGGGGTCGTCGGTGTCGGTGTCGGTGTCGGCGGCGTCGTCGTCGGTGTCGTCGGTGTCGGCGCTGGCCGGGCCCATGAAGCCCCTGGCCAGAGCCTGCTTGCTCGTCTCGACGCCCACGCCGTCGGAGCAGATGATCTGGGCCCAGCGTTCGTCGAGGGCGGGCAGGTCCATCGCGGCGGAGACGTTGCAGAGCATTCCCATGGCGAAGAAGGCGCGCAGCACGTCGACCTCCAGACCGGTGAGACGCTCGACCGCATACCAGAGGTCGCGGAAACCCCGCCGTGTCACGACCCGGATGTCCGGATCGCCGCAGGAGGCGTAGGCCTGCATCTGCATCAGCAGGTAGCTCGGTTCGGCCAGCAGGTCGTTGTAGGCCGTGGCCATGGCGGTCAGCGCCTCCTGGCCGGACCGCTCGCCCGCCGCGGCCTCGAAGGTCGCGACGGTGCGGGCGAACGTCTCCTTGACGGCTGCCAGGAACAGGCCCTTCTTCGAGCCGAACAGCCGGAACAGATAAGGCTGGGAGATTCCGGCCGCGGTGGCGATCGCCTCGGTCGAGGTGCCCTCCAGCCCGCCCCGGGCGAACTCGGACACGGCTGCCGCGAGCACCGACACGCGCCGTTCCTCCGCCGTCTGCCTCGCCCCGGTCGTAGCCACACGACGAAGTTAGTGGCCAGTCACTACTACGTCAACCGGGTCGTGATCGGCAACTGATCATCCGGCGGCCGTCGCGGCCGGGTTCGAGATCGGCATCCACAACACCGCCCTCGCCGTCACGGCCGCGCTGAGCCCGGCGTTGTCGGGCAGTGCCGAGCTGGCTCGGGCCGCCGTGCGGAGGTGGAGATCCGGCCGGCGATGGCCGCCCACTGGAGCGCGGACGGCTGGCCGGCGCGGGTGGACGAGTCCGGTCGGGCGCTGACCGCCGAGTTCAGTGCCCCGTCCGCGGGACCGCCGCCCTGGCACGTCTACCGGATCACCTCGTCCGCCGCCACGGCGCTGCGGACTGTCGAGCCCGGCGGGGCGAGCCGCTGGCGCTTCTGACGGTGCCTGCCGGGTGCCTTGCCGGGTACCGCCGGGTACCGCCGGGCCTGTCCGGGGGTGGGAGGGCGGTCCGCGCTGCCTCCCACCCCCGGTCTCCGCCCGCGGATCCTCCAGCGGCGATCAGAGCTGCCGGGCGGGCCGCCGGGTCAGTTGACGGGCTGGAGGTTCCAGCCCCTGTCCTCGCGGAAGATCGGCGACAGTGCGATCAGGGGCGGGTAGATGAGCGCCGGGTGCAGCCCCAGCGTGAGCTCGTTGTTGTCCACGACGGCGATGTTGAAGGTGCCGGGCCGGGGGCCCTCCTCGATCCGCCACTCCCGGGGCTCCGGCCGCGGGCGGACCGGCTCGAACGTGTCCGGCTCACCCTCGAATCCGAGGAATTCCGGGGAGGAGGCGTTGCGAATGGTGTACGTGCCGTTTCCGGTGTTCTGGATCTCCCACTCCTGGCCGCGGCCGTTCTCGGGCAGGAGGACGGTGGGGCCGTTGCCCGTGTTGGTGAGGAGCTGCTCACCATTGATGCTGATTCGGTAGATGCCGTCGACCACGTTGTTGCCCACGTCGTCCCCGCTTTCTGTGGTTGTTGGCACCGGCCGTGCGCTCCTGCACGGCCGGCTTTCGGGCATGCGGTATCAGCCGGCTCCGCCGGAGATGGCCTTCTCCTGCGCCGGGTTCACCGACTTCGTGTGCTCTCTTCTCCCGGGTACGCTGGTCTCCCGGGCACGCTGGCGCCACGGTCCACGCAGGATTCGCGTGCCGGTTCAGCATGGATCGCGCTCGGGACTTCGGTAACTCGATGCCAGGTCATTGTGCCCGGCGAGGTCGCTGCCGCCTGGCAGCGACGCACCCGCGGGCGCGGCCGCTCACAGTCCCTGAGCGCGGGCCTTCCGTCCGCTGCCCGTCGCTGAGCCGCTCCCGCTCCCGGCCTTCGAGTCGGCTTCCGAGCCGGTGTCTGCGTCGAGGCCGGCGTCGGCGGTCTCGGCGGTGTCGGCGAGCGCACTGGTGACCATGGCGGTGCCGATACCGGTGCTGGGCGCGGCATCACCGGTCACAGCGCCCTCGGCGGGGCCGATGATCTTTCCGGTGCCCGTGGTCGAACCGGTGCCGCCGAGGGCGCCGAAGGTGGTCGACCTCGGACCGGTGGTCGAGCGTGGGCTGAGCACCAGCACCCCGGCGGCGGCGAGCACGGCGAACCCGGCGGCGATCAGATAGCTGACCGCGAACGGCCCCGGGGCCAGTGTGTCGGCGACGAGGGCGGAGAGCAGGCTGGTGCCGACGACACCGCCGATCTGGCCCGCCGTCTGCTGCAGTGAGGTGACGAGCCCGAAGTTGCTCTCCGAAGCGCCGTGGCTGGCGATCACGATCAGTGGTGGCTGGGCGTGCCCGAACGCGAGGCCACTCATGATCAGCCCCACGATAACCACCCACAGGACTCCGGCCATCGTCCCGTAGGCGAGCAGGAGCAGCGCGAGCGCGTACACGCCTCCCGCGATGCTGGCCAGCAGGCGAGGGCCGAGCCTCGTTCCGAGCCAGCTCGCGGACGGCGCGGCCAGGGCGATCGACAGTGTGCGGCACATCGTGACGACGGAGGTGAGCGTCACCGACAGGCCGAAGCGGCCCTGCAGGAGCAGCGGCGTCACGAGGAAGTTCCCCATGTGCGAGGCGGAGAGCATGAAGGAGGTGAGGCCGGCGGCCCGGACCTCCCGAGCGGCCAGCAGTTCCAGCGGCACGACCGGCTCGGCGCTGCGGCGCTCGATCACGGTGAGCACCCAGAACAGGGGGACCACCGAGACCAGGAGAATGATGACGAGCGGCGTCGCGCCCCAGACCGCCGCCCGGTTCACGCCGAAGGTCACCGCGAACACCGCCAGCGCCAGGACGGCGGCGCCGGCCCGGTCGAGGGCAACCCTGCGCACCCCCCGGTCCGGGGGCAGCACCCGGATCGCCGCCATCAGCGGCACCGCCGCGATGACGGCCTGCAGGGAGAACACGGCACGCCAGCCGACCAGGTCGATGATCACGCCGCCGATGGCGAGCCCGGTGACGGACGCCCCCGAGAGCACTCCCGAGGCCCAGGCGGACGGGCGCACCCGCTCGTTCGGGGGGAAGACGGCGAACAGCATCGCGAACGACGCCGGGATCGTCGCCGAGCCGGCGAGCTGGGCGATGATCCGGAAGGCGATGAGGGACGTCGCGTCCCAGGCGAGCGCGGTCGCCGCGGAGAAGACCACGGCGAGGGCGGTGCCGGTGATGAAGGTCCGGCGGTGGCCGCGGATGTCCCCGACCTTGCCGAGGATCGGCATGGCGACCGCGAGGGCGAACAACGACCCGGTCACCGCCCAGGAGACCACCCCCACGGTGCTGCCCAGGTCGTCGGCGACGGTCCGCAGCGAGACGGTGAGCAGGGTCGCGGTGAAGGTGGTCGCGAACATCCCGGTGAGGCAGGTCAGCAGGACCCGCCGCCGCTGGGCCGGATCGTCCACCGGTCGATCGTTCCCGGCCTGTGCGGTCGCGCTCGGCATCGATGTTGCCTCCCCCCGCGCGGGCGCGGGCGGCACCGGCCTTCCGATCGTGTGTCCTCATTATGTCTCCTGGCAAGGTTTGCGCTATGTGATCCGTGAGTGCCGGCCCGCCGTCGGCGGGCCGACGGCTGGCCCTGGCGTGCCATGCGCACCCCGGCCGGACTGCGTCGATCACGGTGCGGTCGGGGCGTTTCCCCTGGATCGGGACGGGGCACCTTGATCGGCATGGCCGACGTCCGCCGCACGGCACCGGGCCCCCGTCCCGCGGGTGACCCACGGTGAGACGTACCTCGAAGCTCCGCATCCCCGTCGGGCTGGTCACGGTTGCGGCGGTGCTCGGCGTCGTGCTGGTTGCCGCCGGGCGGCTGATCCTCGACGGGTTCGCCGGGATCGACGACGCCGACGCGGCGGCGGCCCGCGAGCTCGCCGCGCGTCGCGACGGCTGGCTGGTCGACCTGACCTGGGCCGGGACGTACCTGTCCGACACCTACGTCGTGATCGTCGCCACCGCGGTGATCGCGGCGGTGACCGTGTGGTGGACACGGCAGTGGTGGCTTCCCGGCGGCGCGATTCTGCTCACCGCCGGCGAGACGGCGATCTACGAGGTGTCGAACAGCCTCGTCGATCGGCCCCGCCCGCAGGTCACCCGCCTGGATCCGGGGGACCCGATGGCGAGCTTCCCGTCGGGCCACACCGCGGCCGCCGTCTGCCTGTACGGCGGTCTGGCCTGCATTCTGATCGGCGTCGCGCGTCACCGCGGGAGGCGGATCCCGATGGTGTCGGCCGCGGTGACGACGCCGCTGGTCGTCATCGTTCCGCTGGTGGTGGCGTTCTGCCGCTCCTACCGGGGAATGCACTATGCCTCGGACGTCGTCGCCGGCCTGTTTCTCGGGTGGTGCTGGCTGATTACGGTCAACCACCTCGTCCTGTCCCGGGCGTGGCCGGCCAGAGAAGCCCGCGCCGCCCGCGCCGCGCCGGCCGCACAGGCGGCGGCTGTCCCTCGTCCGGCTGACCCGGCGCCGGTGACGGGAACGCGGTAAGGGCCCGTCGTTTTAACGTGTTGACGCCGGGTACTCGGCACCGCGTATCGCGACAGATCCGCGAAGGTGCGAAAGGTCGGTGTCCGGTGTCACTTCTCGCCTGGGCCATTCTTGTGGTCCTGATTCTCGGCGCGGCTTTCGCCGCCGTCTTCGTCGTCGATCGCTCCCGTTCATCGCGTCTCAGAAACCGGTTCGGCCCCGAGTACGACCGGACGTTGCAGGAGACGGGCGACCGGCGGGGCACCGAACGTCGGCTCGCCGGCATTGCCCGCCGCCGGGACTCACTCGACATCCGACCGCTGACCAGCGACCGGCGCGCGGCCCTGCAGACCGAGTGGGCCGCCCTGCAGGCGCTGTTCGTCGACGAGCCGGCGACCGCGACGAGCCGCGCGGACGAGCTCGTCACCACCGCGCTCCGTACGCGCGGCTATCCGACCGACGACCGGGACGAGACCGCCGGCCTGCTCGCCGTGGACGACCCGGCTGCCGCCGCCCGCTACCGCGGCGCGCACGGTGCTGTGGACGGGGCGGCGACCGACGACACCGACGCGCTGCGGGAACGCTTCCTGGGCCTGCGGGCGGTCTTCGAGGCGTTCACCGTCTCCAGCGAGGGCACGACGGCCCGCTACGACCGGCCAGTCGGCTCCACCCCCGTCTCGGCGAGCACGGACACCGCGGACCGACGCACCGCGGAGCCGACCACCGACACCCCGACCACCCGCGAAGAGGCGACCACCGGCCGCCGGCAGCGTGCCTGAAGGGACATCTGATGAGCCTCGAGGATCGTTCGACCCAGACCGGCGCCCTCCGCCCCGATTCGGAGGCAGCCGAGGCCACCAGGCCGATCAGTGCCACCAGCCCGGCTGACAGCACCAGTCCGGTCGACAGCACCAGTCCGGTCGACGCCACGCCGGACCACCCCGGTCGCACCGTGGACGGAGCGTCGTCCGCAGCTCTCGCCCCCGAGCATCCGGCGGCGCGGGACGGGGATGCGGAGGCCGGCACCGACCCGCCGGCGGGGCCTGCGGCGTCGGCCAGGTTGCAGGAGCGGTGGCAGGAGGCGTTGCTGTCGTTCGTCGACGACCCGCGAGGCGCGGTACGCCAGGCCGACCAGGTCCTCGACGAGGCGGTCAACCAGCTCACCGAGGCCGTCCGGCGTGAGCAGGACCGGCTGCGCGCGGCGTGGCGCGAGGACGGCGCCCCGTCGACCGACACGCTGCGCGACGCGCTGCGCGGCTACCGGGACTTCCTGGAGCGCCTGGTCGCCACGCCTCGGTAGGGAACGGCGAACGGGCAGGACCTCACTGCTGCAGTGCGAGGGAAACGTCGCCTTCGGGGTCGGTCAGGCCCTGTCCGAGGCGATGGTACGGGGTGGCGAGACGGGCGCGCTGCTCCCGAGGGTGTCTGGGTCACCGCCCGACGTGCCCGGCCCGGCAACGGGACCACTGCTGGCATCGGTACAGGCGGCGTACAGTCGCCTGCATGAAGCGGATGGTCCAGATCCCCTACGAACTGGAGCAGGAGGAGGACGGCACCTGGGCGGCGCATGCGTCCTTCCCGAGCGGTGGCGCCCATGGGCTCGGCGGCACCCCCGAGGAAGCCCTCACCGACCTCTACGATGCCGTCAGTCTGGTGATTGAGGAGTTTGGCGTTCCGCCGGTTCTGACGATTGTCAGAGACGTCGCCTGATGCCCCCCCTTCCTGTTCTGTCAGGCGGGGAGCTGGTCAAGGTGCTGGAGAAACTCGGCTTCGAGACCGTCCGCATCAGCGGCAGCCACCATATGTTGCGTAACCCGGACGGCCGCTTCACGGTGGTCCCCGTCCATTCGGAGCGCGACATACCTGTCGGGACGCTGCGCAGGATCATCCGGGGTACGGGAATGTCGGTCGCGGAGTTCGTCGCGGCGCTCTGATCTTCGCCGGCCCGCTACCGTGACCGGAATGGACCTGGCCGACGCCGAGTGTCGTTCCCGCTTCGCGGTGGCGCGGGTCGCTCGGTTGGCGACGGCCGGTGCGGCCGGCCAGCCGCATCTGGTGCCCGTCACCTTCGCACTCGACGGCGACCAGGTCGCGATCGCCGTCGACCACAAGCCGAAGCGCTCCACGGCGCTGCGGCGGCTGGCCAACATCGCCGCCAATCCGCAGGTCAGCCTCCTCGTCGACCAGTACTCCGACGACTGGGACGCCCTGTGGTGGGTGCGGGCGGACGGTCACGCCCGGATCGTCGACGGGGGAGCGGAGGGTTCGCCGGGGGCGGCGCGCAGGGCGGCCGTCCGCGGTCTGGTGGCGAAGTACCAGCAGTACCAGGCCCACCCCCCGAGCGGGCCGGTGATCCTGGTGCGGATCGACACCTGGCGCGGCTGGGCGTTCACCACACCGGGGAGGTAGCCGGACGGGAGAACCGCCCGGCGGTCCGTCCGATCGGGCTCCGGGTCAGGGCACCTCAAGGTTGCCGTCGATCAGAGGCAGGTGCTGCAGGTGCTTCGCGTTCGACGCGATCGCGATCAGCGCCAGGGCCTGCGCGTAGGCGACCTTCCCCGCCTCGTCGAGCGCGTCGACGTCGACGTCGGCCAGGACCTCGACGGAGAAGCGCAGGTACTCCTTCGAGTCGAACTCGGTGCCGTCCCCGACCAGGGAGGGAACACGGGGTGGGAGAGCGCGTTTCGCCATGCCTCCATGGTGCGGGTTCGACGAGGTCGTCGTCATCGAGTTGCCGGAGCCGCGACGGGTCAGCAACAGGGAACCGAGTGCCGTGGGCAGGGAACCGAGTGGCGTGGCGTGACGACCCGGGCGCGCAGGCCGCGGCACCTGCTCCTGGGACCGGTGGTCCTTCGGCAGGTGTCGCGGCCCGCCAGCTCGCGCGGTGTGCCTGGAACCTGAAGTGGGTCAGGCACGCCGCCGGCTGCCAGCTGCCCGGCTTATGGAAGCTGAGCCCCCAGCGCCTGGGGGTTGGTGGTCAGGCGCAGGAAACCGCCGGTCGTCGGCAGCGAACCGTCCGCCGCCCGGGCACCTCGGGCACGGGTGTCGTCGACGCTGACGAAGCTCGTGGCGCTGTAGGAGCCGCCCAGTGCCCACGAGTTCCCGGTGGCGTTCGTCCCGCTGCCGATGTTCGCGGGCGTCCTGTTGTTCACCGACAGGTTCGCCCTCAGCGTCGAGGAGGACAGCGAGAAGTAGAAACCGGCCCCGCCGTTGCCGTACGCGGTGTTCGAGGCCAGCTGCAGCGACCCGGGATTACCGTTCTCCGTGAAGCCGTTGCTGGTGTTCGCCCACGAGGCGCTGTTGCGCACGACATGTGCGACGGCCGGCCGCGGGTTGCTGCCACCGCCGAGCTTGAAGCCGTTTCCGTTACCGGTGAAACCGCCGATGTTCCACCGGTTCACCCCGTTGCCGTACGCCCACGAGTTCTCGATAGTCACCGGGCTGGTGTAGGCCCACAGGTCGAGGCCGTCGTCGGAGTTGTCGAAGACCCGGACGTTGCGCACGATGTTCCCGGTGCCGGAGCCGAACTTGACGCCGATGCCGTCCGCGTTCTGGCCGCTGGTCGCGTTGTCGTGGTTGTCATAGCTGTCGACGTTCTCGATGAGGTTGTCGCTGCTGCCCTCACCGGTCAGGTCCAGGCCGGTGTTCTGGTTGCCGTGGATGTCGAGGTGCCGGAACCTCGTGTGGTGCACCGTCTGCGCGTACAGCGCCTGCTGGGGTGAGTTCCGCAGCTCGAGGTTCTCGAAGTCCCAGTAGGACGCGCTGGTGATGATCAGCTTGGTGGTGGAGGGCAGCCGGCTGCCGTCGATGACGGCATGCTCATTGCCGTATGACGTCAGCACGATGCGGCTCGCGGCCGTCCCGCTGGTCGTGATGCCGATCTTGGCGGTCGGCTGGTAGACCCCGCCGCGCAGGGCGATGACGGCCCCGGGCCGCGCCGCGCTGACCGCGCGCTGCACCGTGGCGAAGGGGGCGGCGAGCGTGCCGCTGGCGGAGTCGTTTCCGGTCGGGGAGACGACGATCGTCGGGGTCAGGGTCCCCGTGCCACCGCCGCCGGGCGGTGTGGACGTCGGCGGGCTGGGCGACGCGGTGCTGGCGGGCGGCGGGGTGCCGGCGGGCGAGGTGGTCGCCACTGGGCCGGGGGTCGTCGGGGGAGCGGTGCTCGGCGGCTGCGTCGGCGACGTCGGCTGCGTCGGTGTGGCCGAGGGAAGAGCCGGGGTCGCGCTGGACGTCGGTGCCGATGATCCTGGCGTCGGCACACCCACCTGGCAACCGGCGATCAGCAGCCCGGCCGCGGCCGCGGCGAGCGTGACGGCCGCGAACGGCCGTGGGGGTGAGGTCATCTGGATCCTCCGGGGAGCGACGGCTGGTGGTCTCCTGATGCCGCGACGAACCATCCGCGGCGTTTCGCGCTCGGGCTCCCTCCACCGAAAGAACGCGGCGGCGGGCAGCCCGACCCCTCCCGCAGCGGAGAATAGTGACCGTTCGGGTGAAGCGCGCGAGGCACCCGGAGCGGACATCAACCAGGACCCGGAATTTCCGTTCCCTGCGTCGTCCTCCCAACCGCGAACCATCGCGGAGCTATCCCGTGCGTTCCAGGTCAGCGGCATTCTTCGGAGGAATTCGGGGCTGCCGCTGACAACGGATACCGGACTTTCCGCCGACGGGAAGACCCGCAGACCGAGGCGGCGTCCTCCACCGCCGCTCTCACCGGACGATCCCGGAGGCGGTGGCCGGCCGGACCATCGGGACATGCGGTATGCCGTCCTCGAGGTACTCCTCGCCGGCAGCCACGAAACCGTGGCGGGTGTACAGCCCGACGGCGGACGTCTGCGCGCTGAGGACCACCGGCCGCCCGCCGCCCGCGTCGCCGAGCGCGGCGGTGAGCAGCCGGTCGGCGAGGCCACCGCGGCGTGCGTGGACGACCGTGACCACCCGGCCGATCCGCAGGCCTTCCGCCTCCTCCACCACCCGCAGGTAGGCGAGCGGCTCAGCCGGCTCCACGGCCAGCCACAGGTGCCGTGTCGCCGGCTCCAGGTCCCGGCCGTCGAGGTCCTGGTAGGCACACCGCTGCTCCACGACAAAGACCTGGGCCCGCAGCCGCAGCAGGGCGTACAGGACGCGCGGCGGGAGTTCGTCGAACCGAGCACGGTGAATCCTGGGACCGGACATGGGCGGAGCCTACGAAGGCGGCCCTGCCTGATCGCCGGTCGTCACCGCGAGACGTCGACCCGACGCATTGGCCGTCGTCGACGACCCGGTCGGTTCCGGGTCACCCACCGGGACCGCTCCGAACCCGAAAAACCACACAAAAATTTCTCCCCGAAAACCGTAGTTTTCGGGGAGAAATTTTTAGTGGTAGCGGGGACAGGATTTGAACCTGTGACCTCTGGGTTATGAGCCCAGCGAGCTACCGAGCTGCTCCACCCCGCGTCGGTGTTTCTGTACTATACAGGCGCGTCGAGGCCAGATGTCAAACGGGCGGGCCGAGCAGCTGTCTGGAGCGAACGGGCTATGACGGCGAAGCCGCTCGCGGCGCAGAGCGACATCATCGCGAGCCAGGCGGTGGTGCCGGGGTCGGACCACTCGACGACACCGGTGTCGAGGTCGACCAGTGCGGCGCCGCCGATCGCGAACAGGCCGAACGACGCCTGCGTCAACCCCACAGTGAGAAGTTCGGCGCGTGTCGCTCGGACCGAGACGAGCCACGCGCCCACGCCGCCGGCCAGGAACGTCGCCGCGTAGAGCCGGCCGTGGAACGCGTCGACAGTCCAGGGCCAGAACTCGGTGACCTGCTCGGGCGCCGCCAACAGACCGACGGCCTGCCCGGTCATCAGGACGGCGAACAGCCGAAGCCAGCAGCGCCACGCCACCGGAGTCGCGACGCCGGCCGCCCGGCCGCGTCCACGCAGCCGCCACGTGTACCAGAAAGCGCAGACGGGCAGCGCGACGTAGAGGACGAACCAGCCGATCACCGGCAGCGGCCGGTCCGAGAAGGCGAACCTCGACGGGTAGGCGGTCGACACGACGATCACGCACAACGTGAAGACGCCGATCATCGGGGCGACGACCCGAGCCGGCGACCAGCGCCTGGTGGCGAGCAGGCAGGCCACGGCGACGAGCGACGTCAGGTAGATGGCGCCGAGGAACCGGCTGTTGAACAGCGTGAGGTCGTCCCACGCCCACACCCTGGCCGTGAGCTTGTACTGAAACGCCAGGCCGGTGCCGGTGAAGAACAGCACGACGAACTCGATACCGGTCATGGTGAGCAGCGGCCGGGGAACCGGGAGATCGGCCCCTGTGGGGACCGCGGCGGAGGCATGGTCGGCCTCAGCACGAGGTTTCGGTGCGAGGTCTGTCATGGGGTCGGCTCGTGCGACAGCGGCGCGGGCGCTCCGGGATCGAGAAAGTCGAGTCGGATCGGCTCAGGCGCCGGCCGGCAGACGCCGCACGAGATCGCCTCGTCGACCGCCAACCCTTCCAGCCCACGGCTGGTGGCGAAGGCCTCGAGCAGGAACGGCATCGTTTTCGCGTGGTCCTTGCAGACGCATCGGCCGCAGAATCGACAGACCGCGTGCCCAGGAAGATTGCACACCCAACAGTTCACGAGCCCGCCTCCAGTTGTGTTGTCTTCAGCTCGATCGATCCCAGCTCGGCGGCTGCTTCGAGGAGTTCGGTGTTCGACGGTGGTTCGTCGAGTGGGCCGAAGACGTATTTGCGGCGCAGCACGCCGTCCGGGCCGACCAGGAAGACGCCCTGCTGCATCGCCGTCATCGTGTGATGGCCGAGCCGTTCGCCGATCGACGGATTCACCACGTCAAGCCAGAGCGCGTGCATCGTCGTACGGCCCTGGCCGGTGGTGAACGCGCGTGTGAAGCCCCGCACCGAGTTGCGCTGCGCTTCACCGGCACCTATGTCCTGCAGGCCGCACAGCCGGTAGGTGGATTTCTCCGGGTCGCACAGGAACGGGAACGGCAGGTCCCTGCCGCGCCAGAACTCGCGGGCAGAGTCGACGAGGTTGGGCGCCAGCTGCAGGATCTGCACGCCGGCCCGCTCGAAATCGCCGACCGCCGGCGCCAACCGGGCCATGTACTCCCGGCAGAACGGGCAGTTGTAGCCGCGGGAGAACCAGAGCATCACCACCTGGCCCCGGTAGTCCGACAACGACACCGGCGACGGCCCGCTGGCGGTCTCGAGGGTGAACTCGGGTGCCGGGTCGCCGACCTCGATCTCAAGCCAGCGGCCGGCCACCGTGCCCGCCAGCGCCTCGGCGGCACGGGCCGCTTCGCCCGCCTCGGCGGATGCGCGTACGGCGTGGGACAGCCCGAAATAGCGGCACACCACGTCGTCGAACGTCATCCGGTCCAGTTCCCACAGCCTGGTCTCGCCGACCGACGTGGCCGTCGCGGTGTGGGGCTCGTCGTGCAGCAGTGCGCTCTCGCCGAAGAAGTCCCCGGTGCCCAGGGTCCGCGGCGGCCCGCCGGCGCAGCTCTGTGCCAGCGCGACGGCCCCGCTACGAACCAGGTAGAAGGCCGAACCGGGGTCGCCTTCGGCGACGACGACCTCGCCGTCCACGCAGCTCCGTGCCCGCAGGTGGGCCAGCAGCGTGTCCTTGTCACGGGTGCCCAGGCCGTCGAACAGGGCGAAGCCCTCGAGCGCGGCCCGCTCGTCGGCCCGGCTGTCGTTCTCGGCCCGCCGGGCCAGCAGCGGAGCGAGTCGGTCGGAGAAATCGGGGCCGGCCAGCCGCAACACGTGCACGTCGGTGAGCGCCCGCACGGTCAGGGGCGACCTTGGCAGTCCGGGCGGCGGGAAGTAGTCGCCAGGGCCGAGCGTGCGCGGCGCACTTCCCGCGCCCGGCCCGGTCCCGGCACTCGCACCCGATTCGACGACCTCGGCCTCGCCGGACAGCACCAGGCAGAAGACCTCGGCGACCTCGTCCGGCGCGACCACCACGGTGCCGGCCCGGAACACCTTCTCGGTGGTCCGCCGCGCCATCCACTGGATGTATGCCTTCCCCAGGTCGGCGACCGGCGGTACGTCCGCGAGCACCGCGACCCGCTCCCGGTAGCGGCGCTCCGCGGCCAGCCGGCGCAGCCGTCGGCTCGCCACCACCAGCGACGAGCCACCCCGCCACAGCCGCTGCCCGAGCACGTACAGCAGCGGAAGAGTCAGGAGCAGCACCACCGTGGCGGCAAGGACCCGGCCCAGGCTCGGCACGGCGACAGCGTCGCTCACCATCGTCTTCGCCCGGACCCAGGCGAACCCGGCTGCCAGGACGAGCACGTAGCCGGTGTACACCGCGGCGGCCAGTCCGAAGATCGTCAGAACGCGTTCGGTGCGGTCGAACCGCTCCCGGCGACGGACCTTGCCGGCGAGCTCTCCCCGGATGAATCCCAGCGCCCTGGCTCGCAGGTTCGGCAGTTCCAGCCAGTCCATCAGCATGTAGTAGCCGTCGAGCTGGATGAGCGGCGTGAGCTGGGCCAGGTTCACGGCCAGGGCAGCGGTGCCGAAGATCGCGACCACTGCCGCCCACGGCGCGTCCGGCATGGCCACCAGGACGATGCCGGAGAGCCCGGCGAGCACGAACCCGGAGAACGGCCCGGCCCAGGCCGAGACCATCCGTGGCCCACGCGGCTCCATCCACATGTCCTGGGTGTCGACGAACATCCCAGGCGAGCCGTAGAAGATCGACAGTCCGCCGCGCCGGACCACCCGGCCGTAGGACTTGGCCGCGAAGGCGTGCGCCAGTTCGTGCAGCACGGCGACGACCAGCAGGCAGCCGTACAACGTCGGAACCGTGACGAGGAGGGACTGGTCGGCCAGCCCCGACGCCGACGACGACAGCGACCAGGCCAGCAGCGGCACGCCGAGCACCGCCACCGCGAACATGACGATCTTTGCTGGCCGGGTGAAAAGCACCCACCCGCCCCGGTCGTAGGCGCGGCCGACCAGGCCGTCGAGCCCGTGCAGCGGAAACTCGCGCCGGACGAAGGACTTCGCGAACCCGGTGGCGAACGAGCTCACCGGCCGGCGGCGCAGTTGTTCGCCCAACGGCCCGAACACGAACCGGGGCGGGTCGGTCAGCATCTGCCCGACCTTCAGGTTGCGCACGAGACGAAGGACCAGCGGCAGGGCGAACCGGTGGTACTTCATCATGTAGGCGACGACCAGATCCTGGACGCTGCGGCTGCCGTCCATCAGCTCGAACAGGTAGAACTCGGGCATCGTGATCTTGCGGTACGTCGCGGCGTCGGGGTTCTGGACGACGACGTACTCCTCGCCCCGCGCGGATCGCAGCTCGCGCCAGACCAGCCCGTCCAGCCGCTTCGGTCGGTAGTGGGCCGGGTTGGCAGCGTCGGCAAGCCGATCCCAGACCGTGTCCGTGTCCGTGGCCGTGACCGTGTCCGTGGCCGTGTGCGTGTCCGTGGCCGTGTGCGTGGCCGCGGCCACGGGTGCCGGCGCGGCCTGCCGCTGCTGGGCCTGCGTGCTGACCGTCAAGACAGCGACCCCGCAACCGCGTCACTGATCGGCAGGCCGGCCCGCTGCTCGGCGAACCACCAGCCGCCTCGCGGGTTGAGGTCCAGGAACACGTGGTCGCCGTCCGGTGTCATGACCAGGTCGAGTGCCGCGTAGCGCAGGCCGAGGCCGGCGACCAGCCGCACGCAGCGGTGAGCGACGTCGTCGTCGAGACAGTGAGCCGTCATCGGCACGGCGCGCCGCACCCGTCGCACGTCACCGCTGCCCGCCAGCCCCGCCGCCGCGAGGTCGGCGGTAGCGGTCGAGGCGGCGAAGACCTGCTCGCCGACGACCGTCACCCGCAGTTCGAGCCGGCTGTCGAGCAGCGGCTGGAACACGCAGGGCGCGGCGGCCAGCGTCGCCGGCAGCAGAGCGAGGTCGGCGGTGCTCAGGACGCGGGTGAACAGACTGTGGCGCCGCCCGTCCAGCTCGACGTAGTGGCTGTTCAGCGACTTGGCTATCACCCCGGCGCTGCCGTAGGCGTGGCAGAACGCCAAGGCCTGGTCCGGGTCGTTGGTGACCAGGGTGTCCGGCACCGTCAGGCCCTCCTCCATGGCGTGCTCCAATGATGTGATCTTGTTGCCGGCCCGGCTGCCGGCGTCCGGGTCGTTGACGAACGGCACCGGGCAGCTCCGCCACCAGCCAGCGAGCGCGTCGGCCCATTCGCCCGTCTCGAACGGCGGCAGGCGCCGGGCCGGTACACCGGTCGGCCCGGCGAGCCCGAACCACACGCTCCTGACCTGCGCCGAGTCGAGGCCGAACACCTCGCCGCCCGTCCGCTTCCCGTCGCCGCGCCAGGTCACCGTGACGTCGGTGGGGAAGTCGTCCGCCCCGAGCAGCCGGCACGGCACACCCCGGGCGAGCAGGGCACGCTCGAGCAGCACCGAGTCCGGGTTGCGCGAATAGGCCAGCAGCAGCACGACCGGTTCCGGTTCCGCCGCTATCCGGCCGGCCAACGCCGGCATCAGCCTGGCGACCAGGTCCCGCACGTCCACCGCCGCCCGAGCCGGCGACGGTGCCGGTACCGGTGCCGGTACCGGTGCTGCTTCGGCACCGGCTTCGGCTTCGGCGAAGTGGAGCAGGAACGGCCGACTCGGCCGGCTCACTTGTCCGGGTTGCTGCCCGACTCGGGCGTGCAGGAGCAGGTCGGGTTCGTCAGCGAACTGCTCCTGCCCAGTCGGACGCGCGAGATCCGCTCGTCCAGGTCCTGCGCGACGCCGTCAAGGCCGTCCCAGTCCATCGCCGCGAGCGCCTGCACCTCCTCCGGCGTGAACTCGTAGGCATAACGCGCGGAGATGTGCACGACCATTTCCAGCGGATCGGCCTTCAGTCGCTGCCGGAAAGCCTGGTCGGTGGCCGCCTTACCGATGACGAACTGCATTGCCTGGAGTGACATGCGATATTCCTTCCGGGTCGACGACACGTTTGTTCTGGTAAAAGGGCGAGGCGTGAAGAAGCTGTCGGGCCCGGCTGAGGTGGTCCAGCAGATCGGGCATCGGCGGCACGTCGTTGGACCATTCGAGGGTGATCGCGCGAACCGGTGCGGCGGCGACGACATCCTCGACCAGCGCCCAGACCTGCTCGGGAACGGGACGGCTGTGGCTGTCGTGCCAGGTGCCCGCTTTCGGGCCTCGGGTGCGCAGCTCGCCGCCGGCGACATGCAGTTCGACGACCCGGTCCAGTGGTGCGGCGGCCAGCCACGCATCGACGTCGAAGCCGTAGTTCTGGGCGTTGATCCAGGTGTTGGTGAGGTCGAGCAGCAGGCCGTGGTCGGTGCCGTCGAGCACCTGCCGGACGAACTCGGGTTCGTCCATCGCACCCGGAATTTTGATCATGTAGTCGTACCAGGTGTTCTCGACGAGCAGCGGCCGCCGGACCCGGTCGGTGACAGTCCGCATGTTGCGGCGGACAGCCTGCGCCTGTTCGGCCGTGAAGGCGATCGGAATGCCGTGCATCAGCTCGCTGCGCTGCGCTCCGTCCGGCACCGACCCCTGGTCGAGGTGGTCGCTGAACCACACCGGGTCGATCAGGTCCAGGAACGGCTCGAGCCGGTCGAGATAGGACGTCCGGTACGGCGCGGCGTCGGCCAGCCCCATCCGGATGCCGTGCGCCACGACGGGGAAGGCGGCGGCGATCTCGACCGCCCGGTCCCGCCAGGCCGTCCGGCCGTCCTCGTCGTCCCACTGCATCCGCAGCAGAAACGCGTCGGTCGGCAGTTCGAGGTAGTCGATCTCGTCGTGGTGGGCGAGATACTGGCCGTGCATCGGCGCCTCGTAGTTCAGCCCGACACCGAGGAAGGGCAGATCGGCGATCATCACGCGGCCGCCGGCAGCAGATCCGAGTCCCGGTAGGCGGTATGCAGGTGGGCGGCGCGCGCCAGGTCGTGGATCGCCTCGTCCAACAGGCCGGCGGCCTGGTAGACCTGCGCCCGCAGTTCGTAGACAGCCGGGTCCTCGGGCACGATCGTCGCGGCGTGGAAGCAGTCGGCCAGTGCCGTCGGCAGGTCGCCCGTCGCCAGCCAGGCGCGGGCCCGCAGCAGGTAGGGGCGGTGGGCGCACAGCGCGCGGGACCGCACGATGAACGGCCAGTGCGACTGCTCGTGCGCGCTGACGTCGATCGCGGTCGTGCAGTCGGCCGCCGCCGCCTCGGGCCGGCCCAGTTCGAGCAACGCCTCGGCACGCTGTAGGTGCAGCTCGGAGGCGTACTTCTCACACCGGCCGTCGGCGATGACCCAGCCGAAGTCCTCGACCGCCTCGGCCAGCAGCCCGAGCTCCAGCCGGGCCCGGGCCCGGAACGCGCGGGCCTCCCAGTCGTTCGGGTCGCGCAGCAGGGCCGACTCGGCGTCGGCCAGCGTGCCGTGCGGGTCGCCGTCGAAGTAGCGGGCGATGGCCCGTGCCGTGTAGACGTACGAGACGGGGTCGAGCGCCATCGCCGCCGACGCGTCGGCCTCGGCGCCGGCCAGGTCGAGCACCTGGTGCCGGCACACCGACCGGCGGTAGTGCGCGTAGGCCAGCCGGTCGTCGGGCAGTCGGGGATCCGCCTCGATCGCGGCGCTCAGGTCGGCGATGGCCCGGTGGTGGTCACGCACCATCCAGAACGCGATGCCGCGGCGAAGGTAGGTCTCGGCGCGCCGGTCGCCGCCGGCGACAAGCCGGTTGCACTCGAGCAGGTCGGCCATGTACCCGGCCAGCCTCGACGAGCCCTGCGAAACGCACACGGCGTCCCCTCCCTGGTGACCCGACGTGCCATGTGGCACGAAGGTCACTTTCGGGTTCCGGGGAGGCACCCGAACATCAGGGAAACCCCTGGTGCCGGCCGGTGCCGCGCAGTGGTCCTTGAACGGGCCGGTCAGGAACGGAGCGCGGAACCGACGCCGGCTCGGGTGGGGACGCCGAGCTTGGCAAGCACCTTCGTCAGGTGGCTCTCGACGGTCTTCTCGCTGACGAACAGCGCGGCGGCGATCTGGCGGTTCGTCTGGCCGGCGGCGACCAGCTCGGCGATCTGACGTTCTCGGGCGCTGAGCGTGCCGGCTGCCACGCTGAGGACGACCGCCTGGGACTGGTGACGAGTCAGGGTCGCAGCGGCCTGGGCCTGGGCCCGCGCCGACGGTCGACCGCCCCGCGACACCCGCTCGCCGAGCTGACGCAGCAGCCGGGCCGCCTCGTCCCGGGGACGGTTGGCACCGCACGCGTCGAGTCGGGACTCGGCCCGGCGCAGCTCGCTGACCGCCCGCGCGTTCTGCCCGTCGGCGGCCAGCGCCCGCCCGGCCACGATCAACGACCGGCCGAGCTCGATCGGCAGGCCGGCCCGCTCGGCCTCGGCGGCTGAGGCCAGCGCCGACGCGGCGGCGGCCGACGACTGTCCCCGGGCGAACTCGACGGCTGCTCTCGCTCGCATCGCCGAGGCCTTCCGTCCCGCGAGCCCACCGCCGGCGGCGGTGGCCGTCCGCTCGGCGAGCACCGCCCAGCCGGCGGCCGCCTCGGGCATCCCGCGAGCCAGTTCGGCCCGCGTGAGCACCTCGTACCAGTACGGCCGAATGGGAGCTTCGATGCGTGGCAGCTCGGCGCCGCCGGCCGCACCCAGTAGTTCATCGACGGCGCGGTCGGGCTCACCGGCCTCGACCAGCGCCTCCGCGAAGAAGGAACCGGCCATCACCGAGACGGCGTCATTCTCCGGGTTGGCCGCCCGCACTCCCTGCGCCCCCGACCGCAGCGCCTCGGGGAGGTCCCCCGCCAGTGTCGCCGCGGCACACCGCGCCGCCAGCGCCCAGGACAGGAAGGGCAGGTGCGGGGTGAGCAGGCACGCCTCCACCGCGGCTTCGGCTGCCACCGCGGCCTCCGGCAACCGTCCCCGCCATGTCAGGACCAGCGACCGTGCGACCGCCGTCAGAGTGCCGATGCTGCCCCGGCCGTTGCGCAGCGCCAGCGTGTCGACCCGGTCGAGGTGGCGCAGCGCGTCGGTGAACCGTTCGAGGAACGCCTCCGTCCAGCCCAGCCACGCGAGCTTGTCGAGGTGCGGGGTGACCTGGTCGTCCGAGAGCAGGTCGTAGCGGCGTGCCGCGCCGGCGGCCTCGGCGATCGCGGCCGGGACGTCACCGACCATGTACTCGGCACCCGCCAGCAGCCCGGCCGAGGCGGCGAGCAGTGGGGCGTCGTCGAGGGTGCCGGCGAGCGCGTGCGCTTCCTGCTGCCAGCGGCGCATCCCCTCGTATTCACCGGTGTAGAAATGGTCGATGGCAAGCTGAAGCCGCAGCAGACAGCTCTCTCGGGTGCCCGGTTCGGCGCTCGCCACAGCGTCCAGGACCAGGGCACGTGCCTCGCCGTGCCGGCCCAGCACATGGTCCACCGCCGAGCGCAGCGCGACGAGATGAGCCCGCTCGGCACCGAATTCCCGCGGAATCAGACCCATGATCTCGTCGAGGACCACGCGGGCCTGCTGCGGCTGGTAACTCGCGTCGAGTGCGGCAGCCAGCCGGGACAGCAGCTCCAGCCGCCGCAACCCGCCGTCCGCGTCGCCGTCGCCGTCGACGTCGGCACTCTGGCCGGGGCTCGACTCACCGCCCGGCAGCAGTCTGAGCGCGGCGGCGTACCAGTGCGCGGCGGCTGCCGGCGCGCGCAGCCGGCTGGCCGCGGCCGCTTTGGTCAGCAGCGCGATCGCGGCCTCGTCGCCGGGACGGGCGGCACGCTCGACGTGGTGGGCTCGGGCGGTGGCCGCCGCGCCTCGGGCGGCGAGCGCATCAGCCGCCCGTGCATGAGCGGCGATCCGCCAGCCCGGCCCGGCGGACATGTAGATGGCGTGGCGCACGATCGGATGCCGGAACATGAACCGGCGCGGCACCTCGGTCGGTCGCACCACGTCCGCCGCGACCAGCGAATCGAGTGCTTCGAAGGCGTCGGCTTCGGGGAGCGCGGCGGCCTCGGCTGCCAGGTCCGGCTCGAACACCTCGCCGGCGACAGCAGCGCCCTGCGCGAACCGCCGTACGACCTCGGGCAGCTGTGCGATCTCGGCGCCGACCGCCGCCGTCACCGCCGGCGGCACGTCGTCCGGTCCGTCGAGGCCGGTCGGGGCCGTCACCGCCGGCGGTACGGACGACGGCCCGGAGACCGCGGACAGCGGACGGGTGGAGGGGCGGGTGCGGGCAAGCTGTTCGAGGTAGAACGGGTTACCGCCGCTCTCCCGATACCAGCGACGCCGGACGACCGGGTCACGGGTCACGGGACTGAGCAGCGTGTCGCTGTCCTCGGGCGACAGCGGGGCAAGCTCCAGCCGAACGCCCACGGCCGCGGATGAGTTCGCCCTGGCCTGGCCGTCGGTGGCCGCGACAACGGCGGACGCCGACGCGGCCGACAACGCCGCGGCCAGCGCCTTCGGCACCTGGCGGGGCCGCACCGCGACGACCAGCAGCACCCGCGCGTTCGGCGGCCGGCGGAGCAGGTGAGCGACGAGCTCGACCGACGCGGTGTCGGCCCAGTGCAGGTCGTCCAGGGCCAGTACCAGCGGCCGGTTGGCAGCGAGCAGCTCGAGGAGCGCTCGCGCCGCCCGGTAGGTCTGCCAGCGTTGCATCTCGGAGGTGTTGCCGGTCGGCACGGTCCCGAGCGAACGCAACGCCGGAAACACGGCGGCCAGCTCGTCGAGCCGGTCGGCGCCGAGCTGGCGCAACCGCGCCGGATCCACCGCGCCGAGGTAGTCGTCGAGTGCATCGACGAGGGCGTTGAACGGAATGTCCTGTTCGAGCTCGGCGCCGTGGCCCCGCAGTACGAGATGGCCACGGGCGTCGGCAAGCTCGGCGAGTTCGCCGATCAGGCGGCTCTTACCGATGCCGGGCTCGCCACGGATCTCCATCCAGTCGAAACCTGGCCGGCGCCGCGCCGAGGCGAGGCGGTCCAACGCGGCGCCCACCGCGGCCATTTCCCGGTCGCGCCCGACTAACGAACCCTGTTCCCCCACCGAGCGATTGTCGTCCCTGCCGGCAGCAATCCAGTACCCGGGTCGTCAGCGCGACCGGCCCGGGATGGCCAGGACCTAGGGCCTGTTTGGGAAGTCGCTGATCTGTGCTGCTGGTGATCGGCTGGTGTGATCCGGCTTGGATGATCAGTTGTGTGGCGCGGGGTGACCTGACGAACGAGCAGTGGGCTGTGCTGGAGCCGTTGCTGCCGTCGGAGGCGGATAAGAAGAAACCGGGCCGGCCGGCGACGTGGTCGCGCCGTCAGCTGATCGATGGGATCCGGTGGCGGACGCGGACCGGGGCGCCGTGGCGGGATGTCCCGGCCCGGTACGGGCATTGGCGCACGGTGTACGGGCTGTTCCGGGACTGGCAGCGTGACGGGACGTGGAAGCGGGTCCTGACCGCGTTACAGGCCCAGGCGGACGCCGCCGGTCTGATCACCTGGGACGTGTCGGTGGACTCGACGGTGGCGCGGGCGCATCAGCATGCGGCGGGGGCGTCAAAAAAGGGGCTGCGCAGCGGCAGTCCCCGGGTGGTGTTGACACCGAACCGGCGGATCATGGGATCGGGAAGTCCCGGGGTGGATTGACAACCAAGCTGCATCTGGCCTGTGAACAGGGGCAGAAGCCGCTGGCGTTGCTGGTCACCGCCGGGCAGCGCGGAGACAGCCCGCAGTTCACCGCGGTGCTGGGCCAGATCCGGGTCCCTCGACCGGGACCGGGCCGGCCGCGGACGTGCCCGGATCGGGTGCTGGCGGACAAGGCGTACAGCTCGAAGGGGAACCGGGCCTACCTGCGCCGGCGCGGGATCCGCACGACCATCCCGGAGAAGAAAGACCAGGCCGCGAACCGCAAGAAGCTCGGCAGCCGCGGCGGGCGGCCGCCCCACTTCGACCCGGAGGCGTACAAGCAGCGCCACGCCGTGGAGAGGAGCAAGCCACGGTGCTGTCATAGCTGTGGCTGTTCGACATCGCCGTCGGTTCCTTTCTCGTCGATGTTGTCGAGGTGTGCTGCCTGATTGGTCAGCCAGGGGCGCCGGTTGTGCTGGCCTCGGGGGACGTGGTGCAGGGCGCGGAGGCGTTCGACCTCGTCGGGGTCGGCGCGCACGACGGTCAGCCGGGCCTGGGGATGCAGGTATCCGGTGGCCCAGCCGCGGCGGACCCAGGCGTCGAGAGTGGGTTCGGGCATGTCCAGGTGTTCGGCGAGGTCCCGCAGCCACCACTCGTGGTCATCCAGCTTCGGGCGGGCGTGACGGGCTGGGGTGCGGGTCCGCTGGATGCCCAGGGCCCGCAGCAGGTCGTTGACCGCGTTGGGCGTGAAGGTCGCGCTGCGTTTGGGTGGACGAAGACCCTCGGCGTTGAGGCGTTCAGCGATCTGCCTGGTCGTGTGCCCGGCCTCGACCAGCTCGCGGGCCCGGGCGGCGAGTTGGGGGTAGTAGCTGAGCTGGGTCAGGCAGGCGACCGGGCGGACGATCTGGGAGCGGGTGTGGTGCCCGCCCGCCCAGATGATCTCGACCTGGACCTGTTCGGTGGTGTCGATCACGGCGACGCGGACCTGTTCGATCAGCTGCCGGATCAGCTGTTTGCGGTCGGCATCGGTGGTGCTGGGTGCGTGCCAGATGCCAGGGACGTCGGCGGCCAGGGAGCGGATCTGGTCGCGTTCGGCGGCGGTCAAGGTGCGCGGGCGGGCAGTGGTGAACCGGTCGTATTCCTCGCCGAGGCGTTCCCGTTCGGCGAGCGCGGCTTCCCAGTCGGCCTCCAGCTGCCGCACGACCAGACGGTTCTCCGGCTCGGCCAACTGGTACTGGCGCCGGGCCCGGTCTGCCTGGTAGTCGGCCCGTTCCAACCGTTGGCGCCAGATCCGGTCCACCTGTGCCCGGCGCTGTTCGACCTGGTCGGCCGCGGCGAGGGAGACCTCCAACGCGGCCGGGGTCAGCGCGGCCAACAGCAGGCCGGTCACGTGGGTGTCCAGGCAGTCCCCGGCCAGCTGCTGGCACTGCCCGGTGCCGTAGTCGGTCTTGTCCCGGGCGCACACGTAGGCCGGGTGCAGCCGTCCTTGCGGCCCGTGCTGGTAGCGCACCGTCATCCTCGCCCCGCAGCGGGCGCAGACCACCAGCCCGGCCAGCAGGGCCGGGCCGTCGCGCACCGGGCCCGGGCTCGCGGCCCGGGACTGGTTGGCCTGCATCCGCTGCATGTTCCGCTCGTACTGCTCGACGCTGATGTAGGACGGCAGCACCCCGGGCAGACAGACGGTCCACTCTGCCCGCTCGGTGCGCACCCGCCCGGTGAACGGTCTACCCGCCTGGCGCCGTCTTGGGTCCAGCCTGCTGCGGCCGTAGACGTAGATGCCCGCATAGGCCGGGTTGCGCAGCATGTTGTGCACCACCGCCCGGCTGGGCCGCCGCCAGCTCACCTGCCCACGTCCGGGTTCCGCCCGCTGTCGTATCCCGACCTGGATGCCGTTGTCAGCCAGGAAACACAGCACCGCGTTCACCGTGCCGAACCGCTCGAACAGGTCGAAGACCAGCCGGACCACCGCCTGGACCTGCTCGTCCGGGTCCAGGACCACCTCACCCGACTCCCGGCGCACGAACCCGATCGGCAACGGCACCGCCAACTCGCCGCGTCGGGCCTTGGCCAGCCGCCCGGACCACATCCGCTGTTTGATCAGATACAGCTCGGCCTCGCTGATCGTGCCTTTCAACCCCAGTAGCAACCGGTCGTTGTGCTCGGCCGGGTCATAGACCCCGTCCAGGTCCGCCAGCAGGGTTCCCGACAGGGCACACAACTCCAGAAGCTGATGCCACTCCCGGCCGGACCGGGCCAGCCGGGACATCTCCAGGCCCACCACGATCCCCACATGGTCCAGCCCGACCTCGAAGACCAGCCGGGCGAACCCCGGCCGGGCCTGCGCACCCGAGGCCGAACACCCGAGATCCTCATCGATCACCAGCACCCGCGACCGCGCCCACCCCAACCCGACCGCCCGCTCGACCAACCCGTACTGCAACCGGGTCGACTCCTGATGATCAGCAACCTGCTCGGCGGTCGACTGCCGCACATACACCGCCGCCAGACGATCACGATGCCACGGCTGAACCTTGCCACCCGCACGCTCCCGCGAATCAGCCGCGACGCTCGTCCCGCTCATCGCCACACCGCCCGCTCGCCGGTGTCGGCAGCACCGTCATCCGCTCCACCAGCAGGCCCAGCAGACGCCGCACCGCCTCCCGGTTCGCCTCCGGGAACGCATCCCACGGCGGCACCACCGCGTCCGCCAGCGCCACGATCACCCCCGCGCTCCCCGTCAGCCCGCCCCTCCCGCAGCCGCCGAACGACCGCGACCAGCGCCAACAGGCCATCAACCCCAACCACAAGGGCATTCCCCACCCCTGGCTCGCCTATGTGTGCAGTGCGGCTTGCTCCTTGAGTGCGGCATCAACCGGCTCAAACGTCACCGGGCGGTCGCGACCCGCTACGACAAACTCGCCGTTCGCTACGAAGCAACAGTCACCATCGCCGCGATCAACGAATGGCTACCCCGATGAACTTCCCAAACAGGCTCTAGG
>NZ_KB893706.1 GCF_000374165.1 Parafrankia elaeagni
TCCCGCTCGGGCAGCGTGTCCTGCCCGGTCACCACTCCGAGCCCGGCCACCGGCGCGATCTGGCGCGCGCCGACCGGCACGACGACGCCGCCAGCACCGCCACCACAACCGCCGACTACCACGCCGGCAAAGCCGCCGCCGCTGCCTGCTACGCGCAGAGCCGCCTCGATGTCCCGGCCGCCCTGCGTCGCCTCACGTCCCTGGAGGCGGCGCAGGGTGCGGACACCCGCGCCCTGCAGGCGGCGGAGCAGCGAACCGCCGACGGTGGCCCGCCGCCCCACCCCCACTGGAAGGCCCGCATCGAGGCGGACATCACCCAACGGGCCGCAGAGATCGCCCACTGGGCCCGGTACGTCACCGAGCAGGAAACGGCCGGGGTGAAGGTCTGGCGGCCCGCCAACTTCCAGGCCGGGGACCTGGTGCAGGCCGCGTTCGGGGGCTGGCATCAGGTCCTGCGTGTCAACGCCCGCTCCCTGACGATCCCGCACTGGGACCTGGAAGGAGAGACCTGGCGGCTCCCCTACGACAAGGTCAGCGACCACCGACCCCGCCCCTGACCCCCGTCACCCCACGCCGATGGCCCGCCTCGCCGGAAACCGCAGAGGCGGGCCATCGCTCGTCGGGCGGTCGCACCACCGGGGCCAGGTCAGGGAGCGGGCGGTCCGGCCGCGGAGTGCGCTGGCGGGTCAGCACGGACCGCGGCGAGAAGGAGTGCGGCCCGGTCGGTGGAGCAGCGGTGCCCGCGTTGGCGGACACCACGGGCCAGCGCGGTCCGGGTGACCGGTCGGCCCTGGCGGGCCAGGTCCACCGCGACCGCCCGACCGGCCGCGAGAAGTTCAGCCGGCACACCTGGCGGTCGCGGCCCGGTCTCCCCACCGCCCTCAGCCCGATCGGCACAGCACGGCCCGGTCTCCTCGGTCCGGTCGCTCCGGTCGGTCCGGTCGGTCCGGTGGGGGTCGGTGGGTGTCCGGTCAGCGGGCGGTCGGTCCGGTCCGACGGGCGGGGTGGTGCTCATCGCCGGTGCCGGTCGGGTGGGTCGGGTGGCTTTGAGTCCGGCGACCAGACCGAAGGCGGCGACCGGCCAGAGCGCCATCGTGGGCACCCATCCGCCCGCCGGACCGGTCAGGGCGTCGGGTCCGGCGGCGGTGA
>NZ_KB893707.1 GCF_000374165.1 Parafrankia elaeagni
CCAGCAACATCCGGGTCGGCTACCAGGGCTCCTGGACCGACCCCACCACCGGGAAAGTCTCCGCCCAGGCCCGCTGGTACACCCCCGGCACCGGCAGCTTCGCCTCCCGCGACCCCATGGACGTCCCCTTCACCAGCGCCGCCAGCATCAACCGTTATCTCTACGCAGGCGCCAACCCGCTGGCCTACAACGACCCCACCGGCTACTGGCCGGAATGGCTCGAGGACGGCGTGAGCGCGGCCGGTGGCGTGGCCAAGGACATCGGTGGCGCGGTCGTCGAACTCGGTGAGACCACCGTCGACTACGTCGTCGAGCAAGGCATCGACGTGCGCGACGGGTTCCGCAACGGCGGAATCCGCGGTGGAAGCCGCGCCCTGTCCAAGGTCGCGTTGAAAAAGGTCCCGATCGTCGGCTGGGCCTGGGAAGGCTACAGCTACAGCGACTACGTCTACCACAACTACGGCGACGAACCTTCCCCCCAACCCCAGCAGCAGCGGTCACAGAACCGCCGCGACCAGCCCGACCGCGACAACGAGCCCGACCACGACGAGCCCACCGACCAGACCAACCGCCCCCACACCCAACCCCGCCCCGCCCAGGCACCCGTGGTCCGCACCCCACCCACCGTCCGCACCACCAGCTCGGGCGGCACCCCCGCCCCCACCGTCGCCGACACCGTCAACCTCGAATGGCTCAACGCCCCCCTCATCACCGCCACCAACCCCACCAACATCCCCGCCCACCGGCCCGCACGACCCAACGCCAACAGCGGCGGACCCGGCCTCCACGCCGACCTCGGCGGACCCCCCGCCACCCCCTTCCAGATCCCCCAGTGCAAAGCCCCCCTCCGCTGCATCGGAGACACACCCAAACCCGTCAACCAAACACGCAACAGAATCACCCGAGAAATCCGCGACCAGCTCGAGGACACCCTCGACCGCGAACCCTCAAACCCCGACTGCGCCTCCACCCAGCCCGGAACCACCCCCCTGTCCGACACCTGCCAACCCCAACGCCCCGACCACACCGAATCCTGCACCCTCGACAACAGCTTCGACGGCGACACCCCCGTCCTCCTCGCCGACGGCACCACCACACCCATCCGCAACATCAAAATCGGCGACCAGGTCCTCGCCA
>NZ_KB893708.1 GCF_000374165.1 Parafrankia elaeagni
GTGTCGACGTTGCGTCGTGGTCGGGAGGAGGCCGCCACGTTGCTGGGCGCGGTGGCGGAGCTGTTCGTGACCGGGGCCCGGGTGGACTGGGCGAGCGTGTTCGAGGGCAGCGGTGCCCGGCACGTCGACCTGCCGACCTACGCCTTCCAGCACCAGCGGTTCTGGCTCGACGCCGCCGCACCGGCCGGTGACCTCTCCGCCGCCGGGCTGCGCACCGCCGACCATCCGCTGCTCGGTGCCACGGTCATGCTCGCGGACGGCGACGGCATGCTGCTCACCGGCCGGCTGTCGACCGCCGCGCCCGGCTGGCTCGCCGACCACACCGTCTTCGGCGCCCCCGTCGTGCCGGGCACCGCCCTCCTGGAACTGGTGCTCGCCGCCGGTCGGCGGGTCGGCACGCCCGTCGTCGCGGAGCTGATCCTCCAGGCCCCGCTTCCGTTGCCCGACCACGGCGGGGTGCGGCTGCAGATCGCGGTCGGCCCGATCGCCGACTCGGGGCATCGCGAGGTGACCGTCCACGCCCAGCCCGAGGACGGCGACGAGGCGGCGTGGACGCTGCACGCCACCGGCGTGCTGGCTCCGGCGGAGAGCTCCGCCGCGCTGATCGTCAACGACCTGGTCGTGTGGCCACCGGCCGGTGCCGAACCGCTTCCGGTCGAGGGCACCTATCCGGCCCTCGCCGACGCCGGTCTGGGCTACGGCCCCGCTTTCCAGGGCCTGCGCCGGGCGTGGTGGCGGGACGGCGAGGTGTTCGCCGAGGTCGCGACTCCGGCGGCGACCGACGGCTACGACATGCACCCGGCGCTGCTGGACGCCGCCCTGCACGCGATCGGCCTGGGAGGTCTGCTCCCCGAGGCCGGTATGGCCCGCCTTCCCTTCGCCTTCTCGACGGTACGGATGTTCACCTCGCCGGGTGGGGCGATGCGTGTCCGGCTGGCCTTGGGCGATGCCCCTGACACGATCAGTCTGGTCGCCGCGGACGACGCTGGTCTCCCCGCCGTCGCGATCGACGGTCTGACGTTGCGGCCGGCTGCGCGGGACCGGTTCTCCGCTGGTGTGGATGCCGCGGCTCGTCTTCTTTATGGCTTGGACTGGGTTGGTCA
>NZ_KB893709.1 GCF_000374165.1 Parafrankia elaeagni
GGTCCGTGGGCGGTGACGCCGAGTTCGTCGGTGTCGGGTGCAAGGGGACGCAGGGTGACGTAGGCGATCGTGGAGCCGTCGTGGATGGTGGCTCCGGCCCAGCGTCGCGTCGGGGTGAGCTGGCTGTCGTGGCGGATGGTGGTGTCGACGGCGAGGCGGCCGAAGCGGGTGCCGGCGGTGACGAGCCATAGGTCGAGGTGCGCGGTCGGTTCGTCGTCGTGGATCGTCAGCCCGGTCCACAGGCTGTGGGGTGGGCTGTCCACCGCGGCGCGTAGCGCCGGCTCGTCGGCGGGGTCGTGGTCGTCGACCCGTAGGACGACGCCGTCCGCAAGGGTGAGGGCGTGTCCGCTGTGGGCGTCGGCGCCCCGCAGGGGGACGAATCCGCAGACGAGCGCCGAGCGGCTGACCAGCCGGCCTGGCTCGACCGTGTCGAGCGGGAGCGAGCGGGTGAGGCCGCTTCCGTGTAGTCGGAGGGGGACGACGATGCGGCCATCGGGGCCGAGCTGGTTCCACCAGGCCCGCGCCAGGTCCCATGCCCCCGCGGTGATCACGATGCGGTCATAGGGTGCCCCGGCCGGGTGGCCGGCTGCACCGTCACCATGGATGACGTCAACGCGCTCGTAACCGGCTGTGGCCAGCGCGCTGCGGGCGCCCGCGGCGAGCTCCTCGTCGATCTCGATGGTGGTCACATGCCCGGTCGGGCCGGTGAGCTCGGCGAGGAGGGCAGCGTTGATGCCGGTGGCGGTGCCGATCTCCAGGACGTGGTGGCCGGGGTGGACGTCGGCTTGTTCGAGCATGGCCGCGACGAGGTTGGGCTGCGAGGCCGAGGACGTCGCGGTGCCGTCGGGGGCGCGGCGAGTAACGATGACCTGTGGCGCGTAGGCGGTCTCGAGGTCGACCTCGGGCAGGAACAGATGCCGCGGCACTGCGCGGAACGCGGCTTCGACCTGGGCAGTTCGGAATGTGTCCAAGCGGCGGATGTCGGCGACGAGGTCGTCGCGGAGCTGCTCGGGGGTGCGGGTGGTCATCGTGGTCACCGTTCGTCAGGGGTCGGGCCG
>NZ_KB893710.1 GCF_000374165.1 Parafrankia elaeagni
GGTCCGTGGGCGGTGACGCCGAGTTCGTCGGTGTCGGGTGCAAGGGGACGCAGGGTGACGTAGGCGATCGTGGAGCCGTCGTGGATGGTGGCTCCCGCCCAGCGTCGCGTCGGGGTGAGCTGGCTGTCGTGGCGGACGGTGGTGTCGACGGCGAGGCGGCCGAAGCGGGTGCCGGCGGTGACGAGCCACAGGTCGAGGTGCGCGGTCGGTTCGTCGTCGTGGATCGTCAACCCGGTCCACAGACTGTGGGGTGGGCTGTCCACCGCGGCGCGTAGCGCCGGCTCGTCGGCGGGGTCGTGGTCGTCGACCCGCAGGACGACGCCGTCCGCGAGGGTGACGGCGTGTCCGCTGTGGGCGTCGGCGCCACGCAGTGGGACGAATCCGCAGACGAGCGCCGAGCGGCTGACCAGCCGGCCTGGCTCGACCGTGTCGAGCGGGAGCGAGCGGGTGAGGCCGCTTCCGTGCAGTCGGAGGGGGACGACGATGCGGCCAGCGGGGCCGAGCTGGTCCCACCAGCCCTTTGCCAGGTCCCACGCCCCCGCGGTGATCACGATGCGGTCATAGGGTGCCCCCGCCGGGTGCCCGGCCGCACCATCCCCATGGATGACGTCAACGCGCTCGTAACCGGCTGCGGCCAGTGCGCTGCGGGCGCCCGCGGCGAGCTCCTCGTCGATTTCGATGGTGGTCACATGCCCGGCCGGGCCGGTGAGCTCGGCGAGGAGGGCAGCGTTGATGCCGGTGGCGGTGCCGATCTCCAGGACGCGGTGGCCGGAGTGGACGTCGGCCTGTTCGAGCATGGCCGCGACGAGGTTGGGCTGCGAGGCCGAGGACGTCGCGGTGCCGTCGGGGGCGCGGCGAGTAACGATGACCTGTGGGGCGTAGGCGGTCTCAAGGTCGACCTCGGGCAAGAACAGATGCCGTGGCACCGCGCGGAACGCGGCTTCGACCTGGGCAGTTCGAAACGTGTCCAAGCGGCGGATGTCGGCGACGAGGTCGTCGCGGAGCTGCTCGGGGGTGCGGGTGGTCATCGTGGTCACCGTTCGTCAGGGGTCGGGCCG
>NZ_KB893711.1 GCF_000374165.1 Parafrankia elaeagni
ACAACAGTGAGCGGCCGGAGCGGCCTTCGCGGCCGTACAACAGTGAGCGGCCGGAGCGGCCTTCGCGGCCGTACAACAGTGAGCGGCCGGAGCGGTCCTCGCGGCCGTACAACAGTGAGCGGCCGGAGCGCGGCACCGGCCCCGCCCGGACAGCTGGGGGCGCGGCCGGTGATCGCCGGCCCAGTGGTCCCGCCAGTCGATCGTCCTCCGATCGGCCTTCGCCGGAACGAGCGGGCGGTGACAACGGCTCGGCGGGTGGCGCGGTCACCAGTCGCCGCCCGGACGGATCGGCCCCTGAGCGCAGAGAACGGCCAGCCGGGGCCAGCGGGGCTGGGCGACCGGAGACCCGGGGTCGGTTCGCGACCGACAGGCCGGCTCGTGGTGGTACCGGCGGGCCCGACCGTTCGGCTCGTGGAGGTGGCGGAGGTGTCGGCCGTCCTGCCCGTGGCGCTGGCGGCGGCTTTGACCGTCAGGCCCGCGGAGGCGCAAGCGCGGACAGGCCGGCCCGTGGTGGTGCCGGCGGCCACGGCCGGTCGGGGCCGGCACGGGACGGTGCGGCTCCGCGCCGCCGCCCGCCGGCTCCCCCGCTGCCGGACGAGGCCCGGGCCGAGCTGCTCGACCGGGACATCCGGCGCGACCTGCGGAGTGTGCCTGCACCGCTGGCGGAGACCATCGCCCGGCATCTCGTTGCTGCCGCGATGCTTGTCGACGAGGATCCCGCGCTGGCTCTGGAACATGCACGGGCGGCTGCCGCGAGGCTGCCGAGAATGGCGGCTGTCCGTGAGGCGGTCGGTGTCGCCGCGTACCACGCCGGCGAGTACGCGGCGGCGCTGCTGGAACTGCGCGCAGCTCGCCGTATCGACGGCTCGCCGCACAACCTGCCGCTGATCGCCGACTCGGAGCGTGGCCTCGGCCGGCCGGAGCGCGCAGTGGACTGCCTGTCGGACCCCGGAGCTGCCGAGCTCGACGCCGCCGGGCGTATCGAACTGCTGATCGTTGTCTCTGGCGCTCGACGCGACATGGGCCAGCCGGAAGCCGCCGCAGTGCTTCTCCGAGAGCATGCGACGGCCCGGACGGAGCCCAGGCCCTGGACGCCCCGCCTCTGGTACGCCTACGCCGAGGCGTTGCTGGCTTCGGGTCGTCAGGTCGAGGCGCTGCGCTGGTTCACGGCGACGGCCGGTATCGACGAGGACGAGACCGACGCAGCCGAACGGATCTACGAGCTCACCGTCATCGACGACGACGACGCCGCCGATGGCGTGGCCGACGACGACGCTGGCGCCGACGTCGCGGACGATGTCAGTGCCGACGCCACCGGCGTCGGCACTGACGGAGCGGAGCGAGCGGCGAGCATCCGCGACACAGAGGCCGTGGCAGCTCCACCGGGCATGGCTGAGACAGATGTGGCCGAGGCGGTCGCTGGGGGAACAGCGGACGAGCCGGCCGACGGGGCCGGACCGGCCGAGGACGCGCTGACCGAGGACGCCGGGACCGGCGAGGCCGGTGAGGCCGAGTCGGCGGAGCGTGTGGCTATGCCCGCGTTCGAGGGCCCGGTGGACGAGAGCGCCGACACCAGGGGCGATTCCGAGGGGCCCGCACCGGGCGTGGACGAGGCGACACCGGCTGTTCCCGAGGCCGCGGTCGACTTCTCGGCTGCTGGGGAGGGAGCCGCGGCGACCGTCGCCGCCGACAGCACGGCCCCCATCCCGGAGATCGTTTTCTCGGATGCTCCGGACGGCGGGGAACAGCCCGCGGTGCCGTCCCGCGCGCAGGACCAGCCGCCGGCCTGACGGTGATCCACCGCCCGGGATCGACGTGTGCGGACGTCCCGGGCGGTGTCGCCGATCAGTCCAGCGGGCGCATCACCAGGCCGGTACGTGGCTTGGGGGTGAAGAGGGTGGACTTGCGGGGCATCCGCTCCGCGGCCCCGGCGACGGCGATGACGTCCGTGACCGGGGTCGGGTTGAGCAACAGCGCCACGCCGCCGTGCGCCTGGGCCGCGGCGACCGCGGCCGGGGCGTCGTGGTGGTAGTCGACGACGCCGACCGTGTCCTCCAGACCCCAGACGTCGGAGATGAGGGCGAGGTGCGCCACGGTCACATCCAGGCCGCGGAAGGCCGCTGACCGGTCCGTGGGCAGGGCCCGGCCGAGCAGGTCGGCCGTGGGCCGGGTCAGCAGGTAGGCGGCCGAGCCGTCGGCGATGACGAAGGCGTGGCCGTCGAGGCCGGCCTTCGCGAGATTGTCCAGCAGGCCGGGGAGGACGCCCGCGGTGCCGGTGCCGATGCCGGTGGTGAGTGGGCGCACGGTGAAGAACTGCTCGGCCCGGGCGACCGCGTCGGCGAGGGTGAGGCCCCGCACGGCGCGGTGGATGGGGTGCACCTGCGGGCCGCTGACGGTCGCGTCCACCAGGAAGGTGAGCCCGTAGTCCCAGGGGCCGTCGCCGTCGCCCGCGGTGTGGCGTTCGGCCTGGTACTGGCGGTAGGTCGCGTAGCGGTGGTGACCGTCGGCGATCACTGCCCGGCGGGGGAGCAGGTCCGCCGCGATGACCTCCAGGGCGGCCGGCTCCTCGATCGTCCACAGTCGGTGGGTCACGCCGTCGGCGGTGCTGACGTCCATGAGCGGTTCGGTGCGCACGGCAGCCGCGACGGCCTCGCTCGCGGCGCCGCCCCCGTCGTAGAGAAGGAAGATCGGTTCCAGGTTCGCCTCGGTCGCCCGGGTCAGGGCGAGGCGGTCGGAGACCGGGCCGGCCATGGTGTTCTCGTGCGGCAGCACGATCTGCGCGTCGGGGTCGGCGAGCGCCAGCGCCCCGACGAGCCCGCGCTGGACGTGGCCGTCCTGACGCTGCTCGTAGACGTAGAGCCGCGGGCTGGTGTCGCGGACCAGGACTCCGCCGGCCAGCCAGCGTCGGAGCGTCCGCGCCGCCCGTTCGTATCGGTCCGCGCCGTCGTCGACGCGCTCGGGGTCGCGGGGCAGGATCAGCCGGACGGCGTTGTGTTCCGCCGCCGCCTCCAGCTCGGCGCGCTCGCCGTCGTCGATGACGTCGTAGGGCGGCGAGGTCAGCGCGGCGAGCTCCGGGCCCGCTGCGGCGAAGCGTGCCGCGCGGAACGGGGCGAGGACCAGGCCGGCAGGAACGGGCACGACGGCGTCGGGGGCAACCATGACGCGCATCGTAGGTGCTCGTGCACCCCCGCCGTGTGCGGCGCCGGCGGGTCCGGGTGGCGCGGAAGACAGGCCGTTATTCCGATGTTGAGGCATCTGAGTGCCGCTTACGGTGACACTGGTGAGGAGGGTGGGACGCCTCCCTCCCACCTGTGTCGCCGAGGACGCCGGCCGGTGGGGTCGGTCGGGTGTGGGCCGGCTGACTCCGGTGCGGTTGTCGCGCCGCGTGATCGTGCTCGGCACTGATCGTGCTCGGCACTGATCGCGCGGGCCCGTGGCGCGGCCTGGTGTGGCGTCCTGGCGGTACTGGTGCCGCCGCCGCGGTGGCCACGGCCGTGGCGGTCCGGACGACGTGGAGGTGCCATGACGGAGGAGTTCGGTTTTCCCGGAGGCAACGGCGTTCCGCACGGCAGCGGTTTCGCGGGCAACGGTTCCCCGGCCGGGGAGGTCTACGACTGGTATACCCGCGGGATGGCCCTGCTCGGGCATGGCGACGCGAATGCCGCCGTGCAGCTGCTCGGCCACGCGGTCGCCGCCGAGCCGGCGTCGCCCAGCGTCCGTGAGGCGCTCGGCCGGGCGCAGTTCGAGGCGGGGCAGTACGACGACGCGGTGCGCACCTTCGCCTGGATCGTCGACCGGCACCCGACCGACGACTACGCCCAGTTCGGCCTGGGTATGGCGGCCCATCGCACCGGTGACCTGCGGGTCGCGGTGGAGCACCTGGCGCTCGCCGTGGCGATGCGGCCCGACCTGGCCCACTACGGCGTCGCACTGCGCGGGGCACGTGCCGCGCTGAACCGCGCATGAAGCCACCGTCGGCGCCGGCCAGGGCGCCGCTGTCGGGGACGTCCCGCCCGCTCACGTCACTGTTCGACGTCGCCCTGCTCGATCTGGACGGCGTCGTGAACCGCGGCGAGCGGGCGGTCCCGCACGCGGCGGCCGCGATCGAGGCCGCGGGCCGTGACGGGATGCGCTCCGTCTACGTGACGAACAACGCGCTGCGCACGCCGGAGACCGTCGCCGAGCGGCTGACCGGCTTCGGTGTTCCGGCTACCGCCGCCGAGGTGGTGACATCGGCGCAGGCGGCCGCGCACGTGCTGGCGCAACGGTTGCCGGCGGGCGCGGCGGTGCTGGTCGCCGGCGGCGCGGGGCTGTGGGAGGCGGTGCGTGCGGAGGGCCTGTCGCCGACGTCCTCGGCCGATGACCGGCCGGCCGCGGTGGTCCAGGGCTTCGACCCGGAGATGACCTACGCGCGGCTGGTCGAGGCGGTGCTGGCCGTCCGGGCGGGCGCGTGGTGGGTCGCGAGCAACACGGACCTGACGGTGCCGACCGAGCGTGGTCTGGCGCCCGGTAACGGCGCGCTGGTCGCGTTTGTCCGAGCCGCGACCGAGGCCGAGCCGGTGGTGACCGGAAAACCGGAGCTGGCGATGCACGCCGAGTCGGTGCGGCGCAGCGGCGCCCGCGAGCCGATCATCGTCGGGGACCGGCTCGACACCGACATCGAGGCGGGGTCTCGGTCCGGGACGCCGACACTGCTGGTCTTCACGGGGGTGACCGGGCCGGCGGAGCTGCTCGCGGCGCCACCGCGGCATCGCCCGACGTTCCTCGCCGCCGACCTGCGCGGGCTGCTGCGCCCGCAGCCGGCCGCGGTGGCGGTGGACGGGGCGTCGCGCTGCGGCTCCTGGGCCTGCGTCATCGACGGGCGGACGCTGCGCTGGCGCCCCGCCGCGGATGCGGACACCGCCGATGCGGGCACCGGAGGTGATGACGGTCTGAACGCGCTGCGGGCGGCCTGTGTGCTGGTCTGGTCTGCCGCCGACGCCGGGCACGGGCTGACGGCGCTGGCGGACGAACGCCCACCGGGATGTGAGGATCTTCGCCTGCCGGCGACCCGATGAGCCACCTCGGAGTCAATGATGATCCGTCTCAGAGCAGTGAGCGGACCCGCAGGAGATCACGGATGCTCGCGTCGACCTTGAGTCGTCCACTGGCCCAGGCGGTGCTCACCGAGAGCCTTCCTTCGGTGACGGCAAGCAGGTCGTCGCTGCTCAGCGTGAGGGTGATCTGGGCGCCCGGGTGTTCGCCCTCGCCGATGTCCTGCAGGAAGCCGTCGCGGAGATGGCCGGAGAACGTGGTCGCCAGGTCCGGGATGCGGCATGAGATGACGCGGTCGGGGGTTCGCGGCGGGCGGCGGCCCCGGGCGAGCTCGTCGAGGCGGGAGGCGAGGACGCGCAGCGCTGCCTCACACTGCACACGGTCGGCCATGCCGGACGTTCCCCTCCTCGGCGCCGGGCCGGGACCCGGACGGCTCGGATCCCCCGGCCAGAGACACTAACGCCCGGACACGCTCCCAGACCGGACCCGCTCGGCCCGGCGGGCGGGGCGGGCGGGGCGGGAGTGGCGAGGTGAGAGCGACGGGGCCGGCACAGCGGATGTGAGGGCAGCCACGTGCGCCCCGGCTGATGCGGTGGCCGACCACCAGCGTCACACCGAATGCGAGAGGCTTGTCCGGTGAACACCGACGAACTGCCCGCCGAGCTGACAGCGGCACTCACGCGGCTCGCCACGCTCCCCGGCCGGCCGGCCGCCGAGCACCTGGAGGTGTTCGAGGACGTGCACAGGCTTCTGGAGGAGTCCCTGCAGGATCTTGCCGGTGGGCCCGCTGGCCGCGGTGTGCCGGGCCCGCCTGCCGGTTCCGGTCCGCAGGCGGGTTCGGGTGTGCCCGGCGCGGGTGGCGCCCGGGCTCCTCGGTGAGGCGGGCGGGATCGTCGATGGCACGTCGGACCCGTCTGGACGTCGAGCTTGTCCGTCGCCGGCTGGTGTCCTCCCGGGAGCGGGCGGCCGAGGCGATCTCCGCCGGCCGGGTCCGTGTCGGCGGGGTCCCGGCGGCGAAGGCCGCGACGATGGTCGACATGTCGGCGTCGATCGTCGTCGTGACCGAGGACGATCCGGGCTACGCCTCCCGCGGGGCGCACAAACTGGTCGGCGCCTTCGAGGCGTTCGGCGCCGCGCCACCGCCTCTCGGTCCGCCACCGCCTCTCGGTCCGCCACCGTCTCCCGGCCCACCGCCGTCTCCCGGCCCACCGCCGTCTCCCGGCCCACCGCCTCTCGGCTCCGCGGATCCGGACTCCGCGGATCCCGGCCCCGCTGAGTCGGGATCGATGCCGGACCCGTGGCCCGGGCTGGTCGTGGCGGGGCGGCGCTGCCTGGATGTCGGGGCCTCCACCGGCGGCTTCACCGACGTGCTGCTGCGGTACGGCGCTCGGGAGGTGGTGGCTGTCGACGTCGGCTACGGGCAGCTTGTCTGGCGGCTGCGCACTGATCCGCGGGTTTTCGTGCTGGACCGGACGAACGCCCGCCACCTGTCCCTCGATCAGGTCGGGGAGCCGGTGGAACTGGTCGTGGGTGATCTGTCGTTCATCTCGCTGGAGCTGGTGTTGCCGGCGCTGCGTGCGTGCGCTGCGCCCGGCGCCGACTTCGTCCTGCTGGTCAAGCCGCAGTTCGAGGTCGGGCGGGAGCTCCTCGGTGCCGGCGGTGTCGTCCGTGATGTGGCCCTGCACGCGAGTGCGGTGCGGTCCGTCGCTCAGGCGGCCCTGGGCCTCGGGCTCGGCGTCCGCGGGGTGGTCGCGAGCCCCCTGCCGGGGCCCGCGGGCAACGTCGAATACCTTCTGTGGCTGCGTGCCGATGCCGTGCCGGGCTCGGGGGAGGTCGAGGCGATGATCGCCGGTGCGATCGCGGCGGGACCCGCGGGTGACCGGGCCGGCTCCGGCCCGCAGCCGTTCGGCCCGGGGCCCGGCCTGCCGGATCCGGGATCGTCGGGCCCGACCGGGTCCGCCTCTCCGACCACCCCCCCGAGGACCGGCTGATGACCCGTGAGGTGCTCGTCGTCACCCATCCCCGCCGCTCCGTGGTGCGGGAGAGCGCACAGCGGGTGCTGGAGATGCTCGGCGCGGCCGGGGTCTCCCCGCGGGTCCTGCGCGACGAGGCGGAGCTGCTCGACCTCGCCGCGCCGAACGTGGTCCCGGCGGATGTCGACGCCGCCGTCGGGGCGGAGCTGGTGCTCGTCCTGGGGGGCGACGGCAGCCTGCTGCGGGGAGCGGAGTTCGCGCGTTCGGCCGACATCCCGCTGCTCGGCGTCAACTTGGGCCACGTCGGGTTCCTGGCCGAGGCGGAGCCCGACGCGCTGGCGGCCACGGTCGAGCACGTGGTGCGCAAGGAGTACTCCGTCGAGGAGCGGATGACCGTCGACGTGACGGTCCGCCACCAGGGCGAGGTGATCTACACCGGCTGGGCGCTCAACGAGATGTCGCTGGAGAAGGCCGAGCGGGCCCGGATGCTGGAGTGCGTCCTGGAGATCGACGGCCGGCCGCTGTCCCGGTGGGGCTGCGACGGCGTGATCTGCTCGACGCCGACGGGGTCGACGGCGTATGCGTTCTCTGCCGGCGGGCCGGTGATGTGGCCGGGGGTGGAGGCGCTGCTCGTCGTGCCGATCAGTGCCCATGCGCTGTTCGCCCGGCCGCTGGTCCTCGCGCCGGGGGCGACGGTGGCGATCGAGGTCCTGCCGGACGTCCCGGCGGTGCTGTACTGCGACGGGCGCCGGCTGGTGGACGTCCCCCAGCTGTCGCGGGTCGAGGTGGTCCGGGGGCGGCGCCCGGTGCGGCTCGCGGTGATCAGACCACGGCAGTTCACCGACCGCCTCGTCGCCAAGTTCGACCTGCCGGTGGCCGGCTGGCGGGGTGAACGGCGCGCTGACCGGTACCTGCGCCCGCCCGGGACGTGACGGGAATCGGCGGCTCGCCGGTCATTCCCCGTTTTCCGGGTGCCGGGTGAGGGGTGGGTGACGCTAGAGTTCGGGACGTGCTCGAGGAGATTCGTATCCGCGGGCTCGGCGTGATCGATGACGCGGTCCTCGATCTGGCACCGGGGCTGACGGTGGTCACCGGTGAGACCGGCGCGGGCAAGACCATGATCGTGCAGGGGCTCGGCCTGCTGACCGGCGGGCGGGCCGACTACGCCCTGGTCTCCTCGCGCCTGGGGCGTGCCTCCGTGGAGGCCCGCCTCGTCGTGCCGCCGGAGTCCGCGCTGGTGAAACGGGTCCGCGAGCTCGACGGCGAGCTCGACGACGATGTGATCATCGTGGGGCGCACGCTGACCGCGGAGGGGCGTTCCCGCGCGCAGCTGGCCGGCCGGTCCGTGCCCGCGAGTGTCCTCGCCGAGATCACCGAGAACGCGATCGCCGTCCACGGTCAGTCCGAGGCACAGCGGCTGCGGCGTCCCTCGACCCAGCGGGACGCCCTCGACCGGTTCGCCGGGCCCGCCGTCGCCGAGCCGCTGGCCCGCTACGGGCGGGTCCACACGAGGCTGGCGAAGGTGCGGGCCCGGCTCACCGAGATCACCGGGCGGGCCCGGGAGCGCGCGCAGGAGGCCGAGCTACTGCGCCTCGGGCTCGACGAGGTGGAACGGGTCGCCCCGCAGCCCGGGGAGGATGTGGCGCTCGGCGCCGAGCTCAGCCGGCTGGAGCACGCCGAGACGCTGGTGCAGTCGGCGCGGTCCGCCCACGGCGCCCTGGTCAGCGATCCCGCCGCCGGGGACGACGTGCCGGGGGCGGTCGACCTGGTCGGTGCCGCCCGCCGGGTCGTCGCGGGCGACGCCTCCCTCGACCCGGCGCTCGGCGAGCTCGCGAACCGGCTCACCGAGGTGGCGACCCTGCTCGCCGACGTCGCCGCGGACCTCGCGTCCTACGGGGCGGGGGTGGAGTCCGACCCGGCCCGGCTCGCGCACGCCCAGGCCCGCAAGGCCGAGCTGACGGCGCTCGCCCGCGCCCACGGTACGGACGTCGACGGCGTCCTGGCCTGGGCGGACACGGCGGGGCGCCGGCTGCTGGAGCTCGACGGTGACGGTGACCAGTCCGGCGCGCTGGCAGCCGAACGCGACGAGCTGACCGCCGAGCTCGCCGCGCTGGCGGAACGGATCAGCGCCGCCCGGTCCGCCGCCGCCGAGCGGTTCGGGGTGGCGGTGGCGGCGGAGCTCGCCGGCCTGGCGATGCCCCGGGCGCGGGTCGAGGCGGTCGTCGTGCAGCGCGACGACCCCACCGGGTTGCCCGTCCGTGGCCGGACGGTGGCCTTCGGCCCGAGCGGGATCGACGACGTGGAGCTGCGGCTGGTGCCGCATCCGGGGGCCCCCGCCCGCCCGGTCGAGAAGGGCGCCTCCGGCGGTGAGCTCTCCCGGGTGATGCTGGCGATCGAGGTGGTGCTCGCCGCCGCCGACGCCGGCGCGACCATGGTGTTCGACGAGGTCGATGCGGGAGTGGGCGGCCGCGCCGCGGTCGAGATCGGCCGCCGGCTCGCCCGGCTCGCCCGCACCCACCAGGTCCTGTGCATCACGCACCTGCCACAGGTCGCGGCGTTCGCCGACCGGCACCTGGTCGTGCACAAGGCCGACGACGGCTCGGTGACCCGCAGCGGCGTGGTGGCGCTCGACGGGCCGGAGCGGGTGCGCGAGCTGTCCCGGATGCTGGCGGGCCAGGAGGAGAGCACGCTGGCCCGCGGCCACGCCGAGGAGCTCCTCGCCGCCGCGGCGGCGGACAAGGCCGAACTCGCCCGCCCCTGACGACCGGCCCGGAGCGCGGTGGCCTGCGGTGGGGCGCCCGGCAGGCCTGTTCGGTCCGGTGTTACCGTGAAGACCCGTGGAGGCGCCGGGGCCGGTACCGGCGGCGTGACCACGGGAGTCCGCGTGGCACAGGCGCATATGACCAAGCACGTGTTCGTGACGGGGGGCGTCGCCTCCAGTCTCGGTAAGGGGCTGACGGCGTCCAGCCTCGGCCGTCTGTTGAAGGCCCGCGGGTTGCGGGTCACGATGCAGAAGCTCGACCCTTACCTGAACGTCGATCCAGGCACGATGGACCCGTTCCAGCACGGGGAGGTCTTCGTCACCAACGACGGGGCCGAGACCGATCTGGACATCGGGCACTACGAACGGTTCCTCGACGTCGACCTCGACGCCAGTGCGAACGTGACCACCGGGCAGGTGTACTCGGCGGTGATCGCGCGGGAGCGGCGCGGCGACTATCTCGGCCAGACCGTGCAGGTCGTCCCGCACATCACCGACGAGATCAAGGACCGCATCCGCCGGCTGGCGACCGACGCGGTGGACGTCGTCATCACCGAGGTCGGCGGCACGGTCGGCGACATCGAGTCGCTGCCCTACCTGGAGGCGATCCGGCAGGTCCGGCACGAGGTGGGGCGGGACAACGCGTTCACCGTGCACGTGAGCCTGGTGCCGTACCTGGCGCCGTCCGGTGAGCTCAAGACCAAGCCGACCCAGCACTCCGTCGTCGCGCTGCGCAGCATCGGGCTGCAGCCGGACGCGCTGGTCTGCCGGTCGGACCGGCCGTTGCCCGACGCGCTCAAGCGCAAGATCGCGCTCATGTGCGACGTGGACGACGAGGCTGTCGTCGGCGCGCCGGACGCCGGCTCGATCTACGACATCCCGAAGGTGCTGCACCGGGAGGGGCTCGACGCCTACGTGGTCCGCCGGCTCGGCCTGAGTTTCCGGGACGTCGACTGGACGGAGTGGGACACCCTGCTGCAGCGGGTGCACCACCCGGCGAACACGGCGACGATCGCCATCGTCGGCAAGTACATCGACCTGCCCGACGCCTACCTGTCGGTGACGGAGGCCCTGCGGGCCGGGGCGTTCGCCGCCGACGCCCGCCCGGAGATCCGCTGGATCGGCTCGGACGGGTTCACCTCGCCGGAGGCCGCCTCCCACCTGCTCGAGGGCGTCGACGGGATCATCGTGCCGGGCGGGTTCGGGATCCGTGGGATCGAGGGCAAGATCTCCGCGCTGCGGCACGCCCGCGAGCACGGCATCCCCACCCTGGGGATCTGCCTGGGCCTGCAGTGCATGGTGATCGAGGCGGCGCGCTCGCTGGCCGGGCTCACCGACGCCAACTCGGCCGAGTTCGACCCGCAGACCGCGCACCCGGTGATCTCGACGATGGCCGACCAGCGCGACGTCGTGGCGGGGGAGCGTGACATGGGCGGCACCATGCGCCTCGGCCTCTACCCGTGCGCGCTGGAGGCGGACACGGTCGCCCGCCGCGAGTACGGCGAGCCCGAGGTCTCGGAGCGGCACCGCCACCGCTACGAGGTCAACAACGCCTACCGCGACAGGCTGTCCGCCGCCGGGCTGGTGTTCTCCGGCACCTCCCCGGACGGCCGCCTCGTCGAGGTCGTCGAGCTGCCCGCCGACACGCATCCGTTCTACGTCGGCTCGCAGGCGCACCCGGAGTTCCGATCGCGGCCGACACGGGCCCATCCGCTGTTCCGCGGCCTGGCCCGCGCGGCGGTGGCCCACGCGAACCGCCGGCGCGGCCTGCTGCCCGTCGACATCGCAGCCACCGAACCGGCCCGCCCGGCGAGCGGCACCCCGTCCGGCGCGGACGTCACCGGCGTGACCGACGGGGAGCTGGTCTCCCCGTGAGCGAGGCGGCACACAGCTACGAGGTGGCCGACAGCTCCGTCGTCTACCAGGGGCGGATCATCGCCGTCCGGCGTGACATGGTGCGGATGCCCGACGGCGACACCTCCCAGCGGGATGTCGTGGTGCACCCCGGTGCGGTCGGGGTGGTGGCACTGGACGACCGGGAACGGGTCGTGATGGTGCGCCAGTACCGGCACCCGGTGCGCGGCCCGCTCTGGGAGCTGCCGGCAGGCCTGCTGGACGTCCCCGGGGAGCCGGCGTCCCTCGCGGCCGCCCGGGAGCTCGCGGAGGAGGCGGGCCTGCGGGCCGGCCGCATCGACCTGCTCGTCGACGTGTACGCCTCACCGGGGATGACCGACGAGGCCTACCGCGTGTTCCTCGCCCGCGACCTGCGGGAGATCCCCACGGCCCAGCGGTACGTCGGGGTGCACGAGGAGGCGGAGATGGCGATCACCCGCGTCGACCTGTCCGACGCGGTGGACCAGGTCATGCGCGGGGAGATCACCAACGCGATGGCGATGATCGGCCTGCTGGCGGCCTACCGTGCCCGGGCGGACGGTTTCCGCGGCCTGCGGCCGGTCGACGCCGCCTGGTCGGCCCGGCCCACCGCGGGCGGCTGACGGCCGCTGCCGTCACCATCCGGCCGGCGGCGGCCGGCGGCGACCGTTGCGCCAGCCAGCCAGCCAGCCAGCCGTCCCGGCCGGCCGGTGTGTCAGTCGTTGCCGACGAGGACGCCGCCGGCCTCCTCGACCGTGATCGTCTCGGTGGCGGTGAGGATGACGTCGTCCAGCGGGAACGCCTGCCCCACCCCGGGGACGGTGAAGTAGCCGTTCCAGGTCACGGTGAGCGTGACCTGGTAGGTGCCGGGGCGGCGGTAGGAGTGGGCGACGTAGGCGTCCGGATGGTCACGTGGCGAGATCGCCGGGTCGTAGGGGCGGCCGGGTGCGTCGGGGCCGCTCTCCCCGTCGCCGAAGCGCCAGGCGTAGTGCGGCGCGGCGCTGATCGTCGCCAGCACCGGTTCGGTGACGTCGAAGGTGAACGCCGCCGGCACCGCCGTGTGCATGATCGACGGGAGGTTGGCGAAGCTGTTCCCGACCGGCTGGATCACCACCCCCGGGGTGGGCAGCAGCTCCTCCCGCAGGTAGTCGGCGAACTGGGCGGCGAGGTCGTCGACCGCGATCCCGTCGGGGTCGTAGAGCACCGGCCCGCACTCCGCGACAAGGGCGTCGTACTCGGCCCGCTCGGCCTCGGTCATCTCCGGGGCGGCGCCGACACCGGTCAGCAGCTGGCAGAGGGCGTCCGGGTCGGGCGGGCAGTCGTCGCCGCAGCCGGCTCCGCCCCCGCCGCCTCCGCTGTCGATCGGCACCTGCTCGAGCAGGCCGTTGTGGTAGCGGTACTGGTAGCCACGGTCCGTGGCCCGGGTGTCGCAGCTGCCCCAGTGGGCGCCGGCACAGCCGGTCTGCGAGGGGGGCTGCGGCGCCGCCGCGGCCGGTCGGGCCGCCAGACCGGGAAGCAGGCCGGGCCCCGGGCCGGGGCCCACCACCGCGGACGTCAGCGCGGCGCCGGTCAGCGCGACGGTGGTCAGTACGGCGGCGGCGACCCGCCCGCGGTGGCGGCTCACCGGGTGGCGGCTCACCGGGTGGCCCCCGCGGCGTAGACGATGTTCTGGATGCGCCAGCCGGGGCCGGTCAGGACGAGCCGGGCGGTGGCCGCCCGGGCCGGGACACCGGGCTCCAGACCGGCGTCGCGGCCCGCCGGGTCGAGGAGCCGAACCGGGCGGGCCGTGGCGGTGAACCGGACGTCGACGACGGTGCCCCGCCGCTCGCCCGCGGCGAGGCCGGTGATCTCGTAGGGGGGTGTCGCGGTCCGCACGCCGTTCTGGTCGAGGTGGCGGGTCATGCCGACGTCCAGCGCGCAGGTCTGGCAGCCGGGCAGCGCGGTGTCGGCGGTGTCGGCGACGCGCCCGTCGCGCGCGGCGGCGTTGATCTCGGCGAAGTAGGCCCCGACGACCTGGGCGGCGCGAGCGGGGGAGCTGGGCGGCACCGGGGCTCCGCTCCCGGCGGAGGCGGAGGGGACGGGCCCTCCGGGCGCCGCCGGACTGCCGGAGGCCGCGGCGGCACCCGCATCCGCTGCCTCCCCCGTTCCCGCGGCGCCGGTGGCGGAGCCGGGGCGGGGCGGGGCCGGCGCGCCGCCCGGCCGGCCCGAGCCCCCGCAACCGGCGAGCAGCGAGCCCGCGCAGAGCGTGAGGATGACCGAGACGGCGGCAATGAGGACCCCCGGGGATGCGGCGCGGCGTGACGATCCCGCGTCCGTCCGCACAAGGTGCACGATAGACGTTTCCCAGCGCCGTCGGGACGGGCACCGGCGAACCGGAGCCGCCGCCCCCTAATATCAGTTCGATGATGACCACGGCGGGCGGTGACGATGCCGGCCGCCGTGGGGCAGCGGGCGACCCGGCCCACCCTGGCCAGGTCATCGACCGCTATCTGGATCATGTTGGCCGTGAGCGGGGGCTGGCCCGAAACTCGGTCCTCGCCTACCGGCGCGACCTACGCCGCTACCGAGAGTACCTGGCAGCGCGGAACCTCGATGCACTGGGCGCGGTTGACGCGGTCCAGATCGCGGACTTCGCCGCCGCGCTGCGCACCGGCGATGCCGAGCACCCGCCACTGGCACCGGCCTCGGTTGCCCGGATGCTGGTCGCGGTCCGGTCGTTGCACCGGTTCGCGGTCCGGGAAGGGGACGTCGAAGCGGACGTGTCGCTTCCGGTCCGGGCACCGCTGCCCCCGCGGCGCCCGCCGCGCGCGCTGACTGTGGAACAGGTCGCCGCGGTCCTTGCCGCCGCCGGCCTCGCCGCCCGCCAGGACGCGGCGTTCCCGATCGGGACGTCGCGAGCTGGAGCGACACCGGCCGGGGAGCCGTTGGCTGGGGAGCCGTTGGTCGGGAATCCGTTGGTCGGGGAGATGTCGGCCGCGCCGGCGGGGGAGGCCCGATCCGGGCGGGCCGGTGGCGGGCCGACCCCGGTGGTGGCACCCGCCGGACCGCCTGCCGGCGCGAAGGTGCCGGCAGGCCCGGATCCGTCCGGGCTGGCCCGGCGGTTGCGCACCGCAGCCCTGCTCGAACTGCTCTACGGCACCGGCGCGCGAATCTCGGAGGCGGTCGGGCTCGACCTCGACGACCTCGACCTGGAACGGTCCGTGGTGCGGCTGCGCGCCCGGCGTGGCCGGGTCAGGGCCGTTCCGCTGAGCCATGGCACCGTGACGGCGTTGGAGCGCTACCTGCGACGCGGCCGGCCGTTGCTGGCCGGCTCCGGGCCCGAGGTGACGCGGGGCCCGGGCGCAGCCGTGTTCGTGTCCCGCCGTGGGACCAGGCTGTCCCGACAGAGCGCCTGGTCGGTGCTGCGGGCCGCGGCGGATGCCGCCGGGGTGGACGGGGCTTCACCGCACGTGCTGCGGCACTCGTTCGCGGCCCACCTGCTCGACGGCGGGGCGGACGTGCGGGTGGTCCAGGAGCTGCTGGGCCATGCCTCGGTGAGCACGACCCAGATCTACACGCTGGTCACGCCGGACGCCACTGTGGATCTGCCGGTCGACGGGCCACCCCGCCGGCCGGAGACGGGACCACCCGCCCCCGGCGCATGACCGGCTGCCCTGCTCGTGCAGGGCGCCCCGCACGGGCGCCCGGGACCGCGTCGCGGCGTGCTCAGGACGGTGTGTACGGCCCCAAGCTCGGCATCCCGTTGGACGGCGCGGGCGAAGGAACCCCGCCGACCCCGCCCACCGACTGGTTGCTGCGCTCGGCAAGGGTCTCGCCCACCTTGCGCGCGATCGCTTCCATCAGGCGCAGTGCCTGCGGCAGCGACAGGTTCAGCACCACTTCGCTGTCGTTCGTCATCGCGAAGCGAACCGACACGTCCGCCATTGCTCGACCTCTCTCGCCTGACTCGGAAGTTCTGCCTACCGAAGATCTGTGTGGTGCATGTGACTCGGAACGGTACGGCCCATCTCGGACGAACGCACGCTCGGGGTTGCCCGAAACCTGCCGCCCCTCACGGTGCGTCGCATCGCCGGCGCTCCATGTTGTGGTCAGAGTTCTGTGAGGATCTGCCACTCGTGCTGCTCCTTCGCCGGTCGCGACGCATCGCCGGGGTGTCCGGGCTGCCACCCGACGGGCCGGGGTTCAGACGGGCCCTGGGGGCGCGGTCGCGATCGTAGCTGCCCCGTTGTTCCCTCATAGTCCACTATCGGGTGAGTGCCCCTTTCGGGGGGTCGGAGAAATGTCCTCCCGGTTGCGTTGTCGAGCTTGTGCGTCCGCAAACCCCGTGCGATGGGGGCTTCCGGCCAGTCATGGCCCCCGCCGGGCGCCCCTTCGGGCGGTGCGACGACACCGCGACGCCGCGTGAGGCCCGGGCCGCGGCGGCGGCGGCCCGGGCCCGCCGGGCTGGCGCCGCCCCCGGCCGGCGCCGCCCGCCCGAGTCCACCGGACGCCCGCCGGGACCGACCGTGGAAGCCGTGAACTGGGAGCGGCGTCACAGGCTGTGACACGGGTCGGCATGTGCGGGCGGATTCGGGCAGGATGAGGTCCGTGACCTCAGTCTCAACCCCTCTCCCTGACGTGTCGTCCCTTGTGATCGGTATCCTCGGCGGCTCTGGGCCGCAGGGTGGCGGCCTCGCGGTCCGCTTCGCCCTGGCGGGCCACCAGGTGCTGGTCGGCTCGCGCTCGGCTGACCGCGGGCGGGATGCCGCCGCCAAGCTGGCCGGTTCCGGGCGGCGCATCGAGGGCGGGGACAACGCCGACGTCGCCGAGCGGGCGGACGTCGTGATCGTCGCGGTGCCGTGGGAGGGCCATGGCGAGCTCCTCGCCGATCTGCGCAAGCAGCTCGCCGGGAAGATCGTCATCGACTGTGTGAACCCGATGGGCTTCGACAAGGGCGGCGCCTTCGCGCTGCCCGTCGCGGAGGGCAGCGCCGCGCAGCAGGCCGCGGCCGTGCTGCCCGACAGCACCGTCGTCGGCGCGTTCCACCACGTCTCCGCCGTCCTGCTCATGGACGAGACGGTCGCGTCGATCGACACCGACATCCTGGTGATCGGCGACGACCGCCCCGCGACCGACACGGTGATAGCGCTTGCGAACCAGATCACCGGCATGCGCGGTATCTACGCCGGCAAGCTGCGCAACGCCGGCCAGGTCGAGGCGCTCACCGCGAACCTCATCTCGGTCAACCGCCGCTACAAGGCGCACGCCGGCCTGCGCGTCACCGACGTCTGAGCCCGTGGTGGCGGGTTCGGCAGTGCCGCCGGTCGACCCGTCGAGGCCGCCGGTCGACCCGTCGAGGCCGCCGGCCGGCTCGGCGCAGCCGCGGGAGGAGCCGGCGCAGCCGCGGGACGACCTGGGAAACCCGGTGCCCGTCCCCGCGGAGGTCCGGCGCGTCGTCTCGCTGGTGCCGAGCCTGAGCGAGTCGGTCGCGGCGAGCGCGCCGGGCCTGCTGGTGGGGGCGACCGACTGGTGCACCCATCCCGGGGATCTGGCGGTGACCCGGGTCCGCGGGACCAAGAACCCGGACCTCGAGCGGATCGCCGCGCTGGCACCGGACCTGGTCTGCGCCAACGCCGAGGAGAACCGTCAAATCGATCTCGACGCGCTGCGTGCCGCCGGGCTCGCCGTCTGGGTGACCGCGCCGACGACCGTCCCCGCGGCGCTGCACAGCCTCGACCGGCTGCTGCGCCTGGGCTGCCGGCTGCCGCGTCCGGCCTGGCTCACGACCGCGGAGCAGGCCTGGGCCGAGCCGTACCGGGGGCCACGCCGCCGGGCGGTCATCCCGATCTGGCGCCGGCCGTGGATGGCGGTCGGCCGGGACACCTTCACCGGTGACGTGCTGGCGCGGCTCGGTGTGGACAACGCGCTCGGCGGCTCCGAGCAGCGCTACCCGCGGGTGGACGTCGCCGCCCTGCCGCCGCACGATCTGGTGGTGCTGCCGGACGAGCCATACGCCTTCAGCCCGTCCGACGGCCCGGAGGCGTTCGCGGTGCCCGCGGTGTGCGTCTCCGGACGCCTGCTCACCTGGTACGGCCCGTCACTGGTCGAGGCCCGGGCCAGCCTGGCCGCGGCACTGGCCGCCAGCCCGGGCCCCGGGGCTGCTCAGGAGCGGTGACTGGTGCGGACGGGCCTCAGTAGCGGACGGGCCTCAGTAGCTGTGTTCGACGGTCGGGTACACCCCGCGTGACACCTCGTCGCTGTACGCCGTGGCCGCTTCGGCCAGCGCCGTGCGCAGGTCGGCGAAGCGCTTGACGAAGCGGGGGGCGGGACCGCCGGTCAGGCCGGCCATGTCCTGCCAGACCAGTACCTGGGCATCGCAGTCGGCACCCGCGCCGATCCCCACGGTGGAGATCACCAGCTCCTTGGTGATCCGAGCCGCCAGGTCGGCGGGGACGACCTCCAGCACGACCGCGAACGCACCGGCCTCCTGCAGGCCGTGCGCGTCGGCGAGCAGCACCTCACCGGCCCGGTCACGGCCCTGCACGCGGTAGCCGCCGAAGGCGTGCACGCTCTGCGGGGTGAGGCCCAGGTGCCCGATCACCGGGATGCCGGCAGCCACCAGTGTCTCGACCTGGGGCAGCACCCGGGCACCGCCCTCCAGCTTGACGGCCTGCGCGCCGCCCTCCTTGAGGAAGCGGGCCGCGGTCGCCAGCGCCTGCTCGGGGCTGGCCTGGTAGGAGCCGAACGGCAGGTCCGCGACGACCATCGCGTTCGGGGCGCCGCGCACGACCCCGCGGACCAGGGGGATCAGCTCGTCCACGGTGATCGGGACGGTGGTCTCGTAGCCGTAGACGGTGTTGGCCGCCGAGTCGCCGACGAGCAGGACCGGGATCCCGGCCTCGTCGAAGATCCCGGCCGTGGTGACGTCGTAGGCGGTGAGCATGGCCCACTTCTGGCCCCGCTCCTTGGCCGCGCGGACGTCGCGGACCGTGGTCCGCCCGGGGCGGGCGCCGCGAAGCGAGCCCCGCGCCTGCGCCGGGGCCTGAGGGGCCTGAGGGGCCTGAGGCTGAGCTGGGGCCGCCGTCGCAGTGGTGGAACGGGCCGGGGTCGGCGCGCCGTAGAGCGTCGCCGCCTCGTCCGGGCCGGCGGGGGAGCCGGCCCCCGCTCCGGGGCCGGCGGGGTTGCTGATCGCGGAGGGGTTGCTGATCGATGACGTCATGCGAACTCCCGGTGATCCGTCCGGGCGCGGGATCGCGTCCCGGCGTGTCCCCATGCTGCCACCGACCGGGCCACCGCCGATAGACCTGTGACCGGCCTGCAACGCCGGCGGTGCCGCCGTCGCAATCGGATGCGCCCGGCGGCGCGCGGACGTACTCTACGATCTTGGGAACGCGGCCGTGCTTCCACGGCCGCGCGGCGGTGCGACGAAGGCGCGGGTGGCATACGGGCATGCGAATGGCGGTCGGATGACGGTGGCGCATGCCAGCGGGACGGATCCCCGTGGACGCCAGGCACCCCCACCCTCGGGGGTGGCCCGTCCCCCGGGCCGGCCTCCGGGGCGACCCCGCGACACCCGGCGTGACCCGCTGATCATCGAGGCGACCCTCGCGGCGCTGGCCGACAACGGTTTCGGGGGCCTGTCGATGGAGGCGGTCGCCGCGGCCGCGGGTGTGGGGAAGGCCACCGTCTACCGCCGCTGGCCGACGAAGGGCGCCCTGGTCGCCGACGCGCTGGCGACGCTCGCGGAGTCGCACGAGCCGCATGACACCGGGTCGCTGCGCGACGACCTGGTCGCCGCGGTGAACGCGGTGCGCCGGCACAACATCCAGACGCTGTCCGGGCGGATCATGCCGCGGCTGCTCGCCGAGAAGGAGAGCCACCCGGACCTGTTCGACACCTACCGCCAGCAGGTGATCGTCCCCTCCCGGGAGCAGGTCGCGAGCGTGCTGCGGCGCGGGGTGGCCGCCGGGGAGCTGCGGGCCGACCTCGACATCGACCTGGCGACGGACATGCTCGTCGGCCCGGTCTCCTACCGGCAGTACACCGGCGGCAGCCACGAGGTGACCGGCACCCGGATCGGCCAGATCGTGGACACCGTCCTGGGCGGCATCCGCGCCCGCTGACCGGCTGTCGCGTCACGGGTGGGCCGCGTGGCGGGGGCCGGCTGCCCGGCGGTCACCGACCGTGCGCGTAATCCCGTTGGGGGTGTCGGAGCGCACGGGTAGCATCGCGGTCGGGACGCACCTGGCGTCCCTGCCACAAGTCATCCCTGTCACAAGTCGTGCATGTCACAAGTCGTGTCCGGGGCGCGGGGGACGCGCCCGGCCATCCGTCCACACAGCAGGAGAGTCCGGTGTCCGACGTCCGCATTACCGTCCAGCGAGGTCAGCAGGCCGAGGAGCGGGTGGTGCGGACGGGTACCACGGCCGCCGGGCTGTTCGAGGGCGAGCGGTCGGTGGTCGCCGCCCGGGTCGGCGGGGTCCAGCGTGACCTGGCCCATCCGCTCGCCGAGGGCGACGTCGTCGAGCCGATCACCGTCGACTCGCCCGACGGGCGGGCCATCGTCCGCCACTCCTGTGCCCACGTCGTGGCCCAGGCTGTGCAGGACCTGTTCCCCAAGGCCCGGCTCGGCATCGGCCCGCCGATCCAGGACGGCTTCTACTACGACTTCGACGTCGAGCGGCCGTTCACCCCCGAGGACCTGAAGGCGGTGGAGAAGCGCGCCCAGGAGATCATCAAGGCCGGGCAGCGGTTCTCCCGCCGGGTGGTCAGCGAGGACGAGGCGCGCACCGAGCTCGCCGACGAGCCCTACAAGATCGAGCTGATCGGGCTGAAGTCCAGCGCCGGGTCGGACGACGAGGCCGGGGTCGAGGTGGGCGAGGGTGAGCTCACCATCTACGACAACCTCGACCCGAAGAGCGGCGAGCTGTGCTGGAAGGACCTGTGCCGCGGGCCGCACGTGCCCACCACCCGGCACATCCCGGCGTTCGCGGTGCAGCGCTCGGCGGCGGCCTACTGGCGGGGCAGCGAGCGCAACCCGCAGCTGCAGCGCATCTACGGCACCGCCTGGGAGTCGCGGGACGCGCTGAAGGCCTACCAGCACCGCCTCGCCGAGGCGGAGAAGCGTGACCACCGCCGCCTCGGCGCCGAGCTGGACCTCTTCTCCTTCCCGACCGAGATCGGCCCGGGCCTCGCCGTCTTCCACCCCAAGGGCGGCGCGATCCGCACCGTCATGGAGGACTACTCGCGGCGCCGGCACATCGAGGCCGGCTACGAGTTCGTCAACACCCCGCACATCACCAAGTCCGACCTGTACGAGATCTCCGGGCACCTCGACTGGTTCGCCGACGGCATGTACCCGCCCATGCAGCTCGACGGCGGGGCGGACTACTACCTCAAGCCGATGAACTGCCCGATGCACATCCTGATCTTCCGGTCGCGCGGCCGGTCGTACCGGGAGCTGCCGCTGCGGCTGTTCGAGTTCGGCACCGTCTACCGGTACGAGAAGTCCGGCGTGGTGCACGGCCTGACCCGGGTCCGCGGGCTCACCCAGGACGACGCGCACCTGTTCTGCACCCGGGAGCAGCTGCCGACCGAGCTCGACACCGTCCTGAAGTTCGTGCTGGGCCTGCTGCGCGACTACGGCCTGGCGGACTTCTACCTGGAGCTGTCGACCCGGCCCGAGGGCAAGGCGATCGGCTCGGACGAGGAGTGGGAGGAGGCGACCGAGCTGCTGCGCGAGGCCGCCTCCAAGCAGGACCTCGAGCTCGTCATGGACCCGGGCGGCGGCGCGTTCTACGGGCCGAAGATCTCGGTGCAGGCCCGCGACGCGATCGGCCGCACCTGGCAGCTGTCCACCATCCAGGTCGACTTCCAGCTCCCGCAGCGCTTCGACATGACCTACCAGGCGGCGGACGGCACCCGCCAGCGCCCGTTCATGATTCACCGGGCGCTGTTCGGGACGATCGAGCGTTTCTTCGCCATCCTGCTGGAGCACTACGCGGGGGCGCTGCCGCCGTGGCTGGCCCCGGTGCAGGTCGTCGGCATCCCGATCACCGACGAGCACGTCCCCTACCTGGCCGGCGTCGCCGCGAAGCTGCGGGAGCGCGGCATCCGGGTCGAGGTCGACTCCTCCGACGACCGGATGCAGAAGAAGATCCGCACGGCGCAGAAGCAGAAGGTGCCGTTCATGCTGCTCGCCGGCGACGAGGACGTCGCCAAGGGTGCGGTTTCCTTCCGCTTCCGGGACGGCACGCAGCGCAACGGCGTGCCGATGGACGAGGCGGTCGCCGAGATCCTCGACGCCGTGGACCGCCGCATCCAGGTCTGACCGGGGCCGGAGACCGCGGCGCCAGGCTGCGCCGGGGGCCGTCGGGCTGGCGGGCCGCCAGGCTGCTGGATGGCTGAGGGGCCGGCGTGGGCTACTCCGTCCGGCAGCCGGTCGGAGCCGAGCCGGCCCGGCACGGGCTCGGCGGGCGGCGGAGCTGACCGCAATCCGGTGCGCGGGTGGTGCTCCCGGCGGTTGCGGCCGCGCAACTTCGCCGTGACGCGCGATGCCTGGGGCGGGATCTGTCGCTACCCTCGGGCAAAGTACCCGGTGGCGCCGAGCCCCCGCCCGGAGCCGTCCGGGCGGGCGGCGGTTCCGGGCCAGACTGCCGGTAGATGACTCGGCTCGCCGTGCCGACGAGTCCGCACTGCGCGCGGAGGGCCCATGGACAAGCAACAGGAATTCGTTCTTCGCACACTCGAGGAACGGGACATCCGTTTCGTCCGGCTCTGGTTCACCGACGTGCTCGGGGTGCTGAAGTCCGTCGAGATCGCACCGGCGGAGCTGGAGGGCGCGCTCGCGGAGGGCATCGGCTTCGACGGCTCGGCGATCGAGGGCTTCGCCCGGGTGCACGAGGCGGACATGCTGGCCCGGCCCGACCCGTCGACCTTCCAGGTCCTGCCGTGGCGCGGTGAGCACCCGATGACCGCCCGCATGTTCTGCGACCTGGTGATGCCGGACGGCCTGCCGGCGGCCACGGACTCCCGCTGGGTGCTGCGCCGCACGCTGGCGAAGGCGGCGGACGCCGGATTCACCTTCTACACCCATCCGGAGATCGAGTTCTTCCTCCTCAAGGAGCCGCCGACCCGCGGGCGCCCGGTGCCGGAGCCGGTCGACGAGTCGGGCTACTTCGACCTGACCCCGAACGACATCAGCCACGACTTCCGCCAGCAGGCGATCAGCGTCCTGGAGCGGCTCGGCATCTCGGTGGAGTTCAGCCACCACGAGGTGGCGCCGGGCCAGCAGGAGATCGACCTGCGCTACGCCGACGCGCTCACCATCGCCGACAACATCATGACCTTCCGTCAGGTGGTGAAGGAGGTGGCGCTGCGGCAGGGCATCTACGCGACGTTCATGCCCAAGCCGTTCAGCGCCCAGGCCGGCTCGGGCATGCACACCCACATGAGCCTGTTCGAGGGGGACCGCAACGCCTTCCACGACCCGACCGACGAGTACCAGCTCTCCAAGGTGGCGAAGGCCTTCATCGCCGGGGTGCTGGCGCACGCCGCGGAGATCACCGCGGTGACGAACCAGTGGGTCAACTCCTACAAGCGCCTCGTCGGTGACCAGCGCGCCGGGGAGCTCATCGAGGCCCCCGCCTACGTCTGCTGGGGTCACAACAACCGGTCGGCGTTGGTGCGGGTCCCGCTGTACAAGCTGAACAAGTCGAACGCCGCGCGGGTCGAGTTCCGCTCGCCGGACAGCGCCTGCAACCCCTACCTCACCTTCGCGCTCATGCTCGCCGCCGGGCTGCGCGGGGTGCAGAACGGGTACGAGCTGCCGCCCCCGGCGGCCGACGACGTGTGGACGCTGACCGACTCCCAGCGCCGCGAGCGGGGCATCACCGCGTTGCCCGGCTCGCTCGCCGAGGCGATCACGGCGATGGAGGGCTCGTCGCTGGTCCGCGAGACCTTCGGTGACGAGTTGTTCGACTTCTTCCTGCGGAACAAGCGGTCCGAGTGGACGGAGTACCGCCGGCAGGTCACGCCCTTCGAGATCGACCGGTACCTCCCGACGTTGTGACCGCCCGGCGGGCGACCGTCGCCGCCCAGCTCGCGCGGCTCGGTTTCTCCGACGTCGAGCGGGTCGCGGCGACCATGCGGCGAATCGGGCTGCTGCCGGCTGCCGGTGAGACGGCTGCCGGTGAGACGGCGGCGGGCGAGACAGCTGCGCGCGAGGCGGCGGCGGGCGGGGCGGCGGCGGGCGGGGCGGCGGGTGACGGGAGTGCCGCCGGGTTCCCGGTCAGTGCGATCGTCGGCGAACTCGCCGCGGCAGCCGATCCCGATCTGGCGCTGCGCAGCCTGGAACGGCTGCTCGCCGCCCAGCCCGCGGGGGAGGGCGACCGGGTGTTGGCCGCGCTCGCCGGGAGCCCGGGCCTGCGCCGCCGGCTGATCGCAGTCCTGGGGGCGAGCTCGGCGCTGGGTGATCATCTCGCCGCGCATCCCGCCGACTGGGCGGTTCTTGCCTCCGACACGGCTCTGGCAGGCCCGCCGGACGCGACGGCCGCCCGGGCGGACCTGCTCCATGCCGTCGGCGCCGACCCCGCGGCCGCCCAGCCCCGGGCCGGCGGCGACGGCCCGGAAGTGCTTGACGCACTGCGGCTCTCCTACCGCCGAGCCCAGCTGGTCCTCGCCGCCCGTGACCTGACCGGCGCCGTGTCGCTGGACGATGCGACAGCGGAGCTCGCCGACCTCGCCGGGGCGGCGCTCGACGCCGCCCTCGCGGTGGCCCGTGCCGGGCTCGGCCCGGTCGAGCCCCCCGTCCGCCTGGCGATCATCGGCATGGGCAAGTGCGGCGGGCGCGAGCTGAACTACGTGAGCGACGTGGACGTCCTGTTCATCGCCGAACCAGAGGCGGGCGCCGGCGTCGACGCGGCGCTGCGGACCGCCACCCGGCTGGCCGAAGGCGTCGTGCGGGCCTGCGGGCTGACGACCCCGGCCGGGGAGCTGTTCCAGGTCGACGTCAACCTGCGGCCCGAGGGCCGCCACGGCGCTCTGGTGCGGACCCTCGACAGCCACCGGGCCTACTACCGTCGCTGGGCCCGTACCTGGGAGTTCCAGGCGCTGCTGAAGGCCCGGCCGATCGCCGGCGACCCCGAGCTGGGGCAGCGTTTCGCGGCGATGATCGGGCCGATGGTGTGGACGGCGGCCTCCCGCCCGGACTTCGTGGTGGACATCCGCGCCATGCGGCGCCGGGTGGAGCGCTCCCTGTCGCGCTCCGAGGCCGACCGCAACCTCAAACTGGGCCCGGGCGGGCTGCGGGACGTCGAGTTCGCGGTGCAGCTGCTGCAGCTCGTCCACGGCCGGACGGACGGCAAGCTGCAGGTGGCGTCCACGCTGGACGCCCTCGACGGCCTCGCCCGCGGCGGGTATGTCGGGCGCCGGGACGCCGCCGGGCTCGCCGACGCGTACCGGTTCCTGCGCACAGCCGAGCACCGCCTGCAGCTGCAGCGGCTGCGGCGCGTGCACACCCTGCCGCGTGACCCGGCCGAACTGCGCTGGCTCGCCCGCTGCCTGGGGCTGCCGGGCGCCGCCGAGCTGACGGACGAGCACCGGCGGGTGGCCCGGTCCGTCCGCAGCCTGCACGAGAAGCTCTTCTACCAGCCGCTGCTGGAGGCCGTCGCCCGGCTGTCGGCGGAGGAGATGCGCCTGACGCCGCAGGAGGCCGCCGACCGGCTGGCCGCACTCGGCTTCGCCGACCCCGCTCGTTCGCTGCGCCACATCGAGGCGCTGACCAACGGGGTGAGCCGGACCGCCACCATCCAGCGGCACCTGCTGCCGGCGATGCTGCCGGCCTTCGCCGACGCACCCGAACCGGACGCCGGCCTGCTGGCCTACCGGCAGGTGAGTGATGCGCTCGGGCGCACCCCGTGGTATCTGCGGCTGCTGCGGGACTCCGCCGGTGCCGCGGACCGCCTCGCCCGGCTGCTCGCGACGAGCCGGTACGTCGCCGACCTGATGACCCGCGCACCCGAGTCGGTACGTCTGCTGCGCACCGAGGACGAGCTGCGGCCGGTGCCCCGCGAGGCCCTGTCCCGGACCCTGCTCGCGGTCGCCCACCGCAACCCCGACGCCCTGGACGCGGTCGGACGCGCGCGGGCCGTGCACCGGGTCGAGCTGGTCCGGGTCGCCTGCGCGGACCTGCTGGGCCTGCTGGACGTCGGCGCCGTCGGCCGGGCACTGTCGGACGCGGCCGCCGCCACCATCGAGGCCGCTCTGTTCGTCGCCCGCCGCCAGGTTCTCGGTAGCGAGCCAGAGGAGCACAGGGAGCCGGGGGAGCACCGCGGGCCGGGGGAGCACCGCGGGCCGGAGGAGCACAGGGAGCCAGGCGAGCGCAGGGAGGCGGGCGGGGGCCTGCTGCGCCTCGGCGTGGTGGCCATGGGCCGCCTCGGCGGAGGCGAACTGTCCTACGGCAGTGATGCCGATGTGCTCTTCGTGCACGAGCCGGGCCCGGGCCTCGACGAGGTGGAGGCGGCCCGGCTGGCCGCCGCGATCATCGGGGAGCTGCACCGCCTGCTCGCGCTACCGGGCCCGGACCCGCCGCTGCGGCTGGACGCGGCGCTGCGCCCGGAGGGCCGCGGCGGCCCGCTCTCCCGCACACTGGACGCCTACGCGGCCTACTATGGCCGCTGGTCGGCGGGCTGGGAGGCACAGGCACTTCTGCGCGCCCGGCCGGTCGCCGGCGACCGGGAGCTCGGCGGGCGGCTGTGCCGGCTCGTCGACCGGGTCCGCTACCCCGACCAGCTGCCGGACGGTGCCATCGCCGAGGTGCTGCGGCTGCGCGGCCGGATGGAGCAGGAGCGCATTCCCCGCGGGGTGGACCACGGCCTGCACGTGAAGTTCGGGCCCGGCGGGCTGACCGACGTCGAGTGGACTCTGCAGGTCCTGCAGTTGCGGCACGCGGCACGGCTGCCCGCGCTGCGCACGACGGCGACCCGGGAGGGGCTGCGCGCCGCCGCCGACGCCGGCCTGCTCACCCCGGGGGAGCTCGCGGCCCTGGATGCCGCCTGGACGCTGGCGTCCCGGATCCGCAACGGGATCATGCTGACCTCCGGCCAGGCCGGCGACCTGCTGCCGGCGAGCCGGCCGGGGCTGGAGCGGGTCGCCCGTGCCCTTGGCTACCCGGCGGAGAAGGTGGAGGCGCTGCCGGATGACTACCGCCGGGTAGCCGCCCGGGCACGCTCGGTGGCTGACGACGTCCTCGACCACGAACGGGCGGGCTAGCGGCGGACCGGAGCGGACCGAACTCGGCGGGCTGGCCGCGGCCCCGGCGCGTGCGGCGCCGGAACCGCGACCTGTGCTGTCGTGACCAGCGGGCCGTGCGGTGGGTCCGCTGGTCGGTGGTCGGTCAGACCGAGACGGTCGCGTCGGCGGTCTGTGACGGTACGAACAGGGTCGGCTTGTCGCCGGCCAGCGCGCTGCAGCAGGTGTCGACGATCAGCGCGGAGACCACATACGGGTCCATGTTCGCGTTCGGCCGGCGGTCCTCGATCCAGCCCTTCTTGGCCTTCTCGACAGCCCACGGGATGCGGATGGACGCGCCGCGGTCCGAGGCACCCCAGGAGAACTTGTTCCACGGGGCGGTCTCGTGCTGGCCGGTCAGGCGGTCCTGGATGCCCGTCCCGTAGTGGGTGACGTGCTCCATGACCCGGGTGCCCAGCGCCTCGCAGACGGCGACGATCGCGTCCCAGCTCTCCATGGTCTGCTTCGTGGAGAAGTTGGTGTGCGCGCCGGCACCGTTCCAGTCACCGAGCACCGGCTTGGCGGCGAAGGACACCGTGGTGTCGAAGTCCTCGGCGATCCGGTGCAGCAGCCAGCGGCCGAGCCAGATGTGGTCACCGATCGCCGGCGTCGGCAGGACGCCGATCTGGAACTCCCACTGGCCCATCATGACCTCGGCGTTGGTGCCCTCGATCGCGAGACCGGCGTCCAGGCAGGCCTGGGTGTGCCGCTCGACGATGGCACGGCCGGGCATCTTCTCGCCGCCGACGCCGCAGTAGTACGGGCCCTGCGGCTCGGGGAAGCCGGTCGCCGGCCAGCCCAGCGGCCGGCCGTTCTGGAAGAACGTGTACTCCTGCTCGATGCCGAAGTTCGGCGTCATGTCCGCGTACTTCTCGGCCACCTTGCGGGCCGCGGCGCGGGTGTTCGTCGGGTGCGGCGTGAAGTCGGTCAGCTGTACCTCGCACAGGACGAGGACGTTGTCGCCACCGCGCAGCGGGTCCGGGACGGTGAAGACGGGCTGCAGCACGCAGTCGGAGTTCGAACCCGGGGCCTGGTTGGTGCTGGAGCCGTCGAAGCCCCAGATCTCCGGCTCCTTGCCGCTCTTCACGATGCGGGTCTTGCTCCGCATCAACGGCTCCGGCTTGGTGCCGTCGATCCAGATGTACTCGGCCTGATAGCTCACTCATACTCCCCGTGGTTGACGTGTCACGTGACGGAGCGACTGTGTGATCGGCCGGGGGAGGGCCGACCCCCGGCCGCGACTGACGGGAGGGTTCGTCCGGAGCTTGGTCGGGCCTGGTTTCCAATCAGTTCCCGCATTGTTAATTCTCGGTCACTCGGGCGTTGCGGGGGTGGCGTGGCGGTGGCGGCGGGCCGAATAGTGGGAGGGGCGCGGGAGACGGCGGCCGGAAAAGTTGTCGTAACGACAGAAGGCCCGTGTCCGGGGGTTCATGGACACGGGCCGTCCGTTGTCGGCCGATCCCGGCGAGGCGGTGCCGGACCTATTCAGGTAAGACCTGTGCGCAGGTCGCCGGTGGTAGACCGATGGCCCGGCGGGCGGGGCCACAGGTCATGCCCGAGGCCGTCGCCCGAGGGCCGGCACGGTGTGACGAGAGGTGCCGGGACCCGATGGTGGCGCCGGTCCGGACCAGTCGGAAATCCGGGGCTGCCCGGGGCTAGATGTCGTAGTAGAGGCTGAACTCGTAGGGGTGGGGGCGGAGCCGGATGGCGTCCACCTCGTTCACCCGCTTGTAGTCGATCCAGGTCTCGATCAGGTCGGGAGTGAACACGTTCCCGGCACGCAGGAATTCGTTGTCGGCCTCGAGGGCGTCCAGCACCTTCTCCAGGGAGCCGGGCACCTGCGGGACGGCGGCGAGCTCGTCCGGCGGCAGCTCGTAGAGGTCCTTGTCGATCGGGTCCGGCGGGTCGATCTTGTTCTTGACGCCGTCCAGGCCGGCCATCAGCATCGCCGCGAACGCCAGGTAGGGGTTGCAGCTCGGGTCGGGCACGCGGAACTCGACCCGCTTCGCCTTCGGGGAGTCGCCGCCGAGCGGAATCCGGCAGCACGCCGAGCGGTTGCGGGCCGAGTAGACCAGGTTGACCGGGGCCTCGTAGCCGGGCACCAGTCGCCGGTAGGAGTTCGTGGTCGGGTTGGTGAACGCGAGCAGGGCCGGGGCGTGGTGCAGCAGGCCGCCGATGTAGTGCCGGGCGGTGTCGGACAGGCCGCCGTACCCGTTGGGGCTGTAGAAGAGCGGCTCGCCGTCCTTCCAGAGGCTCTGGTGTGTGTGCATGCCGGAGCCGTTGTCCTCGAACAGCGGCTTGGGCATGAAGGTGACCGTCTTGCCCCGGCTGCGCGCCACGTTGCGGATCACGTACTTGTAGAGCATCAGGTTGTCGGCGGTCTTGAGCAGCGTGTCGTACCTGATGTCGATCTCCGCCTGGCCGGCGGTGCCGACCTCGTGGTGCTGCATCTCGACGGTGATGCCGACGTCGAACAGCACCCGGGTCATCTCCGAGCGCAGGTCGGTGAAGTGGTCCGTCGGCGGCACCGGGAAGTAGCCCCCCTTGAAGCGGGGCTTGTACCCGAGGTTGCCGCCCTCCTCCTTGCGCGCGGTGTTCCACGCGGCCTCGACCGAGTCGACGGCGTGCATCGAGCCGTAGGGGCTGTAGTCGTACCGGACGTCGTCGAAGATGTAGAACTCGGCTTCCGGGCCGAAGTACGCGGTGTCGGCGATGCCGGTGCCGCGCAGGTACTCCTCGGCCTTCTTCGCGATGTTGCGCGGGTCGCGCGAGTACTGCTCCTTGGTGATCGGGTCGTGGATGAAGAAGGTCATCGCGAGGGTCGAGTGCTCGCGGAAGGGGTCGACAAACGCGGTGCGGGGGTCCGGCAGCAGCAGCATGTCGGATTCGTGGATCGCCTGGAACCCGCGGATCGACGAGCCGTCGAACATGAGGCCATCGCTGAAGACCGACTGGGAGAAGACCTCCGTCGGGATAGTGAAGTGCTGCATGACGCCGGGAAGGTCACAGAATCGTACGTCAATGAACAGAACTTTTTCGTCCCGGATATAACGGAGCACGTCGTCGGCGTTCGTGAACATCCACCCTCCAGCGTTGTTCAGGCTTCCAATGACTGACAGAGTACGCTCTGATCGCTGGCGTGGCGGCACGGCGTGGCGTACCCGGGAAATCACTACACTGTTTCTGGGATGTTACCTTAGTGGTGTCTGTGACGTTGTGTCATCGCCCGGATGGTGCGGGCGCGCCGCATAGGCTTGCGTCGTGGGACGCGCACTCGGAGGTTGGCTGGAAGGGCCCGGGCTGCCCCGGGACACACCGCCCGGAGCCCGGCTCGGGCTACCGGCTGACGGGCCTGGGTCGGTGGTGGGCTTCGGGCCGCGCATCGTCGCCTACCTCGTCGACGCGGTCATCGCGAACCTGCTGGTCGGCGTGCTGTTCATCGTCGGGCTCGACGCAGCGGCGGACATCCGCGGGCTGGCGGTCTACGGGGCCTTCCTCCTGGAGGAGTTCCTGCTGGTCGCCGTGGCCGGGCAGACCATCGGCATGCGTCTCGCCGGCATCCGGGTGATCCGGGCCCGTGACGGCGCGCGGCAGAGCTGGTCCTGGATCGCGGTGCGGACACTGCTGCTCGCCCTGCTGGTGCCCGCCTTCATCTGGGACCGTGATCTGCGTGGCACGCACGACCGTGCCGCCGGCACGGTCGTGGTGCGTGACGCGGTGGTCCCGACCGGCGCCTGAGCGCGGCTACCCGCTACTGCTGCTGTGTCCTGGCCGTAGCGCCGCAGGCAGGCGGAGGCCACGGCCGAGGAGAAAACAGAGCGGACCCGTGCTGGGGGTCAGCGCGGGTCCGCCGGGCGCGTGAGCGCGGGTCTGCGGGTGCGGATCAGCGCGGGCGGCCGCCGCGGGAGATGTTGCGGGGGATCGGGCCCTTCGGGATGGGCAGGGCCGGGGCGCTCACGGCCCGCAGTCGGCGCTCGAGGGCGTCGACGTCCCGCTTGCGCAGCTCGCGGCGCATCCGCATGAGGGTGCTCTGCAGCTTCGGCAGCGGGATCTCACCCTCGCCGGTGCCGACGATGTAGTCGGTCAGCGGCGCCTCACCGACGATCTTGCGAATGCGGCGCTTCTCGGCGACCAGCAGCTCCCGCGGACCGCGGCCACGGCCCTCGGCGATCAGCACAACCCCGGCGCGACAGACCACGCGATGGACCACGTCCTGGTGCCGGTTCACACCGACCGCCGGGGTGAGGCGCCAGTCGCCCCGCATGCGCTCCACCACACCTGCCGCGGCGCCGGGCTTGCCCTCCATCTCGGCATACGCGGTTCGCTGCACCCGGCGGCTGAAGACGTTGAGCGCCACGACGACGCCGAGCAGGATCGCGATCGGCAGCCACAGGTAGAGCGGGCCCACGAAGACACCCAGGAGCACACCGACCACGACAGGAACGGCCAGCCCGAGGAGGGACCACCACAGCACGCTGGGGTCGCGCTCGCGGGTGATCTTGTAGACGAGCCGGATCTGGGCGAGCTTGCTGGTCCCGCCGCCGCCCGCGCCCTTCCTGCCGCCGCCCGCGTCAGGCGACTTCTCGCCGCGGTCCGCGCCGCGCGAGCCGCCCCCGGTGCCCGACGCCCGAGCGGCGCCCTTACCGGTACCGCCCGACTGCCCCGACCGGCGGGATGCCCCGCCACCCGATGTCCCGTCCTTACCCGCGGCCGCCAGTACCGGCTCCCCGCCGGCACCGGACGGCTTCCTCCGCAGCGCCATAGCCGCGAGCCTACGGCTTCGCGGCGCCTGCCTGGCGGGTGGTCGACGCCAGGTGGTTCAGGAGGGCGCGCCCACGGTCGCCGGCGGACGGGCCGCGGCGAGCCGCGGCCGGGAGATCCGGGACCCGGCTGCCACCGGGGCACGCGGTGGCACACACGGCGGCGGTGCTGCGGACGGCACGGTCGCGACGACCGGCGCGGGCTGCGCCGACGGGTCGGGAGCGGGATCGAACGCGGACACGGAGATCTGGTCGACCCACTGGTAGCCGGTTGTGACGTGAAGGTCGGTGGCGGCGCGCCAGGCGTTGTGGCGGGCCGTGCGCTGGCCGCCGTGGGGAAGAACGAGAAGGGTCAGTTCCTCAAGTGCGTTGAGCAGTGAGCGGAGCACGGTGTCGACGACCTCCCGACGCGGTCGTGGCGCCCGGGGCGGGACAGGTCCCGCCGGAACAGCACTGAGTGTGAACGGCGCAGGTGTCATCCGGATATCCACTCCGATGGCGGCAACCCCTACACCGCGGACGCCACGTTTCTCGTGACGACCGCGTGACGCAGCTCCGAGCCTAGTCGCAGGCGGTGGCCCTCACCAGCGCGACCGTCACCCCACGTGAGAGTCGTGCGACACACTTTCGGGCAGAACGCCCTCGGAAGCCACATTGCCATTACGGAATGTGACTGCCTGTTGGTAGAGGCGGCCTGCCCGGTAGGAGGAGCGGACCAGCGGCCCCGACATCACCCCGGCGAAGCCGATCGCGGTCGCGCGCTGCTCCCAGGCGACGAACTCCTCGGGCCGGACCCAGCGCTCGACGGGGTGGTGGCGCGGGGTCGGGCGCAGGTACTGGGTGACGGTCAGCAGGTCGCAGCCGGCGCGGTGCAGCGCGGTCATCGCCTCGTCGACCTCCTCGTCGGTCTCGCCGAGGCCGAGGATCAGGTTCGACTTGGTGACCAGACCGGCGGCGCGGGCCCGGGTGAGGACCTCCAGCGAGCGCTCGTAGCGGAAGCCGGGCCGGATCCGGCGGAAGATCCTCGGCACCGTCTCCAGGTTGTGCGCGAGCACCTCCGGCGTGGCCCCGAAGACCTCGTCGAGCTGGTCGGCGTGGCCGGCGAAGTCCGGGATCAGCACCTCGACCCCCGTCCCCGGGGACTGCTCGTGGATGCGGCGGACCGTCTCCGCGTACAGCCAGGCGCCGCCGTCGGGCAGGTCGTCGCGGGCGACGCCGGTCACGGTGGCGTACCGCAGCCCCATGGTCGACACCGACTCGGCGACCCGGCGGGGCTCGTCGACGTCCAGCGGGGCCGGGCGGCCGGTGTCGATCTGGCAGAAGTCGCAGCGGCGGGTGCAGACGTCCCCGCCGATCAGGAAGGTCGCCTCGCGGTCCTCCCAGCACTCGTAGATGTTCGGGCAGCCGGCCTCCTCGCACACCGTGTGCAGGCCCGCCCCGCGCACCAGACTGCGCATGTCGGTGTACTCGGGGCCGGTGCGCATCCGGGTACGGATCCACGGCGGCTTGCGCTCGATCGGCGTCTGCGCGTTACGCGCCTCCAGACGCAGCAACGGCCGGCCCTCCGGTGCGACGGCGGTCATCGGGTCGTCCTCCCGTCGGCGCGCCCGACGCCGATCAGGTCGGGCGGACTGGTCTGGTCACTGTCGGTCTTCGGCGTGCGGCGGGCCGGCGCCTCACGGCCGGCGGCGAGATAGTCGCCGATCGCCCGGGTGAGGTGCCGCTCGACCACCGGACGGGCCTCGGCGACAGGCAGCGGCCGCCCCAGCTCCCGGCTCAGACTGGTCACCCCCGCGTCGGAGATTCCGCAGGGCACGATCCGGCCGAAGGCGGACAGCGCGGGATCGCAGTTGACCGCGAAGCCGTGACAGGTCACCTTCCAGCTGACCCGCACCCCGATCGCGGCCAGCTTGCGCTGCCCGTCGGACGTCCAGACGCCGGTGCGGCCCTCGACGCGGCGGGCGGGCAGGCCGAACTCGGAGCAGGCCACGATCAGGCCGGCCTCCAGCGCGCGGACGTAGGCGACGACGTCCAGCGGCATCGGCAGCCGCACGATGGGGTAACCGACGAGCTGCCCCGGGCCGTGCCAGGTGATGCCGCCGCCCCGGTCGACGTCGACGACGGGAGTGCCGTCGACCGGGCGGTCACCCGCGCCGGTCCGCCGGCCCGCGGTGTAGACCTCGGGATGCTCGAGCAGGATCAGCGTGTCCTCGCCGCGCCCGTGGCGGCGCTCCTCGGCCAGAGCCCGCTGCATGCTCCAGGCCTCGTGATATGGAACGACACCCAACCGGAGGACATCCACCGTCCGAGCGTACGCCGGTGGGGCGAACAGGCCGGGCCATCGGCGGGCGCCAGCGCCCCGCCAGCGCCCCACCGGTGTCAGCGGCCCCACCGGTGTCAGCGCCCCACCGGTGTCAGCGACCTCCGCCTTCCCCGCCCGTCCGCGCTTCGGACAGCAGCCGGGGGGTGACGCGGGTCTCGACGGCCCTGCCGCCCGGGCCCGGCTCGACCCGCCAGGCGTACGCGTCGGGTCGGTCGGCGACCGCCTCGACGAGCTCCGTCCCGCGGAAGTGCAGGCCGACGCCGTCGTCGGTGGCCCAGCCGGCGGGCAGTGTCCCATCGGCCACCAGCCGCTGGTACAGCGGTCGGCGGGCCGCCTCGGAGTCATAGTGCGGGGTGTTGCTGTGGGGCAGCAGGGCCAGCCCGTTCGTCACCGGGCGCAGGTCCGGGCCGAACGAGTCGGTGGTGCCACCGACGTGCCAGCACAGCGAGCCGGCGGAGACGCCTCCGAGGACCACTCCGGCCTCCCACGCCGCGCGCAGGATCTCGCCCAGGCCGTGTACCCGCCACACGGCGAGCAGGTTCGCCACGCTGCCGCCGCCGACCCAGATGACGTCCTGCGCGAGCAGGTGACGTCGGACGTCGGCGACCGACGGCATCGGGAACAGTGCGAGGTGGGAGACGACGACCTCGGGGCGGTCCCGGTTCAGCGCGGCGTAGCCGCGGGCGTAGGCGGACTGGTCGTCGCCGAGCGCGGTCTGGAGCAGGCACAGTCGGGGCCGGCCGGAGGTCGCCGCCACCGCGATCGCATGGTCGAGCAGCGGCCCCACCCGGGCGCCCCACCGGCCGTCGGGCTGGAAGCCGCCGCTTGCCGCGAGGATCTGCACGTCAGGACTCCTGGTTGACCGGCCCGGTGACCCGGGGTGGCTGGATGACGGGGTAGCAGCGTGGCAGGCCGCGCTGCCGGGCGCCCCGGCGGACCATTGCCGTCATACGGGAGGAAGTTATCCACAGCGCGGAAAACTCTTCTGCGTGGGGGGCCCGTTGCGCCTAGCGTCGATTCGTGACCTTCACCGACGAATCCGGCGAACGGCCCGGGCGACGCGGCGGCGATCCCGTGGTGCCGGGCATCTTCCTGCGCCACCGCCACTACGACGCCGGCGCCGGCGAGGTCTGGTCAGGCCGCGCCGAGCGTCTCGGCACGGTTGTCACCGTCCGCTACGTGCGGCTTCCGGCCGATCCGTTGCTGCGCGCCGAGGCTGTCGACGAGGCCCGCCGGCAGCTGGACGTCCGCCATCCGCACCTGGCCGCGGTGACCGGCGCGATCCCCACGCCCGACGGGCTGGCCGTCGTCTCCGAGCCGGTGGAGGAGACCATCAGCCTGTCCAGGCTCCTGGCGGCCCGCGGCCGGCTCGATCCGGGTGAGGTGGTGACGATCGGCCTGCCCGTGGCGCAGGCGCTCGCCGTGGCGCACGAGGCAGGGCTGGTCCACGGCGAGCTGACCGCGCTCGACATCCTGCTGGAGGCGAACGGCCGGCCGCTCCTCACCGGTACCGGCATCGCCGGTCTGACCAGCCCCGGGTTGTCGACCGCCGACGACGTGCGCGATCTCGCCGATCTCCTGCTCGGCGCGATGCGGCAGGCCACCGGCCCCGACGCGGCCGCGGTGGCGGTCGCGGTGGCGCTGGCGCTGGTCGACGACCCGCGGCGCCGGCCCTCGGCGGCCGAGCTGGCTGCCGGCCTGGCCCGCAGCACCACCCCGCTGCCGGTCCGGATGACAGCGGTGCCGGCCGACGCGCCCGTCATCGACGTCGAACCACTCCCGGACGACGGGTGGGGGGAGCCGACCGGCGCGAGCTCCGGCCACGGCGAGGGCGAGGGCGAGCAGAGAGACGACCCGTGGGCCACCGGCCCCGAGTGGCAGAGCGGCCGGATCCCGGAGGCGGCCACCGGCGATGCCGATCTGGGCGGCGACCTCTCGGGCGGTGAGCCGGCGGGGCTCGATCCCGCCTGGGATGATCCCCGCGGCGCGGGCGGTCCCGCCCGCCAGGCAACGGCCGGGGAACCGCAGGCCGAGGCCGCCCATGAGGGCGGCAGCGAGGACACCGGGGCGGGCAGCGGGTGGCCGCGCGACGGCCGCACGGCGCCGTCCGACCCGTCCCAGCTGGTGGGTGCGCTGCCGCCGACCGAGCGGGAGCGCAGGCCCCGGCCCCCTCGCAGCGGCGGGCGGGCGGGCCGGCCGGCCACAGGCCGGGCCGGGCGCCCAGCCGCGTCGGGGCGCCGTGGCGCACCGGGCGGAGCAGGCCACGTCCGGGGGCGCGGTGCCGGGCGTGACGGCGGGCGCGGCGGCGCGGGGCGGCGGGCCGGCGGCACCGCGCGGAGCCGGCTGCTGCTTCCGGTGGTCGGCTGCGTCGGGCTTGTGGCGGTCGTCATCGCGGCCGTGCTGATGAGTGGTGGTGGTCCCGAGGGCTCCGAGGGGAGACCGGCCGCCGCGACGGCCGGCGGTGGCAGCCAGCGGGACTCGAGCGCCACCCCGGTGAACGGTCGCTCCCCGGAACAGGCCTGGCGTGCGGTCCTGGACGAGCTCAACAGCGCGCGCAGCGCCGCCTTCGAGCGGGCCGACCCGGCCACCCTTGCCGGTGCCGACGCGCCGGGCAGCCCGGCGCTGAGCCACGACGAGGGGCTGATCGGCGAGATGCGGGAGCGCGGCGTGCACGCCACCCCGGTCCGTGTCCAGATCGTCGACCTGGTGATCCGGTCGGAGAGCGCGGACGAGGTGGTCCTGCGGGTCACCGAGAGCATCGAGCCCTACGACTTCGTCGACGCCGCGGGCACGGTGCAGGCGAGCGAGCCCCGGGTGCCGCCGAGCACCAGGGACCTGACCCTGCGGCGGACAGAGGGTGGGTGGCGGCTGGCCAGCAGTGCGTCGGTCGCGCCCGGCTGAGCCGGTCAGGTACCGGAGCGGAGCGCCTCCGAGAGCGCGGAGGCCAGATCCGGGTGGGCGAAAGCGAAACCGGCTCCGAGCAGGGCGGCCGGGGTGAGGCGCTGGGAGGCGAACACCCCCTCGTCCGCGAACGCACCGAGGGCCAGGCGCAGCGCCGCCCGCGGCACCCGTGCCACGGCGGGGCGGCGCACGGCGTGGGCCAGGGCGGTGGTGAACTCGGCGTTGGTCACCGGATGGGGGGCGACCAGGTTCACCGGCCCCCGCACCTCCTCCGCGCCCAGCAGGAAGCGCAGCGCCCCGACCGTGTCGATCAGGCTGATCCAGCTCAGCCACTGCCGACCGGAACCGAGCCGCCCGCCCGCCCCGAGGCGGAAGATCGGGAGCAGGCGGGGGAGCATGCCGCCGCGGGCGGAAAGCACGATGCCGGTGCGCAGGTGCACGACCCGGAGGCCGGCCTGGTCGGCTGCCGTGGTGGCGGCCTCCCAGTCGCGGGCGAGGCCGGCGAGGAACCCGTCGCCGGGGGCGGCGGACTCGTCCAGGGCGGCCGTCTCCGACCCCGCCGCAGTGCCGTACCAGCCGATGGCGCTGCCCGAGAGCAGGACCCGTGGGGCCGGGGAGAGACCCGCCAGGGTTTCGGCGAGCAGCCGGGTGCCGTCGATCCGGCTCGACCGCAGCCGCTGTCTGTAGTCCGAGGTCCACCGGTGGTCACCGATGCCCGCGCCGGCCAGGTTCACCACCGCGTCGACGCCCCGCAGCGCGGTGGGATCCAGCATGCCGGCGGCCGGATCCCACCGGATCTCCGACGGTTCGCCCGGGGGGCGGCGGACGATCCGTACGACCTCATGGCCGTCTGCCCGCAGCGCGGGGAGCAGCGCGGAGCCGATCAGCCCCGATGATCCGGTGACGGCCACCTTCATGCGCCGGGCTCCTCGCCTGCTCGATCAACCATCTCGACCGCCGTGCCAGGCACGTTCAGCGCCGTAGCCGACCGTAGCCGACCGTAGCCGACCGTAGCCGACCGTAGCCGACCGTAGCCGACCGTAGTTGAACAGCGACGGCGACGGCGGTGGCGGCCAGGAGGGCTGGGAGTGAGGCCGGTGTGACCCGGCCCGCGGCCCGTGACCCGCGTCTGACCGCCACCACTGCGTCGTGCCTGTCTACAGCCCCAGCTCGGCCTCGAAGGCACCTTCCTCGAGCCGGCTGGCCACCGCGGTGAGGAAACGGGCCGCGTCGGCGCCGTCAACGATCCGGTGGTCGTAGGTCAGTGCCAGGTAGACCTTCGACCGGACCGCGACGACCTCGCCGAGCTCGGGATCCGTGACCACCGCCGGCCGCTTCACGACCGTCCCGGTGCCCAGGATCGCCACCTGCGGCTGGTTGAGGATCGGGGTGTCGAACAGCGCACCCCGGCTGCCGGTGTTGGTGAGGGTGAAGGTGCCCCCGCCCAGGTCGTCCGGGGAGACCTGGTTGGCGCGGGTGCGGGCGGCAAGCTCGTCGATCTTGCGTGCCATGCCGCTCAGGTTCAGGTCACTCGCGCTGTGGATGACCGGGACGACCAGGCCGCGGTCGGTGTCGACCGCGATGCCGAGGTTCTCCGAGTCGTGGTAGGTGACGGTGCCCGCCTCCAGGTCGATGCTGGAGTTGATCACCGGGTGCTCGCGCAGCGCCTCACAGGCGGCGACCGCGAAGAAGGGCAGGAACGACAGCTTCACGCCCTCGCGGGCGGCGAAGGCACCCTTGGCCCGGTCGCGCAGCTTCGCGATCCGGGTGACGTCCGCCTCCACGACGGTCGTGAGCTGCGCGCTGATCTGCAGCGACTCGACCATCCGGCGGGCGACGAGGGAACGCAGCCGGGTGAGCTTCTCGGTGCGACCGCGGGCCGCGGCCGTGGCGGGAGCCGTCGCCGGTGCGCTGGCCGGCCGCGCCGCCGGTGCGGCCGCGGCCACCGGTGCGGCGGGAGCGGGCGGTGCTGCCTGCGCGGGGGCCGGGGCCGTCTGCGACCGCGCCGCGTCCTGGATGTCCTGCTTGGTGATGCGTCCGCCCGGGCCGCTGCCGGTGACCGAACCGAGATCGACGCCGAGCTCGGCCGCCATCTTGCGGACCAGCGGCGTCACGTACCGGCCCAGGCCGTCCGCTCCGGCGTCCGGGGCGGACGCGGCGGCCGGGGCCTGCGCCGGGACGGGTGCGGGGGCCGGTGCGGGCGGCGGAGTCGGGGCCGGTGCGGGCGGCGGCGTCGGCGTGGGAGCGGGCTTCGGCGCGGGTGCGGGCGGCGGCGTCGGCGCAGGAGCCGGCGGTGCGGGCGCAGCGGCCTGTGCCGGGGCCGGCTCGGGCTGTGCGGCCGGGGCCGCGCCGTCACCGGAGCCCGCCGCCCCGTCCTCGATGACAGCCAGTTCGACGCCGACCTCGACGGTCTCGTCCTCGGCGACCTTGATCGAACTCAGGACGCCGGAGGCGGGCGCGGGGATCTCGGTGTCGACCTTGTCGGTGCTGACCTCGAGCAGCGGCTCGTCGGCCTCGACGCGCTCGCCTTCCTTCTTCAGCCAGCGGGTGACCGTCCCCTCGGAGACGCTCTCCCCGAGGCGGGGCATTGTGACGGATACTGACATGCTGACAACGACTCCTTCGTCGCGCCCGACGTCCGTCCCGGTGCCCGGTCGGGCGGCCGGCGCGGACGGCGGGCACCGCAGGCTAACTGTGGACGTGCAGTGGCTTGCCGGCGAGAGCGAGGTGCGCCTCGCCGAGCGCCTCGGAGAGGGTCGGGTGCGGGTGGAGCAGCTGGGCGACGTCGGAGGGGTAGGCCTCCCAGTTGGTGATGAGCTGGGCCTCGGCGATCAGCTCGCCGACCCGGTCGCCCACCATGTGGACGCCCAGGACGGGGCCGTCCTTCGCGGCGACGACGGTCACCGCTCCGGTCGAGCGCAGGATGCGGGCCTTGCCGTTGCCGGCCAGGTGGTACGTGGCGGTGCTGATCTCCCCGTGACGTTCCCGGGCGGCGGCCGCGGTCAGGCCGACGGACGCCACCTCGGGATGAGAGTAGGTGACCTTCGGGACGTTGTCGTGGTCGACCGGAACCGGGTCGAGCCCGGCCAGCCGCTCCGCAACCAGGATGCCCTCGGCGAACGCCAGATGGGCCAGCTGGAGCCCCGGTCGGAGGTCCCCGAGCGCGGAGACCGTGGGGACGTTCGTGCGCAGGTGCCGGTCGACGACGACATGCCCGCGGTCCGTGGCGATCCCGATGCCGGCGAGGCCGAGCCCGGCGGAGACCGGGCCGCGCCCCACCGCGACCAGGAGCAGCTCGGCGCCGAGCGTCGAGCCGTCCGCCAGGGTGACGGTCACGCCCTGGTCGGTGGCCTTGGCGTCGCTGAGCGCCGCTCCGAGGCGCAGCGTGATGCCGCGCCCGCGGAAGGCGCGTTCCAGCAGCTTCGAGCTGGCCTCGTCCTCGGCGGGCACCAGGTGGGGGAGGGCTTCGACGAGCGTCACCTCGGCGCCGAACGAGCGCCACAGCGAGGCGAACTCACACCCGATCGCGCCACCACCGAGGACCACCACCGAGGCGGGTACCCGCGTCAGCGCGAGCGCGTCGTTGCTGTCGATCACCCGGTGGTGGTCGACGTCCAGGCCGGGGAGGGCGCGCGGGGCGGAGCCGGTGGCGAGCAGCAGGTGCCGGCCCTCGACGAGACGGTCCCCGACGGCCACGGCGGTCGGGGAGACGACCTGGCCGGTTCCCTCGACCACCTCGATGCCGCGGGAGCGCACCAGGCCGGTCAGGCCCTTGTGGAGGCCGTCCACGACCGAGTCGCGGTAGCCGGCCACGCCGGCCATGTCGATCCCGTCCAGCGTGGCGTGCACGCCGACGGCGGCGCTGCCGGTGACGGTGTCGACGACCTCCGCCGCGTGCAGCAGGGCCTTGGTCGGAATGCAGCCGCGGTGCAGGCAGGTGCCACCGAGCTTGTCCTTCTCGACCACCACGACCCGCAGGCCGAGCTCGGCCGCCCGCAGCGCGGCGGCGTACCCGCCGCTGCCGCCGCCGAGGACGACGAGGTCGACAGGACCGTCCGCTGTGCCCGCCACGCGAGGGTCCCTTCGTCGTCAGCTTGCGGACTGCGGGTCACGGCCCGGCGGCGGCGGGAGCGTGGCCGTCGTCGCAGACCGGTGAGCCTGGCCGGAACGACTGTGCGGAAAGGGGACTGATGTCCCCCGCCCGGACCGCTCCGGCTGGGACCAGTCTTTCACGCGGAGGCGCGCTGTCTGGACAGACGGCGCCGACTGTGCCGCATTACGCGACGTCGTGGTGGCCCGGCTCACCGGCGCCCGCACGATCCTCGGCGAGCTGCACGAGCGTGCGCACGATGGCCCCGGTCCCGCCCTTGGGGGTGTAGCCGTAGGGCTCGCCGCCGTTCCAGGAGGGGCCGGCGATGTCGACGTGCGCCCACGGGATCTCCTCGGGCACGAAGGCGGCGAGGAAGTGGGCGGCCAGCAGCATGCCGGCGTCCCGGTTGCCGCCGGGGGCGACGTTCGCCAGGTCGGCCACGGCCGAGTCCAGGCTCTTGCGCAGCTCCTGGGGCATCGGCATCGGCCAGACGGTCTCCCCGGCCCGGCCGGCGGCGGCTGCGACGGTGTCCGGCGCGTCGCCGCGGCCCATCACCCCGGCGGTGCGGGTGCCCAGCGCCACGATCTGTGCGCCGGTGAGGGTGGCGACGTCGACGATCAGTGCCGGCTCCTCCTCGGCGGCGCTGGCCAGCGCGTCCCCGAGCACCAGCCGGCCCTCGGCGTCGGTGTTGAGCACCTCGACCCGCTTGCCGCCGCGCAGAGTGATCACGTCGGACGGGCGGATGGCGTCGCCGGAGGGCATGTTCTCCGCGCACGGCATCCAGCCGGTCAGGTTCAGCGGGAGGCCCAGCCGGGCCACGGCCACGACCGCGGCGAGCACCGAGGCGGCGCCGGCCATGTCGCTCTTCATCCACTCCATGGACACCGGCGGCTTGAGCGACAGGCCGCCGGAGTCGAAGGTGATGCCCTTGCCCACCAGTGCCAGATCGGTGTCGGGGCCGCCGCCCTCCGAGGCCGACCCGGCGGTACCCGCAGCCTCGGCGCCCGCGTACCGCAGGCGGATGAGCCGCGGCGGGTTGGCCGACCCCTGGCCGACGCCGAGCAGGCCGCCGTAGCCGCCCTCGGCGAGGGCGGTCTCGTCCAGCACCGTCACCTCGACGCCGGCGGCGGCGGCCCGCTCCGTCGCGATCTCGGCGAGCCGGGCCGGGGAGAGATGGCTCGGCGGGGTGTTCACCAGGTCCCGGACGAGGGCGACGGCCTCGGCCACGATGCCCGCCCGCTCCAGCGCGGCCTCCGCCGGCGCCACGCCGGCCGGATCGTCGACCACCAGGACGATCTCCCGGACGGGCGCCGGCCCGTTCGCGGCGGACCGCAGGCTGTCGAAGGCGTAGGCCCCGAGCAGCGAGCCCTCGGCCGCGGCCCGCAGTGACGCAGGCGTCAGCCCGCCGGGGGCGAGCGCGAGTGTGGTGGCGACCCGGCGGGTGCCGGCCAGCGTGCGCACCGCCGCGCCGGCGGCCCGCCGCAACGTCTCGTGCGCGGGGCTGCCCTGGCTGGCCTGGGCGCCCTCGCTGCCGCCGGCGGCCCAGCTCGCCGTGAACGTGCTGTGGTCCCCGACGCCGACCGCGAGCACGGTGGGTGCCTTCGTGGCGCCGAGCGTCGCGAAGCGCACGGTGTTCCCGATGGCGCCGGTCGCCCCGAGGTCGGCGAGGATCCGGGCCAGCCGGCCGCCGAGCGCGGCGTCGATCGCGCCGGCCCCGCCGAGGGGGACCGGGCCGTCGTCACCGCTGGCCATGCCGATCACGATCGTGTCGACGTCAAGATCGGTGAGGATGGTGGCGGAGGCAGCGGTGACGGTCATGGCCTCAGCGTATTGGCCGCCCGCGCGTGTGCCTCGGTGTGGCATCTCGGTGTGGCATCGCCGTGCCGGTGTGGCATCGCCGTGCCAGCTCGGCAGCGCCGTGCCGGCTCGGCAGCGCCGCGGGCAGGCCGGTGGCCAGTCGGGCAGCGCTCCCGGCGGCGCAGCTCACTCCCGGCGGCGCAGCTCGACCATCCGGGCGATCCCCGGCCGACCCGCCGGAGCGCTCCGCGGGCGGTTACGCTGCCGGCATGACAGAGCTGCGCCGGTCCCCGCTGCACGAGCGGCATGTCGAGCTGGGCGCCAAACTGGCCGCCTTCGGCGGGTGGCAGATGCCGATCGAGTACGCCGGGCGCGGGGTCCTGGCCGAGCACGCGGCCGTGCGTTCCGCCGTCGGTGTCTTCGACGTGAGCCACCTGGGCAAGGCCCGGGTGGCCGGGCCCGGTGCCGTCGACTTCGTCAACGCCTGCCTGACCAACGACCTGCGCCGGATCGGTCCCGGCCAGGCGCAGTACACGCTGTGCTGCGACGAGACCGGCGGCGTCGTCGACGACCTGATCGCGTACTACTACGCCGACGACGACGTGTTCCTCGTCCCGAACGCGGCGAACTCGGGCGCGGTCGTCGGGCGGCTGGCCGCCGCCGCGCCGGCAGAGGTGGCGGTGACGGACCTGCACACCGGCTTCGCCGTCCTGGCCGTGCAGGGGCCCGCCTCGGTCGAGGTGCTGGGCGCGCTCGGCCTGCCCGCCGACGGGGCCTACATGACCTTCGCCGACGCGGAGTGGAAGGGGCGGCCGGTCGTGGTCTGCCGGTCGGGCTACACCGGCGAGACCGGGTTCGAGCTGCTGCCCCGCTGGGAGGACGCGGTCCCGCTCTGGGACGAGGTGCTGGCGGTCGCGGCCCGGCTCGGTGGCCTTCCCTGTGGTCTCGGTGCCCGTGACACCCTGCGGACCGAGATGGGCTACCCGCTGCACGGCCAGGACCTCTCGTCCACCATCAGCCCGGTGCAGGCCCGCTCCGGCTGGGCTGTCGGGTGGGACAAGCCGGCCTTCTGGGGCCGCGACGCGCTGCTCGCGGAGCGGGCCGCCGGGCCGGCACGGTCGCTGTGGGGCCTGCGGTCGAACGACCGCGGCATCCCCCGCCCGCACATGCGGGTGAACGGCGCGGACGGTGCCGAGCTCGGCGAGGTCACCAGCGGCACCTTCTCGCCGACCCTGCGTCAGGGCATCGGCCTCGCCCTGCTCGACCGGTCGGTCACCGCCGGCGACACCGTCACGGTGGACGTCCGCGGCCGCAGCTCGGCGATGACGGTCGTCCGCCCGCCGTTCGTCTCCGCCTCCCCGCGCTGAGACACCAGGACCAGCCGAGGCACCAGGACTAGTCGAGGCACCAGGACTAGTCGAGGCCGACGAGCCGCAGGGCCGGGGTCGGAATGGTCATCGCCATCGTGACCAGACTGACCATGGCGGTGATCTCGACGGTCGCGCCGAGGGTGTCACCGGTGACGCCGCCGAACCGGCGGACCAGCCGGCGGCGGAGCAGGAAGGCGGCGCCCAGCGCGACGGCCACGGCGACCACGGCGCGGACCGCACGGCCGTTGTCTCCGCCGTGGAAGTCGAACCGCCCGGCCAGCGCCGCGACGGCGAACACCCCGGCGGTGGCCAGGACCGCGTCCCGGCGCCGCACGGTGCCGGCGACCAGCGCTCCAAGTCCGTCCGGCCGGGCCGCGGGCACTCCCTCGACGCACGACCAGGTCGCCGCGAGCCGGCTCGCCATCGCCGCGACCAGGATGGAGACCGTGCCGCGGTGGGCGGCGATCGCGGTGCTCAGCGCCGAGACCTGGACGAGCACCACGAACAGCACCGTGACCGCGCCGAAGGCCCCGATGGTCGACTCGCGCATGACGGCCAGCACCCGCTCGCGCCCGCCACGGACGCCGACCGCGTCCGCCACGTCAGCCAGTCCGTCCAGGTGCAGGCCGCGGGTGAGCCCGGCGAGCAGCGCCACACCGACGACGGCCGGCAGCAGTGTCTGCGGGCTGCCGGTCGGCGGCTTGGTCATGATCCGCATCGCCACCACCACCAGGGCGCAGACGAACCCGAGAGCGAACCCCACGGCGGGGGCGGCGACCATGGCCCGGCCAGCCACGGTGCGGTCCAGGCGCTCGGGGCCGCGGATCGGCACGACCGTGAGCAGGGTGACGGCTGCGCGTGCCCCGATCACGCGGCCGTCATGGGGTACCCGGGCCGGCGCCGTCGAAGTCCTCCGCGCCGTCACTGCCCGCGCCGTCTTGGGCCGCTCCGGTGGGGAGGACGTCCTTGCTGCTGACGCCGGCCTGGTCGAAGGTGGCCATCTCGGCGAGGGTGCGCTGCGCCGCCAGCAGCAGCGGCACGGCGAGCAGCGCGCCGGTGCCCTCCCCGAGGCGCAGGCCGGCGTCGACGAGCGGCTCCAGCCCGAGGTGGTCGAGCACGAAACGCTGCGACGGCTCCGGTGAGCGGGTGCCCGCGACCCACCACTCCTTCGCCCCGGGCGCGATCCGTTCGGCGGCGAGTGCCGCCGCGCAGACGATCACGCCGTCCAGGACCACCGGGGTGCGCCGGACGCTGGCCTGCACGAGCAGCCCGGCGAGCGCGGCGAGATCCGCCCCGCCGGCGACCCGCAGGACGGAGAGCGCGTTGCCGGAGTAGGGCCGGGAGCGGCGCATCGCGTCGCGGATGGCCGCCACCTTGACCATCCAGCGCTGGTCGTCGATGCCGGTGCCGCGCCCGACGACGTCCACCGGCTCCCGGTCCAGCAGTGTGCCGACGACCGCCGCCGCGGGAGTGGTGTTCCCGATGCCCATCTCGCCGGGGACGAGCAGGTCCGCCCCGGCGTCGATCTCCTCGTCCGCGATCAGGCGGCCGACGGCGAACGCCGCGTCGACCTCGGCCGGGGTCAGCGCGTCGACCTGGTCGATCCGGCCGCTCGCGCGCCGGACCCGGTACCGCTCGGGCGGGGCCGTGCCGTCCACCCCGCCCGGGGAGGTCGGCAGCGGGGTGTCGACGGCGACGTCCACCACCCGCACCGACGCCCCGACCCCGCGGGCGAGGACGTTGACGGCCGCGCCGCCGGCGGCGAAGTTCGCCACCATCTGCGCGGTGACCTCGGCCGGGAAGGCGGACACGCCGGCGCTGGCGATGCCGTGGTCACCGGCGATGACGACGACCCGGATGCGGGCCGGCGGTCGCGGCGGGCACAGGCCCTGGGCGCCGGCGATCCAGACCGACAGCTCCTCCAGCCGGCCGAGGGCACCTGGCGGTTTGGTGAGGATGCCCTGGCGCCGGCGCGCGGCGTCCATCGCCGCCCGGTCGAGGTCCGGCACGGCGGGAACGGCGTCCGACGCGGGGGCCGGCGCCGGAGCGGGGGCGGCGGGTGCGAGGGGCGCCGTGGATGCCGCGGGCGGCTCGGGCGGCTCGGGCGAGGTGGTGTCCACAGGTCCTTATTACCTGATCGTCACCTGGTGGCCGATCGCCGGGCGAGCCGGGTGGAGAGTGATCCGGTAATTTGCCGGTGTGTCTGTACCGGAGCGGCCGACATCCTTCAGGTCCGCCGGACGGCGGCGGACACGTGACCGGGCGCTGCGCGCTGGGGGAGGGGGGACCCGTTGGACCCTGTTCGTGGCCGATCCGTCTTCCTGAGCCACACCACCGAGCTGCGGCGTTTCCCCCGGGACCGCTCGTTCGTCGCGGCCGCCGAGCGCGCGATCGCGCTTGCCGGCGACCGGGCCGTCGACATGGAGTACTTCGGTGCCCGGGCGCAGAGCCCCGCCGACTTCTGCGTGCGCCAGGTCAAGGAATGCGACGTCTACATCGGCCTCATCGGGTTCCGCTACGGATCACCCGTCCGGGAGATGCCGCACCTTTCCTACACCGAGCTGGAGTTTCAGGCGGCGACCGAGGCGGGCCTGCCGCGGCTGGTGTTTCTGCTGGACGACGACGCCGAGGTGCCGTTCCGCGAGTTCCTCGACCGTGAGTACGGCGACCGTCAGGAGGCGTTCCGCCGGCGGCTGCGCGACGCCGGGGTGATCGTCGCCGACTTCCGTGACGGGCTGCTGGAGACGGCTGTGCTCGGTGCCCTGGTCAATCTGCGCGAACGCGGCGACCGGCCGGTGCGCCCGGAGCTGCCGGAGGCATCACCTGCGCCGGTGCGGCCGCCGTCCATGGTGCCCCCCGTCCGGGGGCTGATCGAGCGGCCCGCGCTCGCCGAGGAGGTCCTGGGCAGGCTGCTGGCCGCGGGCAGCCCGGCCGAAGCCCCGGCCGGCGGCGGGCCGGCACCGGGCGGGCCGGCACCAGGCGGGCCGGGCGACGGCGAGATCCCCCGCCCGGTGGTGCTCGCCGGAGCCGGCGGGTTCGGGAAGACGACGCTGGCGGCCGCGGTGTGCGCGAGCCCGCGCGTGGCGTCCCGGTTCGACGGCGGCGTGCTGTGGGTGACGCTCGGCGAGTCGCTCGGCGGCGCGCACCTGGCAGACCGGATCAACGACCTGAGCGAGGCGCTGTCCGGGGTCAGACCGACCCTGTCCGACCCCGAGCAGGCCGGCTTCCGGCTCGGCGAGCTGCTCGGCCGGGAGCGCCGCCTGCTGGTCCTCGACGACGTGTGGCGGCGGGCCCAGCTCCGCCCGTTCCTCGCCGGCGGCCCCGGGTGCGTCCGGCTGATCACCACCCGGATGCGTGGGCTGGTCCCCGACGGCGACATCCTCCAGGTGCCGGCGATGGCCGACAGCGAAGCCGCCAGCCTGCTCTCCCGCGACCTGCCAGCCCGGCTGCCCGAGCCGCTGCTGCGCCGGCTGCTGGTGGTCACCGGCCGCTGGCCGGTGCTGCTCTCCCTGGTCAACCGGGCGGTGGCACGGCAGGCCCGGGACGGCATGCCGGTGCGGCGGGCGGCCGAGCGGGTGCTGCGTCGCCTCGAACGGCGCGGCCCCACGGCGCTGGACGTCAGCCGGGTCGAGGAACGCGCGCTCGCTGTCGAGGCCACGCTGTCCGCGAGCCTGGGTCTGCTCACCGGCGACGACCTGGAGCGCTACCTGGAGCTCGCGGTGTTCGGCGAGGACGTGGAGATCCCACGGGACGTTCTGGAGACCTACTGGGCGGCCACCGGCGATCTCGACCGCGACGAGGTCGACGACCTGTGTCAGGAGCTCTCCGACCTGTCTCTCGTGGTTGCCTACCGCCGCGACCCGCCGTCCCTGGTGCTGCAGGACGTGCTGCGGACCTACCTGCGCTCCCGGGTCGGCCCGGCGCGGCTGCGCGACCTCGACGGCGTCCTGTGTGACGCGCTCGCTCGCATGATCGACCGTGCGACCGGAGGTGTGGGCGCCGCCGGGCGGCGTCCCGTGCGGTGGTGGACGGCGCCGGAGCAGTCCGGCTACCTGTGGGGGCACCTCGCGGGCCACCTGGCCGGAGCCGGCCGTGTCGACGAGCTGGTCGCACTGCTCGGGGACCTGCGCTGGACGGTCGGCAAGCTCGCCGTGGGCCGGCTCGGCCCGGTCGCCGTCGAGGCGGACCTCGACGTGGCCGCCGCGCTGCGGCCGGACGACCCGGTGCTGGCCGCGCTGAGCCGCGCGCTCGGCCAGAACGCGCACCTGCTCGGGCCCACCGAGCCGCCGGAGGCCCTCGGCGCGGTCCTGCTCAGCAGGCTGGACGGCATTCGCACCCTCGAACCGGCCCGGGCCGCGCTCGCCGCCCGGCTCCAGGGCCCGCGCCTGGTCAACCGGTGGGCACTGCCCGACCAGCCGCACCCCGCGCTGCGGCGAGTCCTGGCCGGGCACAGCCAGCAGGTGCACGCGCTGGCGGTGGCACCCGACGGGAGGTGGCTCGCCTCCGCCGGGATGGACGGGACGGTCCGCACCTGGACGGCGGGCGCGGGGGCGGCGCGGTCGGTGTTCACCGGGCACGTCGGCAGTGTGCTGGGCACTGCCGTGGCGCCGGACAGCAGCTGGCTCGTCTCGGCGGGTGCGGACGGCACCCTGCGGGTCTGGGATGTGCCAGACGAGAAGGATGCCGGAGAGTTCCTCGGTGGCGGTGGCGGTGGCGGTGGCGGTGCCGGCGCAGGTGCGGGCGGCCCTGGCGCGGCCGGGGGGATCGGTGGTGCCGAGCCGGCGGCGCGTCTCGTGCTGCGCGGGCACCGCGGCCCGGTGAACGGGTGTGCGGTGAGCGCCGACGGCGCGTCGGTGTACTCGGTCGGTGCCGACGGCACCCTGCGGGTCTGGGACGCCGTCACCGGCCGGGTCCGCCTGGTCATGCCGGTGGCGGGCGGCGCCCTGCGCTGCTGCGTGGCCGGCCCCGACGGTCCTGACGGCCCGACCCTGGCCGTGGCCGGGGACGACGGGTTCATCTGGTTGCTCGACCCGCGTACCGACGGTCCGTCGACCGGTGAGCGGCGCATGCTCGAGCGGAGCCCGGACAGGCCGGCCACCGACGAGCGGCGGACGGTGGTGCGGGGTGGCGTGGCCGGAGCCGCGGCGGGACGCCCCGGTGGGCGGGACGGCCCGGCGGGCGGCGGCGCGCGGCGTGGCCCGCTCGCCGGCCACGCCGGCCCGGTGCTCGCGCTTGCCCTCGGCCCGGGTGGCAGCTGGCTGGTCTCGGCCGGCGAGGACGGCACGGTGCGGCGCTGGGACGCCCGCACCGGCCGGCAGATCGGGGTGATCGGCGACGGCGGCCGCCCGGTCCGCTCCTGCGCGCTGGCTCCGGACGGTGCGTTCCTCGTCGCGCCGGACGGGGGTGTGATCGCCGTGCGGGACCCGCTCAGCGGCGCCCAGCGGGCCGAGCTGACCGGAGCGATCGGTACCCGGGCCTGTGTGGTCGCTCCCGACGGCTCCTGGATCGCCTCCGGCGGCCGCTACGGCACGATCCGGGTCTGGAGCACCGGCAGCGACCTGCCCCGCCTGTCGAGCGGGGGGCGCAACGAGGGCTCCCGTGGCTGCGCCGTCGTCGCAGCCACGGCCGGGTCGGCCGGGTCGGCCGGGTACGTCGTGTCGTCCAGTGACGACGGGACGGTCACCGCGTGGGACCTGGGGACAGGCGAGCCCGGCGCGGCGATGGTGGGACTGCCCGGCCCTGCCCGCGGCTGTCGGGCCGCCCCCGACGGCAGCTGGGTCGTCGTGCCGGCCCAGCCGGACGCACTGCGGCTGTGGGATCCGGCCACCGGCAACGTGCGGGCGGTGCTCACCGCGGACGTCGCCGTGCTCGGCTTCACCGTGGCCGCGGACGGCACCTGGGTCGCGGGTGGCTGCGAGGACGGCTCGGTGCGGCTCTGGGACACCGAGTCCGGCGAGTGGATGGCCACCTTCACCGGCCACACCGCGCGGGTCCTCGCCGCCGTGGCCGGGCCGGACGGCAGCTGGCTCGCCTCCGCCGGAGACGACGCGACCGTGCGGATCTGGGATGTCGTGACCCTGGAGCAGCGCAGGCTGCTGGGTGGGCACCGCGGGCCGGTGCTCGGCCTCGCGACCGACCCGGCCGGCCGGGTGCTGGCCTCGGCCGGGCTGGACCACACCGTGCGGATCTGGGACGTCCCGACCGGCGAGCCGCTGGCCGTCCTGGCGGGGCACGTGCACACGGTGCGGGAGGTGGCCTTCTCCCCGGACGGCGCCTGGCTCGCCACCGCGGGCGGTGACGGGTCGGTGCGTATCTGGGACCCGCGGACCTGGGCCTGCCGCACCATGATCCGCTTCGAGGGTGCCGCGCGCGGCTGCGCCTGGTCACCGGACGGGTCCAGTCTCGCGGTCGCAGGCTCGTCCGGGCTGTACCTGTACTCGCTCCTGCCCGGCTGAGAGCCGGTCGGCGGCGCCGGGTCGGCCCAGCGGCCGCCGGCCGAGCGGCCGCCGGCCGAGCCGCGGGTCAGCGCGGGCGCAGCCGGACGGGGACGCCCGCCACGGCCAGCCACACCTCGTCGGACTCGGCCGCGAGCCGCGCGTTGACCTCGCCGAGGCGGTCGACGAACCGGCGCCCCAGCGGGGTCGGCGCGACGGGACCCGAGCCGGCCTCGTCGGTCACCGCGACCACCCGCCGGCGGGTGGCGCGCCAGGCGTCGACCAGGCCGGCCACGGACTGCGCGAAGTCGGGCTCCTCCAGACGCGCCGCGACCCACAGCGAGATGCTGTCGATGAGCAGCGGCGGCCCGGGGGAGCGCAGCAGCGGCTCGAGATCGAGGGTCTCGACGGTGGCCCACCGCCCGGGGCGGCGGTCCCGGTGCGTCTGGATCCGGGCGGCCCAGTCGGCGTCGGAGCCGTCCGCGGGGCGGCCGGTGGCCACGTAGACGACGTCCGGCTCGGCGAGCAGCTGGTGCTCGGCATGGGCGGACTTGCCCGACCGGGTGCCACCGGTGATCAGGATGCGGCGCGCCGTCTCCGGGGACGGCGCCGCCGCCGGCGCCGAAAGCGGAGCCGCGCGCATCGGGGCCGGCATCGGGGCCGAGGCACTGCCGGCCGGGATGTCGAGGACCGTGCCGTCCGGCGGGGCCTGCGCGCCCAGCTCGGCCAGCCGCCGGGCCAGTTCGTCCCCGGGCGGGTTGCGGTGGCTCAGGTGGACCGCGAGCACCCGGGTGCCGGGCCCGACTGCGCCGAGGCCGCGCAGCTGGGCGACGAGCCCGGTGAACGACGGCAGGTCCAGGTGCTCGCCGAAGCCGGGGCGGTCGCCGTTGTTCTCCTCGAGCAGCACGACGTCGAACGCCCGGCCGGTCAGCGCGGCCAGTGTCTCGGGCGGCAGCGGCGCGGCCGTGTCGCAGCCGTACAGCAGGCGTGCCCCGTCGGGCGCCGTCACGTCGTAGAGCACGGCCGGCCCGATGTCGGCACCGCCGTGCCGGGCCGCGACCGGACGCACCAGGTAGCGCGAACCGCCGTCCGATCCGGCCTCACCGGCCTCACCGGGTTCGTCGGCCTCACCGGGTTCGCCGAGTTCGAGCGGGCCGCCCGCGACGGCGGGCAGCAGCCGCAGCGGCGAGCCGTCGGTACCGGGCTCGCGGCCCTCCCAGCGGCGGAGGAAGGTTCGACAGACGTCCAGCGCGGCGGGCGGCGCCACGATGTCCAGCGGCTCCTGCGCGACGCTGGACCACGACCGCCACATCAGGGCGTCGGGACCGAGATGGTCGGGGTGAGCGTGCCCGATCAGGACGTGGCGCAGCCCGGCCAGGCTCACCCCGAACCGGGCCGCGGCCCGCGGGACGTCCGGACCGAAGTCGAGCAGCAGCCGCCCGTCGACGAGGACGGCGGTCTGACCGCGGGGCCCGTGCACGCGGGCCCACCCACAGGACGCGCACTCGCACCACGGGTTCGGCCATCCGTCGGCCGAACCCGTGCCCAGCAGGGTGAGCCGCATGTCTGTCGAGCCCCGGCGGTCAGTGGTGGGCGTGCGGGTGGCGCTTGCGCTCCCAGAGGGTCATCAGCGTGAGGATCACGGCGAGTGCGGCGATCGCGCCGAAGGTGGCCAGGGTGGCGGCCCACCAGACCATGCCGCCCTCCTCGTGGTGCTCGGCTGTCTCGGCGAGTACCGCCGCGGCGGTGTAGGCGGGAGTCACTGCTGCCTTCCTCTCTGCAGAACTGGCCCGGGCCGGGTCGAGGTGCGTCGGTCGAGCGTGCCGGGCGGCGCGCGGGCCGCGGCCGGAACCGACGTTACCGACCCACGGGTGGCTGATGCCGTGCCTGCGCCAGGATCTGCGGGGTTGTGCCCGGATCTCCGGGCCACCGCGCGCGGGGACGCCGGGCCGAGGGTCCTGGTGGTCTCCGGTCGCGTGTGGCCGTCATCCGCGGGGTGGACACGCTTGGATGGGGGGATGGGCATCTCCCGAGGTGGGTGGTGGCCCCGGCCGGGCGGCCCACGCCGCCGGACGTCGGGAAGGACGTGGACCGTGAGCTGGACCTGGCGTTACGAGGGAGAGGACGGCTCGGTCGTGGCGGTGGGCGGCGCGAACGGGTCGGAGTCGTTCACCAGTCAGGGCGACGCCGAGACGTGGATCGGCGAGACCTGGCGGGAGCTGCTGGACCTGGGTGTGACACAGGTGAGCCTGCTCGAGGCAGGCACCCGGGTGTACGGGCCGATGAGCCTGCGTCCGGTGACCTGAGCGGCCGGTACACCTGCCGGGCCTGTGGGCCCGGCGCCGGGGGCCGCAGAGCCCGGCGGGCGAAGTCACATCGATCGGGCCCGAAGGGGTTGACGCCCCAGCGGCTAACGGTGTTAGCTATCGATGTCAGCTAACACCGTTAGCCGCCGTGGGGTGGCTTCGACGACCCGAGCGAGGCGAAGATCATGACAGCGCAGGATGTCGACACAGCCCGCCAGGACACAGCCCGGCAGAGCACGGCCCGCCAGGACACGGCCAGGCACTACCGCAGACCCGGCTGGTTCACCCGGAACCTGTTCAACAGGTCGGTGATGCTGTCCACCGGAATCGGGCTGAGCCTGTGGGGGAGCCGGGTGCTGGAGGTGCGCGGCCGGACCTCGGGAGAGATCCGCCGGATCCCGGTCAACCTGCTCGACCTGGACGGGCAGCAGTACCTCGTCTCGGCCCGCGGGCACGGCCAGTGGGTCCGCAACGTCCGTGCGGCCGGCGGGGAGCTGTCGCTCGTCCTGGGACGCCGGCGGACGGGTTACCAGGCGGTCGAGCTGACCGACGCGGCGAAGGTCCCGGTGCTCCGGGCGTACCTGGCGAAGTGGAAAGCGGAGGTGGGCGTGTTCTTCGACGGGGTGGGCCCGGATTCGACGGACGAGGAACTGGCGCGGATCGCGCCGAGGCACCCGGCCTTCGTCCTCACCCGGCGGTGAGCGTGGCAGGCGGTGCGCCCACGCCCGTCCCGGCGCCGCCGGCGCTCCCGCTCCCGCGGACCGCGCCGCGCCCGGAGCCGCCGGTCCGCTCCTCGCGGGCGGCCGAGATCGTCGAGGCGGCGCAGCGGCTGCTGGAGACCGAGGGCGCGGAGTCGCTCACCATGCGCCGGCTCGGTGAGGTGCTCGGCATCCGCGCGCCGTCGCTGTACAAGCACCTGCCCGGCAAGCCCGCGGTGGAGACGGCACTGATCGAGACCGCGCTCTGGGAGATCGGTGACGCGCTGCACCGGGTGGTGGACGCGGCCGGCCCCGACGACGTCGTGGGCCGGCTGCTGGCCGAGTACCGGCGGTTCGCCCTGGCACGGCCGAACCTCTACCGGCTGTCCGCTGCCGACCCGATCGGGCGGGCCGACCTCACGCCCGGCCTGGAGGGCTGGTCAGGCGAGCCCTTCTACCGCGCCACCGCGGAGCCGTACGTCGCCCAGGCCCTGTGGGCGGCGGCGCACGGCACCGTGATGCTGGAGCTGTCCGACCGGTTCCTGCCCGGCTCCGATCTGGACCGGACGTGGGCGGCGCTGGCCAGGGCCTTCACCGCCCACGCGGGCGACTGACGGGCCGTCGGAGACCGATGGCCGCCGGGCAGGCCAGCGGCGGAGGCCCGTCAGTCTCCTTCCGGCTCGAGGACGGCGACGTGGGCGAGGACCTCGTCGATGCGGGCCAGCAACGCCGGTTCGAGGACCACGCCGGAGGCACCGACGTTGTCCTTCACCTGCTCCGGCCGGGTCGCCCCGACGATGGCCGAGGCCACGTTGGTGTTCTGCAGCACCCACGCGACCGCCAGCTGCGCCATCGTCAGCCCCGCGTCGGCGGCGATCGGGCGCAGGTTCTGGACGGCGCCGAGCACCTCGTCGGTCAGGAACCGGGCGATGAAGCCGGCTCCGCTGCCCGCCGTCGCACGGCTGCCCGACGGCGGCGGCTGGCCGGGCAGGTACTTGCCGGTCAGGACGCCCTGGGCGATCGGCGACCAGACGATCTGCGAGATGCCGAGGTCCCGGGACATCGGGACGACGTCGGTCTCGATCGGCCGCCACAGCATCGAGTACTGCGGCTGGTTGGAGATGATCCGGTCGAGGCCGAGCTCGCCGGCGAGGCGCACGGCGTCGGTGATCTGCTGCGCCGTCCACTCCGAGACGCCGACGTAGAGGACCTTGCCGGCGCGTACCAGGTCGTCGAAGGCGCGCAGCGTCTCCTCGAGCGGCACCGTCGGGTCGTAGCGGTGTGCCTGGTAGAGGTCGATGTGGTCGGTGTTCAGGCGGCGCAGGGAGTTGTGCGCCGACTCGATGATGTGCTTGCGGCCCAGGCCCTTGTCGTTCTCACCCGGGCCGGTCGGCCAGAAGACCTTGGTGAACAGCTCGTAGGATTCGCGGCGCACGCCGTCGAGCGCCTTGCCGAGCACGGACTCCGCCCGGGTCTGGGCGTAGACGTCCGCGGTGTCGAAGGTGGTGATGCCCTCGTCGAGGGCGGCGTGCACGCAGGCGGTCGCGGCGTCGGCCTCGATCTGGTCACCATGGGTGATCCAGTTGCCGTAGGAGATCTCGCTGACCGACAGTCCGCTGCGTCCGAGGCGTCGATGCTTCACATCCGAACCTTTTCACACCCTCGATGGCGACTCGGCCCGCCGCACCGGTCACCCGGCGGCGCCGAACCGCCTGTGCACGGGCCCGCAGCGGCCGCGAGCCCGCCGCGGCCGGGCGGCTGGCCGCCGCGGCCGCGACCGGACGGCTGGCCGACGGGGCAGCCGCCCGGGGCCTCAGCGGCCGGAGCGGGAGACCCGGGGCCGGGGCATCCGCCAGCGGCGGGGCAGCAGCGCGCGCTGGGCGGAGTAGGCCCGCACGCGGACGCCCGAGTCCGGGTGCTTCTCGGCCACGAGCCGGGTCACCTGCCGGCCGAGCACGAACGAGTCGACGACGACCGCGACGATGCCGACCAGCATCAGGTAGGTGGCCGAGAGCCGGACATAGTCGTTCGGCACCAGGCCGCCGACGAAGTAGACGGCGGCGATGAGCAGGAAGACCGGGCCGACGTTCAGCCGGGTGTCCACGAAGTCGCGGGCGATCACCCGCTCCGGGGCCCGCTCGCGGGGCGGGAGCCTGCTGATGTCGCCGGACAGCATGGCGGCCCGGTACTGCTGGCTCTGCTCACGCCGCTCGGAGCGCTGCTGCCGGCGGCCCTCCTTGCCGGTCGCCCTCGTGCGCCCGGCACCGGTGGCGCCGCGCGGCCGGGCTGCCCGGGCCTGGGCGCGGGTCGGAGTCGGGCGTCCCTTGCCCGCCGTGACCCGGGCGTTGCCGGTGGTCGCCTCCGCGGGTCCGACCTCGACGAGGTCGGCGGCCGCGCCGCCCGCCGGGTCGGCCGGATCGGTCTTGCGCTTCTTCAACAGGGCCATCAGGGCAGTGCCAACATCTGGTCGAGGGCCTTCCGGGCGTAGGTCGCGACCTCGGGGTCGACGGTGATCCGGTTCACGGTCTCCCCACGGGCGAGCGCTTCGAGTGTCCACACCAGGTGCGGCATGTCGATGCGGTTCATCGTGGAGCAGAAGCACACCGTACGGTCGAGGAAGACGATCTTCTTGTCGGGATGGCGGTTCGCCAGCCGTTGTACCAGGTTCAGCTCGGTTCCCACGGCGAACACCGACCCGGACGGGGCCTCATCCACCACCTTGATGATGTATTCGGTGGATCCGACCAGGTCGGCGGCGGCCACCACCTCACGCTGGCACTCGGGGTGCACCAGCACCCGCACCTGCGGGACGCGGGCCCGCACCTCGTCCACACACCGGAGGGTGAACCGGCCGTGGACCGAGCAGTGCCCGCGCCACAGGATCATGCGCGCGTCGCGGAGCTGGGCGCGGGTCAGCCCGCCACCCGGGCGCCGCGGGTCGTAGACCACGCAGTCGGCCTCGGACATGCCCATCCTGTCGATGGCGGTGTTGCGGCCCAGATGCTGGTCCGGCAGGAACACGACCCGCTTCCCGCGCCGCTCGCCGAACGCCCACCCCAGGGCCCGCTCGGCGTTCGAGGAGGTGCAGATCGTCCCGCCGTGGCGCCCGGTGAAGGCCTTGATCGCCGCGGAGGAGTTCATGTAGCTGACCGGGACGGTGTCGGCGGCGACACCCGCGTCGAGCAGGTCGTCCCAGGCCTGTGCCACCTGCTCCGCCGTCGCCATGTCGGCCATCGAGCAGCCCGCGGCCAGGTCCGGCAGGATCACCCGCTGGTGGTCGGCGGTCAGGATGTCCGCGCTCTCGGCCATGAAGTGCACACCACAGAACACGATCGAGCTGGCGTCGGGCCGGGCCGCGGCCTGCTGGGCGAGCTTGAACGAGTCACCGGTCACGTCGGCGAAGGCGATCACGTCGTCGCGCTGGTAGTGGTGCCCCAGGATGAACACGTCGTCGCCGAGCGCGGCCTTGGCGGCCGCCGCCCGCTCGGCCAGCTGGGGGTCGGCGGCCGGCGGCAGGTCACCGGGGCACTCGACTCCCCGCTCGCTGTCGGGATCGGCCTCGCGCCCGAGCAGGAGCAGGGCGAGCGGCGACGCGGTGACGCCCAGGCGTTCCAGGGCCGGGTTGGTGGTCATGTCCGCTCCTTCGGGCTGGCCCGGGTGGGCCGCCGCGCTCGCTGCTCGTGGGCTCGGCCGGGCCGTCGCGGGCCCGGTGTCGTCGCGGCGGGCCTCCGCCGGCCGCGGCGGGAGCAACCCCGCGAAAGTGTGCCCTTCACGACAGTGTCCCCACGGGTCCCGTGCACTAATGGTCGTTGAGACTCTAACTCCGGATCGCCTGGTCCGCGCAAAGTTGGACCGGTCGGACCTGTGAAGCGGGGACGGATGTCACTTGCGCGTCGTGGCCGACCTCCCCATCGCTGGCTACGATGGGAAGCGGATCCTTGCTCGCGGTGTTGAGCAGGAACGGCGACACGACATGTGTGTCGCCCGTGAGGGGTCGCCGCCCGGGCGTCCCCTCGCGTACGGCCGCCATGGGTACCAGCAAATCTGGTGAACCTGGCACGTCCACAGGGCAGGGAGCAGCCCCTATGACCGTGCAGGACACAACCGAGACCGAGACCACGAGCAGCGTCGTTCTCACCGACACGGCCGCCGGCAAGGTGAAGACCCTGCTCGAGCAGGAGGGGAGGGACGACCTCCAGCTCCGTATCGCCGTGCAGCCCGGCGGATGCTCCGGCATGCGCTACCAGCTGTTCTTCGACGAGCGCAAGCTCGACGGGGACACCGTCCTCGACTTCTCCGGCGTCAAGGTCGCCGTGGACCGGATGAGCTTCCCGTACCTCGGCGGCGCGACGATCGACTTCGTCGACACCATCGAGAAGCAGGGCTTCACGATCGACAACCCGAACGCGCAGGGCTCCTGCGCGTGTGGAGACTCCTTCCACTGATCGGTCCGGGGTGGGGCGGCGCCGTTCCGGCGGCAGCCGCCCCGCTCCGACCCGACCCGCGGCGGAGTCCGTATTGCACAGATCGATCCCGTACGAAGCGGCGCACGCCGTTTCGCGCGGAGCGAGCCCGGCATGACATCGCGGTCATGCCGGGCTTCACCTTTTCCCGCCGTACCAGCGCCGTACAGGGATCGTCCTGCCCGCGCCCAGCCGCCAGGCCGCTGGGGGGTGGGCGGTAGGCTGCGTGTTCGTGCGTATCGCCGTGACTGGTTCCATTGCCACCGACCACCTCATGCGCTTTCCTGGGCGCTTCGCCGAGCAGCTGCTCGCGGATCAGCTTGAGCGGGTCTCGTTGTCGTTCCTCGTGGACGAGCTCAGCATCCGCCGCGGGGGGGTCGCCGCGAACATCAGCTTCGGCCTGGGGCGCCTCGGCCTCAACCCGATCCTGGTCGGAGCCGTCGGCGAGGACTTCGCCGACTACCGTTCCTGGCTCGACCGGCACGGCGTGGACACCGCCTCGGTCCGGGTGAGCGAGATCGCCCACACCGCGCGCTTCGTGTGCACCACGGACAACGACCTCTGCCAGATCGCGTCGTTCTACCCCGGCGCGATGAGTGAGGCGGCCAGCGTCGAGCTCCGCCCGGTGGCGGAACGCTTCGGCGGCCTCGACCTCGTCGTCGTCAGCCCCAACGACCCGCAGGCGATGCTCCGCCACACGGCGGAGTGCCGGGAGCGCGGCTACCCCTTCGCCGCCGATCCCTCCCAGCAGCTCGCGACGATGGACGGCGACAGCATCCGTTCGCTCGTCGACGGCGCCGCCTACCTGTTCTGCAACGAGTACGAGAAGGCGCTGCTGGCGTCCAAGACCGGCCTGACCGACGAGGAGATCCTCGCCATGGTCGGGGTCCGGGTCACGACGCTGGGCAAGGACGGTGTCGTCATCGAGTCCGCCGACGGCGAGGCCGTCAAGGTGCCGGTCGTGCCCGCGCGCAGCACGCCGGACCCGACCGGTGTCGGCGACGCCTTCCGCGCCGGGTTCCTCGCCGGCATCTCCTGGGAGCTGTCGCTGGAGCGGTCCGCCCAGGTCGGGGCGCTGCTGGCGACCACGGTGCTGGAGACCGTCGGCACCCAGGAGTACAGCCTGGAGCGGACCGAGGTCGTGGCGCGGCTCACCGAGACCTACGGCGCCGAGGCCGCGGCCGAGATCGCCGCACACCTGCGCTCCGCCTGATCCTCGCTCAGTGGACCCGGCGGACAAGGTAGGCGTCGCCTCCGCCCGGAGGCGGCGTCGTCGCGGCGGGGGGCNGCTCCGCTCCGTCGGGTGTCTCTCCCGGGGGCGCTGATCCGGCACCCGCCGATCCGGCACCCGCCGATCCGGTGCCCCCGGCCCGGGTCCGCTCGCCGACCAGGGCATGACCGCGCATCCGGCACCAGGCCGCCACGTCGGCCGCGGCGGCGGGGTCGTCCGCCCACAGTTCGATGAGCTGACCGACGTCGACGTCACCGATGTGCCGGGCGAGCTCGATGATCGGGATCGGGCAGCGGCGGCCGCGGGCGTCCAGGACAGCCTGCGGCCGGTCGGGGGGGGTCTGACCCGGCGGGGTCTGACCCGGCGGGGTGTGGCTCCGCGGGGGAGTGCTGTCGCCGGTCACAGTCCGGCCGCTCCGGCCCGTTCGCGCACGGCGCGCACGACGGGCGGCAGCGCGGCGAGCAGGGCGTCGACGTCGGCCTCGGTGGAGTCCCGCCCGAACGAGACCCGCAGGTTCCCATGGGTGAGCGCCCCCATCGCGACGAGCACATGGCTGGGCGTCAGCGTGTCCGAGGTGCAGCTCGACCCGGAGCTGACCGCGATGCCGGCCCGGTCGAGCTCCCCGAGCAGGGCCTCGCCGGCGACGTACAGACACGAGAAGGCCACCACGTGCGGGAGCCTCACGGCGAGGTCGGTGCTGTCCGGCCCGAGCAGCTCGACGTCCTCGACCAGTACCGGCAGACGCTCGCGCAGCCGCCTCGACCAGGCCGCCAGCTGCCGTGCCTCGGCCTCGATCTCGGTGGCCCGCACGGCCAGGGCGGCGGCGGCCGCGACGACGGCCGGCACGTTCGGGAAACCCGGGACGCGCCCGTACTCGCGTTCGTCGGCCGGCTGCGGCCCGGCCCACCGGGTGCCGGTGCGGACCACGAGGAAGCCGACACCAGGCGGCCCGCCGAACTTGTGCGCGCTCGCGGTGAGGACGTCCGCGCCCAGCTCCGCCAGGCTGACGGGCACCCGCCCGACGGTCATCGCCGCGTCGGTGACCAGGGGCACCCCGCGCTCGTGCAGCAGCCGCGCCACCTCGGCGACCGGCTGGACGGTGCCCACCTCGTGGTTGGCGTGCTGCAGGGCGGCGACCGCGGTGTCCGGGCGGTCGTCGAGAGCGGTGGCGAAGGCAGCCGGGTCGACGCGGCCGAGGCCGTCGACCCCGATCGTCACCACTTCTCCGCCGTCACCTTCGTGGCGCTGCGCGGCGTGCAGGACGCTGGAGTGTTCCACGGCACTGACCATGACCACGCCGCCGGCCCGGCGGCGGCCCGCCGCGGTGCCGAGAAGGGCCAGGTGCGCCGCCGCGGTGCCGCTGGCGGTGAAGCTGATCTCCGGGGCGCGGGCGCCCAGCACCCCGGCGACGGTCTCCCGCGCGGCGTCCAGCAGCATCCGAGCCCGGCGCCCCTCGCGGTAGAGCCGGGCGGGGTCGGCCCAGCCGTCGTCGATCGCCGCGAGAAGCGCCTCGCGGGCGACCGGATGCAGCGGCGTGGTCGACGCGTGGTCGAGATAGGCCGGCACGAGAGTGACGCTACGCCCGTTGCGGAGTAACCGGGCTCACCCGCCGGAGCACGGCCGGGGCATTCGCGCAGCGGAGGGGCCTGGAACAGAAAGGCCTTGCGGGGCGTCGACCGGAAAGCGGGAGGCCCACACACCTGTCGGGGGCCGGACGGGGCGGGTGGTTGGCCCGGATCAAGGGCCCTGGGGCCTGTCCACGACGCCCCGCGGGTCGTGTCTCACAGCTCCGGACGGGGCCTGCGGCGAGAAGCTCGTCCGCTGCTGGGATACGCTGCTGCCGCACCATCTACAGCGTGTCGAAGACAGTCGGAAGACGAAGCAGCGAGGCCGGTTGGACCGGCCGGCCCGCGAAGCGTTTACGCGGTCGCGAGGCGTTGGCGGAACCTGAATCCGCCCACAGCCGCGCGCCCGCTAGTCGTGGGAGGCAGGACCTGGTGAGGAGATCCTTCGGTCGGACCCGGCCGTCGCTCGCGGATGTCGAGGACACGCCGATGGCCCCGGCTGACACCGCTGACGCGGACGAGCTGGCGAGCCGTCGGGTTGGACACCGACGGCCGGCCCGGCGCCGCGTGGGCGCGCGCATGGGCGCCATGCTGGCGGCCGTAGGGCTGCTGGCTACCGCCTGCGACGTCCCCAACTTTGGATTCCCGGACGGTGTGACCAACCACACCCCGCGGATCCTGAACATGTGGCAGGGCTCGGTGATCGCCGCCCTGGCCGTCGGTGTGTTCGTATGGGCTCTCATCTTCTACGCGGTCGTCGTGTTCCGGAAGCGCAGTGATGTTCTGCCGCGCCAGGTCCGGTACAACCTTCCCGTTGAGATCCTTTACACCGTCGTGCCGGTTGTGATCGTGGCCGGCCTCTTCTACTACACCGCCCGTGACGAGACCGAGATCACCAAGCTCTCGGACAATCCCGACGTCACGGTGAACGTCATCGGTTTCCGGTGGAACTGGCAGTTCCAGTACCTCGACACCGGCAAGGAGCCGGGCACCAACCAGGTCGAGGTCACCGGCCGCCCCGGTGAGGCGCCGGTGCTGGTGCTGCCCGAGGGCCGGTCGATCCGGTTCGTGCTCACCTCGCCGGACGTGATCCACTCGTTCTGGGTGCCCGAGTTCCTGTTCAAGCGGGACGTCGTCCCCGGGCGCATCAACGAGTTCGAGCTCACCGCGACGGAGACCGGGACCTTCGTCGGTCGATGTGCCGAGCTGTGCGGTACCGACCACGACCGGATGACGTTCTACGTACAGGTCGTGCCCGGTGCCGAGTACGACCGCTTCATCGAGGAACGGGAGAGCGCCGCGATCAGCGCGTCGCCGTCCTCCGGCGCCACCACCGGGAGTGTCCAGTGACCCTTCTGCACGAGTCGCCCGCCGGGCCGGCCGGGCACGCACACGACTCGGCGGACACGCACTACAAGCCGCCGATCACGAGCCTGCTCGGCTACCTGCGGACGACGTCCCACAAAGACATCGCGATCATGTACTTCCTGACGTCGTTCGCGTTCTTCGTCATCGCAGGCATCCTCGCGGTCTTCATCCGTGGCGAGCTGGCCCGCCCGGGCCTGCAGTACTTCTCCAACGAGCAGTACAACCAGTTCTTCACCATGCACGGCACGCTCATGCTGCTGATGTTCGCGACGCCGCTGGCGTTCGCGTTCGCCAACTACCTGGTGCCGCTGCAGATCGGCGCGCCCGACGTCGCCTTCCCGCGGCTGAACGCGCTGTCGTACTGGCTGTTCCTGTTCGGCAGCCTCACCGTCTTCACCGGGTTCGTGACCCCGGGCGGGGCGGCCTCCTTCGGCTGGTTCGCCTACGCGCCGCTGAGTAGCCAGGTGTACTCGCCGGGCGTCGGCTCCGACCTGTGGGTGCTGGGCCTCACGGTGCAGGGTCTCGGCACCATTCTCGGTGCCGTCAACTTCATCACCACGATCCTGTGCATGCGTGCCCCCGGCATGACGATGTTCCGGATGCCGATCTTCTGCTGGAACCTGCTGGTCACCTCGATCCTGGTGCTGGTGGCGTTCCCGGTGCTGGCCGCCGCGCTGCTGGCACTGGCCGCGGACCGAAGGTTCGGGTCACATATCTTCGCCGCCGAGAACGGCGGCGCGATGCTGTGGCAGCACCTGTTCTGGTTCTTCGGGCATCCCGAGGTGTACATCATCGCGCTGCCGTTCTTCGGCATCATCAGCGAGATCATCCCGGTGTTCTCCCGCAAGCCGCTCTTCGGCTACAAGGGCCTGGTGTTCGCCACCGTCGGCATCGGCGCCCTGTCCGTCGCGGTGTGGGCGCACCACATGTTCGTCACCGGTGCCGTGCTGCTGCCGTTCTTCGCCTTCCTGTCGTTCCTGATCGCGGTGCCCACCGGGATCAAGTTCTTCAACTGGATCGGCACGATGTGGCGCGGGCAACTCAGCTTCGAGGCACCGATGCTCTTCGCCGTCGGCTTCCTCGTGACGTTCCTGTTCGGTGGTCTGACCGGTGTGCTGCTCGCCAGCCCGCCGATCGACTTCCACGTGAGTGACAGCTACTTCGTGGTCGGGCACTTCCACTACGTCGTCGCCGGTCTCATGTTCGCCGCCTTCGCCGGGGTCTACTTCTGGTTCCCGAAGGTCACCGGGCGGATGCTGAACGAGAAGCTCGCGAAGCTGCACTTCTGGTCGCTGTTCCTCGGTTTCAACGCGACCTTCCTGGTGTTCCACTGGCTGGGCACCCAGGGCATGCCGCGGCGGTTCGCGGACTATGGCCCGAACGACGGTTTCACCACCCTCAACACCGTCGCGACGGCCGGTTCGTTCCTGATGGGCCTCTCGACGTTGCCGCTGCTCTACAACCTGTGGTACTCCTACCGCAAGGGTCCGGTCGCGGCGGTCGATGACCCGTGGGGCTTCTCCAACTCGCTGGAGTGGGCGACGTCCTGCCCGCCGCCTCGGCACAACTTCCGGTCCCTGCCGCGGATCCGCTCCGAGCGCCCGGCGTTCGACCTGCACTTCCCGGGGGCCGCGGGCAAGGCGGATTATCACGCCACACCGGAACTGGGTCAGGGAGCAGCGCGATGAAGATCGAAGGCTTCATCTTCAACTTCTTCGGCATCTTCGCCGGGGCGGTTGCCCTGGTCTACTGGTTCTGGGCGAAGGACCCGACCGGTACCGCCGCACTCACCCTGTGCGCGGGCCTGGGCTTCCTCGTCGGCGGCTACCTGGTCTTCACCGGCCGCCGGATCGGCATGCGCCCGCAGGACCTGCCGGACGCGGAGGTCGTCGACGGCGCCGGGGAGCTCGGGCACTTCACCCCGGGCAGCTACTACCCGTTCTTCCTCGGCGCGAGCGCGTCGGTCACCGCCATGGGGCTCGCCTTCGGGATCTGGCTGAGCATCCTGGGCGCTGTTCTGACGTTCGCCTTCGCCGTCTGCCTGGTCATGGAGAACTTCTGGCACCCGGCGCTGCCTGAGGACGAGGTGCCGACGCACTGACAGGCGCGCCGGGCACCGAGCGCGAGGCGCCGAGCACCTGTGCGGCGCCACGCGCGAGGTTCCGAGCCGTCGGCCGTGCACAAGGGCCGCTGCCCCAGGTCCGTCACCCGGGGCAGCGGCCCTTTGTCGTGGGTCCTCGCAGATCCTCGTGATCTCTCGCGGATCCTCGTGATCTGTCGTGCCCTGTCCGGCCTCGGCTGGTCCGGCGGGCGGGTGCGGTCAGCCGCGGGCCTTCGCCGCGGTCTGGCTGGCCTCCGCCCAGCGACGCAGCGCCTCCGCCGCGGCACCCGAGTCGATCGCCGCCGCGGCGCGGCCGAGCTGCGCCCCCAGCTGCTCCGTGACCGGGGCCTCGGTCGGCCCGACGGCGGCAACCAGGGCCGCCGCGGTGGCGAGCAGGACGGCGTCACGCACCGGCCCGGTCTCCCCGGCGAGGATGGTCCGGGCCACCTGGGCGTTGTAGGCGGCGTCGGCACCGCGCAGGGCGGTCGCGTCGGGTGTGGCGATGCCGAGGTCGCGCGGGTCGAAACGGTCCCGGCGCACCCGCGCCCGCTCCTGCCCGCCGGGCGGGGCGGTCACGACCCAGACAGTGGACGGCATCGCGGTGGTGAGCTCGTCCAGCCCGTCGTCGCCGCGGAAGACCAGGCCCCGGGTGCCCCGGTCAGCCAGGACGTCCGCGACGATCGGGGCGAGCCGGGCATCGGCGACGCCGATCGTCTGGGCACCCGGCCGGGCCGGGTTCGCCAGCGGGCCGAGGATGTTGAACGCGGTCTGGACACCCAGCTCTCCGCGGATCGCCCCGACGTGGCGCATGGCCGGGTGGAAGACCGGCGCGAAGCAGAAGGCTATCCCGGCGCTGGACAGGCAGGCCTCGACCCCGGCCGGCGGCAGGTCGATCACCACCCCGAGCTCGGACAGGACGTCCGCCGATCCGCTTGCCGACGACGCGGCGCGGTTGCCGTGCTTGACGACCGTGACCCCGGCGCCGGCGGCGACGATCGCCGCCATCGTCGAGAGGTTCACCGTGTTGGAGCGGTCGCCGCCGGTGCCGCAGGTGTCGACGGCGCCGGCCCGCAGCTCGTCGGAGAGGGCGAGGGTCTCGCCGACGCCGAGCATCGCGCGGATCAGCCCGCCGATCTCCTGCGCGGTCTCGCCCTTGGCTCGCAGCGCGATGATGAAACCGGCGATCTGGGCGGGCGTGGCCAGCCCGCCCATGATCTGTGCCATCGCCCAGGTGGTCTGGTCGGCGGTCAGCGGCTCGCCGGAGATCAGCAGGCTGATCAGGTCGGGCCAGCTCTGCGCGGCTCGCCGGCCGCTGCCGGCCGCCCCGCTGCCGGCGGCGGCCGGAGCGGGGGTCGTGGGAGCGGTGCCGGTGGGCGCGCCGGGGTCAGGTGCGGTCGTGGAGTGCGTGGACGCCTCGGCGGCTGCGCCGGACGGCACCGCCCTGGCCTGACGCGGTGCCGATGTGCTCGTCATGACGGGGTCCACCCGGCCTAGTGGGCGCGGGTGTTGACCACCGGCCGGCGGACCGCCGAGCCGGTCGCACGCTCCCGGAGCAGGCCGACGACCGCGTCGGTGAGCGCGCCCGGGTCGACGGGATGGCTGACCACCGCGTCGGCCTGCGACCAGGTCGCCAGCCAGCGGTCGTCGCGCCGGGCGACCAGCAGCAGCGTGGGCGGGCAGTCCGCCACCTCGTTCTTGAGCTGGCGGCACAGCCCCATCCCGCCGGACGGCGTGGCCTCGGCGTCCAGGATGCACAGGTCGGCCTCGCCATGGTCGACGGCGTCGATGAGGGTCGCCGCGTCGGACACCTCGACGAACTCGATCTCGTCGAGGTCGGCCGCGGGCCGGCGCCCGACGGCCGCCAGGACACGCGCTCGGACGTCGGGCTTGCTCGCGTAGACGAGAACGGTGCTCATGGCGTCCACGGGCCTCTCGGATGGGCGACCGCCGTGGGCGGCGATCGGGAACGACTGCCGGTACGGGCACTGCGTGGGCACCGGTCCCCGGCGGCGGCCCCGGGCGTCGCCGCGCAGGGCGGCCGCCGCACAGGGTGCCGGCCGTGGTGTCGGACGTCCCACCGGCCCGGTATCCGCTCCGAAGGCTATCTGTTCGCGGCGTGCCGGTCGCGTGCCCATCCGGGTCACCGGCGCCGGGTGGCGGCCGGTACGGTCAGGGCCGTCGCAGACGGGGACATCGCCGCGGGGGCCGTCAGGCCGGCCCGGCCCCGGGGCTGGCGGAGTGCCGGCGGTGGATCGGTGGCCGGACCTCCGGGTCCGGAGGAGTTTGCCATCGGACACCGTCAGGCGTGATACTGATACTCGTTCTCAACGATTGTCCGAGTGCCCGTCCCGGCCGTGCCTCCCGCGGGACCTGTGCGCGGGCGGGCGCCGACCGACCGACCGATGACGGACGTGACCCGATGCCGGAGCGAACCGAACTACGCCTCACCCCCCAGCGCGGAGCCGTGCTGGAGGTGCTGAAGGCCGCCGCCGACCATCCCACGGCGGCCGAGGTCTACGAGCGCGTGCGGGTCGCTGCCCCTGGTATCGGCAGCGCCACGGTGTACCGCGCGCTCGCGTTGCTGGTGGCGACCGGGCACGCCCTCGAACTGAGCCTCGGGGACGGCACGGCAGCCAGGTACGACGCGAACACCAGCCGGCACGACCACGCCGTGTGCGAACGGTGTGGCCGGGCGGTGGACATCGACCAGCCCGTCCCCGACGGGATGGTGGCCGAGATCGCACGGCGGTCCGGCTTCACGATCACCGGGTACGACCTGCAGTTCCGTGGTCTGTGCCCGGAGTGTCAGTCCGGCGGCGCGGGCCAGGGCCCGGGCCGGCGGCAGTGATCGAAACAATGATGACGTCCATGGAGGAACTCCGCATGCCGAAGCTTGACGGCACCAAGACCCACGAGAACCTCAAGGAGGCCTTCGCCGGCGAGAGCCAGGCCAACCGCCGCTACCTGTACTTCGCCCGCCGGGCGGACATCGAGGGGCTGACCGAGGCCGCGGGCCTCTTCCGTGACACGGCCGAGGGCGAGACCGGCCACGCGTTCGGTCACCTCGACTTCCTCGCCGAGGTCGGCGACCCGGCGACGGGCGAGCCGATCGGCAAGACGGCCAAGAACCTGGCGAGCGCCGTGGCCGGCGAGACCTACGAGTTCACCGCGATGTACCCGGGCTTCGCGAAGACCGCCCGCGAGGAGGGCTTCGAGGAGGTCGCCGACTGGTTCGCCACGCTGGCGCGCGCCGAGAAGACCCACGCCGGCCGCTTCAAGAAGGCCCTCGACGCGGTGGTCGCCGAGGAGACCGCGGACGCCTGATCGCGGCCGTGTTCCCGGGCGGTTCGCACCGCCCCCACGGCCGGGGGCGGCACGGGGAAACCCGGGCCGCCCCCGGCCGGGAGCCGGGGCTGGGAGGCCCGTCTCGACGGGCTGTCCAGCCCCGGAGCTCCGGCACATCGACTCACCGGGGCCCGGGAGCCTCGACACCCGGTACGTCCGGCTCTCCCGGTACCTTTTCGGATGCCCGCCGCGGTCCGTGAGCCCCTGGCCTCTCTGCGTCCTCGCGCCCCGCAGGAGACACCGGCGGGTACGAGGACGGGCGGCGCGACGGGGCAGGAGGCGGCACGATGACGTTCACCATCGCCGACATCACGACGGACCATCAGTCCTACTCGGCCAGGCGCAGCCAGGCCCGCGCCCGGATGATCCCGATCCGTGCCGAGCGGCGCGTGCGGGTCGGCGACATCCTGGTCTTCGAGTTCGAGAACGCCGAGACACTGCGCTACCAGGTGCAGGAGATGGTCTACACCGAGCGGCTCAGCGCTCCCGGCGAGGTCGCCCACGAGGTGGACGCCTACTCGCGGCTGCTGCCGTCCAGCCACGCCCTCACCGCCACGATGTTCATCGAGCTCGACCAGCTGGACGCCGTCCGCGACGAGCTCGTCCGCCTGTCCGGGGTGCAGAGCCGGATCTCGTTGGAGATCGGCGGAGTGAGGGTGCCCGCCGTCGAGATCCCGGGCGTTGACGAGGACCCCGACGCCCCGAGCGAGACCGTGTCGGTGCACATGTTCCGCTTCCCGCTCACGGACGAGACCCGGGACGCCTTCCGCGACCCCGAGGTCCCCGTCGAGCTGGTGGTCGACCATCCGGCCTACAGCGACGGGACCCCTGTCACCGGGGCGACCCGGCGCAGTCTGATCGCCGATCTGGCTCTGCCCGGCTGACGGCTCTGCGGGGCTGTGACGGGCCGGCGCGGGCCGTTCATCTGCGGCGGACCCGGGTATGCGAGCACAGGACAGGCTCGATTCCCGGCCCGACAGGAGCGGCGCTGTGACCGATCACCACGACGGCCCGGCCGGGTTCGGCCCCGGCGGGGCAACCCCGGCCAGCGAGGCTCTGCACCGGCTGGCGCTCGACCGCGACGACTCGGCGGCGCTGGGCGCGCTGGCCGTCGCGGATGTCCTCGTCCCGGATCTCAGCGATCCGTCCCGGGACAACGGCGACGCGCGGGTGGTGAAGCTTCCCGTCGCCGAGCAGGCCGACGGCCGCCAGTTCGTCCCCACCTTCACCTCGGAGCAGCGTCTCGCCGACGCGCTGCCGGGCATCGACCGCTACCGCAGGGTCGCGCTCGCCGCGTTGCTGCGGATGTGGCCCTCCGAGGATCTGATGCTCGCCGTCGACCCCGGGACGGAGGAGGGTCTGACGTTCCCCGCGGAGGGCATCCGGGCGCTCGCCGCCCTCGCGGACTGAGCCGTCCGGGCCACCCCCGGCGTGGCGCGCCGCTCTGGGTGAGGGACACAACAACCGACGGGTTCGGGGTCCGGCACGCGGCGTGGCCGACGCCTCATCACATGCCAGAACCTGCGTGTTAGCAGGCGTTTCGGCAGCACCCGGCGGATTTTCGGATGCTCGGCGGGCGCTCGCGGCGCGTCGTCGACGCCGTGTAGTCCTACCGATTGTCGAACCTACGGTGGCGCGTGCGGCGTCACATGCCAGAATGACCGTCGTGGCCTCAGCCCCTGTCCTCGAGAAGGCTCCTCCAGCGCACCCGGCGGCCAACCGTCCCTCGATGGTCTCGGTCGGCACAGTGGTGTGGCTGTCGTCGGAGCTGATGTTCTTCGCGGCACTGTTCGCGATGTACTACACGATCCGCTCGGTCAACAGCGGCAACTGGCCGCCGGTCACCGGCGACCCGGCCGGGTCCGAGATCGGTCCCGTGCACCTGCACGTCCCGTTTGCACTCTTCTTCACGGTGATCCTGGTCCTGTCCAGCGTGACCTGTCAGCTCGGGGTCTTCGCCGCCGAACGCGGCGACGTCATCGGGCTGCGCCGCTGGTACCTGATCTCGCTGATCATGGGGATCGTCTTCGTTGGCGGTCAGGCCTGGGAGTACTTCAAGGAGAACGAGTTCACCCTGGCGTCGCACGGCTACGGGTCGGTGTACTACCTGACCACCGGGTTCCACGGGTTGCACGTGATCGGTGGGCTGGTCGCCTTCGTTCTGGTGCTGGCCAGGTCGACCTACGGGCGGTTCACGCCCGAGAAGGCGACGTCGGCGATCGTGGTGTCGTACTACTGGCACTTCGTCGATGTCGTCTGGATCGCCCTGTTCGCCACCATCTACCTCCTCCAGTGAGCGACATGACCACATCCAAGGCATCCGAATCCGCGGCGTCCTCGTCCGCGGGCGCGGCCGGCAGACCCCGGCTCGTCTCGGTGAGGAAGGCCCGGCGATCCCGGTCGGCCTCCGTGCGCCGCCGTCGGCGGTCGTCGTCCATCGTCCTGCTCCTCGGCCTGCTGGCCACGGGGTTCATGTGGACGGTGCTCGCTCCCGGGGGCAACGCGACGGAGACTCCGGACGCGAACGAGGCCGTGCGCCAGGGCCGCGCCCTGTTCGCCCAGGGGTGCGCGACCTGCCACGGCCTGAACGCCCAGGGATCCACCCAGGGGCCGAGCCTGATCGGTGTCGGCGCCGCCGCGGTGGACTTCCAGATGTCCACCGGTCGTATGCCGCTCGCCGCTCCCGCGGCACAGGCCGACCGCAAGGACCCGCTCTACTCGGAAACACAGATCGACCAGGTAGCGGCCTACATCCAGTCGCTGGGCGGCGGCCCGGAGGTTCCGAACCTGACGGGTGAGGAGCTCAACGACGCCGACCTCGCCGAGGGTGGCGAGCTCTTCCTGGCGAACTGCGCCCAGTGCCACCAGGCCGCCGGCGCCGGCGCCCCGCTGACCTACGGCAAGTTCGCCCCGTCCCTGAGTCAGGCGACACCTGACCAGGTCGTCGAGGCGATGCGGACCGGTCCGGAGTCGATGCCGGTCTTCGGGCCCGGCCAGATCAACGAGGAGGAGGCCGTCGCGGTCGCCGCGTACGTCCGCCACCTCCAGGACGCCCCCGCACCCGGTGGCGCCTCGATCGGCAAGTACGGCCCGGTTCCCGAGGGTCTGGTCGCGATCGTGATCGGTCTCGGCGCGCTGCTCGGCGTCTGCCTCTGGATCGGCGCGAGGCAGAAGCTGTGAGCGCCGAGAAGGGCCCGCACGGGCCAGTGGCCGCGGACGGCGACGACAACGGCGACGACCTGACGCCGGACTCGCCGCAACGGCGCATGCACTACGCCGGCTACCAGGGAGAACCGGCCGACAAGGCAGACCAGGATTCGATGAGCAGCATTTTCAAGAGGACGAAGCACCCTGTCGACACCTCGGGGCGCCCGAAGGACGACTCCGACCCCCGTGCCGGTGGCCCGGATGTCAGCGCGGGGCACGACGGGCCCGAGGTGCTCGGGACCCCGCCGAACCCGACCGACTCCTCCCAGACCCCGGAGACGACGGTCATGCGGTCCGGCGGCGCCACCGCCACCGCCACCGCGCAGGGTACGGGCGGCGGTGGGGGAGTCACCCCCCGCGCGCCGCACACGGCCGAGTACGACCGGCGGGCCGCCCGGCGCGCCGAGCGGCTCATCGCCTTCTGGTTCACGATCTCGATCGTCGGCACGGTGGGCTTCATCATCACCAACTTCGTCGGCGACAAGCACGCGCAGTACTACACGCCCGCCATGGGCAGCGCGCTCGGGCTGGCGGTCGGCGGCCTCGGGGTCGGCATGATCCTCTGGGCGAAGCGCCTGATGCCGCATGAGCAGGCGGTGCAGGAGCGGCACGAGTTCACCTCCCCGCAGGAGGAGATCGCGGTCACCGAGGAGGAGGTCGCGCTCGGCTTCGCCGACACCGGCCTCGCCCGGTACCCGTTGCTGCGGCGCAGCCTGCTCGCCGCCGGCACGATCCTCGGCGGGCTGGTGGTGGTGCCGCTGCTCAACCTGACCAACAGCAAGCCCGGCAAGAAGCTCGACCACACGCACTGGGTCAAGGGCGCTCGCCTCGTCAACCTGCAGGGCCGCTATGTCAAGCTCGGCGACATCGCGATCGGCGGGATCGAGACCGTGCTCCCGGCCATCCCGGTGAAGGAGGCGGACGGCAGCCTCTCCTATGAGCCGAAGCTGGACCTGCACAGCAAGGCGGACAGCACCACGATCCTCATCCGCCTGGAGCCCGGCGTGAACAAGCCGCGCCAGGGCCGCGAGAACTGGGCTGTCGACGGGCACGTCGCCTACTCGAAGATCTGCACGCACGCGGGCTGCCCCGTCAGCCTCTACGAGCAGCAGACGCACCACCTGCTCTGCCCCTGCCACCAGTCGGTGTTCGACGTGCCTGACGGGTGTCGGGCGATCTTCGGGCCGGCGAGCCGGTCGCTGCCGCAGCTCGCCATCGCGGTGGATGACGAGGGCTACTTCATCGCCCGTGACGGGGACTACACCGAGCCCGTCGGCGCCGCGTTCTGGGAGCGCTCATGACCACCGCATCGGCACCCGTCCCGAAGTTCCAGAAGCGGCCGACTCCGGCGCGCAAGGTCAACCGGGCCATCGACGACCGGTTCGGGACGCAGGGCGCGATCCGCCGGAACTTCAACAAGGTGTTCCCGGACCACTGGTCCTTCCTGATCGGTGAGATCGCGCTCTACAGCTTCATGATCCTGCTGCTCACCGGGATCTACCTGACGCTCTTCTTCGACCCGTCGAACGTCGAGATCATCTACAACGGCTCCTACGTCCCGCTCAAGGGCGTGGAGATGAGCCGCGCGTACGCGTCGACGCTGGACATCAGCTTCGACACCCGGGCCGGGCTGGTCTTCCGCCAGATCCACCACTGGGCCGCGCTGGTCTTCGTCGCGTCGATCATCGCCCACATGATGCGGGTGTTCTTCACCGGTGCCTTCCGCAAGCCGCGTGAGGTCAACTGGCTGATCGGCATCGTCCTGCTGATGCTCGCGCTGGTCGAGGGTTTCGCCGGCTACTCGCTGCCGGACGACCTGCTCTCCGGCACCGGCCTGCGGATCGCCGCCTCGATCGCCCAGTCGATCCCGGTGATCGGCACCTGGACGTCGTTCCTGGTGTTCAACGGCGAGTTCCCCGGCGAGAACTTCATCCCGCGGCTGTACGTGGTGCACATCCTGCTTGTGCCGGGCATCCTGCTCGCGCTGATCGGGGCGCACCTGGGCATCCTGTGGCACCAGAAGCACACCGACTTCCCCGGCCCGGGCAAGACCGAGCACAACGTGGTCGGTCACCGTGTCTTCCCGGTGTTCGCCGTGAAGTCCGGCGGTTTCTTCATGCTGACCTTCGCGGTGCTGGCCCTGCTCGGCGGTCTCGCCCAGATCAACCCGATCTGGACGTTCGGCCCGTACGACCCGGCCAAGGTCAGCGCGGCGTCCCAGCCCGACTGGTACATCGGCTTCCTGGACGGGTCCACCCGGCTCATGCCGCCGTGGGAGTTCAGGGGGCTCGGGCACACCATCCCGGCGGTGCTCTGGCCGACGGCGGTGCTGCCCGGTGTGCTGTTCACGCTGGCGGCGCTCTACCCGTTCCTGGAGGCGAAGTTCACCGGGGACAAGGCCTCGCACAACCTGCTTCAGCGCCCGCGGGAGGCCCCGACCCGCACCGCGATCGGGGCGATGAGCCTCAGCTTCTACCTGGTGCTGTTCATCTCGGGTGGTAACGACATCATCGCCCACACGTTCAGCATCTCGCTGAACGCGATGACCTGGGCGGGCCGGATCGGGCTCATCGTGGTCCCGCCGATCGCCTACGTCGTCACCAAGCGGCTGTGCATCTCGCTCAACGAGCGGGACGCGGAGATCGCGCATCACGGTATCGAGACCGGTATCATCCGCCAGCTCGCCAACGGTGAGTTCGTGGAGGACCACCGGCCGAAGCCGTCGCCGGTCTCCGACTACCCGCAGGTCCCGACCGACCGGATCCCGTTGCCGGCCGGCGCTGCGGACGGAGCCCACGGCAAGGGCCTGGCACATCGTGCCGGCAAGGCCGTCGGCGGTTTCTTCACCGAGGAGACCGAGAAGCCGGCAGGCGACGCTCCGGTGGGCGGTGGTTCCAAGCACTGACCGCCGTGCACCAGCTGACCGCTGGGCACTGACCGCCGGGTCGCCCGGAGCTGTTCCGCCTGCCGCGGGCGGCTCCGGCGCTCGGAGGAGCCGGAACGCGCACGAGGCCTCCGAAGGGCCGCCCCCGACGACCGTCGGGAGCGGCCCTTCGTCATGTCCGCGGCGTTCAGGCGGGCGGGGCCGCGAAGCGCTTCGCCGCGCGGATCGCGCCGTGTGCCGGCCAGCTCCACTCACCCTCCAGCCGGACCAGCCGGACCCCGGGCCCGGTGAGCCACCGGCCGATCCGCTCGGTCTCCTCCACCGAGGCACAGGGAGTCGGCCCCGGCACGGGCCGTACGGTCTCCGCGCTCGCCACGACCGCGTCGACCCAGGGCCGGGGGTCGATGCCGCGCGGCACCGAGGCCGCGGAGACGAGCCGCCCGCGGCGGATCACCGACAGGTCCCACCCGGCGTCGGCGGTCGGCGCCGCGGCGACCATCTCCGGAACTGCGGTGAGCGCGACGAGGCGCTGCCGGCGCGCCGCCACACGCAGGTAGGCGGCCAGCCGGTCGCGTACCTCGGCGGCATCCTCGTACCGCTGGTCGGCCGCCAGGCGCGCGATGCGCTCCTCCAGCGCCTCCTGGACCGGGCCCGGGTCACCTGTCATCGCCTGGCGTGCCTGCTCGGCGACCTCGGCGTACTCCGGCCCGCTCTGCCGCCCGTCGCAGGGCGCGCCGCAGCGGCCGAGGTCGGCCAGCACACAGGCCGCCGTCGGGCGGCGCGGCGAGAGCCGGGTACTGCACTGGCGCAGCGGGACGGCCTCCAGCAGTGCGGTCTCCGCTTCCTGCGCCGCCCGGGTACTGCCGAAGGGGCCCAGGAACGCCACGCCGTCACCGACGGACCGCACGCGGGACAGCCGCGGATACGGCTCGTCGGTGAGCCGCAGGTAGACGACCCGCTCGGGGTGGCGGGAACGTCGGTTGTAGGGCGGCTTGTACTCGGCGATCAGCCGGAGCTCGCGGACCTCCGCCTCCAGCGGATGTGCGCAGCCGATCGCGTCGACCCGCGCCGCCGCCGCGACCATCTCCGCCATCCGGGTGCGGGGCTCGCTTGCGGTGAAGTAGGTCCGCACCCGGGACCGCACCGACCGCGACGTTCCGACGTAGAGCGCCCGGCCGGTTCCGTCCCGGAACACGTAGACGCCGGGCCCGGTGGGCAGCCCGTCGGCGAGGTGCCGCTTGCGCCGCTGGGCGGGGGAGACCCGCGCGCTGTACTCCCGCAGATCCTCGATCGTGGTGACGCCCAGGTTGCCGAGCCGCTCGAACAGCCCGTGCAGGACGTCGACCGTCGCCCTGGCGTCGGCGAGCGCCCGGTGTGTCGGCCGGCTGGCGCTGCCGAACAGCATCGCCAGCGACTCCAGCCGGTTGTCCGGAGTCTCGTCGCGGGTCACCACCCGGCGGGCGATCCGCACCGTGTCGAGGTGCTCCCAGGCGGGGACGGGGTAGCCGCACGCCGTCACCGCCGCGCGCAGGAAGCCGAGATCGAACGGCGCGTTGTGGGCGACGAGCACCGCGCCCCGGGAGAACTCCAGGAAGGTCGGCATGACCTCGTCCAGAGCGGGCGCTGTTGCCAGCATGACGTCGGTGATGCCGGTGAGCACCGAGACCATCGCCGGCACGGGGCCGGACGCCCGGACCAGTGTCGACATCTCGCCCAGCACCTGGCCGCCCCGCACCTTCACGGCGCCGATCTCGGTGATCTCCGCCGTCGCCGGCGAACCGCCGGTGGTCTCCAGGTCGACGACGACGAAGGTCAGGTCGGACAGCGGACGGCCGAGCTCCGCCAGGCTCGCCTGGCGCGGCGGGCCGTCGGCGCGAGCGGAACTGGTGCCGGCGGAACTGGTGCCGGCGGAACTGGTGTCGGCGGGGACGGGACGCACCGGACACACCCTAGGGGGCGGGTACGACAGGCCTGCCCGCCGATACGCCGGTACGCGCAGCTCAGGAGAAGGGGCGGGCGAAGGCGGTGGGCCCCGCGTTCATCACCCGGAACTCGTTGCCCTCCGGGTCGCGCAGAACGTAGCCGGTCTCCCCGTGTGCCTCGTAGCGGGCCAGCTGCTGGGCACCCAGCGAGGCGAGCCAGCCGATGACCCGCTCGGCGTCGACGGCGTACAGCTCCAGGTGCAGGCGGTTGGGGTTCTCCTCGTCCTCCTCCGCCCGGTCCTCCCGGCGGCTGCTGCGGCGGCCCGCCCATCGCGGCGGCCGCGGCCGGGCCCGCCGGCGGAGCAGCAGCTTCGGCCCGGCGCCGGCGGGATGGCGGAGCAGTGCGGCATCGCCGGCCTGCTCGGAGATCTCGTAACCCAGCGCGGCGGCCCAGAAACGGACCATGACACCCACGTCGGTGCAGTCAACACTGATTCGAGCGACCCTGATGCCGTTCGTCTCAAACCTGGCCACCTGAAGCATCATTCCGTATCGCCGGGTTCGTTGGTGCATCGGTGTGTCTCCGGCGTGTCCTACAGCAAAGGGTCGTGCCTTGTCGTGCCTGTTTGGTAGGAATTGGTCACGATTCAGGTGATTTGTTCCCAGCCTGTTGACCGGCCCCCGGTCTGATGACCTCCGCGTGCGTCTGCGGTGATCTCGGTAGGGTCCCGTTATGGCCAGTGTCTTCACCCGGATCATCAACGGCGAGCTGCCCGGTCGCATCGTGTATGCGGACGAGGCCAGTGTCGCCTTCCTGACCATCGCGCCCATTCGGCCCGGTCACACCCTCGTGGTCCCGCGCCTGGAGGTCGACCACTGGATCGACCTGCCCGACGAGGTGCTCAGCGCGGTGTGGAGCGCAGCGGCGACCGTGGGGCGGGCCATCGACTCGGTCTTCCGGCCCCGCCGGGTGGCGGCGATGCTCGCGGGCCTGGAGGTGCCGCACACCCACATTCATCTCGTGCCGATCGAGGCGGAGTCGCAGCTGAGCTTCGCGCTGGCCGACAGCAGTCCGGACCCGGCCATGATGGACGACGTCGCCGAGCGCCTGCGCGCGGCGCTGTCCGCGCCGGCTGGCGCGTGACCGCAGCGGGCGCTGCCCGCCGCGGAGTGGGGCAGGCCGGTTGGCGCGGGGTTGGGACGGGCGGGCGGCGTTCGCGGTTGGGCGGTGTCACGCGGGCGGGCGGGCGGCGTCGCGGGAGCCGGCGGCCCGGCCACGGTCAGAACGACCGTGGCGGGCGGCCGGAACTCGCTGTCAGAACTGGAACGTCGCGGGTGCCACCGCGAACAGCGGCTCCCAGTTCAGCTTGTGATGGCCGGCCGGTGCGTCGATGACCACGTTGCCGGTCACCTTCTGCCCCGCCTTGACGTCGCTGGTGTACAGATCGGGCTCCACCGAGGTGAACTCGCCGTCGTAGCGGCTGCCGTCCTCCGTCTGGACGTAGAAGTCCGACGGCGCCGCCGACGTCTCGCCCCGGGACACCTCGACGGTGACGTTCACGACGTAGAAGGCGCCGCGGCTCGGCGGGTCGCCGTACTCCTCGACGCGGCCGGTCGAGCTGCAGATCGAGTTCAGGGTGACCTTGGCCTCGAAGTCGCTCACCGACGACCGCGCGTTGCCCGTGACGGTTCCGGCCCCGCCGACGCCCGCCACTCCCGCGGGCGGCGGGCCCGCCGGGGTGACCGGCACACAGCCCTCGGGCGCCCCGGGCTGCTGGGCCCCGGCCGCGGGCTGTGTCGGGACCGACCCGCCCGGAAGCGTCGTCACATCGGGGAGGGTGGGGCCGGTCGGGACGGCCCGCGGGGCGAGGGTGGAGCCGGAGGCGGTCGGCTCCGGATCGTCACCACCGCCTACGGAGAGCGCGATGATGACGCCGAGAACGACAGCGGCGACGACCGCCAGCGGCACGATGATCATCGCTGGGTTGCGGCGGCCGCCCGGTGGCGTACCGCCCGGCTGCGGCCAGCCTCCGGGCTGCTGCTCGGGGAACCCCTGCTGGTAGCCGGGCTGCTGGTAGCCCTGCTGCGGTGCCTGGGGATAGCCCTGGGGCGGGTACTGGCCCGGGTAGCCGCCCTGGGCCTGCTGCCAGCCGGTGCCCTGCTGCCCCGGCGCCGCGGGGGTCGGCCAGCCGCTGCCGGCCTGGCCCTGCTGGCCGGCGGGCTGCTGCCACCCGGTGCCCTGCTGGCCCTGCTGGCCCCACGGCGTGTCGGCGCCCTGCTGGGGCCACTGCTGCTGGGGCTGCTGCCCGGCGCCCGGCCACGAGCTCTCCGGTGACGCTCCGGCGGCGGGCGGAGCACCCCAGGAAGCCGCGGGCGTGGTGGAAGGCCACCCGCCGCCGTCCCCCTGCGGCCCCGGGGCCGGCGTGCCGCCCGGGGCCGGCCACTGCGGAGCCGGCGCTGGCGGCGGCGTGGCTGACCCGCCGCCAGCCGGGCTATCCGAGGCCGGCGGCTGCTGCCACGAACTGTTGGGCGCTCGCCAGGTCTCCTGGTTGTCCTGACCGGGCGGGGGGTGGCCAGGGGGGGTCTGGTCGGTCACGGAGGTCCTCTCGACAGCCCCCGCCGCGCTTCCTACGGGCGGAGCACACGATAAACACGGCGAGATTACATAAGTCGGATATCGCCGGCCACAATGGGTGTCTTTCCGTTGCGGATTCCGGGTTCGCGCAGATGTCGGGCGCGACGGGCGATGACGGCGTTGACGGTGATGTCAGGTGCACGCATCCAGCCAGATGGCCTGGTGCCGATTGCCGAGGATCGCGCCGAGGGCGGCCCGAATGACATTCCACCCGGTGCTGCCCGTCGTTCTGTCGAGGCGTTCGGTGAGCGGCGGACCGTCCTGGTCACCATCTGGTTCCCGGCTGTGTTCCCGGCTGTGCCCCACGACGTTCCTGCTGGCGTCCCCTGCCGTCCGGCTGGCCGGAGTGGGCTGCGGGGAAGGCGTCCGAGCGGCCCGGACGGGGCGACCGATACTCTGGACCGTCGCTGTCGTCGCCTGTTCCGGAGTTTCCCGTGCCTGTGGTCCCGCCCCGACGCCCGCGTCGGCCCAGGGCGATCCGCGGCGCGCGGTCGGCCGGGTCGCCCCGATGACCGAGACGCTTCCTGTCGACGTGCGGTCCCAGGTCGTCGTGTACGCGGCGGAGGCGCTGGCCGAACTCGCTGACGCTGTGGTTCCGGCCAGTCTGGTCGCTGTCCGTCGTTTCAAGGCGTCGCGCCGCGCACGGCTGGGTGCCGTGCCGCTCGCCGCCGCCATCGAGCAGGACGCGCACTTCCGCGGCCGGGTCGCCGAGTGGGTCCGCCGGACGAACCCGGACCTCGTCACCGCCATCACCGCGCCGGACGGCCCGCCTCCGGCCGCGCCCCCGGCCCAGATGGCCGCGATCGCCTACATCCTTCGTCTGCCCGACTGGGCCGCGCTCGTCGAGGAGGCCGCGCGCTCGTCCGCGCAGGAGGTGTCCTCGGCGCGGATGGACGAGGCCACCCGGGAGATCAGCCGGCTACAGGAGCAGATCGAGGCCGTCCGGCGGCTCGCCCGCACCGAGCAGGAGCAGCTGCGTGCCCAGCTCGAGGAGGCCCGCGCCGAGGCGGAGGAGGCCCGTCGCCGGTTGCGGGCCTCGGGGGACCGGGTGCGGCGCGCCGAGATCGCGGCCCGGGAGGTCAGCGTCGCCGCGGAGACCGCGCGGGACATCGCTGCACAGGCCGCGCGGGACAGCGGGGCCGAAGCCAAGCGGCTGCGCGCGCGGGTGCACGAGCTGGAGGCCGCCGCGTCCGCGACCCGCCGGGACAGCCGGGATTCCCGCAGCATGGACGAGGCGCGGCTGCGGGTGCTGCTCGACACGTTGATGGCGGCGGCGAACGGTGTCCGTCGCGAGCTCTCCCTGCCGACGACGGTCGTGCGGCCCGCCGATCTGATCAGCAGGCCGGAGAACGACCGCGGCTTCGACCCGTTCTCCGGGGTCGGCGGGAGAGGGCGAGCCGAGGACGATCCGGCGATCATCGACGATGTCCTGGCCGTCCCGGGCCTGCACCTGATCATCGACGGTTACAACGTGACCAAGCGTGGCTACGGTGCCCTCACGCTGCAGGCGCAGCGCGCGCGACTGCTGGCCGGGCTCGGCGCGCTTGCGGGCCGAGCCCTCGACACCGAGGTCACGGTCGTCTTCGACGCGACGGCGGTCGTCGCCCGGCCGGTCGGAGTCGCGATGCCGCGCGGGGTGCGGGTCGTCTTCAGCCAGGCCGGCGAGCTGGCCGACGACGAGATCAGACGTCTCGTCCGCGCCGAGCCGCCAGGGCGGCCGGTGGCCGTCGTGACCTCCGACCGCGAGGTGGCCGAGAACTGCGCCTCGCTGGGCGCCCGCGCGGTCTCCTCGGACGCCATGCTGTCCAGGCTGGACCGCTAGGCCCGCGGCTGCGGCCCCGGCGGTTCCGGTTCCGGCGGTCCAGAAACTGTCGTACCCCTCTCCTAGCGTGACCGGTGTCGAACTGGTGTCCGGTTCCACCGCGACCGGCGGGCCCCTGTGGGCACCGGCGGCCTCGGGTGGGTGAAGGACGAGAGGTGAGCACGATGCTGATCGACTGTGAGACGTGTGAGGCCCGGAGCAGCGCCGCCTGCGAGGACTGCGTGGTGAGTTTCCTGCTGGCGGCGCCGCACACCACAGCGGACTGGGACGACGACGAGCGCCGGGCGATCGAGGTCCTCGCCGCCGCGGGGCTGATTCGTATGCCGCGCCGTTTCCGAGCAGCCTGAGTCGTGCCGGTCCGCACACATGCGGCTCCAGCGGTGTGTCGCTGACAGTCCGCCGGGGGCGGCAGTCGCGGCGGGGAACGCTCTGTGTGCGCAGCCGGGTGCGATGAGGTGTCATCGGGCGTACCCGCTGGTGCCGACGGGAGGTGGTGCGCGTCCCAGCCGCGGCCTCGCCCGGGCCATGCGGGAGCATGGCGGCGTGCGTGTGCTCGCTGTGACCAACGATTTTCCGCCCCGTCCGGGTGGGATCCAGGCGTATGTGCACAACTTCGCCTCGCGACTGCCGTCCGACGAGATCGTCGTGTACGCGCCCGCCTGGCGCGGAGCCGCCGAGTTCGACGCCGCGGCGCCGTTCCCGGTGGTGCGGCATCCGACGTCGCTCATGTTGCCCACGCGGGACGTGTTCCGCCGGGCCAGGGAGATCGCCCGGGCGGAACGGTGCGACACCCTGTGGTTCGGTGCGGCGGCGCCGCTCGGCCTGTTGGGAGCGCGGCTGCGCCGGGAGATGCCGGCCCGTCGGGTGGTGGCCAGCACGCACGGCCACGAGGTGGGGTGGGCGGCACTGCCCGGGGCCCGGCAGGTGCTGCGACGTATCGGGGCGACGACGGACGCTGTCACCTATCTGACGGACTACACCCGGATCCGTCTCGCGCCGGCCCTCGGGCCTCGGCCCGACCTGGCCCGGCTGCCCAGCGGCGTCGACCCGTCGTTGTTCCGCCCCGGTGACGGTCGCGACGAGATCCGGAAGCGCTACGGGCTCGATGGCCGTCCGGTGGTCGTCTGCGTGAGCCGGCTGGTTCCCCGCAAGGGGCAGGACATGCTGATCCGGGCGCTGCCGGCACTGCGCCGCCGGGTCCCGGAGACCGCGTTGCTTCTCGTGGGCGGCGGGCCGTACCGGCAGGAGCTCACCAGGCTCGTCCGGGAGAACGACGTCACCGACCACGTGGTGTTGACCGGCTCGGTGCCCTGGGAGGAGCTGCCGGCCCACTACGCGGCCGGTGACGTGTTCGCCATGCCGTGCCGCAACCGCCGGGCGGGGCTGGAGGTGGAGGGCCTGGGCATCGTGTTCCTGGAGGCGTCGGCGGCAGGCCTGCCGGTCGTCGCCGGTCGCAGCGGGGGGGCGCCGGACGCGGTCCTCGACCAGCGGACCGGTGTGGTGGTCGATGGGCGGGACCTGCACGCGCTCGTCCGCGCGGTCGGCGACCTGCTCGCCGACCCGGACCGTGCCCGCTCGATGGGCACGGCCGGCCGGGCCTGGGTGGAGCTGCGCTGGCGCTGGGACGTCCTGGCCGGAGAACTGCGCGACATCCTGTGGGGCTGAGCGCGCCGGCGCCCGCGGCGCAGCTCCGGCGCTCCGGCGCGGTGCCCCGGTGATGAGAGAGGTCAGGCGGTCACGCGGGGCGCGGAGTAGAGGCTCTCCACCGTCTCCGCATAGCGCTCGAGAACCACGTTGCGCCGGACCTTCAGGCTCGGCGTCAGCTCGCCGCCTTCGATGGTGAAGTCGTGCGGCAGGATCTCGAACTTCTTGACCGCCTCGGCGTGGGAGACCATGGCGTTCGCGGCGTCGACGGCTCGCTGGATCTCGGCCCGCATCTCGGGATCGCCCGCCAGGCTGGCCGCGGTGGTGCCTGCGGGGCGGCCCTTCTCCTTCAGCCAGGCGGCGAGCGCATCCGGGTCGAGGGTGATCAGCGCGGCGATGAAGGGCCGCCGGTCACCGACGAGCATCGCCTGCCCGACCAGCGGGTGCTGCCCGATCCGCTGCTCCAGCGGAGCGGGCGCGACGTTCTTGCCGCCCGCGGTCACCAGGATCTCCTTCTTGCGCCCGGTGATGCGCAGGTGGCCGGTCTCGTCGAGGGAGCCGAGGTCTCCGGTGCGCAGGAAGCCGTCGGAGTCGATCGCCTCCTTGCCGGCGGTCTCGTTGTTGCGGTAGCCGCTGAGGACCAGATCGCCCCGGATCAGCACCTCGCCGTCGTCGGCGATGCGCACGGTGACCCCGGGCAGCGGCTGGCCGACCGTTCCGATCTTCATCGACTCGGGCCGGTTCACCGTCGCCCCCGCGGTGGACTCGGTCAGCCCGTAGCCCTCCAGGATGAAGAAGCCGATGCCCCGGAAGAAATGGCCCAGGTGGACGCTCAGCGGGGCACCGCCGCTGATGCCGTGGGTGATGTTGCCGCCCAGGGCGGACCGCAGCTTCGCGTAGACGAGCCGGCTGAACAGGGCGTGCCGCAACCGGAGGGCGAGGCCGGGGCCGCCCTGGTCGAGGGCCTGGCTGTAGGCGACCGCGGTGGCCTCGGCGGCGTCGAAGATGCGGCCCTTGCCGTCGGCGTGGGCCTTGGCCCGCGCGCCGGCGTACACCTTCTCGAACACCCTGGGCACCGCCAGGATGAAGGTCGGCTGGACCAGCGCGAGGTCGGCCAGCAGCGTGTTGGTGTCCGGCGTGTAGGCGATGCACCGCGCGTTGTTGATGATCATGCACTGCATGGTCCGCGCGAGCACGTGGGCCAGCGGCAGGAACATCAGGGTCGAGGCGTCCTCGGTGAAGTGCTCCGGCGTTGTCGCCGCGCCGGCCAGCGCGTTGAACAGCAGCGCGCGGTGGGACAGCTCGCAGCCCTTGGGGCGCCCGGTCGTTCCCGAGGTGTAGATGATCGTGGCGATGCTCGCCGCGGTGACGTCGGACCGGGCGGCCGCGAGCTCGTCCACCCCGATGCCCGCCTGTGCGCCGGCCTCGGCAAGGGTGTCCAGCGCGCCGCCGTCGATGACGAGCACCTCGCGCAGCGAGGGCACGCGGTCGCGGACCTGGGCGATCCGGGCGGCATGCTCCTCCGACTCGCAGACGGCGAGGACGGACTCCGAGTCCGAGATGATCCACTCGATCTGGTCGGGGCTCGACGTCTCGTAGATCGGAACGCTGACCGCGCCCGCGACCCAGCCCGCGTAGTCGAGCACCGTCCACTCGTACCGGGTGCGGCTCATGATCGCGAAGCGGTCGCCAGGGCCCACGCCCAGGGCCACCAGCCCGGCAGCGGTCCGGACGACGAGGTCGCGGAACTCGCGCGCCGTCAGGTCCGCGTACCCGTCACCGGACTTGTAACGGACGATGACCTTGTCCGGGACCCGGTCCGCGTTGGCGAAGACGTCATCGCTGAGCGTCCTGTCATCGGCCACCGTGACCAGGGCGGGAGAGGTGTACTCGCGCACGGGAACTCCTTCGATGGCAGGGCCGTCTGGCCGGGGACTCCGCCTGCGGGTGCCGGTCGGGGTGAGGATCGAGGGCCTGGTTTTCTGCCATGTGACGACAGTGGGTCCCGTGACGTTAGCCTGTGAGCGCCGCCACGGCGAGTCATTGGTCGTTCCGGATTTCGGGTCGTTCCCGGCGAAGCAGACCGGGTGCCGTGTTCGCCCGGCAGGCGCGGATGCTCCCGGTGAAGGCCGCTCGCCTAAGCTCTCTGGAGTGCGGGTGCATGTGGTGAGCGACGTCCACGGGAGGTCGGACGCGCTTCCCGGCGCAGCGGCAGGAGCCGATGCTTTCGTATGTCTCGGTGATCTTATTCTGTTCATCGACTATCGCGACCACGGCCGCGGGATCATGGGCGACCTGTTCGGGGCCGAGGCCGTGGGCCGCATGATCAGCCTGCGGACGGAGCAGCGTTTCGACGAGGCGCGGGAATGGTCCCGCAGGCTCTGGGGCAGCCTCGACGGCGATCGTGCCGACATCGTGGAGGCCGCCGTCCGGCGCCAGTACGCAGCCATGTTCGCGGCCTTCCCGACGCCGACCTACCTGACGTACGGCAACGTGGACCGGCCGGACCTCTACCCCGACTTCCTGCGCGAGGGACTGCACCTGCTGGACGGCCAGACCATCGAGATCGGTGGCCGGACCTTCGGGTTCGTGGGCGGCGGCCTGCGGACGCCGATGAACACCCCGTTCGAGATCGACGACGAAGCCTACGCGGCCAAGGTGGCGGCCGTCGGCGCGGTGGACGTCCTGTGCTGCCACATCCCGCCGCACGTGCCGGAGCTGGTGTACGACACCGTCGCCCAGCGGTTCGAGCGCGGCAGCGAGGCGGTCCTGGAGGCCATCCACGCCACGCGGCCACAGTACGTGCTGTTCGGCCACGTGCACCAGCCCCTGGTCGCCGAGCTGGAGATCGGCGCCACGCGGTGTGTCAACGTCGGGCATTTCAACGCGCGGGGCACGCCGTACGTCCTCGAGTGGTAGGACACCCGGCGCGGCGCTCACGTTCCGGTAGCCTCAACGATCGATCGGGCATTCGTCCTGCGCCCCAGGGCACGGGTCGGCCGCACGGGTCGCCCGGCGCCCCGCGCCGGGCGCCAGTGGCCCCATGACCGGATCCGCCGGTCCCGCCGGGGCGATGAGATGTGGAGGTGCGGACGGTTCATGGTGGACCACGCGCAGTCGTCGATCGTCATCGAAGCCCGGCCGGCCGTCGTCATGGGAACGATCGCCGACCTCGCCGCCTACCCGACCTGGGTCGGGCAGATCGAGGAGGCGGAGATCCTGGAGGTCGGGCCGGACGGGCGCCCGCGCCAGGCCCGGTTCCGGATCAACGCGGTCGTCATGAAGGACGAGTTCGTCAACGAGTACACCTGGAAGGGCGACGAGCAGGTCAGCTGGACCCTCGTCTCCGGCCAGGCGATGTCCGCGCAGGACGGCAGCTACCTGCTGCGTGACCTCGGTGACGGCCGTACCGAGGTCACCTACGAGCTCACGGTGGAGCTGAAGGTCAAGATCCCGGCCCTGCTCCGCCGCAAGGTCCAGGGCGGCATCGTGGACGCGGCGCTGAAGGACCTCAAGAAGCACGTCGAGAAGCTCGTCGAGAGCTGACTGTTCAGTGCGGTGTGTGCTCCTGACGGGCAAGGGTGGGGGCGGGACCACGACAGTCGCCGCGGCGACGGCCACTCTCGCGGCCCAGCGTGGCCATCGGACCCTGGTGGTCTCGGCGGACCCCGCCGCCGGCCTCACCGGTGTCCTCGACCATCCGCTCGGCCCGGCGGAGGTCGAGCTGGAGCCTGGTCTCCTCGCGCTCCAGATCGACCTGCGGCACGCGTTCGCCGAGCGCTGGCCGCAGGTCCGTGCGCTGATCACCGCCGGGGCGCCCGAGCCCGGGATCGACATCCTGGAGATCGAGGAGCTTCTGCGGCTGCCCGGCGCGCTGGAGGTGCTCACCCTGCTGGAGCTGCGTGACCTGATCAGGGCCGACCGCTACGACGTGGTCGTCGTGGACGCCGGCCCGGCCAGCGCGGCCCTGCGTCTGCTGGCAGGCCCGGAGACGCTCGCCTGGGGCTGCCGCCGACTCGGCCCTCCCGACGGCGCGCTCGCCCGGTGGATGCGGCCGGCGCTGCCGCTGCCGCTGGCCGGCCGGTTCGCCGGCCGCCTCGCTGCCATGGCCGGGCCCGCCTACGAGGCGGTGTCCGGGCTGACTGCGCTGGCCCAGGAGATGCGGGCCCTGCTCGCCGATCCCGTGGTCACCAGCGTGCGGCTGGTGCTGACGCCGGAGACGTCCGCGCTCGCGCAGGCCCGCCGCACGCTGCGCGGCCTGTCGCTGCACGGCATCGGGGTGGACGCGGTGGTCGTCAACCGGGTCATCGGCCATGACGGCGGCGACGCCTGGCGGGCCGGTTGGGCCGCGGCGCACCGCGAACAGCTGGCCGAGATCGCCACGGTGGTCGCCCCGCTGCCAGTCCTCGTGGCGGCCTACCGGGCGGGTGAGCCGCTCGGTCTGGAGGAGCTGGCGGCGTTCGGCGCCGCGGCCTACGGCGGGCGCGACCCCGCCGGGGTGCTCAGCCGTCACCGCGCCGGGGCGGGCCCGGCTCCCCTGGTGGAACGCGCCGGCGACGGTTACGTGATGTCGTTCGAGCTGCCGTTCGTCGACCGGTCCGAGGTGGATCTCGCCCGGGTCGGCGACGATCTCGTCGTGAGTGTCGGTGCGGACCGGCGCCATGTCCCGCTCCCCGCGGCACTGCGCCGGTGCGATGTGTTCGACGCCTGCCTCGTCGAGGACCGGCTCACGGTGTCGTTCGTGCCCGATCCCGCCCGCTGGGTCCGGGCGTGAACGGCCCCGCGGAATCCGGCCCCGCGGAATCCGGCCCGGCGCGCGAGGTCGTCGGTTCGCTCGCCCAGGAGGCCGCGCTTCTGGCCGCCGCGGTGCAGGAGTGGATGGCCGCCGCGAAGGGCACGCCCGACGCCGACGCGGCTGCGGCTGCGGACCCGGACGAGGCCGCGGGCGGCACGGCAGGGCCGGCCGGCAGTGGTCACGAGGGTCCGTGCTGCGTGTGCCCGGTGTGCCGGGTGCTCGCGGGTCTGCGCGGCGAGCACGCCGAGGTCACCGGCCATCTGATCGACGCCGCCGTGTCACTGGGCGCCGCCGCCCGCGCTGCCTGGGGGGTCTGGGCCGCGGACGCCCGCCGCCGAGCCGCCGCCCCGACAGCCAGCGGCGAGCCAGGCGCAGGAGCCCCGGCCCCCGATGCGGCGGGGGCCGCCACCCCGGCGCCCGCGCCCGGATCGGGGGCGTCCGACGGCGAAACCACCGCCGGCCCGGAGCAGATCCCGGTAGAACCACGAAAACAGGGAAAGCAGGGAAAGTCGGGCGAGCGGCCCGCCACGTCCGCGGGGTCGCCCCGGCCCCGCGTCCAGAAGATAGATGTGAGGTGAGCATCCAGTGACCACCAGGTCAGCGACCGCCCCCGCGGGGGACGGAGACCTGGCGATCGGAGTGGACGTCGGCGGGACCAAGGTGGCCGCCGGTGTCGTCGACGACCAGGGAAAAGTGCTGGCCTCCGCGCGCCGACCGACCCCGAGCCATGATCCGGCCGAGGTCGCCGACGCCGTCGCCGAGCTGGTCGCCGAGCTCCGCCGGACCTACGACGTCCGCGCCGTGGGAGTAGGCGCAGCCGGCTGGATCGACGGTGACCGCTCGACCGTGTTGTTCGCCCCCAACCTCGCCTGGCGGGACGAGCCGCTGCGGGACGTGCTGGCGGGCCGGGTCGGCCTGCCGGTGGTGGTGGAGAACGACGGCAACGCCATGGCCTGGGCCGAGTACCGGTTCGGCGCGGGGCAGGGCCACAGCGACCTGATCTGCGTCACGGTCGGCACGGGTATCGGCGGCGGCATCGTCCTGGACGGGCAGCTGCGCCGCGGCGCCTTCGGGATCGGCGCCGAGATGGGCCACATGCAGTTCATGCCCGGCGGCTACCGGTGCGGCTGCGGGAACGACGGCTGCTGGGAGCAGTACGCGAGCGGCCGGGCGCTGGTCCGGGGCGCCCGTGAGGTGGCCGCGGCCTCACCGGAGGCGGCGTTGCGGATGCTGGCCGGGCGCACCGTCGACGAGCTGAGCGGGCCCGACGTCACGGCCGCCGCGCAGGCCGGGGACCCGGCCGCGGTGGGCTGCCTGCAGCAGGTCGGCTGCTGGCTCGGCCAGGGGCTCGCGAGTCTCGCCGCGATCCTCGACCCCAGCCGCTTCGTCATCGGCGGCGGGGTCTCGGACGCGGGAGAGCTGCTGCTGGGCCCGGCCCGCGACGCGTTCCGTTCCTCGCTGTCGGGCCGTGGCCACCGCCCGGAGGCCGACGTGGTCGTGGCCACCCTGGGCTCGGCCGCCGGCATCGTCGGCGCCGCCGACCTCGCCCGCGGGACGTCCACTCCGGCCTGAGCGGATGCGGCCCGCCGAGCGGATGCGGCCCGGCGACCGGCCAGGGCGTGGCAGCCCGGACAGGGGCGTCAGGCGTGGTAGTCGGGGACCAGCTCGGCGGCGAGCTGCTCGAGGAACAGGCCCGCGTCGGCCACCACACCGAGCGCCTGCGCCGAGGTGCGGTCGGTCAGCCCGGCCACCGTCGACGGGTTCATGTCGACGCAGGCCACCGGCACCGACGCGGGCAGGATGTTGCCGGTCGCGACCGAGTGCAGGGTGGTGGCGACCATGACGGTGAAGCCGATGCCGCGCAGCGCCGCCCGCATCGCCCGCTGGCCGGCCACGACGTCGGTGTGGACGTCGGGCAGCGGCCCGTCGTCACGGACCGAGCCGACGAGCACGTACGACTTCCCGGCCTTCACCATCGCGTGCATGATGCCCTGGGACACCAGCCCGGACTCGACGGCGGCCCGGATCGACCCGGCGCGCCGGATCGTGTTGACGGTGCGGATGTGCTGTTCGTTGCCGCGCTGCACCCGCCTGCTGTGCGGGCTGCCCAGACCGAACGAGCTGCCGAACAGGGCGCGTTCGAGGTCGAGGGTGGCGAGGGCGTTCCCGGCGAACAGGACGTCCACGTAGCCGGCCTCGACCAGCGCGGTCAGTGCCCGGGAGGCGCCGGTGCTGACCACGGCGCGCCCGGCCACCCACAGGACCTGGGAGCCCTCGGCCTTGACCTCCCGGATCTGGCGGGCGACCGTGCGGACGAGTACCGCCTGCGGTCGGGCCGCGCTGGAGCTGAACGACATCGAGGCGAACTCGCCGTGCAGCCGGGACGAGTGGTCCGAGACGGGCAGCACGACCTTGACGCCGTCGACACCACAGACGATCATGTCGCCGGTACGGACGTCGGCCACCGGGACGGTGCGCACCCGGCCGTCGGAGACGACGAGCCCGCAGTCCATCTCCGGGTGCTCGACAGGCACCCACTGGCCGTCGAGGTGGACGACGGTCTCCAGGTTCGTGGTCGAGTAGAAGTCCTCGGGGAACACGCCGTCCGCGTCGGCGGGCCGCGTCACGGCCGTGCCGGTCACCAGCTTGTTGACCCCGTGGACCTGGATGCGCATGAGGATCCGCGCCAGCGTCGACACGGTGTCCGCGCCGACGGTGATGACGGCGTGGGACTCGTCGTCGTGGTGCCGCCCGAGGTCGATCTTGTCGACCTTGTAGTCACCGCCGTAGGCCAGGACGTCGTCCAGCACCCGCGCCAGCACGCCGGTGTCCATGAGGTGCCCGTGCACCTCGACCTGCTCGTGGAAATGCACGGAGCCGCCCTTCTTCCTGCCTGCCATCTCGCCGGTCGTCGTGCCCGCGCCACCGCGGCAGCCCGCGCTGGTTCGGCGATGCCGACGGCCCGGGCGGAGCCCGCGGCCCGCCCGGTCCACCGGTTGTGGTCAGACGACCGCGCCGTCGTCCGGTCCGTCGAAGTCGGTCGGAAGCCGGTCGCCCATCCGCACGACCAGTGTTCCCACGCCGCCGAGGAGGAGCAGCACCCCCGCGACGTCGCGGGAACGCGCCTGGCCCAGCCCGATCAGCGACGGGACGACCAGGATGGCCACCCCCAGCGCGATGGAACCGAGGGCCCAGCGGGTGACCGGCCGCATCTTCGGGACCGGCGGTGCCGGCGGCGGGACGTAGTGGTCGTCCTCGTCGTCTTCGGAGGCCTTCGCCGTGGGTGACGACGCGCCGCTGCCCGCTCCCGACCAGAACGCGGCCCGCACGGCGTCGTCGAGCCGGTCGATCTCGCTCCGGTCACTGCCGCGACCGACCCGGTCGCGGGCGGATCCGTCGCCGGTGGACCCGTCGGCGGTGGACCCGTCGGCGGGGCCGCCGCCCTCGGTGTCGCCGCCCGTGGCGGCAGTGCCGGCCCCACCGGCCGGGGTCAGGTCGCTCGGCCCGGCGCCGCTGGTGGGCGCGGGCGGCATGGTGCGCTCGGCAGGATCGTCGTCGACGAGGTGCCTGCCGTCCGGAGGCATCCCGTCAGGCTGCCGCCCGCCCGGCCGGATGATGATGACCGACGGGCGTCGCGGCCCGTCGATGTCCTCGGCTGCCGGCCAGCGCCGCTCGCCGGGCACCGGATCCTGGCCGAAGCGGGCGACGAGGTCCAGGAAGGCGGCCTCGTCCGCGGCCGGTGACCGGGGTTGCCGCACGCTCGCGGGGGAGGGGTCCTTGGCGGTGCCCCGGCCACCCCCGTGGTCGGCTCCGCCGGCAGGCCCGGGCTCCGGGGACTGCTCGGCCGGGGCCTGCGCGAACTCCTCGCCGACCTCACCACCGGCGCCGCCGGTACCGCCTGTACCGGCAGCCCCACCGGCGCCGCCGGTACCGCCGGTACCCGGGTCGGTCTCGGCCGCCGTGCCGCTGTCGCCGGTGGCGTGGCCGGCGGTGCCCGCGGTGAGCGCGTCCCGACCTGCCTTGCCCTGGCCGGCGGCGGGCGGCGTGGGCTCGTCGGGGATCCGGTCAGGGTCCGCGCCGGGGGAGCCGAATCCAGCGGAGCTCTCAGTCATGGTCACCCGACTCCGGCACGTGGGGATGGGACTCGTCCGGCCGGGACCGGGCCGTGACGAAATCCACGCTGCCCTTGAAGATCGTTTCCTTTTCGTTGTCCAGTGTCGCGACGTGGTAGCTGTCGTGGAGCAGCCGCTCCTCGACGGGCGCGGCGGTCAACCCTGCCAGCAGCAGGCGCCCGGATGTGGGCTCCACCACGTGGTCGGTGGTGCTGCGATAGGCCACGACGGGGCAGACGACCCGCCCGAGATCCGCACGGGTGACGGCCCACAGCCCTCGCAGTGACGCGAAGGCCCGGGTCGGGACCCGGGAGTAGCCCACCTCGCGGACTCCGGGGGCGCGGATGTCGTTCGTCACCCCGGGGACCGTCGGCAGCACCCGCGACAGCAGCGGGGCCAGGACAGCCGCCCGCCGGTCGGTCCCGAGACTCGCGTTGACGGTCACGGCCCCGGCGACCCGCGACCCGTGCACCTCGGCGAGGCGCAGCGTCAGCGTGCCGCCCATCGACAGGCCCATCACGAAGACCCGCTCGCACGAGCGGCTCAGCTCGCCGAAGGCCGCGTCGGCGGCGCCGTACCAGTCGTGCCAGGTGGTGCGGGCCAGGTCCTGCCAGCGGGTGCCGTGGCCCGGCAGCAGCGGGCAGCGGACCCGCAGGCCCGCGGCGGCGAGGTGATCACCCCAGGGCCGCATGCTCTGCGGCGAGCCGGTGAAGCCGTGCACGAGCAGGACGCCGGTGCTGCCGTCACCCCCGCCGGGCAGGTCGAAGGGCTCGGCGCCGGGCAGGACAGCCGCCACCGGGACTCCCGCCATGGTCATCCGCTCCCTTCGCCTCGAGCGCCCGTAACGCACCCGCCGCGGCCACCGATCGGGTGCTCCGGTGGACGGCGGGCGCCGTGCCACCGATCGCCCGCGAGCCGACCGGCCGGCCGGCTCGCGCGCCCTCGGTGCTGCCGAGGCGGCTGCCGGCCGGCTCCCGCGGGGTTCGTCAGGGGTGGCCCGGTGCGCCCCTCGTCGTGAGGGAACCGACACCGACCTTCGCATGCTCGCACGCCGGGGGCCGACTGGCCATGGTCATGCGCTTTTCCATCATCCCGGACGAACCAGTCGATCTTCCGGTGTGTTCCTACCGTGTCCGTCCGGTGCGGCAGTCGTGCGGTGTTCGTGCGGCAGTCGTGCGGTGTTCGTGCGGTGCCGGGCGGTGTTCGTGCGGTGCCGGGCGGACCCGGGCGCACTCGGCCGTGCCGGCCACGGACAATGACACTCCGACGTCGGCGCCGTGTGGTGGACGATGTCGTGAGGGGTCCATATGGTCACCGCGGGCATCCCGGCCGCGCCCGTTCCTCGATGTGCGGGCACGGGTGGGTTCGGGCGCGGGCGTTCGGGAATGCCGTCCCTGGGCGGCGGTGCGACGAAGCTGGGAGCTTGCGTGTTGTACTGGGTCGTCAAGGCCATCCTGACACCGGTGCTACGGGTGTTCTGGCGGCCGTGGGTCGAGGGTCTCGACCACGTCCCCACCCGCGGGCCGGCGATCCTGGCGAGCAACCACCTGAGTTTCCTGGACTCCTTCTTCCTGCCGCTGGTCGTGCCGCGGCGCATCACCTTCCTCGCGAAGAGCGACTACTTCACCGGGGTCGGGCTGAAGGGCTGGAGCAAGCGCAAGTTCTTCAAGGGGGTCGGCCAGGTCCCGATCGACCGCAGTGGTGGCCGTGCCAGCGAGGGGGCGCTGCGCACCGGTGTCCGGGTGCTCGACTCCGGCGAGCTTCTCGGCATCTACCCGGAGGGCACCCGCTCGCCGGACGGGCGCCTCTACCGCGGCAAGATCGGCGTTGCCCGGATGGCGTTGGAGGCCGGGGTGCCCGTCATCCCCGTAGCCATGATCGGTACGTTCGAGGTGCAGCCGCTCGGCCGGCACGTCCCGCGCATCCGCCGGGTCGGGATCCGGATCGGGCGCCCACTGGACTTCAGCCGCTACGCCGGGATGGCCGACGACCGCTTCGTGCTGCGGTCGATGACGGACGAGATCATGTACGAGCTGATGTCGCTGTCCGGCCAGGAGTACGTCGACATGTACGCGCAGCGGCGCAAGGAGGATCTCGCCGCCGCCCGCGAGGCACAGGCCGCGGCGGAGTCCCCGGGCCGGGCCGAGCCGCCGGCCCGGCCGGGCTCACCGGTCCGTCCGGATGCCCCGAGCCGCGCCGAAGCGCCTTCCCGAGCGGAGTCCCCGCCGGGAGCCGCCGAGTCCCGTCCGGGAGCGGAGCAGCCGCTCCCCGCGGAGCCGACCGATCCCGAGCCGGCGCCCGTCACCCGGCCGTGAGGCCATGACCAGCAAGGTTGGTCCCGCGTGGTGGGCCGGGCCGGAGCTGCCGGAGCCGGGCCCGATCGTCTGACCCAGGGCGGTCTGACCCGTTCGGGGGAAGCACGGCACTATTGCACGGTGCGCGGCTTGACTGGTGGTTCGCGAATCGGATCCGGCCGCTGGGCCGGGCGCCCGAAGAGGTGGCCGGCGACGCTGCTGGTGGGCCTGCTGGCGGGTCTTCTGGTCGCTTCCGGCGAGGGGGTCGGGCAGGCCGGGCGCGTCGGTGCGGGGTCCGTGCCGGCCGCCGAGGCCCCGCCGGGAACGGTGTCGAGAACAGCGAACTTTCTGACGGACGCCGCCGGGCGGGTCGTGCTGCCCCGGGGTGTCACGGTGCCGGCCGGGACCGTGCCCACCGCCGAGGAGTTGCGGCGCTGGCTCGACTACGGCTTCACCGCCGCCCGGCTGGAGCTGCCGATGACCTCCGGCGGCGGCTTCCCGCCCACCGGTGCGCAGCCGCCGGCGGGCGACCTCGAGCAGGGCGGGCTCGAACAGGCGGGCGCGCTGGTGGCCGACCTGACCGACCACGGCCTCACGGTCGTGCTGAGCATCGTGCCCGGCGCCCGGGGCTACCAGCCGTCGACGTCCGACCTGACCGCCGGGCTGCGGCGTGCGGCGGAAAGGTTCCGGGTCACCGGTGGTCTGATCGGGTTCGAGGTGCCGCCGACACCCGCCGCGGGGGATCTCGCCGCCGCCCTGCGGGCCGTCGACCCGCACCGCACCCTGTGGGTCGGGCAGCAGGCGCCGTTCGACCCGGCCGCGCAGGTCGCCGCGAACGGCGGCGCCGGCTACATCACCGCCTGGGCGGACGGCACCCCGGCGCGGGCCGCCCAGCTGGCCGCCGCCGGCGACGCGTTCAGCCTCGGCTGGTTCTACGACGCCCCGGATGCCGACGGCCGCCTGGCGACCGGCATCGGGCCCGGCGAGGTCCGGGCCGTGGCGACGCCGCCGGCGGAGATCGTCCGGCCCTACCCGGCCGCGGTGGCCGGAGTGCCCACGTCGTACGGCAGCGACGGGGCCGGGGTGTTCCGTCTGGTCTACCGGCCGGTGCGGGCCGGTGGCGGCACTCTGCCGCCTGGCACGCCGACCGCGGTCATCGTGCCGGGCTGGAACTACTCGGTGGGCTACCAGGCTCGGGTGACCGGTGGCCAGGTCACCTCGGAGCCCGGCGCGGGTGTGCTCTGTGTGGTCGCCGCGGCGGGCGTGGCAGAGGTGCGGGTCGAGATCGTGCCGGCCCAGGGCACCGCCCCGGTGGCCCCGCCGAGGGCCGGTGCCGTCAACTGCACGACCGGGCCGACTGGGCCGACCGGGCCGACCGGCGGGGATGGCGCGGCGGGCGCTGCGGGTGGGACAGGTGCGGCGGGTTCTCCCGGTGCCGGCACCCCGGCCGCGGCGCCGGAGGCGGCGGGAGCGGACACCGACCCGCCGTTGCTGCTGGTGGTCCTTCCACTGCTGGGCGCCGCGCTGGCGGCAGCGGTGCTCGGCCCCGTCCTCGTGCGCCTGCGCCGTCGCTGAGCGCCGCCGCTGAGCACCGCCGCGGACGTCCGTCGGCAGTGCGCGGCGCCCTGGAAGACCGCTGGTCGGCCCGGAAGCCGGCAGGCCGGCCCGGAAGAGGGTGGCCCCGGCCGGGCTGCCGGAGCGGCGGAGCACACTGGACCCCGTGAGCGCCCGCTTCTTCTACGACACCGAGTTCATCGAGCGCGACGAGGCCGGCCATCACTGGCTGGACCTGGTGAGCATCGGCATCGTCAGTGAGGACGGCGCGCGCGAGTTCTACGCGGTCTCCACGGAGTTCGATCCGTCCTACGCGGTGCCCTGGGTGCGCCGCAACGTCCTGGACCGGCTGCCTTCGCCGTCAAGCCCGGTCTGGATGTCGCGGGAGCGGATCCGCGACGAGGTGGCCCGCTTCCTGATCACGGACGGCGCGCCGGAGCTGTGGGCCTGGTACGCCGCCTACGACCACGTTGCTCTCTGCCAGCTGTTCGGGAAGATGCCGGCGCTGCCGCGGCGGATGCCGCGCTTCACGCATGACCTGCGCCAGCTCTGGGAGGACGTCGGCAGTCCGGCGCTGCCGCCGCCCCCGCCCGACGCGCACGACGCCCTCGCCGACGCTCGGCACAACCTGGCCCGCTGGGAGATCCTCGTCCCGCTGCGGGCGCGGGTCATGGCCGGCACGCAGCCTGCCTGACCAGCCTCCCTGGGCTGCCCGTCGACCGATCGACCACGCCGCGTGTGCGAATGGTCTCGGAGTGGAGTCTTCTGCGGGCTACGCTTCCGCCGGAAACGCGAGAGATCGGGGGCGACTCACAGAAGAGAGGGCCCTGGGCGTGAAGATCGGTGTGCTGACCGGCGGTGGTGACTGTCCCGGCCTGAACGCGGTGATCCGCGGCGTCGTCCGCAAGGGGGTGGGCGTCTACGGCCACAGTTTCGTCGGCTTCCGGGACGGCTGGCGCGGCCCGCTGGAGAACGACACCGTCCCACTGGACGTCGCCGCGGTGCGCGGAATCCTGCCGCGCGGCGGCACCATCCTCGGCTCCAGCCGGACGAACCCGTACGCCGCCGCGGACGGGCCGGCCCGAGTGCGCGAGACCCTGGAACGCACCGGCGTCGACGCGCTGATCGCCATCGGCGGCGAGGACACGCTCGGCGCGGCGGCTCGCCTGCACGCCGAGGGCATTCCGGTCGTGGGGGTGCCGAAGACGATCGACAACGACCTGTCCGCCACCGACTACACGTTCGGCTTCGACACCGCGGTGAACATCGCCACCGAGGCGATCGACCGGCTGCACACGACGGCGGAGAGCCACCACCGCGTGCTCGTGGTGGAGGTGATGGGTCGCCACGCCGGCTGGATCGCGCTGCACAGCGGCATGGCGGCCGGCGCCAACGTCATCCTGATCCCGGAGAAGCCGTTCGACATCGACAAGGTCTGTGCCTTCGTCGAACAGCGCTTCGCCACCCGGTACGCGCCGATCATCGTCGTCGCCGAGGGCGCCACCCCGATCGCCGGGACGACGGTGGTCAGGGAGGGCGAGCTGGACGCCTTCGGCCACCAGCGGCTGCAGGGGATCGGCGCGCTGCTCGAGACCGAGATCCGGGGGCGGACCGGGCGGGAGACCCGGGCGACGGTCCTCGGGCACGTCCAGCGGGGTGGCACGCCGACGGCCTTCGACCGCTGGCTGGCGACCCGGTTCGGTCTGCACGCCGTCGACGCCGTGCACGACGGCGACTTCGGGAAGATGGTCGCGCTGCACGGGACAAGAGTCGAACGGGTGCCGCTCGCCGAGGCGACCGGTGAGCTCAAGGTGGTCCCCGAGCATCTGTACGCGGAGGCCGAAGTCTTCTTCGGCTGACGGAACCACGCGAGTCCTCGGCGCCGGGGTCGTACCCTGGTGACTCGTGAGCAACGAGCTGGACATCTGGCGGACCCTGCCGGCCAGGCAGCAGCCCTCCTGGCCCGACCCGGAGGAACTGGCGGCGGCGTTCGCCGAGCTGTCGGGCCTGCCCCCGCTGGTGACCGCGCCCGAGGTTCGGTCGCTGACCGACCGGCTGGCGATGGTCGCCCGCGGGGAGGCCTTTCTGCTTCAGGGCGGAGACTGCGCGGAGACCTTCGCGGCCAACACGGCCGACAAGATCCGCGACAAGGTCAAGACCCTCCTGCAGATGGCGGTCGCGCTGACGTACGGCGCGAGCACCCCGGTGGTGAAGGTCGCGCGGATCGCGGGCCAGTACGCCAAGCCCCGGTCGGCCGACATCGAGGCGTCCACGGGCCTGCCGTCGTACCGCGGTGACGCCGTCAACGACATCGCGGCGACGCCGCAGGCCCGCCGGCCCGACCCGAAGCGGATGGTGGCGGCCTACCACCAGAGCGCGGTCGCGCTGAACCTGGTGCGTGCCTTCGCCACCGGTGGCTTCGCGGACCTGTCGAAGGTCCACGAGTGGAACAAGGCGTTCGTGCGCGACTCGGCCGCCGGCCGCCGCTACGAGCTGATGGCCGTCGACATCGAGCGCGCACTGGCGTTCATGGCCGCCTGTGGCATCGACCTCGACCGCACGGCGGCGCTGACCGGCGTGGAGATGTTCACCAGCCACGAGGGCCTGCTCATGGAGTACGAGCGGGCCCTGACGCGCACCGAGGAGTCGACCGGCGAGGTCTACGACCTGTCCGCGCACATGATCTGGATCGGCGAGCGTACCCGCGACCTCGGCGGGGCGCACGTCGAGTTCCTCTCCCGGGTCGGCAACCCGATCGGCTGCAAGATCGGCCCGTCGGCGACACCGGACGAGGTCGTGGAGCTCACCGAACGTCTCAACCCCGACCACATCCCCGGCCGGCTCACGCTGATCGCGCGCATGGGTGCCAAGCGGGTGCGGGACGTCCTGCCGGCGATCATCGACAAGGTGAACGCCGCCGGGCATCCCGTGGTCTGGTCGTGCGACCCGATGCACGGCAACACCCGCGACGTCGGCGGCATCAAGACGCGGCACTTCGACGACGTCCTGGACGAGGTGTTCGGGTTCTTCCAGGTGCACCAGGGGCTGGGAACGCATCCCGGTGGCCTGCACATCGAACTGACCGGCGAGAACGTCACCGAGTGCCTCGGCGGCGCCGAGCAGATCGGCGAGGCGGACCTCGGCGGCCGTTACGAGACCGCCTGCGATCCGCGGCTGAACACCGGGCAGGCGCTCGAGCTGGCCTTCCTGGTCGCCGAGATGCTCCAGCAGACCCGCGCCCACCGGGACAGCCACCACCGCTGACGGAAGCCAGCAGCCACCGGCACCTGCGAGGTGCCGGTGGCGTCAGGGAACCCTGACGTCAGGGTTCCCTGACGCCAGAGAACCGTGGCGTCAGGGGATCTGGGCGGACGCCGCCGGCGCCGCTCCCGTGGAGCTGACCGGAGGCGCGTCGGGTGCCGGCGCCGTGGCGGCCCCGGGTACCGGGGCGTCGGGCGGCGCCGCGGGGGTCCCGGCGGCAGCGCCCGCGGGTTCCGCCGACCGTGGTGCCCCCGTTGCCGTTGCCGTTGCCCTGGCTGACGGCGCTGACGGCGTTGGCGGTGTCGCCGGCGTTGACGAGGCCGGGGGTGCGAGAGCGGCCCCATCGGGCGGCTTCCCGCCGGCCGCGCCGCCGTCGGGGCCTGGCGCCACGGCCGTGGCGGCCGGGCCGGGTTCCGCCGGTGCCTCGAAGATCCGCAGTGAGTCGAGCACGTCCGGCATCGCCGGAAGGTCGTCACCGGTGGCAGCAGGGGAGGCGGGGATACCCGGCCCCCGCGAAGGTGTCGCCGGGCTGCTGGACGATGCCTGCTCCCCACCCGAGCGCTGCTCCTCGCCCGGGGCCTGATCAACCTCGAGGTCCCGGTTCATGTCGAGGGCCCCCGGCGGGGTACCGGCCGGGCCGGGCGGCGTGGAACTGACCCGCGGCAGCATCGGCAGGGCACCGCCCGGTTCCTGCCCGCGCTCGGCGGCGGGGCGGCCGGGACCGGGCTGTCCGCCCGTGCCTTCCGCGCCGGTGGACGGGCTGGGCTGTGGTCGTTCCGGATCGCTCGAGGAGCTGACCGGCGCCCGACCGCCGTCGTGCGGGGCCTCGCTGCCGTGCGGCGCCGCGCTGCCGTCGCCCGGAGTCGGGTAGGTCAGGACCGAGCCGACCTCGCGGATGATGCGGCGCGCCTCGGCGACCTCGGGCGCGGAGCTGTCCGGGAACGCGCCGAGCAGCGCGTCCAGACGGGCCGACTGGTCTGCCGCGAAGTCGTTCAGGATGCGCCAGGCGTCGGCGTTGCCCGATCGGACCTCGTCGATCAGCACCTCGCTGCCGGCGGCGGCATCCTCGCACCAGTCGCGCAGCAGTGTGGTGGCGGTGCTGATCTGCCGGCCACCGATCTCCTGCGGCCGGCTGTCGGTGTCCGGCCGTGAGCTGGCTGGACGCGACGTGTCTGGCGGGTCCGACGAGCCCGGGGGAGCCGACCCGCCCGCCGCCCTCGGTGTGGTGGGCTGCTCCTCGGCCTCCGGAGCGGGCCGGCCGCTGGCCGCTGACGGTTCTGGCGAGCCGTCCGGCGGGATACCGCGGGACTCGGGCCCGCCCGAGGGCGGCTCGGCGGCGGCGCCGCGGCCGTCGGCCTCACCTGCGTCGACCGCGGAGCCCGTCGCGGCCGGCCGGCCTCCGGCACCCCCGTGCTCGGTTCGGGTGCGGGAGGCGGTCACGGTCGGGCCGACCACCGCGGCGAGCTCGTCCATCCGCGTGCGGGCGACGGCGAGCTGGACCTTGGCGCGGTCGACCCGGTTGGCCGCGAGGTTGACCTGGATCTGCTCGACCTGTCGCTTGACGCCGTAGAGGAGCTCGCCGGGCAGAGCATGCGCGGCGCTCACCGCGACGCCGACAGCGGTGACGGACGCCGCCAGCGCTCCGATCAGCGCCGGTCGGGCGGAGCGCAACGCCCGCCGGGCGCCCGGCCCGCCCGGACGGGTCACCCGCCGCGGCGCCGGTGCGGAGCCGGTGTGAGCGGGCGGCGCGCCCAGGCCCGGGGCGGGAGACGCAGCGGCCTGCGGGTCGAGCAGCAGGGCGCGGGCCTGCGCGCGGGCAGCGGGGGCCATCGCCGGCGCCGGCACCGCCCGCAGCGCGGCGACGGTGCGGGCCAGCTGCGCCTCGGCCTCGCTCCGCGGCGGGCGCCGGCTGTCGAGCAGCTCGGCCGCCCGGTCAGCCCGCGCGCCGCGCCGCCGCGGTTCACCTCTCGCCGCCACGCCGTCCCCCCCGGGCTCTGGCTCGTCCGTAGCCGGGCCGCCTTCGCCGGCCCGATGAAGATCGACTCTACCTGACAGTGCCGGTCCCGCCCGTGATGCGGACCGTGTCCCGCTGGCGGGCCTGCGGGCCTGCGGGCTGGCGGGCCGCTCAGTCGCCCAGCCCGGATCTCAGCTGCAGGCGGACGGTGCTGCCCCGCTCGGCCTTGCTGTTGGCCTTGGGAGACTGCGATCTGACGGTGCCGCCGAAGAGCGACCAGCCGTCGGCCCGCAGCCCGGCGCGGTTCAGAATCCGCTCGGCCTCCGGCCAGGACTTCCCGACGACGTCGGGCACCGTGACCCTGACGCCGCTGCCGTCGCCGCCATCGTCGTCGTCCTCTTCCTCCCTGGCCACGAACAGGGTCACCGTGCTGCCCGAGCCGACGCGCTGGCCCGGGTCCGGTGAGGTGCGGACGACGCGGCCCGGGTCCTGCTCGTCGCTGCTCACCGACTGCTGCTGGACGGTGAGGTTGAAGTTGAGGGCGTCCAGGCGGGCCTTGGCCTCGTCGAAGGTCAGCCCGACGAGGTCACGGGGGACCTCGACCGACGACGGCCCCGAGCTCACGACGAGGGAGACCGGCGTGCCCGGGTCGACCTCCGTGCCCGCCGCCGGGTCGGTCCTGATGATCGAGTTCGCGGGCACGGTGTCGCTGGCCTCGGTCGTCCGCCCGCTCACGGACAGCTTCGCCACCGTCAGCTCGGCCTGGGCCTGGTCCGCGGGCTTCCCGTCGAGATTGGGGACGTTGGTCCTCGGCGGCCCGGAGCTCAGCCGCAGCGTCACGACGGCGCCGTCCCTGATGGCTGCGCCGTCCTTCGGATCCTGGGCGGCGATGTGGCCCGCGGGGACGGACGTGGTCGCGATCTCCTCGCCGTAGCGGGGGACCAGGCCGGCATCCCGCAGCTCCTTGTCGGCGTCCTCCCTGCTCAGCCCGATGAGGAGCGGAACCTCCGGGGCCGCGCTGCCCACGACCGCCCTCAGGGCGAGGGCCCCGAGAATGATGCAGAGCACGACGACCCCGGCGACGATCGCCGGCCCGGCGGGCAGCCGGCCCGAGCGCCCCCCCGCCGGCGGGCGACGACGGCGCCCCGGGCCGCCGCCGGTGTTGATCATGCTGGTGGGTGCGATCGGCGGCCCGGGCCGCGGGGCCGGCTTCGGCGCCGGCGGTCTCGGTGCCTCCAGCGGCCCGGTGAAACCGGAGTGGTACTCCTCGTCGGCGTCCGGAGCCGGCAGGTAGGGCAGGATCGCGCGCAGCTCGGCGAGCAGCGCCGCACCGTCGGCCGGCCGGTGGTCGGGGTCGCGGGCCGTCGCCCGCAGCGTCAGCGCGTCCAGCTCGGCGGGGACGCCGGCGACGACCGTGGACGGAGCGGGCACGTCGCCGTGGACCGACTGGTAGGCCACCGACATCGGCGTCTCACCGGTGTGCGGCAGGTGGCCGGTGAGCATCTCGAAGAGCATGACGCCGGCGGCGTAGACGTCGCTGCGCATCCCGGCGGTGCCGTGGGTGACCTGCTCGGGGGCCAGATAGCCGACGGTGCCCATGACGACCCCGCCGGTCATGGCCTGGGTGGCCTGGCTGACCGGGCGGGCGAGCCCGAAGTCGGCGACCTTCACCTGCCCGTCGTCGCCGAGCAGGATGTTCTCCGGCTTGATGTCGCGGTGGATGATGCCGGCGGCGTGCGCCGCGGCGAGTGCCTCGGCGACGGGCTCGAAGATCTCGACGACCTCGGGCACGGACAGCCGCCCGCGGCTGCCGAGGTACTCGCGCAGCGACCGGCCGCGGACCAGCTCCATGACGAGGTAGTGCAAAATGCCGGTCGGCGTCTGGTCGGAGCCCTGGTCGAGGATGGAGACGGCGCGTGGTGTGCTCAGCCGGGCGACCGCGTTGGCCTCCCGGTGGAACCGGGCCACGAACTCCGGGTCATGGCTGAGGTTCGGATGCATGATCTTGAGAGCGACGTACCGGTCGAGCCGGTTGTCGTGCGCGACGTACACGGTCGCCATCCCGCCGACCGCGAGCCTTTCCTGGGCCGTGTACCGACCGTCGAGAAGACGGCCTATCACAGGGTCGGCCACCGTGGCATCCACGGGGACAGTTTACGATCGGCCGTTCGAGCTGTCGGACAGTGGTCTTACTGCGCGGAATCCCTCACGTTCGACCCGAACGGGCGGGATCTTCGTCACAGATCCGGGAGATCCGGGTCGACGGGACGTCCACGGTCGGGTCGGACATGCCGGAGCCACTGGTCCCGGCGCGTCGGGCGCCTAGACTGTGCCTGTACCGGGGAGCCCGCGGACGCGGGCTGAGAGGCCGGCCACGATGCCGCCGGCGACCCGCAGACCCGATCGCGGTCATGCGCGCGTGGGGAGGAACCGTCTGATGACACAGCAGGTCACGCCGGCCCGGCCACAGGAGGCCACCGGGGAGGATCCAGCGACCTCGGCCCGCCCCGTCGGTGGCGTCGGTGGCGTCGGCGCCACCGGCTCCGCGCTCGCCGCCGCGGCGGCGCTGGTGGGTGAGGACCCGTTCCGGGTCGCCGGGACGACGTACGCGAGCCGGCTTCTGGTCGGTACCGGCAAGTTCGCCAGCCACCAGGTCATGCGGGACGCGCTGATCGCCTCGGGGGCCGACATCGTCACCGTCGCGCTGCGCCGGGTGGACCTGTCCCGGGCCGGCGAGGGCGACGTCCTCGACTTCGTGCCGGCCGGGATGACGCTGCTGCCGAACACGTCCGGCGCGCTGGACGCGGCCGAGGCCCTGCGGCTGGCCCGGCTGGGTCGCGCGGCGACCGGCACCGGCCTGGTGAAGCTGGAGGTCACGCCCGACCCCCGCACGCTCGCCCCGGACCCGATCGAGACGTTGCGGGCCGCCGAGCTGATGGTCGCCGACGGGTTCACGGTGCTGCCCTACTGCTCGGCCGACCCGGTGCTGGCCCGCCGGCTGGAGGAGGCCGGCTGCGCCACCGTGATGCCGCTGGGCAGCTGGATCGGCTCGAACCGCGGCCTGCGCACCCGCGACGCGATCGAGGCGATCGTTGCGACCGCCGGCGTCCCGGTGGTGGTCGACGCCGGCCTCGGAGCGCCGTCGGACGCGGCCGAGGCGATGGAGATCGGGGCGGACGCCGTCCTGGTCAACACCGCGATCGCGATCAGTGCCGACCCGGTCGCGATGGCCCGGGCCTTCGCCCTGGCGACCCTCGCCGGCCGGCTCGGCCGGCTGGCCGGCCGCGGGCGGGCCGGTGGCGCCACGGAGGCCTCGGCGTCCTCACCGCTCACCGGCTTCCTCGGCTCCACGACCGGCGGAGCCGTCTGATGGCGAGCCCGCCGGGGCTGTTCGCACGCGAGCTGGCGGGTCTGGACATCCCCGGGCTGGCCCTGGCCTCGGCGCAGGCGGGCCCCGAGCAGGTGGACGCGGTCCTGCGCCGCGCGGCCGCCGCCGGGCGGGGGGCCACGGCGCGCGGTGACGCCGGCGGCCGGCTGGGCCTCGAAGACCTCGCGGTGCTGCTCTCGCCGGCGGCCACCGGCCGGCTCGAGGAGCTCGCCCAGCTCGCGCGGGCCACGACGCTGCGGCGCTTCGGGCGGGCGGTGCGGCTGTTCGCGCCGCTCTACGTCTCGAACGCCTGCCTGTCGTCCTGCACCTACTGCGGGTTCGCCAAGGGGCTGACGGTCGCCCGCCGCACGCTGACGGCGCAGGAGGCCGCCGCCGAGGCGCAGCTGCTCGTCGACCGCGGTTTCCGGCATCTCCTGCTGGTCTCCGGGGAGCATCGCGTCGAGGTCTCCGCCGACTACCTGGTCGAGATCGTCGAGCGGCTCCGCCCGTTCGTGTCCTCGATCTCCATCGAGACCCAGACCTGGTCGGACGACACCTACGCCCGCCTCGTCGCCGCCGGTCTCGAAGGCGCCATCCACTACCAGGAGACCTACGACCGGGAGCGCTACGCGCAGGTCCACGTCGCCGGCTGGAAACGCGACTACGACCGCCGGCTGGCGTCCTTCGAGACGGCGGCCGGCGCCGGGGTGCGCCGCCTCGGCCTCGGCGTGCTGCTCGGGCTGGCACCGGACTGGCGGGCCGACGTGCTCGCGATGGCCGCGCACGCCGCCTTCCTCGCACGCCGCTTCTGGCGGACGGAGGTCTCGGTGGCGCTGCCGAGGATCAAGCCGAGCGCCAGCGGCTTCCCGCCGACCGTGGTGGTGGGCGACGCCGAGTTCGTCCAGGCGCACGCCGCGCTGCGGCTGTTCGAACCGGACGCGGTGATCTCGCTGTCCACCCGGGAACCGGCCGCCCTGCGGGACGGGCTGGTCCGCATCGCGGTGACGACCATGAGCGCCGGCTCGTCCACCGAACCCGGCGGCTACGGCCGGCCCGGCACCGCGCAGGAACAGTTCTCCATCTCCGACGAGCGTTCCCCGGCCGACATCGCCGCGATGCTGGTGGCCGCCGGCTACGAGCCGGTCTGGAAGGACGCCTTCCCACTGGTCGAGGCGGCCGGCTGACCGCCGCGGCGGCCATCGATGGTGCGCCGCGCGGCCGGCCGACCGCGCGCGAGTGTGGCCGGGGCTACTCGCGCGCGACGGTGGACAGACAACCCAAGTAGCCTCTGGCCGCATGGATCGGGTGGGCTGATGGACCGCATCGTTGTCGTCGGTGGCGGGCTCGCCGGTGGGCGAGCAGTCGTGGAGCTGCGGGAGCAGGGCTTCTCCGGCACGATCACGCTGGTCGGCGCCGAGAAGCACCGGCCTTACGACCGGCCGCCGCTGTCCAAGGCGGTGCTCTCGGGCCGGACGGACGACACGACGCTGCCGCTCGACCTGGACAGCGCCGAGCTTCTGCTCGGTCGGCACGCGACCGCCCTGCGCCCCGGTGTGCTGGAGACGGACGGCGGCCCGGTGGAGTTCGACGGGCTGGTGCTCGCGACCGGCGCGGCGCCGGTGCGGCTGCCCGGAGCCCCCGAGCAGCGCGTCCTGCGCACCATCGACGACGCCCGCGCGCTGCGTGCGGAGCTGCGTCCGGGGGCGCGGCTGGCCATCGTCGGCGCCGGCTGGATCGGCGCCGAGGTGGCCACGCACGCGGCGGCGCACGGCGTGGCCGTCACCGTCGTCGAGGCCGGGGCGACCCCGCTGCTGGCGGCGCTCGGCCCCGAGATCGGCGGGCACACGATGCCCTGGTACGGCCACGCCGGCATCGAGCTGCGGGTCGGCACCGCCGTCGCCGAGATCCGGGCGGACGGTCTGGAGCTCGCGGGCGGCGAGTTCCTGCCCGCCGACATCATCGTCGTCGGGGTCGGGGTGCGTCCCGACGTCCGCTGGCTGGAGTCCTCCGGGCTGCTGCTCGACCGCGGCGTCGTCGTGGACGAGTGGCTCTCGGCCGTCCCCGGCGCGGGTGACGCCACCGGCGGCGGCGCGGCGGGCGGCTACCGGCCCGGGACGGTCGTCGCGACCGGGGACTGCGCGGCCTGGTGGTCGCGGCGCTACCAGCGCCGCATGCGCGTCGAGCACTGGGAGTGCGCGCAGGAGTCCCCCCGGGTCGCTGTCGCCACCCTGCTGCGGTCCCTCGCCGGTGGCGAGCCGGCCCCGGGGGAGGCCGGCGTTGACTCCGACAGCGTGTACAACCCGGTGCCGTACTTCTGGTCGCAGCAGTTCGGCCGGATGATCCAGTTCGCCGGGCTGCCCGGCCCGGACAGCACCCTGGTGCTGCGCGGCGATCCCACCGCCGTGGCCCCGGCCGGTGCCAAGCGGCCTCCGGGCTGGTCGGCGGGCTGGTTCGCGCCGGACGGCAGGATGGTCGCCCTGGTCACCGTCGCCCGGCCGCTGGACATGGTCGCCGGCCGGCGGATGCTGCTCGCCGACGCCGCTCCCGACGCGGCGAAGTTCGCCGACCCGGACATCGCCCTCAAGGAACTGCACACCTAGAACCGCCGGAACCACGCTCAGGAGGCGCCGGCCGCACGGAACGTGCGGACTTCGCTCCTGTCCGGGGCGTTTGCACTAAAGTGCCTGCGTGCCAAGCATTCACCTGGTATCGAACCTTCCCGGCGTGAATGCGCTCGGTGACCACCTGCGCGCCGCCGGGCTGGGGCCCACCTCGCAGCGCTCGGCCGACGCCCTGCTGGTGCTGATCGACCGCCCGCTCGACCACGTCGAGCAGGAACTGCTCGATCGGGCCCGCCAGTCCGTCCCGGTGCTGCTGGCGGGCCCCACGGTCCGGTCACTGCCCGCGGACAGCCCGCTCGTCGAGGCGTCCGGGCTCACTCCGGGCCGGGTCCCGCCCGCCTACGAGCTGGCGCTGGTGCCGGGCCCGGACGGCGCCGCCCTCGGGGCCCGCCTCGGCTCCTTCGCCCCCCGCGACTCGTGGATCATCCCCGACAAGGTGGCCGAGGACGTCGAACGGCTGCTGATGGTCCGCCACGAGATGGGCGAGCACCCGATCTGCACCTGGCGGCCGTCCACCGGCCTCGGCGTGTTCACGCTCGGGACCAGCGGCGACGTCCTGGCCGACCCCCGCTACCACCGGCTTGTCGGGCGGTGGCTGCGGCACGCGCTCGGCGCGGCCGATGACGGGCCGGTGAAGGCCGGGCTGGTCGGCGCCCCGGACGTGTTCGGCGTGCACGTCACGGCCCTGGCCGACGTCGAGGGCCTGGAGCTCGCCGCGCTGTGCGACGGAGGCATGGCCCGCACCCCCGGGCAGGACGCCGAGCGCCGCGCGCGGCTCGTCGACGACCCGGACGACCTGGTCAACGACCCGGAGCTCGGCCTGGTCATCGTCGCGACACCCACCCACACCCACGCGGAGTGGGCCCGCCGCGCGCTGGAGGCCGGCAAGCAGGTCGTCGTGCACGCCCCGCTGTGCCTCACCACCCACGAGGTGGACGAGCTGACCGAACTGGCCACGGGCCGCTCGCGCCTGCTCGCCGTCTACCCGGCGGGCCGGGACGACCCCGACCACCTGGCCGTCCGGGAGGCGATGCGGCGGGGGGAGATCGGNGAGCCGATGTGGATCGAGATCTTCTCCGGCGGCCTGCGACGTCCCGCCGGCACCTGGCACGACGACGAGCGGATCAGTGGCGGCCTGATCTTCGACCGCGGCGCCGCGCCGCTGGCGCGCATCCTCGACCTCGTCGACGACCAGGTCGAGTGGGTCAGTGCGACCGGGCACAAGCGGGTGTGGCACCACGTGACGAACGCCGACCACGCCCGGGTCCTGATCCGCTTCGCGGGCGGCTGCGAGGCCCAGGTGACGATCTCGGACGTCGCCGCCGGTGTGCGGCCGGGGACGCGGGTGCTGGGCACGGCCGGGACACTGGTCGCCGGCGGGCCGGACACCCGGCCCGGCCCGGATGCCCGCGATGGGCTCGGCGGGCTCGGCGGGCGGCGCTCGCCGCGGCTGGTCACGCATGACGGGCGGCGCACCACGCTGCCCACCCCGCCGGCCGATCCGGCGCGGTTCCACCGGGACCTCGCGGACGCCCTGCTGGCCGGCTGGCCGCTGGCCCGGGACCCGCTGGAACGGGACCGCACGCTGGTCTCCGTCCTGGAGGCGACCCGCCGCTCCGCGGCGGCCGGAGGTGCGCTGACCACGCCCGCCTGACTTCCGCCGGCCAGGGTGTTTACTCTTGACCATGGATTGGCTCAACGTTCCCGACGTGGCTGACGCACTCGGAGTGCCCGTCACCCGGGTGCGCCAGATGATCCGCGACCGCACGCTCCTGGCGAGGCGGATCGACGGCGTCCTGAAGATTCCCGCGTTGTTCATCGACGGCAACACGGTGGTCAAGGGCCTACCGGGCCTGCTCACCCTGCTGGCCGATGCCGGGTTCAGCGACGACGAGGCGCTCGACTGGATGTTCCGCGAGGACCCGAGCCTGCCCGGCACCCCCGCCGCAGCCATGGCCGCGAACCGTGGCAAGGAGGTTCGGCGCCGCGCCCAGGCGCTGGGATTCTGAGCCGCGCCGCCCCGCCCGCCGCAACCCCACCCGTCGCCGCCTCGCCCTGAGGGGCGGCGGGGCGGGTGGGGCCGCTCGGCCGAAGGAGCGGGAGCGCCGGCACCGGCTCCCGTAGGGTCGGGTACATGGTCGATCGTCCGACCGGGGTGGGCTCCGGCCCGGCCCCGGAACCCACCGCACCCAGTGCCGGTTCCGCGGCGTCCGCCGGCCCACCGCGGGCGCGGATCGTCGTCAACGGGGAGGCCCGTGACATCCCGGCCGGGCTGGCGCTGCCGGACCTGCTGACCCAGCTCGGTCTGCGGCCCGGGTCGGTGGTCGTGGAGCTGCGCGGGGCCGCGCTCACCCCGTCGGAGGCGGGCTCCGTCCGGCTCGCCGACGGTGACACGCTGGAGATCGTCCGTGCCGTCGCGGGAGGCTGAGTCGATGCCCGTGCCCGGTACCCGCGCCCACCGGCTCGCCCGCCTGCTCGACGCCCGCCTGTACCTGTGCACCGCGCGCCGCGGCGACGGCAGCGGCTTCTACTCCGACGTCCTCGGCACACCGGCCGCGCCCGGCGTCGACCTCATCCAGCTGCGGGAGAAGGGGCTGGAATGGCGTGACGAGCTCGCCGGCCTGGCCCGGATGACCGACGCGGCGACCGCCGCCGGGGCGCTCGTCAGCGCGAACGACCGGGCCGACGTCGCCGTCTTCGCCGGTGTCGACATCCTGCACGTCGGCCAGGACGACATCCCGCCGCGGCTGGCCCGGGAGCTGGTGGGACCGGACGTGCTCATCGGCCGGTCCACGCACGACCCCGAGCAGTTCCTGGCGGCGCTGGCCGACCCGGATGTGGACTACGTCTGTGTGGGCCCGGTGCACGCCACACCGACGAAGGAAGGCCGCGCTCCGGTCGGGCTGGAGCTGCCCCGGCTCGCCGCCCGGCACGCACCGCCCTTCGCGCCCGGCGCGAAGCCCTGGTTCGTCACCGGCGGCATGGACCTGGGGACCCTCGACGCCATCCTGGAGACCGGTGCGCGGCGGGTCGTGGTGGTGCGTGGTATCACCGACGCGCCCGACCCCGGGGCCGCCGCGGCCGCCCTCGCCAGGCGCCTTCGTTCCGCCTGACCGGTGGCGGAGCGCCCGTCGTGAGCCGGTGGGAACACCTCAGCTACCTCGCGGTGCTGCTGGGCTGCCTGCTCGCGACCGCACCACTGGAGATCCTGCTGCGGACCAGGGTCTACGCCCGGCCCCGCCGGCTTGCCCTGGCCGTCGCGCCGGTGCTGGCCGTCTTCGTCGGCTGGGACCTCTACGCGATCGCCCACGGCCACTGGACCTTCGACCCGCGGCGGACCACGGGGATCATCCTGCCCGGCGGCCTTCCCCTGGACGAGGTCCTCTTCTTCCTGGTCGTGCCGGTGTGCGCCATCCTCGCCCTGGAGGCGGTGCGGGCGGTGACCGGCTGGCAGGCCGGTGACGAACCCGACCGCCCCGACCGCCCCGACCGCCCCGACCCGTGAGCTACACCGTGCTGGCGGTCGCCGGCGTCGGGGTCACCCTCGCCCTCGACCTGTGGATCCTGCGCACGCGGCTGGTCACCCGCCGGCTCTTCTGGGCGTCCTACGCGATCATCGTGTTCTTCCAGCTGGTCACGAACGGCATCCTGACCGGCTTCGACATCGTCCGGTACGACCCGGACACCATCACCGGCCTGCGCCTCGTCCACGCGCCGGTCGAGGATCTGCTGTTCGGGTTCGCGATGGTGACCCAGACCCTGGTGTGGTGGATCTGGTGGGGGGTTCGTCACGGAAACGAGTGAATCGGGCGCCCATTTCCACTTCTGAGCCTACGCTCGGGGGCAATGAGGCAACGGACGGAGGGCAAGGTCGAGGCGGCGGGTCGTCACCGCCTGCCCTGGGGCCGTTCCCGGCGGATCCTGCCGATCCGCTGGGGTCGGATCGTGGCCGCGGTCGCCGCCGCCGCGGCCCTGGCGGTCGGCCTCGCCCTCGTCCACAACATCGCTCCGAGGCAGTCACCGTCGGCGTCCCAGCCGGCCGTCGCGGCCACGGCGATGGTCACCTCACCGCCGGACCAACCGGCCCCCACAGAGCCCGGGCCGGACCCCGCTGCCGTCCCGGCGGCGGCACCGACCGCCGGAACGGACGCCCTCGCCGGCCCCGCCGGGGAGGCCGTCGTCCCGCCCGACGCGGGCGCGCCCGCTCCCGGTGGCGCACCGGCGCCCGGCCCGCCGAGCCTGGCACCCGGCGCCGGCGGAAGCGCCCGGCCCGAGACCGAGCAGATCGGGCCGGCGATCGGCCTGAGTAGCACCAGCGTCGCGTTCGGCGCGGTCGAGTCGACGGTCAGCGTCGACCTGGTGGGCGTCGGGACGGCGCCTGCGCGTGTGCGGGTCGGCGGTACCCCCGCCTGGGTGCGCGTCGTGCCGCGCCAGGACGTGGTCGACCCCGGCGCCAGGGTGCCGCTCGTGGTCACCCTGGACAGGGAGACCGCCCCACCTGGCACGGTCGACCTTTCGGTGCCGGTCCGCGCGGTCGACGGGTCCGGCGGTGGCAGCCTGCGGATCACCGCGACCGTGTCCGGCGCGCCGTCGCTGAGCGTCGCCGCGGCCCCGGCGGAGATCCTCGCCGCCACCTGTGCGGCCGGCCAGGGGCCGAACCAGGCGACCGTGACCGCGACCGTCGTCGACCCGACCGGTGTCCTCGGCGTCGAGGTGCGCACTCGCGTGCCGGACGGTACGGAGATCACCACCCCGCTCGCGCTGGTGACCGCCGTCGAGGACCGGTCCACCTGGTCCGGCCCGATCGGGCCCGCCCCGGCGCCGGGGACCCTGGCCTACACCGTGGTGGCCACCGACCTCGACGGCCGGAAGTCCGAGGCGGGCGGCTCCGTCGAGGTGCGCCCCTGCCCCACGGGCTAGTGCCGGTCATGGCACCAGCGGTGCGCTCGTGCCCCGCCGGCCGGGGCCGCGCCCCCGCCGGCCCCCGCCGGCCCCCGCCGGCCCCCGCCGGCCGCTGGCACTAGCCGACCGGCGCGGGGTGCGTCCGTCGGAACACGCGGGACGCGGTGACCATGCCGGAGACCCCCGGCCCGTCCGGGGTCCGGGCCGGCGTGAGCCCCGGGCGCAGCCGTTCCTGCACCCGCAGGTACTTCATGCCGGCGCGCAGGTCGGCGTCGTTGCGCAGCCGGATGACCAGCCGGAACGCGCTCAGCGCCGTGGTGTCGAACAGCCCGGTGGTGTAGATCAGCTGGACACCGAGGCGCTCCGCCACGGCGAGCTGCAGATCCAGCAGGTAGCTGGCGCTCGCCCGGCCGATCGGGTTGTCGAGGAACAGCACTCCGGCGTGCCGGGCGCGCAGCCGGCCGCGGTCATTCGCGCGCAGTGCGGCCATCGTGCAGTAGAGAATGATCGCCGCGGTCAGCTGCTGGCCGCCGGAGAAGACGTCGCCGAGCTGCGAGACGCGGACCCGCTCGGTACGCAGCACCGCGTCCGGCTTGAGGATCTCCACCCGGACGCCGCCGGGCAGCGCCGCGCGCACGCCGCGCAGGAGCAGGGTCATCCCGTCCCGCCGCCCGCCGGCTGTCGAGGACGTCGAGGCTGTCGAGGACGTCGAGCCCTGCGCGGCGGCGTCGACGACCTCGCCGAGGGCCTCCGTCAACGCGACCGGCTCGGGCTCGGCGAAGCTGATCCGCAGGAACTCCTGCCCTGACCAGTCGCCGAGCTCGTCGGGCAGGCGTGACAGCCGCTGCGCCGAGCGCAGGGTGCCGAGCGCCGCGCGCACCATCCCCTCCAGCCGGGCGACGATGGCGGCCCTGTTACGGCCGATGTGGGCCAGGTCGTCGTCCAGACTGCGCAGCCGCGGTGCCAGGGCGGCGGCCCAGTCCTCGGCGTGGGCGGCGACGGCGTCCCGTCCGGCCCGCACCATCTGCCGGCGGGCCGGTGAGCGCACCGACTCGAACCGGCCGCTCGCCGCCCAGGACGCGACGGCGTCCGCCGCCGCCCGGACCCGGCTGGCGGCCTCCCCGTGCGCGGCCACCGCCTGCCGCCAGGTGGACCGCAGCTCACGGGCCATCGCGGCGGCCGCGGCGGCGTCACCGGCGAACGGCTCGGCGACCGGGCCCGCGTCCCGCGGGGCGCCCTCGTCGCTGCCAGCCGTGCCTTCCGTCTCCGCGTCGGCGAGGAGGTCCGCCAGCGAGCCGGCGGCCGTCCGGAACGCCTGCCGCTCCCGCTCGTGGTCTGCGGTGTCCCGGGCAAGGTCCTCGAACGCCGCCTGGGCGGCCCGGACACCCTCCTCGGCGCGGTGACGGGCCTCGCGCCGGGTCCCCTGCCAGTCCAGCGCCTCGTCGAGAGTCGGCGGGCCCTCACCCGGCGCGAGCGGACGTGCGCCGGAGGCGCGTACCCGGCCCGCCATGTGGTGCATCTCCTGGCGCAGCCCGCCGAGCCGTTCGCGCGCCGTGTCCAGCTCGCGCCCGAGATCGGCCGCGACGCGCCGGGCGGCGGCCTGGGCGGCCGCCCGCGACGCGGTGTCACCGCCGCTCGGCCCGGCGAGCAGGGCGGCGCACCGGTCGCGGACGGCCACCGGCAGCCCGTCGACACCGCCGCGCGCCGCCGCCTCCGCCCGCCGCGCCCGGTCGAGCTCGCCGCGCAGGTCCGCACCGACCTCCACCTGGGCGTAGACCCGCTCGGCCGCCTCGTACGCCGCCCGCAGCATCGGCACCTGCACCGGCGGGCCGGCCTCCTGCACCGACAGACCGGTCTCCTGCACCGACAGGCCGGCAGGTTCCGCCGTCAGATCACCGGCGCCCATCACCAGCGCGGACTCGGCCAGCGCCGCCTGGGCGTTGCGGGCGGCGTCATCGGCACGACGCAGAGCCTCCTGCGCCGCCTGGCGGGAGGCCGCGGCGCGGCCCCGCTGGCGCTCGGCCTCGGCGGACTGCTCGGCCGCAACCGCCTCCAGACGGGCGATCTCCTCGCCCAGCCCCGCGGACTCACCCACGACCCGTGCGAGGCGGTCCAGGGCAGCGGCCCGCGCGGAGCGCTCCTGCTCGGCGGCGCGTAGCCGGTCGATCTCGGCCACGGCGAGCTCCGCCGCGCGCGTGGCCTCGGCAACCCGCGCCCGGGCGTCGGCCAGGGCATCCGCGGCTACGTCCGCCGCGCCGCGGGCCGCGCGCACCGCGTCACGCAGCGCCGGCACCCATCCGGGCGGGTGGGCCCGTCGCCAGCCGGCGATGCCCGCGGCGAGTTCGCGGTCGCCGCGGGCCCGGGCGCTCAGCTCGGCGGCCTGCGCACTGCGTTCGTCGTGCCGGCGCCGGATCGCCGCTCGCTCGGCGGCGGCCGCGGCGACGTCGTACAACGCGGGATTCGGCGGGATGAGAAAAGCCTGCTCCGCACCCTCGCCGGACGTGCCGGCGGCCTCGGCCGGGCGCGGGTGCGGAGATGCCAGCAGTTCCGCGGCGCCGACGACCACCGCGCAGTCGGGCAGCAGCCGCGCCCGCGCCACCACCTCGCGGGCGGTGCCGACGTCCCAGCCGGGGGGCAGGACAACCCCGTCGACCAGGTCGGGGCGGGCCCGTAGCACCTGGTCCCGTGCGTTCTCGTCGACCTGGTGGGCGAGATGGTGCCAGCCGGAGACCGCCGGGATCCCGGCCCGCGCGAGCGCTTCCAGCACCGCGCAGACCGCGGCCCGCGCGGGGCGCAGGTCACCGTCACCGAGCGCGTTGAGGACGCGCAGATCCGCCTCGGTGTCGACGGACAGCGCCAGCTGGCGCTCCTCGGCCGCCCGGACCGCGGCGGCCAGGGCGTCCAGCGCCGCTTCGGCGTCGACATCCAGGTCGGCCACCCGGTCCAGGTCGGCCACCCGGTCGCCGTCATCCGTGGTCAGCCCGAGCAGGGCCGCGACCCGACCGTCCGCGGTGAGCGCGCCGGCGGCTGCCAGCGCCGCGTCCAGTTCGGCGGTCAGCCTGGTCAGCTCGCCGCCCGCGGCATCCAGGCCACGCTCGGCGGCCCGTGCGAGGTCCTGCGCCTGCTCACGGTCGGTGGAGCGGGTGGCGGCGGCGAGCGCCTCCTGGACAGCGGCCCGGGCGTCGTCCGCGCGGCGGATGGCCGCAGCGGCCTCGGTCGCCACCTGACCCGGGTCGCCGGCCTCGGCGAGCAGCCCGGCCCGCACCGCGTCGGCCACCTCCCGGGCGGTGCGCTCCCGCCGGTCACGCAGGGCGGCGGCGCCTGCCCGGGCGGTCGCCGCCGCGTCCGCGGCGACCCGGTCAGCAGCCGCCGCCGACTCGGCGGCAAGGTCGTGCGCCGCCGCACCCGCCCGGGCACGGGACTCCTCCGCCCGGGCCGCGGCGGTGAGCCGGGCCAGCCCGGCCACCAGCTCCCGCGCGGCGGCGTCCCGCTCGGTCAGAGCCGGAGCGGACCGCGACTCGGCGTCCGCCACCAGCCGGGTGAGCCGCGCGGCCTCACCGGACGCCGCCGCGAGCCGCAGGACGTCCTCCGCCGCCCGCCAGGCGTCCAGTTCCTCGGTGACGGCGGCGTGCCGTCCGACCAGCGCGTCGCGGGTCGCCTCGGCCTCGGCCAGGCGCAGCTCGGCCACCCGCAGCCGCGCGGCCGACTCGTCGTCCGCCGCCCGCGACCGGGCCTGCTCGGCCGCGTCGACGGCGGCCCGGGCCCGCTCACCGCGGGTGCCCAGCGTCAGCGCCCCGGCATCCGCCAGGTCGATCGTCGCGTCGACGCCGGCCGCGGCAAGGCGGACCGCCCCGCGCAGCGCCCGCAGCCGGGCGTCCGACGCCCCGCGCGCGCGGACGGTCTCCACCAGCGGTGTGAGCCGTTCCAGCGCGCCGGCGACGAACTCGCGCTCGGCGTCCAGCGCCGCCCGCGCGGCGAGCTTGGCCGCGTAGCCGTCGACGACGTCGGCGACACCCGCCGGGTCCTCCGGCGGCGTCACCGCGCGGAGCAGGAAGTCGACGAACTGCTCGTCGCTGCTGAAGGCGAACGCCTCGGCCGCCTCGCCCTCGCCCGCGTTCATCGCCCGCTGATAGCGGAACAGCTCCGGATCCAGCCCCAGCGCGTCGAGATGCTCGCTCCAGGCGCTCTGACTCGTCTCCCAGACAAGTGCCAGCGCGGGGTCGCCCGCCCCGGCGTCCGTCAGCCGGGAGCGGAAGCCGGTGAACGTGACCAACCGGCCGTCCTGGACCAGCGGAAGGTTCGTGATGTCCATTCGCGGGCCGGGCCGGAACGCGTACCAGGCCTCGGCGAGACGGGACGAATCCCCGCCGGGCCTGCCGCGCCACTCGCTCGCCTTGCCGGTGACGACCCGCTCGCCGGTGACGGCATGCTGCCACTCGCAGATCACATGCCCGCAGTCCCGGGACAACACGAAGTTGTCGAGGACGCGGCCGTTCGACGTACCCACCACCTGGCGGCGCCCGGGCAGCACGACCGAGAAGATCAGTTTCATCAGGACGCTCTTGCCGCCGCCGTTCTCCAGGAACAGCACCGAGGCCGGCGACGGCCGGACGGCGACGCTCCCGTCCGGGCTGCCGCGGTCGGGGCTGCCGCGGTCGGGGCTGCCGCGGTCGGGGCTGGGACCGGGTGCGAAGCCGGGATCGGGATCGGGATCGGGGGCGGGCGGGCGGTTGCCGGTGGCTGGGGCGTTGCGGCTGGCAGGCGGGCTGCCGTTCGGGCTGCCGTTCCGGGATGTGGCTGTGTCCTGAACGTCGCTGTCGCCAGCGGAACGGCCGGTGTCCGCGGCGAAGAGCCCATGCTGGCGATGGCCGGTCACCGGAGCACCAACCCCGGAGAAATCGAGCAGGACGTCGCCGAACCGCGCGCCAGGCGGCCCGATCGCATGGAGCCGAACCTTGGACAGCTCAAACATCGCCCACCTCCGGACCCTGTGGTCGGCCCGCCGCGTGATCCGGTGCGGTCGCCTCGGTGCCCGCCTGCGTTCCGGCCTGCTGGCCGGAACCGGCCGGTCCGCCTCCCACCGCGTCGGTACCGGGCAGGACGGGTGCGCCGGCGAGAACCCGAACTCCTCCGGAACCGTCGCTCACCGTCACCACGCCGAGGCCGAGGAGCTCCTCCAGGGCGGCGTCGGCGGCGAGCTCACGCACCTGGATCTGATACCGCGCCGTGGTGCGGAAGGTGCCGCCGGCCTGGTCACTGACGGGCACCAGGCAGCCGGATTCGGCGAGGAACCCCATCGCCCGGGCGACGATCCCGGTGGTCGAACCGGCCAGGCGGCGGGTGTCCCTGGTCGTTCCGGCCGCCGGGCGGCGTGCGTACAGCCGCCATGCCGCCTCCAGCGTCCGGTCGTCGCCGGCCCCGCGTGGGTCGAGCTCGGCGCCAGGATCGGCGCAGACCCGTTCGTCCAGCAGCCGGCAGGCCTCACGGACGAACGCGTCCACGCCGTCGACGCTGACCCGTCCGACATAGGTGTCGTCGAGAAGGTCGGCCGGCCGGGGGAAGGCAAGTGCGGCGACGGCGAGCTGACCGATCGCGTGCAGCAGCCGCTCGGCCGACCGGTGCTCGCCGCCCGCCCGCCGGGCGTAGTCGCTCATGCGGACGGTGAACACCGACTCCTCGGCGCCGCCCGCAACCAGTCCGGCGCGTTCGGCCACGTCCAGCACGACCAGCCCGAGCCCGGCGGCCGTGGCCCGGGTGAGCGCGGCGAACTCCTCGTCCCGCAGATAGCGTCGGACCAGTTCGGCGTACCGCGTGTCCCGCGCCGGCACCAGCTTGGGGCGCAGGCCGTAGGCGATGAGCCGCCCCGCGTCGTAGGCGTCGTCATGCCGCTGGCGCACGCCGCGCTCGGGCCGGCTCTCGCGGCTTTCGCTCGGGTTCGAGTTCGGGCGAGGATCAGGGCCAGGGCCAGGGCCAGGGCCGGAACCGGGATCGGGCGGCGCGGATTCCTGGTCGAGAGAGATCATGCGACGGTCCGGCTGAGATCATGCGCTGATACCGCGTCGTCGGTCACGTCGGTCATGTCTGTCACGTCGGCGGGGGCAGCCTGGGCGGCGGTGATGCCGACCCGGCCGACGAGGAGGTCCGCCCCGCCGAACCAGGGGTCGTCAAGGTCGGTCCCGTCGGCGCAGGCGACGGTCACGACGGTGTCTCCCTGGCGGGCGGCGGTGGAGATCTGCGGGCTCAGCGCGTGCACGGAGAGCAGCGCCACCAGCTCCGCGACATCCGGCCCGCCGGAGACCCTGGCCTGTTCCAGCAGTTCCGAGAGCCGCCGCGGCGACTCCGGCGGAATGTCCATGATCACCGTCGCCAGCGCCCACGTCTCGTCGTCGTACCTCTCCGGCTCCCGCAGCGGGACGAGATCCGTCTCGGTGACCGGCGGCCCGAGCGGCTCCTGCTCCACGGGCGGAGCCAGGAGCCCGCCGACCAGGTCGACCAGGCGCATCGCGCGCGGCGTGCGGGCGCCAACCGCTCCGGGGAAGAAGGCCATCGCCGGGCGCAGGGCCGTCACGCCGGGCAGCGTGAGGACGGGCATGAGGACCTGCGTGTAGAGGTCCACTCCGTCGCGGGAGGGGGCGTCCGCGAACTGCTGGCGGTCCTGCTCGGCTCGGAAGACCGCGCCGGCCTCCAGGAGGCGGGCCTGCAGCTGGGTGTGGCGGCGGATGCAGTCCGTCACGATGGCGACGAGCTCGGCGGCCTGTCGTTTGTGGTCCGCGTCATCCGCGGCGTCGCGGTAGCGGCGGATGTGGGTCAGGATCGCGTTCTCGTGACGGTAGCGCTGCTCCACGTGGCCAAGTGCCTCGTCGAGCAGAGCCGGAACGGTGCGCAGCCAGTCGACGGCAAGAATGTTGCGCCGGGTCGCATCGAGCTGCCGGCGTAGCTGCTCCGCGTACTGGACCGTGCGGTACCGCGCCGCCTCCGCCGCAGATCTGGCATCCGCCAGCCTGCCCCGGCGGATGAGGTTGTCGAGCGTCACCTCCGCGGCGATCTGCGCCGAGGTCACATCCGTGTCCAGAGCGCCGATCAGCACGGTCACCGCTTCGTCGGTGGCGCGCAGGTAAAGCTCCCCGCCCGCGTCCGTCAGCTCGACGAGAAGCTTGAAGTCGAACCGCCGCCGCACGTACCGCCCGTCCGGCCGGTAGGTGCCGTAGATGACGTCGAAGCCGCGGTCCACGCTGCCCACGTTGATCAGATTGCTCAGCACCCAGCGCGCGACCCGCTCGTGCTCGGCGCGTGACCGCTCGGGTGCCTGGGCGGCGGTCAGCGGCACGAGCCTGCGCAGCACCTGCTCGTGGTCTGCCCCGCGGTCGAAGTCCATCGCGACCGTGACCAGGTCGATGGCATGCAGGGCGAGCTCGGCCATCGCGTAGACCTCGAAGTCACCGCCGTCCAGATAGGACTTGCGGGTGTCCAGGTCGTGCAGCGGCTGGGTGAGCGCCAGGGCCTTGCGCCGCCGGATCATCCCCGAGTCGGCAGGCGCCGGGACTGGCGGCTGGCGGATCTCCACTTCGAGGACCCTAGCCGGGGTCGTTCCCGCACCTCGCGGGCCGGTGTGGTCCGCCGCGGTGGGCCACACCGACATCTGGCGTGGCCGGGCCCGGTCGACGATCGAAATCGGCTGGGCGGGGCTGCGCGACCGGCGCGGCGCGGGCTAGGCTTCCGGCATGAATTCGGTGTCGCTGTCCAAAGGCGCCAACGTGTCGCTCACCAAGGTCGCGCCGAACCTCACCGCCGTGACCGTCGGTCTCGGCTGGCAGGTCCGGCAGACCACGGGAGCGCCGTACGACCTCGACGCCTCCGCCATCGTGGTGGGTGACGCGGGGCGCGTGCTGTCGGACAGCCACTTCGTCTTCTTCAACAACCTGGTCAGCCCGGACGGCGCCGTCACCCATCTCGGCGACAACCTCGTCGGCGGCGGCGGCGGGGACGACGAGCAGATCACCGTTGACCTGCGCCTCCTGGCGCCGCAGGCGACCAAGGTCATCTTCGCCGTGTCCATCTACGACGCCGACGCGCGGCGGCAGACCTTCGGGCAGGTGCGCAACGCCTTCATCCGGGTCTCCGACGCGACCACCGGCGCCGAGGTCGCCCGCTACGACCTCACCGAGGATGCGTCCACCGAGACGGCCATGATCTTCGGTGAGCTGTACCGCTATGGCAACGAGTGGAAGTTCCGGGCTGTGGGCCAGGGGTATGCGTCGGGCCTGCGGGGCATCGCCCTCGACTTCGGTGTGAACGTCGCCTGACGCCTGACGCCTGACGGGACGTGTCGGCCGGGCAGCTGCGGGTTCGTTCGGCCGGCGCGTCACCGCCGCGGAGGGCCGCCACCGCCGAAGGGCAGGCGGGGAGCGTTCTGTCGCCGGCCGACGAGCATCACCCGGACCGTCCGGGTGTTCGCGTCCACCCGGTAGAGCATCCGCCAGCCGCGCGCCGCGGCTTCGAACATTCCGACCTGCTGCTCACCCACGAGCGGTGCGCCGGCCTTGCGGGGATCGTTGCGCAGCGGGCCGTCGAGGAACCGGCGCACCTCGGCGCCGAGGAGCTCAGGAAGCTTTGCCAGATCTCGTTCGGCCGAGGCGGAGAGTGTCACCTCGTGCTTGTCGCTCACCGGCGGGGACCGCCCGCCGGGCGGTGACAGGAGACGGACGGGGCGGCCGGCCGGCCGGGGGCCGGCCGTTGACCGCGACGCGCGTTGTGCATCCCTTGATCGTATCGCTTCGTGCCGGGACGGACTGACGGCCGGCCGCCTGCCCGGCGGTGAGCTTTCCGGCAGCCGGGGCCGCCGCCCGGAACAGGAGCGGGAAGGATGGGCCGGTGACCCCTCCCGCACCACCAGCCGCTTCTCCCACACCCACACCCGCATCCGGGGTCGGACAGGTCGCCGCCGTCATCTTCGATCTCGACGGGGTGCTGCTCGATTCGGAGCAGGTCTGGGACGAGGTGCGCCAGGCCTTCGTCGCCGAGCGAGGCGGGCGTTGGGCCGACGACAGCACCGCCCGGATGATGGGGATGTCGACCGCGGAGTGGTCCGGCTACCTGGTTGAGCTGGGCGCCGGTGACAGCGCCGAGGAGATCGCGGCCGAGGTCCGCGGCCGCGTCGCCGCTCGCTACGGTGACGATCCGCCGCTGCTGCCCGGTGCCGTCGCGGCGGTGCGGGCCATGGCCGCGCACTGGCCGCTCGGCCTGGCGAGCTCGTCGCCACGGGTGCTCATCGACCTGGTTCTGGACCGGTCCGGCCTGCGCCGCGAGTTCCGGCACACCATCTCCTCCGAAGAGGTGCCCCGGGGCAAGCCGGCCCCGGACGTGTACCTGGAGGCCGTCCGGCGGCTCGGCGTGCCCGCGGGTGCGGCGGTCGCGGTGGAGGACTCGGCCAACGGGCTGCGCGCCGCCGCCGCGGCCGGCATCGTGGTCGTCGCCGTCCCGAACGAGCACTTCCCGCCTGGCCCCGAGGCGCTCGCCCTGGCCTCCGCACAGGTCGACCGGGTCGCCGATCTCACTCCCGAGATCGTGCTGGCCGCCGCCGGGCGCCGCCCCGCCCTGCTGCGGCCCGCCCCGCCGCGGCCGGCCTGACAGCGCGACACCGGCCGTTCCGGCCGCCCGTCCGGGATTGCCCGCACGCGGCGGCGGGTTGACACCGTCCATGACGGAGAACACGGACGAGGTCGTCCGCAGGGTCCTCGCCGACACCAGGGTCTGGGCAGTGGTCGGGCTGTCGGAGAACACCGCGCGTGCGGCCCACGGCGTCGCCGCCTACCTGCGCCGGCACGGCAGGCGGACGATCCCGGTCCATCCGTCGGCACCGGTCATCGACGGTGAACAGGGCTATCCGACGCTGCGCGACATCCCTTTCCCGGTCGACGTGGTGGACCTGTTCGTCCGGTCCGACCTGGTGGGCCCGGTGATCGACGAGGCGGTGAAGATCGGCGCGGGCGCGGTGTGGACGCAGCTCGGCGTCCGCGACGAGGCCGCCCAGGCCAGGGCCCGTGAGGCTGGCCTGGACGTGGTCGTCGACGCGTGCCCGCGGATCGAGGGCCCGCGCCTCCTCGCCTGGTACTGAGCCGGTGTCAGCCGGATGCCGGCTGGCCGCCCGCTGCCGGCTGTTCTCCGCCTCCGCTGTCGTCCCGGGGCGTGGTGGGCTGATCCCAGCCGTCCTGCCGGCCGGGCGGCTGGCTCCCGGCTGCCCCGGGGGATCGGCGGGGCCTCGCCCGCTCGGCGCTCCCGCCGGAACGGGTCTCGGGTGTGGACGGCCGGGCGGCCGGCGTCGGCATCCGGGCATCCGGGCCGCGACTCACCGGGGGCCGTGTCGGCCGGGCGGGCACGGGGGCCGTCGGGCCCTGGCCGGAGGTGCCGTCGCCGGCCGGCCGGCGACGGCGTTCCCTGGCCTCGTAGGTGACGCCGGGAGGCCGCTTCGGCAGCCCGGCGGGCCCCACACCCGCCGCAGGGCCGCCCGTGCCCGCCGGGGTCCGGCGGGCACGCGGACGTACCTCCGGCTGCTGCGGCCCGGGACCAGAACGTGCGCCCGGGCCGGAACGGGTACTGGAGGTGGGACGGGTACCGGAGGCGGGTGGGGGAGCCGGCGGCCCGGTCTCGACCGGCGGCTCGGTGGGGTGGTCGTCGACCGGCTCCCCGGGAATCGTCGGCGGGTCGGCGTCGAAGGAGCCGGCCGCGCCGGCCGCGCCGGCGGCGGGTGGGCCGGGTGGGCCGGGTGGGCCGGGGGGGCGGACCGTACCGGGCCAGCCGGCGGAGCCGGCTGCCGGCGACGTTCCCGCGGGCGGGAACGGATCATCAAGGCGGAACGGCGCATCGGGGGTGGCGCGGTCGTCGGGCGCGGTACCCGGCGACAGGCGCCACGGCGTCTCCGCGGCGGTGCGGCGTTCGCGCCAGGCCAGGACCAGCAGCTGGCCCTGGCGCGTCGCGAGGGCCGCTGCCGGCGGCAGCAGGAACAGCAGCGGCAGCATGTACCGGTAGTCGAAGCAGACGGTCGCGGCGGGGATCACGACCACCGCCGCGCCCGCCGCGACCAGGAACAGGCAGTCCAGGCCGGTCCGGCGGCGCTCGGAGGTCAGGTCGTGCCACCGTGCGCGCCCGTCCCCGCCGCGCAGGCCGGCGGGGACGATGCGCGGCAGCGCGGCCAGACAGGCCAGCAGGCCCAGCCCGGCGGCGGCAGCCAGCGCGGGGCCCGGGGTGTAGCCGCGGGTCTGGTACGAACGCAGGACGCCGGCCCACGGCTCCTCGAAGGTGCGCGCGGGCCGGTCGGCCTCGCCCTGCAGGCCCAGCAGTGGCTCGCTGTTGTGCAGGTACCGGGGTTCGTTGTCGGTGGGGAACCGCCAGGTGGCGTCGGGCCAGTCCTGGGGTCCGACGGGGCGCCCGGGCCGGAAGAAGTGCGCGATGTCCGTGCCGACCGTGTTCAGGTAGTCGGTGGGCTGCGCGGTGATGACCTGCCGGGCGAAGTCCCTGAGTAGTTCCTCCCGTTCGGCGGCGGAGACGCCGAGCCGGTTGGCGGGGCTGTTGCGATCCCAGACGTAGTAGCTCGGGTCGGGTCGTTCGCCGACCGGATGCGGTGAGCACAGGGCGAGCTGCTCGGGCCGCAGGTCGAGTTTCGTGCAGTCGGCGATGGGGGCGACCCGCCCGTACAACCAGGCGGCGTCACCGCCGGTCAGTCCGAAGCTGCCGTGCGCGGTGCTGAACCAGGAGGCGTAGGCGATCAGCGGGGCCGCGAGGAAGACGCCGAACACCGAGACCCGCAGCCAGCCGAGCCGTCGCGCGACGACGTAGCCGAAGGCGAGCAGGCCGAGCGCCACGCCGATCGTGCGCACCAGGCCGGAGGCGCCGAGGAGCAGGCCGGCGAGGGCGAGTGCCCAGACCGACGGGCGTTTGGACCACATCAGAGCAACGATGGCGGCGACGAGGAGGGCCGCGAAGACCGTCTCGGCCATCACGAAGTGCTCGATGACCACCTGGTAGGCGTCGAGCAGGAGCGGAGCCGCGGCGACCGCGGCGATCGGGGCCGCGACCCGGCGGTGGACGAGCAGCGCGTAGAGGGCGGTCGCCAGCAGGAGTCCCAGCAGGTGCTGCACGACGGGCACGACCCACAGGTCCGCACCGGCCTCGACCAGCACCCGCAGGAACGCCGGATAGCCCGCCGGGCGCATCGGGTCGGGTTCTGACAGCTCGGACAACCGGATGTAGGCGTATGAGTCGCCGCTGAACTCGAATGCCGGCCGGAAGCCGACAACGGCGGCGAGGCGCAGCGCCACGCCGACCACCAGCAGGACTCCGAACATGGCATGCCGGACGAGGAAGGAGGACCGTCCGTCGGCGGAACGCGCCCGGTCCGTCTCCGCCACCTTCCCGGGGCCCCGGGAACGGGCCGCGCGCCCGGATCCCGGGGCAGTCGCGGCGGGACCCGGCGCCGGCGCATCGGAGGGCTCGGCGCGCCCCGCCCTTCCGGGTACCTGATCCGGCCGGGCACGGTGCGTCCCGGCGAGACTCACGGGTCCCCCGGCCGCCGGGTGCGCATGGTCGTCGGGCCGCCCGATGCCGCCGGGAGCCTCGGGAGCCGCGAGTGAGCCGGAGGCGCCGGCCTGTCCTGGTGCCTTCACAGGAACCATGGTCCACGATCCATCCCGGAAATTGTCCGAATGGTCCCCTTCGGGCCCCCGATTGTGTGTGTGGATCACGTTGTTCACCGATCCGCGTCGTCAGTGCTGGTGCGCGGGAATTCCGAGCGGGGTGCCCGGCGGCCCCGCGGGGGCCGGAGCATCCGCGCCGCTCCGGCCGCCGCTCTGGCCTCGGGCGGCCGCCTCTCCGGCCGGAGAGGCGGTCTCGTCTGGCACCGCCGCCGCCCCCGGCCGGGGCCGGCCGGGCGTCGCGGCGTCGCCTTCCGTGGCCTGATCGGTGCCGGGGGTGGCACTGCCGCCCACGGGCCAGGAGGACCCGCAGGTGGGTGCCGCGCCAGTGGCTGCCGCCGCGGCCCCTGGCGTCCAGCCGGAGCGGCCGTGCCCGCCGCTCGGCCCCGCGGTCACCAGCCGCAGGAAGAACGAGCCGAAGGCCGTCTGCGCCCCGAGCACCATCAGGGACATCGCCAACAAGGCCGGTCGCAGCTCGTTGAGCGGCCCCATCGCGTTCGCGAGCCACCGCGCCAGGACGAAGCCGTCGATCGCCAGACCGGCGGTGAACAGGACGGCGCCGAGTGCGAGCCCGCGTTCCAGGGTGAAACGCCGGTGAATGGACGTCAGCGGCCAACGGCGGCGTTCCTGCCACCCCGCCGCATGGTTGTGGACGTCCGCGAACACGCCGAGCAGCACCAGCTGCCAGCCGAGGATGGTGAACAGGGCGAACAGCACCGAAAAATGCAGGTCAAGGCGGTGAAACCCGAGATCCAGCGAACCGGGCAGGAGCGCCAGCTGGCCGACGGCGCCCAATCCCAGCAGGACGAGGCCGGGCAGCACGAAGAGGTGACGCGGCGCCAGCAGCAGCATGAACCGCAGGTGGCGCCAGCCGTCGCGCAGCGAGTGAAGCTTGGAGGCGCCGACCCGCGGATGGTAGGTGATCGGCACCTCCTCGATCCGCAGATCGGCCCGCCCGGCGGCGATGACGAGCTCGGAGGCCAGTTCCATGCCCTCGCAGCGCAGCTGCATCCGCCGGTAGGCGTCCGTCGTGAAGGCGCGCATGCCCGAATGGGCGTCGGACGAGCGGACGTCGAACAGCCGGTTGAGGATGCCGGTCAGGACCGGGTTGCCCACGTACCGGTGCAGCCACGGCATCGCCCCGGGGAGAATCTCCCCGGCGAACCGGGAGCCCAGCACGTAGTCGGCCTGGCCGGCGCGCAGCGGCGCGAGCAGGGCGCCGAGATCGGCGAAGTCGTAGGTGTCGTCCGCGTCGCCCATGACCAGGAAACGACCCCGCGCGGCCGCGAAACCGGCCAGATAGGCGTTGCCGTAGCCGCGCCTGGACTCGGCCACGACCCGCGCGCCGGCCGCCGTCGCGATGGCGGCCGACCCGTCCGTCGACCCGTTGTCCACGACGACGACCTCACCGGCGACCCCGGCCGCGGACAGACCCGCCAGCGCCTTGCCGACGCAGATGCCGACGGACCCGGCCTCGTTGAGACACGGCATGACGACGGAGACCTCCGGCCAGCCGACGGCCTGCGGGAGCGTGGCGGCGGAGCCCGTGCTGCCGGAGCCCGTGCTGCCGGAGCCTGCGTCGTCAGTGCTCGTGCCAACGACGCCGGCGGTACGCCAGTCGTTCACCATGCGTGACCCCCCACAGGCCTGGAGCAGACAGGACGGCGGCCGGACCCGTGGCCCGACCCCGCGCCGGCCTGGTTTCCCCGGCTGGTCGAGGTGGGCACGTGGGGAACTGAGCGGCCTTCGTCCGTTGTGGCTTTCACCCGGCGTGGCGTGCAGTCCTCGTCCGGACCAATCCTGCGGTCCAGGCAGGCCGAACGCTCGGCGTCGGGCTGCAATCTACCGATGTGCCGCGGCGGCGAGCGATCGCCGTCGGTGGCGGCCACGCCGAGATACACCCGGGCGCAACGGGCGGCCACCCCGGAGCCTCTACGGGCTCCTGGGCTGTGACACGCCGGTGGGCCCACAGGCGCCCCCGTGTGACGCGCCTAACGGAGAGGCGTAGCCTCTGGTGCTCGTGCACCAAGGAAGTGTTTTCGACCAGGCCCCGGTCACGCCGGCGCCAGCGCTGGGCGGAGAGCCGTCCGGCGACCCCTCCTCCGCTCCTTCCGCCGGACGTCGGCGGTGCCCTCACGACCCGCCGTGCCCGGCTGCGGACAGCGCCGATCACGACGCGGCGGTGGTCACCAACCGGCACTGCGACCAGGGCTGGAGCCTCCTCTGCAACGGTGTGATCCTCTTCGAGGACACCGGGGAGATCCTGCCCACCGGCCGCACGGTGGAGCCCCGGCGGCCCCTGCCGCGACCGGGATGCGTCCCGCGGCCCCCCGCGCCGCGGCGTTCGGCCGCGGCCACACCGACACCGGTCTGACCTGCGCCGGTCCAGGCTGATCCGGTCCAGGCTGGTCCGGCGCGGGCTGGTCCGGCGGCGTCGTCGGACCGCCGGTGGGTCCGCCGCAGCGCGGAAGGTCGGTTTGTACCGGGCAAACGGGTACGGTTCCGGCGTGACGTCCCCGCGACGGATTCCGCGACCCTCTCTTCGCGACCGCGTCCCGCGTCTTCGCGAGGACCTCCCGCTCCTGCTCGACCGTGTCCCCGTTTCGCCGCGCGACACGTCAGCGACCGCCGGCGTCGCACGGTTCCTGATGCGGCACGACGTCGAGCTCGCCCGGCGGTTCGTGCGGGCCTGCACCGCCGTCGACCGCGCGATGTTCTCCTCGATCGCGGGTGCCCGGCCCCTGGTCGACCCGCTGCTGCCCCGGCTCTCCCACGCCGCCGACCACGGGCTGCTCTGGTGGGGTGTGGCGGGTGCGCTGGGCGCGTCGAAGGGCCGCCGGCGCCCGGCCGCGATGCGCGGCCTCATGGCACTCGGAATCGCCAGCGCCGCCGCCAACGGTCCCGCCAAGCTGCTGTTCCGCCGGGACCGGCCGCCCACCCACGGCATCCCGCCGCTGCGCCGGCTCGGCCGTGACCTGACGACCTTCTCGTTCCCGTCGGGGCATGCGGCGTCCGCCGCGGCCTTCGCCACCGGTGTCGCGCTGGACTCGCCCGGTGTCGCGCTGCCGGTCGCCGCGCTGGCGTCGGCTGTCGCGTTCTCGCGGGTCTACGTGGGTGTCCACTACCCGGGTGACGTGATGGCCGGCGCCGCGCTGGGGGTCGGCGCCGGCCTGCTCACCACGAAGATCATGCCGCGGCGCCCCTGGACCCCGGCCCGGGCCAGGCCGGCGTCGGCCTGGGCTCCCGAGCTGCCGGACGGGACGGGTCTCGGTGTGGTCGTCAACTCCCGCTCCGGGGCAGGCCACCACGACGACCTCGTCGCCGTCCTGCGGGCCGACCTGCCGGGCGCCCAGGTCGTCGAGGTCGGCCCCGGCGAGGACGTCGGCGCCGCCCTCGATCGCGTCGCCGGGCACAGCCGGGTGCTCGGGGTCGCCGGCGGTGACGGCACGATCAGCGCCGCCGCCTCGGTGGCGCTCGCCCGGGGCCTGCCGCTCGCGGTGTTCCCCGCCGGCACTCTGAACCACTTCGCCGCCGACATCGGCCTGGCCGGGCCGGGGGACACCGTCAAGGCGGTGCGGGAAGGCACCGCCGTCGCGATGGACCTGGGCCAGGTGGACGGGCTCGGGGCCGGCGGGGCCCGTTTCGGCCGGGTCTTCGTGAACACGGCGAGCCTCGGCGGCTACCCGGACATGGTGCGGGTCCGGGAACGGTTCGAACGCCGCATCGGCAAGTGGCCGGCGATGCTGCTCGCGCTGAGCTGGGTTCTCTGGAACGACTCGCCCTTCGAGGCGGAGATCGACGGGGAGGCCCGGCGGGTATGGCTGATCTTCGTCGGTAACGGCCGCTACCTGCCCGACGGCTTCGCTCCGACCTACCGGACCCGTCTCGACGAGAGCCTGCTCGACCTGCGGGTGGTCGACGCGGACGCTCCGCTGGCCCGGCTGCGGCTCGTCGGCGCCGTCCTGACGGGGCGGCTCGGCCGGTCGCGTGTTTACGAGCAGCGCACGGTGGAGCGGGTGCGGATCTCGTCCAGTCAGGCCGCGCCGCTGCCGTTCGCGAGCGACGGCGAGGTCTCGGAGGGCATCCGCCGGATCGCGGTCACCACCAGCACGGCCCGCCTGGTGGTCTACCGGCCGGCCTGACGGCAGGCGGGGGCCCCGGCGGGCCCAGGGGCCTGCCGTCAGCCTCCTGAGGCGCCCTGAAGCGGTATCAGTGCCCGCAGCGGGGTGGTGAGCTGGGCGAAGACCTGTGGGTCGAGCAGGTCCTCGACGAGCAGCGCGCAGGCCAGGTCGGCGCAGAGCTCCATCACCCGCTCGTCCGACAGCGAGTCGGGGGCGGTCGCCAGCCGGCGGCACGCCGGGCACAGCCGCCAGAAGCCCTCGGCGGCACTGCGGCGGACCAGGGTCCACACCCGCCGCCGGCCGGTCAGGACGGCGCTGTCGAAGGCCCGCTCCATCGCCACCTGGTGGGCCTCGTCGTCCCGGGTGAGGACGGTCGTCAGCAGGCCGTCGAACACCTCGAGGCTGGCCGGGTCGTGGCAGCGGCGGGCCAGCCGCGGCAGGGTCGCCAGGACCCGCTTCACATCGGCGGCCGCCGGCCCCAGATCAGGTTCGTGCGAACGGACCCGGGGGTAGACCGTCCGCCAGGGCCGCAGGAGGGCGGTGTACTCCGAGCGGTTGAGGATCGGCTTGGCGTAGGCACCCGCGAGTGCGTCGCGCATCGCCCGCAGCGCGGTGGAGGTGATCGCGGGATCGAGGGTGACGAACTCCGCGCCGGCCAGATCGTCGGCGTAGATCGCGGAGAGCGCGTCGAAGGCGGCGAGGACCTCCACGACGAGCGGAGAGTCCGGCGCGAGGGCCTTGTCCCGGGCGGAGGCGAGCTGGCCGGAGTTACGCCACATCGCGGCGAGCGACACCAGCTCGCTGTCCGTGGTGTGCACCAGCTGGGCGAGGATGCCGAGGATCCCGCGGAGGTTCGGGTGCTCCTCGAGCCGATCGATGCGGCGAGCCCGGAGGATCATGCCTGCCGGCCCGGCTGGCGGGTGGCCCCCGGAAAGGCGACCGGACCGGTGCTCCTCGGGACACGCGACACGTGCTCCTCCTTGATCTCGTGGCGACCGGGCCGCGATGTGTCTGAGCCGGCGTTGAACCGCGCGGGTGCACCGGACACAGGGGGCACCACGCGCCGGCCGGTCACCTGCCCTCGGTGAGGGCGGTGCCGTGGCGCGGCTGGCACTGCACCGCGGGGCAGGCCCCGCGGCTTCTCGCGGACCGCCGGCTCACGCGTGACTGCGTCGCGTGGCCGTTGGCCGTAGATGTCACTCCCGAGACAATAGTGTCGCCGGTGACGATCCGGAACCGATTGTCGGTGACAGCTTGTCACAGGGAGCGCCGGGCTGGTGGCATCGTTGGTGTGCAGATGCTAGCCGGTGTACGACGGGAGCACGGTGAATGCGGAGCGTGGTGAACGTGTTTGGTTACGCTGCGTGCCGGAAGGTGCCGAGTGGGTCGTGGCCCCATGCCGCAACCGGCCGGGGTCACCACCCGGGGTCGAGATCGGTCCTCCGCACGAGGGCGACCGTGCCGCGGGCGGTCGCGGTGAGGAAGCGGCCCGGTACCGGCAGGGAGTGCCGTCACCCCCCCACGGGCGTGCCCGTCACGCGCCCGCCGCGCTCCCGCGGCGGGCGTATGACGGGTGTGTTCGGGTGGATGACGGCCGGAGAGTGTGTTGTCAGCCGGCGACGGCCGGCTCGTCGTCCTCCACTGCGGCGTCGACCGTGACCTCACCCGCGCCGTCCTTGCGCAGTCCGTAGCGGCGGATCGCGTCGTCCACCACGGCCTGCTCGACCTCGCCCGAACGGGCCAGCGCCTCCAGGGTCGCGACGACGACCGACTCGGCGTCGACGTTGAAGTGACGCCGCAGCGCGGCCCGGGTGTCGGACCGGCCGAAACCGTCCGTGCCCAGTGAGGTGTAGACCTGCGGCACCCACCGGGAGATCTGGTCCGGCACGGCCCGCATCCAGTCGGAGACCGCGACGACCGGGCCCGGCGCCCCGGCGAGGATCTGGCTGACATACGGCACCGCGGCCGGCTCCTCGGGGCGGAGCAGGTTGTGTCGTTCGCAGCCGAGCGCCTCCCGGCGCAGCTCGTTCCAGGACGTCACCGACCACACGTCGGCGGCGACCCCGTAGTCGGCGGCCAGCATCTCCTGGGCGGACAACGCCCACCGCATCCCCGTGCCGCTGGCGAGCAGCTGTGCCCGTGGCGTGGACGTGTCGCTCGGCGCGCCGGCCGACCCCTCGTCGCCGCCGGTGAGGGCGTCCGCGGTGCGGAAGCGGTACATACCGGCCAGGATCTGTGCCGGGTCGAGCCCCGCCGGCTCGGCCGGCTGGGGGACCGGCTCGTTGTAGACGGTCAGGTAGTAGAAGACGTTCTCGTCCCGCTCGCCGTACATCCGGTCGAGCGCGTCCCGGACGATGTGCGAGATCTCGAAGGCGAACGCCGGGTCGTAGGAGACGCAGGCGGGGTTCGTGGACGCGAGCAGCAGGGAGTGCCCGTCCTGGTGCTGCAGGCCCTCACCGTTGAGCGTGGTGCGCCCCGCGGTGGCACCGAGGAGGAACCCCCGGCCGAGCTGGTCGCCCAGGGCCCACATCTGGTCGCCGGTCCGCTGGAAACCGAACATCGAGTAGAAGACGTAGACCGGGATCATGTGCTGGCCGTGCGTGGCGTACGCGGAGGCGGCAGCGATCACCGAGCCCATCGACCCGGCCTCGCTGATGCCCTCGTGCAGCATCTGCCCGGTCTCGGACTCCCGGTAGGACAGCAGCAGCTCCCGGTCCACGGCCTCGTAGCGCTGCCCGTGCGGCGAGTAGATCTTCGCCGTGGGGAACATCGCGTCCATCCCGAACGTGCGTGCCTCGTCCGGGATGACGGGCACGAAGCGGGTGCCCATCTCCTTGGTCTTCATCAGGTCCTTGAGCAGCCGGACGAAGGCCATCGTGGTCGCCACCGGCTGCTTGCCCGAACCACGCCGCAGCTCGTCGAAGATGGACTTCGGCGGCTGCGCGAGTGGGCGGGCGCGCATCACTCGGCGGGGGATCGACCCGCCGAGCGTGGCCCGGCGCTCCCGCATGTACTGGATCTCCTCGGAGTCCGCGCTCGGGCGGTAGTACGGGGGCAGGTTCCCGTCGAGGGCGGAGTCCGGGATCTCGAGGTAGAGACGGTCGCGCAGCTCCTTCAGCTCCGCCTTCGAGAGCTTCTTCATCTGGTGCGTGGCGTTGCGGCCCTCGAAGTCCTTGCCCAGTGTCCAGCCCTTGATCGTGTGGGCGAGGATCACCGTGGGCTGGCCGGTGTGCTCGGTGGCCGCCTTGTAGGCCGCGTAGAGCTTGCGGTAGTCGTGGCCGCCGCGGGAGAGCTTGCGCAGGTCGTCGTCGCCGAGGTCGGCGACCATGCGGCGCAGGCGGGCGTCCGAACCGAAGAAGTGCTCCCGGATGTAGTCGCCCGACGACGTCGAGTACGTCTGGAACTGCCCGTCCGGAGTCGTGTTCATCCGGTGGACGAGGACGCCGTCGGTGTCCTTGGCGAGCAGGGGGTCCCAGTCGCGGCCCCAGACGACCTTGATGACGTTCCAGCCGGCGCCCCGGAACAGCGACTCCAGCTCCTGCATGATCTTGCCGTTGCCGCGGACCGGGCCGTCCAGCCGCTGCAGGTTGCAGTTGACCACGAAGATGAGGTTGTCGAGCTCCTCGCGGGCGGCGACGCCGAGCGCGCCGATCGACTCGGGCTCGTCCATCTCGCCGTCGCCGAGGAAGGCCCACACCTTGCTGCGGGAGGTGTCCTTGATCTGGCGGTTGAGCAGGTAGCGGTTGAAGCGTGCCTGGTAGATCGCGTCGATCGGGCCCAGCCCCATCGACACCGTGGGGAACTCCCAGAACTCCGGCATCAGGCGCGGGTGCGGGTAGGACGACAGCCCGCCCGGCTCGCCCTCGCGGCGGAACGCGTCCAGCTGCGCCTCGGTGAGGCGGCCCTCGAGGAACGCCCGCGCGTAGATGCCGGGCGAGGCGTGACCCTGGATGAAGATCTGGTCGCCGGAGTCGCTGCCGGGTGAGGAGGTCAGGTGATCCTTGCCGCGGAAGAAGTGGTTGAAGCCGACCTCGTACAGGCTGGCGCTCGACGCATATGTCGCGATGTGGCCGCCGACGTTGTATTCGGGCCGGTTTGCGCGGCTCACCATGATGGCGGCGTTCCACCGGATGTAGGCGCGGATGCGCCGCTCCACGTGTTCGTCGCCCGGGAACCAGGGCTCCCGCTCGGGCGGGATCGTGTTGAGGAAGTCCGTACTGGTCAGGCCGGGTACACCGACGGCCTTCTCTCGTGCACGCTCGAGGAGTTTGAGCATGAGGAACCGTGCCCGGCCCCGCCCGGACTCCTCGATGACGGCGTCGAGGGACTCGAGCCATTCGCTGGTTTCGGACGGATCGATGTCCGGCAACTGGCTCGGGAGCCCGTCGGTGATCACCGAGAACTTCCGCGTTGTGTCCTGCGCCACGCCAAACTCCTGCTCTCCGTAGCTCCTGCGCCGATGCCCTCTCACTATCGTGCTCCGTCTCGACACGGCCGTCACGCACGCCCTGCCTACCGAGCGGTAGCAAAACTGCATCGTCGTGACCTCATATCACCTGATCAACATCCGCGATATGACCATCTGTCGAGAGGTGGCGACGTTGCGTCGTATCTGATGGGAGTGGGCCGGTCCGGGGTCGCTGGTCGTGGATGCTCCGGACCGGTGCCCGACTCCGGACCGTGTGCGTCGAGCCGATCCGGGGAGCCGGCCGGGGACATGCCGTCGTGCGCCTATCGCGCAACCGGTGTGACATATCCGACCGGTCGGACTACGCGAAAGAAACACCCTTGGATTGGGGGATCGCGTGGGAGACCACACAGCGGACGCGCACTGCGAACGCGCGCAGCGAAGGAGAGGACATCGCCGTGGAGACGACCACGATGACGGTGCACACCGGACGTCAGGACCGGATCGTCGACCTCACGGCCGCGGCCGCGGAGTTCGCCGCCGGGCGCGGAGACGGGCTGCTGTCCGTCTTCGTCCCGCACGCGACCGCCGGGGTGGCGATCATCGAGCTCGGTGCCGGCAGCGACGAGGACCTCCTCGCCGCCCTGGCCACCCTGCTGCCCGCCGACGACCGCTGGCGACACGCACACGGCTCGCGAGGACACGGCAGATCACACGTGATGCCGGCCATCGTGCCACCTTCGCTGACGGTGCCCGTCCTGGACGGCCAGCTCGCCCTCGGCACCTGGCAGTCGGTGGCCCTGGTCGACCTGAATGTGGACAACTTCGAACGAACTGTCCGGTTGTCCTTTCTCTCTGGCTGACGGCCCGCCGTCTGCGGCCGCCGGTGGCGGGCCGCTACAGCTGCGGCCCCGGTCGTGCCTGATGGCAGCCCTCTGGCCGGACGGACGGGTTCCGAGAGGTCGGACATCACATACCCGCAGGTTGGGCCGATGGTGACATCATGTCGGTGGGTTTGCCGACACGGGTTGACGGAACGGCCTGACGGTAGCGAGATTGTGTCAGCGGAGATCGTTGTGGAACGGCCGGCATCCCCCTGCTTGTCCACAACCCCCGGCGTGGCACTTGCGCACCCACCGGATGGTCCGGTGGACTAGGCCCACGGCGGGGCGCGAGAGCGGATCGTCGTCGACCGGTCCGCCCACGACCGGGGCGCCTCGCCACCGCGAGGTGTCGTGTAGACGAGCAGGAGGTATCGGAGGGTGAGTCCGACCGCGGCGAACGCCGAGGGTCAGCGCCGTGCGGAACGTCTGGGAGTCGCGGCCGGCACATTGGTCCAGTCGCTCAACGAGGACGACGACATCGCCCAGGACCTGCTTGACGCGGTCATCACGGCGAGTGGCACCGAGCTCGTTCCGGAGGACTCCGACGACGTGATCGACGTCGTCCTCCTCTGGTGGCGCGAGGACGACGGCGATCTTGCCAACGCCCTCATCGACGCGCGCAGACAGTTGTCCGAGGAAGGCGTGATCTGGCTGCTCACCCCCAAGGCGGGTCGCGAGGGCCATGTCGAACCCAGCGACGTCCTCGACGCCGTGCCCACCGCGGGCCTGGTCCAGACCAGCACGGTCAGCGTCGCGGCCGAATGGGCCGGAATGCGGCTGGCAGCGCCCAAGTCGCAGCGGGTCCGCCACCGCTGAGAGCGCCTGGCATCCAGCCGGGGATGGCGACGGCGGCGTCGCCATCCGCTCTGGCGTGCCCCGGGCCCTGGTGGTGCGGCGCCGTGAGCGCGCGGTCTGGTCGCGCGGTCTGGTGTCGAGGAGGGCGGCGGCGCCAGCTGCCCGTCGTAGGGGCGTAGGGCTCAGGCCCTCCGTTAGAGCCGACTGGCGAGCGGCCGCGGGCGCCCCCTGCGCTCGCTCCGAGCCTTGGCGACCCGTCGGGCCACCAGCCGGTGGGCAGAGCGGAGTCGGGGCCTGAGCGGCAACGCCTCCTACGGGCCAGCCAGACGGGATGATCGGCTGTCCGGCCGGGTTGTGGCTCGCCCGCCCGGGTGAGGTCAGGCGTCCACGGATCCCGCGGAACTCATGGATGTCCGCCGTGGCCCGGGCTCGGTCGGCAGCGAGACGGCGCGGGCACGGCGCGTTCCGCGCGCGGAGCTCCCGCACGGCCTCTGCGGCACGGCCGGCCGCCGCGGTCTTCAGCACTCCGGGGATCGCTCCTGAAGCCTCCCGGGGCTTCCCGAAGCGCTGAAGTCACACCGGACAGATCGACGACTCTGCCGTTGACAGGCTCAGAAGCTCAGCGGTACCTGCTGGCCTTCCACCGCGCCGGGGTAGCGGCTCCAGATCCGGTTGATCTCGAACTGGAGGTAGAGAGCGCCACCGCCGATGAGCCACAGCACCATGGCCAGCCCCGGGCTGATCTCCGGTACCCCGGCCGCACGCTGCGCGTCGCGGGTCCGCGTGCCGAGCCGCCAGGTCGCCACAAACGGCGGAACAATCAGAACCCAACCAATAAGAAATGCCAGGACAGACAGCGTCGGATTGACCTTGATGCGCGGGTTGTAGGCCGCGAGCTCCTTGTTGGTCTTGTAGACCCACACCAGGCTGTAGATGCCCAGCGTGATGATCGGGAGACCGAGCCAGACCGCGAACGGGTTGCGCCGCTTGCCGAGAACTCCGGCGCCGACCGGGGAGGCACCGACCGGCGGTGGTCCGTATCCCGGGGGTACCGGATAGGTCTGGTTGCCGGGGTATGGCTGCGGGGGGTACGGACCCTCTCCGCCCGACGGATACGGGGGAGCGGGATGACCGCCCGGCCCGGGCGCGCCCGCCCCGTAGTACCCGCCAGGGCCACTCGGGCCGCCGGGTCCGGGCCCAGGCTGGCCGCCGGGGAACGAACCGAAGGTGCCGCCCTGCCCAGGCGGTGGCCCGCCGGGGCCTCCCTGGCCGCCGGGTCCCCAGCCGGGCGGGCTGGGGGGTGGCATCTGATTGGTCAAGGTGGTCACGACCTCCCTGCTGTCGGCGTCCGTGGGCGACCGACAGCCATCCCGCGGACTCGCCCATGACCCCCAGGGCCACAGGCCAGATCACCGGCCGGACGTGCATTCCGTGCCAGTTGTCTTCCGTGTTGGTCGGCCCGATTGTTCACCGTGGCCGTTGCCCGGTCAGACTAGGGCACCGGAGTCACAGAAACCCGCTCCCGCGCCTTTCTGTCGGATCCTTGACCGGAAATGCGCGTTCCGTATCTGCCCCGATACCCTTCGGATTCGAGCCCTGTGGGTGGGCCTCTCCGCCCCTGACCGGCTGGCCGTCCTCCTCGATCGGACCTCGCCCGGCCGCATCGGTGTCCCCGGACCGGGTTGTGCGGCAACCTGCAGATCGGCCGTTGTGTGCGTCGATGTGGCCTCTGGGAAGCCCTCGTGCCCTGGCAGCCCACGGGCCCCGTCGCGGCGGGTCCACCCCACCGACCTGGAGCTGCCGCGTTGGACGGCCAGACCTGCGCACTGGTGGGCGCTGCCGGCAGGGCAGCGCGGACGTCCCGGATCCGGCACACCGGCAGCGGGCGGGCGCCAAGGCTGCCTCCCACGGTGGCATGCTGGCGGAGAGACCCGACAGGTCGCGAAGACTGTGAGGTCGAGCAGCACCCCAGGACGCGCAACCTAACCGCAATCGAGAGGAAGAGCTCGTGACCGTCGACGTCGGAGCCGTCGCCCCTGACTTCTCGTTGAAGGACCAGAACAACGAGGTTGTCACCCTGTCAGACTTCCGGGGCCGCCGTAACGTCGTGCTCCTTTTCTACCCGCTGACCTTCACCGGCGTCTGCCAGGGCGAGCTGTGCTCCGTCCGGGACGACCTGGGCTCCTTCCAGAACGACGACGTGCAGGTGCTGGCCATCTCCGTCGACTCCGCCTTCGCTCACAAGGTGTGGGCCGACCAGCAGGGCTACGAGTTCCCCCTGCTCGCCGACTTCTGGCCGCACGGCGAGGTGGCCAAGGCCTACGGAGTCTTCAACGAGGAGAAGGGCATCTCCCTGCGCGGGACCTTCATCATCGACAAGGAGGGCAAGGTGCGCTGGAAGGTCGTCAACAACATTCCGGACGCACGCGACCAGGCCGAGTACCTCAAGGCTCTCGCCTCGCTGTAGCTCCGACGAGCCGGCGGGCGGGTCATCCTGCTCCGTCGGGCTCCCGCACGGAAACCGCACTGGGCCCGCGGGCCCAGTGCGGGGCCCGTGCGGGAGCCCCGCGAGGTCGGATGCGGCCACGTGCCCCGCCGGACTCCGAGGACGGTGAACCTCATGCCGTGTTTCCGCTGCAGCTCTCGTCAGACCGACCCGGTCCGGGGAACGAGCCCCTGGCACCGTGTGGTCGTCAACGGCGAGCAGGTCCTGGTCTGCCCGACCTGCCGCCCCGCCCCGGAATGGGACACGGTCCTCGACCGCTGCGACCGGTGTGCCTCCACCCGCCTCGCCAAGGCCCTCGGAACAGTCCTCTGCCGCGACTGCGGGGCGCGCAAGGAGCCGGCCCCTGCCTCCCCTCCGCCGGCTCCGGAGGCGTCCGGGCCGCCTGCGGCCAATCCGCCGCAGCCCGCCACTGCCCGCCCGGCCGATGCCACCCCGGCGGACTCGCGAGTAGTGGATCCGAGCGCGGCAGACGCCCAGAAGGGCAACGAAGCCGCCGGAGAACCTCCGGCGGATGCGCCGCCGCCCGCAGATCGTTCCGCCGAGCCGGCGGCGCGTTCCAGCGACCTGGCAGCGGATGTCGACGCGGCCCTCAGCCGTATGTTCGGCAGGCCTCGTCCCGTCTCCTGACCCACAGCTCGCGATCATCCGCTAACGTTGCCTCCTGGCACGGTGAACCTCCTGATGCGGAGGGGAGCCGCGCGAGCTGCAAGATGTCGCTGGTGCTGGCCCTGTGTTGCGTAGGCTGGCACCATCCCGGGCGCGTAGCTCAGCGGGAGAGCGCTCGCCTTACAAGCGAGTGGTCGCAGGTTCGATCCCTGCCGCGCCCACGCGCTGGTTCCGCGTGCTTGTCGATCTTGCGATCGCCTGCGGCGCAGCCGTAATGTCTGCCGGGGGGTGACCCCCCGAGACCCCCCGACGGGGCGCCTGCGGCGCCTCTGGGGTCGGGAAATCGGGCCGTTTGTAGCAACGGGTGTAGCAACGCGCACGGTGGCCGCCCGTCGGGGGGGTCGTGGATCAGTTGCCGATCAGGTGATCGTCGAGTCGGGCCAGGGCGGTGCGCTTCTCGGCCATCGAGGAGTGGGCGTAGATCGTCATGGTGACTTCGATGGCGGAGTGGCCGGCTATCTCGCGGACGGTGTGGGGTGGGACGCCGAGGTTCAGGAGCAGCGTGACGCAGGTGTGGCGCAGGCCATGGAAGACAACCTCGTCGATGCCGGCCGCCTGACGGAGTGGGTCCCAGGTTCGGCGCAGGTTGCCGGGATCGATCATTGTTCCGATCTTCGTGGTGAACACGTGATCGGTGTGCACCCAGCGGTCGCCGGCCGCGTCCCGTTCGGCGTCCTGGAGCGTGCGGTGTTCGGTGAGGGCGTCGGCGACGAAGCCGATCAGCGGCAGCGTGCGGAACGACGTGTCCGTCTTGGGAGTCACCAGGCGGAGCGCGCGGCCGGTGCGCTGGAGGGTGCGGCGGATCGTGAGGGTGCCGCGGTCGGTGTCGATGTCGGACCACTGGAGTCCGAGGAGTTCCCCGCGGCGTAGGCCGAGGAAGAGCGCCAGGACCACGAGCGCGTACAGCCGGTCGCCGGCCGCCGCGTCGAGCAGTGCCCGCGCCTGCTCGACGGTCAGGCCGCGGTTGATGCCGTACTGCGGTGGCGTGATCTTGACGAGCTTCGCGACGTTGCGGCGGATCAGTTCCTCGCGGACGGCCGCCTGCAGGCCGTTGCGCAGCACCGAGTGCGCCTGCTGCACCAGCCGCCGGGACGGGAGCGACCGGCAGCACTGGCCGATCGCGCAGCACCGCCGGTTCTCAGCCCGCCGCCGGGTGTCGAGCCCGCGCCGGCAGCACAGGCAGGAGTTCTCCATCTGCCGGACGAAGAGCCGGACGTCTGCCGCGGTCAGCCTGTTCAGTCGCTTCTTGCCGATCGCCGGACAGATGTGGACGCGGACCATCATCTCGTATCCGTGGTAGGTCGCCGGTTTGTTGTTGGGCTTGACGGTCTGCTCCAGCCAGTACTTCAGAAACCGTTCGACGGTCCATCCGGTGGCCTCTGCCGGAATGCCCTGATCGGAGTTGGCCTGAAGTTCGGTGAGCTTGCCGCGGACGATCTCTTCCGACTTGCCGTAGACCGGCCGCCGCTTGCTCGTGCCGTCGGGCATGAGGACGTAGGCCGCGCCGACCCACAGGCCGTCCGCGCGCTGGTAGATCGAGCCCTGGCCGTTCGCGCGCTTGGTGCGTTCCTTGCGCCGGCCGTTCGCCGGGCCGTTGGTGCTGCTGGGCATGGGTGTTCTCCTTGCCGAAAGAACGGGGAGGGCGCGCACGGGGTCGGGCCGCGCCGCCCGGTGCCGGTGGGGTTCCGTTCTCTGGCGTTGGGATGGTCTGTCGGGGCGCCGGCCGCGTCCAGGGCGCTGCGCGTCGCTACGCGATCGGCCTGCGGCCGACCCTGGACACGTCCGACACCCCGACAGCTTTGAACGCCACCAGAGAACGGAAGAAAAATGGGGGAGGGGCAGGCGGGATTGCCGCTACGGACGGGGGAGGCTTGCCGCCGCCGGATCCGCCGAGGGCTTCCCGTTCGCGGGGACCATTGCCGGAAGTCCGGGCACCTGGCGGAACACGAGCACCGCGTCGACGTCGCCGAAATGCTCGGTGAAGAAGGCGTCCGCGGGCAGCGTCGCGAGGATCGCCACCAGGTCGCCGACGTCCGCGCCGGGCCGGATCGTCAGTTCGTGGTCGCCGGTGTGGGTCACGTGGGTCGCGACGAGCGGAGAGTCTCCGCCGGGGGTGCGCCACGCGCCGAAGTTGCCGGAAGAGAAGATGCTCATCAGGGCTTCGCTCCTGTCACAGGCAGGGGTGGGGTCTCAGGTCCCGGTCGGGTGTTCCAGCACCCGCCGGGGCCGCTTTGCCGAACGTCCGGACGGTCGGGGGTCCGCGCGCCGAGTCGCCGGTCCGCCAGACGTTCATGCCGCTTCTCCGTCGCCGCGCAGCCGGTCGATGTAGGCGTGAACAGCGGCGCGGGGAACGCGGCGGGAGCGGCCGATGCGGACGGATTCGAGCCGGTGGCCGCGGATCAGGTCGTACACGGTGCTACGGCCGACGCCGAGCAGGTCTGCGGCTTCGTCGACCGTCAGCAGAAGCTTGCTGGTCACGGTGCTCTCCACGAGTTCAGGGCGGAAAGATCAGGCAGCGTGCGCGGGAGCCGCAGGCGGTCCGATTGCCGGAAGTTCGTCGGGTGCGGCGCGCCGGGCCGCGTCGAGCTGGGCGCGCCAGGCGTGGCGTTGCGCGACGGCTTGCAACAGCAGGTGCTCGCGGCGGGGCGCGGCCGGGTCGCCGGGCCGGAGCAGCGTCCACGCGGTGCGTGCCGGGTCGGTGTCGGGTGCGGCCGGGCCGGTGGCGGTGTGGCCGAGGGCTTCGAGCTGTTCCCGGATGAACGCGACCCGGTCGTGCTTGTGGTCGGTCAGGGTCTTGCCGGACCACTTGCGGCTGACCAGGACGCGCCGTCCGCCGAAGCCGAGGGTTTCGCGCCGGTGCGCCTTGCCGCGGCAGCGGCCGGGGACGAGGCCCGGTTTCGGGTTCTTCGGCTGGACGCCGTAGCGCAGCCAGTTCGCGCAGGTAGGCGAGCAGGGTTCGTGCCGCAGCGCGTCCGCGAGCCGTTCGACGTGCCGCCGCTGTGCGTCGGTGGTGGCCGCGTGGCAGGCGTCGAGGCCTTTCACCAGGTACTTCGTCAGGTAGCCGATCATCCGGCCGGTGTGGGCCGAGTTCGCGGTGACGCCGTCCGCGCGCAGTTGCGGGCCGAAGCGGACGACGTGCGCGGGTTCGTCGTCCTCGCCGATGGCGTCGAGAGCCTCATCCCAGGTGGGCAGCGGCCGGCCGGTGTCCGGGTCGAGGTAGGCCCCGCCGTTTGGGTCCCAGACCGGGAGCGCGGTGTCCGGGTAGACCGGGCGGTCGCAGGGTGGCCACCAGATCTGGTGGTAGGTCGCCGCCGCCACCTGGCGCAGGAGGGCCCGGGGGACGGTGCCGCGGATGGCCGCGTGCAGGTGTGGGGCGAGGCGCCGTTGGGGTTCGAGCGCGGCGAAGTACTGGACATCCCAGCCGACGGCCCGGCGGAGGTTCTGCCAGAAGCGGTCGATCAGCTTCGGGAAGTGGATCGCGTCGCGGGCCGCGCGCCGGTAGTCGTACGAGCCCGGATCCACGGGCGTGCCGTCGGAGGTCACCCGGCCGTAGGTGTCGCAGGTCAGCGTCAGGAACATCGACGGCCGCCAGGCCCTCCCGTCCGGAGCTTCGTAGGTCCGGCCGACCGTCCGTTTCTCCACGGGAAGCCGGGGCAGGTCGGGCGCGTCCTGCCGCCGCCGGGTCGACCGGGCCCGACGAGGACGATCCCGGTTGTCCGAAGCGGCCTTGCCCCGCACGCCGAGTGCGTTGAGTTCGTCGTCCACCTGGCCGATAAGCGCGTCGATCTCCGCGACGCCAGCCGAGTCACTGTCGCGTTCGGCGTCCCGCCGGGCGACTTCGAGGTCCGCACGGAACCCGGCAAGAACCTTCGCGTCGTCGGACGGGGGGTCCGGGTCGGGAAGCGGTTCGTCGTCGAGGTGCCAACCCGCTTTGCACTGCGCCATCCGCAGCCGTCGGGCCTTCTCGGCGCAGGTGGGGCATTTGCTGGCGAGGGTGGCGCCGCACGGCACGGGGATGATCTCGGTCTCGCCGGTGTCGAGGTTCGTCCGCCGCATGGCCATGGGCCGGACGCACACGCCGTTCTCCACGGCGACCGCTTCGACGACCGCACGGGCAAGGGGCATCCGCATCCGTGCCATCCGCGAGCCGGGCCGATCGTCACGATCGTCACGGGTGGTGGAGTCGAGAGGGTCGGCCAGGTCAGGGCCGGCAGGGGGAGGGAGTGTCACGCGGGCTGGTCCTCCGTGACGTCGAGGTCCGGACAGTCGGGGCCGGTGGGGGTGGTGAACCGGGTGCAGCCGCACCGGGCGTGGGTGTCGGTGGTGCCACGGCAGCGGCCCCGCCGGTGGGTGACGTAGAGGTGGGAGCAGGTGGCGCACACCGGCACGAGGGGCAGCGGCGAGGTCGGGTCCGGACTGGTCACGCGACCTCACCCCACCCCGCTGGGTCGCCCCCATCGCCCGAGCCGTGATCGGTGTAGGCGTCGAGGTCCGGTGTCCACCCACCGCTGCCGGTTGCTGTCGACGGCCGGTAGGCCCAGACGGTGCGGCTGATCTCGGTGTCGTCGATGTGCGTCGCGCGGACCCGGACCGGTTCGGGTTGTCCCTCCGCCAGGACGTAGCCGACCCCGGGCAGCGACAGCGGGATCTCCTCCGCCCGCGCCCCGCGGTCCCGAGCGCCGGAGCCGAGCACGAGATCGGCCTGTTCGGTTTCGGTCATGCGCAGCGCGACCCGGACCGGGAACAGGTCCCGGAACGGCAGCACTTCCTTACGGGGGTCCTGGACCGCGGCCAGGACCACGACGCCGGCCGCACGGCCCTGGGACAGCAGCAGCGGCAGCGCCGCGCCGATCCGCTTCTTCAGCTCCCGATCGGTGACATAGGAGGTGAGGGAGGCGATTTCGTCGACGACCACCACGATCAGCGGATCACCCACGGTCGGGGTGTGCAGCCGGGTCCGCCCCCGCAGCCGGGCCGTGCGCCGTTGCATGACCCCCACCGCGTCGTCGAGGAGATCCGCGACTTCGCCGGTGGTGGTGGCGAACCGGGTGAACAGCGGTTCCCCGAAGGCGAGTTCCATCCCCCCTTTTGGATCACAGACCCACAGTTCCGCCAGGCCCGCCCAGAGTGCCGGGCCGAGGCCGCGGATGATCGACCACAGCACCGAACTCTTCCCCGCCCCGGTCGCCCCCGCGACGAGAACATGCGTCCCGCGCACCGGGAGGGTCCACGGGGAACCGTCCTCACAACGGCCCACCGGGACCGCGCCCAGCTCCGCCACCAGCACACCCGACCCGGCCCCGGCATCCTCCCCGTGATCCGGGTCCGCCCCGTCGGGACGGGGTCGGTCGAGGTCCCCGGGGGTGACGGGGCGGACGAGGGTGTCGCGGTGGTGGAAGTGCAGCCGGACGAACCGGTGTTCTTCGGCCTGGACCTGGCAGCGCCGGGCCCGGAACACGTGCCGCAGCGCTTCGGCCTGCTCCGCCCACTGCTGCGGCGTCTGGCCGGGCAGCAGTTCCACCCGCAGGACGTCAACCGCCCGTGTGGAGCGGATCGAGCGGATGCGGGGGTAGTAGTCGTCGAAGGTGACCTGGTCGGCGTTGGAGGTGGGGACCCGGATCGCCAGGTCGGTGTGCACCATCGCCGCCCGCCACCGCCGCCGGTAGACGACCGTCAGCCGGACCCGTCCCCACACCCACCGCGCCAGCCACCCGAACGACACCGGGTGTACCCGCCGCCACACCACCGCCACCGCCACCATGCCGACCAGCAGGCCGGCCAGGCCCGGCAGGCCGAACCTGTGGACGAACACCAGCACGCCGAGGCCGGCCGGGACGGCGATCCGGTGCCGCCAGCACCAGCGCGCCCCGAGGACCAGGCCCTTACCGGCCACCGCGAGGAGCAGCATCCATAGCGGGACCCGGACCCTGTCCGGCCGGGACGGAATCCGCGGTATCCGCTGGTCACCGTAGATTCTGGACATGGCAATACCACCTGTTTTCGAGCGCACGAAACCACGGAAATGGGGAGGGGAAGAAAGGAAACGTTGCCGGGAAAGCGGAAGAGTCGCTACGCCGCGTTTTCCGTCGGCGGGTTTTCGTTCTGCTGGGCGCGTGCGATGCGCTCGCAGTCGGCGAGGTAGATGGTCACCGCGTCGCGCAGCGTCCGGGCGAACTGGAGGTGATCCGCGGTCACGGTGCCGCCGGCCGGGGACAGGCTGAACATGGACAGACTCGCGTCGACCGACAGGATCGGCGTCCGGTTCGGGTAGGTGTGGCACGTCGCGTGCCAGTCGGTGCCGATGTGCAGCGCGAGGTGGGTGGAGGACCGCCGCGGGTGGCTGTCGTGGCTGGTCATGCCGCCGCCCCCGTCCGCCGTGCCGTGCCGACCTGCTGGAGCCGCAGGGCGCGTAGGGCGTAGCCCTGCTTGGGGTACTTGCCGTTGGTGTCGACCCACGGCGTGACCGTCAGCCCCTCGAACAGCGCTGGCCGGAACGGCGTGCCCGGCATCGCCTCAGGCAGGACCGGCTGCACCTCACCGGGCACCTTCACCTTCAGTTCCGCCTGCCGGGCTGTCGGGTCCGGGTCGAGGACCCGCACGACCCAGACCCGCTCACCGGTGTTCAGGTCCCGCTCCTGCGGGTCGGGGGCGTTCGCCTTCACCTTCTCGTAGTCGTTCGCCGGTTCCACACCGAGCACGAAAGCACCCGCCGGGAACACGTCCTCAAAGCGCACGGGAATACGCCGGGGAACCGCCATGGATGGTCAACCTCCGAAGGGTCAGCCCCACCCCCGGGTGGTCCGGGGTTTGTCGGGCGCCACCCACCATGCACCGCTCAACGAGCGCTCGCCAAGCGTATATACGCCATGGGATAACGCCTCGATATAAGAACCGGGCCCGTCGCCGTGGCAGTGTTCCCGCCAGCCTCAGAAGGCCGGCTAGTCTTTGTCGAAAAGCAATCTACGGGGGTGGCGAGCCGTGATGATCCGCGATGCGTCGACGCACGAGGACTGGCCGGCTGTCGGCATGGCGATCACAGGCCGGATGCGGCAGCAGCGTATGAGTCAGCAGGCCCTGGCCGCCGCGTCCGGGGTGTCGGTGGCGACCTTGCGTGAGCTGGCACGCCCGACCGGCAAGCGCCGTGCCCAGGACGCCACGCTCGCCGCCATCTCCCGCGCATTGGGATGGGCCGACGACCACCTGTTGATCGTCCTTCTCGGCAGGCAGCCCGACGAGGTGCCGCTACGGCCCCTGCCCGTGGATCAGCAGATCCTGGACGTCCTGCTCCGCATCGAACGCAGCGTTGCCGCCATCGGCGCCCAGCTCCGCCAGCCCACCGAGCCGCACAACGAGGCTTCGGTCGTGCCGGCCGGAAATGCGAAAGGGCCGGACCGGGTGGCACGGTAGCCACCAGATCCGGCCCCTCGCAGGCCCAGGGTCAGGCTCGGTTGACCCCCCGAGGATCGGCCGAACCTGGCCCTGTCGCGTCCGGGGTGCCGCCGGTGGGACGGCTCAGGAAGACCCGGATCGCCTCGAACGCATCCGCGTGCCCCGCCCGGTACGCCTGCTGTTCCTCCCGGGTGATCCACCGCGACCGGTCCGGGAACCCCGTGGGGATGTCGAGCGCAGAACCGGTCAGCCGCAGCAGGTCTCGCCGGGATACCTGCCCGGCAGGCACCTGGTACACGAGGATCACGTCCCCATCACCGTGCACCGAGTGGAACTCCAGACCCGCCGGCATCTCCGCCAACGCCCGGTGCAGATCCGCCAGGTCCGACCCCGGCTGGATCACCACCGCCCACGTGCCCGCACCCCACGGCAACATCACCACCGCCGGACGCGACCGATCCCGGATCGTGTCTGGGTGGTACGGACGGGCATTGTCCGGGCTCACGGGTAGCGCCGTGCCCGCCGCGTCACCAGGTGATCCAGTTGCCCGCCGAGCACCATCCAGTCACCCGGCTCCGCCGGCTTCTCCTCCACGAAGAACCGCAGCGGACACACCTGGTACCGCGTCCAGCACCGATCCCGCGCGAACGCCTCCGCATCCTCCGCCGACCGGAACGTGATCACCGTGTCCCGTACCCGGCTGGAATCGTCCTGGTCGAACCTGACCACACCGAACAGAACTGCGTCCTGCGCCGGTCCACAGACCGCTCCGGTAGTCGCCGTCATGAGGCCGCCCTCCACGTCGTCATCGTTGGAGCCACCCGCCGCGGAGATCGTCCACGTGAAAGCGGGACAGCTCTGGACGTACGCTGACGCGCCCCCACCGTCCGGAATAGATATGCGACCGAATACCGAGAGTGGATAGACTTGCGCACGGTACGCAGGCCGCCACGTGCCGGCAGCCACCTTCCGGACGGGAGCCCTCCATGCCCCGACGCAGCCCTACGCCCACCGCGCCGCCGGGACTCTGGGATCGCCCGGACATGGCCCAGGCACTTGCCGATCGCGACATGCGTGCTGTTCTCGCGATCTACCGGCGTTGGACCGGGGCATCCCAGCCGCAGATAGCCGCCATGACCGGCGTCCCGCAGCCCGCGATCAGCACGATCCTCAGCGGGAAGCGCCACGTCAGCAGCATCGAGATCTTCGAGAAGTTCGCCTCGGGACTCGACATTCCCCGAGCGTTGCTGGGCCTTGCCGATGACGACGACGCCATTCAGCCCGGAAAGCCCGCCACTCGGCGTGGAGCCATCCTCGACGTGCCCGCGTCCCGTTCCCGCAGCGTTGATGCCGGAGTGGACGCCCTGGTCCGGCTGTGGCAGGCCGACCAGGAGCAGCCGCGGCAGGCACACGGCGCGCCGGTCGACCCCGCGATCTGGACCGAAGCGGCGCTTGACTGGCTCCTGCACTCCACGGACCGGACCACCCGCGAGCCGTCCACCGGGCGGCGGGTCGGCATCGCCGACGTCGAAGCGCTGCAGACCACCACCGGCATGTTCGCCGACCTGGACAACCGCTACGGCGGAGGCCACGCGCGCACCGCGTTCGTGCAGTTTCTGTCAGGCGATGTCGAGGCGATGATGCGCGGCCAGTACACAACCGAGGTGGGTCCCCGCCTGTACTCCGCGGTGGCCGAAGCGTTGTTGCTCGCCGCGTGGATGGCCTATGACAGCGGCCTGCACGGTCTGGCCCAGCGGTACTTTCTCCCCGCCCTGCACGTCGCGCAGACAGGCGGAGACCGCATGCTCGCCGGCAGCGTCCTGTCCGCCATGAGCCACCAGGCATCATTTCTCGGCGAGTTCCAGCACGCCGCGAATCTGGCCCGCGCCGCCGCCACCGGAACCGCCGCCGTGGCCACCCCGACCCTGACCGCCCAGTTCCACGCCATGGAAGCCCGCGCCTATGCACGTCTCGGCGACCCGAGCGCCTGCGACGCCGCCCTGACCGCGGCCGAGCGCGCGTTCAACCGCCGCAACCCCACCGACGACCCGGCGTTCATCAGCTACTTCGACGAGGCCGAGCTGTCCGCCGAGTTCGGGCACTGCTTCCGTGATCTGGGACGTGCGGCCGGAGCCCGGACGTGGGCAGGCCGTTCGGTCGGCGCCAACGCCGACGGCGCGTTCCCGCGCAGCGACTTCTTCGCCGCCATGGTGCTTGCCGATGCCCACCTGGACCACGGCGACCCGGAACCGGCCTGCCGGGTCGCGTTGCAGGCACTGCAGATCGGCGAGCAGTTGAAGTCCGCCCGGTGCGCCGCCTACGTCCAGGAGTTCCGGACCCGGTTGACGAAGGTTGGCACCAGCAGCATCGCGCGGGAGTTCACCGAGCAGGCCGAGACATTCCGCCTCTGGACCGCCGCCGCATAGTCGATGGCCGCGGTCAGAACGGTGCCCAGTCCCGCCGACTCGCACCCGTCCGCAGCGCCCGCATCCGCTTCGCGAACTCCGCCGCTGTCCGGTCGTCGTTCCCGATGTTCTGCGCCATCCAGACGACCATCATCGTCTCCCGTACGTCCCGCAGGACGTGGTATCCGTCCCAGGACATGACGTCGAACCCGTAGCCGTCGACGAACGCGGCGTACTCGTCTGCCGAGTGCCAGCCGTACAGGTCGTAGTACATCGCGGTCAGGATCAGGTCCCATTCCCGCGGGCCGGTGGCGAACCCGTCCAGGTCGATCAGGACCGGGGTGCCATCGTCGTCATGCAGCAGGTTCCCGACGTTCGCATCCCCGTGGATCGGGCCCGGCGGTAGCGCGAACCTCAGGCCCCGGTAGGCGTCGTCCAGGACCCCGACCCGGTGCAGGAGGTAGCTCCGGTCGGCCGGGTCGAGGTGGGCCGCGTCGTCGAGCCGCCGCGATGATCTCCCGAAAGGGGTGAACGCGGGCAGGACCAGTCCGACCGGCGGGACGAGGGCATGCATCCGCCGCAGCGTCGTCGCGAGTTCATCGGTCGTGCCGTAGTCGTCCCCGCTGCCTGAGGTCCGCCAGAACACGACCACCCGGTCATCGACGATCAACGGCTGATCCGCATCCACCTCAGCCGCGCGGACCGTCGGAACACCGGAGGAGTTCAACCAGGCGGACACAGCGAGTTCCTGCCGCGCAGCTCCCAGGTAGTCAACCGATCGTCCGACCCGGACGATCAACGGCACGGAGGTCAGGCGGAACACCGCGTGCTCACCCAGCCGCAGCATCCGAGCGCCCGCAGGCTCAAGGCCGGCCGCGGCACAGGCAGCGACCAGCACCAACCGCGCCTCAGCCTCCCCGAAACCCGCGGAGTCCACGCCGTCCCCGCTGCCATCCGCCACACCAGAACGCTAGCCGAGCGCTCGCCGCCCGTACGCCGAAGCGCAGAGCCAGCGGACCCGGACCGTCGTCGGGCCTCAGGCAGGACCGGCGTGTCAAGCGCCACCCGGGACCGGACACCGTGGAGAGCTGTGTCGTTGCCGAATCTCTCGTTTTGAGATCAAGCCGCGGTGCGGGCCGCGCCGCGCGACCGCCTGCGCGCGGCCGTGAACGGCCGTGCTCGCCGGGCCCGTCGCACCCCACACCGCGTAGAACGACCCGAGACGTTCGGAGCGGTGCCGCCGGTCGACAGCACGGGGTGGTGAACCAGCCGAGGCACGGGGGCGGGATACCGCGGACTTTCACCGCGCACGCCGGTGGGCAGCCGAAAACGAGCAGAGGGCACGCCAGCGCCCTGCCGGGAGACAGTGCCAGGGCGCTTCGCTCTCCGGACAGCCCGACCCGTCCGGCTTGACAGCGGCGAGCCTGTCAGCGGTCACCCTTCGAGATCGTTTTTGGCTCCGGCTCAGGTATATACGTCTGAGCCGAAGGATTCGACGTCTACGGTGAAGTCATCCGGCCGTTCACGCCGGAGTCGCTCGTAGCGGCGCACGAGGATGTCCAGTGCATCGCGGAGTCCGCCGCCAAACTCTTCCCGTATCCGCTTGACCGCCTGGACGACGGCACCGTGGAAGATCTCGGGGTCGATGGCTGTCCACCGAGAGCCGTCCTCTTCATCAATCAGGGCTGTGTTCTCGGTCATCTCCGTACCTTCATGACGACCGCTTCCCCTGACGCGCTATGGCGGGGCGTCCAGTCGTGTCGTGACCGTAGAGATCTCACGCGATGCATCCCCCGGCTTCGGATCAGGTCAGACGTAGACGGCGGAACTCTGCCGAGCTAAATGGGCGCGCTGGTTCAGCTCCCGAACAGTTCGTCCTGCTGGACGCCTCCAATCCGAGGGCCACGCACCGACGCCGACAAGGGCAGGACCCCCGCTGCCTGCAGATCGGCGACCGTGACCAGCGGGCCGTCGACGATCGTGCCCAATAGCTCGTCCTGGGCGCCCTCCACGTCGACCAGACGCCCGACGATGTTGAGTAGGTTCAGCAGTTCGGTGGTGAAGTCCGGTAGCCAAGCCTTCGGGCGGATGTCGTCGAGTTCTGAGGATCGTTTGCCGCCGATGCCCAGCCGGTACCGCAACCAGCGTCGGACGACCTGCCAGTCGGAGAGTTCGTAGTCCCACACCGCTGGTGGGACTGGGCGGATCTGGCCGGTGCCGATGTGAAGGGTCTCGGTCGCCGGGTCGTAGTTGAACTCCTTCGGCATCTCGGGGCCGGTTATGCCGTGGACGACCAGGGGCCGGCGGTCGTCGGGCAGGCGAGGCACTGCGGCTGGACGACCGGCGGCGGGGTCGACGGCCCGTTCGCCGTAGGTGTGGAGCCAGATCACCTGCCGCCCCAGGTCGGCGGCGCGGCGGTACGACTCGGGGTCGGCGGTCAGCGGCACGCGCACGCCGGGTGTGGCGAGCTGGGCGGCGAAGCGGCGGGTATAGCCCGAGTGGGAGAGGACACCGGCCAGGTAAGCGACGAGGTCCCTCGCGGAGACAGCGGTCTGCCAGGTTTGGGTCAGGTGGGTGAGCAGTCCTGGCGCGACGTTCGGGGAAGCCCCGTCGCCATCGCGGTGAAGTGGGAAGGCCCGACCGCCGCGCCCGTTGAAGTAGTGCATGTCCGGTAGGTAGGCGCTGAAGGTGAGCGCGGGGCCGGACGTGATCGGTTCGGCGTGCTGCTCGGCGACGAAAAGCTGCTCGCCGCCGCGTACGCCCCAAAGGTCGGGTCGGGCCGGGTACATCAGCCGGTGATCGGCGACGATGTACTTGCGGTCGAGGGTCCGATGCCCGTACGGGAGGATGGGCGGGCAGGGTGCATCCTCGGGCTCGTCGCGCAGGGGGCGCATCCGTTCGCCGACCGGGCCGAAGCCGGGCAGATACTCGGGCCTGCTCAGCACACTGCGGTTCCGTGTGACTTTGAGGAGCGTGTCCCGGTCGCTCTGGGAGTCGCCCTCCAGCAGGGCGGCCCATCGGTTGGCCAGCGTGGTCTTGTCTAGGGCGATCACCCAGGAGCGTTCCGTCTTCACGCCGGGCGATGACCACGGCATCAGGTCTGGCATGGCGGGCAGCGACTCCCAGCTCTCCCCGCGACTCGGCAGGAACGGGTCACCCCATCCCGAAACGCAGGGCTGCCAGCGCGGGTCGGACAACGTCAGGTTGGTCAGCTCCTGAAACTTGACGTCCCGATGTCCATGGAGCGCGAGGAACGACAGCCTGGCCGGGGGCCGGGCGGTGCCCGGGGCGTCGTCCGGCGGGGACGTGCGGGCGAAGATGCCGATCGCCAGCGGCTGCTGTACCTCCGGGAACGGCCTAGTGGAGACGTCGGGCTGGTGGCCCTCCGGCGTGAGGTCGATGATCCAGCCCTCGTCGGCGGTGCGTCGCAGGTACTCGCGCATGCCGCGGAATCCCGGGCCGGCGAGGTAGCTGCCAGGGGTGATGAATGCGACGACGCCGGTGGGGGCGCCGGGGTGCGCGTCGAACACCTTCCACGTAGCCCACCGCCAGAAGAAGACCGACATGTTCGACAGGACGTATTCCAGTCGGCCGTTGCCGGGCGAACGGAAGGCGTCCAGCGGCGCAACCGTCTCCCCGCGGTCCACGATCCAGCCTCCGGAGTCCCGCGACTTGTCCTTGTACGGCGGGTTGCCGATCACGACGACGACCTCGTCCTCCCGCTTGAAGCGGTTGGCGTCAACGTGCGACCGTGCAATTTGTTCGAGGCTGGCGTAGATGTGCGCATTCTGGCTGTTCGGGTTCTCCAGGGTGTCTGCGACGTAGAGCCGCATCCCCTCCTCAGGCAGCTCGGCGTGATGCCGGTGGAACGCTTCGATGGCCCGCATCTCGGCCACCGCGAACGGCCCAACCTGGCGTTCCAGGCCAACAAGGTTGCGGGTCATTTGCTGAAGTCTGGGGCCGACCGATCCTGGTCCCTCGTCGCCGAACACCTGTGCGGCGCTCTCAATGATCTGCAGCAGGAATGCGCCGGTTCCCATTGCGGGATCCACGACGACCACGTCGTCGCTGGCGAAACCGAGTGGTCGGTCGAGCCGGGTCCGAAGTATCTCGTCGGTAAGACGGACCATGCCGTCGACGATCTCTTTCGGTGTGTAGTAGCTGCCAGTCTGCTTCCGCAGCTCCGGGTCATATTCCTCGAGGAAGTCCTCGTAGAGCCGTAGGTAGAGATCCTGACTTACGCCGGCGAACAGGTCCCAGTTCACGGCACCCGCGACGCGGACAAGGGTCCGAAGGGTGACGGTCAGGTCGGCGACCGACTCGTCCGTGAGGATGTCGAGAGCCTTGCCCATCAGGGAGTGGCTCTTGCCAAGGCGCCGCGAGATGTCGGTGATGTTGCGGCCCTCGAAGTCGATGCCGTCCACGCGGGCGAGCAGGAGCGCGAAGGTCACCGTCTGGGCGTAGCCGTCCGCGAACTCGAAGTCGGAGGCGTCGGGGAACAGCAGCTCGCGCCAGTCGGCCGCGAGCCTGCCGAACGGCCCCTTCTTGGTCTTCTCGCGGCGTAGAGCATCCTCGACCTCGCCGCGGAGCAGGCGGCACAGGCCTGCGACGGAGACGACGAGCTGTCGCAGGGTGGTTGGCGTGATCGGCGCCCAGGTCAGGAATGAGGACAGCAGGGTGGCGAGCTCACCGTCGCCGTCTGCGACCAGGGCGGCGTCGGAGGTGCGCACGTCACCGGGTAGCCGTATGACAGGGCTGGCCAGCTCGCCGGATCGGTATAGTGCCCACTCGTTGCCGTCGGTGTAGAGCACGTTCGGGAGCGCGCGGAGCTTCTCCCACTGCTTGTAGTCCCTGGTGCTGGACTTCCAGCGGGTAGGGTCGGCTCCCTTGCCTGGTGCCTTGACCTCGATGTATCCGCAGAAGGCTCCGTTGACCTGTATGGCGTAGTCGGGACGGACGCCAAGTTCGGTGAGGGGTGTTTCACCGACAGGCACGACGGTGAGGCCCAGGGCGGCGCCGACGCTGGCAAGCATTGTCTCCAGCGGGCCTCGTAGCTGGTCTTCCGGCTGGCCGACGCCGACCAGCTTCACCTTGACCGAGGCTCCGAACGTCGAGATGGCAGCGGCGACCGCGCCTCCAAGTGCGCCGGTGCCCACGGTTGACTGACCTGCCCGCGCCATGCATCCCCCACCCTGATCAATCCGGGCATTGATCATAATACGGGGACGAATGGCGCGACCAGGGACACCTGTCCCTCCGGGACCAGAATGGAACAGTGGCGGACAGCGAGGTCGAATGGGCAGAGGTTAGGCCCCAGCGTGGGCACCCCAGTACGAGTGAAGCGCCCTCGGACTCGTCGAACGATTCACAGGAATGTGCTCAAGATGTGGCCACCGGACGTCGATGGACGTTGCCCGGATCGTTTCGGGCGTGACCACGGTGGGCGCAACGGGCCCCGGTACGCCCGGCCGGGTGTAGCAGCGCTTGTAGCAACGACCGCGTACGTCGGCGGACGACCATGGACACCGGTGGACATCGCGACCTGTGCACGTTCCGCCGCCGCAAGGATCGAGCCGTGCCTTACAAGCGAGTGGTCGCAGGTTCGATCCCTGCCGCGCCCACGCGCTGGTTCCGCATGTTCGCCGATCTTCGGCCGAGCTTCTGACCAGCATTTATGTCTGCCCGGGGACGGTACGTCGAAGCTCTGACTCTCGTGAAGATCGATCCTTGGGTCTGCGTGGAGAGTACAGCGCTCAGACACCACTCAAGTGCGCGATCATGAGGCTGTTGACGTGGTCTCGGCGGGCAGCCAAAACAGATCGCCAGGCGTGGGCGGGCTTCCCATACTGGGTCGGGTGGAGATCGACAGCCGAGTGGCGGCCCGGTATGAGCTGGTTGACGAGGACGATCGTCTGTAGCGGCCGGGCTTGGGTGACCTGGTCCGGTTGCGGACCTGGGACATCTTTGCGCGGTTCCTGGTCGGGCAGGGCCATGTCGTGGATGTGGGTGGCGGTCCAGGTACCCACGCCGCGTACCTCGCCGGCCGCGGCTACGACGTTGTTCTCATTGACCCTGTAGCCCGCCATGTCGAGATGGCGCAGGCCCGGTCCCGGTCGCAGCCGCATGCACCGTTTCGAGTCGAGCTCGGCGAGGCCTGTCGTCTTCCTGCGCCCGATCGGACGGCCGATGCCGTGCTGCTGATGGGCCCGCTCTATCACCTCGTCCAGCGGAATGATCGGCTCGCGGCGCTACGTGAGGCGGCCCGGGTCCTTCGGCCGGGGGGTGATGTTCTGGTCGAGGTCATCGCCCGGCACGCCTGGGTTCTCGACGCAACGAAGAAGAGTCTGCTGGGAAGCAGCGAGATCTGGGACGACTTTGACCGCAATTTGCGTCTCGGTCTGAGTCAGGACCCGGCCCAGCCAGCCGAAGGCGGCTTCTGGGCCTATTTTCGCCATCCCGAGGAGCTGCGCGCGGAGCTCGACCTCGCCGGTTTCCGGGACATTCGCCTTGTCGCGGTCGAGGGTTTCGCCTGGCTGCTGGGGGACCTGGAACAGCGGATGGTCGACCCCGCCGATTTGCTCAGGGCGGTCCGCCTGACCGAAACCGAGCCGTCGATGCTCGGAACGAGCGCGCATGTCATCGGTGTCGCGCGTAAGCCGTAGGGCTGTCGCCTGACCCGTTCCAGCACGCCGGGATGCCGCAAGACCCTTCCTGGTAAGGCGTTCGTCCTGCTGCGCGTGCTCGACGCGACAGGGTGTGCACGCCGTGCGACGCTTGCTCATCGCGCGCCGAACCGGCGTCGTCGGCGCGTTCTGGCGGGTGCTGCTGGCGACCCGTTCACCGATCCGTGCCGGTTGGTCTCGGCGGGGCAAGCTGGTCCGGTTCCGAAGCGCTCTGTAGCGGTCCGACCTCAGGCCAAGGTTTCGTATTACGATAGTGGATGTGGAGGTCCACCGGTCGGCGCGTAAGCAGGAGTGGCCGACGCCGACCTCCTCCACGCCGCTGTGAGGTACCTGGTCGCCTATGCGCTCGACGACGAGAACCCGCAGCGGGAGCTTCGGCTGGGGCCGGATCGAGCGGGCAACCTTCTGGAGATCGTCGTCCTGCTCCTTGGCGACGGCATCGAAATGATCATTCATGCGATGCGTATGCGTCCGAAGTACCGGGGTCTCCTGCCGTGACGAGGAGGGGTGAGGTGACAGACGAGACGGGGCGTGTCCCCATGTCAGGTGGGGTGCCGGTGACCGACGAGCTCGTGGCGCGGCTTGCCGATGAGGCTGAGGCCGGCTACGACGTCGAGGTTCTGCGGCGCCGGGGTGGGCGGCGGCCGATCGGGTCGGCGCCGGGCGAGGTCGTGCCGGTGCGGCTTGATCCTGAGCTGCGTGCGGCGCTGGCGAGTCGTGCGGCCGCTGATCACACGAATGCCAGCGAGGTGATCCGGCAGGCCCTCCGTGCCTGGCTCGATGTCGCCTGACGGCGCGAGACTCGTGGGTGGAGCGTTCGTTTCCGTCGAGTGACCCCATGCCGCTCATCCGACAGCAACTGAGTGTCCATCCGGGTTTGTGGGGAGCTGGCTTAGGCCTCCGGCGGGCGCCTGTGGTGTCCTTGGGGCCGGACAAGCTGGTCGTTTGCAAAACGTCCGCGGTGGCTGTGGTGGGTCCTGGGCGGAGAGGGTCAGGACCCGGTTCAACGGTGACGGAGCTGGCGTTCCTGTTCCGGGGGCAGATTTTGCCCGCCGACCAGGAAGACACCGACGCCGAGACTGGAAGCCTCGGCACGGAGTGCGAAGGCCGCGCCGATGACGTAGTCCGAACCCGCTGGGCCTCGGCGGTATCAACGGCGCGTAGATCCATGATGACGGGGCCCTTGTCGCGGATGGTCTCCACGATCCGGCCGCAGTCGGCGAGCCCCTCGACCAGGATCGCGGCTGGCTCGTCAGGATCGGTCGTCTCAGCTGGTCCCATACGTAGATTGTCGGTCAATGTCACCGTTCTGTGACCTGTTGCACCGCATCCGTGTGTCCTGACGGTGGGTGACGGGGCTCTCTGTACCCACCGGAGCCGGCCGCGAAATCGGACATCTTCTTGAGAGGAGGTTCAGCCCAGCGACGGCGCGTGGTGCAGGATCTCATCCAGACGGTTCCGGAGCAGCGCGGAGGGCTCCACTCCGAGCTCCCGGGACAACCGCTCACGTACATCGTGGTAGGTCAGGATGGCCTCCGCCTGCCGGCCGCACCGATAAAGCGAGATCATCAGCAGGTCGATGAGACGTTCATGCCATGGGTGCGTGAAACTCATCCGCCGCAGCTCGCCGACGACGTACGCCGGATCCCGGTGCTCGACGCTGAACCGCAGACCGTCCTCGACGGCGGCCAGGTACTCCTCCTCAAGCTGCAGCACGGTGGCGCGGCAGACCGGGCCGGCGGCGATGTTCTGCAGTGGAGCCCCCCGCCACAGCCCCAGCGACTCCTGCAGGATGCCGTGAGCCCGCTCGGGGTCGGTGCCGCGCATGACCCGGGCCCGCCCGGGCGACACCGGCGCGGAAGACAGCCAGGTCGAGATCGTCCGCGTCGACGTCGAGCAGGTAGCCGCGCGCGCAGGTGATCAGCTCGGGAGGCCGTCCTCCGCCGATCCTTCTCAGTGTCCTGCGCAACCGGGAGACGGTGACATGCAGCGAGTTCTCGAGGGTCGGCGGTGAACTTCCGTCCCACAGCTCGCCCCACAGCTCGGCCTGGAGCAGTTTGGTGGGCACCGGATGTGGGCCGCTGACCAGGAGTGTCGCCAGCAGCAGCCGCTGGCGTGCCCCGGGAATCCGGTGTGCCCTGCCATCGACCTCGACCTCCACGGACCCGAGCACCCTGAACTTCACCTCAGGCTTCTCCTGCCGCGCGACATCCTCGAAACGGAAACACCGGCCCCCTGGCGCAGCGTCGACCACTCCGTATCGCTGTCGTCCGCACCGCTGTCGTCCGCACCGCGCAACACTCGGCCGCCACGTGGTCAGCATAAGACGGTGCGCGCGCACCCATGCCGTATCCCGGAAACCCTTTCCGGGCTTGTTAGTTTCCTCACGGTGCACAAAAAGGTCGAGACGGATCTCCGGATATCTGACTGCCGCCGGGATCCTCTTGCCGGGCTGCCCGGTCGGGTCCGTCCGTCCACTCGTGAACAGGTGGCCGGCTGTTGCCGGAAATTCCGCTCCTCGGCGGCAAAGACGTTCCCTGTGGCCTCCCGGGGAACCTCGCCTGGTCGGGTGTGGATGGCGCGCAACCTTCCGATTTTATTCGCCGCGTGCTTTGCGGTCACCTGTCAGGCTGAGGTCAGGGTTCCGCCAGGGCACGAAAGCATCGTTGGTTCCAGCCGCGGCCCGGGACTTCTTCTCGTGGACGCCGCCGCCCCCGGGCAGCGGCCGGTCGAGGCGTCGCCGGCCAGGCGAACACAGCTCCCGCGCCCTGCGGCGCACCCCACAGGAGGAGGCGTGATGACGACATCGATCACCGGAACGAGCCCGGGAGGCGGCCCGACCTCGGCGCGCCGGCGCACTCAGTTCGAGGTGAGCGGCACACCGGACCTGGACGCTGTGACCCGGACCCTCACCCTCGCCTTCGCCGCCGATCCGATCATCGACTGGGTGATCCCGCGCGGGTCCGCCGAGCGTGACCGGTGGCTCGCGGGATTCTTCCGGACCGTCACCGGGATGCTGCTCGACCATCGGGGACTTGTCGGCTCCACACCGGGTTACTCGGCGCTGACGGTCTGGTCCCCGCCCGGGGAGCCCGCGCTGGACGGTGCCGAGCAGGCACGCTTCGACGAGCGCCTGGCCGCGGCCTGCGGACCCCACGGCGATCGGGCGGTGGCCCTGATGCGAGCCCTGGACGAGCACTACCCGACGGACCTGCCGCCGCACTTCCACGTGATGTTCTCCGCGACCCGCCCCGAGTCGGGAGCCAGTGGCAGCGCGGTCCTCCTCATGCACACGCTGCTGCGGACGGAGCACCTGGGCGGCCACGGGATCTACGCGGAGGCCTCCACCCCGCGGAACCGGGACCTGTGGCAGGGGATGGGCATGCGCCCGATCGGCGACGAGATCACCCTGCCCGACGGCGGCCCGTCCCTCTACCCGCTCTGGCGGGACGCGTCGGCCCCCCGGGCGTGACCTCGTCAGACGGAGGAGCAGACATGACCGGGCCGGCGAGGTCCGTTCCCACCGACATTCCGTTCGGGCCGGCGGACGTCCCCTGGCAGAAGGCGTTCAGCGGCCTGCGCACGCTTGATGGCACACCCACGGTGACGCCGCCGAGCAGCGATCCCCGGGAGACCTACGACGACGTCCCCGGGATTCCCTACGCCGGGTTCCAGCTGCCGGCCTGTGCTCTCACCGAGGAGCAGTACACCGAGGCGGAGTCCCTGTTACGGGCCCACCTGCAGCGGCAGTGCCGGAACTCGGTGGGATTCCAGCTGAACGGCGACCTCGACTACCAGCACCGGCTGGCGCCGTACCTGGACCTGCCCGTCAACAACGCGGGTGACCCCTATCGGACGGGTTCGGTCACGCACAACACCAAGATCCTCGAACGGGCGGTCCTCGACTACTTCGCGTCCCTGTGGAACGCCCGCTGGCCGCATCGGGACGACGATCCCGAGTCGTACTGGGGCTACACGCTGACCATGGGCGCGAGCGAAGGGAACCTGTACGCGCTGTGGAACGCCCGGGAGTACCTGTCCGGAAGCCCGCTGCTGCACCCGACCCCGACCCCGACCCCGGGCCCGTCCGCCCCGGGAACCGCCCGGAACACGCTGGCCGCCGCCCACCGCGAGCAGGGCTCCGACTCCTTCCATCCGGTCGTCCTCTTCTCCGCGGACACGCATTACTCGGTGACGAAGGCGACCCGGCTGCTGGGCCTCGACACCATGCGGTCTCTCGGCGAGCGGCGTTTTCCCGGTGAGAATCCGCTGGGTCGCGGAACCCCCTGGCCGGCGGCGGTGCCTTCGGCCGGCGGCGCGGACGGGAAAGGGGATGGCGACGGTGACGGAGACGGAGACGGCACGATCGACGTCGACCGGCTCGCGGTGATCGTGCGGTTCTTTGCTGCCCGCGGATTCCCCGTCATCGTCAACCTGAACTACGGCTCGGCGTTCAAAGGCGCCTACGACGACGTCGCGTCCGCCGCCCGGATGGTGCACGACATCTGCGCGGAACACGGCCTCGACGAACGCCACGTCGATCACGGCAGGCCCGGCCCCACGGACGTCCGGACCGGCTACTGGGTGCACGTGGACGGCGCCCTCGGGGCCGGGTACGCGCCCTACCTGCAGATGGCCCACCAGGCCGGGCTGGTGGCGGCGGCCCCGCCGCTGTTCGACTTCCGGCTTCCGCAGATCCACTCGATCACGACCAGCGGTCACAAGTGGATGGGTACGCCTTGGCCGTGCGGCGTCTACATGACCCGGACCAGGCTGCAGATGCTCCCGCCGGCGGAGTCGGAGTACATCGGCTCCGCGGACACCACGTTCGGCGGATCGCGCAACGGTTTCTCACCGCTTGTCATGTGGGACCATCTCGCCCGTCGCTCCTACGACGACCAGATCCGCGCGGCTGTCGAGTGCGACCGCCTCGCCCGCTACGCCCATGACCGGCTGCGGGACCTCCAGGCGGAGTCGGGGCGGGACCTGTGGGTGGCCCGCAGCCCGTTCTCCCTCGCGGTCCGTTTCCGTCGCCCCAGCACCTTGATCGTCACTCGGTACTCGCTGTCGTGCGAGACGACGCGCGTTGCCGGGCTGGTGCGACCGTACGCCCACCTGTACGCCATGCCACACGTGACCCGGGACCTGATAGACGCGCTGATCCGTGACCTCGCCGCACCCGGGGCCTTTTCACCCGATTCCGCAAACACGTAGTTGTCGCGAAAGAAATCCTTCGCAGAACAGGGAGAACGGCAGTGACACAGGCTGACAGCGAAATCATGCGTCCGGTGACCGAGCTGCTTGGACGGTTCACCGACTCCACGGAGGCGATCGCCTGGGACCAGGACCTCGTTGAGACAGGAGTCCTCGACTCGCTGACCATGGTGGAATTCCTGCAGTTGCTGGAGGAGATCACCGAATCTCCCATCGACCTGACCACTACGAATCGTGAGCATCTCCAGACCCTGAACGGCATCAGCGCGCTGCTCGAGCGGGCGCGCGCCCGGGACCTTCCCGAGCGCTGATCTGACGCTGATCTGACGCCTCCGTTCAGAGTCGGGTCGGCCGGCGCCTGGGTACCCTCGGCCACGTGCCGTGGACGGTGCCCAGGCGCCGGCCGATGCCTCCGGGGCCAGCCCGGCCGGCGGGGTCTGGCCGCAGGTCGAGGTTTCGTATTACGAAATTGGATGTGGAGATCCACCGGTCGGCTCGTAGGCACCGGGCGGCCGATGCGGACTACTTGGTCGCCTGCGCGCTCGACGACGAGAACCCACCCACCGCGGGAGCTTCGGCTGGGTCCGGATCGGGCGGGCAACCTTCTGGAGATCGTCCTACTGCTCCTTGGTGATGACACTGAAATGATCATCCGCGCGATGCGGATGCGTCCGAAGCGCCGGGGTCTCCTGCCGTGACAAGGAGGGGTGAGATGACCGACGAGACAAGGCGTGTCCCCACGTCAGGTGGGATGCCGATGGCCGAGGATCTCGTGGCGCGGCTCGCTGGGGAAGCTGAGGCCGGCTACGACGTGGAGGTCCTGCGGCGCCGAGGTGGGCGGCGGCCGATCGGGTCGGCGCCAGGGGATGTCGTGCCGGTACGGCTTGATCCGAAGCTGCGCGCGGCCCTGGCGAGTCGTGCGGCTGCCGATCACACGAATGCCAGCGAGGTGATCCGGCAGGCTCTCCGTGCATGGCTCGACGTCGCCTGACGGTGCGAGGGCTCCTCGATGGGGCGTTCGTTCTCAATAGGTGATCCTCTGTGACTCATTCGGAAGATTCGGCAGCACGGCGACGCCTGTGATTTCCATCATGACGGACTCTCTGAATCATGCGAATGGAGATCGTTTAGACGCAACGCGATTGTGTCGTAGACGCTCCGTCGTGACCTGTGTGTATGCAGGTCAAGTGCAGTGTTCGCCTTCTGTCGCCTCGCAGGCGAGTGGCCGCAGGTTCGATCCCTGCCCCGCCCACGCGCCGGTTCCGTATGATCGCTGATCATCGCAGCCGGTGTCCACGCTGGTAGTTGCCACGTAGGAAGGCATGCTGAAGATCCGGACCGTGAGATCGGTCGAATCCGTGTCGCGCGGGGCTGCGTGTCTCATCCGTTAATCACATGCGCTGAATTACCGCTTACGGGCCAGCTACGGTGGAACCGATACGTGAGGCGAGGTGTGGGTCCAGGGGGAAGATGCGCTCCGCCGGGAGCCGGGTTCGGGCGGCCAGCAGATCACCCTCTCGTACGAGTGATCTAACCTCGCGTGCGAGTGGCGTCACGTCGCGAATTTTTCTGATCCAGTTTCTTACATAGAGCTGGCTGGCTTCTGCCGCAAGACCGACCTGAACGGCGCGGGAGTCCGTTGGTCTTAGGTGAAGATCCCGATCGGGGTCCCACTGGATCCGCACCGGCCTGCTGGCCAGTGCGGATCGCCATTCCTGGTGATCCTTGAAAACTCGTCTGTCGAACGAGCTCGGGCATGCTTGAGAAAGTGCCCAGACAAAATCGTCGCGTCTGATCTTAACGGCAAGAACCCGTTCCTGGTCCTTCTTCGTGGCCCAGCCGGAGCGGTACATCATCCAAAGAAATGATGGTTTGATCCAGGTCATCCTTACGGGTAGGAACGGAGAGACGAATGTGCCTGCATCGAGCGCTGGATCGGCGATCCTGTCAGGGTAGGCCTGGTAGATCGTGACTGTCTCATCGGTGTAAAGTGCTTTCACTTTTCGCACCGACCCAGCGTGTAGGGGATGAGTGGAACCGTCAACCGGTTTTCTGAGAAGCGCGGAGGCGGAGCCGGGTGGGCGCCGTTCGCGGTGCCTTCCTAAGCCCGCGACCCCGTGAAAGTCCGTGATATCAGCGGCTTCACTTCAGGTCTGCCGAAGCGCGGTCCTGTAGGCGAGTGCGTCGAAGCGGAACGGGCCGAGGTCGCCGAGGTTCCAGCCGCGGTGGCCGGTCCGGAAGTCGCGCCAGGTGACGGCGTCGTCGGTGATGTCGACACGCGCCGTCAACGGCCCGCAGCCGGCGTCACCGCAGACGCAGCCGAGCAGGACGGTGTCGCCGGACCATGTCACGGTCGGCTCGCCGAGGAAGTGACGGCTGGGCCAGCGGATGCCCGGGTCGCGAAGCCCGGCGTAGCTGCTGGCGAGGTCGGGCTGGCCGTCGGCCTCGGCGGACAGCAGTTCGACGGCACGGGTGAGTTCCCGGAGGTCGACGCCGTTCACATACGGGCAGACGGTCAGTGCCTCGCCGGTCGGGAACGGCTCGGTCTCCAATCGGAACTCGACCCTGTCCATTGAACGACGGTACCGGCTGAGGCGGGGGTGTGGTGCGCACTTCACGGCGGACAGGGCCCGGAACCGCCTGCTCTCGTCTCGAAGCCGTACGCATCGAGACCAGCCACATCGATTGTCGAGCATGCAGGAGGGCTGCCCGAGCCCGTCGCTCACCTTCGCCGCTGTCGCCTATGAGTGCGGGGATGCGTTGAGTAGACCGGCGCTGGCGGGGTCTGCCGGGTAGAAGGTTTCGATCGCGAGCTCCGATACGGTCACGTCGGTGGGTGTACCGAACACTGTGGTGGCGGTGAAGAGTGCGAGCTCACCTCGGGGCGACTGGTAGTGCATCGGAACGACAATCGTGTTCGCTGCCCACATTCCTGCCCGAGAGCCCACCCGTTCCTGATCGCTGTTGTCCCGGTTGGTCGTCTTGCTCGTAGCAGCTTGGCGATGGTGGCCGTCGGCGTCACGGTCCCGGGCGCGGTGCCCAGCATGTGCGGGGTATCCGCTTAGTTCGGCGTGCAGGTCTCGGAGAACATCATCCCCGGCTGCTTCTGCCTGTCGTGCCAGCCGATCGAGCAGGTGCGCCTTCCATTCGGGCAGGTTCAGGATGCGCGGGGCCATGCCATCGGGATGCAGGCTGAGTCGGAGCACGTTGACCGGGGGGTCCAACAGCCACGGAGCCACCCCGGTGGTGAAAAGGACAATCGCGTCGTTCGCGGCGACGAGCTCCCAGCGCCGGTCGACGACTACGGCGGGCAGCGGCGCGAGGCCGGTGAGCACCCGATCGATCGCTTCACTCACCGCTGACATTGACGGTGAGGTCAGATCGCGCTCCGAATAGGCCGGTGCGTAGCCCCCGGCCAGCAGTAGCTGGTTACGTTCCCGCAACGGTACGTCGAGCTGTTCGGCCAACACAATGATCATTTCGCTTGTCGGGCGGGACCGCCCGTTCTCCACGAAGCTGATGTGGCGTGTCGAGACGCTCTCGCGTTCGGCGAGGTCCATCTGGGTGAGTCGGCGCTGTTCCCGCCATCCACGTAGCAAGACGCCCACAGGCTGGTCGTGCGTGCGGGGGAGGGCCATGTCATGACCCTAAGGGCCGTGCCAGGAGGTCGGCCATGACCTCTCAGGTAATCGACGGGCCGCACCGCGGCGGGCAGCATCGAGCCCGCCGTCGCTGGAACAGCTCGGGATCTCGTGGGTCGGCAGCGATGCCCGCCACACGGAATCCGGAGTCCCGGGTCCCGGTCGCCCGTGCTTCCTCGTGCGACGCCGGCGGCGTACCCGACACCGTGTCTGAGAGTGAGGACCGCCCGTGAACGACTTCGAGACTCTGGTACTGAGCTACCTCGCGGCGTGGAACGAGACCGACTCCGCCACCCGGAGGGTAGCCGTGGAGAAGATCCTGGCCCCTGATGTCCGGTACATCGATCCGATCGCCACAGCCGAGGGACACGACGCCGTCAACGAGATGATCGGCGCGGTGCGGAGCAGGTTCCCCGGCCTGACGATGACACTGGCCGGACCGGTCGACGGCCACCACGACCAGGCCCGTTTCGCCTGGGGGCTTGGCCCGGCCGGCGCCGAACCGCTTGTCGTCGGATTCGACGTGATCGAGCGCGGCACCGATGGCCGCATCGTCAAGGTGCTCGGCTTCCTCGACAAGGTGCCGGCCGGAGCCTGACCCCAGCTCCTGGGGGGCCCTGGTAGAAGCCGGCGGCTGCTTGATGGGGTGACCGCACAGCGGTGGAAGCTCCGGCACGGTCCGCGATCATCCTGGTCGAAGTGGATGGCCGGGCGGCCGTAGCCGGGGCGGCCCGCCTGGTCCTCGCCGTGGCATTTCTCGCTGTAGCGGTAGATCTCGGTTCCGTCCGGTTTCGAACTGATGCCTGCCCCACGGTGTGCGCCCTGAACTCGGGCCCAACCGTCTTGTTGCCCACTTCCAGCAGGGCCAGATCCTCGAGGGCGGAAATCGTCATAGTCAGATTCCCTTTGCCGGCTGAGGTCTGGCCTGCCAGCCTGGACGCAGAGGAGGTGAGGGGAGATGCTGGATCTACGCCACCGGCTTGGTGACCTTCCCGCCGTTCGGGGTCAGGCGCCGTGGCCGGGATATGAGCACGTGAAGGGTTGGGGGGTGTTCGGGCTACCCTTCGACACCGGCCATGTGCTGGCGCTGCGGGTCTTCCCGGAGAACGATTTCGGTCCCTACCGGACGCTGTGGCATCGCGATCCGGGAGGGCATTGGTCGATCTACGTCGATGGTCCTCGGCTCGACACGGCCTGTCCGCGCTACTACGGCCCTGCGTGTGACCACACTGGCCACGGTCGCCTCGACCTGGAGTGGGTCGGTCCGGCCACGCTCAGGGTGCGCTTGGACTCGCCGGTCCTGGACTGGCGGTTCACCGCGGTGGAGACACCGCTGCTGCGGTTCCTCAACAGTGTCAATGGCACGTTGCCGCTGTCCACGTGGCGATCCCCCACAATGCTGCACATCCGGGAACGGCTGGCAAGAACCCTGGGTATCGGCCGGCTGCAACTGGCCGGCGTCATGCCCAGCGGGCACACCGGTATCTTGATGCCACAGCGGATGTACCTCATCGACGACGCGGCCGCCACTCTCGACGGTACAGACCTCGGCCGTCCGGCTCGGCTGGGAGAAAACCCGACGATCGGCGACGTCCCGCTTCCAGCCCGCGGCGTCCTTGCGATCGGGCAAGCGGTCTGGGAGATCCGCGACCCGCAGGAGTACGCCCGCACCCGCTCGCAGACGTCCGCCGCTGCGTGACGACGACATGGCGACGATGCGCTTCTTGACGTCCCCTCCGGGCCGAAGGCCGAAGATTCCTGTACCTCGCGATACAGGTTCCTGCTTCCCAACGGACGCCGAGTACCTTTCCGCCGTCACCCTGATATCGGAGTCGACGCGCTGTCACCGCCCTGAAGGACGGGGTCTGCGCGCTACGTTTCATGGTCACACTCGGTGCTCTCCTGGCGCCGCTGAAGTGTCGTGATGGCTTCGGAGCTCCCCGCGGCGCAGGATCTGGTCGATTCGCTGCCACGCGTCGGCGGGGACGGGGCCGAGGAGATGAGACAGTCCGGACACCGGCATCCACGCGACGAGTTCGGGCACGATCGTGCCCTTGATCGGAGTGGTGATCCCGGCGTCGGCGGCGTAGTCGTCGTGTGGCAGGGGTTCGCCGGGGATGACCGGGCACGTCACGACCCGGCGCGTACCCGCCCGGTTGTACAGGTCGGCTGAAACGATCAGGGCGTGGGCTGGCGCGTCCGCGCGTGCCCAGACCTCACCCTGCTGTACGGCGGCGCAACTCCTCCAGGCGGGAGAACTCGGCGTCGAGGGCCTCGGAGGTGATCCCGAGCGCTGCGTTGCGCTGCTGTTGCCGAGCGAACCGGGCTGTCCAGATGGCCTCGGTCAGGGTCTTGTCGACCCAGGCCGACAGAGTGAGCCCGGCAGCTTCGGCCTGCGTCCGGGCGTCCTGCAGGGTCGCTTCGCGCACCGACACGCTCAGATTCGGCATGCCACGCATCATAGGACGGTCCATACCATCAGCAGTTTCACCTCGCGGCGAGATCGTCCATGTCGTCCAGTTCCTGGTCGACGCGCTGGCTCGATCACGGTTTCGCTTGCCTCCGGACCGCGGCGGATCCGTGTTCGAGCAGAACACTCATCGTCCCGTCGGTGGCCGGCGGGAGAGATGGGCCGGGTCCTGCTCGCGATCCACATTCTGGTTGGCGTTGTTTTCTCTTGACGATCCTGATGCGCCCGCCGGCGCCGATCTCCTCACTGGCTCGCCTGGCTCGGAAGGGCCGTCGCATCCAACCGAAGATCCTGAGCGGCTCGCGTTGGCGAGAGGAACTGGCGGTGACCGATCTCAGTCAGGGCTGTAGGCCGGGCTCGTCGCTCGTCGCTCGTCGCTCGTCGCTCGTCGCTCGTCACGAGTCGGTCGGCTCGACGCGGTCGGAGTGGTTGTGCGCCTTCCGGGCTTGGAGCGGCTCGTCTCAGTGAGGGGCCGCGGCCTCGAGGTCGTCGACGGTGCCGGCCATGATCGTGCGGATGTGGCGGGTGATGTGCTCGATCGGCCAGTCCCACCAGGCCAGCGCCAGGAGGCGGGTGACGTCCGCCTCGCTGTGGCGGAGGCGGAGGAGTCGTGCCGGGTTGCCGCCGACCACGCCGTAGTCGGGGACGTCGTCCACGACGACCGAGCCGGATCCGATGATCGCGCCGTGGCCGATGCGGACGCCGGGCATCACCAGGGTGCGATAGCCGAACCAGACGTCGTTGCCGACCACGGTGTCGCCGCGGTCGGGCAGGCCGGTGATGAGGTCGAAGTGGTCGGCCCAGGATCCGCCCATGATCGGGAACGGGAAGGTCGACGGGCCGTCCAGGCGGTGGTTCGCGCCGTTCATGATGAAGCGCACGCCCGCGCCCAGTGCGCAGAACCGGCCGATGACCAGCTTCTCCGGTCCGTAGTGGTAGAGCACGTTGCGGGTCTCGAACGCTGTCGGGTTGTCGGGGTCGTCGTAGTAGGTGAACTCGCCGACGTCGATCAGCGGGGAGGTGCACAGCGGTTTCAGCAGCACCACCCGCGGCTGCCCGGGTACCGGGTGCACCATGGTCGGATCGGCGGGGACGTCCACCATCACAGACCACCTCCCATCGGGTCGCAACGCTCAGGCCGCGACGATCAGCCATGGTGAGACCCAACCACGGCGCCGCGGACGCCCCGGGGATCGGCTGGTGCGCCGCCGGGCTGATGCGCGGCTTCTGCGGGCGCACGTCGCCGGACCAGGCAGCATCATCGAGATATGGCCAACGGCACCGGCCGCCCCGTGCCCGTCGGCGCGGCTCCTGACCAGGCAGCCCGCGGCGGCGAGGGCGAGCATGCGTGGCTGGTGCCGACCCGGCGGGCCAGGTGGCGGTACCGGGTGCTGTCCGCGTTGTTCGGGGCGGTGCCCGCGGTGGCGTTCCCCGTGCCGTCGGCGTGGCCGGTCGGTCTCGTCGGACTGGTGCCGGCAACCCTGGTGATCGTGGCAGCTGTCGCCTGGCGGGAGGCTGCGATCCGTGCCTGGTGCAGCGGCACCGGGTTCTTTGTGGCGACCTGTGACTCTGCTGCTTAATTCGGCTGGGTGTCGTGGGTGCGGCATGATCTCCTGTGCGGTCCGGGTCGCCTCGTGGGCCGCGGGAGGTGGGGCACATGTCGTTGCAGCCGAAGGGGCTGCCGGAGATCCCGGCGCAGACGGTGGCGGTCGCGCGGGCGGCGTTCCCGCGGGGGACGTTGGCGATGCGGCTGCGGGACCGCCTCGCCGAGGTGTTCGTCGACGAGCCGTTCACCGGCGCGTTCGGCCGGCGGG
>NZ_KB893712.1 GCF_000374165.1 Parafrankia elaeagni
GAAGTTATTCAGAAACTCTCTTGATCCTCTCGAAGCTCAGTATTCGTTCGGATTGCTGTTCGTTGATTTTCTGGAGGCCGACGGCAGCCTGGACGTCGGCATCGATGCGACCGAGTTCGCTGCGGTGGCGGGTGGTGAGGATCCGCCAGTTCTTCGTGTGGGCGACTCCCCATTCGGCGGCGACCCGGACGGACGCGAACGCGGTGTTGAGCTGCTTCTGCCAGCCGGGCAGGGGTGTTCCGGGCTTCTTTTTCAGCGGGGTGTGGAGGGTGGGTTCGCCTTCGTAGCCGAGGTCGGTCAGGCAGCCACCGGAACGGTGTACCACCCGTGTCCAGCCGGCTTCACGGAAGCAGTGCACATCATGCCAGCTTCCCGGGAAGGCACGGCTGGCTCCGAGGAGCCGCCCGTGCAGGTCGACGGCGAGTTGGACGTTGACGCCGTGGCGGCGGTGCTTGCCGGACAGAAGATCGTCGCGATGGTGCCAGGCGAACGTCGGGATCAGAGTCCCGTCGATCAGGCAGACCAGGCCCTTGACCTGCCGGGACAGGGCCTCGGTGGTGGTGCCGAGAGCGTCGGAGAGGAAGGTGACCATGATCTGGTGGTAGGTCCAGGCGGTACTGATCCCGATCCCGAAGTCCTCCGCGAGTTCCTGGTAGGTGGCGTTGCGCCGCAGCCGGCACAGGGCCAGCCGCAGAGCACCGACCAGATCGAGACCGCGGGGACGGCCCTGGGCACGATGCCAGTCGGGGAAGTGTCTCTCGGCCATCGCGACGACGACGTCGGCGGCTTTCAGGCTCAGCCCGGGAAGTCGATACACTGGGAGCACCCTCTTCGTGGTCGATGTGTTTTCTTTGGTAAGACTCACATGCCACGAAGGGGGCCTCTCATGCCGGTACCGGGCGCGAGCTCCAGAAATCCTGGACGGAACGCGTAAGGATTTCCGGTTCGTTGCCGCCAGGGGGTTTCTGTCCGGGTTGCCCGTTTCCTGTTCCGGCGGAATTTTGGGCAGGGTCTGATCGAACCAGCTGATTATCGCATGCGAAACCGACTATTCCGAGTTTCGGAAAAACTCCCTGGTGGAACGCGGCGAGGAAGAGAGCTATCAGCGATGAGCGGCTACACACGGTGGTCTGACATCCGTGCCGAGCAGGTCGCCCGGGCCGGCGGGGAAGACGCGGTTGCTGCCGGCCGCCAAGAGCTCCTCGCGGTCGCGGTGGGTCATCGGCTTGCTGAAGTGCGCAGGGAGCGGGGCCTGACGCAGGCGCAGGTCGCGGAGCGGATGGGTGTGACCAAGGGGCGGGTTTCGCAGATCGAGCAGGGTTCGTTGTCCGGTCAGGATGTGGTTGCTCGCTACGCCGCTGCGCTCGGTGGCCGGCTGCACCAGGCGATCTACTTCGATGACGGGGATATCGCCGCTCTCGCATGAGAGCGACAGTGCCGCTGCATCCGTTGCTGGAGAAAGCCCAAAGCCCCGCGCCGTGTTATCGGCTGCGGGGCTCTGGTCTGCCTCAACCAGCGTGCGCTCGGAGGGACTCGAACCCCCAACCTTCTGATCCGTAGTCAGATGCTCTATCCGTTGAGCTACGAGCGCCTGCCGGTCACTCTCGCGGCCGGCTTGGCCAGCTTACAGCACACGGCGCGGGACCCTCGAACCGCACCCCCGGCTCGGAGCCGTCCTGCGTCGCACCGTCCGGCGAGCTTCCGCCGCAGCCTCCAGCGTCCCGGCCGGCGGCGCCTGGTGCGGCGATCAGACCGGAGCACGTCCGTCCCGAGCGTGGGTGACGGGCGACCGGCGACCGGTCGGCGGGAGCAGGCCGGTGCGGTCAGTAGGCGGTCGGATGATCAGCGGGCGCGGGCGCGGGCGCGGGCCGTGGCCGGGCTCGGGAGCTGGTGTAGTTCGACGTCGGCCAGGACGCCGTCCTGGATGGTCGCCTGAAGGTGGGGTGGGGCTGTCGGCGGCGGTCGGTGGGGGGAGCCGGGGTTCAGGAGGCGGAGCGGGCGGCCGCTGCCAGGGCGTGGCGTCGTGGTGTCCCAGGGGATGCGGGAATGACCGAAGACGATCACATCGGCGTCAGGGGGCGGTGGCCAGGCGGCGTTCACGGCCGGTCGCGGGCGCGCGCCGGGATGTGGGTGTCGGCCACGATGACGAGACGCATTCCACCAGTGTCGGCCGGGTGCGGCCGGCGGTCAGTCCTCAGGGTCGGTGGGGCTGGTGGTCCGATGGTCTGGTGCCGGGCGTCAGTGGCGACGGCGACGGAAGCCGGGCAGCAGTTCCTGGACGAGTGCGTCTGTTTCCGGTTCGAAGCCCCGAGCCCGCTGGCCCTGCTGGCCTGCCTGACCTGTCTGGGCCGGAGTGGCTGGCTGGGCCGCGACGGTGCGGTAGAGCTCGGCGGCGACGGCCTCAAGGGTGCGGCGGTCGCCCCGGGCGGCGACGGTGCGCAGCAGGTCACGCCACAGTGCCTCCGCGTCCGGGACGGCGCGCAGGCCGGTGCGGCACGCGGCCATCGCCGTGATCGTGTCGCCGTAGTCCAGGGTCCGGGTGGCGAGCTGGTGTGCCGCGTCGACGACGGCTTCCCGCATGGTGCGTTCGACGGGCGTCGACCAGACCCACGGGTACCGGCCGTCGGGCAGGTCTGACCACAGCGGTCCGCTGATGAGGTTCAGCGCGTCGCGCAGGTCGGACTGCGGGTCGCTGGCGTCGTCAGGCCGGGCGGCGCGGTGGACGTAGGCCACAAAGAGTTCCCAGTCGCAGCGGACGTCCGCGCTGAGCACCCAGAGCCCGTCGGGGCCGGGCTGCAGACGGGGCCGGCCGTCGGCGTCGACGCCCAGCCAGCTTCGGGCGGCGATGAGCAGCGCCTGCGCGCCCGCGGCCGGTCCGCCCGCCGGGTCCGCCGGGTCGGACAGGTCAAGATCGAGGATCGTGGCCAGCTCCTCGGGGTACACGCCGTCCCGGTGCAGGGAGAGGAAGACGACCACCTCGGTGAGAAGGTCTGCCTGCTCAGACGCCAGCGGGCCGGACGCGCTGACGGACGGATGGCCGAGTACCCGCACCTCCGCCTCGGTGGGTCCGGCCGGGTGCGGCTCGAGTCGCGGCAGAGTCGCCAGGACGCCCTCCGGGGGACGGCCGGCTGCTGGATGGTCGTACCCGGGGTACGCGTCGCCTGGATGGTCCGGCGATGGTCCCGCGGCGGGCACGGGGGCCGGCGCGTAGGCCTGGTCTGGTTCGTAGGCGTGGTCGGTTCCGTAGTCCTGTGTCGGGGCGTAGCGCTGTTCGGGCTCGTAGCCCGGGTCTGGTTCGTAGCTCGGCTCGGAGCCGTAGGCCTGGTCATGCTCGTAGGCCGGGTCGGGTTGGTGGGTCTGGGCGGGCTGGTAGGCCTCGGGTCCACGGCCCTGGTCGGGAGCGTAGGCGGGTGCCTGCGCCGGCGCCTGGTGGTGCGGCGGGATCTCGTTCGGCGGTGGCAGCGGTGGTGGTGGCGGGTAACTGCCGCCCCAGGAGACGTAGTCGTCCGCGCGGGACTCCGTGACGTCCTGGTATTCCTCCGGCCAGTGCGCCGCGCTCTCCTGCTGGACGGGTTCGGCCGGCTGGTTCCACCCGCCCGGTGCCTGGCCGCCCGGTGCCTGGCCGCCCGGTGGGTGGCCGGTCGGCGGGTGGTCCGGTTGGTCTTCGCCGGGCGAAGCGGGGTTCTGGCTGTGGGACGGCGGGACCAGCAGAGTCCGCGGGATTCTGGGAACGTCCGTCGGGCGCAGGGGTGGTCCGTCCGGACGAGCCAGGTAGGCAGGCGGCGGATTCGGAGCGGCTGGTCGTGAGGCAGGATCCGGCCGGGCGGGCGGTCCGGGCGGCGGCGTCCACGGCACGGCGCCGGGTATCGACCCGGAGACCCGGGGCGGACGGGTGCCCTCCGGGCTGCCTGCTTCCACCGGCGTCGGCGGCACCGGTGGCAGGGTCTCGTGGGGGTAGGCAGGGGCGCCGTCCGCCTCGCGCGGGGTGGCAGGCCCGGTTGACGGGGCCGGCGGTGCGGTCGGCCGTGCTGCGTGGGCCGGACCGGCGGTACCGGGCAACGGCGGCGCCGGCGGCCTCGCCGGCGGCCTCGCCGGCGGCGGTGGCAACGCGGACGGTGCGGGCTGGCGCAGGGGACCGGTGGCGTGCCGGGGATCGGCAGATCCGGCCGCGGTCTGCCCCGGAACGGGCTGCTCGGACGTCTGTGGGTAGATGCCCGTGCGGACCATCGGGCCGGTCTGGTCCGAGGGGGTGGTCCTGGCCCAGGCCTGGTGCTGCGGCGTCGGCCGGGCGCCGGTCTCGATGCGGAACATCGCGAGTACCGCCGCGTACTCGGCCGCGGCGAGGGTCTGGGCGTTGACCTCGACACCGAGGACGCCGAGCGACATCCGGGCGTCAGAGCCGACGGCGAAGCGCCAGCGGGCCGCCGGGCTGTCACCGACCAGCAGGACACCGACCGTGCCGTCGCGGCCACTGGCGAGTCCAGCCAGCCGTTCGGCGTCGGCGGAGGTGGGCGGGCCGGCCAGGACCAGCAGGTCAGGTGACCATACGGCCTGCGCGTGTGCGGCCTGCCGCCCGCGCAGCGCGGCGCCCGGCTCGTTGCCCCAGGCGGTGTCCCGGGGCTCGCGGGCCTCCAGCTCGTCCAGGACGCCGGCGAGGCTCGGCGACGTCCGCAGGCGCCCGGGGGCGATGGGGCTCGGGTCGTCCGCGAAGCCGACGAGGCAGACGCGCAGGTCGTCGGACCAGATGTTGGTCGCCAGCTCCACCGCGACGGAGATGGCCACCTCGCTGGCCACAGCCGGATCTCCGGTGAGCGCGATCATGCCTGGTGCGCCCTCGAGATCGACGAGGATGCGGCAGCCGGTGTCGTCCCGCCCGACGGTGACCAGGCCGGGGTAGGGGGCGGGGACATCCGTCGACAGGCTGGCACTGGCTTCGAACGGGAGCCCGTCCGGCGCGTCCGGGTTTCGCTCGATCCGCCACGACCCGGGGTTGTTGCCGACCCGCCAGGGCGCCGGCGGCGGCTCGCTGACAGCCGGCGCCATGTGCAGGACGAGGGCGGAGTCGGTGAGGATCGCGGCGTACACGGGCGGCAGCGCCCGGCCGCGCGCGGTGAGGCCGGCGGACAGCAGCCGCAGCGAACGGTCGACGAAGCGGGCCGACGGCAGATCCGCGGCGAGCCGCAGGGCATGCTCGATCTCGGCGGAGAACGGGTCCGCGTTGGACTCGCCGGATCTGCGCCTGGTCAGCGCGGTGAGGACGCCGGCGGCGAGGAGAGCCGCCCCGGCGATTCCTCGGCCGCCGCCGATCCGGCCCGCCCCGTGGCCCGGCGCAGAGTGAGGTCCGCCGTCGTAGCTGGGGGAAGCCCCGGCCGCGCTGGCCGTGTGGCCTGCTCCGACACCGCCGGGCATGTCCGGAGCGCCACTGCCGGTGGTCGGCCTGGAACCGGGCCAGCCACCCGGCGCACCCGGCTGGCCGCCCGCCGGCCCCTGCCAGCCTGCCGCTTCTCCCCATGCCGCGTCCGTGACACCTGTGTTGCCCGCCCTCGCTCCGGTCGCGCCCGCACCGCCCGTACCGGTCGTACCGGTCGTACCGGTCGTGCCCGTCGCTCCGGCGCCCCAGGCACCGGGTGTGCTCGGCCCGGCCGGTGTGCCGGCGGTGCCCGTCGCCGTGGCGCCGGCGGGGTGCCCGTGGCCGGGCGGGCCCGAACGCTGGTTGGCGAAGTGCGCGTGGACCTCCTGGACCCATGACCCCTCGCGATGCGGCACCCGGATCGTGCGGACCTCCTCGCCCGCCGCGTCCGGGGGCAGCAGCAGCACCCAGCCCGGGGCGACGAGCGACGGCCGGGTGAGGACCTGCCCGTCCGGCTGGACCCGGCCCTCGTTCAGGGCGAAGATCTCGCGGTAGCGGAGGCTGTCGCCGAGCAGGCGCTGCGCGATCGCCCACAGGGTGTCGTGCTGACGGCCGTCCGCCGGCCTGACCTCGCAGAACCTGACGTCGACCCCGTCGGGGAAGAGGTCCGCCGGGCTTTCCTCGCCGGTGGTCAGCTCACGAAGCGCGGAAGCCTGTTCGTCCCAGCGGTAGCGCCGCATCCGGACGGCCGCCGGATCCCCGGCGTCGTCCGCGCCGGAACCCGCCCTCGCGGTGGGCGCCACCGCCGCCGCGGCTCCTGCTCCTGCGGCTGAGCCCGCTCTCACCGCGGGAACCGGTTGCCCCGACGTATCCGGCCGCGTGATGGCCTGGCCGGTCGGACCGGCTTCCGCGGTCTGGCCGCGGCTCGTCTGGGCGGCGGTGAGCCCGCGGGCCAGGCGTGAGATCGCGGCGGGGTCTGAGCGGCGCAGCGGCCCGGTGATCGACCCGGCGGGCGACGGACGGGAGGGCCGGCCGTCTCCGGCCAGCGGCGCGCCCTGCCCGGTGCCGGGGCCGGGCGTCCCGGCGGGGGGCAGGGCGGGGGCCGCCCGCCCTGCTGCCCGACCGCTCCGGTGGGTGGTGCCACCGCCGGCCCGCCCGGCGCCGTGGGTGCGTTGGCCGGCGTGGGCGCGGCCCGCAGGCAGCTGCCCGGTGCCCGGCCGGACCACTGTGCCGCCACGGCTGGACGGATCGGGCGTACCCGACGAGCCGGGTGATCGCGACGAACCGGTACGCCGGGGCGGCGGGGCGCTGCCCCGGCGCCGAGACGGGGGCGAGGCGGCGGACGAGGGGGACGGTGCCGAGGTGAACTGCAGAGTGTCGCTGACCAGCCGGCGGGCCAGGAGCTGGCTGCCGCCGCCGAAGGGGATACGCGGCGCGAGCCCCGTCTCCCGGCGCTCGGCCCGCCATTCGGCGATGACACACACCAGGAAATGGGCCCAGAGCAGCCAGGCCGCCAGCACCATGATCCGCAGGATCTTGGGTGCGCCGAAGTCACCAGTGAACGCGCCCGAGTCGCCGAAGGCGGCGGACAGCGGGGTACCACTGAGAACAAGTAGGAGGACGGGAACGCCGACTCCGAGTGCCAGCAACAGCACGACACCCGAACCGCCGCCCCGGCGCGCACCGTTGCCCGCGGTCGGTCGTGAATTGCCCGTCTGGCTCACACTGTCACAGTCCACCACGAGTGGGCTCACTACAGGTCATTTTTCGATCTGTCGGTCGATGGGTTCACACGAATGACACACGCTTGCTGACTGTCACGACCAGGACAGGGCGACCGTTCGCTGCCCGCCGGCATGCCGGGGCGTCTCCCGGCCGCGCAGGGGCGGCGCGCACGTCAGCTGCGGCTTCCGGTCTCGCCACATGATTCGACGCCCGCTTTGCCACTTTTAGTACGGTTGTGCATACCTTTGCCAGCTAGGTCGTTTGAAGCGTGAAGCCGACCACGACGTGCTGAAGTGCCAATCAGTACAGGTGCGTGTTCGAGGTGTCAGGCCCGAGCGCCCATCGGGCCAGCGCGAGTCAGACCGGAGCAGAGGACGACCAGGGGTGCAGAGGCATGCAGGGGGGCGGCAGGGCAGACCTCACCGGTTCACCATCACGGTGCCGGACAGCTGGTTCGTGCTGGACACCCAGACCGCCCGCAGCGCGACCGCCATCGCCCGCATGGTGACCGCCCGAGCGCATGATCATCCTGTTCTGGTCGGCCAGGAGCCGACGATCGCCCGGATCCTGCGGGACGTCGCCGCCCGCGCCGACCGGCACAGGGCCGCCTACTGCGCGGTCATGGTCGAGGACGTCCGCGGTGACGGCCTGTCCGCCTGGGTCATGGTGTGCCTGCGCCCGACGAGTCAGCACATACCCGACCTGCCTCGGCAGGAACGTCCCGCGGGGGCCGATCGGCCGGCCCGGGCCGGCGGGACCGCCCGGGAGGCCCGGGCCGCGCAGGATGGCCGGCCGATCCGCCGGACGGGCCCGGCGGATCGGCCGGACCATCCAGGCGATCCGGACCACCCGGATCTGCGCCGCTGGCGCCGGGTGGGGGCCGTCCACCTCCCCGCGGCCGGACTCGCCACGCGGACTGTCCGGGTCGAGCCACAGCGGTCGACGGACGGCGAGGAGACCTTCCAGCTGGTGATGCGCACGACCGTGCCGGTGCCCGGAGTCGACCGCGTCGCGGTGATCGCCTGTGCCAGCCCCAACACCGCGCTGGCGGCGGCGCTGCACGATCTGTTCGACGCGGTGACCGCGACCTTCGGTTTCGTCCACGAACAGCCCTGACCGCTCAGCCCGCCTCGTTCGGCCCGCCTCGTTCGGCGGCCGGTGGCCGGTTTCTCGGCGGGCCCTGTCAGCGGGCGTAGTACTCGACGACGAGCTGCTCGTCGCAGACCACCGGAATCTCCGGTCGGGTCGGCCGCCGGTTGAGGACCGCGACCAGCGTGCCGCGATCGACGTCGAGGTAGGTGGGCGGGGGAGCCCCGCCCGGCTGGCTCTCGGCGACGATTCGGAACGGCGCCATGGTGCGGCTGCGGATGGTGACGGAGACGACATCGCCGGGCTGCACGCGGTAGCCGGGCCGGTCCACTCGGCCGCCGTTCACCAGGATGTGGCGGTGGCTGACGAACTGGCGGGCCTGGTAGATCGTCTTGGCGAAGCCGGCGCGCAGGACGACGGCGTCCAGACGGGTCTCGAGGTCCTCGATCAGCAGGTGGCCGGTCCGCCCGTTCCCGCGGTCTGCCTGGTCGAACGCCCGCCGCAGCTGCTTCTCGCTGATGTGGTACTGGAAGCGCAACCGCTGCTTCTCCCGCAGTCGCTCCTTGTAGGGCGACATGGTCTTGCGGCCACGGCCATGCGGGCCCGGCGGGTACGGGCGGTTCTCGAAGTAGCGGGCCGCCTTGTCGGTGAGCGGCAGGCCGATGCTGCGGCTCAGTTTTGCTACCGGCTTGTGGCGCACACGTTCCTCCTTTAGGTTAGGTGTCCTTAAATAAGGCGAACCTAACCATAGTGGATCGAACGGTGGAGGAGCAGGTGGCGGACGGCACGATCGACGGGCCCGGGGCGAGGGGCGGGGCATGGGTGCCCGACGTCCCGGACGCCCGGGCGGCAATCAGGCAGGCGGCCCGCGAGCTGCTCCGCGCGGCTCCGTACGGAAGCCTCGTCCTGTGGGGCGGCCGACTCGTCCACGGCCTGCGCTTCACCTCCATAGCCCCGGTGCCGACCGGGTTCGCGCCGGCCGGCTGCACCCCGGTGGTGCCGGGCCTGTTCGAGCAGCTGGACGTCGGTGCGTCCGCCCGGCTCGTGATGCTGGCTCCGTTCCCGGTCGGGCGGCTTCTCGGCACCGAGGACCAGGCCTGCCGGTTCCAGGTCTGCGGCCCTGTGGCGGCCGACGGCTGCGAGTGGGTGTCGGTCGCCCTGGCCGGCTGGGTGGCGCGGGTTCCCGACGAGTCCGTCTCCGAGCTGGCGCTTGCCTTCACCGAGCGGCATCCCACTCCCGATCTGCTCGATCTGGGGAGCGCCTGGATGCTGCTGGAGATCGACCTCGCGGAGGCCACAGTCCGGACGCGTTCCGGCTGCATCCGGCTGGACACCGACGACGCGCTGGATCTCCTTCATGACCGCCATCAGGGTCCGGACCGCGGCCTCGACCGCGAACATGGCTCCGAGGCTGCCGGCCGCCGCCATGCCGACCGTGGCGACCTCCGTGCTCACGAAGACAGCCACGGAGGTTCCCGGGCCCAGGACTCGGAGCGGGATCCCAGGCCCGTGGCCGGACCAGGGGGCACACCCGAGCCCGGCAACGAGGCACGGTGGTGACGGCGACCGGCACCGGCTACCAACCCGCCGCTAACCCGCCGCCTGGATGTCTGCCTGGATCTCCGCCAGGCGGACCCGCAGCCGGTCGAGCTGGGTGTGCAGATCCGTCAGGGTGCGTTCGTAGGTGGGCCACACCGAGCTTCGGAACTCGGACGCGGTCCGGCCGTCCCAGTTCTCCGCGTCCAGCAGGGTTCGGGCGGTCGCACGCAGCCCGTCGAAATGGGTCACCAGCGGGCCGTTGATGATGCCCGCGAGCTCATCGACCGCAGTCGACGCCTGGGGCGTCGCACGTACGGTCACACCTGAACCTGTCGTCATCGCATCCTCCGGGGCAGGGGGAACCGCCGCAGGACACGGGTGCGCCCTGCGACTGGGAGAGAAGTGACGCCGGGCGTGGCGTCGGGACGAAACGGCTGGCGGTCAGCTGCCGGCGAGGGCGGTCCGCTGGTTGACCTCGGTGACGATGCGGGAGAGCTCGGCCAGATTCGTCTGGAGCGCGGACAGAGTGTTCTGCACCTCGGGCCAGATCTGGGTGCGGAACAGGTGGGCCTTCGGCCCCTCCCAGTTCGTCGGATCCGCGAGGGCGTTGCCGCGGGCGACGAGGTTGGCCGTCGTCGTCTGGAGATCGCTGAGCTGATGGCTCATCTGGCCGGCGGCGCTCTGGGCCGCGGGTGTGGTGACCGTGCGCATGGTGTGTTCCGTCCGTCCGGGTTCATGGGTCGGAGGCACGAGCGGTGGAGGGCCGCTCACTAGAGAGCAGAAGATGTGACCCATCCGATAGTCAAATGCTACTTTTTGTGTCGGTTCTGTCTATATCTGCTGTCGTTTCCTTGGAGCTGGCACCGTTTCCATCACGGGTGTGGATCAATGACCTGGATGGGCAGGATGCCGCCGCGCCGCAGGAGGAGCCCACGCCCCGGCGGATCGGGGCCGGCGCACAGGGCCCGCGGCAGTCGTACGCCGAACAGGTCGCCGTCGGCGGGCCCGGCCGGGCTGAGGAGAAGCCCGCATCGCGAGCGCCGGGCGTCCGCGACGAGCCCGCGGAACTGGTTCACCAGATCGTCGGTGGTGCCCGCGGCGACGAGGAGGTTCCCGCTGCCGCGGGTGTCGCGCCAGAAGGCCGCGAGGTCCTCACCGAGCGGGGCTGCCGCGAGGAGCTCGACGTCGTCGACGAGCAGCACGATGCGCACGCCCGGCCGCAGCAGGTGGGCGAGGCGTTGCGGCCCACCGCCGGAGACCTCCTCGATGATCTCGGCCCCGGTCTCGGCGGCGCAGGCGCGTAGCGGTGACGGTCGGGGGCTGACGATCACCATGCGACGCCCGTGCGCGTGGAGCCCGCGGGCGACAGCGATCAGTGCCGAGCTGCGCCCGGAGCGGGCCGGGCCGGCGATGACGAAACCCGGGCCGTCGGCCACCAGATCGACGCTGACTGATGCCAGGTCGTCCCCGCCGGCGCCGAGCGTGACCGGCAGGCGGTCGTTTGACCGCTGCGCCGCCTCGGGCAGGTCGGGCGAGCCGGGCACCCCGGGCGTATTGATGTCCGCGATGCCTGGGAGTGCGGCGAGGTCGTGACGGCTGACGCGGGCGGGCAGGACGTCGACCCGGAACGGCCGCGGGCCGGGCGGGGGATGTTGGCCGGCCGCCGTGCCCGGCCGGGAGGCGGCCGGGTCGCAGCGGGTGGCCAGCTGGCGCAGCGCGGCAGCCTGTGCGGCCCCTGAAGCGTCATCGTCCAGCAACGCCAGCTGGACCTCGACCGGCCCGCCGGCACCTTCCCAGGGTGGGCCGAGTCCTCTGCCGGCCCCGCCGGTCAGGAAACCGCGCCCGGGTGGAAGCGCCTCGGGTATCCGGATGCCGGCGAGCCCGGCGAGGCTGTAGTCGGTGTGTTCCGCCATCCTCAGTACCAGCCGTTGCTCGATGGTTGCCGCGAGGTGCCCGGTGAGCGTTCGGCGGTCCGCCGTCATCATGATCCGCAGGCCGACGGCGAGGCCGTCACGGGCAAGCGCCAGCAGCCGGTCGACGGCCACCATGCCCTCCAGGTCCTCGAACGAGGCGAGGAAGCCCTCGTACCCGTCGAGGAGAAGCAGGAGGTAGGGCGGGGGGGAGGCCCCCTGCGCCGGCCGCGTGGCGCGGGCTTCGGCGAGGTCCGCGAAGCCGCCCCGGGCGAGCAGAGCCTGGCGACGAGAGACTTCCCTGGCCAGCCGTGCCAGCAGTCGGTGCACCCGTTCGGTCTCGCTCCCGGCGACGACCGCGCCGGTGTGCGGGAGAGCGGCCACGGGGCTCAGGCTGTTGTTGCCACAGTCGAGGCAGTACAGGTGGACATCCGCGGGTGAGGCCGTACGGGCCACCGACCCGGCGAGGGTGCGCAGCGCTGTGGACCGCCCGGAGCGGGGTCCGCCGACGATCAGCAGGTGCGAGCCGTGCTCCAGGTCCACGGCGAAGGTTGGCTGGGCCTGTGCCCGGCACAGGTCCGCGAGTCCCAGTGGCACGGGGGCGAGGCCGCGGGGCGTCAGGCGGGTGCGGGGCGTGTCGACCGGCGGCAGCGCGTCGATCCTCGTTCGCTCCGGCAGCGGTGGCAGCCAGGGCCGGCGGGGGGCCGGGATCCGGCATGCCCGGGCGGTCTCCCGCAGGGCATCGGCAAGCCTGCGCAGGTCCGTCGGCTCATCGGCGGCGTGGGCGCCCGTGACCGGGGGGAGCTGTGCGGCCGTGCCGGTGGCCGCGTGGGCGGCGGCGGTGACGGCACGAAGGACCTCGTCCTGCGACGGTGGCCAGGGAAGGTCGACGACGAGCGGGCCGAGCGGGGCGCCGCCGGAACGTTCGCGGGCTCGCGGAGGGGGCCCGCCGACACGGGCGGTCTGAAAGATCTGCGGCGCGTTCTGCCCGACCCGCAGGATCGCGCGGCCGGGCGTTGCCACGGGCAGGAAGGCGGCGTCCGGAAGGCCCAGGACGTCTGAGCTCTCCGCCTGGTCGGTGACCCGGAGCGCGATCCGCAGGTTCGTGTTCGCGAGGATCTCCGGTGAGACGACGCCCGCCGGCCGCTGCGTCGCAAGAACGAGGTGGATGCCGAGCGACCGGCCGCGGCCGGCGAGCCCGACCAGACCGCTGACGAAGGCGGGGAGCTCACGGGCGAGCGCGGCGAACTCGTCGACGACGACGACGAGCCTCGGCAGTGGCAGTGGCAGTGGCAGTGGCAGCGGTTCGGTGAGGTCGTCGCGGCTGGTGCGGCCGAGGCCGGCGGGAGCCAGGTGGCGCCGGTGGTAGTCGTCGATGTCCCTGGCGCCGGCGCCGGCGAACAGGGACTCACGTCGGCGCAGCTCGGCTCCGAGCGAGTCGAGTGCCCGCTCGACCAGGTGCGGGTCCAGATCGGTCACCAGCCCGACCGTGTGCGGCAGCCGGGCGCAGTCGCCGAAGGCGCTGCCGCCCTTGTAGTCGACCAGGACGAAGGTCATCTCGTCGGGCCGGTTGCGCACCGCGAGCGCGGCGACCATCGACTGGAGCAGCTCGGACTTGCCGGCACCGGTCGTCCCCGCGACGAGGACGTGCGGCCCGTCGCTGCTCAGGTCGACACTGACCGTTCCGGCAGCGCCGGCTCCGAGCGGGAACGTGGTGGTGGCCGCGTGGATGACCCAACGTGGGGCGAGGGCACGGGGCGACGGCGGGTCGACTCCCAGCAGGTCCAGCAACCTGACGTCCGTCGGCAGGCCGCCGCCGGCGGCTCGCGGGCCGGCGTCACGGAGCGGTGCGAGCCCGCGGGCCAGTGTCTCGCACCAGCGGGCGGCCGCGGCCGCGGTTTCCCCGGCAACGCTCTGGGCCGCGACAGTTCCGGAGGGAGAGGTCATCTCGGCGGGAGAGGCTCCACCGGCGGTGGCGGGGAGGCCCACGAGGTCCGGGCGTATGCGGTCGACGTCCTCGCGGCCCTGCTGTCTGATCCGTGCACCGCTCCCGGCTGGCTCGACCACCGCCTGGCACTCGGGTGGGAGCAGCCGCGGATCCCGCTCGACGCAGATGACGTGGACACCGACGCGCGGACCCGAGAGCAGGACCGGGAGCAGCGATGCCCGCAGGCTCGCCGCCCCTTCGACGACGACGAGGACGGCCGGGCCCGGCTGGTCCTGGCCGGAGGCGCCCGGACCGCTGCCCCGCAGGCGGGTCTCGGTCAGGCCGGCCAGCTCCTCGGCACGCCCGGCCCGGCCCGGCTCGTCCGCGCCGATCTGGACGGCGCCCGGCGGACCTTCCGGCGGCCGGCAGTGCGGCAGCCACCGCGCCCACTCCCAACCGCGGGCCGGACCGGGCGTGACGATGAGGTGGATCGACAGGTCTCGCGGACTGTGCAGCGCCGCGGCCTGTGTGATCAACCAGGAACCGATCGCCTGGGCGAAGCCGTGCGGGCCGGCCACGCCGAGCACACCGACCTCGGGCAGCGCGACGGTGACGGGGGCGTCCCGCAACAGCCACCGGGTGGTCCTGCGATGGTCCGGCGCGGCCGGGTCGGTGAGTGAGACCCCGCTGGGCACGTCACCCGTACCGACCCGCAGGTGCAGGAAGTCGGGATCGTGGGGACGACGCTCCCAGAGACCACGCCGAGGACCCACCGCCCGCAGCAACACAGCCGCAGGATCGGGATGGTTCGTGCGGCGGGCGGCGGCCTCGTGGTCGAGCGCGGCGGTCATCTCCCGGTCGATCTCGGCGCGGGCCCGCTGGTACCCGGCGAGCTCCCGCCGGTACTCCCGCCTGCTGGCGCGCCTGCCGGCCAGGTAGGAGCCAAGGAGCGACAACGGGGCCAGCGCGGCGAACAGCAGAAGATGGGCGGCCTGGAAAACCAGGGCCATGCCGCCGGCGGCTGCGGCCGGCAGGAGCGCTGCCAACACAGGAAGCGGGGGCGCCGGGCGGGCTGCGGGGAGAACCGGGAGGCTGTACCGGACGTCGCCCGGCCAGCGGGCGAGACGCGGCTCGCGGCTGATCTCGAGGCCCCAGGCCCGTGGAGCCGGCCGGAGCATCGCGTCCGGCCGGTCGGGGGTGGTGAGCACGAGCGCCGTGGCTCCGGCCCGCAGGGCCACGTTCACGGGCGTGCCCTCGGGCCCGCGCGCCCCGAAGGCGACGGGCCCGGGTCGGTGGCAGCCGTCGATCCACACGTCGGCCCCGGCGGCGGGGGTGACCGATCCCGAGCCGTCCGCGTCGATCCGGAGGATCACGGCTCGGCGGGGCGCCGTGCGGTCGGGCAGGACGATGCCGCCGAGCGGATCCGTCCCCACGCCGTACTCGCCCGGGGAAAGCCGGCGCACCATGCCGGCGCCGGGCCCGCCGGTGACCCGGAGCTCGACCAGGCCGGTGCGTTCCCGTCGCGTGGCGCCAGGCGGGGAGCCGAGACGGACCTGGGCCCCGTCACGCAGCGGCGAGGTGTCCAGGCGGAGCTCCGGGGGTACGGCGATGCCGTCGATGTGCATCGAGGGCGGGCAGTCATGACCGTGCGGGCGGCCTGGCGGATGGCGTGGGCCGGGCCCCGGGGGATGCCGGCGCGGGCCCACGGCTGCTGGCGGCGTCATCAGCGCCGTGGCGATTGCTCCCAGCGGTGTCGCGCCGTCCGCGCGAATGAGGACGGTGCGCACGCCGGTCGCGGATGCCGGCCGCCCCGCGCTGTCGCCGTCGGCCTCCGGGCGGCGGGTGCCGGTGGAGCGGGTGCCGGTGGAGCGGGAGCCGGAGGGCTGGGCATCGGCTACGCGGAAGGGGGCCGTCACAGTGCAGGTGATCCACATGGCCGGCACGATACAACCCGAAACGGATCTGCTGCTCTCTGTAATTTTTTATATGGAGTTGTCGGATTCCGGCGGCTGTGGCGGGCCGGAACGTGCGGTGAGTGGGCCCTGGCTGCGCGCCCGCGCCCGCACGATCTCCTCGCCGGCCATCCTCACCAGGGCCATCGCGTCCGGCGGTGGAGGCACCGACGGGTCCAGCGGTGGCGACGCCGCGGGGGCGTCCTCGCCGGGCGGTGGTGCGATGTCCGGCCCGGAACGGAGCGTGCTCCCGAACGCGAGCCCGACACTGACCGTGATCCGTACGTCCCGGCCGTCGGCCTCCAGCGGCTCGGCCAGGCAGGAGCTCAACTGGTCCGCCAGGACCATCGCCGCCGGCCGGGACGTCCTGGTCGTCACGACGACGAACTGGTCGCCGCCCCAGTGGCCGAGCACGCCCTCAGAGCTGACGGCCTCCTGGAAGCGGCGGGCTGCGGCCTGCAGCGCCGCGTCGCCGACCGCGTAGCCGAATCTGCGGTTGACCAGGCGGAACTCGTCGAGATCCAGGAACAACAGGCCGACGTCGTCGCCCTCTGCCGGTCGCGTGCCGAGCGCGGCGTCGATCAGATCACGGAGAGCTGAGCGGTTCGGTAGCCCGGTCACCGGATCGTGGGTGGCGCGATGCCGCAGGGCCTTCTCGTGGTCGTGGCGTTCGGTGACGTCGTCGGCCACCACGACCAGGCCATCCCCCCTGCTGAGCGGCCGGATCCGGACGTCGACCCAGCGTTCCCCGCGAGGTGTCGTCACGGGCAGTTCGATATGCCCATGATCGCGGCGGGAGTTCAGCATCCGCCGGGTCAGCGCGCCGAGTGCGCGCAGCGGTGAGCTTCCCTGGGCGCCGGCCTCGCAGGCCGCGAGCCAGCTGGTACCGGGTCGGACAGGGACCACGACAAGACCCGCCGCGGCGCTTCGGCGCCAGGCGTCGTTGAGACGGATGACCGTACCGTCGGGCCCGAGTACGGCGATGCGGGACGGCAACGAGTCGAGGACCGCGGCAGCCACGTCGTCGGTGATCACCGATTCTCTGCTCCTTCCGGAGACTGCGGGCGGCGGCGCGGCGTCTCGCTCGCCTGGTGACCGTCCGTGACATCACGCCGGCGGTCACCGGGCGATGCTCGCGATCCTTGACGTCGAACTGACGCCCTGCCCGACAAAGACCCGTTCGGAGTGTGACCAATGCGTTCTGGTTGTGTGCTCTGCGTGATGGAATTGGGTTGTGTCGCAATCAGCGGATGCAATCGATGGCCGCGGGGGAGAGGCGCCGGCCCGCCGGCCTCCGCTGGCGCCCAGCACGGCGTCGAGATGGAGGAGCCCGCCCTGTCATCGACGAGTTCTTCGTGATCTGAGCAAATTGGCACCTCCCACGCTGCGGGCAGGGGAAAATAATCCCTACGGGAGTCCGGCCGGGCGTAGATAGCACTGCTGCCAGGAGATCGTCCGTTCCGGCATGGCGCGGCTCCGTGGCGACGCCCGGTAGCCGAGTGGTTCCCGCAGCTGATGGATGATGTCACGAAAGGGTCCGACGATGATCCGTGGAACGCGATTACTCGTAACCGCTGCGGCGAGTTCCGTGCTACTCCTTCTGGGAGCCTGCGGTGGTGGCGGCGATGATCCGAGAGGCGGCGCGGGGGGTGCGACGGGAGCCCCGGTGTCAGGCGGGGAAGGGCGGGTCCTCCTGCTGAATGATCCGCGTACGTTGGATCCCGCCGCACTGGGCAACGCCTATGCCTCCGGCGCACTGCTGGGGAACGCACTGTACGGCACACTGCTGGTCAATGACGAAAAAGGCGTGCTGCACCCCTCGATGGCCGAGTCGTTCGAGTCCGCCGACGGCGGCGCCACCTTCGAACTGAAACTGCGACCAGGGCTGGTCTTCTCGGACGGCTCCCCGCTGGACGCCGCGGCCGTGAAGTTCAACTGGGACCGGATCAAGGACCCGGCGCTCGGCTCCGTCAACCGGGCGGAGGCATCGATGATCGCCTCCTCGGAGGTGGTCGACGCCGTGACGCTCCGGGCGACCCTGGCCAGCCCAATCCCGAAGTACTCCGAAGCGGTCGTGACCACGGCGCTGAACTGGATCGCCTCACCGGCGGCGTTGCAGGCAGGCGGCCGGGCCTTCGACGAGAGACCGATCGGCGCGGGACCGTTCACGCTGCGTTCCTGGACCCGCCAGGCCGACATCCGGCTGGCCCGCAACCCGCGTTACTGGGACGCGCCGAAGCCGTACCTCGACAGCCTGGTGCTGCGGGCGGCCCTGGACAACAACCAGCGCTACAACACGTTGATCACCGGTGGGGCGGACATCGCGATCGACTCGAGCTGGGTGAACCTGGACAAGGCGGACAAGGCTGGTCTGGCGACGAACTTCCTCGAGGCGAGCGGCGGTCTCTTCGCGGCACTCAACATGCGCAGGGCCCCGTTCGACGACATCCGCGCGCGGCAGGCCTTCGTGAAGGCAATCGACCTGGAGGCGCTCAATCTCGCCGTCTACAACGGCACCGCCCGGATGACGGACTCCCTGTTCTCCGAGGCATCACCCTTCCACGCGGACAAGCCGCTCCAGAAGTTTGACCGCGAGGGTGCCCAGCGTCTCCTCGACGAACTCGCCGCCGATGGAAAGCCGCTGTCATTCACCTTTACCACCACGCCGAACTCCGAGAACCGGAAGATGGCGGAGAACCTCCAGGCGCAGCTCGCCAGCTACCAGAACGTCAGTTTCCAGCCACGAATAATAGAAATCGCCGAGTTCGCCGCGCTGCGGACATCCCACGACTATGACGCGGTGATTACCTCGGCGTTGTTCCAGGATCCGGACCCGCGACTGCCGACGGCCTTTCTCGGCAGTTCTCCGGCCAATCTTCCGGGCATCGACGACCCGGAGCTGAACACGGCCCTGCTGGCCGGACGCACCGCGACGTCCGACGGGGAACGGGCCCGGGCCTACGACACGGTGCAGGACCGACTGATCGAGCTGGCGCCCGCGCTGTTCCTCGCCCGCGGGCCGCTCGGCACGATCGGATCCAGGGACGTCGGCGGTTTCCAGCAGTACGGGCTCGGTTCACTCCTCCCGGAGGAGATCTGGATCAGCAAGTAACGGCGTGACCTGAGCACGGCGTGACCTGAGCGCGGCGGTCCCGGGCGGCACGGCGCCGGCCCGGGACCGCTGTCGCAGAGCTGGTTCCCTGCCCGGTTCTGGTCAGTCCTCGATCGGTGAGGTGCCGATCGGCCTGTACGCGGTGGGCTGGCCCTCGTCGTCCAGGATGGTGAGCAGGCCGCCGCGGACGCATACCGCCGGCGTCGACGGATAGGCCTTGCCGTTGCACCGGAAACGCAGTCCGGTCGCGCCGGGGAGGTCCTTCTCCGGCATGGATCTGACGGTAGTGGTGACCGTGGCCGGGGTGATCTCTCCGGAGATCCCCTCAAGCGCGGCCTGCAGACCCGTGACCGCCAGGAACATGATCATTCCTGATGTCCTGCTGGTGTCGATGCCGGAGCCGTAGGAGCTCGAGACCGTGTCGTACAGCCGGGTGGACGGATTGTCGGCCCCGACGGGAACCGAGGCCGCGACGGCCATGCCGTCGAGCATGTCCCCGGGCACGGCGGTCCGGGTCGCATCGCTGATGCACTGCGAGATGCCGCTGACATGGCCGGTGAACCCGACCGCCCGCAGGCCGTTCAGTGCACTGATGCAGAACGCGTCCGGGCCCACGATGTGAACGATTCCAGGGTCATCGGACGCGAGGCGCTGCATCTGAGGCGTCATGTCGGCGGTGCCCGGAGGAATCGCCACGCTGTCGAAGTCGATACCGGCCTGTTCGAACAGCGGGGGTGCGAGCACCTTCGACACGCTCACGGCGGACGGGACGTCGACGACGACCATTGTCACCTTCGATACCCGGTTGTCCTTCGCCAGCTGGATGGGAAGAGTGACATACGGGAAGATCAGGTCGGTCATGACGAAGGTCGAGTCGCTGTCACCCAGCAGTGCCGAGCCGGTCGCCACCGGAAAGATCACGGGTACCTGCGCGTCGTGCAGTGGTTTCCAGACGCCCTCCGGCGCGGCCAGCGACCCGGCGATGACCGCGACGACATTCTCCTCGATCATGCGGTTCGCGCAGTCCGCGCTCTTCCCCGGGTCCGCCAGCGACTCGCAGGCGATCAGCCTGATCGGGCGGCCCGCGATCCCGGAACGGTGCTCGTTGAGATACTTGACGGTCGCCTCCGCCACGCGCCCCTCGATCGAGGTGTCGCTGACCGGGCTCCTGCCATCCGAGATCAGCCCGACCCGGACGGGCTCACCCGTTGCCGCGGCGGCCGGGCCGAGCACCGCGGCGGCGGTGCCGGCGTCGCCGGTCGAAGGGTTCTCCCGCTCGTTCGTGTCATCGCCGCCGCAGGCGCCGGCGAGGAGCAGAAGGGCCGCCAACCCGGCGACGACAGGTAAGGCGGATAAGACAGGTGAGGAAGGTAAGGCAGGGCGGCCGGACAGGAATCGGGAGCGCGGGCGGGGCGTTCGCTTTTGCTCCGGGTCGCCGCCGGGGGCAGAGGGCGAGATTCTGGATTTTCGCACGTGGTGTCCCATCTCGTGGTAGCGCAGCCGTGTCGCCACCAAAGCGGTGTGCCGCGCCGCAGGTATCAGGCGGCCGGGCTGGGCTGCGATTCATCGAGTAACCAGGTGAGCTTGGATGTTCGCAACCTTCGACGTCCACGTCAACATCTGGTGTTTGGACCTGGCCGCGGCTGCGGAAATCACCGGCCGTTTCTGCCGGGCGCGCTGCTACCGGGCTGTCGCTTCCCGACGGCATTGACGGACAGTTCGGGCGGGTCGGACAGGTCGGGTGGGCCCGCCTCCAGCTCGCCACCCCGTTGCCGGGGCAGCGCGATCGGCGGATTCCTGTCGGCCGCGGGTGTCGCGCCGTCTGACGGGCTGGCGGAGCTGGCCGCACTCGCGGAGTTCGAGTGGCTCGCTGCCACGGGCTGGTCCGCGCCGTCAGGCTGGTTCGCCACGTCGGTTGGGAGTGCCGTTGTTCTTGCACACCCCTCTCCGGACACCGGCTCTACCTCTATCTACCCCCATAGATCGCGGACCACGAACTGTCGATCACAACAAACTGCCGCCAGCTACCCAGGACGAGAGCCGATCGGGGGAAGGTCCGTCTTAACACGCGTGATCTGCGTGCCCTCGAGTGGATCTTCGATATGTACGCGGTCTTCGAAAACGATCTGCCCGACGTCCTCGATCCCGCTCGGCCGATCTCGACGAACGCGGCGCGCTCGATCGTGACCAGGTGGGCGAGCGCAGGGGTTGCGTACGCCGAGCCCGTGCTGGCCAATCAGGGCCGCCTCGTCTGACTGACTTCGGACGGTGACCAGCTCGTCAGTACCAGTGAGAGGGTCTCGCCGGTGGTGGCACAGAGCGCGGCCACCACCGCTGTCCACCACGCGATGGTGGCCCGCGCCCGGCTGCGTCTGGAGCGCGACGGCGTCGCCGGCCTGGACGTCGACGGTTGGCTCAGCGAACGGCAATGGCGGGCGGAGAACCAGTCCCGGGTCACGGCCGGCGAACACGTCCCCGACGGAATAGCGCGCCTGGGCGATGGCCGCGCCTGCCTGGTGCGGGTCGGGCACACCAGGGTTGAATTCGCGCGAATTCAATCAATTTTTGAGGAGATTCTGGGGAAGTGCGGGACCGTCGTCGTGGCCGTACCCGGTGAGTTCGCGGCATTCGCGCAGTCGGCTCAGGGGGGCCCGACCTTCTCCGGACTCGAAGCCGACATCCACGGTCTGCATCTCATCGTAATCTGAGCGGCTGAGCGGCTGAGCGGCTGCCGGAGGTGCTGCCTTCGTGCGGTGGGAGCCGATGCGGATCCCGCCGCACGAAGGCAGCAGGCAGTCACGCGGTGTATCGCGGCTGTGGTGGTGTTCACGTCTGTCAGTCCAGACAGAACTCGTTGCCCTCGGGATCGGCCATCACAATGTGACCGGCGCCGAGCGGGGGAGCAGGCTCGTGGCGTCGGAGCCGGGTGGCGCCGTGGGAGACGAGTTGTTCGGCCGCCGCCTCCAGCGCCGCCATCCGTGCCTCCCCGTCGAGCCCGGGGGCGGCCCGCACATCGAGATGCACGCGGTTCTTGGTCTGCTTGGGCTCCGGCACCCGCTGGAAGAACAACCGTGGCCCGGAACCCGAGGGATCGACCACCGCCGAGGCGTCGTTACGGCTCCCGGGCGGCACGCCCATCGCCTCCAGGGCCTGTTCCCACGACTCGAAGCCGGCGGGCGGGTCCTGCAGCCGGTAGCCGAGCGCCTCGGCCCAGAATGCCGCCAGCCTGGCTGGGTCGGCGCAGTCGAACGTGATCTGCATACCGCGGGCCATCGTCAGCTCGCCTCCTGCCGGGTCGCCATCGTGGTCGTGGTCGGTTGTCCGGTGAGCTGGTAAAGGTCACGGATCAGGCACACTTCGGCCAGATGGTGGATCAGCTCACGGTGGATGTGAAGCGCCAGGGCGGCCAGCGGATACTCCGCATACGGCCCCTCCGCCTCGCCACACGGCCGTGCGAGGCCCGCCTCCTTCAGTGACTCGACTCCGGCCAGCCACCGGGCGTACTCCGTGTCGAGCTGGGCGAGCGCCGCAGCTGCCGTCGGGGCGTACTCGAACGAGAAGTAGTCGGTGGGCGGGCCCCCGAAGTGCGCCGCGTTGCGCATCGCGAGCACCCCGACGATGACATGCCCGAGCCGCCAGGCGATCGTCGTGAACGGAGACGGGTCGGGCGCCGGCACCGCGAAGTCGATGGTCATCGCGCCGGACCCGCCCTGGACCGGCGCGGAGCCGGTGCCGCGCGGGCGCACGTTCCAGCAGCCCGGCCCGGGTTCCCAGAAGTACTCGTCGTCGGTGAGCCCGTCGAGGCGATCGCGCAGCTGGTCGTCCCAGTGCGTGGCGATCTGGTCGCGTAGCAGGGGGTTCCAGGTCTGGTAGATCATGAGCTCACTATCCCCGGGATCGCGGACAGTTTCGGTCCTCGATGTGCCTGGCGGCATCTTCACTCCGTGACCCGTGACCCGTGACCCGTGACCCGCACCCCGGCTGCAAATGCCTGCACCAGGGGGCCGCGGCCGCCACGGGTGACGACGAGCGAGGCGTGCCGGAGGATCTCCGCCGTGTGATGCAGCACGAACCACCGCCCCTCGGAGGAGGGGCTCTCGGTTCGGCGGGCTCGATCACTGCCGGTCGTCACCAGCCCGCGCAGTGACAGGGACATCAGGGCGTGGGAGATCCGCCGCAGGCAACTCGGCCTGGCTCTGGAACGTGCTGGACATCGACACCAGGGCGAGAAACGCGCACCCGGCAAAAAGTCATTTTCAGGGCACTCGCCGAGATCGAAAAAAAGCTCACCGATATGACCGGAAACTGTCCGCGATCCGACTGAATAACTCCAGCTCCGTCTCCCTCGCTGTTTCATCCGTCGCGGATACGCTGCGTCCCGCGACTACCGGGAACACCGCGGCGTCGACGTCGTTTCCCCGCCCAGCAGGCGAAGGCCATCGAGGTCGACGGCCAGGTGCGTGGCAAGCTTGGATCGAGCTTCGGCGGAAGTTGGTTCGACGCCCAGTCCGGCCGGCTGGTCGTGGGCGTCACGTCCGAAGCCAGCGCGGCGCAGGTGACCGAGCTGGGCGCAACGCCCAAGGTCGTCGCGCGCAGCTATGCCGCGCTGGAGTCCATCGCGACCGAGCTCGACACCCTCGCCGGCAGGGCGCCCGAGAAGGCCGGCACCAGGACGGCGGCCGGAAAGCCGCAGGCTGCTGTCCAGGGCCTGGCGGGCTGGCACATCGATCCGACGACCAACAGCGTCGTCGTCTCCGTGGGCAGGGACAGGCTGAGCCGCCGCGCCCAGGAGAACCTGACCAGGTACGGCGACGCCGTGCGTACCGAGTACCTGCCTGCGGCGCCGACCACAACGGCCGACTACATGGACGGAGGCGACCAGATCAACGGCGGCTCCTGCTCCGCCGGGTTCAACCTGCGCAACCCCACGACCGGGAAGGGCTACCTTCTGACCGCCGGCCACTGCGTGAGTCTGAACCAGACGGTGACCGGGCAGGGCGGCTCCGCTTTCGGGAAGGTGGTGTCACGCTGGTTCCTGACCTATGACGACGCACTCGTCGAGGCCACCAACCCGGGTTACTGGATCCAGGGCCCCTGGGTCGACACCAACCCGTCCAACGGTGGATTCATCAACATCACCGGCTACACCGACGCCCCCGTCGGCACCTACGTCTGCAAGTCCGGTGTGAAGACGAAGATGACCTGTGGCAACATCACCGGCAAGGACGAGACGGTCACCTTCGACGGTGTCAACACGGTCTACGGTCTGACCCGGCGCTCGGCCTGCGTCGAGAAGGGCGACTCGGGTGGCGCCAACTACGCGCCCGGCGCCCCGAACCGGGCCGAGGGTGTCACCAGCGGTGCCGTGCTCTACGGGACGGGCCTGCGTTGTGGCTCGGCGATCGGCCAGCCGACCATCTCGTGGCACTTCCCGATCGCCGACAGCATCGCCTACTACAGCGTGGCCTACGGCGCCAACCTCTGGTAAAGGAAAAGTCAACGAAAGGTTTCCCGGCCGTGTTGTCACGGCCGGGGAACCCGTTTTCGTGGGCCAGGGTCGCGACCACCGCAGCCACCAGGACCAGTCACAAAGAATGTGCACGTCTGTTTCCGCGGCAGAGAGGGGCCGCCGGCATGGTCGGTCGGCAGCGAGTACTGGGGGCCGCAGTGGCCGTGCTGGTGCTGACCGCCGCGGCCTGTGCCCAGCGGCCGCCCACCGACCCGGGGGCATCGGGAGACCCGGCGCAGAGCAGCCCTCCACCCGACCCCCGGCCGGCTGGTCAGACACCGGCCATGCCGGCAGACACCGCTGTCGCCGCTGTCGCCGCTCGCCGGGAAGAGGCCGGCTCGCGACACCCCGAGCAGTACGCGGGGATCGAGGTGTCCGGCGCGACGCTGGTTGTCTACCGCCGCCCCGGCGGAGACCTGGACGACGCCGTGCGAGCCGTGGCGGGCGACACCCCCGTCGTGTTCCGGGACGCGCCGCACACCCGCGGCGAACTTGTCGCTCTCGCGGCGCGTATCCAGACCGATGCGGAGTACTGGGCGAACCGTGGCATGCCGATCTGGACCGTGCTTCCCCGCCATGACGGCGCCGGCGTCGAGGTCGGTACACCCGCCGGTGGCCCCTTTCCACCAGGGCGTGCGTTTTGCCCCGTTCCTGGCGAAGACGGTCAGCGAGCGGTGACGATGACCCGGCCGGTGCGGGCCGCCGCTGCCAGCGCGGCGTGGTCGGCCTCGTTCTGGTCGGCGTAGGCCTCGGCGAACTGCGCCACCGCTCGGTCGAACGCCCCGCCGGTGCCGAGGTAGGCCGCGATGGCGATGCGGTCGCCCGACCGTGCGTGGGCGCGGGCGAGGGTGCCGGCGCACAGCCGCCCGAACAGGGCCATGCCCGCCGGGACCATGTTCTCCGTCATCGCGACGCCCTTCCAGTCCTGCAGCTGCCGCAGGTAGAAGTCGCGCCGGCGCCCGTCGAGGCCATCCACGCGTTGCCAGCCGAGGAAGATGTCGCTGGTCGCCTGCATGAGCCGTTGCCCGGCGACCACCCGCTCACCCTGGTTGTCGTAGGCGCTCCCGGGCAGGTGCTCGGCGAGGACCGACGTTCCAGCCTCCTTGACCTGCAGCAGGAGAGGGTCGCCGTCGTCCCGGCCGAGCAGCAGGGCGACCCAGCAACGAGTGCCGACGCTGCCGACACCGACGACCTTGCGCGCGACGTCGACGAGCCGGTACTGGGCGAGCAGCGAGCGCCGATCGGTCGACAGGGTGGAGGAGTACCGGTCGACGACGGAGCCGAGCCACCCCATCATCAGGTCACGCTCGCCCCCGTCGAGCATCTCGCCGACCGGGACGAGCAGCGGCGGATCGGAGACGAAGCGCCGTGCGCCGTCAACCACCTCGGTCAGCTTGGCGAACGCCTTCAGCTGGTCACGCGACCGGGCGCGCGTCGTCGCCCGGGACAGACGCCTGGATTCCCGCCGGCCGAGGACGTCCGCGAACCGGGCGGTCAGCTCGTCGACGTCCACATGCGCGTACCAGACGTCGAGATTGGCCATCGCCGCGAACCGGTGCATCCACATGCGGTACGCCCCGACCGCCGCGGTGACGATCCCGCGTCGTGCGGCCGGGCGGAACCCGTTGGCGCGCCCGGCGATGACCAGGCTGGTGGCGAGCCGTTTCACGTCCCATTCCCAGGGGCCGGGCAGGGTCTCGTCGAAGTCGTTGATGTCGAACACCAGGCGCCGCTCGGGGGACGCCAGCAGCCGGAAGTTCAGCATGTGCGCGTCGCCGCAGAGCTGGACGCCGATCCCGGACGTCGGTGTCGCGGCGAGGTCCGCGGCCATGATCGCGGCGGCGCCCCGGTAGAACCTGAACGGCGATTCCAGCATGCGCTGGTAACGGAGGGGAACGAGCTCGGGCAGGCGGCTCCGTGACTGCCGCTCGATCACGTCGATCGGGTCGGCTCGGTCCCGCGCCCGGTCGTACTGTGCATGGCCCCCGCGCGGGGCCCGGCGCCGTGCGTCCTTCCCCCGGGCCGCGCGCTCGGTCGGTGTCGGCGCGGCCGTGTCGAGGGCCCGTCCGGCTGCCCGCGGCGGCGGGGAACCGTTCCTGGTGGGGCGGGAGAGAACCGCGGTCATCGTCGACCTTTCGTGGGCTCGTGCCGTGCAGTCGGGTGGGCTCGTGGGCTGGTGGGCTCGTGGGCTGGTGGGCTGGTGGGCTGGTGGGCTCAGGTTCCGGGTCGGCCGGCGGCGATGTGCAACAGGGCGGACGGGGTCGCGCAGACCCTCGGCCGCGGGGGAGGAACGCCAGGAGCCTGCGGCGGGAGGCGGACGCGCAGGGCCGCGGGCAGGCAGCTGAACACGAGGGGTGGTGTCAGCCGCAGGGCCTCCCCGTCCACACCGACGCTGGTGGGGTGGCCGCGTCGACCCGCAGCACCGGCGACGTCCACTGGCGGAAACCGTGGAACCGGTCGAGGGCGCCGACCGATTCCAGCGCGACCAGGGTGGGCACGTCCTGCGCACGGTCCACCCACAGCGCCGTGATGCCGAGATGCCCCCCGTCGAGCCGTGGTCGGGTGCCCAGACCGCCGAGGCTGTGCAGCTGGTAGGCGTTGTTCGAGACGAGCAGGACGTCGGCGGTCGGTTCCGGCTGGCCGTCCGGGCCGGTGAAACGCAGATCGGGTGGGTCGCTGCCGGGGCCGAGCAGACCCGGCAGCATGGCGGCCGCGGTTCCCGCCTTGGCGTCCCGGTAGCTGTCGGCCTGGACGATCTCCGTGTAGACGCCGAGCGAGACGTTGTTGACGAACACCCGGTCGCCGACCCGGCCCAGATCGACCCGTCGCTCGACGGTCTCGCCGAACGCGTCGAGTGCGCCGGCGACATTCCTGCGGTCGAGTCCGAGGTCGAGCGCGAAATGATTGCGGGTGCCGGCCGGCACGCAGACGAACGCGATGTCGTGGCGGTGGGCGACGTCGGCGACCAGTGCCTGTGAGCCGTCGCCACCCGCGATACCGATGACGTCGGCTCCGTCCGCGACGGCTTTCTCCGCCAGGCTGCGCAGATCGGTGTTCGGGGTGAGGGGAACCACCGCGACGCCCCGGCGGCCCGCCTCCTCCGCCAGGTTGTGGCGGCCCGCCGCCCCGCCGCCCGAGCGGGTGTTCACGAACAGGACGCCATGCCGGGCCGGGCCGACCCGGGTCCCGCTGGGGCGGTGCCGGCCGAAGGCACCGCGTGCCGCGACACCGGACACGGCCAGCAGCGCTGCCATGACGAGCACGGTCACCAGACCGGCTGCGCCCGCGAAGGCGATCAGCCCGCCGAACGCGACGGCCGCGCCCACGGTCGCCGTCGCTCGGCGACCACCCCGCCCGACCAGCGCCGCCCAGCCGGCGAGCAGCGTCACGGCCAGCGCGGCGATCGAGACCGGCAGCGCGATCGGCCGGTCCGCCAGCGCCTCGAAGACGACTGCGAGTGCCGCGACGGCACACAACAACGCGACCGCGGCAGCCAGCCGTCGTGACGGCGACGGCCGGCTGCCGCCCGTGATCCGGTCGCCCGGAACTCGCACGCCCGGAACTCGCACGTCCGGAACTCGCACGTCCGGAACTGCGCCCGCGACCCGGGAACGGTGCCATCTCTGGTAGGGCATATCCGAGCATCACCTCGCAGGTTCGGCCACAAGGCTCGTGTACAGCTGTTCTGTGCTTTCTCGCGTTCACCGGGGCATCGGTAATGTTTATTGTTGAAATGATTACCCGGCGAGGGGTCGGTAAAACTGGCCTTGGAAAATGGCGGCCGTGAGGGGAATGCCGCCCGACCGGCAGATGTCGGTAATCTCGCGTCTTTGCGAACTATTGCGCCCGATGCGTCGACCGGCCGGAGCGTAACCGCGCCCGGCGGTGCCGTGACGGGCATCCTGGCGGGATGCGCCTGGTTGTCGCCAGGTCACTGGAGCGGGAATCGGCGCACTACCGGCGAGCGGACCTGACCTACCCCGAGCATGGGGCGACCGCGGGCTGCAACCTGCCCGCGGGCTACCGGCATCTGCGGCGCCGCGTGCTGCTGGGGCACGGCGAGCTCGTACTGACACCGCCGCCGCGATCGTCATGAGCTGGGAGATGCACCGGCGTGCCGGCCTCAGACCGGCGGTCACTGCTCCGGCGGCGGAGACCGGCGCGACCGTGGTGATGCGCGCAGGCTGGGGAGGGATCGGCGTGCTGGCCGCCTGCCGCGTCGTGCGGGCGGTGAACGAGGTGGAGAGGCGCGGTTTCGCCTACGGCGACCCTGTCGGATCATCCGGAGGTCGGCGAGGAGGCCTTCGTCGTCGAGCGGGACGCCGCCGGCACGGTCTGGCGCGTTCCTGCATTCACCGCCCGCGATCGGGCCTTCGCCACCGGAACAAGCGATCCGTGCCTGCCGGCCTGATCGCCTTCCACCGTCTCGACGGCGGTGCTCCGAGGTTTGACCAATGACGATGTCGAGAAGGAATCGTGATTGCGGGCCCTGATTACAGAGGAAGGGCATAAAGTGTCGGATCTCACAGGCCTGTTCGCGGGCTGGTAACCGGGGCGAGAATGTCGGAAACCCAGTCAGGCGCGCCATGACGAGGTGCGCACGCCCGGCACAGGGAGGATCTCGTGAGCCGCTCGGGAACTGCTGCAGCGGGCGGCGTGGCCTGCGCTGCTCCGTCCTCTGCTCCGTCCGATGACCTGGATGACCTGGTCGACACCGACCGTTATCCTCTCGCGCAGCCTGCGGGCGGAGCCTGGCTCGACCTGGTCACCCGAATCCGTCGAGAGCTGGAGACGACGGGTTGCAGCGTCCTCACCGACTTCGTTCGCCCCGCTGCCCGTGAGGCCCTCCGGGCCGAATGTGCGGCACTTGCTCCGTCGGCGTACTACCAGCACGAGGCCGTCAACGCCTACAACATCGACGTGCGGACGTCGCTGCCCGAAGATCACCCCGGGCGTATCGTCCTGCGGCGCGGAAACGCTTTCGTCGCAGCCGATCTCGTCCCCGAGGGTGTGGGCATACGCCGGTTGTATTCCAGTGAGTCGTTCCAACGGTTCGTGGCTGCCTGCTGCGGGCTTGACCGTCTGTACAAGCTGGCGGACCCACTGGCGCAGCTGTGTCTCAACGTGATCCGACCCGGAGACGAGCACCCCTGGCATTTCGACACCAACGAGTTCTCGCTGAGCCTGCTGACCCAGGAGTCCGAGGCCGGCGGGATCTTCGAGTACTGTCCCGACATCCGGTCCGCCGAAGCCGAGAACCTCGAAGCCGTGCGTGACGTCCTTACCGGCCGGGATGACCGGCGGGTGCAACGCCTCGTGCTTCGTCCCGGCGATCTCCAGCTGTTCCGGGGCCGTTTCTCCCTGCACCGGGTCAGCCCGGTCCAAGGGGACAGCGCCCGCCATTCGGCGATCTTCGCCTACTGCGAGCGCCCCGGCGTCATCGGGAGCGTCGCGCGCACGAAACAGCTGTTCGGCCGGGTGCTGCCCGAACATCTCGAGGCCGCCCGGCAGGCGGCCCGCGTCCGGGGCGACCGCCTGCTGGACTGAGCCGGCGACCCGATCAGGAGCCTGACCTGTGCATTTCGATGCCACTGGCAAAGTCTCGCTGGACCACATCTACGACCAGCCCGACCCACGGGCGTACTTCACGACGCTGCGCACGCTCGACTACCGGATCCCCGAGCTCGCCCGGCCGTACTTCGCCGAGGCCATGGCCGACTACCGCGCGGCGAGCCGCCCCAGGTCCGAAGATCCGTATGGGCGTCACCCGTCGCTGTTGAAGGTCCTCGACATCGGTTCGTCCTACGGGATCAATCCAGCGCTGCTGCGCTGCGGGGTGCCCCTGGAGCGCCTGTACGAACGCTACGGGGAGGCCGCGGCCCAGGGCTGTTCCCGTGACGAGCTGCTGGCCCGCGACCGCGAGCTGGTCCGTTCCACCAGCGTGGCCCCCTTACCCACTTCCGGGCACCAGAGCGCCGACGGATCCTCGGCCGGCGCCCGGTCACCCGAGACGGTGTTCGTGGGCCTCGACGTGTCGGACGAAGCCCTCTCCTACGCTCTCGCCGCAGGCTTCCTCGACGACGCCGTGCACGCGGACCTGGAGACGGGGGAGCTCACCGAACGGCAGCGTCAGCAGCTCGCTGGCACCGACCTTGTCATCTCGACCGGCTGCCTCGGCTATGTTGGCGAACGAACCATCTCGCGGGTTCTCGACGCCGTCGCGGCGGCTGACGGAAAGCTACCGTGGATGGCCCATTTCGTACTGCGGATGTTCCCGTTCGACGCCATCGGGGCGAGCCTGCGCGAGAGGGGATACGAGACGGTCACGCTCGACCGCAAGTTCCGCCAACGCAGGTTCGCCTCCGCGCAGGAACAGCAGCTTGTGCTGGACAGCCTCACCACGGCGGGCATCGACCCGCACCGTCTGGAGAGCGACGGCTGGATGTACGCCCAGCTGTACGTGTCCCGCCCGCGCAGCACCTCCACCGCGCGCACCGCGCCGGCGCCGGCACTCCGAAACCGGCATCCCTGGCGTCAGCTCAGCCACCAGCAGTAGCCCGACGGCCGTCGGGCTACCCGTCCCACGTCCACCGAGGTCAAGTATGACGCCGAACGCCCTGCCATCGAGCAGCGACGCGCCCGGGGCCGCGGCAGCGGGCCCCCGGCAGCCGAGCCCCGCGGTAATCGACGCGGTAAGCGACCCCGGGCCGCAATGGTCGTCCACCAGCACGTTCGTCAACGACGACCAGCTCCCGCGGGTGCCGCTGCCCAGCCTGGACGACACCTGCGCCCGGTTCCTGCAGTGGTGCTCCCCGTTGCTGACCCCGGACGAGCTCGCGGCCACCGAGGCGGCGGTGGCCGCGTTCGCGCGCCCGGGCGGCCCGGGCCGGGCCCTGCACGCCGAGCTGGAGCGCTACGACGCCACCCCCGGCGTGCACAGCTGGCTCGACGCGTTCTGGGCCTCGCGCTACCTGGGGCGGCGTGACCGCATCGCGCTGAACGCGAACTTCATCTTCCTGTTCGAGGAGTCCGACGCCGGTCAGGCCGCCCGGGCCGCGGGGCTGATCGCCTCGGCGCTGGACTACAAACTTCGCCTCGACGCGGAGGCGATCGAGCCGATCATGCAGCGCGGCCAGCCGCTGTCGATGGACCAGAACCGCTTCCTGTTCTCCACGACCCGCATCCCCGGGCAGGTACAGGACACCGTCCGCACCCCGTACAACGAGCCGTCACCGGGCCCCTCCACCGCACGCCACATCGTGGTCTTCCACCGTGGTCACCTGTTCCGGATGGACGTGGTGGGCCCCGAGGGGCAGCCGCACACCCTCGACGATCTCGAGAGCGGTCTGGACGCGATCCTGAAGGCGGGAGCGGACCGCGCCGCCCCGGAGACGTCCGTCGGCCGGCTCACCACCAAGGCCCGTGCCGCCTGGGCGACGAGCCGGGATGCGCTGCTCGCCTGTGACCCGGGCAACGCGACCGCCCTCGACACCGTCGAGACCGCGCTGTTCTGCGTCTGCCTCGACGACCTCACACCCGGCGACGTCAAGGAGGCGTGCGACAACCTTCTCCACGGCGACAGCGGCAACCGCTGGTTCGACAAGTCGGTGTCCCTCATCGTCTTCGCGGACGGCAGCGCCGGCATCAACATCGAGCACTGCGGCCTCGACGGGACGACCGTGCTGAGCCTGGTCGACGACATGCTCGGCGCTCCGGCGGCCGAGCACTCGGCCCGGTCCGGCGCGCGCTCCCAGGGCGTGCCCGCCGTCCGCCCGATCACGTTCACGCTGGACGACGACCTGCGCGCGGACGTCCTCGCCGCCGGCGACGAGTTCAGCGCCTACGCCGCCGCCACGGCCACCGCCACCCTGTCGTTCAGCGACTTCGGGTCCAACCGGGCGAAGAGCCTGCGGATCTCGCCGGACGCGTTCGTCCAGCTCGCCTACCAGCTCGCGCACAACCGCTCGAAGGGCCTGGTCGGCGCCACCTACGAGTCGATCGCGACCCGGCAGTACCGGCGTGGCCGCACCGAGGCGATGCGGGTCATCACACCGGAGATCCAGGCGTTCGTCCAGGTGATGGACGACCCGGCCGCCGACCCGGCCACCCGGCTGGCGGCGCTGCGGGCCGCGGCCGACAGGCACGTCGCGCGGGCGCGGGACTGCCAGGCGGGGCGGGCCCCGGAGCAGCACCTCTGGGAGCTCCAGTTCATCCAGGCCCGCCGCGGCGAGGAACTGGGGATCACCGAGCACCTCGACCTGTTCGACACCCCCGGCTGGCTGGTCACCCGGGACGACTACCTGAGCACGAGCTCGGCGCCGTCCACCCACATCCAGTACTTCGGATTCGGGTCGACCAGCAACAAGTGCATCGGGATCGCCTACGTGCTGCTGCCGGACCGCTTCAACGTCTACCTGAGCACCCCGAGTGTCGTGGCGGACGAGATGCACTCCTTCGCCGGGCATCTGCGGACGGCCATCGCCGAGCTCCAGGACCTCCTCGCGGCCGACGGGAGTCTCGCCGCACGCTGAAGGGCACGTACGGTTCCAAGGCCGGGCGCCAGGCTCCCGGCGGGGTCCCTCGATCGTCCGGCCGAGGGGTGCTGCCGCCGGTACCGGCGGAAGGCCGTCGCCCGTTCGCGCTGCCCGGAGTGACCGGGAGCATGCCGGGGATGGCACGGAGGAGGTTCGCGGCACCGCCGAACGGGACAGGCCCTCAGTCAGGCCCTCAGCTAAAGAAGGAGCACTGCCTGATGCAGCCGTCCCCGGCCAGCGATCGCCGCACGTCCGTCGTCGACCCCACCGTTCCGCCTCCGGGCCGCCGGTCGGCGTCCGGCACCGAGCTTCGGGAGCCGCAGGTCGTCGGGCCACAGGTCGTCGGGCCGCAGGTCGGTGGGCCGCCGGACGAGGCGTCGGCGCGGGTCGCCGGCCACCGGCCGGAGTCGCGGCACGGGGAGTCGGCCGCCTACGGGGGCCGGGTGCTCGCCGTCGTCGACGGCCCGGACACGGCGGACTACACGGACGCGGCCGACTATGTGGCGCACACGGTGACGCTGCGGGGAGTCGTCCGGCAGCGGCTGGTCACCCGCGCGCTGGTCGGGCATCTGCCGCCCGCCCCAGCGCGGCTGCTGGACATCGGCGGCGGGAACGGTGTGCAGGCGTTGGAGTTCGCCCGGCGGGGCTACGACGTGACCGTCTGCGAGCCCGACCCGGGGATGCTGGCCGAGGCGCGCCGCGGGCTGGCCGACGCCCCCGAATCGGTCCGGCGGCGCGTCGAACTGGTCCAGGGGGACGGACGGGACGCCGCCCGCCTGGTGGGGGCCGGCTGGGACGCCACCTTCTGCCACGGCGTCATCATGTTCGTCCCCGAGCCGGCGCCCCTGTTGAACGTCCTCGTCGAGCTCACCCGGCCCGGCGGAATCATCTCCGTGGTCGGCAAGAACGGCCCGGCGCTCGCGCTGCGCGCGGGACTGCAGGGCCGCTGGCGGGACACCGCAGCGCTGCTCGGCGAGCCCGGAGCCGCTGTGCCTGCTGCGCCTGCTGGGACCGCCGGAGCCGCTGGACCGGGCCGGCAGCCGGCGGTGCAGCTGCCACCCGGCGACGATCCGGCGAATGTCGCCGCGATCCTCACCGCCGCCGGATCCCGGTCGCTCGCCTGGTACGGGATCAGGACCTTCACCGATCATCTCGGTGACCTCCCGCCGGGGCCGGACGTGGACGCCGTCGTCGACGCCGAGTGGGCAGCCGGCGCGCGGGACCCCTATCGCGGGATCGCCCGCCTCATCCATCACGTTCATCGCCGGACCGCGTAGCACGGTGGGGCGCCGCGCGGCAGGGTCAGGCGGCGAACCGCACGCCGACCAGCCGCTCGGATGCCTCCTGGAGCCGGCGCGCGTCGTCCATGCTCCGCATCGTGGGCCACAGCTGCTTCTGCAGAACGGGCGGGCCGCCGAGCGTACGCTTCGGACCGTAGAACTGATCGCCGCGTGACGCGGGATCGGTCGCGGCCATCACCGCCGGGAGCGCGGCGCCGGCGACCGTGCCGGTGACGCCGAGGCGTGACAGGACGCGGATCAGGCGACGCCCGCCCGTCTCCCTCTCCCGGCCCATGCCTGGCTGCGCGGCGAGCAGATTCGTGGGTGAGATGCCAGGGTGGGCGAGGTTGCTGGAGATGCCCCACCCGGCAGCCCGGCTGCGCGCGTCGAGTTCGCGGGCGAACAGAGCCACGGCGATCTTGGACTGGGCATAGGCCTTCATCGCGTCGTAGTCGGTCTTCCAGTCGAGGTCCGCCCAGTTGATCTCGCCGCTTCGCGCGGCGATGCTCGTCTGATGCGTGACCCGGGCTCCGCCTTCCCTGAGTAGCGGCAGCAGGCCCAGAGTGAGCGCGAAGTGACCGAGATGGTTGATACCGAACTGCAGTTCGAACCCGTCCTTCGTCACCTGGCGGTGAGGCGGCGTCATGACGCCTGCGTTGTTGATGAGGATGTCGATCGCACGCCCCTCTCCCTTGAGCTGGTCCGCCAGGGCGGCCACGGAGTCCAGCGACGACAGGTCGAGGGCGCGAGTCGAGATCTTCGCACCTGCCACCTGAGTGCGGATACGGGCTGCGGCTCTCTCACCCTTCGCGGCCGATCGCACGGGCATGACCACCTCGGCGCCCGCCTGGGCGAGGTGGGCGGCGATCACCTGCCCGATTCCGTCGCTCGCGCCCGTGACGACGGCGAGCTTGCCGGTCAGGTCGGGGATGGGCCGGTCGGTGTTGCGTACCATGAGGTTTCCTTCGTTCTGTGGCGATCGGCCGCGGGGCGACGTGTGCAACCAGGCTGAGGCCTGGCCGTCAGTGGATTCAGGGCTGGCGTATCCACTGATTGCCGATCCCTCGCCCGGCCGTGATCGCCTGATCTCGATCACCGGGGACCCGTGGTGGTGAGGGGTGGACCGACAGGTCGTGGCTGTCGCGCCCTCCCGATGGCAGAAACGAATCAGCCCGATCGCCGGGCGGCGCGGATGAAGAGGGGACCACTGTTGACGAGGGCACCGCTGTGATCGATCGCGCTGGACTGGCGACGTTCCTCCGACGCAGACGGGAGTCCCTCCAGCCCGAAGACATCGGACTGCCACGCGGGCCGCGAAGGAGGACCGACGGCCTGCGACGCGAAGAGGTCGCCGCTCTCTGCCACATGTCGACCGACTACTACGCTCGTCTGGAACGAGGGACCGGGCCCCAGCCCTCGGAGCAGATGATCGCGTCGATCGCGCAGGGCCTGCATCTCTCGCTGGATGAGCGCGATCATGTGTTCCGCCTGTCGGGTAACAACCCACCTGCCCGTGGAGCGACCAGCGATCACATCGGTCCGGGTCTCCTGCGCGTCTTCGACCGCCTCCAGGACACGCCCGCTGAGATCATCACCGAACTCGGTGAGACCCTCCGGCAGACTCCGATGGGGATCGCGCTCACTGGTGACGCCGGTCGGTTCACCGGTTCGCAGCGCAGCCTCGGGTACCGGTGGTTCACCGATCCCGCTGTCCGCGAGGTGTATCCACCAGAGGAGCGTGCGCTGCTTTCGCGGGTGTACGTCGCCGGGCTGCGCGAGGTTGCGACACTGCGCGGTCCAGGATCGAAGGCGGAACACCTCGCCGACCTCCTTCGTGAACAGAGCGAGCAGTTCCGCGAACTCTGGGACAGCCACGAGGTCGGCATCCGCCCCACTCAGGTCAAGCGCTTCGCGCATCCGGAGGTCGGGATGCTGGAACTCAACTGTCAGACACTCCTGGACCCGGACCAGTCTCACCGCCTCCTCGTCTACACTGCCGAGCCCGGCAGCGAAAGCTACGAGAAGCTGCAGCTACTCGCCGTCATCAGCACACAGACCATTCCCTGACCGCGACCTCGCTCGTCTTCGGTGTGGTCGAAGGGATCGAGCTGTATCCCGGCAGGCCGGCAGAACGACCGTCCGGCGTCGGCCGAGGAGACATGACGATCGGCAGTAGTGCGGGCCGCCGGCGGCTGAGTACCGTCGGCAGGTGCGACGAGCTGCGGCAGGCGGGATGCTGTGGCTTCTGCTGTCCCTGCCTGTCGACGTCATCGTCGTCGAACGGGCGCTGGGTGATGCGAGCCGGTGGCCCTTCCTGCTCGGCCTGGCCGTTTTGGCGGTCGCTGTCCGGTGCCGGCGACGGCTGCCTCGGGCGGCACTGGCCACCTCGGCGGAACCCATCCACGCGAAGATCCGCCGAACCGGTTACAACGGCAACACGAACGCCAGGAAAACTGGCTGGCGGCCGGCTATGGCAGCAGAGTGAAAGCGGGGACGTGGCTTGGACGGACCACGCTGAAGTGGCGGCGATCCAGCGTGGCGACGTGCACCGCCTGGAACTTCTCGGCGACCGCGACGACGAAGGCGTCGGCGGTGCCCAGCGGAAGACTCGCATACCGTTCGACCAAAACGGCGGCCCGATGGGCGTCGGCAGGTGTGACGGGCACCAGCTCGTAGACACCGTCCGCCACGTCGCGCAGAAAGTCGGCCTCGGCCTTCGCTCCGGCCCGGCTGAAGAGCATGTAGCCGATCTCGGAGAGGAGCGGGGCCGGCAGCAGAAGTGGCCCGGGAAAGTTCTGGAGCAGGTCGACGCACTGCCCGTGGTGGTCGTCCTTGCGGTTGGCGACCGCCACCACGGGGCCGGTGTCGACGACGATCACGCGCTGCGGCGGTCCTCGTCGCCCCAGGCCTCGCGCATGATCTCCTTGGCATGCTCGCCCAGATCTGGTTCGCCGTCGAAGACGGCCGTCGTGCGGAACTGACGACGGGGGCGCTCGCCGCGTTCCACCGCCGCCCATTGCCGCAGCAGCTCCACGGCCTCGGATAGCCGGTCCTCCGGCAGCGCGTCAAGCAGCCGGTGTGCTTCCTCGCGCACGCTCATGCAGCCAGTGTAAGAGCCCTGCCCGCGTCCGACCCTGCCACCGACGTGGTCTCCATCCCGGGAAGCCCGACGTCTCGTTACGACCCGGCGGTCGCAGGCATCCACACACCCCGGCGGCTCCCGACCCGCACCATCGCTCCGGCCGGAAAGTCCGATCTCGCGAGGGCGTGGCGGGAACGAACCTGAACCTCCAGGTCATCCCTGACCGGGGCCCTCCGTGTGACCGTCCTCCGGCTCTCGGGGCTGTGCGTGAACCCGTTCTTGCAGGTCAGGTGCTTGATCGCGTTGTTGGGTGCACCCAACCAGCACTAATGCGAACCTGAACCTGCAGGTCAACGGCCCGACCGTTTCCGTCGAGCCCGTCCACGCGAAGATCCGGCGGTCCGGCTACGCAGGCAACGCGAACGCCAAGAAGATCGGATGGGAACCGGTCGCCGCGACCACGACACGGGACCCGTGATGGTATCAACGGTGATACCGTTGGGTGGTGGCGATGACACTGCGCTTGACGGATGACGAGGCAGAGGCTCTGCGTCTGCGTTCGGAGTTGGAACAGCGGTCGATGCAGGAGATCGCTCGGCAGGCGATCCGAGAATACGTCGAGGCGCACAGCCGGGCGGAGCTGCTGAATCAGGTGCTGGACGAGGAGCTTCCGCGGTACGCAGAGGCGCTCCGCCGGCTCGGCGAATGATCTACCTGACGCTTCGCGAACTGCTGTACATCGCCGGGCGGGCCATCGGCTCCGAACCGGTGGTCAGGGACCACGGCCTGCTCGAATCCGCTCTCGCGCGCCCGCGGGCGACGGTGTTCGGTCGTGACGCCTACCCCACGCTCGACGGCAAGGCCGCCGCGCTTCTGCATTCGCTGGCTCGCAATCATGCCCTCGTCGATGGGAACAAGCGGCTCGCGCTTGCCGGTCTGATCGCCTTCTACGGTGTCAACGGCCGTCGCCTGACGCTGACCAACGATGAGGCCTACGACCTCGTGGTGAGCATCGCCTCCGGCGCCCTCGATTCCGTCGAGGACATCATCAAGATCCTCGAAGGGGCGACCCGGAGTCGTCGGTGAGGGCCGGACATGTCTTGCCGTATCGGGCTCTGCTCCCGCCCGCATCGACGGCGAGGGTCGCACCCAAGGCGCGACCGACACCGCCCATGGCCGTCGTGTACACTGCGTGCCTGCCCTGGGCTTCCTCGGTCCGGTCTGGTGGCCAATGGCCGCTGTGGCCAGTGGCGTACGGTGCGGTCGTCTTCCGCCGTCAGGGCCGTGCGCGAACTCGTTCTCGCAGCTCACGGCCTTGATCGCGAGCTTGGGTGCACCCAACCAGCATTAATGCGAACCTAAACCTGCAGGTCAACGGCCCGGCCGTGTCCGTCGCTCCGACGCATACCAAGATCAGGCGCGGCGGCTACGCCGGCAACGCGAACGCGCTGAAGACAAGCTGATCGCTACCCGAGGACCGTGGCGATCGCGCGGGCGATCCGCTCAAGCCAGTCGATGGCGTCCGAGACATCCGCGTCAGTGATATCCCGGCGCTTCTCCAGGTCCCCATCGACGAGATCCGCATCGTGGGCGATCTTGTTGCGCCGCTCGGTGATGCCGATGTACTGCTTCTTCAACCCCTGGTCGGTCATCGCCGTGCGGCCGTGGTTCCACTCGTTGATCTGCGCGGCGGCCCTGGCCCAGACGTTCTCCTCAGTGACCAGCTTCAACGCTTCGCTGATCTTGCGGGGGTTCTGGAGGGAGGCGTTCGCCCACTTCGCCCGGACGTGATCCGAAACAGCGTCCGCGAGCGTGACGGTGCCGCGCCGGATCTCCTCGACCTGCTGCAACGGCAGCTCGAAGCGGGTGAGCTGGTACGGCATCCCGGGACTGTCCTGGCCGGCCAGTTCAGCTACGCGTCGGTACAACTCCTCGTGGAACCAGTGGTCGATGGCGCTGACCGCCTGTACCCACGCCGCACGGTAGAAGTCGCCGATGTCGAAGACGGGAGACTGGAAGGCCGCCAGGCTCTGCCCGGCACGGACCATCTTCCTCGCGTACTCGATGTTCCGCCGGAACGCCTCGAACTCGCGCGTCTGTGGATACGGAACCGGCATCGACGCCCCCGTCTCACTGATTGATCGACGTCAATACTTTCCGTGAGGCGAGGGCGGGTCAAGCCACTTCGTATCAGCCCAGGTCAGACGGCTGGCTCACGTCGACTTCGCCCGCGACCTCACCACCGAGCGCCTCCGCGATGGCCGCGAACTCGCTCAGCGCGGCCTGTAGATCCTCGACAATCTCCTGAGCGATCACCTCGGGCGGCAGCAGGCTGTCAGCGTCGTCGAGTGCCGGGTCCTTCATCCAGGTGATGTCGAGGTTGACCTTGTCCCGGGCGATGAGTTCGGCGTAGTCGAAGGACTTGAAGCGCTCTGACTCCACGCGCCCGTCGCGAGGCTCGCCGGGCAGGTAGGCATCCACGAACTCCTGCAGATCCGCGCGGCGCAGCGGGTTCTGCTTGAGGGTGAAGTGCTTGGCGGTCCGGAAATCGTAGACCCAGAGCTTCGAGGTGTTGGGGACGCCGCCTCTGCGGGGCGGCCTCTTCTCGAAGAAAAGAACGTTGGCCTTGACTCCGCCCGCATAGAAGATGCCGGTGGGCAGGCGCAGGATAGTGTGCAGGTCGAAGTCGTCGAGGAGCCTGCGGCGAACCTTCTCGCCTGCACCTCCCTCGAAGAGAACGTTGTCCGGGAGGACCACGGCGGCCCTGCCATCCATCTCCAGCAGCGACATGATGTGCTGGAGGAAGTTGAGCTGCTTGTTCGTAGTAGTGGCGCGGAAGTCCTCCCGCTCGTAGGAGATGTCCTCCCGCTCGGCCCTGCCGTCCGTGCCGACGATAGTGATCGCGGACTTCTTGCCGAAGGGCGGATTGGCGAGGACGAGAGACGCGTGGCGGTCGGGTTTTTCGGCGAGTGCGTCACCCACCGTGATGAGTGACCGGCCGTCGGCGTCACCGATCCCGTGCAGCAGCATATTCATTGCGGCGAGGCGAGCGGTGCCGGTCACCAACTCGTTTCCCCAGACTTTGCCAGCTCCCAGTGCGAGGCGATCATCGCGGGAGAGATTCTGCATGTGATGCTCACGGATGTAGTGGTGAGCGGCAATGAGGAAGCCACCGGTGCCGCAGGCGGGGTCGGTGATCGTGTCCTTGGGCCCCGGCTGCATCACCTCGACCACAGCGTCGATGAGCGCACGCGGTGTGAAGTACTGGCCTGCACCGGTCTTGGTGTCTTCTGCCCCCTTGGCAAGAAGCCCTTCGTAGGCGTCGCCCTTGAGATCCGTCCCCTGGATCGTCCAGTCCTCCCTGCCGATCAGATCGACGACGAGTTTCTCGAGGAGGGCGGGCTCGGTGATGCGGTTCTGCGATTTGGCGAATATTGTTCCGAGGGTGGTACCGGGGTTTTTTGCGAGCACTTCGAGCGTCCTGCGATAGTGGACTTCGAGATCGATTCCCTTGAGCCGAACGAGCGACTTCCAGTCGTACGGAGCCGGTACGACCGGTCTGGCCTCCCGCTCGGTGAACGAGTCGCTGGAAATCTCGTCTGCCATCTTAAGGAAAAGTAGATAGGATAGTTGCTCTACGTATTCGATTGTGGAAAGGCCGTTGTCGCGAAGAACGTTGCAGTAATTCCAGAGCTTGGCGACCAAGGTATTGGTCTTCGCGTGAGCCTGAGCGGGTGCTGCAAAGGTCATAGCGAAAGCTCCTGTTGAACGGCCTTAGCCAGGGCAGGGCTTGTAGTGGGTGGAGACGGTGTATCGATGACAGCTGAGGCCTTGCGTGAGCGACGGATGCCCCCTCTTCTCTCGCCAAATTCACCGTAGCGCTTGGCGCAAGTGGAATCGAGATAGACGGAAGCAGGAGTATCCGCGGCGTTCTGCGGAACCAGACTTCCGCTAAATGCGCGGTTCAATAGAGAGGTGCGAAGATTTTCTGCGTAGGCCAGGTTGCGCTCTATTGTATGCTCCATCGCGTCCGCATTGCTCATAATTTCGTCGCAGGATTGAACAAGTCTTTTTTGTTCCTCGATCGAAGGAACAGGGAATTCTACGTTTTCGAGGCGCTTTTTTGAAAGGTGTGCAATATTTGTGGTGATTCGTACTTCGCGCATGAAGCGTCGTGCGTGCATGTGGCGCCGAAAAACTATCAAAGCCCATTCTGATAGCACGTTAGGGTGGGGGCGGAATCGGAGAATGCTGTTCGTGTAGGCGACATTCGGTGGATTTCCGCGATAGATGGCTGGTCGGCCGACGAGGTGTGGGCTTTGGCCCTCGTTGAGTAGGATGTCGCCAGGTTCGAGTCGATATTTCTCGAAGACGCCCGAGAAATCCATCTCCATAACGTCCGAGGTATCGATGCGGTCTTCGAAGACATTGGCGACACGCAAGTAAGGGTGCATCTCTGGGCCGTGGTGCCAGTCGGGGTGACGCTGTCGGCCGAGTTCGACGATGCCAGCTTCCCCTGTTGTGATCACGGACCAGGTTCTGGGTGGAACCTCAGGTACGAGTCGAAGTAGAGTGGATTTGCGGAGAGCGAAAATTTTCTTGCGTGCACTTTTTAGCTCACGGATGGCAGTGTCGAGATGGGAAAAGTGATCTTCAAGTGTCTCGACGATACGAGTCTGCTCGGCTGGCGGCGGCAGGACGATGGGGATTTCGCGAAGCCGTTGCTGAGGCAAATGCTTGATGGTGCTTCCCGTTGCAAACCTTGCGAGCTTTCCGGTCCGTGCCAAATATTCAAAGTAGTACCGTAGATAGTAAGTTGTCGCGGCTTCGGTGGGGCGAACTCGGTGCAAGGCCTTCTGGAAAGCCGTGTACCCTGAATTATAATGCCAGATAGCGCAGCGACCAATTTCGCCGCCCTCGCATACCAGCAGGTCTCCTTCCTGGAGGGCAAAAAATTCTTGTTCGGAGGGTGAGATATCCATCGTGAAGACGTTGTCGAGGTCGATGTGACCCCACTGAATATTAATATTTCGCATATATGGAACTGGATGTTTGCCTGTTGATTTTGACTTGTCGAGCATTTTTCCGAGGGTGGTGTCTGCTATCTCGCCAAGTGGGGCAGTGCTCCAGCCCATCGGAAGGATAATTTCGGTCAAGCTAGCTCTCGATTCAATTCGCTCAGCAGGGAGCGTGCGTTCCGGTCCGGAAACGCGTGGGTGAATCCTCGGCCACCGCCGCGCCCCTTGAAGGGCTCGGCGTTGAACTCGGCCGGGCTGATGCCGACGTCGGTAGCCACCACGTTCCGGATGGCCTCCAGCCACCAGAGCTGATCTTCGGTGAAGGTTGCTCCGGCCTGCTGCTGCTTGAGGAGCCAGCCCTCGAAGCGCTCTTCGACGGTCGCCCGGTACAGCCGCAGTTCGTCGTCCACACCCAACTCATACCGGATGAGGGAGATCAGGTCGGGGACGCCCGCCTCGCGGGTGCGTGCGTGGACTCCGGAGCCAAGATCCTCGTAGTACGTCCACAGGACCTGCGGGGTCCACGCGTACTGCGGCCGACGGATCTCCAGTTCGAGCTCCTTGAGGGCGGCATACGCCTCGGCGGGTGACACCGAGCGCGGGCTGGTGAGGGCGATCTCGACCGCAGCGATGCGGTCGCGCTGCTCCTGCAGGAGCCGGCTCCAGCGATCGATCTGCTCGCGGGCCCGCACCTCTCGCGGGATCTCGTCGACGGCCGTCACCTCGACGGCTGTGACCTCATCGAACAGGTAGTCCTTGTCGCGTCGGATCTCGATGATGTGCCGCCGGAGTTCGGGGTGCTCGGTCAGCGGGGCGATCGCGTCCTCGACGAGCCGCCGGGCTGCCGCCTGCCCGCCCTCCTCCAGAGCCTGCTCCTGCTGGTCGGGATCAACCGCCGTGACGATGGCACCCGCGATCTCGGACAGGGTCCTCCCACCGGACGCACGGGTCAGCCGGTCGCGCTCCTCGTCTGTCAGCTGCTGGTTGAGCCGTGCCAGCCGTCCGGCCAGGATCTCGGCCTCACTGGCACTGATCGACTTCGTGCCGGCCTTGTCCAGCAGCTTCGCCAGCGAGACCTGCCGTTCGCCGGCCGGTACCAGCGGCTTCGCGTCGACCAACGGAGAGTCTGTCACGCCCACAGCGTCCACCAGCACGAAACGGTCCTTGCGTACCAGATCGTCTGCATCCGGTGTGACTTCTTGGAGCTCCGTCGGGTCGATGGTCCGGGCGCCACGTCCCTTCATCTGCTCGAACAGCACAGCACTGCGCACCTCGCGCAGAAAGATCACGCATTCGAGCGCCTTGACGTCCGTACCGGTCGCGATCATATCGACGGTCACGGCGACCCGCAGACGAGGGGAAGTCCGTAGTGCCCGGATCAGCTCGTCGGGGTCCTCGCCGGCCTGGCGGCTCTTGTATGTGATCTTCTTCGCGAAGTCGTCCCCGCGCCCGAAGATCTCCTTGGCCTGGGCAAGAACGTCCTCGGCGTGATCTTCGCCAACGGCGAAGATCAGGGTTTTCGGTAGCTCGCTGCGGCCGGGGAACCAGCGCCGCCAGTTATCGCGGTAGGCGATGAGCACGGCTCGGATCTCGTCGAGCGTGACCACCGATCGGCCGATCTGCCCGGTGGTGTAGGTGAAGTCGTCGTCCAGTTCCTGGTAGCGCTGTCGTCGCGTCTTGCGATCTTTGACCCGTACCGTCGTGCCCGACTCGATCGTCGCGCCGCCGTTCTCCCGCAGGTCGGTCCGCATCCGGACGATGTCGAAGTCGACGTTCACGCCGTCGGCGACCGCCTGCGGATAGGTGTACTCGGAGACCAGGTTGCGGCCGAAGAAACCGAGCGTCTGCAGCGTGGGGGTGGCGGTCAGGCCCACCAGGTGGGCGTCGAAGTACTCGAGCACGCCCCGCCACAGACCATAGATGGAACGGTGGCACTCATCGATGATGATCAGGTCGAAGGCCTCGATCGGGACCTGCGGGTTGTAGGAGACCTCGATGGGCTGGTCGGTCGCGTACGGGTCCTCGTACGCGAGGCTGTCCTCGGCCTCGTCGGTCTGTTCATCGTCCGCGAGGGTTTCGCCGCGCAGCAGCGAGTACATCTTCTGGATTGTGCAGATGACCACCGACGAGGTGTCCTGCAGCCCGGCCGGTCCGAGGCGGTCGATGTTGTAGATGTCGGAGAGCCTGCGGCCGTCGTCCGGCGTGGTGAACTTCCGGAACTCGTCGTAGGCCTGCCTGCCCAGGTTGTTACGGTCGACGAGGAACAGGATCCGACGTGCCCTGGCATGCTTGAGGAGCCGGTAGGCCTGCGCCACGGCGGTGAAGGTCTTGCCTGCCCCCGTCGCCATCTGGATCAGGGCCCGTGCCCGGTCCTCACTCAGGGACTTCTCCAGGCCACTGATCGCGTCGATCTGTGCGAGGCGCAGCCCGTTCGGCTCGAGGACGGGCAGGTGACGCAGGGCAGCCCGGAACGTCTGGGCCCGCGGAGCCTCTTCTGCCCGCCGCATCCAGGCCGCGACGGTTTCGGGGCGGTGGAAGGTGAAGACCTCGCGGGAGCGGGCGTCGGGGTCGAGACGGTTGATGAAGTAGGTCTCGGTACCGGTCGTCGCGTAGCGGAACGCGAACGGCTCGGACTCCCGCCAGACGGCGAGACGGTGCTCCTTGAGGACACCGGCCGCGTACCGGTCGTTCTGCTCCACGGCGCTGGAGAGGTGGTCACCCTCGCGCTTCGCTTCCACCACTCCGACGATCTTCCCGTCGACGTACAGGACGTAGTCGGCGCGGCCGGTCGCGAGCGTGAACTCTCTGACTGCCACGCCCTGACCCGCCATCGGGTTGACCTGATCACGATCCTGGACGATCCAGCCCGCCGCGCGCAGCATCTCGTCGATAGCCCCGCGGGCCTGCATCTCGTTGAGCGGAGCGGCCCGCTGCGCGCGATGAATGATCGCGTCGCGACGCCGGGAGTCGACCTTCCGAGGCTCTTGGCGTGCGACCTCGTACTTCGTCTGCTGGGCGTGCCGCAGCTGTTGGATCTGCGCTGTCAGCTGCTCGACATGATCGAGGAGCCGCTGCTTGTTCACCGCGGCGCTGGCGATCAGGTTCTCGGCCTCGGTCCGAGCCTTACGTTCGGCTTCCAGCGCTGTGGTGGACTCGGCGAGGCGCGTACGGGCCTGAGTCAGCGCCTTGCGGTGGCCGTCCAGGGCCTCGCGTAGCTCGGCCAGTTCAGCCGGGTCCGTGACCCCGACGCCCTCGCCGGGGTCTGTGGGCGGAACGAACTCGGCGACAGTTCGGCGGCCCTCGATCGCATCGTGAAACCAGAGGCCGAGCTGATAGCAGACCTGCACGGCGGCGAGGGCACGTGCGGTGTCGAAGAGATGCCGGTGGGCGGCCTTGTTCCGGTCTCGGCGCAGTTGGTCGAAGTCAGCGCGAACGCGGCTGCTGAGCACCCCGACCTTGGTCAGCGCGGCCAGCCGGTCGATCTGGCGGTCTCCCTCGACGCGGAGGCCAACTTGAGTAACCATCTCCTCTGCCAGAACTTCGCCGAACTGGCCGGCCTGGACCAGCGAGGAGTTCGGGTTTGTGAAGACGGTTGCCTCGGCGAGCGCGCCGTAGATGGCCAGCAGAGGCTGGTGCTGGTAGAGCACTCCGAAGTTCGGTGACCCCTTCGCGAAATCGCGAAGCCGCTCGTCCACAAGTCCCCCCTGCGCCGCGCCGCACACGGACCGAACGAGTCTACCGATGTGCTCCCAGCGGCCTCCGGCCTCACCTTGGCTGGCAGCACGAGGACAGGCACTCGCGGTGACCTGACAGTGATCTGACTGTTGTTGTGCATGCAACTTCTGTCAGGTTGCTGTCAGGTCGTGCCGTGGATACCGGGAAGCCCGGTGGCCCGGCTGGATTCGTCGACCTTCCCGGCCACCACAGCAGCACCCGCGCTGCGATGGGCCGGCTCCGGCCAGCACGTCGGCGACGGCAGTCACCGGCCGGCGACACTACCTCCCGCATGCGGGCTCAGAAAGAGCGCAACCTCGCGGAGCCGCTCTGGAACAGCCGTCGGTGGCCGGTGATGGCTTGCCTCGACGGCCGTGACATCCCACAGTGTGAGCACCGCGGTTCGTGGCTATAGCGGCACCCTCGAGACTTTCAGCGCTGCTCTCCGACGGGGGAGAGGACGGCCGAGAAGGTGGGTGGCGCGGGCGCGTAGCAGCCATGTGTGGTCGAAGCTGCTGCCGGGGTGGACGGCGTCAAGTTGTTCCGCGATGACGGCCAGCTCGGCGCAGCGGCCGGTCTCGGCGGAGAGCACGTCGGCGAAGTTCGCTCGGACCTGAGCGGCGAGCGTTGGAATGAGCAGGCTGTGGCAGTGGAGGGTGGCGGCATCGTAGCCGGCGGGTGCCAGGCCCCAGCCTTCCCAGTCGAGCACGCGGAGGGTGGGGCCGCAGAGGTTGGCCCAGTGCAGGTCTCCGTGCGCGGTTACCCACGGTGCGGGCGCCGCGGTGGTGATCGGCTCGCCGAGCATCCTGGGCATGACGTCGTCGAGGTAGGACTGCTCGATGGTGCGCCGGTCGGTGGAGACCGTGGCGAGGATGCAGAGGGAACGGCGTAGTGCCTGGAACCAGTGCCTTTTCGGTGAGCCGGTGAGCCGCCGCGGCACGGTGGTGGCGGCGAGAGGCCGGGCGTGGACGCGGTCGTACAGCTCGGCGCGGTAGTCCCAGCCGTCGTGGTGATGGTCGTGGATCGCGCGTAGCGCTGGGCGTGGGATGGATGCTGGCAGCGCCTGCTGTGCGGTGCGTCCGCCGTCCCAGAATGTGGTGATCTGCTGTCCGGCTTCGGTGGCGGCGATCCGCAGCCAGCCTGGGCTGCCAGGAGTCATTACCGGTCGGCCGAGAGTTCGTCCGGCGAAGCCCCACGCTTCCTCAGCCCGGGTCGGGTCGACCGTGACCCGGAGGGCGGCGCTGGATCGCTCGTGCGCTGCGCGCATGCGGGTGAGGGTGTCTGCGTCGTTCGGCGGCGGCCACATCAGCGAGCCTGCGGCGTCAGCGCTTGGGGAAGTGCGGGAGCGCGGAGGATGGTCTCGCGTGCTGTGGCGGCGAGTACGCCCTGGGTCTCGACATTCAGGCCGAGGCGATTCCAGTGGAAGATCACATGGTGGGCGAGGACCTCGCGTAGCCCGCGGCGCAAGGTCCCGGCGTATGCGGCCTGACCAAGGGCCTGACCGGCATCGTGAAAGGCGCTGGCCCAAGTCCCCAGGTTGGCCAGCGGTCGGTCCGAGCCGAACAGGTCGCCTGCCGGGTCAGTGTCGGCAGCCAGCAGCCTGCGCAGGGCGGTGGCAAGCCGTTGAATTTCAGCGGCGGTGGGTGATGTTGCTGGTGGAGGGCGTAGGCGGCTGACGCGGTCGAAGACGTCGCCGCGTTCGTACCAGTCCAGGCCCGCGGCGCGCAGGAGCGTGACGATCAACAGCATCGACAGTTCGCGGCGGCCGAGACTCGGCGGGGTCTTGCTGGTGATCTCGCTGTGGATGCGGCCGAGGGTGTGGCCGCTGTCGGCGGTGAACAGCCGGTGCGCGACTTCAGTGCCGACCTTGCCGCCGAGGGCGTAGTCCTCCGGCTCGTAGATGCCTTCGGCCCAGGTGCGGATGGTTCCGGCCGCGGTCAGGTCGTCGAAGGCGGGGCGGAGGGTGGCACGTAGATCCGCCAGGGACTTGCCGCTGGCTAGGGAAAGCCGTAGCCGCCAGTCGGGCGACTTGCGCACGAACCACCAGGAGTCGACAGCGCCGGTGGTCTGGGCATGGCGCAGGACAGGTGCCAGGTGGGTGGCTGCGACGGTCTCTGCGCCCGCTGAGTCGGGAAACGTGACGCGCACCTGGAACCAGGCGGCGCCTTGGACCGCGAGCGCGGCGCGACCTGCCGCCTGGTAGGTGGCGACAGCTGCGGCGAGCTGGTCGGGATGCAGGGCGCTATGGTCTGCCGCAGTGGGTAGCGGGATGCCGGCCAGCACCGCGAGTACGGCCTGTTCGGTGCCGATGTTTCGGCTGGGGACGGTCAGTGGATCAGCAGGCATCTGTCCCATCCGGTGGCCGGTGCGCCGGTGGCGACGCTGTGGAGGACGAGGGCGATGCCGGCGTCTCCTTCGAGGAGCCCATCAGCTCGCCCGCTGTTCGAAAGGGCGGAGAGCAGGAGGGAGGCGGCGAGTGTCGGCAAGTGGCGGCTGAGGGTGTCGGTGGTGGCGTCGGCGGCGGCGCGGGCGACGGTTTGGTACAGGCCGGCCCATCCGTGGCACAGCCCAGCGTCGGTGAGGTGGGCGAGCTGGACGGAGTCGGTCAGGCAGGCGGCGAGCGCTTGTTCGGCGGTGTTCTGGCGGGCGGTGTTACCGGTAGCGAGGCCGGCGAGCTGGAGGGCGCGGGCGATCCCGGGAGTGCCGTAGCACCAGCTCGGGCGGCCGGGGCCGGACTGGGTCGGTCTTGTGGCCTGGTGGTCGGCGCGGGTGATCCACTGCGGCCAGAACGGGCCGCTGGGGGTGTGTTGGCGCCATCGGTCGTAGAAGGCGCACAGTGTGTTGATCGCGTCGGTCTGACCGTCGACGCGGATCCCAGCGCGTGTGGCGAGTGACAGCAGGGCCAGCGGGCCGGCGGCGCCGTGGGCCATGCCGAGGTTGGCGTGCCCACCGGCGAATTCCGGCGCGTTGCCCTGGGACGGGTCGTGGCTGCACCACCAGCCGGGCAGTTCTTCTCCGTCGATGTTGAGGGGTGTGGTGAGGCGGACGAGGTAGGTGAGGATGCGGCCGAGGGCGTCGTCGCCGGGGGTGTGGGCGAGGAGGTGGGCGCCGATGCCGGTCAGTCCGCTGATGACGTCGTACTCGGTGAACCGTCCCGCTTCACCTCGGTCGATGCGGGTGTTGGCAGCGTCGACGCGGCGGTGAGCGATGGTGGCGACGGCTCGGTCGAGCGCGGTGCGCGCTGTGGTGTAGCGGCGGGTCTGCCCGGCGGCAGTGTGAACGGCGAAGGCGACCGCTGGGGCGCCGGCGTAGAGCGAGCTGTTCATCGCCACGCTGACGCGGCCAGCGATGGCCGCTGCCAGCCACGTCTGGACGGACTCCCAGTGCTCGGCGCTGGCGTGCGTTCGTTCGGCGTGCAGGAGGGCGATGCCGGCCGCTCCGTCGGCGAGCGACTGCGCGGTCTGCCCGAGCTCGCCACAGGCCGGGCTGGTGAGGCGGGCGGCGAGGCTTGCTGCGGTGGCGGCGGCCTGGTCGCAGTCGATCATGAAACGGTCGCTTCGGTGGTTGCGAGGGCGCGTGCGGCTGTGGCTCGGGCGAGGGCGATGCAGGTCTGTTCGGCTGCGGAGTTCAGGCCGAGGGTTCGGACAGCGTGCAGGTGCAGCAACGAGGCCAGGGCCTGGTCAGGCGGGCGCTGCGCGGCGAGGACGTCCCGGTAGGTGGCCAGCGCTGCTGCCCGCGTCTGCCAGGCGGACAACACGGCGTCGGCCCCGGGCACGGCCCGCAGATGGGCGAAGCCATCTGCGGGGTTGGCCAGGTGCAGCGCGACGGCGCGTTCCGCCCGTTGGACGCGGGCGGGCTCGTGGCGTAGCTCATCGCGAAGCCACTGCATGCCGGTGGAAAACTCGCCGGTGAAGGCGATGGCCATGTCGACCAGGCCGGCGACGGTGAGCGCTTCGACGGGCAGGCGGGCGCTGGCGGCGAGGCGGCGGGTGGCGAGGGCGGCGGCGGAGTCGGTGGAGAACACGGCTTCGGCGGCGGTCATCGCCGGGCCGTAGCCGTAGCGGCCGGTTTCCGGTTGGTAGGTGTCGAGGTGGAGGTGGGACAGCAGTCCGGCCTCGCGCTGTGCCGCCGCCCAGGTTCCCAGCCGCGTGGCCGCCGGCCCGTAGCCGCCACGTTCGGTGATGGCGAGGCGTAGCCGCAGGTGGGGCTCGGTGTCGCGGTAGGGCAGGAACCACCACGCGGGCGGGTCGGGCCACGCGTCCATGAGGTCGTGGAAGCGGGTGAGGAGATCGGTGGCCCGGTCGGGGTGGCCGTAGAGCCGGGCCGACAGCCACGGCGATACACCGGGTAGCTGGGCATCCGACCGAGCAGCGGGCACGGTTGCTGCGAGGCGCTCCGGTGCCGGCCCCGGCAGGGGTGCGGCGGTGGTGGCCAGCGGGATGACCAGTTCGTGGGCGTGGCCGTCGAGCCAGCCGAAGGCGCCCGGGGCGGCGTCCTCGTCGAGTCGAGCGGAGCCGTGGCGGTGCAGGTGATCGCGTAGCAGGGCGAGGTGGGTGTCGACGTGCAGGTCGAGGCGCAATCGGTTGTCGGTCTCGACGAGCTGGACCCGCGTGGGCATTGGGATCGCGCCGCCCCAGCTGGCCAGTGCCTCGAGCCATTCCTTCGCCGGCTCGGCGCGGCCGGGCAGGTCGGCGGCTGTGAGGTTCCAGCGGGCCGGGGCGAGCACGGTGCGCCGATGGACGAGCCGGGGCAGGAACGGCAGCCCACCGGCAGCGCCCCAGGAGAAGGGGATGGAGACGGCGACGCGGGCGGTGGGGAGCTCGCACAGGAACCGTGTCAGCGGGTGGGTGTGGTACCGGAACTCCACTGCGTGCGCGGCGGACGGCTCAACGAGACGCCGGTCGGGCAGCGACACCAGGTAGAGCCCTTCAGCGTCGGCCCCGATGGCCAGGTCGGCTGGGCGCAGCACGCCCGGACCGGCGTCGTGATGCTCGGCGAACGTGATCACTGTGTCGGCGAGCTGCGGTGATCGGGCTACGCCGACGGTGACTGCGGGAAGGGGCGGACAGGAAACCTGCGCGGCCGTCGTGCCGGCCCGCATGGTGGGCAGGGCGGCGTAGGCGTCGCGGAACCGGTCGAAGGACGCGGAGTCGAGCAGGTGCAGGAAGCGGCCGATGGTGGTTGCGACGGCGCGCCCGCCTCCAGTGACACGCAGGGTGAACGCGCCGCGCGACAAGGCCGTCAGGTCCTTCGCGTGGACCTCGGCGATGAGTTCGGCGTGCGGTGGAACCCGGTCCGGCACGGTGTCGCCGGCCAGGGCTGCGATGTCGGCGTCGCCGAGGCGTACCTCGAGCGCGCCGTCCAGGGCCGCTCGTTGCGCGAGTGCGGCCAGGCGCTGGTCGCGGGCCGCGTTCGCGCCGGGGCGGTGGGAGCGTGTGGAACCGCGGAAGGTGGCGGGTAGACCGAGGCCGGTGTCAGGGTTGACGGCTTCCAGCAGCGGGACGAGGGCGGCGGGGCCGTAGCGTTCGAGGAAGGCTTCGTGCCAGTCCGCCCACTCAGGGGGGACGGCGGTCGGCGCCGTGAGCCGGGCGAGCGCCCGAGCGGCGGCCCCTGCCTCCTCGGCAACAGCCGCCGGCAGGACCACGTCGGCGTTCACCACGACGCCTACGTCGAGATCCGGGGCGGCGCTGGGAACGATGCGCCGTTGAAGTACGGCTGCCTGCGTGCGCAGCGCGCGACGGTGCGAGGCGGAGTGCGAGTTGTCGTGGTGGGTGAGTAGGTCTTGCAGATTGCGGATCACGCTGTGGCGGCCGGCGAGTGGGGGCAGGTCGTCGGTCCGGGCCGCGGCCAGCTGGTCGGCGACTTCGCCGAGCGGATCGGTGATGGTCGTCGCCGGGCGTAGGGGCGTGTGCAGGAACCGGCGGCGGACCAACTCGATCACCATGGCCTCGATCTGGCTGGCAGCGGCAGCGGGTGCGTCGGCGGCGAGACGGGCGACCAGCTCGGGGATGGGCAGCGAGCTGGCCGCGTGGCGCAACGTGGCTTCCACGGCCCGGGTGCGGCGCACCGACACATCGACCACCGCCTCCGGCCCGGCATCGTCGCCGGGCCGGACAACAGGGCCGGTGAACAGGCGGTCGCCGCGGGCGATTGGCAGCCCGTCTGCGGTGACCGGCAGCCGCTGCAACAGCGCATTGGACGCTTCCAGGTCGTCGGCGAGCGCGGCGAGCCAGCCGCCGCCCGGCCGGGCGTGAACCCGATGGTTGTCGCCGAGCCGGACGCGTGCCCGCGGGCCGAAACCCGCGGGCGCGACACCGGCGAACAGGCCGAAAGGGGTGGCACGCCCGACCATCCGCAACACGTACCGGGCTGTCGCCGTGACAGCCCGGCGGGCCGCCCGCCGATCGTGGCATTGCCCGTCGAGGACCGACGCGACCCGCGCCGCCAACGACGGGCTGGCAAGCGTCATCGCGTCGGCGAACACGGGCCGTGCCCAGATGTCCCGCAGCCAATCCGTCCAGCCGGCTACGGCGCTGTCGGTGTTGTCGTCGAGGTCTGGCCATGGTGGCAGGTCGACATCGGTGGGAACCACCGCCATCCGTAGCAGCGGAACGTCAAGGCTGCGGTACATCACGCACCTCTCAGCGGCGGAGGATCAGTCCTGCTTGCAGCTGGTGCAGGCCGACGCGCAGGTCTTGCCGCAGTTGTCACTGGTGGAGCGCAGCAGCTCGGGGATGACGGGCCCGCCGTCGACGATCTCGACGTCCAGGTCGTAGTCGCCGGCGAGGGGGAGTGGGGCTGGGGCGGTCGGGTGGGCAGGAGTCATGGCGTATCCCTTTCCTTCGAGGGGTTGGTGGTGAGGCCGTCGCTGTGCTGGTCAGGGCCAGCTCAGGACGACGGTGCGGTGACGCTTGGCGATCATCCGGCCGGGCGGAAGCGCTGCGGCAGGCGTCGTGGCCGGGTAGACGTTGATCGTGGCCGGCGGCCCGTTGCGGTGGGTCCGGTTCCAGGCCTGGACCTGCGTGACGACCAGGTCGGCGAGGCGGGTGGCGTCGGGGCCGTGGGCGTAGGCGCCGAACTCGTAGGTGTTGTCGCCGTCCTCGATCTTTCGGAGGGTGAGGTAGGCGAGGCTGCCCGCTTCCACGGCGGTGGGTGTACCGATCGGTGAGGCGGGGTCGACGAGTTCTCGTGCGGTCTGGGAGCGTGCGCGGGAGAGCAGGCCGTAGTTGTCGAGGGTGCCGGCCAGCCACAGCAGCAGCCCGTCGAAGGGCTCCATCCCGCCGAACCGCACCTGCGACCATGCCTCGACCCGTGGGGTGAGCAGGGCGGCTCGTAGCGCGGCGGCGTCGAGTTCGGGTATCTGCTCGTCGAACCGCAGTCCGACGTCGGCATCGTGGAGCGGGACGAGGCGTTCGGGATGGGCGCCGTCGCCGCGCACGGGCACGAAGCCGGCCATCTGGTGGTCGAGACTGACCAGAGTGCCGTCGCGGGGGGTGAGCGCGACCGTCCGGCTCAGTCCCCGCATCCGCAGGGGAACGATGATCCGGCCGTCTGGGGCGAGTTGATCGGTCCAGGCGGGTGGGATGTCCCAGGCGCCCGCGGTGACGATGATTCGGTCGTAGGGAGCCTGCTCGGGGGCCCCGTGCTCGGCGTCGGCCAGCACGACGTGTACCTGGTCGTAGCCTGCCGCGGTCAGGCAGTGGCGGGCTCGTTCGGTCACGTCGGCGTCGATGTCCATGGTGGTCACCGCGCCGGTCGGGCCGACGAGTTCCGCGATCAGCGCGGCGTTGTAGCCCCCGGAGCCCACTTCGAGTACCCGCATGCCGGGGCTGATTCCGGCCTGTTCGAGCATCGTTGCCTGGAGCCACGGGGCGGAGACCGAGCTGACTGTCACGCCGTTCTGGTCGTGCTTGGTCCGCACGATGTCGTCGGCGTAGGCGTCCTTCAGCGAGACCTCGGGAGCGAACAGGTGCCGCGGCACCGTACGGAACGCTGCCTCGACCTCCTTCGTTCTGATCGAGCCCTCCGCGATGAGGTCGTCCACGAGACGGGCCCGCAGATCCTCAGCACGCGCTTCCCCGTCGGCTCCGGGTGGTTGTTGTTGCCCTGGCATGTCGCTCACACGGTTCTCCCTCCTGCGATGTCGGTGATTGGTTTCAGTCCCAGGTGATCAGGAGCTGGGCTGATGGTTTCGTGAGGAGCCGGCCAGGTAGCGCCGAGGCCCGGCCGGCGGCGGTGGGGTAGACGCGGATGGTGGGGTCCGGGCCGCCGCGCCGCTCGGCGTCCCACACGCGGACGTCGTAGGTGAGCAGGTCAGCGAGCCGGTACCGGTCGGGGCCGTGCGCGACGACACCGATCTCCACGCCGGTCCCGCCGGTCGGGGTGAAGGTCAGGTAGGCGAGGCTGTCATCGGACCAGCAGGCGGACACCCCGACGGGCGTCGGGAGCAAAGGCAGTTCGGGTCTGGCGGAGGTGTCGGTGCCGTGGAGCCGGCCGTAGGTGGGCTGCACGGTGGCCAGCCACAGGTCCAGGCTGGGCAGGGCATCTGCGGCGGGGGAGAGGGCCACCCCGGTGGAGTGGGTGTGGCTCGGCCCGCTGATCGCGCCGCGGAGCGCGTCGGGATCGGCGTCCTGGTCGTCGTCGAGGTCGAGGTGGATCCCGTCGGCGATGCGGATCATCCGGGGCGAGGAGGCACGGGCCCCGGCGCCTTGGACGCGGACGAAGCCGTAGGGCCGCATCGAGTCGGAGGTCAGGATCTCGCCGTCCCAGGTGAATCCGACGGTGCGCAGCAGACCGCGTAGCTGCAGCGGGATGACGATGCGCCCGCCGGTGACGAGCTGGGCGGTCCAGGCGGGCGGGATGTCGGGTGCGTTGACGGTGACGACAATCCGGTCGTAGGGGGCGCGGAGCGGGAACCCGAAGTGCCCGTCGTTGATCAGCGCTGTGACGTCGGTGTAGCCGGCGGCGCCGAGGCAGGCACGGGCACGGCGGATCACGGCCTGGTCGATGTCGACGGTGGTGACATGGCCGGTTGGCCCGGTCAGCTCCGCCAACAGCGCCGCGTTGTAGCCGCCGGAGCCGATCTCCAGGATCTGATGGCCGGGCTCGACCTGGAGCTGCTCGAGCATCGCCGCGACGGTCGAGGGCCGCGACACCGAGCTGAGCGGGGCTCCGTAGACGTCACGTTTCGTGACAACAGCATTGTCCTTGTACGCCTCCTCGGTGGAGGCGTCGGGCAGGAACAGGTCCCGGGGCACGGCGCGCAGCGCAGCCGCGACCGAGACGGAGACGGGCTCCTTCGCCAGGACCAGGTCGACCAGCGCCGTGTGCAGCAGCGCGATCGAAGCCTCCGCGGAAGCGGGCATCACCCCACCCCGTCGAGCAGATCGTCGTACTCGCCCCGCTTGACCGCACGGACGAAGTCCCCGAACGCGCCAGGGGTGGTCCGCACCGACGGGCCCAGACTCGACCTGATCAGGACACGGTGCTCGTCGAGCGCGACCTCGACGGCATCGGGCACCGTCGGGTCGAGCTCGGACGGACGCCGCCACCGCGGGACGGCCGGGACAGACATGCCAGTGGGCGCAACAGACACGGGTTCCTCGAAACGATGTGGTCGGCGTGGACGGGTGGAGCCCGCCGAACCCGGGCCGCACGACTCGGCCCAGGCCCGGCGGGAGCTGAAGCGGCGAGGTGACATCCGCCGGGGGGCTCGTCCGCCGCGAGCTGCTGCGACGGACGGGACCGGATCGGCATGTTCACCGCGCGCAGCACCCATGACACACTGCGCCCAAACGGAGCAACAGACAGCAACGGCTCGTTGCGCGCATGCAACAGCTCGTTGCACCCACCTGCGAAGGCGTCAACGGGGAGGCCGAAGGTGCAAGCTGGTCAGCGAAACGACGCACTCGCCAACCTGGCAGACCTGCTGCAGAACCTGCGCGACCAGAATCGGACCAACAACACCCGGCTCGAAGCCCGCACCGGATTCAAACGCCAGCAGATCTCCCGGGCCCTCAACGGCCAGGAGATCCCGTCTGCGGACCTCGCGGACGCACTGGACACCGCGTTCGCGGCAGGGGGAGCCATCCGGCGATTGCGGGACGAAGCTGTCAGGGAGAAGCGGGCCCGGGATCTGGGGCTCGACCCGCACAGGCAGGAGGAACCCGTGGACGCCAACCGCCGGCAGGCGTTCGAACTCGCCGCCGCGAGCCTCGTCGCCGCCCAGATGTACCGGGAGTGGACCTCGTCCGCGCCCGACGTCCTGACCCTCGACGAGATCGACGACGCGATCAACGCGCACACCATCGCGTTCACCGTCGAACCGCACCAGCGGCTCGCGCCGAAGGTGTGGAAGACGTGGAAGTCGGCGCACCACCATCTGATGAACGGCAGTGGCCGGGCCCGCCCGCAGACCCAGCTCACCGTCGCCGCCGGCTACGCCTCCTACATGCTGTCGCGGCTGTCGTTCAACCTCGGGGACACCCTGGCCTCCCGCCGGTTCATCCGACTCGCCGAAGATCACGCGAACCAGGCCGACGACGTCGTGCTCACCGCCTCCGTCGGGGAGATGGTGACCACGCTGGCGTTCTACGGTCGCCGCTACCAGGAAGCAGCCGTTTCGGCGCGCAAGACCGCTGTCGTGGCGGACCACCCCTACACCCGGGCCCGGATCGCCAGTTACGAAGCGCGGGCCCTCGGCGCCCTGGGTGACGCCGCTGGGACCCGGGCGGCGTTGAACCGGATGCGAGCCTCGGTCACGGACCTGCCGCTGCAGCCCGGTATCAGCCCGTTCGGCCCGGCCGCCGCGGAGATGATGTACGCCGGGGTCCTCACCCGCATCGGTGGTGGCGTCGAGGCGGAACCGATCGCCCGTGCCGCGCTCGCCGCCTACGAAGGCGGCCAGGCCGCCGGCTTCGAGGACTACGGCCACGCGCTGCTCGCGCTCGCGGCCAGCCTCACCGCCCGGGAACAGCCCGAGATCGACGAAGCCGCAGCCGTGACTGGGAAGGTCGTCGACATGCTGGACACCCGGCCCACCGCCTCGGTCTCCGACCGTGTCGCCGAGATCGCCACAGCGTTCACTGGCCACCCCACCGTCGGACCCGTGCGCGACTTCTGGGACCGCTGGCAGGCACGCCCCCGCCTCGAACTCACCACAGGTCAGGCGTGACCATGGCCCTCCACTACGGAACCCCGTCGGTCGTCACCATTCCCACCGTGCTCACCGAACGGCTGATGCTGCGCGGGTGGAAAGCTGCCGACCTTGACCCGTACGCCGCGATGAACGCCGACCCGGAGACCATGCGCTACCTGGACGGCACGTTCGACCGTGGTGGCACCGAGCGGCTGGTCACCCACCTGATCGGCATGTGGGCGATCCGCGGACACGGCATGTGGGCGGTCGAGGACCGGGCCAGCGGGGAGTTCCTCGGCCGCGCGGGCACCTACTTCGCGCAGGGCTGGCCGGGTGTGGAGGTCGCGGTCTCGATCCGCCGGGACCGCTGGGGTCAGGGTCTGGGCACAGAGGCGATCACGGCGGCGCTCGACTTCGGGTTCGCGCACCTCGACGTCGACGAGCTGATCACCGCGACCCATCAGGAGAACACGGGCATGAACACGATCGCCCGCAAGCTCGGGATGACCTTCCGGGAGATCGCCGACGTCGGTCCCTGGAAGGCGAACAACGTCCACGCGATCAGCCGGGTCGACTGGGCCGCCCGTCGAATCGATGAGATCCGACGATGAGACCCGACGCTGACGGCCCCAGGGCGCCGCACGAAGCGCGGATATCGTCGTGGTGCCCCCGGTCAACGGCGCGGTGCGCGTCGATGTTCATTTCTGTGAGCGAAACTGCATGTTTGTCCCAATAGTGAATAAGAGTCGATTGGTCCGTTATGCCTGTCGGAGGGGGTTGCGGGCCTGCGACCTGCGGAAACGGTGCCGCCGAGTGTCGCTTCCCTGGCTTTGAGGGTCTGTGTCGAGGCGAATTGACGGGGCGTGGGTGGGCTTGTCCCGGATGGCGGTATGGAGCTACGGTCGTGTCCGCCCCCTTGACCGCTGGGCACCGACCCGCTACCGGGTGGCCGGTTCGGTGGGAGATGGGGCGCTGGTAGCAGCGAGGCGCTGAGCGTGGTTCCGCCGGTGGTCCACTGGACTGGTGACGGGACGTGAAGTTCCAGGGTGTCGCTGCGCGTCGGGTGGCCTGCGAGCCGCTCCCGGGAGCTGATTCCTGGGAGCGGGGAACGCGGGTCCGCAGCCGGGTGCCACCTGCGTGGCGTCATGCCGGAAAGGAGGGACGACAGCGATGGCGTCCATTCTCCGTTCGCGGACCTTCCCGAGAATCGCCTTCTAACCAATCACGCCGGTCGGCCAGCGCACCGCCGCGACCCCTACGACGGGTCCGCGTGGCGGTCCGGTTGGGTGACCGTGTCTGGGACCGGCTGGCCCACCGCGCTGTGAGACGGCGGGCCAGCCGGATAGCCGGCGCGTGCGTTGACGCAGGTGAGCACGGCTGGACGGGCTCGCGGACGGATCCAGACTCGACGTCCTGGAGCAGGTATTCCCACGACTTCGACGCGCGGGCGGGGCCGGCCGGTAGGTCCGCTGGCGCTCCTGCAGGGTTTGACTGACAGAGATCTCTACCTACTGGATGTGCTGGCGGCGCATCGTGTCCTGACTGCGGAGCAGGTGGCCGCGTTGCTGTATCCCTCGGTGGATCGGGCGCAGCGCCGGCTGCTGGCGTTGACGCGCCGAGGGGCGTTGGAGCGGTTCCGAGCGCGGGTGTATCCCGGATCGCAAGCGTGGCGGTACACGCTGAGTTATCCGGCGGTGCAGCTCCTCGCCGCGGGGCGGGCGGAGCGGCCGATGTCCCGGTCGGCGCACAACGCCGCGGTGCTCCGCTTGGCGCGGAGCGGCACCCTCGAACACCAACTGGGTGTGAACGGATTCTTCACCAGCCTCGCCCGAGACGCGGCTGCCCGTCCAGGGACCCGGTTGGCCAGCTGGTACTCGGAATCCACCGTGTACGACGTGATCAAATGGCAGTATCAGCTCGCGGGGTCGGTCCGTCCGGATGGGTACGGCCGATGGATCGAGGGCTCGCGGACGACGACGTTCTTCGTCGAGCACGACCGGGGCACCGAATCGCTAGAACGGCTCAGCGGCAAGATCGCTGCCTACGGGACTCACTATCCGGGCATGACCGTCCTGTTCCACCTGCATTCCGCGCTTCGTGAGACGCACTTCCACCACAAGCTCCTCGGGGCCGGTCGGGAAGGGATCGCGACCACGACGGCCGAGCTCCTCGCCGCATCGGGAGAAGGGGCGAGCGGGCCGGTCTGGCTGGCCGGCGCGGCTGGTACTCGGCGCCGTCTGCGGCTGAGTGAACTGCCAAACAGTGGGTTCGCTCTACGGATCAACGAGTTCAGTGTCGGCACCGCCCCGATCCCGGCGCCGCATCTCCCCGAGGTCGCGTGAGCCACACCTCTGAGGAGAGGCGGCGGCCGGCTCTCCCGCCGGCCGCCGCTGTGCTCTCACCGTGGCTCAATCGCGGCTCCCGAGGACGGGGTGTGCCGGTCGACGGCGCGGTGCAGCGCCGCTGCCAGCGCCCGGCCTTCCACCGGGGTCAGATAGCAGGCGCTGACATCGCCGAGGGTGTTCTGCAGGCGCAGCAGAATCACCGGCCCGGTCGCGGTGCCGCCCTCAGGGCGGACCAGGAGTTCCGCCCCATCGAGATGGCCGGTGAGGATGCTGCTGCCGGCTCCGTAGTCCACCAGCCTCAACGCATGCCCCTGCCCCTGCGGCCGGTTCCCGACCGGGCTCGGCTCCCGATCGTGACCCGGCGGGAACGGGCCGGCAGGCCGCCGGCGGCCTCGCCTCATCGGAGGCGGACGCGGCGGGGACGGCTGGTCCCGTTCTGTTCGGCGACGCCGGTAGCGATCAGCAGATCGAACACGTTCGTCACTGCCCCGGCTGAACGACCGACCACGCGGGCGATCTCCCCGGCCGACCAAGCCCGGGTCCGATTTCGGCCCAGGCACGTCACCACCAGCTCCCGCAGCCCACCCGGCGCCAGCCGGCTCCCGGTCGACGTCACCCGGCCCTGTGTCCTCCACACCGGCGCGCCGTCGTCCTCGACCCCGCTGCCTGGGGACGGCACATCCGTCCCCAGGCTGGACGGCACGGCCGATGGCGGCGCCGTGCTGGTCGAACCCGGCCGGCCGGTGTGGCTCCACTGGTCCGGATCCCGGCCGGCACCGTGACGCCGGCCAGGAACGCGCACGGCACGACCGCCGGCCTCCAGCACAGTCAGCGCACGACTCACCGTCGTCCGCGCCAACCCCGTCTTCTCCACCAGCTCCGCCACCGTTACCGACCCATCCGCGGAGGCAAGAGCCCCTGCCACCAAGCGCGAGGTACCAGACCCGTACCCGCCGTCGTTCAGGGAAACCGACACCAGAAACCCTCCGCATATTTTCCGAACGGCGACCCGACATGCGCCGGGCCGCCAGCAGGAGAACTCCAAACCGCCACCCTTGCAAGCAAAAACCAAAAGAAAAATCCAGATCCCGCGTTCCGGGTATCGAAAGTCGAGAAGAGTCTCGACGGAGATCTCCGGTGCCGGAGTGCAACATCAAGAAGGAAGAATCTGCGGTGCCTAGGCAAAGGAGAACAGGGCTATCGCGTCAACCGACGACACGACCCCGCCAGACCCGAACACAATACGGCCCGCCGCCGGACACCGCCCGGCCACTCGCCGGCCGAAGAAACCCGTCAGGCGGAGGAGTCCAGCCCTCCCATCCGTCGACGTAGTCGTCGCGGCGCCAAACTTCATTCCCCTGACCGTTGAGGAACACGCTGCCGCTGTCGGCGCCCTCACGGATCTCCTTCGCTCCCATAGAAGCGGGGGGCAGGAAGGGTCGGCAAATGATGTCGAATGACGGTCGTCCTACCGTTTAATGCGAGCGATAATAAGTGGCGATAGTCCGGTGGCCACCATTATGGGCGTGTCGCCGACCTGTTAATATTTCTGAGGAGCCCTGACATGACGTCCAGCCATCGAAAAGGCCGCATCCACCAGCCCGACAGCACGACCAAACGGGTAGCGATCTACCTGCGCATCTCCACCGACGAGAAGAACCAGCCGTTCTCCCTGGAAGCGCAGGAGACCAAGCTCCTGGCGTTCATCACCAGCCAGGACGGCTGGGAACTGACCAGCAAGTACATCGACCAGGCGTCCGGCGCCACCACCGACCGCCCCCAGCTCCAACGCGCCCTCACCGCGGCACGCGCCGGGAAGTTCGACATCCTGCTCGTCTACCGCCTCGACCGCCTCACCCGTTCCCTACGCGGCCTCACCGAACTCCTCGAAACCCTCGACAAGGCCGGAGTCGCGTTCCGCTCCGCCACCGAACCCTTCGACACCGGCAACGCCACCGGACGCATGATCATCCAGATTCTCGGCGTCATCGCCGAGTTCGAACGTGCTCTCATCATCGACCGGGTCATCAACGGCATGGAAGTCAAAGCCAGCCTCGGGCAATGGCAAGGCGGATCCCGCCCCTACGGCTACCAGATCGACCCCAACACTGATCACCTGACGGTGGACCCCGTCGAAGCCCCGATCGTCCGCCGCATCTTCACCGAGTACGTCAACGACCGCCTCGGCAGCCAGGCCATCGCCCGCAAACTCACCAGCGACGGCCTACGCACCAAAACCGGCCTTCCCTGGTCTCCCGCCGCGATCCTCACCATCCTGCGTAACCGCGTCTACCTCGGTTACATCAGCTTCCGTGGTGTCGAGCACACCGCACCGCACCCCACCATCATTGACCCCGACCTCTTCGGTCAAGCCCAGAAAATTCTGGCGGAACGCGCCAAATCCACCGCCACCAAACGGGCCGCATCTGGCTCCGACTACCTGCTCACCGGAAAAATCCGCTGCACCCACTGCGGTAGGCACTACATCGGCACCGCCGCCCGCGGAAACCTCTACCGATACCGCTACTACAGCTGCTGGACCCGCAACCGCTACGGCACCAGCATCTGCCCCGCCGAACGCCTGCCCGCCGAACAGGTCGACACCGCCATCCTCAACGCGATGATCGAAACATATGCCGGCAGCGGACTGGTCGCCGAGGCCGCCGCCTCGCTCGCCGGCCGCATCGCCGACACCCGCGCCGCCCACCGCGACGAACTCGCCACCGTCGACAGCGAGATCAGCAAGGCCGAGACCGCGATCGACCGCTACTTCAACGCCTTCGAAGCCGGCACCATGACCGACGCGCTCGCCGGTAGCCGCATCGAGAAACTCACCATCAAGATCAAGGAGCTGCAGGGCCGCCGGGCCGAACTCGTCGACCACCTCGCCGACGACGCCACCCAGCCCATCCCACCCACCGCCGCGGACCTGACCCGCCTGTCCACCCAAATCGCCGACGCCATCCGCGACGGCGCGCCCGCTACGCTGCGCCGCCTGACAGACGCCCTCGTCGCCGAGATCACCGTGACCAGCCGCAGCCACATCCAGCCCACGTTCCGCATCCCGACCCAGCCAGCCGCACCTGCGGGCGGCAGCGACAACGGGCAGGACGGAACGCAACCATCCAGCGACGGTACGGAGGTTCGCGCAATACACGGATCGGTGCCCCCGGTAGGAATCGAACCTACGACCTACCGCTTAGGAGATAATTCGGGTTTTGCGCTGTTCTGACCTGCGGAAGTGCAGGTCGCGTGTGAACGTCGCCACGAAAGTTAGTACGTGCAGCGAATCGGCCCGCGGGGCGTCGTGGAGGACGCCTGGACCGCCAAGGGCAGGGGGTCGGGCAGGGCTCCGACAAAGTCGTGATCGGCGTGTCGGCTGGACTGGTGGACGGGTAGCGGCTACGGCGAGGTGAGGGCGGCCCTGGGAACGGGCGAACGCGGCGCCCACGGGATGATCGAGGTTCCTACGCCATGATCATCGAAGAGTGGGGCCGCGTCCGTGTCTCCAGTGTCGCCTGTCCGGATTCCGGATGGTCAGCGGGCCCGCCTGGCGGCTCGGGTAGTCGAGCGGCCGGCCGGGTTGCTCGCCGCGCTGGGCGGGGTGCGCGACCGGCGGAAGGCACGAGGGCGCAGGTTCGAGCTGGCGTCGGTGCTGACGCTGTGGCTCGCCGGGGTGCTGGCGGGTCAGCAGACGTTCGCGGCGGTCTGGGAGTGGGCGGTCGACCTGCCGGCCGACCTGCTCGCGGGGTTCGGGCTGGCCCGTGGGGTGCCCTCGGAGCGGACGATCCGCCGCCTGGTCGAGGGAGCTGATCCGGCCGCGTTGGACGCGGCGCTCTCGGGCTGGATCGCGAAGGCCCAGGCGTCGGCGGACCCGCCCGCCGGGCCGCGGGGGCTGGCCTTCGACGGCAAGACCCTCAAAGGCGCCCGCTCGTTCACCGAGACGGGGGCGATGAGCCAGGAGGCGGTCGTCGAGGCGGTCTGGCACCACGGCGGGATCGCCGCCGGCCACCAACGGATCATCGGTGGGGACGAGATCGCCGCGGTCGAGGCGCTCGCCGGCCGGCTCGATCTGGCCGATGTTCTGGTCACGGCCGACTCGCTCCACAGCCACACCCGGCTCGCCCGGAAGATCCGGGCCAGGGGCGGCCACTGGCTTTTCGTGATCAAACTGAATCAGCCGACCGTCCACGCGAACCTGACCCGGCTGCCCTGGAACCAGACCCCGGACCTGGTCACGACCTCGGAGAAGGGTCACGGACGGACCGAGGTCCGCTCGCTGAAGGCACTGACCATCACCACGCCGGGACTGGTCGGCTTCTGGGGCACGAAACAAGTCGTCCAACTGCGCCGCCGGACCCGGCGCAAGAAGACCGTCACCGCGGAGCCGACCTGGTCCGAAGAGGTGTTCTACCTGGTCACGAGCCTGCCCGCCGAACAGGGCCACCCCCGCTACCTCGCCGCCCGCGCCCGCGGTCACTGGTCGGTGGAAGCCGTCCACCACGTCCGCGACCGGACCCTCGACGAGGACCGCCACACCGTCCGCACGGGCAACGCCGCCCTCGCCTGGGCAATCGCCCGTGACACCGCCATCAGCGCGTTACGCCTCACCGGACACAGGAACATCGCGAAAGCCATGCGATCCACCGCCCGGAACCCCGAACGCGTCTTCCAGATCATCGCCCTGATCAGCGAAAGAGGACTTTGACGGCGCCCTGGCAGGTACCGGTCGCGGCCCGCGGCCGGGCTCCGCGGCCGGGCTCCGCCGCCGGCAGATCGGCCGTGGGCAGAGTTCTGTTCTGTCCGCTGCCGGCGCAGTTCGACGGCCCGAAGCGGGGATACCGTCAGACCTGCCACGGACCTGGGCGAACCCGTCCAGGACCGGGTGGGAAGGGCATGGTTCGCGATGTTGCCATATGCGACGGTCTGCCTCCTGACTGTGCTGGTCGCGGTCGGGGCGGTCCTGGCGCTGCTCGTCTCGGCCGGCTGGTGGGCGGGTGCGGCGCTCGCCACGGCGCTGCTGGCGCTCGCGGTGCACGACGTGACGCAGCGGCGGCACGCGATCCTGCGGTTCCATCCTGTGCTGGGGCATCTGCGGTTCCTGCTGGAGAAGATCCGTCCGGAGATCCAGCAGTACTTCATCGAACGGAACTACGACGGCCGGCCGTTCGACCGCGACACCCGCACAACCATCTACCAGCGTTCGAAGGGCACGCACGGCGATCAGGCATTCGGCACCGAACTGGACGTCAACGAGGTCGGCTACGAGTGGCTGCCGCACTCGACCATGCCCGTCCCCACAGTCCCCGGCGCCCCACAGCCGCGCGTCCGGGTCGGTGGGCCGGACTGCTCCCAGCCCTACGACATGGCGCTGCTCAACATCTCCGCGATGAGCTTCGGGGCGCTGTCGGCGAACGCGGTGCTGGCGATGAACAGCGGCGCCGCGGCCGGTGGCTTCGCCCACGACACCGGGGAGGGCGGCCTCACCGAGCTGCACCTGCGGTACGGCGCCGACCTGGTGTGGGAGATCGGCAGCGGCTACTTCGGCACCCGCACGCCCGACGGCGACTTCGACCCCGCCCGCTTCAAGGACGTCGCCGCGCTGCCGACGGTCCGCATGGTGGAGCTGAAACTGAGCCAGGGCGCGAAGCCCGGTCTCGGCGGTGTGCTGCCGGCGGCGAAGGTGACGCCCGAGATCGCCGCCGCCCGTGGGGTTCCCGTCGGCGTCGACTGTGTCAGCCCGGCCTTCCACCGGGTCTTCAGTACGCCACGCGAACTCGTCCTGTTCATCGCGCGGATGCGGGAGCTCGCCTCGGGCAAGCCGGCCGGGTTCAAGCTCTGCGTGGGCACGCGCCGCGAGTTGCTCGCCATCTGCAAGGCCATGGTCGCCGAGGGCGTCACCCCGGACTTCATCGTGGTGGACGGCTCCGAGGGCGGCACCGGCGCGGCCCCGCTGGAGTACGAGGACCACGTCGGCACCCCGCTGACCGAGGGGCTGATGGCGGTGCACAACGCCCTCGTCGGCGTGGGCCTGCGGGACCGGGTGCGGATCGGGGTGGGTGGCAAGGTCGCCCACGGCGTCGACATCGTCAAGCGGATCGCGCAGGGCGCCGACTACACCAACTCGGCGCGGGCGATGATGATGGCAACGGGCTGCATCCAGGCGCAGCGCTGCCACACCAACACCTGCCCGGTCGGAGTGGCCACCCAGGATCCGCGCCGGGCGCGGGCGCTGGACGTCCCCGACAAGGCCGAGCGGGTCCGCCGCTACCAGGCGGCCACCGTGGACCAGGCGGTGCGGGTCATGGCCTCGCTGGGCTGCTCCAGCCCGGCCGAGCTCGGCCCCGGGATGCTGTTGCGCCGGATCACCCACAGCGACACCCGCAGCTACGCCGACCTGTACGAATGGCTGGCCCCGGGCGAACTGCTCGCCGAGCCCCCTACCACCTGGGCCGCGGACTGGGCCGCCGCCGACCCCGACACCTTCCGCGTCCGGATGTGACCCGGCCGCTCCGCCCGCGGTGGCTGGTTCCCGTGCCGTGCCCCGCCGACGTGGCCCGGGCCGTCCCCCAGCCGGCTCCCGGCTCCCGGCCCCCGCACACCGCTCGCCTGGCCCCGGTGTTCTTCGTCCGGGGGTCTGATCGCTATCAGCTGGACATCGCCTCGCAACATCAGGCGGCATCGGTTGCGCCAGGTTGACATTTACGTGTATTTGGACGCGTCCTGCCCACATGGGTGGCAACACGGCTCAGAACCACCCGGCCGGGTGCGCCTGCCATAGTCCGCAGGTGCCAGCGGCCACAGCGGACAACACCCCTCGGCCTGCGTTGTCGTCTAAGATGACGGCCAAACTGCAAGCTTGCCGGCTGTTTCGTCGAGACCTGACGAGAAAGGGTCGCTGGTAACGCCGATCAAGGACGTTGGGGTAGCCGATGCTGATCCGTTTCGAAGTTTGCAACTATCGTTCGATACTGGGTCCGGCCGAGTTGTCGATGGTGGCGGTCGATCAGGATCGTGCGGCGGCTCGGCGTGCTGACCTGCTCGGCCAGAGCCTGCTCGCCGTGGCTGCGATCTTCGGGCCCAACGCCTCCGGAAAGTCCAACGTCATCGCGGCCCTCGCCTGGCTGCGGGACGCGGTCCAGTACTCGTTGCGAACATGGGATCATGAGATCCCGATCGAGCCCTTCGCGTTCGGGGACGGCCCCACGCAGCCCTCCGGCTTCGCCGTCGAGTCACTCATCAATGGTGTGCGTTTCGAATATGTCCTCGAGCTGGACAGCGCGGCGGTGCGCTACGAGGGGCTTTTTCACTATCCAGAGAAGAAACGGCGTCGAATATTCGAGAGAGATGGCGCCGACCTCAAGCTGCAACGAGGTCTCGGCGGGTTGTCGGGCACTCGTGAGCTTCTTACCAACCAAACTCTTGCGCTTTCGGTCGCCCACCGTTTCGACGAGCCCCTCGTCTCGGGATTTGTCCGGGACCTCACCCGTACGCAGACCTTCGGTCTGCCGCGGCGCCCGCGGCTCTCGAGGGCCGGCGGGCCACACTGGCTTTCGTCGCGGAGCACGATCCGTTGGTTCGAGGATCCGCCGCCGACGGATCCGGCTGAACGGTCCGGTGTCGCGGACGCGCGACCGGTGGACCGGTCCCAGGCCCTCGCTTTACTGAAGATGGCAGACCTGGGTATCGTCGATGTTCTCATCGACGAGGAGGAGGTGCGGTACCCGGCGCCGGCTGACAGCGGTTTCGTCCGCGCACAGAAGCGGGTGCGCCTCGTGCACGAGGCCGAGCAGGAGCAGGTCCCGCTGGATTTCTATGCCGAGTCCGAGGGCACTCGTACCTGGTTCCAGCTGATCGGGCCGGTACTGTTCGCCCTGCGCTCGGGTGGGCTGCTTCTGTTCGACGAACTGGATGCGAGCCTCCACCCGACGCTGTCCGCGCAGCTGATCAGACTCTTTCAGGATCCGGTTACGAATCCCAGGGGCGCGCAACTGATCTTCACATCGCACGACACGAGCCTGTTCAACCACCTCAACCGCGACGAGGTCTGGCTGACCGAGAAGACACGGTCGGGAACAACGCGTCTCGGTGCGCTCGCCGAGTTTGCCGGCGAACGGGTCCGGCGGTCACGGAACCTCGAGACCGCGTATCTGCACGGCCGGTTCGGCGCGTTGCCGGACGTCGACCAGACGGGCCTTCTACGCGCGCTCGGTCTCATCGGGTAGCTGCGTGTCGATCCGTAGGTCGGGTCCGCGATCGTTACACAGAAGGACCCAGATCCGGCCCGAGAAGAAAACTTTTGTGATCTTCTGTGAGGGCCGTCGCTCCGAGCCCGAGTACATTGCCGCGATCAAGCGGATCTCGGAGGTGGCGGCACGGGCGGCCATCAACATCGTGATAGACGTGAGTCAGGGGGTCCCGTTGACCCTGGTCCGGAACGCCGTCGAGAGGAAGCGCGACCCCGAGATCGACGAATGTTGGTGCGTGTTCGATGTGGAGTGGCCCAGGAATCATCCGAACCTGAAACAGGCGATCAGCCTCGCGCGGGACCACGGTATCGGCGTGGCCATCTCGAATCCCTGTTTCGAGCTGTGGCTGATCCTTCATTTCGAGGGACTTTCGAGATTCTCCGAAAACGCGGCGGTCGAGCGCAGGAGCAAGGAGCTCGACGGCCGTGCGGGCAAGGGAATCGACGCGGCACTGTACATGCCGCGGCGGAAGGACGCCGTACGTCGGGCCCGGGAGCTGGCTGCACGGCACGAGCGCAACGGTGTCGTCTTCCCGCACGACAACCCCTCCTCGTCGATGGCGGATCTGTTGGCCGCTATTGACCCCGACCTCGGGGAGCAGGAGTCGGCGCGGGACCGTCCTGACACGTAGCTGCCGCAACGCGCGCCCGTCGAAGAGCCGGTTGTGAAAGTCTCCTGCCGCCGGACGTGGGCGGCCGCGAGGATCCTCGAGGGAGGGGCGGCGGTGGCCGACGCCCTAGACTTCGCTGGGTGGGTGTGAACCTCACCCTGCTGGACGGGGTGTGCTGGAACGGCATCCCGGTTGTCGGCGATCGCCAGCAGGCACTGCTCGCGGCGCTGGCGGCGGCCGGCGGGCGGGTGGTGCCGGCCGAGCGGCTGGCCGCCCTGGTCTGGCACGGGGAAGCGACCGCCAACGCGGCCAAGAACCTGCAGGTCGTGGTGTCGCGGGCGCGGGCGGTCCTCGGGGCCGGCGCGGTGGTCCGCGACGGAGCCGGCTATCGACTGGATCTACCGATCGGGCAGGTCGACAGCTGCCTGCTGGCCCGGCTGGCGGCGCAGGCCGCCCAGCTGCTTGTGGGCGATCCGCTCGCTGCCGCGCAGGCGGCCCGAGAGGCCCTCGTCCTCGGCGCCCCCGACTCGCTCGCGGGGGCCCTGCCGGGACTCGCGGGGGCCCTGCCGGGAGAGGAAGGCCCGCTCGCGGAGCTGCGCCGGGCCGCGGCCCGTGATCTCGCCGCGGCGCGGGCGGTGCTGGCGCAGGCCTGCAGCCGGACCGGCGCGCACGCCGAGGCGCTGCCGCTGCTGACGGAGGCGGTGGCGGGCCGGCCCGACGACGAGGGGCTGCTGGCCGATCTGCTGCGCAGCGAGGCGGCGGTGCGCGGCCCGGGCGCGGCACTGGAGCGGTACGAGCGTTACCGCCGCGACCTGCGGGACAGAGTGGGCGTCAGCCCCGGCGACGCGCTCGCGCGGGTGCACCGTGATCTCCTTGCCGCCGACCGCCCGGTCCGCGACGGCCTGCGCTACGACGCCACCCGGCTGCTGGGGCGCGGGCGTGACGTCGAGCGGCTCCGGGCCATGCTCGCCAGCTCCCGGGTGGTGTCGATCATCGGGCCCGGTGGGCTGGGCAAGACCCGGCTGGCGCATCTGCTGGCCCGCGACAGCCCGCTTCCGGTGGTGCGGGTGGTGGAACTGGTCGGTGTCACCGCGTCCGCGGACCTGCTCGGCGAGGTCGGTTCCGCGCTCGGCGTGCGGGACTCGGTCGGCAACCGCCGGGTTCTGACCCCGGAGCAGCACGCCGACCTGCGGGGCCGCATCGCCGCCCAGCTGGCGGGCGGCCCGAGTCTGCTCGTCCTCGACAACTGCGAGCATCTGGTCGGCGCGGTCGCCGAGCTGGTCGCGTTCCTCGTCGCCACGACGGCCGACCTGCGGGTGCTGACCACGAGCCGGGCGCCGCTGTCGATCAGCGCCGAGCGGGTCTACCCGCTCGGCACGCTGAGCCGGGCGGACGCCGTCGAGCTGTTCCGCGAGCGTGCCGTGGCGGCCCGGCCCGACGTCCGGCTCGGCGACGCGGCCGTGGCGTCGATCGTCGACCGGCTGGACGGGCTGCCGCTCGCCGTCGAACTGGCGGCCGCGCGGGTGCGGGTCATGTCCGTCGAGGAGATCGACCTGCGCCTCGCGGACCGGTTCGTCCTGCTGCGCGGCGGCGACCGCGGTGCTCCGGACCGGCACCGCACCCTGCTCGCGGTGATCGACTGGTCGTGGAACCTGCTCGCCGAGCCGGAGCGGCGGGCGCTGCGCTGGCTGTCGGTGTTCCGGGACGGTCTGACCCTGCGCACCGCGGAGGAGATGCTCGGCCCGGAGCTGGACCCCGTCGAGGTGGTGCAGAACCTCATCGACCAGTCGCTGCTGAGCGTGCGGGAGGTCTCCGGTCGGGCGCGCTACCAGATGCTGGAGACCGTCCGGGAGTTCGGCCTGCTGCGACTGGCGGAGACGGGGGAGACCGCGGCGGCCCGACGGGCCCGGCGGGCCTGGGCGCTCCGTTACGTCTCCCGTCACTGCGCCGACCTGTACGGCGAGCGGCAGTTCACCGCGATCGACGCCCTGGCCGCCGAGGAGGCCAACCTCGCGGACGAGCTGCGGGCGGCGCTCGCCGAGGGAGCTGCGGGAGCTGAGGGCGCCGGGGGTGCCGAGGGTGCCGAGGGTGCCGAGGGTGCCGGGGGTGCCGGGGGAGATGCGGAAGCGGCGGTGTCCATCGTCGCGGTCCTGGCCGGGTTCTGGGAGATGCGCGGCGAGCACACCCGGATCCTGGTGCTGATCGGGGCGATCAGCGCGGCGGTCCGCGGGTGGGAGCCCCCGCCGCGGGCGGTGCCCGCCGCGCTCGCCGCGGCGCTGGCCGTGCTGAGCTGCGCACTTCCCCTCACCGGCGCCGATGTGGCGCCGCTGCGCGACCTCCTGGTCCGGTTCGGTCCGGACGCGGCGGAGGATCCCCGGGTGGCGGGCGGAGTGCGGGTGCTGCTGAGCGCCCACCCCGCGCACTGCGCGCCCGAGAGCCCGCAGCAGGTCCTGGAGCGGCTCGCGGAGGACACCGACCGGTACTGCGCCCTGATGGCGCTGACCTGGCTCCTGCATCTGTACGAGAACAGCGGTGACACGCGGACGGCGATGGCCACCGGGGAACGCGCGCTCGCGCTCATCCGGCCCGGCGACGGCCCGTGGCTCGAGGCGGGGCTGCGCACCCAGCTCGCGTCACTGACGATGCGGGTGGGGCAGACCGCCGCCAGCCATGGTCACATCGAGGCGGCGCTGCCCGTCCTGCAGCGGCTCGGCGCCCACGACGACGCCGCCTATCTGCGGACGCTGCAGGCGGCGGACGCCATCCGCCGCGGCGCCCTCGACGACGCCGAGGGGATGCTGGCCGGGCTCGCCGAGTCGGGGGACCCGTACTCCTACGATGCGGGTTCCGGGGTGCTGCTCGGCGGCATGATGGCGGCGGTGGTCCGGGCCGAGCTGGCGACCGCCCGCGGCCAGACCGAGGACGGCCTGCGCCGCCACCTCCAGGTGGCGGACCAGACCCGGACGCTGCGGATGCCCGGGGTCGAGCAGACCGGCCTGGAGCCGTGGCTGCTGTTCGGCGAGGCGGTGGCCCTGGCCGCGTTCGCCCGGCACGCGGTCGACGCCGGGCAGCTCGCCGAGGGCGCGGGGCTCGCCTCGTCGTGCCTCCTGCGAAGCCGCAGGCTGCTGGGCCTGGACGAGGCGCACATCGACTACCCGGTGTTCGGCACGGCCCTGTTCGCCCTCGGGGCCTGGCTGCTGCGGGTCGGGCCGGCCGGCGACCAGGCCGCGGACGCGGCCTGGCTGCTGGCCGTGGCCCGGCGTTTCGGCTACTTCGCGCTGATCTCCCCGCTGGACTGGCACTGGGTGGAGGCGGCTGCGGAACAGCGGGCGCCGGGTGCGCTGGCCCGCGCCGAGGGGCAGATCGGCAGGCGGCGCAGCAGCGAGCTGCTCGGCGAGACCGACGCTCTGGTCGAGCGACTGGCCGGGCAGGCCCCGCCGCCCGCCGTCCTACAGGCTCCGGCGGTAGCTGACGACCGACAGCGGCAGGAAGATGACGATCACCACCAGGCCGGTGAGCAGCGTCCAGCCGACCTGGGCGGTGATCGCGCCGTTGTTCGCCAGGTCCCGGGTCGCGGAGACGAGATGTGACACCGGGTTGACCTTCGTGAAGGTCTCCAGCCAGCCCGGCAGGGTGTCAGCCGGCACGAACGCGTTGGACAGGAACGTCAGCGGGAACAGGATCATCATCGAGATGCCCTGCACGCCGCGGGCACTGCGGGCGAGCGTGCCGATCCAGGTGAACGCCCACGCGATCGCCCAGCCGGTGACCACCGCGAGCACCACCGCCCCGGCCACGCCGGGCACCCCGCCGCCGGGCCGGTAGCCGAGCAGCAGCCCCATCAGGTAGGTCAGCACCGCCGCGATCAGGTAGCGCACCAGGTCGGCGACCATCGGGCCGGCCAGTGGGGCGACCCTGGACATCGGCAGCGACCGGAACCGGTCGAAGACGCCCTTGTCCATGTCCTCCCGCAGCTGCACCCCGGTCGCCATGCAGGTGGTGAGGACCGTCTGGGCGACGATGCCGGGGATCAGCAGCGGCAGGTAGCTGTCGACGTCCCCGGAGATCGCACCGCCGAAGACGTAGGCGAACATCGCTGTGAACAGCAGCGGCTGCAATGCCACGTCGAAGAACTGCTCCGGATTGCGGCGCATCTTCTTCAGCGCCCGCCAGGCCATCGCGAGCGTCTGGGTGACGGTGTCGCGGATGCCGGGCCGACCATGGGTGCGGGCGAGCGCCGTCGAGGCGTCCAGGACGGTGGCCGGCGCCTCCAGAACAGTCGTGCTCATCGGGCGACCTCCAGGGGGGTGACACTGCCGCGGTCGTCGGGGACGCCGACGGCGCCGGGGCCCGGCTCGCTGTCCGCGCTGTCCGCCCGGTTGGCAGGGGGGACATCATGGCCGGTGAGAGCGAGGAACACCTCGTCGAGGGTGGGCCGCGCGACGCTCACCGAGCGGATGGAGACGCCCACCGCCCGCAGGCCCGCGAGAACGTCTGCGGCCCGGTCGGCGTCGGGGAGCGGCGCGTTCATCCGGCCGGACTCGGGGGTGAGGACCGGCTCCTCGCCGAGGATGCGGCGCACCACCTCGGCGGCGGCGGCCTGGTCGGCCCCGGGGGCGAGCTGCACCTGCAGGGTCGACTCGCCCACCTGCGCCTTCAGATCGTCCGGCGTGCCCTCGGCGACCTTGCGGCCGTGGTCGATGACGCACACCCGGTCGGCGAGCTGGTCGGCCTCGTCCAGGTACTGGGTGGTGAGCAGCACGGTGGCGCCGTCGGCGACCAGGCCGCGGATCGTGTCCCACATCTGACCCCGGGTCCGCGGGTCGAGGCCGGTGGTCGGCTCGTCCAGGAAGATCAGCGGCGGGCGGGTGATCAGGGAGGCGGCGAGGTCCAGCCGGCGGCGCATGCCACCGGAGAACTCGGAGATCCTGCGTTCGGCGGCCTCCTCGAGACCGAACTGCTCCAGCAGCCGGCGGGTGGTGGCGCGGGCCTCCGCCGCCTTCAGGCCCTGCAGGCGGCCGAACAGCCACAGGTTCTCGGACGCGGTGAGATCCTCGTCCACCGAGGCGTACTGGCCGGTGACGCCGATGAGCTGCCGCACCCGGTGCGGATGCGCGGCGACGTCGACCCCGAAGATCTCGGCCCGGCCGCTGTCGATCGACAGCAGTGTCGCCAGCATCTTCAGGGTCGTCGTCTTCCCGGCGCCGTTCGGGCCGAGCACACCGAAGATCTCGCCCTGGCGGACGTCGAGATCGATGCTGTCCACGGCGCGCTGGTCGCGGAACGTCTTGACCAGGCCGCGGGCCTGGACTGCGGGTGGGGCTCCCAAGGGATGTCCTCTCGGTGGCGGATGCGACACCTGGGAACCCTGGGCAGGGCCGGTTTCACCGCTCCTTCGCGGCGCATTCACGAGGCTTCCGGGAGCCCGCGCCCCCGCAGGCCTGGTCCCGCGGGTCCGTGCTGTCAGCGCGGGTCGGACCTGTCAGCTTGGGTCGGACCTGTCAGCGCTGGTCGGACGGTGCCTGGAAGCGGGTGGCGGGTTCTCCCGCCGCGAGGCTGTCGATCTGCTGCTGGATGAAGGAGACCACGGCCTCGTAGCCCGAGCCGAGGCCCACCTCGCCGTCGATGGCGATCAGCTGCGTGACGCCGACCATCACCAGCTGGGCCACCAGCGGCGGGCAGCGTTCCTCCGGGACGCCCAGATCCGCCAGCGCCGCGGTGAAGGCGTCCAGCTGGAGCTGCCGGTAACGGTGGTAGTACTCGACAATCGCCGAGCGGATCGCCTTGCGGTGGTTGGCGAGTGCCATGAACTCCAGGCTGAACGTGGTGGTGGTGAGGCCGACCTCGCGCAGCTCCCACAGCTGATGCAGTGTCGGCCGGGACCGGACGAGGTCCTGCAGCAGGTCGATCCCGACGTCCGCGCGGCGTCGGAACACCGCCAGGAACAGGTCGTCCATGGTGCGGAAGTAGTAGTGCACAAGCTGTGGTGCGAGTCCGGCCCGGGCACCGACGCGCCGCGAGGTGACCGCCGCATAGCCCTCCTCGATCAGGAGGTGCTCGGCGGCGTCGAGTAGTTGGTCGCGTGTGGTCGGCTCGGTCGGACCGGCCTGGTGCCTGCTGGCCATCCGATGTTCCTATCCCATGGGCGTCCGGCCGGGCGACTGGCCTCGTGATCTGCACTGTCGGGCGGGCGTCGACGGCCTGGTGCCCGGTCGGGTCAGCCCGGCGCGAGAGCGCGCCGGGCTGACCCGACCGGGCCGGACGAGATGCGCGTGTCGGGTTCCCGGCGGGTCAGGTTCCCAGGGCGGGGAGCGTGGGCGCGTCGATGGCCTCGGTCGGCGGCTCGGCCTGCAGCCCGACGTTGTTGAGGACCTGCGCGAGGCAGAGGTAACTGCCGATGACGAACGACAGTTCCAGCAGCTGTGGCTTGTCCAGGTGGGACGCGAGCACCTGCCAGGTCTCGTCGTCGACGCGGAACTGGTCGATCATCTGGTCGACGGCGGCCAGCATGGCACGCTCCAGCGGCGCCCAGAGGTCGGCGGCGGCGCCCTGCGGGATGGCGTGGATCTCCTCGCTGGTGACACCGCTGTGCCTGCCGATGCGCAGGTGATGCGTCCACTCGTAGGACGAGCGGGTCCGCCAGGCCACGCGGAGAACGAGGAGTTCGCGGTGCCGCGGATCCAGCACCGAGTCCTTGCTGGCCAGCACCTCGGAGAAGGCGAGCCACGGTTCGGTCAGGCGGATGTGGTGGGCGAACAGGCGCAGCGAGGTCGGCATCGGCAGCGCGTCCGGGCGGCCCGAGAGGAAGAGCTCGGGGCGCCGTAAGTACTTCGGCAGCGTTTCCGCCGCGTCCTCGCTCCAGTCCTCGACGGGCAGCGGCTCGATCCGGGCCGGTGCTGGTGTCGCCTCGTGTGTAGTCTCCTGCGGCTGCCCCGTCGTCATCGCCGGTCCAGCATGGTCGGCCTGCTCATCGCCGTTCTCATCTCGCCGTCCCGTCCCATCCGCGGCCGCTCACTGGCCGCCCTCGTCGGGCCTGCTGCCCGTGTGGTGGAGGAAACCGGTGCTCATCCCGGTCACAGCACTCGTCCGTCCGGATCAGGCCGTGATCGGGCTGTGATCAGAAAATGATCAGTCGGGCGCCGTGGCCCGCGGTGCGAAGCCCGACGCGATGACGGCGTTGCAGTCGGCCGCGGCCTGCCGGAGCGGCAGCGCGGCCTGGTAGCCCGCGGACCTGTACCATTCACGTGCTTTTTCGACCGACTCGTACTCGATGACGATCGTCCGGCGGCCCGGCCAGGAGCCTTCGAGGACCTCGACGTCATCGTCCACGACGAGCACCCGGCCGCCGTGCTCGGCGAGCGAGGCCCCGGAGAGCCTGCTGTACTCCGCCATGCCCGCCGGGTCGTGGATGGTCTCGGTCAGGATCACGTAGCCCTTCGGCACCCGTTGCTCCTCACTCACGTTCCCGTTCCGGGAGTATGCAACGTCCATGCCGTTGCGGGCAGGAAAAACGGACCCTCGGTCCGTGTCGGTTGTCGGGCGTTGCGGCCAGCCGGCCAGCCGCGTGGGCCGCGTGGGCCGCGTGGGCCGGCCGACGGCGTTCGGGGCGTTACGCACCCGATCCAGGGCACGCCGAGGGGCAGCCGCATGGCGTACCCGGGGGAGGCCCATGTTCTACGACACGGTGGAATCGACCTTTTACGCCTGGTGTGTGGAACGTCTTCTCCGCTCCGCGGTGGCCGCCCCCCACCTGGCCGGCGGCATCGTCGAACTCGGCGCGGGCACCGGCCTGCCGGTCATCGAAGCCCTGTCGCGCTGCGAGGCGACGGTGCCGGTGCGCGGTTTCGAGCGTGACCCGGACTCCTTCCGCGTGGCCGTCCACCTCGTCGAGGCGAAGGGCCCGCCCGGCTACACGGTGGAACCCGGTGACTTCTTCGAGCGGGCTCTCGACGGTCCGGAACGGATCGCGGTCGCCAATCCGCCCTATCTGGCGGCGCCGGCCGACGACGCGGGCACGCCGGAGCTGTGGGGCGGTGAAAGCGGCGCGGAGGTCACCCGGCGCCTGCTGTCCGGGCCGTTCGACGTCCTGATGCTGATGGTCGCGTCGATCGCCGACCCGCTCGGGGTGATCGAGCATGCCCGGCTCGCGGGCTACACGGTGCAGGACTGGTCGGTGTGCCCCATCACGTTCGGCCCGCACAGCCGCCGGCCCGGTGTCCACGGGCGCATCGACGAGCTGCGCGCCGAGAGCCGGGCCTTCAGCTCCGGGACGGACTACCTGCTCGCCGGCGTCACCTGGCTGCGCACCGGGAGTGCCGACGCCGGGAGTGCCGACGCCGGGCGGGCGGACGTCCTGCGCAGGGTCCTGACCGCCGGTGCGGAACCGAGGAGGATCTGATGCCCACGACCGGCACGTTTCCCGCGTTCCCCGCGTTCCCCGCGTTCCCCGCGGCGGCGGACGCGCCGGCCGAGGCGCTCCCGGGGGCGGAGGTGCGCTACGGGACAGTCCTGCTTCCCGACCAGCTCAGGCCCGGACAGCTGCCGCGCCCCCGCGGGCCGCTCAGCGCCTTCGTCACCGACGCGCTGCGGCGGCCGGCGAGCAGCGACCTCGGACCCGCACCCCCGCCGGCGGACGACGTCCTCTGCGGGGAGGACGGCGCACTCGCCCTCTACTGCCTGTACGAGCTGCACTACCGCGGCTTCGCCGGGGTCGACGAGCGGTGGGAGTGGGCTCCCTCCCTGCTGACCCTGCGCCACCGCCTGGAGGAGGAGCTGGAGGACCTGGTCCGTCGCGAGGCCGAGACGGTGCCGATGCCGGCGTGCGACCCGCGCGCCGGCGACTGCATCCCGGCGGCGCTGCGCGCGGTCATCGCCGGGCCGTCCGGCCCGTCGGTGTCGGCGTACCTGGCCGAGCAGGGCTCGCTCGAGCAGTTCCGGGAGTTCGCCATCCTCCGCTCGCCGCTGCAGCTCAAGGAGGCCGACCCGCACTCGTGGGCGATCCCGCGGCTGACCGGCCCGGCGAAGGCCGCGCTGGTCGAGATCCAGGCCGACGAGTACGGCAACGGCACCGCGCGGGACGTCCACCAGAACCTGTTCGGGGTGACGATGCTCGGCCTCGGCCTGGACGCGGGCTACGGCGCCTACCTCGACCGCGTGCCGGGCGCCGCGCTCGCGTCGGTGAACCTGGCCTCCTTCTTCGGCCTGCACCGGCGGCTGCGGGGGGCGCTCGTCGGCCACCTGGCGGTGTTCGAGATGACCTCCGTGGAGCCGATGGCAGCCTACGGTGCCGCGCTGCGCCGGCACGGGCTGCCGGCCGGCGCCCGCCACTTCTTCTCCGTGCACGTCGTGGCGGACGCCCACCACCAGACGCTCGCCGCGGAGGCGCTCGCGGGCAACCTCGTGCGCGGGGAGCCGCAGCTGGGTGCGGACGTGCTGCTCGGCGCCCGCGCGATCATGGCCGTGGAGGGGCGGTGGTCGGCCCGGGTCCTGGCGGCCTGGCGCGACGGCCGCTCGGCGCTGCTGCCGTCCGCAGGTCCGCCCGACGAGGCCCCACCCGACGAGGCCCCACCCGACGCTGACCGGTCGGACGCTGACCAGTCGGACGACTTCCCGAGGGAGTGATGATGCGGATCGGATACAAGCTGATCACCGAGGGGTACGGCCCGAAGGAGATCGTCCGCCAGGCGAAGGCCGCCGAGGACGCCGGCTTCGACTTCGTCGAGCTGAGCGACCACTTCCACCCCTGGCTGGAGGAGCAGGGGCATTCCGCGTTCGCCTGGTCGCTGCTCGGCGCCATCGCGCAGTCCACCGACCGGGTCGGCCTGGCGACCGGCGTGACCTGCCCGACGATCCGCTACCACCCGGCCGTGATCGCGCAGGCGGCGGCGACGGTCGCCCTGCTCTCCGACGGCCGGTTCACCCTCGGCCTGGGTTCCGGCGAGCGGCTCAACGAGCATGTCGTCGGGCGCGAGTTCCCCGCGGTGGCCCGGCGCCAGGCGATGCTGCGGGAGGCCGTCGACATCATCCGGCTGCTGTGGAAGGGCGGGTATCAGTCGTACGACGGTCGCTACCTGCGGCTGGAGGACGCCCGCGTGTTCGACCTGCCCGCGGCGCCCCCGCCGATCGCCATCGCGGCCGGCGGAGCACGCTCCGCGCGGATGGCGGCGGAGTGCGGCGACGGGCTGTTCGCCACCGAGCCGAAACGGAGCCTCGTCGAGGCGTACACCGCCGCGGGCGGGGCGGGCCCGCGGTACGCCGAGGTGTCGGTGGCCTTCGCGGCGGACGAGCGGACCGCGCTGGACGCCGCGTTGCGGACGACGCGCTGGGCGGTGACCGGCTGGAAGGTGATGAGCGAGCTGCCGAACCCGGCGAACTTCGCCGCCGCCACGACCACGGTGACCCAGGACGACCTGGCGGAACATCTCGCCTACGGCCCCGACCCGGCCCGCTACCTCGCGGCCTGCGCACCGTACGCCGCGGCCGGCTTCGACCAGCTCGTCCTGATGAACTGCGGGCCTGACCCGGATGCTTTCCCGGCGTTCTTCAGCTCCGAGCTCGCCGGACCGCTGCGCGCACTCGACGCCGATTCCGCGCGGCTGGTCTCGGCGTCCTGAGAACGGCTGCGCCGGACGCACAGCGGCGTCCCGGCGGCGGTGAGCACTCCTTGCCCGGGTGTTAACGCCTCCGCGCGTTCGGGATAACAGTTCCTGGCGACCATGAGCGAAGCCGGGCCGTGGCGGATCCGGGCGCAGGTGGGGCTGGTCATGGGAACGGATTCGGGCGGCCGTCTCGTCGTGGTCGGCAACGGCATGGTCGGCCAGCACTTCGTCGAGGCGCTGCGGGAGCGCGACATCGACCGGCGCTGGCAGGTCACCGTCTTCGGGGAGGAGGCGCGCCGGGCATACGACCGGGTGGCGCTGTCGTCGTACTTCGACGGCGCCGGCGCGGAGAGCCTGGACCTCGTCCCGGACGGCTGCTACGACGGGCACGGCTACACGCTGCACGTCGACGAGGCCGTCCTCGCGCTCGACCGTGCCGCCCGGACCGTCACCACCAGCCGCGGACGGATCGTGGGCTACGACGCGCTCGTGCTGGCGACCGGCTCCGCGCCGTTCGTCCCGCCGGTGGCCGGCGCCGACCTTCCGGACTGCTTCGTCTACCGGACGCTGGACGACCTGGACGCGATCCGCGCGGCCGCGCTCCGGGCAACCGCGCTCCGGGCAACCGCGCTCCGGGCGGCGACGCGGGGGAACGCTGCCGCACCGGCGGGTCTCGTGGTCGGGGGTGGTCTGCTCGGTCTGGAGGCCGCGCGGGCGCTGCGCCTGCTCGGGCTGGGCGTGCATGTGGTGGAGATGGCCCCGCGACTGATGCCGCTACAGGTCGACGAGGGCGGCGGGGCGCTGCTGCGGCGGCTCGTCGAGGAGCTCGGCGTCACCGTCCATCTCGGTACCCACGCCGCCTCGGTGGCCGGGACAGCGACACCCGGCCGGCCTGCTCCTCTGCTGGCCACTCTGGGCGACGGTACCGAGCTGCCCGTCGACCTGGTGGTCTTCGCCGCCGGCGTGCGTCCCCGGGACCAGCTGGCACGGGCGGCGGGGCTGGTCGTCGGCGAGCGGGGTGGGGTGGCGGTCGACACCGGCTGCCGGACCGCCGACCCCGCGGTCTTCGCGATCGGGGAGTGCGCCTGCGTCGCCGGCCAGGTGTACGGGCTGGTGGCTCCCGGGTACGCGATGGGTTCCGTGCTCGTCGACCGGCTCCTCGGCGGGCGCTCCGAGTTCGGTGTCGCGGACACCGCCACGAAGCTCAAACTGCTCGGGGTGGACGTCGCGAGCTTCGGCGACGCGCTGGCCGTCACCGAAGGCGCGCTGGAGGTGACCGTCAACGATCCGGTCGCCGGTGCCTACGCCAAACTCGTCGTCTCCGACGACGCGACGACCCTGCTCGGCGGGGTGCTGGTCGGCGACGCCTCGAAATACGCATCGCTGCGTCCGCTGGTCGGCCGGCCGCTGCCCGGCGACCCGCTCGCGATGCTCGCGCCTCGCGGCGACGGGGGCGGGGGTGCGGTGGGCGTCGGCGCGCTGCCCGCCGACGCGATGGTCTGCTCCTGCCATGCCGTGACGCGGGAGGCGATCGACACCGCGATCGTCGGCTCGGGGCTCACCACCGTCGCCGAGATCAAGGCCTGCACGAAGGCCGGCAGCGGCTGCGGATCGTGCGTCCCGATGCTCTCGACGCTGCTCACCGAGAGCGGAGTGACGGTCGGCAGGGCGCTGTGCGAGCACTTCGACCACTCGCGCGCGGAGCTGTTCGACCTCGTCCGCGTCCACCAGATCAGGACGTTCAGCGAGCTTGTCGGCCGATACGGCCGCGGCCGCGGATGTGACGTGTGCAAACCGGTCGTGGCCTCCGTTCTCGCCAGCCTCGGCAACGGCCACATCCTCGACGGCGAGCAGGCCGCCCTCCAGGACACCAACGACGCGTTCCTCGCCAACATCCAGCGCAACGGCACCTATTCGGTGGTGCCGAGAATTCCCGGCGGGGAGATAACACCGGAGAAGCTCGTCGCCCTCGGCCTGGTCGCCCGGGATTTCAACCTCTACACGAAGATCACTGGTGGGCAGCGCATCGACCTGCTCGGCGCCCGGGTGGAGCAGCTGCCGGCGATCTGGCGGCGGCTCGTCGACGCTGGATTCGAGTCCGGGCACGCCTACGGCAAGGCACTGCGCACGGTGAAGTCCTGCGTCGGGTCGACCTGGTGCCGTTACGGCGTCCAGGACTCGCTCGCACTCGCCATCGAGCTCGAGCTGCGCTATCGGGGCATCCGCTCACCACACAAGATCAAGGCCGGGGTGTCGGGGTGCGCCCGCGAGTGCGCCGAGGCGCGGAGCAAGGACATCGGCGTGATCGCCACCGAGAACGGGTGGAACCTCCACGTCGGCGGCAACGGCGGCTTCCGGCCGAGGCACGCCGACCTGCTGCTCACCGACGTCGACACCGAGACACTGATCCGCACGATCGACCGGTTCATCATGTTCTACGTCCGCACCGCCGAGCGGCTGCAGCGGACGTCGGCCTGGGTCGAGTCGCTGTCGACCGGCCCCGGCGGTGAGCAGGTCGACGGGCTGGACTACCTGCGTTCGGTCCTCGTCGACGACGCGCTGGGCATCGCCGCGGAGCTCGACGCGGCGATCGAGCGGCACGTCGGCGCGTACGAGGACGAGTGGGCCGCGGTGCTGGACGATCCGGTGCGCCTGCGCCGGTTCGTCTCGTTCGTCAACGCCCCGGACACCCCCGATCCGACGATCTCCTTCGTAACGGAGCGCGGCCAGCCCCGGCCGGCGTTTCTGGGCCTGCCGGCCGCCACCGCCCCGGCGGCCACCGCGGCCACCGCGGCCACCGCCGCCCCGGCCGCCCCGGCCCGATGACGAGGGAGGACGCAGCGATGACCTGGACCACCGTGTGCCGCTACGACGACCTGCTGCCGGAACGCGGCGTCGCGGCACTCGTCGGCGACCTGCAGCTCGCCCTGTTCCGCTGCCATGACGGGCAGCTCTTCGCGATCGGCAACTCCGACCCGTTCACCGGCGCCTGCGTGCTGGCCCGGGGCATCGTCGGGAGCCGGGCGGAGCGCCTGACGGTAGCGTCTCCTCTGCACAGACAGACCTTCGATCTGCGCACCGGAGAGTGCCTGGACGACGACGGTGTCTCCGTACCCGTCTACGAGGTGCGCGCCCGCACGGGGATGGTGGAGGTGAAGGTGGCGTGACCGGCGGTTCCCTAGACGTCGAGCCCCTGGCCGGGTACACCGTCGGGATCACCGCGGCACGGCGGCGGGAGGAGTTCGGCGCCGCGCTCGAACGCCGCGGGGCGAAGGTGCTGTACGGCCCGGCGATCCGGATCGTCCCGCTGGCGGACGACACCGAGCTGCGGCAGGCGACCGAGCGCTGCCTGACCGCGCCGCTGGACGTCGTCGTCGCCACCACCGGCATCGGCTTCCGCGGCTGGATGGAGGCCGCCGACACCTGGGACCTGCTGGATCCGCTGACCAAGGCGATCGGCTCGGCTACCCTGCTGGCCCGCGGCCCGAAGGCCCGCGGCGCGATCCGCGCGACCGGCCTGCGCGAGGCCTGGTCACCGGAGTCGGAGTCGTCCAACGAGGTGCTGGAGCACCTGATCGAACGGCACGACCTCGAGGGCACCCGCATCGCCGTCCAGCTGCACGGCGAACCGCTGCCCGACCTGATGGAGACGCTGCGGCTCGCCGGCGCGGACGTCATCGAGGTCCCGGTGTACCGGTGGATCGCACCCGAGGACACCACGCCGCTGCGGCGGGTGATCGACGCGGTCGCCACCGTCGAGCTGGACGCGGTCGCGTTCACCAGCGCCCCCGCCGCCGTGAGTTTCCTGCGCGCCGCCGACGACCAGGGCCTCGGCGAGGCCGTGCGGGAGGCGCTGCTCGGCCCGGTGGTGGCGAGCTGCGTCGGGCCGGTCACCGCCGGCCCGCTGCTGGCCCGGGGCATCCCCGTCATCCAGCCGGGGCGGGCCCGGCTCGGCGCCCTGGTCCGGGAGATCGTCGAGCAGATCCCGCGCCGACGCGGGCAGCTGCTGCCCGCCGCCGACCACTGGCTCGACATCCGCGGCCAGGCCACTGTCGTCGACGGGCGGCTCGTCCCACTCAGCCGCACCAGCATGGCGCTGCTGCGCCGCCTCGCCGGCCGCCCCGGTCACGTCGTCACCCGCCGCGAGCTGCTCCCACCCGGTGGCGGCGACGAGCACGCGGTCGAGGTCGCCGTGGGCCGGCTGCGTTCCGCGCTCGGCGACCCCCGCATCATCCAGACCGTGGCCAAACGCGGCTACCGGCTCGCCTTCGAACCGGAACGCGGCGCCGACGCCTCCACCGACGACTGGCGCTACTGACCACCTGCCGCCGGCCGCGACGAGCTCGTCGAACGGTTCGGCCGTGGCCTGCCGAAGAAGGCACGGGCCTGCTCCAGGAGATTCCCAGGACGATGGTCCTTACTGCCCGGGATCAATGGGCCGGGCGCGGCCGAACAAAGGGCGGGTGATCCGCTCCGTCCACGGTGGGACATTCGAACGAGCGGAACGCGGACTGGCGGCTCCCGGTCGTCGGCGGAGACGGGTGGTAGGACATGGGTGGCGGGATTCTCGTCGGCGTGGATGGTTCGAAAGGTTCCGATGACGCGCTGCGGTGGGCGTTACGGGAGGCGCGCCTGCGCGAGTGCTCCATTACCGCACTGCTGGCGTGGGGCGGGGACGGGCTGCAGCGGGAGGTGTACCGCCGAGCCCTCCAGACCGGCCCGACGGACCCCGCCGACCTCGAGACCGCGGCGTCCACCGCGCTGGACCAGGCCATCGGCCGCGCAGGCCTGTCAGGGGTCGAGGTGACCCGGCTCGTCGTCGACGCCTCGCCGGTGGCCGCGCTGGAGAACAGCTCGGTCGGAGCAGAGATGGTCGTCGTCGGGTCGCACGGTCACGGTCCGATCCACCGCGTGGTGACGGGTTCGGTCGCCCAGGGGGTGGTCAACCACGCGCGGATTCCGGTCGTCGTCGTCCGGGGAAAGGCCGAGGAGCACCCGACTTCGCGCCCGGTCGTCGTCGGTGTCGACGGTTCGGTCAACTCGGTCGGCGCGCTGCGCTGGGCCGCCGAGGCCGCCACCCTTCGCCGGGCGCCGCTGCGGGTCGTCCACGCACTGGGGCATACGGAGGTGCTGTACCCGGAGCTGCTCCTCGCCGGGCAGTCGAGCCTGCTCCACCGGGCCGAGGAGGCCCTGGAGGAGATTGTGGCGAAGGGCCTGGCCGGGGCGGGCGGGATCATCGTCGACACGGTCGTCACGCCGGAGGCTCCCAGCCCGGTCCTGCTGCGTGAGGCCGAGGACGCGCAGCTTCTCGTCGTCGGTCATCGCGGTCGGGGCGGCTTCGCCGAACTGCTGCTCGGCTCGGTGAGCCACCAGAGCATCCTGCACGCACGCTGCCCGGTGACCGTCGTGCCCAGCGAGGGCCGCGTCGCCGCCGCGATATGACTGCCCGCACGGCGATGCCGGCTGGGATCCGGTCGGGAACGCCGGCGTACCGGCACAATATCCGCGCCTCCGAGAGCCGGGACCAAAGTCACGAAACGCCGGGAACTACGGTCTCCCGCGGCCGGGAAACGAAGTGTGAGAATAGAAGGGCCGGACTACCCATCCGGTACGGAGAACAACGAACAGGCAGGCGCCGCGATGGCCGTTCTGATTGTCACCGAATCCTGTTTCGGCAACACCCTCACGATTGCCCGTTCTGTCGCGGTGGGCCTCGCCAGTGCGGTTGGTGCCGACTCCGTCACCGTTGTCGGTCCTGACCAGACGGCGGCCGGGATTCCCGTCGATCTGGAGCTCCTGGTGGTCGGCGCACCTACCCATGCTTTCTCGATGCCGAGGCAACAGTCCCGGCGCCAGGCTGTCGAGAAGGGTGCCACCGCGGGCGAGGAGCCGGGTGGCGGAATTCGGGAGTGGATCGAGCGGGCTGCCCCCCGGGCCGATCTGCGCGTCGTGTCGTTCGACACGTCGATGAAGATGCGCTTCCAGCCGGGCACCGCCTCGAAGGCAGTCTTCAGAGCTTTGCGGAAGCGCGGTTTCCAGCACGCCGAGCGGGGCCCGAGCTTCTACGTCACCGGGACGGAGGGGCCCCTGGTCGATGGCGAGGCGCAGCGGGCCGAGGAGTGGGGCGCACAGCTGGGGCGATCGCTGAGACAGGCCACGGTGTAGCGCTGAGGAGTGACCGCGGGCGGCGCCTGCTTCTGAGGAATCCGAACGGAAGGCGATCAGTACCGTGACCGATCATCTGGACGAGTCCGAGCTGGGCAGGCTGATCGACTACTGGAACGCGGCGAACTACCTGACCGCGGCGCAGATCTACCTGATGGACAACCCGCTGTTGCGCCGGCCGCTGAGCCGCGGCGACATCAAGCCGCGGCTGCTCGGGCACTGGGGGACGTCGCCGGCGCTGAACCTGGTCTACGCCCACCTGAACCGGCTGGTCCGCCGGACCGGTCAGGACGTCGTCTATGTCGCCGGCCCCGGGCACGGCGGGCCGGCGCTGGTCGCCAACACCTACCTGGAGGGCACCTACTCGGAGATCTATCCGGGTGTGTCGCCCGACGTCGCCGGGCTGACCCGGCTGGTGCGGCAGTTCTCGACCCCGGGCGGCATCCCCAGCCATGTCAGCGTCCCGACGCCGGGCTCGATCCACGAGGGCGGCGAGCTCGGCTACGCGCTCGTCCACGCCTTCGGCGCCGTGTTCGACCATCCCGATCTGCTGGTCGCCGCGGTGGTCGGCGACGGTGAGGCCGAGACCGGCCCACTGGAGGGCAGCTGGAAGGGCGTCGACTTCCTCAACCCGGCCCGGGACGGCGCGGTGCTGCCGATCCTCAACCTCAACGAGTACAAGATCGCCAACCCGACGGTGCTCGGCCGGCTTCCCCACGAGCGGCTGAACCAGCTCTTCGCCGGCCACGGCTACGACGTCCTCTGGGTCGAGGGCGACGATGTCCGCGAGGTGCACCGCGCCTTCGACGCCGCGCTGACCACCGCGCACAGCCGCATCCGCGACATCCAGCGGACGGCCCGGCAGCCGGGCCACACCGTCACCGAGGCGCCGATCTGGCCGATGATCGTGCTGCGGACGCCCAAGGGCTGGACCGGCCCGCACGAGGTGGACGGTGTCCTCGTCGAGGGCACGTTCCGCGCGCACCAGGTGCCGCTGGCGGGGGTGCGGGACAACCCCGAGCACCTCGCCCAGCTCGAGACCTGGCTCCGTTCCTACGAGCCGGAGCGGCTGTTCGACGCCGACGGACGACTCGTCTCCGAGCTGGCCGCCCTCGCCCCGGAGGGCTCGGCGCGCCTCGGCGCCACCAGCTACGCCAACGGCGGCGTCCGCACCGAGCCGCTGCGGCTGCGTGACTGGCGGGCCCACGCGCTGAAGGTCGACCCGGCGCGGCGCGGCAGCCTCGTGCACGAGACGACCCGGCCGCTGGGCGAGCTGCTGGCCGACGTCTACCGGGACAACCCGACCACGTTCCGGGTCTTCAGCCCGGACGAGCTGGCCAGCAACCGGCTCGGGGCGATCCTGGACGTCACCGACCGCTGCCTGGTCGCGCCGACCGACCCGCGCGACGACCGGGTCAGCCCGGCCGGCCGGGCGATGGAGGTCCTCTCCGAGCACCTGTGCGAGGGCTGGCTGGAGGGCTACACCCTGACCGGCCGGCACGGCCTGTTCGCCACCTACGAGGCGTTCGCGATGGTGTCGGCGTCGATGCTCATCCAGCACACCAAGTGGCTCCAGGAGGCGAGCCGGCTGGCGTGGCGCGCCCCCGTGCCCAGCCTGAACGTCCTGCTCACCAGCACCTGCTGGCGCAATGACCACAACGGCTTCTCCCACCAGGGGCCGGGGCTCATCGACACGGCCGTGCCGCTCTCACCCGGGGTCGTCCGGGTCTGGCTGCCGCCGGACGCGAACAGCCTGCTCTCGGTCGCCGACCACTGCCTGCGCAGCCGCGACCACGTCAACCTGATCGTCGCCGACAAGCAGCCGCACCTGCAGTACCTGAGCGCCGACGAGGCCGACGAGCACGCCGCCCGCGGCGGATCGGTCTGGGACTGGGCCGGTACCGAGGTCGACCTCGGCCGGGAGCCCGACGTGGTCCTCGCCGGGATCGGTGACGTGCCGACGCTGGAGATCCTCGCGGCCACGGACCTGCTCCGCCGATACGTGCCCGGCCTGGCCGTCCGGGTCGTCAACGTCATGGACCTGATGGCCCTGCTGCGTTCGGACCTGCATCCGCACGGGTTCTCGACGCCGATGTTCCGCGCGCTGTTCACCGATGCGACGGACGTCGTCGTCGGCTTCCACGGCTACAGCCGGGCCGTCCACCAGCTGCTGCACGGCCGGGCGAACCCGCAGCGGTTCCATGTTCGCGGGTTCACCGAGCAGGGCACGACGACGACTCCGTTCGACATGGTCGTCCGCAACGGCCTGAGCCGCTATCACCTGGCCCAGCTCGCCGTGGAGTTCGCCCGGACGACCCGTCCCGGCACGGACCGCCTGGTCAGTCACTGCCAGGAGCAGCTGACCCGCCACCACGCCCACGTCACCGAGCACTTCGAGGACCTGCCCGAGGTTCGGGAGTGGACCTGGTCGGGCACCTGAAGACAGGGCTAGTCGGCTGCCCGGACGACGGCGACCGGGCAGCCGGCGTGGTGCACGCACTGGTGGCTGACGGAGCCGAGGAGCAGCCCGGCGAACCCGCCGTGGCCACGGGCGCCGACGACGAGCAGACTCGCGTCGGTGGACATCCGGAGCAGGCCCGCCGCCGCCGCGCTCTCGACCAGCACCTGCTCGACCCGCAGGTCGGTGTTCTCCTTCTGGATCTGCGCGACGCAGTCGTCCAGCAGCGCCCGCGCCGCCTTCCTCAGGGTCGGGAGGTCCAGCCCTGCGTACCCCCCCGGGTAGAGCGGGGCCGCCGGTAGCCAGGAGTGCACCACACGCAGGCTGGTCTCACGTGACCTGGCCTGCGACGCGGCCACCCGCAGCGCCGCGACCGAGGCCGCGGAACCGTCCACACCGACGACCACCGGACCCGTCGGCCGGAGGTGGCCGGACCGCACGACGACCACCGTCGGCCGTGCCCTGTGCAGGCAGATGTCGGTGACCGAACCGGCGAACAGGCGGTGCTTGCGGTTGGCCCCGTGCAGGCCCAGGACCAGCATCTCCGCCTCGGCCGAGGCGTCGAGCAGCGCCTCGGCGGCGTCCCGGCGCTCCACCCTCTCGACCATCGCGGTGGGCCGGGTGAGCCGCGCCGCGCGGCCGATCGCGGTCTGCAGCAGGTGGTAGGACGCGGCCTCGGTCTCGTGTTCGCCCGCCGTCCCGGCGCCGGCCTTCTCCGCGCCCGCCGTCGCGGTCACCGCGGACACGGCGGGCGGGCAGTGCTTCGGATCCCAGGCGAGCAGCACCGTGAGCGGGCAGTCCTGCCGGCCCGCCTGCGCCATCGCCCACCGCAGCGCCTCCTCTGCGTCGGCCGACCCGTCCACTCCGACCACGATTCCGGTCATCGCATTCTCTCCTTCACTGCGGAAGCGCATGTTCTGGGCTGGCGGGTGTTCCGGCGGCGGTGCCGGTCAGCGTCAGTCGGCGTCATTTGGCGCCGGTCGGCGCCGGTCGGCGTCAGTCGGCGTCAGTCGGCGATCCGTGCCGCGGCGGCGACCGTCTCCGGGACGGAGGCCGTGGTGTCGACGTCGACCGCGGTCGGCCAGGGGTCGGCCTGGTGCGCCATCGACGCGTACACCGCACCGGTCGCGTCCGAGGCGTCCGCGCCGGTGCCGCACGCCCGCACGGCGCGGCGCGACGCGATGCGGGCGACGGCGATCCGCGTCGGCGCCACGCAGCGCACCTGCGTCAGGTCGGCGCCGGTCTCCTTCGCCGCCTCGGCCGCGAGCTCCCGGAACGGCCGGGATGACCACGAGGCGTCGAGGACGACGCTCTGCCCGCGCTCCAGCGCCCGCCGGGCTCTCGTGACCAGCTCGGCGTAGCTGCGCTCGGTGGACTCGGCGCTGTAGATACCGGTTCCGGGGGCGACATCGATCGCGACGTGCGGGGCGAGACCGGCGAGCTCCTTGCGCACCACGTCCGAGCGCAGCAGGGCCCACTCGTCCTGCGCGGCGACCAGACCGCTCGCCAGTGTCGACTTGCCCGTGCCGGGCAGCCCGCCGACCAGCACCAGCCGCACCCGGCCTCGACGGAGGTGCGCCAGCGCGATGTCGGCGAGCCGGCGGGCCTCCTCGGCGGCGTCCGGATCGCCCTGATGGTCGCGGATGCAGGCGATGCGTACCCGGACGAACGCCCGGTAGGCGATGTAGAGGTGCTCCAGCGACGCCGGATGGGTCTCGCCGGAGAACTCGCGGTACGCGTCGAGGAAGGTCCGGGCCGCGGCCGGGGCGCCGAGCCGCTCCAGGTCCATCGCGAGGAAGGCGACGTCGGCGAGAACGTCTCCGACCCGCAGTTGGCGGTCGAAGTTGATGCAGTCCAGGACGCGGGGGCCGTCGTCCAGGCAGTAGATGTCGTCGGCGAGCAGGTCACCGTGCCCGTCGCGGATGCGGCCGGCCCGCTGCCGCTCCGCCAGCAGGGGGCCCCTCCCGGCCAGGTACCGCAGGGCCAGCCGGCCGATCTCGTCGACGGTGCCGGCGTCCAGGATCGAGCCGCGGAAGGGTGCCACGGCGTTCATCGCCGTCAGCCACAACGCCTCCAGGTTGGCGAGCCCACCGGTCCGGGAGATCTCCGGCGAGGTCTCGCAGCGCTCGTGGAAGGCCGCCATCGTGCGGGCGATCGCGCGCAGCTCGCCGGTCAGGTCGGCGCCGCCGCGCACCAGTTCCGAGAGCCTGCGGTCGGCGGGCATCCGGCGCATCACGACCATGTGGTCGCGCGGCCGACCGCTCTCGTCCCGGATGTCGGCGACGCCGAGGTAGACGTCCGGGGCCAGCCGACGGTTGAGGCGCACCTCGTCCTCGCAGGCCGCCAGCCGCGCCTGCCGGGTCCTGAGGTCCACGAAGCCGAGGTCGACCGGCTTGCGCAGCTTGTAGACGCGGTCCTCGGTCAGGAAGAGGATCGCGGTGTGCGTCTCCACGGTCTCCCGGCTGTCGAGACGAAGCTCCTGCACCGAACTCTCCTGAACCAGCATCGACGCCTCCAGACGTGTTCGGGACGAAATGCGTCACGACCATCGACGTACGGTGATCCGGGCCCGGCCGAGTAATCCGCGCCCCGGGATCGTCCGCCGTGGTCCGACTCCCTCCGCGGAAGACGATGCCCCTTTCGGGCCGGGCCGTCAGGGGACGATCGGGACGCCGGCCCGCCCGACCTCCTGCCCCGTGCCGGCGGGACCTTCGTCGGTCCCGGCGATCCTCCCGCCGGGCCACGCTGGGGGGGCACTTCACGCCGCCCCCGAACGGGGGGCGGCCAACAGCCAGGAGGCAGCCGTGAGCACCGAACCCATCCGGGAGATCCTCGTCGGCATCGACGGCTCCGCAGGTTCCGAAGCCGCGCTGCGCTGGGCCTACCGGCTGGCCGAGGTCGAGCGGCGCCCGGTCACGGCCCTGCTGGGATGGACCGCGGACGGCCTGCCTCGGCCGGTCTACCAGGCGGCCGCCGCCGCGGAGCACGGCGCTCTCGCGGCGGCGGCGGCCCAGATGCTCGACCGGACGATCGCCCGCGTCCCGGCACCGCGGCCGGCGGTCGAGCTGCGCAGGCTCGTCGTCGACCAGGACCCGGTGGACGCCCTCGTCGCCCAGGCCAAGAACGCCGCGGTGACCGTGGTCGGGGCACGCGGCCCGGGCCTGGCCCACCGCATCTTCGCCGGTTCGGTCGCCCACCGGCTCCTGCACCGTTCCTCCGGCCCGGTCGTGGTCGTCCGCGGGACAGCCGACGAGGCCGGTCACGCCGACGAGGCCGGCCCCGCGGACGAGGCCGCCCCGCAGGACCGGCGGCCGGTCGTGGTCGGCGTCGACGGCTCGGAGCCGTCGCAGGCGGCCGTCCGCTGGGCCGCCGCGCAGGCCGCCGAGCGTGGGGCGCCGCTGCACCTGGTGCACGGCTACCGGGTCAACATCACCAGCTTCGGACTGGCCGTGGACGAGTTCTACCCCTCGCTGCGCACCGACGCCGAGCGGCTCCTCGCCGACGTCGCGACCGCCGATCTCGACGACGAGGCCGACCTCGAGGTCCGTCAGCTCGCGGTCGACGACACCCCGACCCGCGCGCTGCTGCACGCGTCGGCCGACGCCCAGCTTCTCGTGATCGGGACCCGGGGGCGCGGCGGCTTCGCCGAACTGGTGCTCGGCTCCACCGCGCACCAGTGCGTGCTGCACGCGGACTGCCCGGTCGCCGTCCTCCACGCCTGAGGCCGGGTGGATTCCCGGCCGACAGCCCTCGCGACGGCCCGGCGAAGCCGGGACGATACGGGTATGCGCACCGTGAGCGAGAATCTGCTGGCGGATCTGATCGCCGCCCGCCTGGCCGGCCACGGCGACCAGCCGCCGAAGGTGGTCGCGGCCGGCAACTTCGCGACCCCGACCGTCGCCCTGGGCGCGCTCGACCGCGCCCTGGCCGGTTACCGCCTGTTCGTCCTCAACGCCCAGCACGGCGTCCCGAACCGGGCAGGCGTGATCCCGGTGACGCCGTTCGTCGGCCCCGGGATGCGGGGTCACCCGGGTCTGGAGTACCTGCCCAGCCGTCTCAGCCTGGTTCCGCGGCTGCTCGCGGGCGCGCACCGCCCCGACGTGGTCGTCCTGCACACCAGCCGCCCGGTCGACGGACAGGTGTCGATGGGCACCGAGGTCAACATCCTTCCCGCGGCGGTGGAGGCGGCCCGGGCGGCCGGCGGTCTGGTCGTCGCCCAGCTCAACCGCGCGATGCCCTACACGTTCGGCGACGGTGAGATCTCCTGCGACGCCGTCGACCTGGCGGTCGAGGTCGACCTGCCGCTGGCCAGCCCCACCCCACGGCCGGCCGGCGACGTCCAGCGGGAGATCGGCGGCAGAGTCGCCGCGCTGGTGGCCGACGGTGCCACCCTGCAGCTCGGCATCGGGGCGGTGCCCGATGCCACGCTCGCCTCGCTCACGGGCCGCCGCGGGCTGCGGGTGTGGACCGAGACGTTCTCCGACGGTGTCCTCGCGCTCGACCGGGCGGGCGCCCTCGACCCGGACGCAGGCCTGGTGACCAGCTTCGTGTTCGGCTCGGACGAGCTGTACACGTGGCTTGACCGCAACCCCCGGGTGCGCCTGCTGCGCACCGAGACCGTCAACGACCCCGCCGTCATCGCCCGCCAGCACGCGATGACCTCGATCAACACCGCGCTCCAGATCGACCTGCACGCCCAGGCGAACGCCTCGTACATCCGCGGCACGGTGTGGTCGGGATTCGGGGGGCAGCCGGACTTCGTCGTGGGCGCCCTGCACGCACGGGACGGGCGGGCGGTCATCGCCCTGCCCAGCTGGCATCCCAGGGCCGACGTGTCCACGGTCGTGCCCGCGCTGACCGAACCCACGACCAGCTTCCAGCACAGTCATGTCGTCAGCGAGCAGGGCATCGCCGCGCTGTGGGGGAGCAGCCAGCAGCAGCAGGCCCGCGACCTCGTCGAGAAGGTCGCGCATCCCCGCGCCCGCCCCGCTCTCGCCGAGGCCGGTGGTGCCCGGCCACGCGGGGAGACCCGGCCATGCGGGGAGACCCGGTCGCACGTGGCCTGACCGGGAGGTCAGCCGGCTGTGTCGAGGACTTCGGAGAGCGGGCGGCGCGGGGTCGCCGGCAGTGCGGGGGCGGACGGGTCCGGGTAGCCCACCCGCAGGATCATCTGGGCGGCCCCGCTCCCGCCGGTGGTGTGCCGGACGAGGCCGCGGGTCGCCTCGATGTCGATCGCCTGGCCGAGCGGTGAGGTGGCCAGGCCCGCGGCCGTCGCGGCGAGCAGCACCCGGCCGAGCGCCCGCCCCGCGCGGAGCCGGTCCGCCACGGCGTCGGCGTCGGTGCCGAGCACCAGCACGCCCGGGTGCTCCACCTCCAGCTGGCGCAGCCGCTGGCCGGCCTCGCCGACGACGTCCAGCTCGCGGAGCGGGAACTCCGACTGGCGCGGCTGCCCGGAGCCGACCACCGCGCTGCGCGGGATGCCGTCGGGCGCGTTCGGATCAGTGCGGCTCCACTCCCGCAGCTCCGCCCGGTAGGCCGGATCGTGCGTCTCGATCCAGTCCGCCCGCGCCAGCAGCACCGACAGCTCCACCCGGGCATCCGGGTCGACGAGTGCGACCAGCCAACCTCCCTCCGCCTCGGCCGCCCGCCGCAGGACACGGGTCAGCTCGGCCGGGAGGTCGGCGGGGTCGAACGGGCGGCGCTCGGTGTGCCGGCGGGTGATCGCCGCGGTGAGCGCCGCCTCGTCCTCCGTGGGCGGTCGGCGGCCCACCACCCGGAGGGTGGCCAGCCTCCCCGTGGTGATGTCGGCGCCGTCCGGCAGCTCGTCGACCACCACGTCGAGCCCGGCGGTGCGCAGCGTCAGCCACGCGTTGAGCAGCGCCGCGCCGCAGCTCACCACCAGCTGCCGATGGTCCGGGTCGACGACGGGGACCGCGCGGGCCAGATCCGCGGACAGCTCCAGGGTGTCCTCGCGCAGCCGCCACCGCCACGGCTGGGAGTTGTGGATCGACGGGGCGAGGACCGCGGCCTCCACCGCGGCCCGCCCCTGATCGGCGGATATCACCATCCCGCGTGTGACCATGCGCTCACTCTCCTCTGCGCTCGGGTCTGCGTCCCGGCAGTGTTGTCCGCGGTCATTGTCATCCTGTCGCCGTCATCCCGTCATCCCGTCATCCCGTCGCCCGCCGCGCGGCCCGCAGGACGCCCTCGGGTGTGCCGGCGTGTGGAAGGGTCCTCGCCTCGGGCCAGGGATCGGCGGAAGGCGGCTCACCTGCGAACCCGGAACCGGAGGACGGGCTGACCGGTCGGAGGACCGGTGCCGGCTGCGCCGCTGGCCGGGGGTGAGCCGCAGGCGCGCACCGGAGCTGGACGAGGTCGGCCGCGGTGGCATGGGCCAGCGCCGCCGCGCGGCGGCGGTCGCGGCGCAGGGCCCACGGCGCGTCGAGGACGACGGTCTCGCCGCGCTCGGCCGCGATGCGCGCGTTCCGCAGCAGCTCGTCGTACCCCGCGTCGGCGTCGTCACCGGACGCGCTGTCCGGACCGCTGTCGGCGGCCCCGGCGGCCCCGGCGGCTCCGGCGGCTCCGGCGGACGGAGTCCCGGTGGCCGGGTTCTCGGCGCGCAGCAGTGTCCATCCCTCCGCGTCGGCCAGCGCCGCGGCCAGCTGGCTGCGCCCCGACTCCTCGGGCCCGCCGACGAGCACGAGCCGCACCCGCCCGCGGCGCAGGCTCGACAGGGCCAGAGCGGCGAGTGCGCGTGCCTCGGCCGCGGCGGAGCTGTTGCCCTGGGCGTGCCGGGTGCAGGCGACCTTGCAGCGGACGAACGCCCGGTAGGCGACGTAGAGCTGCTCCAGCGATCCGGGATGGCTCTCCGCCGCGTACTCGCGGTAACGGTCGAGGAAGAAGGCGGCGAGATCGGGGCGGCCGAGGCGTTCGAGGTCCATCGCGAGGAACGCGACGTCCGCGAGGACGTCCCCGACACGCAGGCGCTGGTCGAACTCCAGGCAGTCCAGGACGCGGGGGCCGTCATCGAGGCAGTAGATGTCGTCGGCGAGCAGGTCGCCGTGGCCGTCCCGGATCAGTCCGCGGCGCTGGCGCTCCCGAAGCAGGGGTTCGCGCCCGTCCAGGTAGCGGGCGGCGAGGCGGCCGACGGCGTCGATGGTGGCGGGGTCGAGAACGGTGCCGACGTAGGGCTGGACGCCTGCCATGCCCTCGTCCCAGAGTCGGCGCAGCGCGGTGGGAGAGGCGGCGTCGGTGATCTGGGCGGAGGTCTCGCAGCGGCTGTGGAAGCCGGCGAGCAGGCGGGCCACGGCCCGCAGCTGTCCGGTGACGTCGCTGCCGGCGACGACGAGGGCGGACAGCCGGCGATCGGCCGGGAGACGCCGCATGACGACCATGTGGTCGCAGAGGTCGCCGTCGGGGCCGACCACGTCGGCGACACCGAGATAGACGTCCGGCGCCAGTCTCCGGTTGAGGTCCACCTCGGCGTGGCAGGCGGCTCGGCGTGCCTCCCGCGTGCGGAAGTCCAGGAACCCCAGGTCGGCCGGCTTCTTGGTCTTGTAGACCCGGTCGCCCATGAAGACCAGGACGGAGGTGTGCGTCTCGACCAGCCGGGCCGGCCGCACCGCCGCGTCCGGGGCCGGAACCGGGGCCGGGGATCCGGCTGGACCCGGCCGCGGCGGTACCGAGGCCACCGCCCGTTCCGGGGCTGCCGCCGAGGTAGGGACCGTGCCTGCTGCTGTCGCCACACCCATGCCTCGACCCTGCCCCCGAAACGCTCCGGGTACCGCATTCCTGAGTAGCACGGACGGGGTTCCAAGGTCCCGGACGAGCAGGACCAAAGAAGGGGTCCCAGGCCCGCGAGGACCGCCGCGGAAGACCACCCCGGGCCCCCTGGGGCTGGGCTTGGGCCTGGGCTTGGGCCTGGTCCGCGGCACCGCCGCGTTCAGGGATGCCGCTCCTTCGAGTGCAGGCGGTGGGCCGCGGTGGCGGCACGCATGGTGGGAAAGATCATCTCGGGCTGGACCTTCGCGGTCAGCCCGTACGCGGCGAGGTCGTCGAGCAGGTCGTGTTTGACGTGGGCCAGACCGAAGGTGATGCCCCGGCCGGTCACCTCGGCACGCAGCTCCTCGAGCGCGTCGAGAGCCGTGATGTCGACCTCGACGATGGCCTCCATGTTCAGGACGAACCAGTCGACGTCGTCGGTGCACGCGTCGAGGGCCGCGAGTGCCCGGCGGCGGAAGTTCTCGGCGTTGGCGAAGAAGAGCGGCGAGTCGTACCGGTAGGCGAACAGCCCCGGCACGGTGAGAGCACTCGGGTAGTCGTCCACGTCGTGCATCCCGTCCAGGCCGGGGACCTGCCCGAGCACCGCGTCATGCGGCCGGGCGACCCGGGCCAGCAGGTCCAGCAGCGAGACACCGATGGCCACCAGGACCCCGTACAGGATGTCGAAGACCAGCACGCCGCCGGCGGCGGTGAGCGCGAGCGCCAGCTCGCTGCGCCGGAACGAGGCGAGCCGCCGGAACCCGGCGACGTCGATCAGGCGGACCGCGGCGAAGATGATGATCGCGCCGAGCGTCGCCCTCGGGAACATCGCCAGCGCGGGGCGCCCGAAGGCGAGGACCAGGGCGACGGCGGCCAGGGCGACCAGGGAGTACACCTGGGTGTGCGCGCCGCTGGACGCCGCGAGCGCGGTGCGGCTCCCGCTGCTGCTGACCGGGAAGCCCTGCCCTGCTCCCGCTCCCAGGTTCGCCGCCCCCAGGGCGAACAGCTCCCGGTTGGCATCGATGCGGTGGCTGTCGCGACCGCCGAAGGCGCGGGCGGTGAGCATGTTGTCGGCGAACCCGACGAAGAGGATGCCGAGCGCGGACGGTGCGAGGTCGACGAGGTCGGAGCCCGTGGGCAGCACCGGATGCGGGAGGCCGGCCTCGAGGTCACCCACGACGCGGACGCCGTGCCCGTCGAGGCCGAACACCCAGACCGCGAAGGTCGCGATCATGATCACGATGAGGGGGCTCGGCAGCCGGGGCGTCCAGCGGTGGAGTGCGACGAGCAGGGCGAGGGACGCGGCGGAGACCGCGAGAGTGCCGAGATGCAGGTGGTTCAGCGAACCGGCGAACGAGTGGAGTTCCCCGTACAGGCTCCCGCTGTCGACCGGGACGCCGGTCACCTTCTCCATCTGCCCGACGATCATGATGACCGCCACGCCGGCGAGGTACCCGACGAGGATCGGCCGGGAGAGCAGGTGGGCGATGACGCCGAGCCGGGCGACCCCGGCGGCGATCGCGAGAACCCCGACCCCCACGGCGAGTGTGGCGGCCAGAGTGGCGTGCCGGCTCGGATCACCCGCCGCCAGCGGGGCGACAGCGGCCGCCGTCATCAGCGCCGTGGTGGATTCCGGGCCCACCGACAGCAGCCGCGACGACCCGAGGGCCGCGTAGGCGACGATGGCGGGCGCGATCGCCCACAGGCCCGCCACAGGCGCCACGCCCGCGAGTGCGCCGTAGGCCATGACCTGCGGGATCAGGTAGGCGGCCACCGTCAGGCCGCTTGCGACATCCCCTCGTACCCACCGGCGGGAGTAACGCGGCAGGGGCGGCAGGCGCAGGTGGTACACGGAGCACGTCACTCCCGGTCGGTGGTGGTACAGGGCCTGGAGCGGCCCGGGACGGTCTGGTGGGGCGTCAGACCGCCGGGACCAGTACGTCTCGCCGGGACCAGTACGTCCAGTCTGCCGCCCGTGCCGGCACGCCCCTGGTCTGCGCACCGAACTGTTCCCCGGACAGTGCCAAAGGTCGTAGTGTCGCGGTCTATGGAGAAGATCCGGGTGTTCGTCCTCGACGACCACGAGATCGTGCGGAACGGTCTGCGTCAGACGCTCGCCCGGCATGACGACATCGAGCTCGTCGGAGAGGCCGGGCTGGCCGCGGAGGCGCTGCGGCGCATACCCGCGCTGCGCCCGGACGTGGCGGTGCTGGACGGGCGGCTGCCGGACGGCAGCGGCATCGACGTCTGCCGTGAGGTGCGGTCCACCCTGCCGGACGTGGCGTGTCTGATCCTGACGTCGTACGACGACGACGAGGCGCTGTTCTCGGCGATCATGGCCGGGGCGGCCGGCTACGTGCTGAAGGAGATCCGGGGCAACGACCTGGTGGGCGCGATCCGGGCGGTGGCGTCGGGGCAGTCGCTGCTGGCGCCCTCGGTGACCCGCCGGGTGCTGGAGCGGCTGCGGGAGGGCCCGCACCAGGATCCCGCGCTGGCCTCGCTGAACCAGCGTGAGCGGGAGATCCTGCAGCTGATCGCGGACGGTCTGACGAACCGGCAGATCGGTACCCGGCTGGGTCTCTCGGAGAAGACCGTGAAGAACTACGTGTCGAGCATCCTGGAGAAGCTCGGCCTGGCCAGCCGCACGCAGGCCGCCGTCTACCTGATGAAGCAGGCCGGCGAGTAACCACCACGGGCGCTCCGCCGCGAGGCGGTGCCCGTGCCCGGCGGCGGTTCGTCCGCCGGTGGCCGCCGACGGGACCTTCCTCCTGGTTCCGCCGCGACCTTCGCCTTCCTCCCCGCCCCTCCGGACGGGAACATCGGTGGTGTACCGGATGGTCGAGGAGGCGGAAGTCATGAAGACCATGGCCTGGACGTCGGCGGGCGGCGGTCTGGTGCGGGCCACGGTGGGAATACTCCTCACCGGTGTCCTACTGGGGCTGGTGAGCTGCGGCGGCGGCGGTTCCGACAACCGTGGATCGGGCGGTGGAGGCTCCGCGGCCACCGCCTCTCCCGCTCCCTCGGCGGGTCGGACCTCCACTCCGTCGCCTGCCCCACCGTCGCCTGCCCCGTCGCGAACCACGGCCGGCCCCGCGCCTGCGCCGTCCCCGACGGACGCGCCGCGGCCGGTCGTCTGGTCGAGTGAGCCGCGCCATGTGGACCACGCCCTGCCCGGCTCGGCGACGGTAGTCGGGGTGCGCAGCGGGCACAACGTGGCTGTCGGCATCGCCTTCGACCGGCTGGTGATCGAGTTCGCGGACCAGGTCCCCGGCTACGACGTGCGGTACGTCCCCGACGTGCGCTCCCCGGGCGAGGGCGCGGTGGTCGCCCTGCGAGGCCAGGCATTCATGGAGGTGGTGCTCTTTCCCGCCGTGGCCCACGACGAGGCCGGACAACCGACGCTGCGTACCCCGTCCACCGGCGGTGGCCATCCCTCGCTCGTCCAGTACCGGATCACCGGCGACTACGAGGGATACGTCCACCTCGGCCTGGGCGTGGACGACCGGGTCGGCTTCCGGGTGCTCGAACTGTCGAACCCGCCACGGCTGGCGATCGACCTGGCGGCATGAGGCCCGCCCCGCCCGCGGTGGCAACACCGCCCGCGGCGGTCAGGGCGAGGCGCGGGTGACGCGCCGACGATGCGGGGGAGGCTGAGTGATGGTGGCGGCATCGCCTCGTTGGAGGGCCTCGGCGAGGCCTGGCCACGCGACGGACGACCAGGAGGAGCCGCCAGCCGGCGGCACCGACGCTGCGCGTGACGACGGCGAGGCTGTCCGCGGCCGGGACGACGACGAGACTGTCCACGACGACGAGGTCGGCTGGCCGGACGGGCCCGGCCGGGACATCGTGGTCGGGCTCGACGGTTCCGCGGACTCGGAGCGCGCGCTGCACTGGGCCGTCCGGGAAGCCGTGCTCCGCGGGACCGGTGTGCGCGCGGTGCTGGCCTGGGCGTCCGCCGGACCGACACAGGACGGATCGCGCCCGCCACCGTCGACGTCGCCGGAACATCCGCGGTGGACGGCCCAGTGGATCCTCAACGAGGCGGTGGACCGGGTGCGTGCGGACGAGCCGTACGCCCGGATCGTGGCCCGGACCGTCTTCGGGCCTCCCGTGCGGATGTTGCTGGCCGAGGCCGACGGCGCCGAGATGCTCGTCGTGGGTGCCCGCGGCGCCACCCCGGCCGACCGCATGCTGACCGGCTCGGTCAGCCTCGCCTGCCTGCACGGCGCGGCTGTCCCGGTCGTCATCGTGCACGGCGGCAGCGCCGGCTGGGAGGGCCACCGCCCGATCGTCGTGGGTGTCGACGGCTCGGCCTCCTCCCGGATCGCGCTCGCCTGGGCTGTTCGGGAGGCACGGCTGCGGGCCGCCCGGCTACGGGTCGTGCATGTCTGGACGCCGCCGCCCCCGCTGGGGGACGGGGCCGGCGCGGCAGGCGAGGAGATGTTCCACGCCGCCGCCCGTGCGCTCCTTGACGATGCCGTGCGCGTCCTGCGCGGACCGGCCGGCGCCGGAGTCGAGGCGGAACCGGTGCTGGTGCGGGGTGGGGTGAGTCGCGAACTCATCAGTGAGGCCGCCCGGGCGCAGATGCTGGTTCTCGGCGCCCGGGGCCGGGGTGGTTTCGCGGGACTCGTGCTCGGCTCCACGAGCTCGCAGTGCGTGGCGCACGCCGGTTGCCCGGTCGCCGTGGTGCGCGGGGCCGCCGGTGGCGCCGCGCCGGAGGGACCGAGAGTCCTGGCGGACCGGGAGACAGGTCGCCCGAGGACCCACACGCCGGTGACGTGATCCGGGTGGGGAGTCGGATGAGGATGGCGCACATGTCGTCCGCGCCGAACTGCCGGGAATCGACCCCGAGCGCGCCGTCGAGGCCAGGACCGCGGTCCGGTGCGTCAAGGTCCAGCGGGGCTGGCCGCTTCCCCCGTCAATGATGCGGTTGTCCCCACGGGCGTCCCACCGGCTCTGCCGGCACGCCCGCTGGCCCGGGCCGCTCTCACGGCGACCCGGCCCCTCGGGCCGCAGGGGCCAGGTACTCCCGCCGCCAGGCTCGCCACAGCTCGTCGGCGCCCCAGACCAGGACGGGCAGCGGCAGGAGGAGCAGGAGATCGGACGGCGGCACCGACGCCGTGCCGAGTGGACCATGAAGCGGGGGCACGTAGACCACCAGGGCGGCGAACCCGACCTCGTCGAACCGGGCGGGAGCGTACCGTGCCCACCTGCCTTCTCAGTGTGAAAGGGCGAAGACCTTGGCCGGGGCGCTGACAGGCAGGCCGGCCTGGTCGTGGACCGCCGCCTCCAGGGCGCGCAACCGGTCCGCCGACGCGCGGAGGTGATGGGCGCAGAGAAGGATCTGCTGGGCCGGCCGTCCGTCCCGGCCCGGGAGAAGGACCTGCGCCACCGGCTCGCTCGGGCAGCAGCACGACCGGGCGGCAGGATCGATCGGCGGACGGGTGGCCACCGGGTCGGAAGGTGCCGTGGGCGACTCGTCGGGGGTCGGCTGACCCAGGAGTGGCGTCTGGTGGAGGCGCTTCGCGCCCAGGAGCCTCATGTCCTGCGATGCCTTTCGTCTCGGGGTCTGGACGACGGATCGACGGGGTCTGCCGGCCGCGGGCCGGCAGCAGTCCTCCGCCGCTGTTGACCGGCGTCTACCTGCCCTGATCGTCGTAGTGGTGGATCCACGCGTCCGGGCCCGGATACATGTAGGTGCGCCGGCCGTCGGACCAGCGGACCAGGAACGGGGGGTCGCCGGCGGGCGTCGCGACCTCGAGGATCTCCCCGTCGCGTTTCGGGCTCGCCCCGACCCCCGTGTGGATGACGATGGCGTCTCCGACGCGGGCCTGCCAGCGGGCGAGGGCGCGGGTCTGTGGGCGCAGCGCGCTGAGGGGCAGGGGCAGGCCGCCTTCGTGACGGGGGTGCCCGATCTCCTCCGCGGCCACGGCGACCAGCTCCGCGGTCCGCGGATCCGTCGTGGCCGCCAGCAGATCATCGAGGCTGACCACACCGACGACGGTGTCCCCGTCGGTCACGGCCAGGCGGCGGATCGCGTGCTCCGCGAAGACGCCACCCACCTCCTCCCAGGTCGCCGACCGTGCAACGCTCACCACCCCGCAGGTCATGACAGCGTCGATCCGGCCGTCGAGCGGGACGGCGCCGGCGACGACCCTCAGGGCCAGGTCGCGGTCCGTCACGATTCCGGCCGGGCGCTCTGCGTCGGTGACGATCAGCGATCCCACTCCCGCCCGGTCCATCAGCTTCGCGGCTTCCCGGATGGGCGTCTGCGACGGCACTGTCACCGGTGCGCTGAACGTGATCTCCTGCTTCATGCCAGGTTCCTCCTGTTTTCGCGGTTCGGCGGCTGGGCAAAGCCCGAGCCACCAGCCGAACTCGGCGCCGGACTACCTCGTCAGCGCCGCACCGGCGGAGGCCCGCATGCCCGCCATGGTCGCGGTGGCGCGGAGGCCACCATGTGCTCGGTCACTGCGGTCACTGTCAGCGGGGCGCGAGAGCAGCAGGCCGGAACGGTCGTCGGCGCCACGCTGGGTAAAGGCCTCGACCTCGGCGAAGAGGCGCTCGATGACGCCGGCCCGGCTTTTTTCCGTGTTCTTGTGACTGCCTGCTGTCACAAGTCGTTCGAGTCCGAACTCGGAACCCGCCGTGTTCCTCGCCTCGGCCAGGCCGTCGGTGTAGAGGAGCAGGGACTCCCCCGGCCCCAGCCGCAGTGTCCGGTTCGACCAGAGGGCCGTGCCGGCGAAGAGATCGGACAGCAGCGGCCCTGTCGGGCCGAGCAGCCGGACGGCAGCCGGGCCGCCTGTCTCCGCGGGCTGGCCGCCCAGCACGACGGGGGCGGGATGGCCGGCGTTCGCGTAGGTCACCGTGCCGTCGGCCTCGGCGACGGCGACGAAGGCGGTGGCGTACATCTCGCCCATGTCACCGAGGGCCGCGACCTCCGCCAGAGCGCCGGCGAGGGCTCGGCCGGGGGCGGTTCCCAGCAGGAGCCGGTCTCGCAGCAGGCGGCTCAGCAGCAGAGCGAGCGCCGCCGCCTGGCCGTCGTGACCGGCGGCGTCGCCCATGCTGATCGCCAGCCGTCCCCCCGCGAGCCGCAGGACGTCGATCCAGTCGCCGCCCGGCGAACCCGGCTGCGCGGGGCGTACCCGCCAGGATGCGTTGAGGCCGTTCGTCACCGGGCACCTCCGTGATCATCGCCGGTCATCACGTCCGGCGTGGTGGCGTCCCCCGGCGCGAACGACGTTCTGCACTGGACTCCCACCGGCTGCTGCCTTTCGGGCCCGCAGGAGTGGACGCATCACCAGCATCGACATCACTCCGGACTGTCGACAGGGACTTTCGGCAGGCGGCCGGCAGGGCAACGTCCCGGACGGAGGCCGCCCGACGGCGGGGCCGCGGGGCGGTCGGCTGTCGTCGGGCCATCGCGAAAAGGGACCGGGCAGCGTCACCTTCGCGTATCGTGCTGGCGTGGCCGCAAGATCAAAATCCTCTGTCTCACCCGGGTGGGATGAGGCGCATGCGCCCGGCCCGCAGGCCACCCCGGCCGCCGGGCCGGCACTGCCGCCGGGAGACGGGCTGACGTTCCCCGCGGTGGCCAGGCTGGAGCTTGACGACCTGCTCAGCCAGCTGGTCGATCGGGCCCAGGACGTGCTGGCCACGCAAGGGCGGTTGCGCGGGCTGCTCCAGGCCAACCAGGTCGTCGCCACCGACCTGCGGCTGTCCGTCCTGCTGCGGCGCGTTGTCGAGGTCGCCTGCGACCTGCTCGGCGCCCGCTACGGCGCACTGGGCGTCATCGCGCCCGACCGCACGCTGGAGGAGTTCGTCCACGTCGGCATGGACGAGTCGGCCGTCGAGCGGATCGGGCATCTGCCGACCGGGCACGGTCTGCTGGGCCTGCTCATCGACGACCCCCGCCCGCGCCGTGTCGACGGCATCGCCGGTGCCGCCGGCTCCCAGGGCTTCCCGGCGGGTCATCCGCCGATGACGACCTTCCTCGGGGTGCCGATCATCGTGCGGGGGGAGGTGTTCGGCAACCTCTATCTGACCGACAAGCACGGCGGCGTTCCCTTCACCGCCGAGGACGAGGAGCTCGCCCTCGCTCTGGCGGCCAACGCCGGCGTGGCGATCGCGAACGCGCGGCTCTACCACGAGTCGCAGCAGCGGCATCTGTGGATGACCGCGTCGGCGGAGGTCGCCCGGTTGCTGATGGCCGGCGCCGACGACGCGCTCACCGCCGCAGCGCGCCGGGTTCAGGACGTCGCCGACGCGTCCTTCGTCGCTCTCGCGCTGCGCGCGGGTGACCACGCCGACCCGGAGGGAGACCTGGGCCACGGCGGGTACGTCCGGGTGGCCGTGGCGCTCACGGCGTTCGCCGCCGACGGCGGGGCTGACGTCCCGGCCGGGGGCGACGCCGAGCGCGTCGGTCGTCTCATCCCGCTGGAGCACACGCTGACCGGGCGGGTGATCGGCGAGCGGCAGGCCCTGCGCGTCGACGAGGCGGAACTCGACGCGGTCCCGGACGAGCGCGGGCCGCACACCGGGCCGCTTCTCGTCCTTCCTCTCGTCACCGGGGCCGAGCAGTGCATCGGCGCCCTGCTCGTCGGGCGGGACCGCGGCGCGCGCGCCTTCACCGACAGCGACCTCGACATGGCCGCCGGCTTCGCCGGCCACATCGCCGTCGCCCTCGAGCTCGCCCGGACCAAGGCCGACCAGGAACGGCTGAGGGTCCTCGCCGACCGCGGCCGCATCGCCCGTGACCTGCACGACCATGTCATCCAGCGGATGTTCGCCGTCGCCCTCGGCATGCAGGATCTCGCGCAGTACGAGAACCCGTCGAACGCCGAGCGGCTCAGCGGCTACGTCGAGGACATCGACGCCACCATCAAGGACATCCGTCGCTCCATCTTCGAGCTGCGCGGGCAGGGGCCCGCCAGGCGCGGCCACCTGCACGCCGGCCTCAGGAAGATCGCCGCGGAGGTGGGGCCCGCCCTCGGTTTCGCCCCCGCCCTGCGCCTGACCGGCCCCCTCGACACCGTCGTCGACGACCAGCTCACCGACCACCTCCTCGCCGTGGCCCGGGAAGCCCTGACCAACGCCGCCCGGCACGCCCATGCCACGCGGGTCGAGATCCGGGTGGCGGTGGAAGGGGACACGGTCACCCTCGAGGCCGTTGACGACGGCGTCGGCCTCGGTGAGACCGCACGCCGCAGTGGCCTGGACAACCTGCGGGCACGGGCCGAAGGTCTCGGCGGCACCTTCACCGCGGAGGCCGCACCCGCCGGCGGGACCCGGCTGCGCTGGACCGCTCCGCTCTGACCCGGGGCCACTTCGTCCGAATCGGGGCCACTTCGTCCGACTCGGGGTCACTTCGCCGTCCACCCGCCGGCATCCTGGAGGGCGCCGGCCCGGGCCGCGTCCAGCAGGACACGGCGTTCCGCGCCGGCGATGGACCACGCCGCCGCCGCGACGGCGTCCGGGTCGACCGACACGGAGGTGATGCCGAGCCGGACGAGCCGTTCGATGTAGTCGGGCCTGGTGGACGGGGCCTGGCCGCACAGGGACGAGGTGAGGCCGTTGTCCCGGCAGGCCGTGATGATGCGGGCGATGGTGTCCAGGACCGCCGGGTCTGCCTCGTCGAACAGCTCGGCGCAGGTCTCGGAGTCACGGTCGACACCGAGCACGAGCTGGGTCAGATCGTTGGAACCGATGGAGACGCCGTCGATCCCGAGCCCGGCGTAGGCGGGAATCCAGTAGGCGGCCGAGGGTACCTCGGCCATCACCCAGCGGAGCATGTCCCGGTGTTCGCCGAGCGGGCTGGCGTCGACCGCCTTCAGGCAGGCCTCGAGCTCCCAGGCGGTGCGCACGAACGGGATCATGAGGTGCAGGTTGGGGGTGCGCTCCCGCACGGCGGCGAGCACCTCCAGCTCGGCCGCGAAGACGGCGGGGTCATGGACGTAGCGGAAGCAGCCGCGGTAGCCGATCATCGGGTTGGCCTCGACCGGCTCGTAGCGCTCACCGCCGGTGAGCCCGCGGAACTCGTTGGTGCGGAAGTCCGTGGCGCGGTAGACGACCGGCCGAGGCGCGAAGGCACAAGTGATCCGCGCGAGTGACGCCGCCATCCGCTCCACGAACTCCGCGCGCCGCCCCAGCTCCAGCAGGTGGCGGGGGTGCAGGCCGTCGAGGGCGTCGGCGAGCAGGAACTCCGCGCGCAGCAGGCCCACCCCCGCGACGGGCAGAGCCGCGAGCCGTTCCGCGTGATCGGCGACGGAGAGGTTCACGTAGAGCCTGGTGGCGGTCGGTTCGATGGTCCTCCCCGCCAGCGGAGGCTGGGGCGGGACCGCCAGCACGCCCGGGGCCGCCCCGTTCGGGCCGACATGCGACGGGGCGACCGTCACCACGGTCCTGCGGGGATTCGCCAGTGTCTTCGCGGTTCTCTCCACGCCTGCGCCGCCTGCGCTCTCGACCACTCCCAGGGCCCCGTCGACAACGATGTCGTCGCCGGTACGCAGGGTGGACGTCGCGGTGCGCGTCCCGACGACGCAGGGGACACCGAGCTCGCGAGCGACGATCGCGGCGTGGCAGGTGACTCCGCCGCTGTCGGTGACCACGGCGGCGGCGCGGCGGATCACGGGCACCCAGTCCGGGGAGGTCATCGCCGCGACCAGGACCTCTCCGGTAATGAAGGCGGCGGCCTCGCCGGGCGAGGTGAGGACGCGGACTCTTCCGCCGGCCCGTCCCGGCGCGCCGCCCCGGCCGGTCAGCAGCACCGTGCCGGAGGGCGTCGCACCAGGGCGTGACAGCTCACCCGGACCGGACGCGCCGGACGCGCCGGACGCGCCGACCGGGCCGTCCGCGGCTGCCGCCCCCCGGGGCACGCCGGTGGTGACGGGGCGGGTCTGCACGATGTGGATGTGGCGGCCCTCGATCGCCCACTCCATGTCCTGCGCCCCGCCGAAATGCTCCTCCACCTGCAGAGCGAGCCTGGCCAGGCCCAGGATCTCGTCGGCGGACAGGACCCGCCGAACGTCCTGCGTCGGTATGCCCACAGCCAGGTCATGACCGTCGGCGCCACGGACTATCTGGTGGTTCTGCGCGCCGGTCCGAGCATTGACGAGCTGCAGACCGTTCTTGTCCACGACGTACGTGTCCGGGATGACCTCGCCGCCGACGACCACCTCACCCAGCCCGAAGGCCGCCTCGATGACGATGCGGGACCTGTCGCCGGTCATCGGGTCGGCCGAGAACATCACGCCCGACCGCTCCGCGTCGACCATCCGCTGGATCACGACCGCGATTTCCGGTTCGGCCACCAGGCGGCGGCTGGCCCGGTAGGCGACGGCCCGCGGCCCGTACAGCGAGGCCCAGCACTCGCGAACGCGCGCCAGGAGTTCCGCCTCACCGCAGACGTTGGTGAACGTGCTGTTCATGCCCGCGAAGGAGGTGCCGGCCGCGTCCTCGGTCGTCGCCGACGACCGCACCGCCACCGGGCCGCCGCCCAGTTCCCGGTACGCCTCCGAGATCGCCCGGCGTAGCGGTTCCGGGACGGGCGCCGCCGCGATGCGTGCCCGTAACTCCCCGGCGACCTGCGCGAGCTGCGCCTGGTCGTCAGGGTCGATCCCCGCGGCGCGGGCGGCGATCTCGGAGCGCATCCGGGCCGCGTCGACGACGTCGAGGTACGCGGACACCGCGATCACAAAACCAGGAGGCACGGGCAACCCGGCACGGGTCAGCTCGCCGAGGTTCGCGCCCTTGCCCCCGACCTGGCCGACGTCGCCCGTGCCGATCTCCCTGAACCACGCGATCCACCGTCGCTCGCTCACCGGTCCTCCTCCCTGCCGCGTGCTTCGGCCGCACCGACCGGTTGGGCGATCTCCAGGCCCAGCACCCCCGGGACGTCACACACCAGCCGCCGCAGCAACGCGACGTCCGTGGTCTCGACGTCCGAGATCCGAACCCGCCCGTGCAGGACCTCGATCCGTGGCGAACCACGCACCCCGGCCGCCTCCACCGCGCCGCGGACGTCCTCGGCGACCACCCTGTCCGGGCGGGCGAGCAGCCGGAGCAGATCGCTGCGGCTGATGATGCCGACCAGCGTCCCCGTTCCGTCCAGGATCGGCACGCGCGAGATGTGCTGGGCCAGCATGATGCCGACGATGTCCGCGATGTCGGTGTCGACACCGGCCGTGACGACCGGCGACGACATCACCTCGCCGACAGTGCCCGGTGCGGCCGGTCGCGGACTGCGGTCACGGCGGGCGTGCAGCCTCGAGTCAGGCCGGGCCTCGAGTGCGATGAAGTCCGCCTCGGTCACAATGCCGACCAGCTCGCCCTGCGGGGAAACCACCGGCGCGGCGCCGACTCCCCGCAGGGTGAGAAGCCGGGCGACGTCCTTCACCGGCACGTCGGGGGTCACGATGCTGAGCTTTCGCGTCATCAGTTCTCCGGCACGCATTGCCGCCGCCTCTCCGAAATCACCTCGGGTCCGTGTCCGCGCGAGACGAAGGACTTCAGATCAGGTAGGGCCGGCCGCGGGTGAGAGCCGTGCGCTCCCACCAGCCCCCGAGACCGTCGGTGGGGCTGCCGCCGTTGACCCACGCCTGGGCCGAGGGGGTCTCGTGGCCCAGGCCGAACAGATTGTCGAGGAAGGCCCACAGGAAGATCCAGCCAAGGCTGACCCGGGTGGCCGTGAGTAGGACGTCGGTGGCGACGCTGTGGCGTCCCGGGTGGTGGCGGCGGTTGAGGTCGGCCAGGGGTGAGCGGACGGCGGCGGTGGCCTTCGTACCGGTGGTGGCAGGCATCGTGTCCTCCTCGATCGGGATGACCATCAGCATGTCGGGGGCCGAACGTCCGTCCGAGTGAGCTACCTCCCGCCACCTGTGGGCGGATGGTCCTGGTCCGGACGGGACCGCCGGGCACAGATGGAAACCCCTGCTGGCGCGTGTCATCGGGTGAGGAGGTCGCGGATCACCTGGGTGATCTCGTCGGGCGCCTCCTCCGCCATGAAGTGGCCTGCGTGGGTGAGGCGGTGGTCGAGGTCGGGTGCCCAGGCCCGCCAGAGGGCAGCGGCGTCGAAGCCGAGCCGGGCGCCCCAGTCCTGCTGCACGACGGAGACGGGCATCGCGAGCTGTGAGCCCGCGTCGAGATCGGCCTGGTCGTGCGTCACGTCGACGCCCGCGGACGCGCGCCACCGCTCGCGGGTGCCGATGCGATTCTGGCGGCTCAGTTCGTGGTCGTTGCCAGTGTCTGCGCTGACGCTGACGTCGAGGCTGGTGCCGGTGCCGGTGCCGGTGCCGAGGCCGGCTGGGCGGGCAGGGCGGGCTGGGAGCCGGCGGCGCCGCGGCGCAGGTAGCACAGCCAGGTGACGCCGGCCATCACGACGAACAGGCCGACGTAGACCCACAGGGCCGGGGCGATCGTCCCGTAGGCCCTGTTCGACTCGGCATACACGATCGGCACCAGGAAGCCGCCGAAGGCGCCGACCGCCGAGCAGATGCCGATGGCACCGGCAGCCTCCCGGCGGGCCCGGAGCATGGCGTCCGGGGTCCCGCCGTTGCGGGCTCCGCGGGCGGCGAAGATCGCCGGGATCATGCGGTACGTCGACCCGTTCCCGATGCCGCTGGCGAGGAACAGCAGCATGAACGAGGCGAAGAAGAGCCCGAAACTGGGCCGGTCGAGGATGCCTCCCCGAGGGCCGATCGAGGCGACCGCGCCGAGACCGCCCAGCGTCATGACGCCGAAGGCGGCGACGGTCACCTTCGCGCCGCCGATCCGGTCGCCGAGCTTCCCGCCGAGCGGGCGGGCGACCGAGCCGACCAGCGCGCCGAGGAAGCCGTAGCTCAGCGCGACGTCCGGCCGGTCGAACAGAGCGGGGTTCTTCAGCAGCGCGGGAAACGCCGACGAATAGCCGATGAAGGAACCGAAGGTGCCGATGTAGAGAAAGGACATGATCCAGGTCTGGCCGCGCCTGGCCGCAGACGCGGTCGAGCCGAAATCGGCCTTCGCCTCGGAGAGGTTGTCCATGAACAGCAGTGCCCCGACCGCCGCGACGACCGCCAGCGGAATGTAGATGAGACCGATCCGGGCCAGTGCGGTACCGGTCCCGGCGGCGATGACGACCGCGCCGAGCTTCTGGATCACGGCGACCCCGAGATTGCCGCCGGCCGCGTTGAGCCCGAGCGCCCATCCCTTCTCCTTCTCCGGGTAGAAGAAGGAGATGTTCGTCATGGACGAGGCGAAGTTCCCGCCGCCGACCCCGGCCACGGCGGCGACCGCCAGCAGCGCGCCGAACGACAGCTCGGGGTGGCGTACCGCCCACATCATCAGCACACAGGGCACGACCAGCAGCAGCGCGGAGAAGACCGTCCAGTTGCGGCCGCCGAAGACGGGCACCGCGAAGGTGTAGGGCAGGCGGAGGAAGGCCCCGACCCCGGAGGGGACGGCGACGAGCCAGAGCTGCTGGTCGATGGTCAGCGCGAAGCCGGCGGGACCCGGCCCGCCGTCGGCGTCCGCACCCATCTTGATGACGAGAATGCTCCACATCACCCAGACGGAGAACCCGAAGTGCTCGGCCAGGACGGAGAGCACGAGATTGCGGCGGGCGATCCGCCGGCCGGTCCTCTCCCAGAACACGGGATCTTCCGGGTGCCAGTCGTCGATCCAGCGTCCGGACCGCCCGGACTGACCGGACCGCCGGCCCGGGCGCTTCCTGTCAACGGGGGCTGTTCTCATGGGGGCTCCTCGGGCCGATCCGCGAAACATCGGGCAGAAACATCGGGCAGGACGTGTCGCGACGGCACGTTAGGAAGCCGCTGTTTCGCGGCACCCGGCCAGCCATTACACGGCGGGAAAACAGTTCTCTCACCGGCCGGCCGGCAGCGGTGAGCACCCTGCGGCGGAGGAGGCGGAACGGCTGGTGCGAGCACCCGGCCGAACCAGGCCCCGAGCGAGGCGGTGCCGCCCGGCGCCGCCTCCCCGCCGGAACTCACCAGGCCCTGCCGGTGGTGGTGCGGTGGTCGTCACCGACGGCCGGCCCGGGTGTGACACCGGTGAAACGCGCCTCTCCTACGGTCGGGACGCGACGCGCCAGCCGCATCCGACAGCGCCGGCCGCATTCGTCGACAGCGCCGGCCGCCGACGACGGCGGCCTTCGTCAGGAAGGGGAGAGGCCCGGTGTCCGCAGCCCGGACGAGGACCGTGTGCTCGTACTGCGGGGTCGGCTGCGGCATGGTCCTCGACCTCGCCGCGGAGCCGGACGGCCGCCGCCGGGTCACCCGGGTGAGCGGGGACAGGGAACACCCCGCGAACCGCGGCCGGCTGTGCACGAAGGGCGCGACCAGCGCCGACCTGCTGGCGGCACCGGGCCGGCTGGCGACGGCACGGATACGCCGCGAGCGCGGCGGGGAGCTGACCGACCTCCCCCTGGACGAGGCGATCGGCACTGTCGCCAGCCGGCTGCGGTCGATCATCGACGAGCACGGCCCGGACGCCGTCGCGCTGTACGTCTCGGGCCAGCTGACGCTGGAGGCGCAGTACCTGGCGAACAAACTGGCGAAGGGCTTCCTGCGTACCAACCGGATCGAGTCGAACTCGCGGCTGTGCATGGCCAGTGCGGGCAGCGGCTACAAGCTGTCGCTCGGCGCCGACGGCCCGCCCGGCTCCTACGACGACCTCGACCACGCCGACGTGTTCCTGGTCATCGGGTCGAACATGGCCGAGTGCCATCCCGTCCTGTTCCTGCGGTTGATGGAACGGGTCCGGGCCGGTGCCCGGCTGATCGTCGTCGACCCGCGCCGCACCGCCACCGCCGAGAAGGCCGACCTGTTCCTCCAGATCCGTCCGGGCACGGACCTCGCCCTGCTCAACGGCCTGCTCCACCTGCTGACCGAGGGCGGCCACCTGGACGCGGCGTTCATCGCCGAGCACACCAGCGGCTGGGAGGAGCTGCCTCCGTTTCTGGCCGACTACCCACCGGCCACGGTCGCCGCGCTGACCGGGCTGGCCGAGGAGGATCTGCGCCGGGCCGCCGCCTGGATCGCCGCGGCCGGGAACACCTGGATGAGCTGCTGGACGATGGGCCTCAACCAGAGCACCCACGGCACCTGGAACACCAACGCACTGGTCAACCTGCACCTGGCGACGGGGGCGATCTGCCGGCCCGGCGCCGGGCCGTTCTCGCTCACCGGCCAGCCCAACGCGATGGGCGGCCGGGAGATGGGGTACATGGGGCCGGGCCTGCCCGGCCAGCGCTCGGTCCTCGTCGAGGCCGACCGCGCCTTCGTCGAGCAGCGGTGGGGCGTGGCGCCCGGCACGCTGCGCCCGGACGCCGGCCGGGGCACGATCGACATGTTCGAGCAGCTGGCCGCGGGACGGATCAGGGCCTGCTGGATCATCTGCACCAACCCGGTGGCGTCGGTCGGCAACCGGGCCACCGTCCTCGCCGGTCTCGCGGCGGCCGAGCTGGTCGTCGTCCAGGACGCCTTCGGCGACACCGAGACGAACGCCCACGCCGACGTGCTCCTGCCGGCGGCGACCTGGGGCGAGACCGACGGCATCATGATTAATTCCGAGCGGAACCTGACCCTGGCCCGCCAGGTCGTCGACCCGCCGGGGGAGGCGCTGCCCGACTGGCAGATCGTCGCCCGGGTCGCCGCCGCGCTGGGGTTCGCGGACGCCTTCACCTACGCCTCCGCCGAGGAGGTCTTCGCCGAGATCCGCGAGTTCGCCAACCCGGAGACCGGCTACGACCTGCGGGGCGTCGACCACGAGCGGCTGCGCACCGGCCCGGTGCAGTGGCCGGCCCCGCCGGGTGCCGCCGACCGCAACCCGATCCGCTACCGCAACGACGGTGTCAGCCAGCCGCTGCTGGAACGGCCCGACGGCACCCGCCCGCGGCTGCGCTTCCCGACGCCGACCGGCCGCGCGGTCTTCCACGCCCGGCCGCACCTGCCGCCCGCCGAACTGCCCGACGACGACTACCCCTTCCTGCTCAACACCGGACGGCTGGCGCACCAGTGGCACACCCTCACCCGGACCGGCAAAATCGCCAGACTGAACCGGCTGAACCCCGGCCCGTTCGTCGAGATCAACCCGTCCGATGCCGAGACGCTGGGCATCGCCGCCGGTGACCGGGTTGAGCTCGCCTCCCGCCGTGGCCGCGCCGTGCTGCCCGCGGTCGTCACCGACCGGGTGCGCCCGGGTGGTTGCTTCGCCCCGTTCCACTGGAACGACCTGTTCGGCGACCAGCTCAGCGTCAACGCGGTCACCAGTGACGCCGTCGACCCGATCTCGTTCCAGCCCGAGCTGAAGGCCTGCGCGGTCGCGCTGACCAGGGTCGCCGGTCCGCCGGTGGATATCCCGCCCGCGGACCGGGAGCCCGCGGATCGGGAGCCCGCGGAGCGTGGCACCGGCCATGCGCTGGGTGAGGCGCTCGGCCTCGATCTGACCCCACCGGATCTCACGGAACCCCAGCGGCGGTACCTCGCCGGGTTCCTCGCGGCGCTGGCCGCCGCGCCGCCGGCCCAGGGTGACCCGCCGCGCCTGCCCGCGGACGCGCCCTTCGACGCGGGACGCCGGCAGTGGGTGGACGGTTTTCTCGCCGGAGGCTACGGCGTCGCCGGCGGGCACGGCGCCGCTCTCCCCACCGCCCCGTTCATTCCGGTCCAGACGCGGCGTGACGTCGCTGCGACCGGCGGGACTGCGACCGGCGGGACTGTGGCCGGCGGGGCTGCCGACGCCGGGGCACGCCCGGTGAGCGTGCTGTGGGCTTCACAGACCGGCAACGCCGAGGACGCCGCCGCCGTGATCCGGGACCGGCTGCGGGAGGCGGGCTGGCAGGTCCGCGTCGACGCCATGGCGGCGCCGGCCGGCGAGCTGCTCGTGGCACCGGGTGACCTGCTGGTGGTGACCAGTACCTTCGGTGACGGCGACGCCCCCGACAACGGCACGGTCTTCTGGGACGCGCTGCGTGGCGTGGACGCGCCTCGCCTGGAGGGCCGCCGCTACGCCGTGCTCGCGCTCGGCGACTCCAGCTACGCGGACTTCTGCGGTCACGGGCGTCGCCTCGACGAGCGGCTGGCCGAACTCGGCGCGACCCGGCTCGTCGGCCGCGTCGACTGCGAGCCCCACTACCGTGACGCCCTGGACGGCTGGCTGGAACAGGTCCTGGCCGCCCTCGCCGCCGTGCCCGTCGCCGCCGTGCCTGCCACCGCCGTGTCTGCCACCCGGACCGCCACACCGCCGCCGGCGGGGGACCGCGGTCCCTGGGCGGCACCGCTGATCGACAACCGGCTGCTGAGCCTGGCGGGCTCGGCCAAGGAGGTCCGCCGGGTCACCGTCGACCTGACGGGCAGCGGGCTGGAGTACGCCGCCGGTGACGCGCTGGGTGTCTGGCCCACGAACAACCCGTCCCTGGTCGACGAGTGGCTCGCCGTGACCGGCCTCGCCCCGGACACCGAGGTCGAGACCGGCGACGGTGGGCGGGCGCCGCTCGCCGAGGCGTTGCGGAACCGCCTGGACATCACCACCGTCCGGCCGGAGCTGCTGCGTTTCGTGGCCGAACGGGCCGGTGACAGTCGCCTGCGCACGCTGCTGCGTCCCGACAACCAGCTTGAGCTCGCGAAGTGGACGTGGGGACGCCAGGCCGTCGACGTCCTGGCCGAACACCCGGTGCGGGCCGATGCCACGGAGTGGATGACGGTGCTGCGGCCGCTGCGGCCGCGGCTGTACTCGATCTCGTCCTCGCCGCTCGTGGAGCCGCGGACGGTGAGCCTCACCGTGTCGGTCGTCCGCTTCGCGGGCGCCGGCGACCGCGCTCGCGGCGGTGTGTGCTCGACGTATCTCGCCGACGCGGAGCCGGGGCACCCGGTGCGGGTCTTCGTGAAACGGGCCCCGCACTTCCGCCTGCCACCCGACGACGCCACGCCGGCCATCATGATCGGCGCCGGGACCGGTATCGCGCCGTACATCGGGTTCCTGCAGGATCGCCACGCCCGCGGCGCGCCCGGCCCGAACTGGCTGTTCTTCGGCGAACAGCGGCGGGCCACCGATTTCTACTATGCCGACGAGCTGGCCGCGTTCGCCGCGTCCGGGGCCCTCGCCCGGCTGGATCTCGCCTTCTCCCGGGACCAGCGCGCCAAGGTCTACGTCCAGGACCGGATGCGTGAACACGGTGCGCAGATGTGGACCTGGCTGGCCGAGGGCGCCCACGTCTACGTGTGCGGCGACGCCGTCCGGATGGCGCGGGACGTGGACCGGGCGCTGCGCGATGTCGTCGCCACCTGTGGCGGGCTCGGCCCCGACGGCGCGGCTGCCTATGTCCGCCAGCTCGCCGCCGACCGGCGCTATGTCCGCGACGTGTACTGACGGTCGTGACGCTCGGTGCCCCCGCTGGCGATCAGCGACCGGACCTGTGAGGTTCCCGGGGGGGGGCGTCGGTTCCTCGCGCGGGATCCTGCGGCCCGGGCCCGCGGGCCCGATGGTTTCGGGCTGATGAAGAGCAACGCGTGCGCCGGACGGCCGTACGCGCGGCGTGCCAGCATCCCATCACGAAGTACGACACCGACCAGAGCACGACGTGGACCGAAGGGCGGGCACATGCTGACGATGTTCTGCTTCGACGGACTTGCCGTGGTTGTCGAGGACCTCTACTTCGTCGACCCGGAACCGACACCTGGCCAGGAGGGCCCGGAGCGGGGCGTGCGGGTGGAGCTGAGACTCGTCGAACGTCTGCCGTGGCGGGGCTCGGTCTACGCCTCGCAGCGGGTCGTCGTCGACGACGCGGTGTTCCGGGTGGACCTGCTCGAGTCGGTCGCGAGCGGGCCGGGCAGCCGCGACCGCGTCCATCACCATCCCACGATGCGGGACAACGAGCCGAGCGACCGGGTCTTCGACCCGTGGCTCACCGAGGACCCGGTCGGGTGGCTGGAGGCCCGCCTCGCCGACCCGATGGGGCTGCTCGCCGGGGCGGGCGTCCCTGACCTCGACCTCTATCAGCAGGCTGTCGCCGGGCTGCGGGACTCGCTGCCCGAGATCACCCGCTCCGTCGCCACGATGCTGGAGAAGGTGCGCATCGGCCGGCTGGCCACGGTGCCGGGCCGCGCGGCCTGAGCGCCCGCGGCCTGGGCGCCCGCGGCCTGGGCGCCCGCGGCCTGGGCGCCCGCCGGCCTGAGTACCCGCGGGTGGACGGCTCCGGGTTGGACGGACACGCGGTGTGAGTACCGCGCGCCCCGCCCGCGCCCGGGGCCGGCCGGTCGTGAACCTGACGTTTCGGCGCTACCGCTGGGGTGCGGAGGAGGCCAGGGCCTGGTAGGCGGCGAGCTTCTCGCCACGCTCGTAGGTGCGGTGGCTCAGCGCACGGATCGTGACGTCGTGGCCCTCGGCCCGGGCCCGCAGCGCGCCGACCGTGGCCTGTTCGCGCGGGACGTGGGAGAACGGGTCGAAGGAGTACCAGCGCAGGGCGTTCTCGTAGGTCATCCGGTTGATGTCCGGGTCGGGGACGGCGAACTTGTCCATCACCGCGCCCAGCTCCTCCGGGGCACCCGGCCACATCGAGTCGCTGTGCGGGTAGTCGCATTCCCAGGCGATGTTGTCGATGCCGATGTGGTGGCGCAGCTCGACCCCGAGCGGGTCACTGATGAAACAGGTCAGGAAATGCTCGCGGAACACCTCGGACGGGAGCCGGCCGCCGAAGTCCTGCATCGTCCAGGTGGAATGCATGTCGAAGGTGCGGTCGACGCGCTCCAGGAAGTAGGGGATCCAGCCCGTCCCGCCTTCGGACAGCGCGATCCTGATGTCCGGGAAGTTCTTGATGACCGGCGACCACAGCAGGTCCGCCGCGGCCGAGACGATGTTCATCGGCTGCAGGGTGATCAGGACGTCCGGTGGTGAGTCGGGCGCCGGGATCGTCAGCTTGCCGGACGAGCCGATGTGGATCGACAGCACGGTGTTCGTGTCGCACACCGCGCGCCACAGCGGGTTCCAGTACGTGTCGTGGAAGCTGGGGTAGCCCAGCGCCGCCGGGTTCTCGGTGAACGTCAGCGAGTGGCATCCCTTCGCCGCCGCCCGGCGCACCTCGAGGGCGCAGAGCTCGGCGTCCCAGATGACGGGCAGGGCCATCGGGATGAAGCGCCCCGGGTGCGCCCCGCACCACTCGTCGATGTGCCAGTCGTTGTACGCCTGCACCAGGGCCAGGGAGAAGTCCGGGTCCTCGGTGGCGAAAAGCCGCGCCGCGAAACCCGGGAACGACGGGAAGTTCATCGAGGCGAGAATGCCGCCGGCGTCCATGTCCTTGACCCGCTCGTCGACCTGGTAGCAGCCGGGGCGGATCTCGTCCAGGGCCTGTGGTTCTAAGCCGTACTCCTCCTTCGGTCGCCCTGCCACCGCGTTCAGGGCGACGTTGGGGACGATGGTGTCCCGGAACTTCCAGGCGTCGGCGCCGCCCGGCAGGCTGATGACGTGCGGCGCGTCGGCCTTGTACCGCTCCGGGAGGTGGTTTGCGAACATGTCGGGCGGTTCGACGATGTGGTCGTCAACGCTGACCAGAATCATGTCGTCATGGCGCATGGGAGTCCTTTCGCGGGTGCGGGACGGACCGGCGGGCCGGCGGTCGGCCTTTCGTGACAGCCGGGCCCGCCGTCCCGTGGCACCTACTCTCCCCTGTTACGTCGGTCACGTCATGGGGTCGCGGCGCCTTCCTTCAATGCCGACACGGCGGGCACCAGGACGTCCGTGGTGCCCGCCGGCCCCGACGAGCAGGCCGCGACGGCGGCTGCGGCCAGGTCTCGCCGGGCGGCGGGCAGCCCGGGGTAGGCCGGTACGAAGACCAGGCCGGTGAGCATCCGGGTGGCGCCCGGCGGAGCGGGTTCGACCGCGGCGATCTGGCTGGTGGCCGGGGTCGCGTCGACGCCGGCGGCCCGCAGCCCGCGGACGGCCCGGTCCGGGTCGTCGACGACGACGGGGAAGACCCAGTGAGTGTGCCGCGCCGCGGTGGCGCCGGGCCTGAAAACCCCCGGCGGGAGCACGGCCGCGAAGGCCTCGCCGGCCTCGGTGCGGCTGGCCAGCCGGTGCGCGGGGAAGTGGGCCAGCCGCCGGGCCACGGTCCGGGCAAGCGCGTCGCAGGGCCTGCGCCGCAGCCACCGGGTGAAGCCGGGCTCGTCCCCGGGGACCCGGGAACGAACCAGCGCGGTCGGGTCGCACCTGCGCCCGCCACCGAAAAGGAGGCCGTACGGCACCGGGCGGGACGCAACCAGCGCGACCATGCAGGTGAGCACCTTCACCGCGTACGCCCGCCGGGACTGCACGGGCCAGCCCGCGTGCCGGGCGCGCATGGCGGCGGCGAGCGCTGGCCGGCGCACCCACGTGACCGCTCCACCCATCGCGGTCGCGGTCTTGAGCAGCCCGAAGCTGAACAGGGACACGTCGGCCCGCGGATCGCCCCGGTCGTCGGGGCCCTGGATGGACTGGGCGCAGTCCTCGACGAGAAGCAGCCCGCGGTCGTGCGCTGTCCGCGCGGCGGCGTCCAGCGACGACCGCGCGCCGAAAAGATGGGTGACGACGAGGGCGCGGGTCAGATCGGTGACCGCCGAGTCCAGCGCCGTCTCGTCGACGGCGAGGGTGCCGGGGTCGATGTCCACGGGGACGGCGCGCAGACCGTGCAGCTCGATGATCCGCACCATGTCCGGGTGGGTCACCGCGGAGATGACGACCTCGCTCCCCGCCGGAAGCTCCGCCGCGCTCAGCAGCAGATGGAAGGCGGACCGCACGGACAGGCACAACAGGCCGTCCTCGGTCCGGCTGCCCCTGGTGTCGGCCCTGCCCCCGGTGTCGGCCCTCGTCCCGGCCGGGAGCAGGGAACCCGTGCTGTCCGGCGCCGGCCACCCGGCGGCCCCGGGCCAGCCCCCGGCCGCCAGAGCGAACAGGGCGAAGACGCCATCAGCGATGGTCGCGTCGATGCGGTGCCTGACGAAGAGAGCCACAGAACGCTGCCTATCAGGCCAGACCGCCGAATATCGGGCCGGGTGCGACGCGGCCGTTGCGCATACGGCCCGCGACGGCAGGTCCCGGAGTCTCCGTGTCTCCACGACCTCAGGCGCGGATGTTCCCGACCAGGGCCGAGTGATGGAGGAACCAGTCCCTGGCCAGGGTGGCCACCGTCTCCAGCGCGCCGGGCTCGGTGAACAGGTGGGTGGCCCCCGGCACCACCGTGAGCTGGTTCTCGCACCGCAGCTGCGTCTGGGCACGCCGGTTCAGGTCGAGCACGACGTCGTCCTGCCCGCCGACGATGAGCAGGGTCGGGGCGGTGACCAGAGCCAGCTTCGGGGCAGCCAGGTCGGGGCGCCCGCCGCGGGAGACGACGGCGCTGATGCGTGGGCCGAGTTCGGCGGCAGCCCACAATGCGGCCGCGGAACCGGTGCTGGCACCGAAGAAGCCGGTGGGGAGACGGGCGGTGGTCGGCTGCTGGCCCAGCCACCGGGTGACCTCGACGAGCCGTCGCGCGAGCGTGCCGATGTCGAACACGTTCGTGCGGTCGGCTTCCTCGTCCGGGGTGAGCAGGTCGAACAGCAGCGTGGCCAGGCGGGCGGAACCGAGGACCTGGGCCACGTGGCGGTTGCGCGGACTGTGCCGGCTGCTGCCGCTGCCGTGGGCGAACACGACCAGCCCGCACGGATGTTCCGGCACCGTGAGCTGCCCGGTGAGTCGTGCCGCGCCGGCGGGGACGGTGACCTCGATCCGCTGGCCCGTGCCCGTGCCCGTGCTTCCTCCTGCGTCGGGACCGGGCATCCGGGCGGGCTCCGGCGGGGCGGCCAGCGCGGCCTGCCGTAGCAGGTCCGTCACCTCCTCATCGGGTGTCTGGGCGAAGTCGGCGTAGAACGAGCCGATGGCGAAGAACTCCTCCGGGGCGGCCAGACAGACCACCTCGTCGGCGTCCTGGCGCAGCCAGGCGATCCGGTCCGGCGGGGCGACCGGCGCGGCCAGCACCACGCGGGCGGCGCCGGCGGCACGGACCGCCCGGCAGGCGGCGGAGGCTGTCGCACCGGTGGCGATGCCGTCGTCCACCACGACCACCGTGCGGCCGGCCAGCGGAACCCGCGGGCGTGACCCGCGGAAGCGGCGGATCCGCCGGTCCAGCTCCACCCGCTCGCGGGCTTCGACGGCGGCGAGGTCCGCCGGGCTGATGGCCAGGTGCCGGGTCTCGTCGTTGATGACCCGCACGTCGCCCTCGGCGATGGCACCCATCGCCAGCTCCGGCTGGAAGGGCACACCCAGCTTGCGGACCACGATGACGTCCAGCGGCGCGCCCAGCACCCGCGCGACGTGGTAGGCGACCGACACCCCGCCGCGGGGGAGGCCGACGACCACCACGTCCGGTCCGCGCAGGTACGCCAACCGCCTGCCGAGCTCGCGACCCGCGTGTCCGCGATCACGGAAGAGCATCTCGTCGCTCCCTTCCGCCTCCTGGCGGTCTGTGCGCCCGGTGGCCCGTCCGCCCCTGAAACCCCCTGTTCCTCCTGCCCCGCCGCCAGCCGTCCGAACATCGGTGCCCCGGTCGTGGGTCAGCCCCGCTGCTGCGTGGATCCCGCCTCGGCCGCCGCGGTGGGTCCGGAGATGCTGATGTGGTGGGGCTCGCTGCGGCGGGCCTTCGGGAGCCGGACGGTCAGCACGCCGCAGTCCAGAGCCGCGGTCACCGTGTCCGGGTTGACCTCGCCGGGGAGCGTGATCTGCTGTTCGAACCGACCTGTCCGGCGGCCCTGCCGGCGCAGCGTCCCCTCACGTTCCCGCGCCCTGATCTCGCCGCTGATGGACAGCTCGTTGTCCCGCAGGTCGATCGAAAGGTCGTCGGCCCGGATACCGGGTGTCTCCAGTTCGACGATGAACGCCTCGTCGGTCTCCTCGATGTCCACCGCGGCCGTTCGGCTGCCCATGGCCCCGTAAGGCCGGTGCTCACCACCACCACCGACGACGTCGCCGAGCAGGCTGCCCATCCGGCTCCAGGCGTCCTCGATCTCGCGGAACGGGTCGAAGCGGACGGTGGGCAGCGGACGGCTGGCCCCGGCGCGCACAGGCTGAGTCATGATGCGTAGACCCCCTTGACTGTGACTTGGCGCTCTTGTCTGACTACGGAACCATCGTCGGTCGGGCCTGCCTGGCCGGCAAGCGGATGCCCGTCCGGCGGATGCCCGTCCGGCGGGTGGCGGTCCGCCCTGCGTGTGCCGGCGCGGGCCGACACCGGCTGGTTCGCCATGCGTGCCGGTCCGCCGTTTCCGTTTTCGGGCCGGCGGTAGGTGGTACCGGTCTGTCAGGTGGCAGTGCCACGGTTCCCCGCACACGCGCATCTGCGTGCATATGTCCACGCATATGTCGGAGGGGAGAAAGCGTCTCGTACCGGAAGGCTCTCGTCGGGAGGACATCGTGGGAAAGGCCGTGGGAATAGACCTCGGTACGACGAACTCGGTCATAGCGGTTGTCGAGGGCGGTCAGCCCACCGTCGTTCCCAATGCGGAGGGCTCCCGTACGACACCGTCGGTGGTCGCGTTCACGGAGAGCGGTGAACGCCTCGTGGGGGAACTGGCGCGCCGGCAGTCGATCCTGAACCCGAAGGGCACGGTCACCTCGGTCAAGCGGTTCATCGGCCGCCGTTACAGCGAGGTCTCCAGCGAGCGCAGGACCGTCACCTTCGACCTCGAGCCGGGCAGGGACGACGCCGTCCGGATCGCCGTGCGCGGGCGGCAGTACGCGCCCGAGGAGATCTCGGCGATGGTGCTGCGGAAACTGGCGGACGACGCCGGCCGGTTCCTGGGGGAGCGGGTCACCGAGGCGGTGATCACCGTGCCGGCCTACTTCAACGACGCCCAGCGGCAGGCCACGAAGGACGCCGGCCGGATCGCGGGCCTGGAGGTGCTGCGGATCATCAACGAGCCGACCGCCGCGGCGCTCGCCTACGGGCTGGACAAACGGTCGCACGAGACCGTGCTGGTCTTCGACCTGGGCGGCGGCACGTTCGACGTGTCCGTTCTCGACGTCGGTGACGGCATCGTCGAGGTGCGGGCCACCGCGGGTGACACCCATCTGGGCGGAAACGACTGGGACCGGCGCCTGGTGGACCTTCTCGCCGACGACTTCCAGAAGACGTCCGGCATCGACCTGAGGATGGATCCGCAGGCACTGCAACGGCTCTTCGAAGCGGCGGAGAAAGCCAAGACCGAACTCTCCTCGGTGACGCAGGCACAGATCAACCTGCCGTTCATCACCGCCGACGCGAACGGTCCGAAGCATCTCAACACCACCCTCACCCGGGCACAGTTCGAGGCGAGCACGTCCGACCTGCTCGAGCGGTGCATGCCCGCGCTGCGGCAGGCGATGAAGGACGCCAAGACCGCGCAGGGGGACATCGACGAGGTCATCCTGGTCGGTGGCGCCACCCGGATGCCGGCGGTCCAGGCCGCCGTCCGCCGTTTCGCGGGGGGCAGGGACCCGAACATGACCGTGAACCCGGACGAGGTCGTCGCGGTCGGGGCGGCCGTGCAGGCCGCGGTGCTCAGGGGCGAGGTCTCCGACGTCCTGCTGCTGGACGTCACCCCGCTCTCCCTCGGCGTGGAGACACTCGGCGGGGTCAGCACCACGGTGATCGAGCGGAACACGACAATCCCGGCGCGCCGCAGCGAGACGTTCTCGACCGCGGAGGACAACCAGTCCGCCGTCGACATCGTGGTGCTGCAGGGCGAGCGCGAGATGGCCGCGGACAACCGGACCCTCGGCCGGTTCCGCCTGGAGGGTGTCCGCCCCGCGCCGCGCGGCCAGGCCGAGGTCGACGTCACCTACGACATCGACGCGAACGGCATCCTCAACGTCACCGCGAAGGACAGGGAAACCGGCGCGGAGCAGCGGATCACCATCTCCGACAACACCAACCTCCCGCCGGACGAGATCGAGCGGATGGTGGCCGACGCGGAACGCAACCGGGCGCAGGACAGCACCCGGCGGGAGAACGCCGACGCCCGCAACCAGCTCGACTCGATCGTCTACCAGGTCGAGCGGCGGATCTCCGAGCTCGGTGACCAGGTGCCCGTGCACGAGAAGGCCCGTGCCGAACAGCTGGTCAGCGACGCGCGCCGCGCGCTCGACGAGAACGCCGACGTCGAGCGGGTCCGCCCGCTGGTGAACGATCTGCAGCAGATCCTGTTCGGCCTCCCGCCCGTCGGCGTCCGGCAGACGGCGTCGGCCGCCGACGATGTGATCGACGCCGACTTCACCACCCGTGACGATGACTGAGCCGTCCGGCCTGGCGGCCGAGCTGGAGGAATGCCAGGCCAGACAGCTGCGCACCCTCGCCGACTTCGACAACTACCGCCGCCGGGCCGGGCGGGAGCTCGACGCGGCCCGGTCGGCCGAGCGGGACAGAGTCGTCCTCGCCTGGATTCCGGTCCTCGACCATCTCGACCTGGCTCTGGAGCACGCGGCCGCCGACCCCGGCGCGCTGGTCGACGGCGTCCGCGGCGTGCGTCAGCTCGCGCTGGACGCGCTGCGGGTCAGCGGCGTCAGCCGGCTGGACGACGAAGCCGGCCCGTTCAACCCGAAGCGGCACGAGGTCGGGGCGGTGGTCGACGCCTCGACCATGCCGGAGCCGCCACCCGCCGGCACCGTCGTCGAGGTCCTGCGCCCCGGGTTCGCCGCGGACGGGCGGCTGCTGCGCCCCGCGACCGTCGCCGTGAGCGCCGGGCCGCAGGCGGACGCGCCGCAGGAGGAAGCGCCGTCATGAGCGGCAGGCGCACCGGGCCGGCGACCAGCCAGGACTTCTACCAGGTCCTGGGGGTGGCACGGGACGCGGATGCGGACGCCATCCAGCGGGCCTACCGCCGGCTCGCGCGGAAGTACCACCCGGACATCAACTCCGACCCGTCGGCGGAGGAACGATTCAAGGACGTGTCCGAGGCGTATGACGTGCTGTCCGATCCGCGGACGCGGGCCCGCTACGACCGCTTCGGCCCCGACTTCCGCCGGGTGCCCGAGGGGGCCGAGGGCGCCGAGGCCTGGGCCGGTCGCCCGGGCGGCGGCCCCGGCGGCGCAGCCGCCGGCAGTGGTGCGGGTGGCAGCGGTGCGGGTGGCGGTGCCGGTTTCGGCTTCGGCGCTGGTCCGCGCGGCGGTGGGTTCGGGTTCGGGGGGTTCGATTTCGCCGACCTGTTCGGCGCGGGTGCGCAGGGGTTCGCCCGCCGCGGCCGGGCCGGGGCGGTCCCCGGCGCCGACCAGGAGGCCGAGGTCCAGGCGACGCTCGGTGAGGCGTACCAGGGCGGGCGGCGCCGGGTGGTCCTGCCGGGCGCCGACGGCCCGCGTGAGATCGAGGTGACGATCCCGGCCGGGATCCGCGACGGCCAGCGGCTGCGGCTGGCCGGGCAGGGCGGCCGGGGGCGTGGCGGCGGCCCGGCAGGTGACCTGTACCTGGTGGTGCGGCTGCTGGCCGACCCGCGGTTCCGGGCGGAGGGCCGGGACGTCCACACCGATCTGCTGCTCGCTCCCTGGGAGGCCGCGCTCGGCACGACGGTCGCGTTGGACACCCCGGACGGGCAGCGGGTGAGCCTCGCCGTGCCGGCGGGGACGCCCAGCGGCCGTGCGCTGCGCCTGCGCGGACGGGGCCTGCCGGCCTCCGGACCGGGGGCGGACGCCGGTGACCTGTACGCACACGCCCGGATCATGGTGCCGCCGAAGCCGACCGAGCGGGAGAACGAGCTGTTCCGCCAGCTGGCCCGGGACTCGTCCTTCAACCCCAGGGGGCCGTCATGACGACGCTGCTGGTCCGTATCCGCCCGCCCGGCACCGGCGTCGGAGCCGATGCCGGTCTCGGCTCCGACGCCGGTGCCGGGCGAGACAGCCCGGTGCCGGGACTCGACCTGGAGGCGTTCGGCCTCGCCTCCGGGCTGCACCCCGATCTGGTCCGCCGCCTCGTCGCGCTCGGCCTGCTCGACGCCGAGCCCGACGCGTCCGGGCGCTACGTCCTCGCCGCACGGGCGGTGGCGCGCGCCGGGCGCATCGAGCGGCTTCGTCGTGACCTGGGGATCACCTACACGGCGACCGGGGTCGTCCTCGACCTGCTCGACCGCATCGACGAGCTGGAACGCCTGCTGCGGGCCCGGCCGGCGCGCGGCGAGGCGCACCGGCCGCCCGTCAGCTGACCGTGCCGGGCCCGCTGCCCGGCCTACCGGTTGCTGACCACCTTCGCCGACGACCTGGCGGGATGGTGGAGCTGGTCGTGGGTATCGGCCCAGGCGTACGCCTCGGCGGCGACCCGGGTGAAGGAGGCGGGCCCGAGCCGGCACTCGGCGCAGGACACCCCGAACAGACGACTGAACGTCCGCCCGCCGAACGTGGGCGTGGGGTCGGACTCGCGGGAGGCGTCGGAACGACGGCGGAAAAGTCCCATCAGATCGACCTCGAGGGCGACCCACCTGCCGATGGTGGACGACCGGTGACCTCTCCGGTGGCGGGTCGGCTGGTGCCGGCCGCCAGGTCGCCGTCCCGGGGCCCCGGGACGGGCAGCGTGGTCAAACACCGCAGGTTCATCTCGCGATGGTAGGACGAAGCCGGCCCGGACTCGACCGGTAAGGCCTGTACGGCATGTGTCAGCCGTGTCGGCTGCCCTCGACCTCGAAGACATCCGGTGCGGTCTCGCGGGAGGTCGAGCGCACCCGGTGTGCCCACTCGTTCCGCGGCCAGGTGGTCGCCGCGGACCAGCGGAGCCGGTCGAGCCGGGCCGCGCACAGCACCGCCTCACCGAGTTCGGTGCCCCGGGCGTCGGCGCCGCGCAGGTCCACCCGGTGCAGCCGGGCCCCGGCCAGCCGCAGGCCGCGCAGGTCGGCCGTGCGCAGGTCGGCCGTGTCGAGGATCGCGTCCGTCGCGTCCGCCCCCGCCAGGACGGCGCCGCGCAGGATGGTCGCGCCGGCGTCGGCGTCGCGCAGGTCGGCGCGACCGAGGAACGCCCCGCGCAGGTCGACGTCGCGCAGGTACGCCCCGCGCAGGTCGGCGCCACGCAGGTCCGCGCCGGTGAGGTAGGTGCCGACGAGCATGGCCCCGCTGAGGTCCGCACCGGCCAGCACCGCGCCGCTCAGGTCGGTGTCCCGCAGGTCGGCGCCGCGCAGCTGGGTGCCCCGCAGGTCGGTGCCGCGCAGGTCCGCGCCGCTCAGATAGGCCCCGCGCAGGTCGGCCCCGCGCAGCCCGCGGCCGCTGAAGACCCGGCCGGCCAGGTCGGCGCCGGCGAGCTCGGCCGCGGCGCCCCGCCGGCCGGGCCACAGGCCACGGCGGGTCGAGAGGCCACGGCGGGTCGAGGCGGCTCCGGATAACCGGTCCGCGACCACCCCGGTGCCGCCTGAGCGGCCCCGGCCGGTGCGATTGTCGCGCGTCATGACAGGTGAGATTAGCCACACAACCGGCTTCGGGGGAACTGTTACGCCACCTTCGGCTGCTCCGTCACCGGGAGCGGACGTGGTGGTCACAGCTCCGGCAGCTCACCGATGCCGTCGATGCAGCGGGCGACCCAGGCGGCTGACCTGGCGAACTCGTGGTTCGCGAGGCGCGGGTCGGTCGCGGGGGCGGTCCGGTCGGCGCGGGCATAGGAGCCGAGGAAGCGGATTCTGCTGCTGATCCGGTGCAGCCCCGTCAGTGCCTCCCGGACCGGGCGGTCGGTGACGTGCCCCTCGGCGTCGATCGAGAAGGAGTACCGGCCGAGTCCCTCGCCGGTCGGCCGCGACTCGATCCGCAGCAGGTTCACCCCGCGCACGGCCCACTCCGCCAGCAGCGCCAGCAGCGCCCCCGGCTCGTCGGCGGCCGGCCAGACCACGATGGACGTCTTGTCCATGCCGGTCGGCGCGGCGACGCGGCCGGGACGTCCGAGCAGCACGAAGCGTGTCATCGCGTCGGGAGCGTCGTTGATCTCGGTGATCAGCGCCTCCAGCCCGTAGCGGCGCGCGGCGAACTCCCCGGCGAAGGCGCAGTCGAAGCGGCCGTCGCGCACCAGGCGGGCACCCTCGCCGTTGGACGCGGCGGACTCCCACTCGGCGTGCGGAAGGTGCCGGGCCAGCCAGCGCCGCACCTGCGCCTGGGTCACCGGGTGACCGGTGACGCTCTTGACGTCGTCCAGGGTCGTGCCCGGCCGGACGAGCAGCGCGAAGCTGATCGGCAGCAGCACCTCGCGGCGGATCGTCAGCGGCCGCCCGGTCGCGAGCTCGTCGAGCGTGGCGGTGACCGCCCCTTCGACCGAGTTCTCGATCGGCACCAGCGCGGCGGCGGCCTCCCCGCCCCGCACCGCGTCGAGCGCACCCGCCACCGAGTCGGACGGGAACACCTCGTGCGTGGCAGCCTCGGGAAGGGTGCCCAGCGCGGCTTCGGTGAAGGTTCCCTCGGGGCCGAGGTAGGTGCATCGCTGCGGGTGGGCAGGCAAGACATCCCTTCCGGGACCGGCCAGGGCACGGGCCTCGCCGGTCTGGTGCGGCACGGAGATCGCCGGCGCGGGCCGGGGTGTCGCCACCACCGGCGCCGTGCCGGGCGAGACGGTGAGCGGGACCGTCGGCGCGGCCGGGCGCGAGGCCGGGCGCGAGGCCGGGCGCGAGGCCGGGCGCGATGTCGGGGACGGGGCTGGCGGAGCCACCGGGCGGGTCGTCACAGGTACCGGAGCAGCCGGACGGGGTTCTCGACGGCGTCGGCGACGAAACGCAGGAACGCACCGGCGGTAGCCCCGTCGCAGACCCGGTGGTCGAAGGTGAAGGACAGCTGCGCGACGCTGCGAACCGCCAGCGTTCCGTTGACCGCCCAGGGCCGCGGGATGATCCGGCCGATACCGATCATCGAGGTCTCCGGGTGGTGGATGATCGGAGTGGCTCCGTCGACGCCGAACACTCCGTAGTTGTTCAGCGTGAAGGTGCCTCCGGAGAGCTCCGCGGGGGTGAGGCTCCCAGCCCGCGCGGCGGTGGTCAGCCGGGTGATCTCGCCGGCGAGCGCGGCGGTGGTCAGCGCGTGGGCGTCCCGGACCACGGGGACGACCAGGCCCCGCGGTGTCTGCGCGGCGAAGCCGAGGTGCACGGCCCGGTGCCGGCGCACCGCGGTGGCCCGGCCGTCGAGGTCGGTGACAACCTGCGAGTTGAGGTCGGGGAAGCGCAGCAGCGCCGCCACGCAGACACGGGCGACGATCGCCAGCAGCCCGATGGAACCGCCACCGTCCGTGCCGGCCGTGCTGCTCGTGCCGGCCGTGCTGCTCGTGCCGGCCGTGCTGCTCGTGCCGGCCGTGCTGCCGGTGCCGGGTGCGCCGGCGGTGGGTGCGTTCTGGTTGAGGGTCGCCCGGGTCGCGAGCAGCGCGGTGGCGTCCGCGTCGACCCAGCAGGTGGAGTCGGCCACCTCACGCCGGCTGCGGGTGAAGGCCTCCGCCGCGTGCCGGCCCAGTGGGCTGAGCGGCACCACGTCATGGTCATCCGTGCTGACCGTGCTGACCGTGCTGGCGAGCGGGCTGCTGGACGTCGCGGTACGGGCCGTCATGACCGCGGCCTCGACGTCCCGGCGGCGGATCAGGCCGTCCGGCCCGCTGCCGGCGAGCGAACGCAGGTCGACGCCGTTGTCCCGGGCCAGGCGCCGGACCAGGGGCGAGACCACCCTGACGACCCCGTCCGCCGCCCTGGCCGCCGGTTCGGTCACCGGCCGCGGAGCTGGTGCCGACCGTGGGGCTGGTGCCGACCGTGGGGCTGCTGCCGAGCGGGAGGCTGGCGCCGAGCGGGAGGCTGGCGCCGGCTGAGGGGCCAGGCCGCTCCGGGCCCGCCGGCCGGTACGGGCCGGCTGCTCGCGGGTGCCGTAGCCGACGAGAACGCTGCCGGACCCGCCCGCCCCGTCCTCCGACCCACGCGCGGGCCCGTCGGACGGCTCACCCGCGGACCCGACCGCGACGGTGATCAGCGGCCTGCCGACCTGCAGCTCGGTGCCGGCCGGGCCGGCCAGTGAGGTGACGACGCCGGCGTGCGGGCAGGGGACCTCGACGACCGCCTTGGCGGTCTCGACCTCGGCCACCGGCTGGTCGACCTCGATGACGTCCCCGACCTCCACCAGCCAGTGGACGATCTCGGCCGAGGTCAGCCCCTCGCCGAGATCGGGCAGGGCGAATACGTGTACCGCGGCCACGGGTTCACTGCTCCCACTGGAGTCGGGCGACGGCATCGAGGATCCGGTCGACGTCGGGCAGGTAGTGGTGCTCGAGCAGCGGCGGCGGATACGGGATGTCGAAGCCCGTCACCCGCAGCACCGGCGCGGCGAGGTGGTGGAAGCACCGCTCGGTGACCCGGGCGGCGATCTCCGCGCCGACGCCGCCGAACCCGGCCGCCTCGTGGACGACCACGGCCCGCCCGGTGGCCCGGACCGCCGCGCACACCGTCTCGTCGTCGAACGGCACGAGCGAGCGCAGGTCGACGACGGCCAGGTCCCAGCCCTCGGCCGCGGCGGCGTCGGCGGCCTGCAGGCAGACCGGCAACGAGGGCCCGTAGGTGATCAGCGTGGCCGCGTTGCCGTGCCGGCGCGTCACGGCGCGGCCGATGGGCGGTACCGCGCTCGGGGTGAACTCCTCGCTGGACCAGTACAGGCGCTTCGGCTCGAGGAAGACCACCGGGTCGTCCGAGGCGATCGCGGCGCGCAGCAGCCCGTAGCAGTCGGCGACAGTCGCCGGGGTGACCACGTGCAGCCCCGGCGTGTGGGCGTAGTACGCCTCGCTGGAGTCACTGTGGTGCTCGACCCCGCCGATCCCGCCGCCGTAGGGGATCCGGATGGTGATCGGGAGCGGGACCCGGCCGGCCGTGCGGTTGCGCATCTTCGCCACATGCGACGCGAGCTGCTCGAAGGCCGGGTAGGCGAAGGCGTCGAACTGCATCTCCACGACGGGCCGCAGCCCGTACATGGCCATGCCGACCGCGGTGCCGAGGATGCCGGCCTCCGCCAGCGGGGTGTCCAGGCAGCGGTGGGCCCCGAACTCGGCGGCGAGCCCGTCGGTGACCCGGAAGACGCCGCCGAGCGTCCCGACGTCCTCACCGAGGACGTGTACGTCCGGGTCCTCGCGCAGCGCGTCGCGCAGCGCGGTGTTGAGCGCCCGCACCATGGTCGTCCTGGTGCTGCTGGTGCTGCTGGTGCTGCTGGTGCTGCCGCGGGAGCGCCCGCCGGGCCGGCCGAGCGCCCCGGCGGGCACCGCGGGCCTGGTGGCCGCGCCGGCCTCGGCCCCGGCGACCTCGGCGGCTGCCCCGGCCGCCCCGGCGGCGGTGGCGCCCGCCGGGGCGCTCGCGGTCGTGGCGATCGTGGGGGGGATGCTGGTCGCGTTGCTCATGACAGGTCACTCCGGGTGCCGGGGCCCGCCGCGGGCTCCGCGGCGGCGAGGTCCCCACGGGCGTCAGGGTGGACGTCCGGCCGGGCGCTCGGACCGGAGTCCGGGCGGACGTCGAGATCGGCGTCGAGGTCGAGATCGGCGTCGAGATCGGCGTCGAGGCGGGCGGCGAGCTCGGCGGCCTGCTCGCGAAGCTGGCTGGTCGGCTCGGCGTAGACATGGGCGAACAGCGTGTGCGGGTCGGGAGCGGGTGCGTGCGCGGCCTGGGCTACCTGCGCGCGCATCCGGGCGGCGAACTCCTCGGCGGCCCGGGTGACGGTCGCGACGCCGGTGTCGTCCAGCTGCCCGGTCTCGCGCAGGTGCTGTTCCAGGCGGGTGACCGGGTCGTGCGCCCGCCAGGCGTCGACCTCCCCCTGGGACCGGTAGCGGGTCGCGTCGTCGGCGCTGGTGTGCGCGTCCAGTCGGTAGGTGATCGCCTCGACGAGCACCGGGCCGTGGCCGGCCCGTGCGTGTTCGACCGCCTCGCTGAGCACGGCGTGGACCGCGGGGGCGTCGTTGCCGTCGACGAGACGTCCGGTGACGCCGTAGCCGACCGCCTTGTGGGCCAGGGTCGGCGCCGCGGACTGCCGCGACAGCGGCACCGAGATCGCGTAGCCGTTGTTCTGCACCAGGAACACCACCGGCGCCCGCAGCACCCCGGCGAACGTCAGCGCCTCGTGGAAGTCACCCTCGCTGGTGCCGCCGTCGCCGACCAGCGCGAGAGCGACCACCTCCCGGTCCGCCGCCGGATCGGCGGCCGCGCGCAGCCGGGCGGCGTGGGCCAGACCGACGGCATGGCAGGCCTGCGTGGCGAGCGGAGTCGACAGCGGGGCGGTCCGGGCGTGCCTCGGGTCGTAGCCACAGTGCGTGTGACCGCGCATCAGCGCGAGGACGTCCATCGGCGGCACGCCGCGCGCCGTCACGGCCAGGGTGTCGCGGTAGCTGGGGAACAGCCAGTCCGTCTCGCGCAGCACCATCGCCGCGGCGATCTGGCAGGCCTCCTGGCCGGTGGACGCCGGGTAGACCGCGAGGCTGCCCTGGCGGGCCAGGGTCGTGGCCTGCTGGTTGAAGCGGCGCCCGAGGACCAGGCGGCGGTACAGCTCGCGGAGCAGACCGGGGTCGACCTCGCCGGCGGCGTCCGTGCCGAGAACCCGCACCGGCTCGGGGTCGGGGAGCAGCGGCGCGGGGTCGCACCGCGGGCCGTGGGAGCTCGGCGGGCCCGTCTGGCCGGGTGCGGCGCTGGCGTCGACGATCGTCATAGTCCACCTTCGGCGGTTGGTGGCGGAGTGCGGTCTGCGGCGCCGGGGCCGGCGGCGGGGCCGCGCCCGGCGCGGTCGGGCGTGCTGCCCCCGCGACGTCCGCCGTTCAGGAAACGAGCTGCGGTGAGCGGTGGCCGGACCCGGCCTGTTTCGGCTCGCCGGCACGCCCTGCCCGGGCGATCTCCGTGATCACGATCCTTCTCCGCTCAGCTTCTCGGTACCGGCTGGACCTCCGCGGCATCCCGTAACCCGAACCCGAACCGAACCCGGGCACTAGCCGGCCGCTGCTCACCGATTTTCCGCCTCGGGTGAGTGGCTGGATCGTGTTCAGAATCACCCCGGGGCCTCGTCCGGGGGTGACCCGCCTCCGCCGACCGGTGTGTGGGAAAGGGGAAGAAAGCCTGGCGGACGTGCCGATGGTGTTACCAGGTCGTGCCGGGTATGCGTTCCCGGGAATGCCGCCCCGGCCTGTGCGGCGAGGTCGACATGTCGGATCGACGGCGCTGTAGCCTCTGGTCAGAGGCATGATCGTGAAGCTTCTGTCGGTCGGGGCAGGGCGGAAAAGGCGCAGAACGGTGTACTGGTTCCGCCGGGGATCGTTGTCGGTCGCCACGGCCTGAGGGTGGACGGAGTGGGCGCCGGAGAATCCGGGTGGTGGTACCCGAAAGGCCATTCTCTGTGGCTGTGACAAGGGTCTCCGGGGTGCCCGCCGAAGGTGCCTTCGGGTGCTGTCGGCTAGCCGTCCAGGCCGGGTCTGGCCCTTTGCGAAGGTGTGGCTTCAGACCCGTCCGCGATTTACCGTTGTCATGGTGCGGGCCGTTTCCCGTGCACCCTGCCGCCCGGGTACGGAATCGCGGGTGCAGCATTCCGGGTGCCGTATCCCGAGTGCCGGGCTCGGGTCCTTGGGCCGCCGGGTCGTGGGGTCGCCAGGTCATCGGGCCGCCGGGTCGATGGTCCCTCGCGGGAGCGCACCTTGGTGCCGGTGGCCCGGTTGTACGGTTGTCATGAGAAAACGCGCTGTATCCGCAGGTTGCCGACTCTGACCGCTGCGAGTGATCAACCTCTTGCTGTGCGTCCCATATGCCAGACGGGAGACGTCCACCACAACCCTGGATGTCGTGTCAGGCACGGGCAGTAATTGATGCATGGGTATAGGTTCCTTTTGCGCACAGATGCGCCAATTTGTCAGGGCTGACGATCGGACGCTCCAGACCTGTACCCACTGCCCGCGGACGGGTGGGGGGAGCGTCTGATGGCTCTGCTCGGCGCGATCAGAAAGTCCGACTACACGCCGGCGCACGTGCGCCCGCTGACCCCGGGAGACCGGGCCTATCTCGCCTTCGTCCAGCGCAACCCCGGTGAGCACCAGGACATCGGCGCGCTGCTGTTCTTCGACGGCCCGCAGCTCGACCTCGCCGAGCTGCGCGCGCACGTCGCCGAGCGGCTGCGCGCCCCGGAGGCGCGGACGCTCACCGACCGACTCGACACCGTGACGATCTGGTCGCCCGAGCGGGGGGCGTCGGCGCGCGAGACCCGCTGGGTCTCCGATCCGAACATCGATCTCACCGATCATGTCGTCGCGATCGACCTGCCCCCGGTCGGCGACCTGACCGCTGACGGTCCGAGGGGCGGTGGGGAAGACGCCGGTGCCGCGGCGGGCATCGGCGCCCGCGGCGGTGTCGACGACGCCCGCCTGCGGGCCGCCGTCGACAACATCGCCAGCCGGCCGATCGACCTGACCCGGCCGCCGTGGATGCTGTACCTCCTGCGTGACCCCAGCCCGGGCGCGACGGGCACGGCGCTGGTGTACCGCTCCAGCCACGTCCAGCAGGACGGGATGGCCATGTACCGGGCCATGCACCTGCTGTTCGGGGAGAGCGACACGGTCGATCTCGGCCTGCCGGCGACGATCCGCCGCCCCCGGCCGGCCGAGTACGCCAAGTTCGTCGGGCGTGGGATCAACTGCCTGCTGCCGACCCGCCGGCTGCGCGGCTGGGGCGGGCCGCCCACCGGCCCGGCCCGGCACAACTGGGTCACCGTCGAGCTGGGCACCCTGCGCTCGATCGCCCGCCAGCACGGCGTCACCGTGAACGACATCTACCTCGCCGCGCTCGCCGGCGCACTGCGGGCCTGGTCACCGGCGGACTGGAGACGCGGCACCCGTCCCATCCACGCGCTGATGCCGGTGAGCATCCGCTCCGCGGCCGAGCAGGACGTCCTGTCGAACTACAACACAGGCGGGCGGGTGCCGCTGCACTGCGGTGAGCCCGACCCGGCGCGGCGGCTGGCCCGCATCGCCGCGGCCACCACCCGGATGAAGGAGGGCGGCCTGGGCCTGGTGGAACGGCGGCACTTCCCGGCGATGGCCCGGTTCGCCTCCCAGCGCATGCTCGCCGGCGTCGGGAGCTACCCGACGCAGATCAGCAAGATGGCGCTGGTGGCGACCAACGCCCGGTCGATCCGCGGCCCGCTGTCCGTCGCCGGCCGCCGGATGACGGGGCTGATCGGCACCGGGCCGCTGCTGATCGGGCGCCAGCACCTGGCCGTGGCCATGTTCGGCATCGACGACCAGGTCGGGGTCATGTTCGTCGCCAGCGAGAGCGTGCCGGGCCACGAGCGGCTCGCCCAGCTCTGGCTGGACGAGCTCGACGCCCTGCGTGCCTGCGCCCCCCGGCAGCGGGTCAACGTCCCGGCCCAGCGGCTGCCCGCGGCGGCCGCCGCCGTGACGGCGATGATGACCGGCACCGTGACCGGGGCGGTGACCGGCGTCGTCACGAACGAGGTCGGCGGTCGGCTCCGGCCCCGGCGCCGCCGCACGACGGCGCCGTCCGCCTCCGCCGTCTGACAGCGGGGCCAACGCCCGCCCTGCGGCGCGCCGTGCCGGTGCCGTGGGGCGGGCAGGTCTGGCACGATTGCGGCCCCGGTAACCGCTCCGACCGCGGCCCGGCCTGAGGAGGGCTGCCAGATGGTCCCGTTCGATGATCACAGCTGGATGAGGCGGGCCATCGAGCTCGCGCGCCGATGCCCGCCCGCGGCTGGTGCCTATTCCGTGGGCGCCGTCATCGTCGGCGCGGACGGATCCGAGATCGCGTCCGGCTACTCCCGGGAGGTGGACGACGCGGTGCACGCCGAGGAGTCCGCCCTCGCGAAGATCCCCGTGGATGACCCCCGGCTCGCCACGGCGACGATCTACAGCACGCTGGAACCCTGCTCGCAGCGGAGGTCCCGACCGCGTACCTGCGCCCAGCTCATCCTGGCTGCCGGCATTCCCCGGGTGGTGATCGCCTGGCGCGAGCCCAGCCTGTTCGTCGCCGACTGTCAGGGATTCGAGCTCCTCACCGCCGCAGGCGTCACCGTCGTCGAACTCCCCGACCTCGCGGACCAGGCCCGTGCTGTGAACGCCCACCTGGCCCTCTGAGCCGGGCCCGGACTGCCTGGCTGGAGATGTGCGCGGGCGGTGTGGCCGGCGGTTTGGTGCGCCTCCCGCGGTCCGGGTCCGGGTCCGGGTCCGGCGATCTGACGCTGTGACCAGCGTTCTGCCGCGAGGTCAGGTGTTGCGTTCTCGAGACTAAAGGGCCACACGTGTCTCCTCTCTCGGAACCGTTGACACCCCGGTGTGGGCGCTGTCCGCAAACCCTCGCCGACGGTGGCCACCAGGAGACACCACAGGCCATCCAGCCCCGGAGATCGGACCTTGTCCTTGCCCCGCAGGCTCCAGAACCCCCTGGTCGTCGGCCTGACAGCCTCCCGGAGCGGCCCGAGGGCGTCCCCCCGAAGCCCGTCCTGACCGGCCCCCGCGCCTTGCTCGGGCGTCGACGTCCGGAGGGTCGACCAGCTGGCCGCGAAACTGTGCCGGACGGGCCGCCGCGCCATCCACCTGGTTACCCGATTCATCGCGGAGTCGAAAATCTGACATTGCTGGCACCCTGACCCAGGAGCGACGGTGCGGCAGCGGCGGCCGGGAGTTGCCCGGCGGTTTCCCGCCTGTGTCGACTACGGTGACAATGATGCCAGAAGTGATCCCGGTGGTCGGCCAGGCGCCCGGGTGGACGTCGGGGTGGCCCGTCCGGGATGGTGCTCGGTGTGTGGCGGTAGGCCGGCCGGACGTCGGTGCTGTGGGGGACCGTGACGGTCGGCCAGGGGTGGGGTTCGCCAGCTCGCGACTGGGCTCCGAAGCGGCTGCCAGGGCGGCTGAGCAGGAGTTTTGAAGGCCCGCCAAGGACGGACAAGGTCCGCCTCCGGGGCTGGATGGCCTGTGGGTGTCTCCTGGTGGCCACCCTCGGCGAGGGCTTGCGGAGAGCGCCCACACCGGGGTGTCAACGGTTCCGAGAGAGGAGACACGTGTGGCCCTTTAGTCTCGAGAACGCAACACTCGAGCTCGCGGCGAGGAAGTGGCCACAGCGTCAGATCGCCAGCGGCAAGGCCTGGGCGGGGAGCCCTGGCAGCGAGGCGCTCGGCCTCTCGATGGGCGCAGACCATCGTCGTGCAACCGGCTGAACGAGGACCTGCTGGACTTTCTCACCGCCGGCCCCCGGCGCGGGCGTGATCCGCGGCCGGGGGCGCCGACGCCACGTCGGCTGGTACGACGTCGTCTAGTACGACTTCGGCAGGCCGAGGACGTGCTGCGAGACGTAGTTGAGGACCATCTCCTGGCTGACCGGGGCGAGCCGCATGATCCGTGACTCGCGGAAGTAGCGCTCCACGTGGTACTCGCGGGCGTAGCCCATGCCGCCGTGGGTCTGGATCGCCTGGTCGGCGGCCTGGAAACCGGCCTCGGCGCAGAGCCACTTCGCCGAGTTCGCCTGCTGGCCGCAGGGCAGGCCCTGGTCGTAGCGCCAGGCGGCCTGGCGGGCCATCAGCTCGGCGGCGTCCAGCCGGATCTGGGCCTCGGCCAGCGGGAACGCGACACCCTGGTTCTTGCCGATCGGGCGGCCGAACACCACCCGCTCCTTGGCGTAGCGGGTCGCCTTCTCCAGCGCCGCCCGCCCGATGCCGAGCGCCTCGTGGGCGAGCAGGATGCGCTCCGGGTTGAGCCCGTCCAGCAGGTACTTGAAGCCCTTGCCCTCCTCGCCGATCCGCGCCGACTCGGGGACGAACAGGTTGTCGATGAAGACCTCGTAGGAGGAGACCGCGTTGCGGCCCATCTTCGGGATGGCGCGCAGGTCGATCTTCTCGCGGTCGATGTCGATGAGGAACAGGGTCATCCCGTCGGTGGAGCGGGTGACGTCCTCACGCTTCGTCGTGCGGGTGATCAGGATCATCTTCTGCGAGTCGCCGGCCTTGGTGATCCAGACCTTCCGGCCGTTGATCACATAGCCGCCGTCGACCTTCTCGGCGAAGGTCGTGATGCTGGTGGTGTCGGTGCCGGCGTTCGGCTCGGTGACCCCGAAGCAGACGTGCAGCGACCCGTCCGCCGCGCTCGGCAGGATCTCCTTCTGCAGGTCCGCGCTGCCGTGCTTGACGATCGTGTTCAGACCGAAGATCGTCAGGTGCATCGTGCTGCACCCGTTCATGCCGGCGCCGGAGGCCGCGATCTCCTCCAGGAGCAGCGCCGCCTCGGTGATGCCCAGCCCGCCGCCGCCGAACTCGGTGGGGATCGCGATGCCGAGCCACCCGCCCTCGGCGAACGCGTTGTAGAACTCCCAGGGGAACTCGACCTTCTGGTCCTTCTCCGCCCAGTAGTCGTCCCCGAAGCTGCGGGCGAGTTCGCGCGCCCCGGCCCGGAGCTGCTCCTGATCCGGAGTGAGTTCGAAGTGCATCAGTCGACCTTCCGCTGGACGAGGTGGGCGGGGCGGTGGCGAAGCGGCCGCCCCCCACACGATCCCGCGTAAGACGGGACCACGCATCTGATTCGCCGCAGACGAGTATTACATTCCGTAGTTTTCAGGTTGCCGGGATCGCCCGTCGGGGGGCGGAACGGGTCAGCCGGCCCGGGCGAGGAAGGGGAGCAGGGCGGCCAGGTAGGCGTCGCGGTCACGGCTCCACAGGTCGTGCCCGGCGTCGTCGACGGTCGCCAGCTCGACGGTCGGGAGTGCCTCCCGCCACTGCGCGGCGACCTCGTCGGTCACCACCGCCCCGCGCCGCCCGCCGCGGATCACCAGGACACCGCAGCGCAGCTCGCCGAGCCGGTCCCACAGCGGCACGTCCCGGGCCTGGGCGAAGACGGCCCGCGCCGCGTGGCCCGGCATCCGGTCGGCGACGGCGACGCCCCGGATCCGGGCCGTCAGCTGTCGCTCCACCGCGGCGTCGGGCGGCCGCGCGTGCCGGGCCCAGTAGTCGCCGACGACGAGGCCGCCGACCTCGTCCGGGTATCGCAGCGCGTACCCCAGCGCGTAGGACGAGCCGCGGGAGAACGCGACCAGCACGGGCCGGTGCAGGCCGAGCGCTTCCACGACAGCCCGCAGATCCGCGATGTGGTCCTCCCAGGAGTACCCGGCGGAGTCGGCGGGCGGCGCGTCGCTGCCGCCCCGCCCACGCAGGTCGACGGCGACGGCCCGACGGTCGCCGAGCCGATCGAGTAGCCACCCGTACTCGCCGGCGTACTCGCCCATGCCGGGCACCACCACCACCGGTGCCGGTGACCGGTCGGCCTGATCGGCCTGATCGGCCTGATCGGCCTGATCGGCCTGATCGGCCTGACCGGACGGCGCGGCTCGGTCGTTGCCGAGGACGTGCAGCCGGACCGGGCCATGCTGGACGAAGGTGCTCACGCCGGTCGCCGCGCTCTCGGGAGCTGTCACCGGCCCGGACCTCCTTCCAGGGCTTCCGCCGGCCTGATCGGGATGGGCGAGACGGCCGAAACCGCCGGGACGGCCGGGGCGGCCGGGCTCTCGTCGTCGTGGCCGGCCGCCCCGCCGAGGCTGCGGGCGAGGGCGAACGTGGCGCTGTGTAGTGCCGCCAGCGGCACCACCGCGGTGACCAGGCCGAGGCTCTGCGCCTCGGCCGCGGTCAGTGTCCCGGTGCCCCCACCTCCGGGTGCGGGCCCCGGGTCGGCGCCGCCCACGGCCAGGCGGACCTCGGAGGCGCAGAACTCGGCGTCGTCGGCGGCGATGACGTGGTCGCACGGCCAGCACAACAGGGCGCCGCCGGCCGCGCACCGGCCCTGGACGGCCGCGACGGCCGGTTTGGGCACGGCCTTCCACGCCCGGGCGTAGCGCAGCTGCCAGGCCTGCCCGCCCTGCACCGGTGGGCCGGCGGCCGGCGGGTCGAAGAAGTGCAGGCCGGTCCCGCGGAGCACGATCACCCGGACCCGGCTGTCCGCGCCGGCGGTCCGCCAGGCGTCGTCGAGCTCGCGCATGAGCTGGGCACCGTGCGCGTCGGCCGGGTCGCCGGCCGCGGGTGCGCCGACGGCGCGGGGAAGGCGAAACTGGAACGTGATGACGCCGATGTGCTGGTCGACGACGTCGTACTCGACATGTTCGGGACGCATCGGTCTCCCTCGCCGGTCGCAGGCGGACGGAAGCAAACCGCGGTCGACGGTCCCCCCGGGGACAGCGACGTCGATGTCGCATTGACCCACACCTCCACACCGAGGGTCAACAGATCCACACGCGCGGCGCTCGCGCGCGCCCGCCGAACGCCCGATGGCAGGGTGGGGCGGGGCCGAGGGAGGGATTGGTGTGGAGATCACCGGAATGATGCTGGCGCTGCTGGACGTCGCGGCGGAGCACACGGTCGACTACAACCGCTGGTACGACCTGGACCACATGCCCGAGCATCTCGCCAAGCCGGACGTCCTCGCCGGCCGGCGCTACGCCGCGCCGCGGGACCTGCGGGCGGTGCCGGGGGCTGTCCGGTCCGAGCTGATCGGCGGGCATCCGTCCTACCTGACCACCTACTGGTTCGGCGGCCCGCTCGACATGACCAGCCCGCAGGCCCGGGAGGGCTGGCTCACGCTGGACCGGACGATCCTGCGGGCCGGCAGGTTCTGGCGCCCCGGCCAGGTGCGGCACAACTCGCGGTGGCGGGTCTCCTCGGCGTGGACCCGCCCGGGCTGTCTGGTGCGTCCCGTCGCTGTGCCCTACCTGGCACACCGGGGAGTGATCATGGCGTTGGGGCGGGCGCCGTCGCCGGAGCGGGTGGACGAGGCGGTGGCCTGGTGGGAGGGCGTGCACCTGCCCGACCTGGCCGCGGTGCCCGGAGTGCTCGCCGCCGTCCGGCTGGCCCGGGCCGACGACGAGGGCGGCGGCGAAGCCCTGCCCGGGGCTGCCGCCGCGTCGGCGTCGGTATCGGCCGGGCCGGCCGTGCGGGTGGCGGAGTCGGGGCTGGCGGAGCAGACCGGCCTGGTTCTGCACCTGCTGTTGTGCGAGGACGACCCGGCGGTGGTCATCGGCCGCATCGCGCGGGCCCGCCGGTCCTGGCAGGCGGTCGGCCGCTTCCCGGCGCACCGCGGCGCGTACGAGGAGCTGGCCTTCCTGCCGTACCGGCTGATCCTGCCGCTCCAGTACGACTTCGACATGGGCGAGGACGATGCCGACGCGGGCCCGGTTGCCGGTGTCGACGGGGGTCCGGTGGGGGGGCGGTGAGCTGACTGCGAGCTGACTGCGAGCTGACCGCGGTCCCAGTTGCTCGCCCCGGGCGGCCCGGCTGGGAGCCGTTCCGGCGGTCCCAGGCCAGTAGATGCCGGGGTCGGGACTTGTCCCCGGGGCCGCTGTCGGGTTACCTGTTGAACACCGGTCAAATTCGCCTATAGGTTTTTCTCACCTCCTGCGGTGCTGGGTGTCGCGCGGGGGCTCAAGCGACGTGGAGGTAGGACTGTGCTGCTGGAGTTGGACGCCGATCAAGAGGTGCTGCGGGAGGCGACCGCCCGGTACCTGAGCGACCAGGTTCCGGTCGACCGGATCCGCACGCTCCGCGACAGCCCCGCCGGTTTCGACGCCGACTACTGGCGGGCCGGCGCGGAGCTCGGCTGGACGTCCCTGCTCGTCTCCGAGGAGAACGGCGGCGGCTCGATCAGCGGGGCGGGCCTGGTCGACCTGACCATCGCCGCCCACGAGTTCGGGCTGCGCGCGGCGCCCGGGCCGCTGGTGCCGACGAACGTCGTCGCGGCCGCGCTCAGCGCCGCCGGCGGCGAGGCGCACACCGAGGCGCTGGAGAACCTGCTGGCCGGCACGACGGTCGCCTCCTGGGCGCACGCCGAGCCCGCGCCGCACGACCGGCTGGGCACGGTGGGGCTCACCTGCCGCGTCGAGGGCGACGAGATCGTCCTCGACGGGGTGAAGCGCCCGGTCGAGTCGGCCGAGCAGGCCGGGTACCTGCTGGTCACGGGGCGGACGGCGGAGGGCCTCAGCCAGGTGCTGGTGCCGGCCGGCACGCCCGGGGTGACGATCACTCCGCTGAAGACGGTGGACCTGACCCGGCGGTTCTTCACCGTCCGGTTCGACGGTGTCCGCGTTCCGCGCGGCGCCGCCGTCGGCGAGCTCGGCGGCGCGGCGGACCAGGTGGAGCGCCAGCTGCAGCAGGCTCTGGTGATCCAGTGCGCGGAGAGCGTCGGCGCGATGCAGGCAGCCTTCGACCTGACGGTGCAGTGGTCGTTCGAGCGCTATTCCTTCGGCCGGCCGCTGGCCTCCTACCAGGAGCTCAAGCACCGCTTCGCGGACATGAAGTCGTGGCTGGAGGCGGCGCACGCGATCAGTGACAAGGCGGCCAGGGCCGTCGACGCCGAGACCCCGGACGCACCCGAGCTGGTCAGCGTCGCCAAGGCCTTCATCGGCGACTACGGCTCCGAGCTGCTGCAGGACTGCGTCCAGATGCACGGTGGCATCGGCGTGACCTTCGAGCACGACCTCCACCTCTTCCTCCGCCGGGTCGTGCTCGACCGGGCGCTGTACGGAACACCGTCCGAGCACCGGCAGCGGATCGCCGGCGTCGTCGAGCACCTGAAGGAGCGGGCATGAGCACGGGCGCCACGAGCGGCGGGACAACCCCGTCGGGCGACATCGAGGATGTCGAGAGCTTCCGCCAGCGGGCGCGGAGCTGGATCCGCGCCAACCTCGCGCCGCTGCCGCCGAACGCCGGCGTCGGCGTGATGCGGGCGGGGCACAGCGACGAGGAGGAACTCGCCGGCGTCGCCCGCCAGCGCGAGATCCAGCGGATGTTCTTCGACGCGGGCTTCGCCGGCATCTGCTTCCCGAAGGAATACGGCGGGCAGGGCCTCACTCCCGACCACCAGCGGGTGTTCAGCGAGGAGATCACCGGCTACGAGTACCCGTCCGAGATCCAGGCGCCGACCTTCTCGCCGTGCGCGGCGGTGCTGCTGGACTTCGGCACCGAGGAGCAGAAGCGCACGCACATCCCCGCGATCCTGCGGGGCGAGGAGCTGTGGATGCAGTTCCTCTCCGAGCCCAGCGCCGGGTCGGACGTCGCCGCCGCCATGACCACCGCCGTCCGTGACGGCGACGACTGGATCCTCAACGGCTCCAAGATCTGGACGACCGGCGCCTGGTGGTCGGACTGGGGCCTGGTGCTCGCCCGGACGAACTGGGACGTCCCGAAGCACCGCGGGCTGACCGTGTTCATCATGCCGATCCACCAGCCCGGCATCGAGGTGCACCGCATCGAGATGCTGAACGGCAACAAGGAGTTCTGCCAGGAGTTCATCACCGACGTGCGGGTACCCGACTCCGACCGCGTCGGCGAGGTCGACGACGGCTGGACGGTCGGCACCCGGTGGATGTTCCACGAGCGGATGCTGCACAACTCGCCGCTGGTCACCATCCCGAAGGGCGGGGCCCGCGGCAGCATCCGCGCCACCCACCTGGTGGAGATCGCGCGGGACGCCGGCCGGCTCGACGACCCGCTGGCCCGCGATCTGATCGGCGAGGGCCGGATGCTCGACATCGTCACCCACGCCCTGCAGGAGCGGCTCTCGCAGGGCCTGCGCTCCGGCCGGATCCCGGACCAGTCCGCGGCCGTCGGGCGGCTGTTCACCGGTGTGGTGGCAGCCCGGACGTCCACCCTGTCCTTCGAGCTCGCCGGCGGTGCCGGGGCGGCCTGGGCGGACGACGACGGCGCCACCGCCGAATGCGGCAACGACTACCTGCTGCGCCAGGTGAGCTGCATCGGCGGCGGGACCACCGAGATGGCCCGCAACGTCATCAGCGAACGGGTGCTGGGCATGCCGCGGGAGGTGGCGCTCGACCGCGGGGTGGCGTTCCGGGACGTCCCGCGGGGCGGTTCGAGCCGGCGCTGACCGCGGACCGCCGGCCGGCGGACCTGGACCTGGACCTGGACCTGCCAGCGGTGGCCGGCGTCGTCGGGTGCGACGCCGGCCACCGCCGGGCCCGCCCCGCCGGCACGCCTGCGGAGACCGGGTGGGCCGTGGCCGGGAAAGGGCTGCGGATCACCCCCTGGAACCGTTTGACCGTTCAACCTTTCTGAAGTGCGATGTACCGCCCTCGGGATCGCTTCCGCGTACGGTTTTCGTGACGGCCGGGATCGATATCCGGGAAACCTGCCACGATTTTCGTTTATGTTTCGAGAAACACGCTCTCACCAGAAAGAGTATCGTTACCGCAGCTGTCTCCTCGAAGTCGTCGTCGCACCGCGGTGGTGCCGTTCGTGCGGCGTGCCACGGTGGCGGGCGGTCGCCGGCGGAAGCCCGGCGCGGTGCCCGGGTGAGGCACTCCGCCGCCGTTGTCCGCTGGTGGTGGAGCTGTCCGGCTGCCCGGCGGGGCCTCCGGCGGCTGTCGCCGCCGGGTTCCGTGCCGTCGCGCCGCGCATATCACACGCATTCTCGGATGCGCCATATAGGCTTCTTCCAGATGGCGGTGAGATGGCCGGGAATGTCCGGTGCCGCGACTCGCCGCGGCCCGGTGTCGGGTTGTCCGGTGTGGGGCAGTGGCTCAATCTGTGGCTCTTGACCGACCGAACGACAGATGATAGCAATTTTTTAGGATTCGTTCGGTTTGCGTGATGCTGTGTCCGGCTGGTCGTCGGGCCTGGTCATCCGCCGGGCGTTCGCTGCTTCACGGGCGGAGGGCTCTGAAGACATGGCACGGATCGAACCGCGTCCCCTGCGGCAGTGGCCGAAGGAGATGCGCGAGGCCCTGGCGGCGATGACGCCCGAGGCGCCGCGGCACCCCCCGCTGCCCACCGAGGGGCGTTCCAAGGCCCTGAACACGCTCGGAACCCTCGCCCACCATCCCGAGCTGGCCCACGCGTTCTTCACCTACAACGGGCACATCCTGCGCGGCACCACGCTCACGCTGCGCCAGCGCGAGACGCTCGTCCTGCGGGTCTCCGCGGTGCGTAAGAACGCCTACGAGTGGGCCCAGCACGTGATCATGGCCCGGGATCTGGGCATCACCGACGCGGAGATCGCGCGTATCGCCTGGGGGCCGGACGCCCCGTTCCTGGACCCGCTCGACGCCGCGCTGGTCCGCGCGGTCGACGAGCTGATCATCGACGGCGAGATCGCGCTGCCGACCTGGGAGGTGCTCAGCGCCAAGCTCGACGTCCAGCAGCTGCTCGACGTCATCTTCACCGTGGGCACCTACGAGACGCTCTCCATGATGATGCGCTCGTTCGAGCTGCCGCTCGACGACGACCTCCACGAGAGCTGAGGCCACTGTGGCCGTCACTGTCTCCGCTGTCAGCCCGGGTGTCGGCGTCGAGGTGGCCGGCCTCGCCGGGCCCCAGCTCGTCGCCCCGGCTGTCGCCGCGGAGTGCCAGGCGCTCCTGGAGAAGCACGGCGTCGTCACACGGCGACGTCGCACCGGCTGATGCACCGAACGACCCTGCGGGGCGAAGAAGTCGTAGCCTGACCTCCGCGCATCGAGCAGATGCGCGGCAGGATGACGCCCATCGGAGCGCCGGCCAGGTCTGCCAGGCCGGACTTGGCGGCGCGGCGGACGTGATCCCGGTCTGGAGTGTGTCGGTCTGACGGAGGGTCAGCATGCGAGTGGTCGTGGATTTCAAACTGTGCGAGAGCAACGCGCTGTGCGTGGGCATCGCCCCGTCGGTGTTCGAGCTCGACGACAACGACTATCTGGTCATCCTCGACGAGGAGCCGGACGAGGATCTGCGTAAGGACCTCAAGGCCGCCGTCTCGGCCTGTCCCAAGCAGGCCATCGCCATCGCCGAGGACTGAGCCTCGGCCCTGGGAGCCCGGGCACCGGCACGGGCGGACCCCGCCCGTGCACACGCCGCCCGGGGCTCCCCACGGGGGAGAGAAACACTTTTTGTCAGGTGATACGCGCTCTGCGCGCCTAGGATCATCCAGGATGAGCCGTCTGCCCCCCGTCGCCGCGCGCGTGTCCCGCCTGCGGCGGGTGCCCCGCGGTCGGGTGTCTGCCGCGGCGGCCGCACCGGTCGGGGCCCGGGCGGCGGGCCGCCGGCGGGCGGCGCAGCAGTTCTGGCAGCTTCCCGAGCCCGAGCTCGACCGCCTGCTGGCCCTCGCCAGCGAGGTGGACCGGGTCGAGCTCAAGCTGATCGTGCCGGCCCACGCGCACGGGAGCACCTGTGAGGCCCTCGGGGTCGACTTCACCCGGGCCCGCAGGCTCCGCGTGTGCTACCTCGACACCCCGGACCACGCACTGCACCGCAACGGGGCCGTGGCCCGGATCCGGAGCATCGCCGGTGGGCCCGACGACGCCGTCGTCAAGCTGCGCCCGGTCGTCCCCGCCGACATCCCGCGGCGGCTGCGGCGGGCCCGGGACTTCGTCGTCGAGGTCGACGGGATGCCCGGCTACTACGTGTGTTCCGGGGCGCTGCGGGCCCGGCTCGGCGCGGACGACGTCGCCCGTGTCATCGCCCGGCGCCGCGCGGCGCACCGCCTGTTCACCCGACGGCAGCTGCGGCTGCTGTCGTCCCGCCTGCCCGCCGGTGTCCGGCCGGAGGACCTGGTGATGTTCGGCCCGGTCGACGCCGGCCGGACCAAGATCCGGGTGGCGGGCCTGGACCGCCGCCTGCTCGTCGAGCGGTGGACCTACCCCGACGGCTCCCGCCTCCTCGAGCTGTCGACCCGCTGCCTGCCCGCCGAGGCCCTGCGGGTCGGTGCCCGCACCGCGGACGTCCTGCGCGCCCACGGCGTCGAGCTCACCGGCCCGCATCCGACCAAGACCCGGGCCACGCTGGACTACTTCGCCGGCGCCGCGGCGGCCCAGCGCCCGCACTGACGCGCACCGAGGCGCACCGAGGCGCACCGACGCGCACCGAGGCGCACCGACGCGCACCGACGCGCACCGAGGCGGTCCGGGACGGATGCGCCGGACCGGTGGCCTGGGAGAAGCTGTACAGATGGTGTCCTGACGGGCGGATACCGGGGACCGAGGAGGCCGATACCGTGATCCGGCTCAGCGTGCTGTACCCGAGGAGCGAGGGCGCGACCTTCGACCACGAGTACTACGTCACCAACCACATCCCGATGGCCTGCCGGATGTGGGGGCTGACCGAGGTCGAGGTCGACCGGGGCATCCGCGGGCCGTACGTGGCGGCGGCGCACTTCCGCTTCGCCTCGATGGAGGACCTGAAGAAGGCGATGAGCTCCGACGCCTCGGAGATCAGTTCCGACCTGGTGAACTACACCACGATCACCCCGGTTATGCAGATCAGCGAGTTCACCGGCTGACCAGCCCCAGCCGCCCCCGCAGCCGCAGCCGGTCACGTCGGCCTGCGGCTGCGGGGGCGGCGGGGGCTGCTGGGACGCCCGGTGACTACGCCGGGTCGTAGGCGAGGTTCGGCCGCAGCCACCTCTCGACCTCGCCGATGCTCATGCCCCGCCGCCGGGCGTAGTCCTCGACCTGGTCGCGGCCGATCCGCCCGACGGTGAAGTACCGCGCGGACGGGTGGGCGAAGATGATCCCGCTCACCGCGGAGGCGGGTGTCATCGCGAACGACTCGGTCAGTGCCATGCCGACCCGGTCGGCCTTGAGGAGGGCGAACAGCGCCTGCTTCTCGCTGTGGTCCGGGCTCGCCGGGTAGCCGAACGCGGGCCGGATCCCGCGGAACCGCTCGGCGTGCAGGTCCGCCAGCTCCGGCTGCGCGTCCGGCTCGAACCAGGCCCGGCGGGCCTCCAGGTGGACGTACTCGGCGAACGCCTCGGCCAGTCGGTCGGCCAGCGCCTTCACCATGATCGCCCGGTAGTCGTCCTGGTGGGCCTCGAAGCCGGCGGCGAGCCGGTCGGCGCCGTGCACGGCCACCGCGAACGCGCCGAGATGGTCACCGGCCGGTGCCACGTAGTCCGCGAGGCTGCGGTTCGGGCGCCCGGTCGGCTTCGCCGTCTGCTGGCGCAGCATCGGCAGCCGCAGCCGGCCGCCCTCGGCCGGGGCGCTGGTCGCGCCCGCCTCGGCGGTCTTCACCCCGGCGGTGTCGATCACGGCGGTGTCGATCACGATGTCCTCGCCGTCGGCGACGGCGGGCCAGAAGCCGTACACACCCTCGGCCCGCAGGCCGCCGTCGGCGATGATCTGGTCCAGCAGGGTGTTCGCGTCGTCGTACAGCTCGCGGGCGACCGGCTGGTCCAGGATCGCCGGGAACTTGCCCTTGAGCTCCCAGGCGAGGAAGAAGAACTGCCAGTCGATCATGGCGCGCAGTTCGGTGAGTGCCGGTGTGACGACCCGCAGCCCGGTGAAGTCGGGGACGGGCAGATCGTCGAACGCGACCTGCTCGCGGTTCGCCCGGGCCCGGTCGAAGGTGAGCAGCGGCTGCTGCTGGCGCCTCTCGTGCTGTTCCCGCAGTTCCTGCTGCTCCTGGCGGGTGCGCGCGGCGAGTTCGATCGCCCGGTCGTCGTCGAGCAGGTCGGAGACCACGCCGACGACCCGGGAGGCGTCCAGCACATGGACGGTCGTGGCGTCGTAGGCGGGAGCGATGCGCACGGCGGTGTGCTGGCGGGAGGTGGTCGCACCACCGATCAGCAGGGGCAGCTTCAGCCCGCGGCGCTGCATCTCGGCGGCCACCGAGACCATCTCGTCGAGGGACGGGGTGATCAGCCCGGAGAGGCCGACCGCGTCCGCGCCCTCGGCCACGGCGGTGTCGAGGATGACCTTGGCGGGGACCATCACCCCCAGGTCGATGACCTCGTAGTTGTTGCAGCCCAGGACCACGCCGACGATGTTCTTGCCGATGTCGTGGACGTCGCCCTTGACGGTCGCCATCACCACCCGGCCGTTGCCGCGGCGGCCCTGGTCGGCGTCGGCGGAGCCGCCGGCGGCGAGCAGCGCCTGCTTCTCCGCCTCCATGTACGGCTCCAGGTAGGCGACGGAGCGCTTCATCACCCGGGCGCTCTTGACCACCTGCGGCAGGAACATCTTGCCCGCGCCGAACAGGTCGCCGACGATCTTCATCCCGTCCATCAACGGGCCCTCGATCACGTCGAGGGGACGGGCGGCCTCGGCGCGCGCCTCCTCCGTGTCGGCCTCGATGAAGTCGACGATGCCGTGGACGAGCGCGTGCGCGAGGCGCTCCCGGACCGGGGCCTCCCGCCAGGACAGGTCCACCACCCGCTTCGTGCCGCTGCCGCTGACCGTCTCGGCGAACGCGACGAGCCGGTCGGTGGCGTCGTCCCGCCGGTCGAAGAGCACGTCCTCGACCAGCTCGAGCAGGTCGGCCGGGATGTCCGCGTACACCGCGAGCTGGCCGGCGTTGACGATGCCCATGTCGAGCCCGGCGCGCACCGCGTACAGCAGGAACGCCGAGTGCATCGCCTCGCGGACGACGTTGTTGCCCCGGAAGGAGAACGACAGGTTCGAGATGCCGCCGGAGAGGCGCACCCCCGGGCAGCGTTCCTTGATCAGCGGCAGCGCGTCGATGAACGCCTTGGCGTAGCCGTTGTGCTCGGCGATGCCGGTGGCCACCGCGAGCACGTTCGGGTCGAACACGATGTCGGTCGCCGGGAAGCCGACCTGCCCGGTGAGCAGGTCGTAGGCCCGCCCGCAGATCGCCACCTTGCGTTCGGTGGTCTCGGCCTGGCCCAGCTCGTCGAAGGCCATCACGACCACGCCGGCGCCGAAGTCGCGGATGCGCCGGGCCTGCTCCAGGAAGGGGCCCTCGCCCTCCTTGAGGCTGATCGAGTTGACGACGCCCTTGCCCTGCACGCAGCGCAGGCCCGCCTCCAGCACGCTCCAGCGCGAGCTGTCGATCATGATGGGCAGGCGGGCGGCCTCCGGCTCGGTCGCCAGCAGGTTCAGGAACGTCGTCATCGCCCGCTCGCTGTCGAGCAGGTCGGCGTCCATGTTGACGTCCAGCAGGTTCGCCCCGCCACGGACCTGCTCGAGGGCGACGTCGATCGCGGCCTGGTAGTCGTCCGCCTCGATCAGCCGGCGGAAGCGGGCCGAGCCGGTCACGTTCGTGCGCTCGCCGATCATGACGAACCCGGTGTCCGGACCGATCTCGAACGGCTCCAGGCCGCTGAACCGGGTCCGGTCCGGCGGCTCGGGGACCGGGCGCGGCGCGGCGCCCTTCACCGCGTCGGCGATCCGCGCGATGTGCGCCGGGGTCGTCCCGCAACAGCCGCCGACCACGTTGACCAGGCCCTCGGCCGCGAAGCCGCCGATCAGCCGGCCGGCCTCCTCCGGGGTCTGGTCGTAGCCGCCGAACGCGTTCGGCAGGCCCGCGTTGGGATGGCAGGCCGTGTACGTGCCGGCAAGCCGGGCCAGGTCCATCACATGCGGGCGCATCTCCTCGGCGCCCAGCGAGCAGTTCACCCCGACGACCAGCGGCTCCGCGTGCGCGATGGAGCTCCAGAAGGCCTCCACCGTCTGCCCCGACAGCGTCCGCCCGCTCATGTCGACGATCGTCACCGAGATCCACAGCGGCAGCTGCGGGGCGACCTCGCGGGCCGCGGCGATCGCGGCCTTCGCGTTCAGCGTGTCGAAGATCGTCTCGATGAGGAGGAGATCGACACCGCCCTCGGCCAGCGCGGCGATCTGCTCGGCGTAGGAGTCCCGGACCTGGTCGAAGGTCACCGCCCGGTAGGCCGGGTCCTCCACCCGCGGAGACAACGAGAGGGTCACGTTCAGCGGCCCGATCGACCCGGCGACGAACCGGGGGGTGCCCGTCCGCTCGGCGGCCTCGTCGGCGGCCTGGCGGGCCAGCCGCGCACCCTGCACGTTCATCTCCCGCACCAGCGACTCCAGGCCGTAGTCGGCCTGGCCGATGCCGGTGGCGGTGAAGGTGTTCGTCGTGGTGATGTCGGCGCCCGCGGCCAGGTACTGCCGGTGCACGTCGAGGATGACGTCCGGCCGGGTCAGGTTCAGCAGGTCGGGGTCGCCGGTGATGTCCTTCGGGTGGTCGGCGAACCGCTCGGTGCGGTAGTCGGCGGGGGTGAGGCCGGCGTTCTGCAGCATCGTGCCCCACGCGCCGTCCAGCACGACCACGCGCTGTGCCAACAGCTCCCGCAGCACCTGCCCGCCGGCCCCGGCCGCCTGGGCATCGGGACTGCTGACAACCGCGCTACCGAGGACCTCGGATCCCGCCATGACACACACCTCCCTGTTGAGGGAGGCGCCCTTACGGAGTGGTACCGGCCGAGCGTGGCGGACCTGAGCCCGTTACAGAACCAGGGTCCGTTGCAGCGCCCCTCGACTTGGTTGCCGACATTACACGGTGCCCCGCGAGGCACCGACGTCCAGCCGGACCCCTGGCCCGACGTCCCGCCGGGGTTCCCGCCCGGGTTCCGGCCCGGCCTGCGCAACGACCTCCGGGCCGCCGGTGAGCAGGTCGCGCAGCATCGCCCGCAGCGAACGCCGGTCGCTCCACATCGGAGCTGTGGCGGGAAAAACATGCGTCCTCGCATGGGGGAGGGCGGCAGCGACCTCGCCCACCACCAGGGTGCGGTGGATGAAGTCGCCGTCCTGCCCGACGACCAGCACCCGCGACTGGACCCGGGCCAGCCGCCCACGGTCGGTGACCGGGGCGTTCCCCGGGCGCTGCGTCGGCGGTGTGCAGGCCGCCAGCATCAGCGCGTAGGCCCGCAGGTACGCGTCCGCGCCGCGGACCGACAGCAGCTCCGGGGACATGCACGCCGCGATCTCGGTGCGCAGCTCGTCCGGGTCGCCACCGTGTCGGGCCAGGTGGATCCGGCGGAACAGTTCCCCGACATCCGGCGGGATCGGCTCGTCCAGCGCCGGCGGCAGCAGCAGCGCCAGTGCCTCGAACCGGCTCGGCTCCCGGTCGACGAGTGCCATCAGCGCACCGGCCCCCATGCTCTGCCCGATGGCGGAGGTCGCCCCGACCGCATCGGCGACCGCGGCCAGCTCCGCGGCGAGCTCGGGGTATGTCCAGCCGTCGGGCCGCGGCGACGAACCGCCGTAGCCGCGGAAGTTCACCACGGCCTTCGTGCCCGGCAGGTTCAGAACAGTGGGCAGCATCACCCGCGCCGACGCGCCCCAGGCGTGCGCGGCGAGGATGACGGGCTCTCCCTCCCCGACCACGAGCACCTCGTTCGACGCACCGGGCCCGCCGACCGTGACCGTCCGAACCTTCTTCGGCACTGCCCGGAGCTGCCCCGTCCCTGTTGCCTGCACCGACACCCCGTCCCTGCGCTGTCGCGGTCCCCCGCGCTGTCGCGAAGACCATCCTGCCCTCCGCTGACGATCCCATCGTGGCTCTCCCGGTGTCGGACAGGGCACCGGGCGTCACACCCGAGCAACGGGGGAGTCGTCAGCTGCCCTGCGTCGTCAGCTGCCCTGCGTCGGGAGCTGCGCGGCCAGGAGCTACTCGTTCCGGACCTTCGGGGGGAGCTGTTCCTCGCCGGTGAGGTAGTCGTACGGGTAGGTCGTGGTGGTTCCCGACGGCCCGGCCCATACGAATGTCCCGGGGGTGGGCTGACGGACCCTCCACAGCCGGCCTGGCCGGTGCCGCATGCGGTGGTGACGCTTGCAGCAGGGGCCCAGGTTGATCGTGAGGGTGGGCCCGCCCTCGGAGTAGGGCACGGTGTGGTCGGTCTCGGTGCGTGTCGCCGGGCGGGTGCAGGTGGGATGGACGCACTGCCGGTTCCGGGCCCGGACGTGGCGTACCTGGCCGGGGCTGGGGAGCCGCCGTTCGGCCACCTCCAGCAGCGCGCCCTGTGCGTCGGTGAGAAGACGGCGCCACGTGGAGCCTGGCCGCATCGCGATCTCTCTCGCGACCGCGGCGGGCAGCGGGCCGTAGTCGTCGATGGCCAAACTACATATGTGATGTGCATCACATATGCTGGTGAAGTCGCGCGTATGCCGCCGGGCCGGTCCACCTGGGCTTGGAGCGGCACGCCGCGCATGCCGGATGATCAATCGGTGGCGCTCGTCGACTTGAGGTCTGTGCGCGTGCCCCGCCCTGGTCGGCCGAGTAGCCACGCCTCGACCGTCGACGTCTTCCATCTGGGTCGGTCGGGCACCGACAGGTCATCCGGCTCGGGGAGCAAACCTTTATTGCGGTAGCTACGTAGCGTGCCTGGCTTGATGCCAGCCCGTTCCGCCATCTCCCGATAGCCGATCAACGGGTCTTCGTCCGACACGCATCTCCTCGTTCACCGGAACTATGGGACGCGGCGTCCTATAGTTGTTGTCATAGGCGGTTCCGGGGCAGAGCTTGCACCTCCAACCCCGGAACCTTGATCACAACCTGCGTGAACAGGGGTGACCCATGTCTAGTATTCCGCCGTCCGGTCCGGGTAGGTGGCGCAACCCGTTCGACGGACACCGGTTCGTTGCCGTGACGTCTCGCGCCCACGGGGTCTATGAGGTGACGGTCGCGGCTGGCGCGCTCCTGCGGGATCTCGTCGACGCCACGGCGACCCTGCCGCGGGCCATCTACACCGACCATCGCCCGGTTGCTCCGGGTCACACGGACGTGTTGTTGACCTTCCGGACGCTGGGTGACCGGCTGCCGGCGTCTGGTGGCGGTGACGGGTGGGTGCCTCCTGACGGCACGTGGGCGATGCCCGCGTGGAATTCCTTTCAGGAAGCTCTTCACGTGCTGCTGACCAGGATTCCGGGCGGTCCAACCGGTGAGCGGCTGTCCTCGGAGATCCTCGGGCTCGACCCTCGGTCCGTCGTGGCACTGGCGGACATGGTCCGCGACCATCGCCCGGTGCGCACGTAGCTTCGACAGGCCAGCTCTACGGCCGGCATCCGATCTTCGGATGTCGGCCGTTGCCATTGATCGGCTGCGTTCAGATTGTACAGAACATTAGCGACGGCGATCACCCTCTACATCAGAGGGTGTCACGGTCGCCGTTTTTGATCTCTGTGGTCCTGAGTGACCAACTCACGGTCGGATGAGAAGCGTAACTCGGGTACGTTCGCCCAGGCGGCCGGGTAGTTCGGTCAACGGGGCCCAGCGGTAGTCAGTGACCTCTTCCAGTTGCAGCGCCACGTTGGCGTTGCCAGCTGGTGGATCGATGGACAGCAGGAAGCGAAGATCGTAGTGGATGTGCTCTGGCTCCCGCTTCGCGGGATTCAGCGGGATCACGTGTGCGTCCACGTCCACGGGCCGTTCGAGGACAGGGCTGACCCAGGTCCGGGGAATCCCTGTCTCTTCGACCAGCTCCCGTAGGGCCGCGTCCAGAAGCGAGGCGTCATCCGGCTCGATGTGCCCGCCGGGCAGGAGCCATCGGTTCAGGCTGCGGTGGTGGATCTGGAGGACCCGGCGATCACGTGTGACTGCGACCACTCCGCAGGTCACGTGGCCGGGTGCGGTCGTCCTGGAAGCTAGGGGTGCATCGCTTCCGCGGGCCGTTTCCAGTAGAGGGGCCAGGGACTCCGTGTCCTCCGGGTGCGCATCGAGATGCGCACTGATCGTCTTGGCGATGTTGTCATTCGTAACGGGCACGGGCGTTCACTCCTCGTTGAAGCATCGCAGCCAGGACCGGGCGATGATTTCACGCTCCCGGTTGCCGACCTCGTGTAGGCCCGGCTCCATGACCTGTCCCGACGACAGCAGCGCGAGGGCCGCGAGGATCTCGCCCTGGACGAGGAAGATGAACGGGCCGACCGCGGCACCGTGGACGAAGTTGACTGCATTTCCATCATTGAGTAGATAGAAATGATGGTTCCACGAGGTCATGCGGCTGAGGTGCGGGCCGAGCCGCTCGATGCGGTAGGTTCCTCGGAGCGAGGCGAGGTTAAGTTCGTCGTCTGACGACGTCACAGACGCCACGTAGGAGCCGGGCCGTAGGTAGGTGAAGTCTTCACCCTCCAGCGCTCGGTTGCCGGTGGCGCATACGACGACATCGGCGCGGCCTAGCGCCTCGGCTTTTGACCATTTCACCGCGAAGCCGTGCGACATGGCTTCGACGGCACGCACCGGGTCCGTCTCGTACACGGTCGTGCGGACCGATTTGGCGCGGAGGGTGTTCGCCACGCTGCGGCCAATCTTGCCGTAGCCGATGACGCAGGTCTCGCGGCCGTGCAGGATGTCCCCGTGTTCTCGGAGGAGCGATTCGGTAGAGAACACGATGGACTGACCCACCAGATAGTCTTCCGGCTGTTTCAATGGACTGCGGGCTACCGAGAAAACCGGGCAGGGTAATTTTCCGCACGAAAGGTACTTGCGGTACCCGTTCTCCGTGTCCTCGACGACTCCCACGATTCGCCCGCTGAACTGTCGGCACAGGGAGGTCAGCGCGGGCGCGAAGTAGCCGCCGATATCCAGCAAGGCGAGGTCTCGACCCGCGGCCCGCTCCTCGATGTACGCAAGAACTTTCGCCGGATGGACGAAGCGGTCACGCTCCAGGTCATCGCAGTGGTACCGGCTGCTGACGGCAGCCCGTGTCCCAGGGTCACAGGACTTCGGCTTGGGGAGAATCGATATCAGGTCGTTCCCGTGCGCCACTGCGTCCAGGAAGAAGGGTCGGTCGGGCAGCATATGAGTGACGACGATGGTCGCCACCTCACGCGTTGACGGGAATGAGTTGTTGATCGTCAGGAAGTACTGCTCAATTCGTCTTTTTGTCGAAGGTTCGGCGACGATCGTCGCGTGCGTGGGGCGGTCGAGGGTCAGCCTGCCGTCCATCTCGTCCACGTTCGGTCGACTCCTAGATCCAGGACGGAATTATGCAGGGGGGTTGCTGTGGACCTGATTCTCGTCGGGGTTGCCAGGGGATGCATCGGTCTCCCCGTTCATCGGCTCGCAGCCACCGACCTTCGTGAAAATCGTCCACGCGATGAGTTCGCACGTCTCCCGTGTGATTCGCCGCGTGATCCGCTGCGTCCGATCCTCCACCTCCAATGGTAGGATAACGTCAGGGTTCTGTAGTTTCTCGTGTGCCCAGACGTGGGCCTCATCCCAGGTGGCGAAGATGGCGACCTGTACGCCGTATCCGTTCAGGACAGCGTAGGGTCGGATGTGCCGGGCAAGTACCTCCCCGAATTCCGCTCCTCTCTGCCCGTGATCTTTTCGATCTGATCCTTGATCCACCGGACCTCCTCCGTAGCGTTCTCCACTCGTTCCAGTAGTGCCGCGTACTCAAGGGGCTCGGCGGGGAAATAGCCCTTGTAGCCCGTGAGCTTGCTTTCCAGCTCCTCCATTGCGGTGACGGCAACGTCGCTCTGCAATCGCAGCAACCTCAAAGGAAGATCGCCGGGCAGCCTCGGGGCGCCCGACCAGCTTCCGCTCATCCGTTCCACTGCCCGATTTCTCCCTCGTTCGATGTCCGGCCCGGAGCGGCGCCCGAGGCCGAGGAGCCCACCACTGTCATCTGAAGAACGGTTTCCTCGACCCGGCCTCGGGGCCTGGAGGTAAGTTTGAGATCAACGATTCGTGATCACTAGACGTGGCACGCATAGGCGCCATGCGTCGTAGGTATGAGTGATCCGCGGCGCTGGATAGACTGCGCAAGCACCGTCCGGGCATGGGAGGTCACGAAGGGGCGCCCCTGCGATGAGCAACCAGGTAGACGATTCTCGCTACTGCCGTTGCGGCACACGCCTTGCCCGCGACAACGACCGGGGATCGTGCGGGCCCTGCCAGCGCCGGGCGCGAGAACAGGGCACGGCTGCGCCAGAGGTACCGGCCGGATTCTGGACCGCCTCCGATCAGCTTCAGGACGCCCTCGATGAGTGGCACATGGGCCGGGTGATCGCGGCCTACCGCAACCACCCTCATCACACCGTCGCCCTGTCACAAGAGACGGTGGCCGGGTGGATGGGCATCACCCAGACCCAGTTGAGCCGCATCGAATCGGGTGAGCCGGCGACTGACCTTACGAAACTCATCCGGTGGGCTGAGCTCCTGCACATCCCGGAAGATCTGCTGTGGTTCAAGCTCCCACGACAGCGCCCCAACGAGGCAACCTCTGCCCCTGCCCCGGTTGTCTCTCCCACCGCACCGGCGGTTCCCGACATCCTCGGGGTACCGCCGGGAGACAGCGCGGCTCCGCCGGCGGACCCATACCGGGTGATCGCAAACGTAGGGGAGGTGGTCATCGTGGCCATCGATCGGCGCACGTTCCTCGCGGGAAGCGGTGCCGGGTTCCTAGTCGGTGGCACGGTTATGCCTCTTGCGTCGTATCAGCAGGTCGCACCTGAGGCCATCGAGTATCTGGTGGCCCAGCTTGACGGCTACTACCGGGCCGACGCCGCGTTGGGGCCACACGCCGTGATTCCGTCGGTGCTGGTGCAGCAGGAACTCATCCGGCAGTTCCTGCGCGTCGCCCGGGGGCCCGAACGGCACGCCCTGTTGCGCACAAGCGTCGCCTACGCGGGCCTGACGACCTGGCTTTACCAGGACGCGGGAGACCTCGTGACCGCGTCGCACTGGGCGAACCAGGCACTCGAACTCGCCCACCGGGTGGGAGATACCCAGCTCGTCCGGCACGCCCTGACAAACAAGGCCATGATCTGCACCGACCAGCAGGACGGACCTGGCACTCTCGACTTGACCAGCGCGGCCCTGACGGACGAGAACGGGCTGTGCGCGAAGGTCCGGGTACAGGCGATGCAGCAGACCGCCCACGGTTACGGCCTCATCGGCGACCGACGCGGTGCCGAGTACGCCTTGGACAAGGCTGCCGCGCTGCTGGCCCGCGTCGACGATGACTACCCCTGGTTCAACGCCTGCCGGCGCACCCCCGGCTACATCGAAGTGCAGCGGGCTACCTGCTACAACCGGCTTGGCCTCGGCCGCGAGGCCCTGCCGCTGTGGGAGCAGGTCATCTCGGCCCTGCCCTCCACAGCCCGCCGAGACAAGGGCGTGTACCGGGCGCGGCAGGCCACCGCGCACGCCCAAGCCGGAAACCCTGAGGCCGCCGCGGACGCCGTGACGCACGCCGTCACCGTTGCCCAGGAGACCAGTTCGGCGCGGCTACGGCAGGAACTCCACGGAGTTTGGCAGCACCTCACGCCGTGGCATGACCATGAGATTGGACGACAGGTCAAAGCTCTGCTGGTCACGCTGTAGGAAGGGACAACGAGCATGGGACTACGCGACCCGCTGTCGGCCGAGGAGGTCACCCGACGTCTGGCCACGCTGGACGGATGGGTGAAGGCCACCGACCGCGAGGAGATCCACAAGACCTTCCCCGTGGAGTATTACGCCGCGATCGAGGCACTCGGCGCCGTGGCCGAGTCCGCGAAGGAACTGGAGCACCACCCGGACGTCGAACTGCACTGGGGAGAACTGACGTTCAGCCTCACCACCTACAGCGCCGGGCAGCAGATCACCGAACTCGACTTCCGGCTGATCGACCGTATCGAAGATGTGCTGGCCCGCTACGTCCAGGAAGAAACGGCGGGATAGCCGAAGAGCACCCAGAGGGGGACATCTGAAATCCGCGGTCTCTACTCGATCCGCTCCCTCGACTGACGACCCCGCGACCTTCCCCGTGCTCCCCCGGCGGATGTGGTCCGGGGTCGTCTTCGGTGTGGGGACGTGGGACAGCCCCGGGGCTCGTCCGCTGGTGTGGCGGGTGCCCCGGGGCTGTGGGGTGTGCTGGTGGTGCGCGGGGTGGTGGTGTGTGGGTCATGCGGCTTTGCGTCGCTGTTGCCAGATCTCCCAAGCGATGTCGTGGAGGTAGGTGCCTTCGCGTCGGGGTCGGCGGAAGGCTCCTGGGGTGATCCCGATGCGTTTGGCGGCGCGTTTGCGTCGGTCTTCGATGCCGTTGTGCCAGGTTCCGGGTTCCAACCCGAGCATGATCCGCATCGCCGCGCTGACGTCGGTTCCGAGAGGCTCGATCGCGTCACGGATGATCTGCTCGGCGGCGATGGCCCGTTCGTCGGGGCTGCCGGTGTGGCTGGGGGTGAGCAGGTCGACCAGGTGTGGCGCGTGGGTGGCAAGGCGCGTGGCGCGGACGCCGTGGCGCATTGCCTTCCGGAGGTGCTGGGTGAGCGTCGGGACGTCGATCGGGTGTTCGGTCGTCATGTGCGGTCTGGCTGGGGCCGTTGATCGGCCCCCGCTTTCCCCCGCCGTTCCCTCCTCTCGTGTGTGTCGCCCGGAACGCGGGGGTTCGGGGCAACGCTGAGCATTCTGACACGTTGACCCACGTGTTGCGGTGTTTGCATCCACTAGCCTCCAGCAACGCACCCTGTGATCACCTGGCGTCTCTCCGAATCCGGTCTGTCTGATCCGGTGCGGTGCGCGTCCTGGCGGGGGTGCCCGGGTTCCGTCTTCCGGCGCGCGGGGCGCTGGGGCCTGTGAGTGCCGGGGTGTCTGCATGCAGCAAGGATGCCCACCATCGGGGGCTATCGCAGGTCGCTGGACGCTACGGCCGTTGTTCGGATCCGTGACGTTGTGTCCGCCAGTGTCCGCCAGTGTCCGCCAGTGTCCGCCAGTGCCCGCCAGTGTCCGCCAGTGCCCGCCGGTGTCGGAATGTGCCGCTCCGTCCGGCCCAAACTTTCTCGGTGTGACTGGCACTTAAGTGGGGGTGGGCCCGCGCTGAGACTCCCACGGCCCGGCCTACGGCACCCAGCGACCACCCCCGACGCTTTGTGGTACAGCTCACAAAGAGGCGAATCGGGGCTGTAGGTCCCCGATGGGGTGTGCTGCGGGGGTGCTGGCTGGCGGTGCGCGCGTCGGGGTGGTTGACCTGGGCGTATGCCGGTCGTGTGCCAGTGGGGTGCCGGCCGCGGTGGCGGGCTGATACCGGTTGAGCGCCTTTCCTGTGCCGCTTTGATGCTGGTTAGCGGCCGGTTATGGGTGCAGCGCGCTGCCAGCGTTTCGAGGAATTCTGCGTGCACGGCGGGAAACGCCCCGCCAGATGCCCCGCATGGGGCGTCACGTTCTTTCCTCGGAAGGTGGTTCCTGGTGGCTCGGTATGTGTATCGGCGGTCGTTGTGGTGGACGTTCGCGAAGATCTGCGCGGCGATGTGCGCGTTGTATCTGGTGCTCGCGGCGGTGGAGTGGGTGTTCGAGACGGCGCCGTATCTGGTCCTCGGGTCGTTGACGGTGGCGGCGGGCGCGGTGGCTGCGCGGGTGATCCGCTGATGGGGGAGGACATCGCCCGGCGACAGCGCATTCTGTTCTGGGCCGCGTTGCTGGCTCTGAATGTGGGTGTTGCGGTCGCGTCGTTCTCGGTGATGGCGCTGGTCGGGGTTCTCGCTCGGCCGGATCCGGCTCCGTTGGCACCGGTGTCGGTGACGGCGGACCGCGTGGACCGGGTGGAGGTGTCGCGGTGACCCTCCCCGAGCTGGCGGATGTGTGGGTGGAGCTGGACGGCACGGTCCGGCACGGCGCGCGGGCGCAGGCGCTCGTGGAACACGCCCCGGACCTGGTTCGACTCTTGGCCCCGGACGACGCAACCCCCCTGGTCATCAGGGCTATCACGGCGGAAGGACTGCTCCGGCTGGCGGTGGCCGGTCTGGGCGGGGTTCAGGGTGTGGCGGTGGCTGCGCTGTTCGGGCTGGCGGACGGGATGGGCGGGCAACCCCTCGGGGTCCGGCGTGAGCACGCGGCGGCGGTGTTGGGGCTCACCGGGTGGGCGTTGCAGAAACCCGCCCGTCGTGACGGCCTGGTCCTCGGGCTCGCGGTGGAGGTCTGCCGGGTACTCCACGCGGTCCGAAACGACCAGCACCGGCCGTAGAACGGCGATCCGCTGGCGGCGGTCCGATTCCCTTCCTTCTCCGGTCCGTGTTCTGTCCTGCAACTTTCCGCAAACTCGGCTGCCCTTTTCCTCTTCGACCGGTGGATCGTTGAAGGACGATGAAAGCCGGTCGGCACCCCCCACTCGACAACCCTTGGAGGTTTTCTGATGCGTGTGATTCCGATCGACGTGGCGGCGTTCACGGTGACGTTGGCGATGGGTCCGGCGGCGCCGGTGATGGAGATGGACAAGAAGAGCCAGCGCGCTAACACGGACGGCGAGGCTTTGTATCAGGTGCCGGTGGCGTTCGGAATGTCGGACGGCACGGCGAGTGTGGTCAACGTTCGTGTGGCGGGTGCGGCTCCGACGGTGCAGGTCGGCGCTCCCGTGGTGATCACGGGTCTGGTCGGGCGGGTGTGGGAGATGGGCGGCCGTCACGGCATCTCCTACTCCGCGGCGTCGGTCCGGCCGGCGGTCGGGTCGCCCTCGAAGGGCTGAGTAGACGGGGCGGCGGTCTGGTGATGTGCCGGGCCGCCGTGCCCTTTCCCGGTTCTGGCTGATCTTCATGTGAAGGGTGGTGGGTGTGGTGCCGGTGTTGCAGGTGCGGGCGGGCAGGCTGCGGCCGGACAACTTCCGGCTACGGCTGCGTCCCTCGGTCTGGGAACTGGCGTTCAAGTACGGGGCCCGGACGCTGTGGGGGTGGCGCCGTGAGCTGGGGGTGCTGGGCGGGCTGGTGTGGCTGCGCGGGCAGCTGGCCGGACTGTTCGGCGCGGACGGCGGCATGGTCGTGCTCGGCGTGCTCGCCGTGCTGGTCCTGGTCGTCGCGCCGTGGCGACGCGCGGTGCTCGGCTGGCTGGGGGTCGGGCGGCTGCGGCGGCGCTGGTCGGCGGCGTGTCGGGCGTCCGGGTTGGAAGTAGCGGGGCGTTCTCCGGGGATCCGGCGGGTGCGACGTACCGCGGCGGGGCGGACCTTCCGCGTTCGTCTGCGTCCCGGTCAGGACGTGAACGATCTGCAACGGGTCGCGTTGAAGCTCGCGGCGGCGCTCGGGGGCCGTGATCTGCGGATCGCTGCGGACCTGGCGCATGCCGGGCGGGCGGATGTGGTGTTGGTCAACCGGGAGGCGCTCGGGGCCACGGTCGGCGCGGTGGACCTCGACGGCGGCGGCGATGACCTGTCGGATCTGGATGCGGTGCCGGTCGGGCGGCGTGAGGACGGCGGCCCGTGGCTGCTACGGCTCCGTGGCTCGCATGTCCTTGTCGCTGGCGCATCCGGTGCGGGTAAGGCGTCGGTGTTGTGGTCGATCGTCCGCGCGTTGGCGGTGGCGATCCGCTCGGGGCTGGTGCAGGTGTGGGCGGCCGATCCCAAGGGCGGGATGGAGCTGGGGTTCGGTGAACCGCTGTTCCGTCACTTCGCTACGGATATCGAGGGCATCGCGGATCTACTCGAAGACGCGGTGGGCACGATGCAGCGGCGGACGGGCTGGCTCCGTGGCCGGACCCGGCTGCACACCCCGACCCGGAAACACCCCCTGATCGTGATCATGGTGGATGAGATCGCCGCGCTGACCGCCTATGCGGCGGACCGGGAGACCAAACAGCGGATCTCCGGGGCGCTGTCGCTGCTGCTATCCCAGGGCCGTGCGGCCGGGGTCGTCGTGATCGGCGCGGTGCAGGACCCGCGTAAGGATGTGGTGCCGTTCCGGGACCTGTTCCAAATCCGGGTTGCGCTACGGATGAAGGCCGCGGAAGCCAACCTGGTGCTGGGCGAGGACGCCTACCTGCGCGGCGCGTGGACCGACCGGATCCCGATGTCGCTGCCGGGTGTCGGCTACGTGTTGGAAGACGGCGATCCCACCCCTGTGCGGGTGCGCGCCGCGTGGGTGGACGACCAGGACATCCACACCATGGCGGCGCAGTACGGGCAGGCACCGCAGTGGGCGGCCCCGGCCTGGGCGGCGCTGCCGCACAGCGCTCCGGCACCGAAGCTGCCCCGCCTCGTCCCGCCCACGGCGGCACTGCCCCCACCGGTACGGCCTGCCGCCCCACCTCCACCCGTGCCACCCCCGGCGCCATCCTCGGCGGGGGCTGCGGCGGCTGGCGGCTGGGTGCCTGACCTGAGCGCGTACGGCGTGGATGACGACCCGACGATTCCGCTTCGCCTGCCGCTTCCCCCACCCCCGGCGTTGCCTCCGGTGCCTCCACCGACAGCGGATGACGGAAGTCCCGCGTCTGAGGCGCTGTGGGAACGGTTCGCGCGCCGTCAGCGCCCCCCTGAGCAGAGCTAGCCCGAAAGCCCCTCCTCTCCTTCTCGTCGCAGGGGCGTGACCGGCCTGGCGTTCGTGCCGGGCCGGTTCCCGCCGTGCCCGAAAACAGGGACACGATCATGAGTGAGGCTTCCCCCGACGATCGGTCGATCGCGGGTGGCTGTTCCCGTCCGATCCGCCTGGCGGGACATGTTGACCATGTTGATACGGCTACGGGTGAGATCCGCCGGGCGTTCACCAGCTCGGATCAACCGGGCGGGGTGCTGCATGTGCGGTGCAACAACCGGCGGGAGAGCGCGTGTCCGGCCTGCTCGGCGGTGTACAAGCGGGACGCGCGGCGGCTGGTCCTGGCCGGGCTGGCGGGTGGCAAGGGTGTGCCGGAGACGGTCACCGGGCATCCGGCGTGGTTCGTCACGCTGACCGCGCCGTCGTTCGGCCCGGTGCATTCCCGCCGTCAACAGGGCGGGAAAACCGGTCCGGTGCGGGCGTGTCACCCCCGGCGGGGGCTGTGTCCGCATGGCCGTGCGGCGGGCTGTCATGAGCGGCACCGTGAGGATGATTCCCGGCTCGGTTCCCCGATCTGCCCGGACTGCTACGCCTATGGCCGGTCGGTGACCTGGAACGCGCTCGTCCCCCGGCTGTGGAAGGCCACCCGCGACGCGACGGAATCCGCGGTGGCGGCGGCGGCCGGGTTGACCGTGGCGGGGCTTCGCCGTTCGGCGCGGTTGAGCTTCGTGAAGGTCGCGGAGATGCAGGCACGGGGCGTGGTGCACCTGCATGTGGTGGTCCGGGTCGACGGGCCGGACGGGCCTGGTTCTGCTCCCCCGGGGTGGGCGGATGGAGAGCTGGTCGCGGACGCTCTGCGGGATGTTGTCGGGTCGGTTGCGGTCCCTGCTCCCGATCCGGACGCGCTCACCCACGGCACGGGCACGGGCACGGGTGCCGATGACGGGTGGGCGGTGCGCTGGGGTGTCCAGGTCGACATCCGGCGCATCGCGCTCGACGGTCCCACCGACGTCGGGCGAGTCAGCAACTATCTCGCGAAGTACATCACCAAGTCGGCAGCGGCCGGTGGGGCGTTGGATCATCCGGTGCGGTCGTTGGCCGCACTCGGCCGGCTGGTCCTGGCGCCCCACGTGCGGCGGCTGGTGGAGACCTGCTGGCGACTCGGCCACGACCCGGCATTCACGGCGGCGTTGGATGCGGCACTCGGCCGGGACTCCGGTGATGTCCCGCGGCTGCTGCGCTGGGCCCACCAAATGGGGTTCGGTGGCCACTGGCTCACGAAATCGCGGGCCTACTCGACGACGTTCACCGCGTTGCGGACGGTGCGGCGGGTGTGGTCCCGCACGATCGG
>NZ_KB893713.1 GCF_000374165.1 Parafrankia elaeagni
TCGTGTGTGGTGGTCATGGCCTGGTGGGTCATGGCCTGGTGAAGATGGGGATGTAGCCGTCGCTGGTCTGTTCGACCTTGCCGTCCTTGACGATGCCCTCGATGATCTGGCTGTTGAAGAGGCGGGGCATGCGGGGGAGGTCGGTGAAGGGCCTGGTGGTGTTGAAGCCCTCGGGGAGCAGGCCGAAGACGTTGAAGTCGGTGAGGTTGCCGAAGGCCGCGAGGACGCTTTCGCGGGTGATGTCGCCGTCGATGGTGCGGGCGACCTGCGCGAAGGCCCAGGTGCCGAGCCAGCCCTGCAGGCCGACCTGGTCGAGCTTCTTGCCGGGCTGGTACCTGGCCATCTCGTCGCGGTAGCGGACGATGCCTTCCTGGTCGCTGGCGACGAGCGGGAGGCCGGAGGCGACGAGCACGCCGTCGGCTTTGTCGCCGAGGGCCTCGAGGGTCTCGGGGCGCAGAACGGAACTGCTCGCGGCGAGTTTCTGGTCGTAGTCGCCGGCCTGGGTGGTGGTGAGCCAGGCGGCGAAGTGGGTGGGCATCATCGCGAGGGCGACGGCGTCGCCGTCCGCGCCGCGGGTGACGGCGGGGGTGAGGTCGGTGGCGGTGACGTCGATCGGGATGCCGCCCTTGATGGTCAGCCCGCGGCCCTTCTGCAGGGCGGCCGTGTTGAACTGCACGGCGGCGGCCGCCTGCGCGACGTTCGTGTAGGCGACCTGGATGTCGGTGGCGCCCGCGTCGGCGAGGACGGTGGCGATGGCGGCGCCCTCGGAGCCGGACAGCGGGAACGAGTTCGGGGAGTTCAGGACGGACTGGCTCTGCGGCGGTGGGCCGATGTTCGGGACGCCGGCCTCGTTCAGGATGGTGTTCGTCTGTTCCTGGAAGGCCTGGAAGTCGCCGACCTCGGCGATGACGTCGCGGTCGGCGACGAGATCACGGGCGCACGCGATGGCCTTGGCCGGGGTGTCGGTCTCGCCGGCGTCGCAGACCTCGACCTCGAGCGGGCGGCCGTTGATGCCGCCGGAGGCGTTGACGGCCGCGGCGGCGGCCTGGGCGCCCTCGTAGGACTCGGTGTGCGGGGTGACGCTGTTCAGGGAGGTGAACACCTGCACGGTGATCGGTGCGCCGGTAAGCCCGGCCGCGTTGGTCGTGCCGCCGTCGTCGCCGTCGTCGCCGCAGGCGACGAGGGCGGCGGATAAGAGTCCGGCCGCGGCCATGGCCGCGAGGGCCTTGCGGATTATCACGTGATTTCCCTTCCCGGATGTGGTCACTGCGCACAGGCCGGTAGGCCGGCCCGGTGAAGTGGTCGGGTCGCGCGGTGGATGTGTCTCGCGGGTGGCCCGGCCCGGGGCAGGGCGGCACGGGGTGTTTCCGCGTGGCTGTGTTTCCCGTATGGGGCTGTTTCCCATGCGGGCGCGTGTGTGTTCCGGACTGGCCCGGTCCGGCGACCGGCCGCGAAGGGTGGTTTGTCCCATTCCGCCCGCCCGCGGCCAGAGTTTAAACTGAGTCAAATTTAGCGGGGTCCTCTTTTTAACAGGTGGAGGCAGGTCACACAACCCTGGAGCGGGGGTGGCCGTGGCGCGCGAGCCGGCGGGACGGGGCTGCGGCCGGACGGCGCGTGGCGGGACGGTGATGGACGGTGGCCACAGAGGCGCGGGCCGTTCAGGAGATGGAGATCCAGTCGTTCCGGACTCTTGCATAGTTAGACTCGGTCTAACTATGGTGTGCGAGCGAGGTCGTGTCGGACCATGGCGTCTCGGACCATGGCATCCAGGCCGGTTTCCACGCTCACCGCGGAAGGGAGCCACCACACGTGACTTTCACCATCGATCTGGGCGGCAAATCGGCCGTGGTCACCGGGGGCGGCCAGGGCGTGGGGCGGGCGATCTGCCTGAGCCTGGCCGCGGCCGGGGCCCGGGTCATCGTCAACGACTACGTGCCCGACCGGGCCACCCTCGTCGCCAAGGAGATCGAGGAGCTGGGTGGGTCCGCACTGGCCAGCCCCTTCGACGTCTCCGACTACGCGGCGGTGACCAGGGCGATCGGCACGGAGAAGGTCGACATCCTGGTCAACAACGCGGGCAACGCCGGCCCCCCGGCGCTGGAGGCCGCGCCGGCGGGCGGGCGCGGGCCCTCGGTCAGCCTCGGGGAGTTCACGAACACCGAGCCGGCCGACTGGGACCGGTACTTCGCCGTGAACCTCTACGGCGTCATGAACTGCACCCGCGCAGCGCTCCCCCACATGATCGCCACCGGCGACGGGCGCGTCATCACGATCGTGTCGGACGCCGGCCGCGTGGGTGAGCCGCACATGGCACCGTATGCCGCCGCGAAGGCGGGAGCGGCGGGCTTCACCCGGGCGATCGCCCGCGAGGTGGGCCGGGACGGGATCACCGTCAACAACGTCGCGCTGGGCACGGTCGACACCATCGGCCTCGAGGACATGGCACGCGAGTCGCCGGAAATCGCCGAACGCGTGCGGCGGCAGCTGAAGCGTTACATCGTTCCCCGACTCGGGCAACCCGACGACGTGGCCGGCCTCATCACCTTCCTCGCCAGCCCGGCGGCGTCGTGGATCACCGGCCAGACCTATCCGGTGAACGGCGGCTATTCGGTCAACATGTGACGGCGCGGCACATCGGAATGCCCGGTCTGCCAGAAAACCCGCACATTCCGGCGGCAGCGACAGTGGCACCATCACGCGGGCCGCGAAGCCGAGGAATGCGCAGCAGCGCACGGCTGCGCCGACACAGCCCCGAAGGGAACAGGAATGGATCCCGATCTCAGTCCGGACCAACGCCTCCTCAAGGAGACGACGGAACGGTTCATCGAGTCGCGCCTGCCGCTGCCGGCGTTACGTGAGCTGATCGACGCCGGCGGCGAGGTCGATGCCTCGTACCGGCGCGAGGCCGCCGAGCTGGGCTGGTTCGCGTTCCTCGCTCCCGAGTCGCTGGGCGGGGGCTCGGTGTCCGGTGACGGGCTCCTCGACGCGGCCGTCCTCGCCGAGCTGCGCGGCCGGTACCTGCAGCCGGGCGCCTTCATCGACACGAACGTCGCCGTGGCGGCCCTGTCCCGGGACGGTTCGGAGGAGCAGGTCACGAAGATCCTGCCGAGTCTGATCGAGGGCGAGGCATCGGTCGCCTGGGCCGTCGCGGACCCGGCCGGGGACTGGTCGGGCACGGCCGGCGTCGAGTGTCGGGCGGTGGACGGGGGGTACCGCCTGACCGGCGGCAAGGGTCTCGTCGTCGAGGCGCAGACCGCACAGTGGCTGCTGGTGACGGTCACCGCGCCGGAGGGCCCCACCCAGTTCCTGCTGCCGGTGGCGACGCCCGGAGTGCGCGTCGAGGTCCTGTCCGGGTTCGACCTCAGCCGGCGGCTGTGCGAGATCCATTTCGACGACGTCGAGGTGGACGGATCCGCCGTCCTGGGAACGCCCGGCGCGGCCGCGGGCACGGTCGAGGCCCAGCTGCGGATCGCCGGGGTGCTCAGCGCCGCGGAGACCGCCGGGGCCATGCAGTACCTGTTCGACCTGGCCCTTCAGTACTGCAAGGACCGCATCGCCTTCGGACGTCCCATCGGCTCGTTCCAGGCGGTCAAGCACCAGCTGGCGGACAGCAGCCTCGCGGTGGAGATGAGCCACGCCGTGGTCACCTCCGCGGCGCGGGCCGTCCAGGGGGACGTCCACGGCGCGGCGCATGCCACGAGCCTGGCGAAGGCGTTCGTCGGCGACGCCGCGGTGGAGGTCGCGCACAGCTGCTGGCAGCACTTCGGCGGGATCGCGTACACCTGGGAGCACGACTTCCACTTCTACCTGCGCCGCCTCACAACCGACGCCTCGCTGTACGGCTCGCCGACCTGGCACCGCGAGCGGGTCTGCCAGCTGGCCGGGGTCTGACCGCGATGGGGAACGAAGGAGGGGTCATGGCCGCCGAGCCGGACCTGGAGGAGTACCGCCTGGCGGCGCGCAGCTGGCTCGCCGCGAACCTCGAGCGCCGCGAGGCGGGCCAGACCGGCGGGCGTGGCGGCAGCGACGCGCACACGGAGGAGGACTTCCGTGCCGAGCGGGCGCTGCAGAAGAAGATCTACGAGGCTGGCTACGCCGGGATCAACTGGCCCAGCGAGTACGGCGGTCAGGGCCTGACCGACGCGCACGCACGCGTCTTCGCCCTGGAGGCGATCCCCTACCGGCTGCCCGATCTGGGCCACGCCGGGGGCACGACCTACGGCCCGGTCGGGCAGACCCTCATCCGGCACGGCTCGCCGGAGTTCCTCGCCCGGCACATCCCGCGGATCCTCGCCGCCGACGAGCTGTTCGTCCAGCTGTTCTCCGAGCCGAACGCGGGCTCGGACATGGCGGGCATCACCACCCGGGCGGTGCGCACCGACGGCGGCTGGCTGATCACCGGCTCGAAGATCTGGACCAGCGGCGCCACCGAGGGCGACTTCGGCATGTGCCTGGCCCGGAGCAACTGGGACGCGCCGAAGCACCGCGGCCTGACCTGGTTCGCGGTGCCGCTGCGGGCGCCCGGCGTGACGATCCAGCCGATCCGGGAGATCACCGGGGGCGCGGAGTTCTGCCAGGAGTTCCTCGACGACGTCTTCGTCCCCGACAACGACGTGATCGGCGAGGTCGACCAGGGCTGGACCGTCGCGCAGACCATGCTGCTCGTCGAGCGCGGCGCCGGCCGGGACGACCCGGTGAACCTGCCCGAGGTCGGCCCGGCCGACATCGACCCGTTCCTGGTCGAGCTCGCACGGTCCGCCGGCCGCGCGCAGGACCCGGTCGCGCGCCAGGCACTGGCGCGGATCCACACCGCCGACTGGGCCCGCGGGCAGCTCGGCCGGCGGATCACCGGCCTGTTGCGGTCCAGCGACAAGCCGGCGAGTGGAATCGCCTCCTACTGGAAGCTCTCCGCCGGTGTGTACAACCCGGAACGGGCGCGCCTTGCGCTGGAAATCGGGCGCGGGATCCCACTTGTCTGGCGGGAGGATGACGGCCGCCGGGCCACGCTGGACTATCTGAACAGCCGGGTCTGGTCGATCGCCGGCGGCACCAACGAGATGCAGCGCAACGCGATCAGCGAACGTGTGCTGGGCCTGCCCCGGGAGCCGAGCTTCGACCGGGGCAAGCCGTTCAACGAGGTACAGCGCAGCGCCCGGCAGTGGCTGGACAATAGCTGAGACGGAAGGCGCGATGTTCACCCGCGTTCAGCGGGTGACGGACGGAGGGGTGATGCGATCGGATGTGGCGGAAGTCTCGGGGACATCGGATGTATCACGCCCACTGTCGATGACCCCTGCGCCATCGGTATACTCCGGAAGGTGAGCATTTCGCCTGAGCCGCGGCGGCGCGCGGGTCTCCTGCAGGAGCGTTCCCGGGAGACCCGGCGCCGCCTGGTCCGTTCCGCGTTGCATTTGTGGACCGAACGCGGTTTCGAGACCGGTATCGAGGACACACGCGTCGAGGAAATCTGCCAGGCCGCCGGGGTGACAAAGGGTACGTTCTACTTCCACTTTGCCCACAAAGAAGACATCCTGCTCGAGATGGGTGTCGAGACGGCCACCCTCCTCAACGACACCGCGGATCGGTGTGTCCGCTCCGACCGCAGTCTCGACGACTCCCTGCGCATGATGCTGAACGCGTTGGCGCGCAATATCAAGGGCACGCCACCGGCCGCGGTCAGCCGTGCGCTCGCCGAGTTCCGGCGCCCGCACCGGGCCCCCGTCTCCTATCAGGGGCCGGCCTTCGCGGAGGCCTTCGAGAAGGTGTTCGCGAAGGCCCAGAAAAAGGGCGAGGTGACCGAGGAGATCGAGCCCGGGGAGATGTCACAGATCCTGGAGGCGCTGGTGGTCGACTCCATCATGGAGTGGTCACACGGCCGGCTCGGGCGGCTCAACCAGGCTCTGTACCGCCGGGCGGCCATCGTCACGGCGGGGCTGCACCCCGATGTCACTCTCCCGAGCTGACCCGGCTGCCCGCCCGCCCTCCGCCGGGGGCTCCGGCTCCCGGGCCTCGGCCAGGGAGCGCCGGTTGAGTTTTCCCGACTCGGAACGACCGAGATCGTCGACGATCTCGAAGGTCCGCGGGACCTTGTAGGCCGCGATGTGTTCCTTGCAGTAGTCGCGGACGTTGGCTCCGCCACTCACGATCATGCCGGTGCGCCGGTCCGCGATGTAGAGGTAGCCCTCGGCGTCCAGTAAGCCGACAGTGACCTCACCAGCGGCGACGGGTGGCCGGCCGACGATGACCACGGCCGGCCGGGCGGCCGCGAGGATCCGCTCGCGTTCCCGCTCCGGCAGGTCCGGGCGGAGCGGGAGCACCGTCGCGCCGGCCCGCCAGGCCGCGTGCGCGCACACCACATGTGCCGCGCGGCTGGGAAGTTCGACACACACCACATCGCCCGGACGAACACCCAGCCCGAGAAGGCCGGCAGCGGTGCGCCGACTCGCTTCGGCAAGGTCCTCCCAGCGCAGTGTCTCGCCGCCGCGGGCGGTGGTGGAAAGCGCGACGGCAGCCGGGTGAATCGCGGCCAGCGCGTCCACGCGCTGTGGCCAGGTGACCGCCGTCACGTTATCGGGCAAGGCCGCGGCCTGAAGCGCCCACATGCCCGTGCCGGGCGGCCGTCAGCCAACCGGATAAGAAATCTTCGCAACCCACGATCTCGCTCCTCGGCCACGCCGGAATACCACGGGGGACGGATGGCTGCGAGGGCGGATTGTACGCGGTTTTCGGACCGGAGCGTAGGGGGCCGCGAACCGCGGATGGGGTAGCGCCCGAACCTGTACCAGAGTTAGACTCGGTTCAAATCTGAAGGCCATGATGAACTCTCTGGAGGGCGAGTTGACTGAGACCCCTCAGCTTGGGACGCGCGGAATCTATGTCGCCGATCTTGAGCAGAGCCTGTCCTACGGCATTTTCGATGCGGATCATCATCTGTACCCGCCGGCGGACGCGGTGACGCGATACCTCTCGGCTGAGATGACCGAGCGGGCCTGGCTGCCCGGAGAGCCGCGGATGCTCACCGAGGAAGAACACGAGGAAGACGACGAGGCCGACCACGAGCGGCGCACGCTCGGTGTCCACTCGCAGCCCGAGGGCGGCCACGGTGGCGTCGACATCTCGGAGCTCCCCGCGATGCAGGGAAGTATCCCGATTCCCGGCGCGATGCTCAACAAGCTGAACCCGATGAAGGACCTCGACCAGCTGAGCCGCGCCCAGCTCGTCGAGCGGTACAACGCGATGCGCCCGGCCTTCGAGAAGAAGGACCCGCGGCTGGCACTGATGGACATGCAGAACGTCGAGGTCGCGGTGCTCCACGCCGTCGGCACCGGCTGGGAGAGCGCCTTCCGCCGCGGCGACGTCGAGGCCGGCTACGCGGTGAACCGGGCGTTCAACGACTGGCTGTACGAGGACTGGGGCTTCGCCCACGAGAACCGGATCCTCGTCCCGGTTCCCGTCCAGCTGTACGACGTCGACTACGCGGTGGCCGAGCTGAAGCGGGGCCTCGAGCGCGGCGCCAGGCTCGTCGACCTGCTACCCGGGCCGGCCTACAACGGGCGCTCGCCGTTCGACCCCTACTTCGACCCGTTCTGGCAGCTCGTGAACGACGCGAACATCCGGGTCGCCGTTCACCTCGGCGGCACCTACGCCCGGCACGGCGCCGAGTGGAGCGAGGACCCGAACGCCCGCTACCAGCACTTCAACGGCTTCCAGTGGGTGTCCTACTGGGGCGACCGCCCGATCATGGACACCGTGACGGCGATGTTCTACCACAACCTCTTCGGCCGCTTCCCCAAGATCAAGGTCCTGATCGCCGAGTTCGGCACCGTCTGGCTGCCGTACCTGCTGCGCAAGCTCGACCACGCGATGCTCCTGGGCCGCAAGCCGAAGTGGGGCACGCTCCCCGGCCGCCCGTCGTCGATCTTCAAGGAGCGGTGCGTCATCGCCCCGTTCCCGGAGGAGAACGTCTCCAAGGCGATCGAAACCGTCGGCTCCGACGTCCTCGTCTTCGGGTCCGACTTCCCGCACTCCGAGGGCATCCCCGACCCGATGCAGTACGTCTCGCTGATCAAGCACCTGGACGACGCGACCATCCGCAAGATCATGCGCGACAACCTCGTGAACTTCCTCGCCGACTGACACCGAACCCCATCCGGGCACGCACGATCCGCCCGGGACATGCTCGGTGGGTACCGGGCGGATGGGGCCTACCGGTACCCACCGGATCTGACCAGAACACCGGCCGGCGCACCGGCCGCCCGCGTCCCACCAGCCGCACGCGTCCCACCAGCCGCACGCGGTGTCGCCGGGCAGCAACTCCGCCGGGCACCGCGCCGGCCGGTGCCGCAGGAAGGTGGACTGGCCATGCGCTTCGCGCTGCGCTTCGATTTCCGCAACCCGGCATTCGCGGGGACCACGACAGCTGACCGCTACACCGCGGCGCTGGACATCGCCGAGTGGGCCGACCGGCTCGGCGGCTCCACCATCACGCTGTCGGAGCACCACGGCTGCGACGACGGCTACCTGCCGAGCCCGATCCCGATGCTCGCCGCGATGGCGGCGCGCACGAGCACCATCCGCTTCAGCATCGCGGCGATCGTCGCGCCGTTCCACGACCCGCTGCGGCTCGCCGAGGACCTGATCGTCCTCGACAACCTGAGCCGGGGGCGGGTCGACGTCATCATCGCCGGCGGCTACGTCCGCGAGGAGTTCGAGCTTTTCGGCGTGCCGATGCGGGAGCGACCGAGCCGGGTCACCGAGATGGTCACGACACTCAAGGCGGCGTTCACCGGCCTGCCCTTCGAGTACCGCGGCCGGCTCGTCCACCTCACACCCGGGCCGCACCAGCCCGGCGGGCCGTGGATCTGCCTCGGTGGGAGCAGCGAGCCGGCCGCCCGCCGGGCCGCGCGGATCGCCGACGGCTTCCTGCCCACGGACCCGTCGGTCTGGGAGTTCTACCGCGACGAGGTGCTGCGGCTCGGCCGCCCCGACCCCGGCCCGAGCCCGATCGGGGCCACCAGGACGGTGGCGCTGGCCGAGGACGCGGAGAAGGGCTGGCAGCAGATGGGCCCCTACTTCCTGTACCAGACGAACGCGTACGGCGCCTGGCAGGCGCGGGACGGCCTGGCGAATCCCTACCGCACCGTGCCCGACATCGACGCGCTGCGTGAGACCGGCCAGTACCGTGTGCTGACTCCGGACCAGCTGGTGGCGGACCTGACGGCGTCGCGGACCCCGTTCGTCAACTTCCACCCGCTCTGCGGCGGGATGCCGATCGACCTGGCCTGGTCGAGCCTGCGGCTCTTCGAGCACGAGGTGCTGCCCAGAATCCGCTGAGAACCCGGTCCGCCGGGGACCGGGTCCGCCGGGCCAGCCGCACCGGACGGCGCCGCCGCGCCCATCGACCGTCGAAGGAGAGATCGATGCCCGAGCCGACCCCGACCCCGGACCCGGCCCCGGCCCCGGCCCCGGCCCCGGCCCCGAAGCTGCCACTGAGCGGCGTCACGGTGCTGGACCTCACCCGGCTGCCGCCGGGCGGTTTCTGCACCGTCCTGCTCGCCGATCTGGGCGCCGACGTGATCCGGATCGAGTCGCCGAAGGGCCGGTTGTTCGACGGGCCCATCGGGCTGAACCGCGGCAAGCGCTCGTTCGCGCTCGACCTGCGGCACCCGCGCGGCCTGGACGTCCTGCGGACCCTGGCCGGGCATGCGGACGTCCTGGTCGAGAACGAGCGGCCCGGGGCGATGGACGAGCGTGGGTTCGGCTACGGCCACGCCGCCGCCCGGACGCCGCGGCTCATCTGGTGCTCGATCACCGGTTTCGGGCAGGACGGGCCGTACGCCCAGTGGTCCGGGCACGACCTGTCGTTCGCCGCGCACTCCGGCCTGCTGACCGCGCTGAACCCGGAGCAGCCATGGCATCCGCAGCTGATCCTGCCGATCCCGGTCGGCGCGCTGATGGCATGCGTCGGCATCCTCGCCGCACTGCGCGAGCGGGACCGGACGGGCACGGGCACCCAGCTCGACATCAGCCTCTCCGAGTCGGCGACGTGGCTGCTGTCGTCCGCCGACGGGATCATCGACCGCGGGCCCCGGGGGGTCCCGCTCGGTCCCGACCGGCGCGTCTACGAATGCGCGGACGGGACCTGGGTCGCTGTGACCGCCGCCGAGCCGCGCACCTGGGCGGCGCTGTGCGGGGCGCTCGGGCTGGACGACCTGGCCGGGTCGCTGCACCGCTGGGACGACGCCGAGGCTGCCACCGAACGGGTCGCGGCGGCGCTGCGGGCCCGGCGGGCCGAGGACTGGGTGGCCGAGCTCGGCCCGCTCGGCGCCAGCGTGGTCCGGGTGAACCGCGGGCAGGACCTGCCCGACGACCCGCATGTGGCGGCCCGCGGACTGCTGCAGACGGTCGGTGACCTGACTGTCCCGCGCTCCCCGATCCGGCTGCGCGACGGTGCGGCGGCCGAGGAGCGCCCGCCCGCCGCCACCTACCCGCCACCGCCGGTCGGTGAGCACACCCGCGCCGTGCTCACCGAGGCCGGGCTCAGCGCCGACCTCATCGACGAGCTGCACGACTGCGGCGCGGTGGGCCGCCGCGCCTGATCCGTCCAACCTCTGCCAACCTCTGCCGACCTCTGCCGGCTGGCCGGGTGCGCGGGGTGAGGCCGAACCCGGCACCCGGCCAGCGGAGCTCAGGTCAGCCGGTTCAGCTGGGGAAGCCCGTCGGGCAGGCAGAGGACCTTGTCCTCCGCGAGCTGTTTCATCTCGGGCTCGGTGAGGCCGAGCCCGGTCAGGATCTCGATGGCCTGTGAGCCCACCGCCCCGGGGTTGGCGCCCACGACCGGCGGGGTCTCCGACAGCCACCGCCCGATGCCGGGGCGGGCGATGTCCGCCCCGTGCGGGCCGCGCTCGAAGTAGACGACGCCGCGGCCGTGCAGGTACTCGACCGCGTCGTCGATCGCGACGACGACATGCGCGCCGAGGCCCGCCCCGGTCAGCACCTCGACCCAGTGCGCGGCCGGCCGGGTGGCGAACCGCGCGGCCAGCTGGTCGGCGAGGGCACCACCCGGGTCGCGCCAGCCGTCGGGGTCCTCCGAACGCTCAAGGCCGACCAGGCCGGCGAGGGCGGGCAGGTCCGGCGGCGTGGCGGCGACGAAGAACCAGGTGTCGCTGCCGGCGTAGAAGCGGTAGAGGGCGTTGGCGCCGTACTCGTTGCGCAGGGTGTCCGGGCCGGCGCCGGCACCGGTCGGGTCCTGCGCCTCGGCGATCAGGTGCACCGCCTGGTGGAACGTGGAGCCCTGCACCAGGGACGCACCGACCGCCTGGCCGCCCGCCCCGCGCAGCCGGGCGTAGAGCGCGACGGCCACCGCGTAGGCCCCGAGGATGCCGGTGTCGGCGTCGTTGATCGGGGTCGGCTGGTAGAGCGTCCAGCCGAAGCGCGCGCCGTAGCGCCAGCTCATGCCGGTCGCCGCGTTGCACTGGTTCTCGTAGCCGCGCCGGTGCGCCCACGGCCCGCGCCGCCCGTAGGCGGTGATGGAGCAGTGCACCAGGCCCGGGTTGATCCCGCTGGTCCGCTCGTAGTCGATGCCGTACCGGGCCTGCGACTTCCACGTGAAGTTGGTGACCAGCGCGTCGGTGTCGCGGATGAGGTCACCCAGCAGGCCACCGCCGGCGGAGCTGCGGGCGTCCATCAGGATGGTGCGCTTGCCCCGGTGCAGCTGACCGACGATGCCGTCGGTGACGGCGGGCACCGGGTTGCCGACCTTGACGACGTCGGCGCCGAAGTCGGCCAGCACCCGCGCGGCGGTCGGGCCGGCGACCGCCTGGCTGACGTCGAGGGCCGTGTACCCCTCCAGGGGCAGGTCCACCGACCGCCGGCCACCCGGACGCGCGGCCCCGGATCCGGCGGCCCCGGATCCGTCTGACCCGTGCGATCCGCGCGATCCGGTGGCCGGACCGAGGCCGCGCAGCTCGGTGCGCAGCTCCGTCAGCATCTCGGCGAGCAGGTCCTCGCGGTCGGAGTCGGGCAGGTGCCGCGGCCGCGGGGGCGGCGGCTCCAGGCCCAGGTCGAAGCTTCGCCCGGGCATCACCAGCGGGCCGGCGACCGGGTCGTCCAGCGTCAGGACGGCCCCGGACTCGCGTGCGTGGTCGGTCGCGACCCACTGCGCCGGGGTCCGAACCATCGACACCGGCATCTCCGCGGCGGCCGCCACCTCGTCCCACCAGGCCGCGGGACGGCTGCGCACCAGCTCGGCGAACATCTCCATCGCCCGGTCGCGGTGCTCCATCGAGAAGCCGCGGCCGGCGATGTCGACCAGGCCCTGGCGCTCCCACTCCTCGGCGACCCCGGCGGCGGCCAGCAGGGGGATGACGAACTTGGAGTAGGGCGACAGATCGATGAGACCACCGTCAGAACACCGGTAGGTGAGGTCGCTCAGCAGGTGGCTGTCACCCATCAACGGGTTCTCGTACACCCGCATGCCCAGCATCGTGCTGTAGGCCTCGGTGAACACCTCCGCCAGCGGGATCTGGATCTGCTGCCCGCGGCCGGTGCGCTCCCGCGCGATCAGGGCCATGACCACCGACACCGCGCCCATCAGCGCGCCGAAGTTGGAGGCGGTCGTGATCGGCGTGAACAGCGGCGCCGTCGGGTCGGCCACGGTCGCCTTCTTACGACCGGACGGATCCCAGTGCTCGCTCAGCGGCCGGTAGCCGGCGACCGCGGTCTGGATCACGCCCTCCCACGCGGCCAGCGGGGCCTTCGGGTCGTCGCCGGCGAAGCCGGGCAGCGACAGGTAGACGAGGCGCTCGTTGGCTGCGCGGACGGCACCCGGCCCGAGACCGAGCCGGTCCATCACCCCGGGCCGGAAGTTCTCGACCAGGACGTCGGCCCGGGCGACGAGGTCGTGCGCGGTCGCCCGGTCCGCGGCGTGCCGCAGGTCCAGGGTGATGCGCCGCTTGCTCCGGTTGACGTACGGGTCGATGGGGCCCGGGGCCCGCGCGGCGTCCGGGGCGTCGACGTGCACGACGTCCGCCCCGGCCTCGGCGAGCAGCAGCGCGGCCACCGGGCCGGCGATCTGGTGCCCGAAGTCGACGACCCGGACACCCGCGAGCCCGGCCATGCTAGTTGACCTCGCGGGTACGGCCGGCCCAGTACGGGGCGCGAAGCTTGAACTTCTGCAGCTTGCCGGTGGCGGTGCGTTCCAGGGCGGGCCTCAGCTCCACGCTGGTCGGGCACTTGTAGTGCGCCATCCGGGACCGGCAGAACTCGATCAGCTCCGCGGGGGTCGCCCCGGACCCGGGGCGCAGCACGACGAGGGCCTTGACCGTCTCGCCCCACCTGGGGTCGGGGACGCCGATGACCGCGGCCTCGGTGACGTCCGGGTGCTGGTAGAGGCACTCCTCGACCTCGATGGAGGAGACGTTCTCCCCGCCGGTGATGATGACGTCCTTCTTGCGGTCGGTGATGCTGAGCGACGAGCCGTCGAACGTGCCACCGTCGCCGGTGTGGAACCAGCCGTCCCGGATCGCCGCGGCCGTCTCCACCGGCTGTTCCCAGTAGCCGTCGAAGACGTGGTTCGACCTGGCGAGGACCTCGCCGGACTCATCGGTGCGCAGCCGCACGCCCAGCGCCGGGGCACCGGCCTGCGACAGCAGCCGGGCACGCTCGGCGGCGGGCAGCTTCTCCCACCCGCGCCGGGCCCGGTTGACCGTGAGCAGCGGCGACGCCTCGGTCAGGCCGTAGATCTGGATGAACTCCCAGCCGAGCAGCTCCTCCACCCGCGCGATCACCGCACTGGGTGGGGGCGCACCGGCGACCACCATCCGCACCCGGTCGCGGCCGGGGATCTCGCGGCCGGCCTCGGCCCGGGCGGCGGCGGCATCGAGGATGGAGGCGACCACCGCGGGGGCCCCGCACATGAGGGTGACGCCGTCGCGCTCGACCCGGGTGAGGATGTCCTCCCCGTCGATCCTGCGGATGACGACGTGCGTACCGCCCATGCCGGTCACCGCGTAGGGCATGCCCCAGCCGTTGACGTGGAACATCGGCAGCGTGTGCAGGTGCACGTCATGCTCGGTGACGGTGGTGTGCCAGCCGAACGAGGCGGCGTTCAGCCAGCAGTTGCGGTGGGTGAGGCGAACCCCCTTGGGCCGCGCGGTGGTGCCGGAGGTGTAGTTGATCGTGGCGACGGCGTCCTCGTCCGGTTCCCACTCGTCCGCGGCGCCGCCGGGGTCCGTGGGAGCGAAGAGCTCCGCGTCGGACACGCCGTCGAGCACCAGCCGCTGGGGGATCTTCACGTCGGCGAGTGCCTCGGCGTAGTCCGGGTCCACCAGCAGCAGTTCGGCGCCCGAGTGCTGGAGCACATAGGACACCTCCTCGGCCCCGAGGCGGAAGTTCACCGGAACGAGCACGCGCCCGCTGCCGGACACCCCGAAGAAGGAGGTGAGGAAGCGGCCCGAGTTGGGGGACACGATCGCCACCCGGCCGCCGACCGGCACGCCCAGACGCGACAGCCCCTCCCCCACTCCACGCGCACGCGCCGCGAGCTCCGCGTACGACAGCCGGCCCAGCGAACCCGTCTGGCCCGGCTCGTCGATCACCGCGAGCGCCTCCGGATACACCGACTCGGCGCGCTCCAGAAAGTCCCTGACCGTAAGAGCGACCTTCATGCCCGTCCTCCCCTCCGCACGACCGGGTTGACAGTACAGGTACTTCAACCTAGTGTAAATACAGACAGACAAATCCAAGATGACCAATCCAAGATGACCATTCGCCGCCACGACACGCGCCGGAGCAGTTGCACAGACCAGCAGAGCAGTTGCGGGTCAGTCTTCAATAGCGCGGGAAGCGATTCNTCTTATCCGGTTCCCGGCATGCCGTCAATACGCCGGCACCGGTTCCGGGCGGGATTCGCGCGCAGCCGTCGTGACGCGCACCCGAGCGCGGGGAGTTGTTCGTGGCAGAGCGGATTCCGCTGGTGGATTATCTGGTTCTCGGCGACGAGCCGCATATCGTCGCCCAGGAGTGCGTGCGGTGTTCCGCACGCTTCTTCGACCGGCGTAACGCGTGCGCGTCCTGTAGCGGTATGGAGTTCCGGGCGGTCGACCTCCCCCGGGAGGGAACGGTGTACACGTTCTCGATCGTGTCACTGGCCCCGCCAGGCGTCCCGGTGCCGTTCGTGGCGGCGGTCGTCGACTGCGGCGGGACGAAGGTGCGCGGAGTGCTGGTGAACATCGAGCCGCGCCCGGAGAACGTCACTCTCGGGATGAAGGTGCGGCTGGCCACCGTTCCCCTTGGGGCGGACACCACGGGCGTCGAGGCGGTCGGGTACGGGTTCGAGCCGGTCTAGCGCCGGTCACGGCACCAGTGCCGGTCACGGCGCCGGTCCAGTGCCGGTCACGGCACACCCCAGCAGGCTCGCGGAGACGATCGGAAGGTCAGCCATGGCGGAGGACGTCTGGATCCTCGGGATCTCGATGACGAAGTTCGGCAAGCACCGGGACAAGGACACCATCGACCTCGCGTCACAGGCGGCGCTCGCCGCGCTCGCCGACGCGGGCGTCACCATGCGCGACGTCGGCGTGCTCGCCGCCGGCAGCCTGACGGGCGGCAGCTCCAGCTTCGGCCAGCTGCTGCAGAAGCAGATCGGGCAGACCGGCATCCCGGTCTACAACGTCGCGAACGCCTGCGCCACCGGCGCGACCGCGCTGCGCGTCGCGATCATGGCCATCCGGGCCGGTGAGACCGACATCGGGCTGGCCGTGGGCGTCGAGAAGCTCGCCGGCGCGGGCCTGCTCGGCTCGCCGCCGAAGGAGGAGGACGGCACCTGGTCACGCCGGGGCCGCTTCGGCGCGCTCGCCCCGCTCGAGGGCCGGATCGGCACCGACTCCATGCCGGGCGTCTTCGCCCAGATCGGCCTGGAGTACGGCCACCGGTACGGCGGCGCGGACTTCAAGCTGTTCGCCCGGATCGCGGAGAAGAACCACGCGCACTCGACCCTCAACCCGCTCGCCGCCTACAGCCGCCGCTTCACGCTCGACGAGATCATGAACGACGTCATGATCGCCTATCCGAACACCCGTCCGATGTGCTCGGCGAACTGCGACGGGGCGGCGGCGGCGGTCGTCGTCAGTGACAGCCGGCTGCGACGGATGGATCCCGAGCAGCGCCGGCGCGCCGTGAAGATCAGCGCGTCGGTGCTCACCAGCGACCCGTGGCAGGACGCCTGCCAGGTGCTGCCGGACGTCAACACGCTCACCCGCCAGGCCGCCGCCAGGGCCTACGAGCAGGCCGGGATCGGCCCGAGCGAGCTCGACCTCGTCGAGCTGCACGACTGCTTCGCCACCGCGGAGCTGGTGCACTACGACAACCTGGGCCTGTGTGAGCCCGGCGGCGCGGTCGACCTCTTCGAGTCGGGCGCAACCTGGCGGGACGGGACGATCCCGGTCAACGTCAGCGGCGGTCTGGAGTCCAAGGGCCACCCGATCGCGGCGACCGGCATCGCCAACATCTGGGAGATCTGCCACCACCTGCGCGGCGAGGCCGGCGAGCGGCAGATCCCCGGCGCCCGTGTCGGGCTCGCGCACGTCATCGGGCTCGGCAGCGCCTGCGGGGTGCACATCCTGGAAAAAGCCGCCGCCTGATGCCGCCGGAGCGGGAGCCAGCCTCCTCGGCGGTCTCGGCGGTCTCGGCGGTCGCCGCGGAGCCCGCCGCCGGGGACGGCCCGTCGGTCGGCGGCCCGTCGGTCGGCGGCCCGTCGGTCGGCGGCCCGCTGGCCGTGCTGGTGATGGCCGCGACGGCCTTCTCCATCGCGCAGACCACGGTCGTCCCCGGGGTCGGGACGCTGACCGAGGCGCTGCACACCACCCCGGCGAACGTCTCGTGGGTGTTCAGCGCCTACCTCATCGCCGCCGCGATCCTCACCCCGATCATGGGGCGGCTCGGCGACATGTTCGGCCGGCGGCGGCTCCTCGTCGTCGCGTTGCTGCTGTTCGCCGTCGGCAGCGTGGCGGCGGCGCTCGCCGGCAGCATCTGGCTGGTGGTGGCGGCGCGGGTGCTCCAGGCCTCCGGCGGCGGGATCTTCCCGCTGTGCTTCGGCATCATCCGCGAGACCTTCCCGGAGCGCCGCCAGCCGGGCGCCATCGGCCTGATCGCGGCGATCGCCGGTATCGGTGCCGGTGCCGGTCTGCTCGTCGGCGGCCTGCTGCTCGACCACGCGTCCTGGCGCTGGATCTTCTGGATCGGAGCGATCATGTCCGGCGCCGCGGCGGTCGGCGCGCTGCTGCTGCGGGAGTCCGGCACCCGCAGCCCCGGCCGGATCGACCTGCCCGGCGCCCTGCTGCTCGCCGTCGGGCTGACGACGCCGCTCGTCGCGCTCACGCAGACGTCCAGCTGGGGCTGGGGCAGCCCGCGCACCCTCGGGCTGATGGCCGCCGGCCTGGCGGTCCTGGTGTGCTTCGGGCTGTTCGAGCGCCGGGTCGCCGAGCCCTTGGTCGACATGCGGGTGCTGGGCCGCCCGGTCATCCTGGCCACCAACTTCGCCACCCTGCTGGCCGGCTCCTGCATGTTCGGCGCGTTCGTGCTCGTCCCGCAGATCGCGCAGGCGCCGGAGTCGGTCGGCTACGGGTTCGGCCTCGACGCCACCGGCGCCGGCCTGCTGCTGCTGCCCGCCTCGGTCGCCATGCTGCTCATCGGCGCGAACGCCGGCCGGGTCAGCCTGCGGCTCGGCGCCCGCAGGCCCCTCATGGGCGGGTTCCTGTTCGCCGCCGCCGGCCTGGCCCTGCTGGCCGTCAACCACGGCAGTGAGGGCGTGGTGATCGCGGCGACGTGCGTCGTCTTCATCGGGATCGGCCTGAGCATGTCGGTGGTTCCGAACATCATCGTCGTGTCCGCCCCGGCCGACGCGACCGGGCAGGCCACCGGGGTGAACGCGCTGGTGCGCTCGGTCGGCGCGGCGCTCGGCTCGCAGGTCGTAGCCACCCTGCTCGCGGCCAGCGGGACCGCGGATCACCCGCTGCCCACCGACGGCGCCTTCACCCGGGCCTTCTGGCTCGCCACCGGCGCCGCCACCTGCGCGGCCCTCGCCGCCGTGCTGATCCCCCGGCACCGCCCCGCCCCGAACGTGGACGCGGACATCGCGGGCGTGCCCCCCGCCGACTCGGGCGCGGACCCGGCGGCGGCCGCGACCATGGGGCAGCCGAAAGCCGACCGGCCGGCCTGAGCATCTCCCGAGCTCCGGGGCGGCATCGGGTTCGCCCCGGAGCCGCCCCGGAGCCGGGTCAGCGCTGGCCGGGCAGGAGAGTGATGAACAGGGCCTCGGCGTCGGCGGTCACGGTCTCCCCGTCGTAGATCGCACCGGTGATGTGCCGCTTGCGCCCCTCCTCCCCGCCGAACAGGATCTCCACCCGCAGCCTGACGTCGATCGGGGTGATGTTGCGGAAGTTCACGTTCAGGTAGGCCGTGCGTGCCATCGGGCGACCACCGGCATTCGAAAGGCGCCCCATCATCTCGTCGAACATCAGCGGGATGGCCCCGCCGTGGGCCGCACCGAAACCGCCGAGATAATAGCGGCCGAAGGTCACGTGCCCGACCAGGCGCAGTTCGTCGGCCTCGTCGACGTGCACCACCGGGAGCAGCGCCTGCGCCCGGCCCGGGATACCGGGAATCCGGCCCGAGGCCTGCACGGCCTCCGGCACGGAATACGACTTCATGAGGCCGGTCAGTTCTTCCATCCCCTGCCGGGCCCGGGCCGCCACCTCCACCGGGAGCCGAACACCACTGATCGTGTCCTGCAAGACCCGCAGGGCATCGGACAGCCGACCGAACTCGGATTCCTCGGCGGACAGCTGCCGATCACTGTTCCAGATATCCACCCGCCGATTATCCCATTTCAGGACGCTTGGTGGAGCAGGTCGGCGCCAGGTTACTCAGTACCCGGCCAATACGTCCGACAAAGATCGCGAGAAGCATTGTCCGGCGCCGCCCGGCTCCGGAACCGCCCGGCGGGCCCTGGCCGACGTGCTCTCGGCCAGGGCCCTCGGTTCGCGGGCGGTCAGATGCGCCAGGAGACGCTGCCCGGGCCCGGGTCGTCGAACCGGACGAGGTCGTACCCGTCGGTGACGTCGAAGACGAGTGTCGTGGTCGTCGGGGAACCTGGCTCGCTGACATCCACACCGAACATCGAATCCGAGAAGAGCGGAGTGGTGATCCTTCCGTCGGGGCCCTGGATGGAGAAGGTGAGGAAGTCGGGCCACCCGTAGTTCGGGCTCTGCACCGTCACGTCCACCACGACGTAGGTGCCGTTGCGGGGCCGCGTCGGATATCCCCCTTCGGGGGCCGTCGCCTGCCGGCGGACGTTGTCGACGGTGAGGCTGAAGGAGACGGGCTGCTCGCAGTCGAGCATGTCGTAACGAAGGACCACCGTCTCGCCCGCGGCGACGACGGGGTCCGTTTCGTCCGGTGACCGCGGACCCAGATCCGCCACACCACCCAGGGGTTCGGGGCAGCCGGCGATCCCGCCCGACACCGGGCCCATACCCGACATCGTCGGGCCGTAGAAACCCTCCTCCTCGGGGCTGGTGTCGTTCAGTTCCCAGGCGAGGTCTCGTGCCAGGTCACCGCGGTCGTCACGGACGGCTGTGAGTGCGCTCAGCGCGACGGCCGCGGCCGAGAACACCGTGATGACGACGAGCAGCCAGCCGTGCCACGCCGGCGTGCCCGCGGGCGCCGCGGGTGGCTGCGGCGGATACCAGCCGTAGGGCGGCCACGGACTCCCGGGAACGCCTGGCGGCACGGGCCCGTGGTCGACCGATGCCACCTCCGGCCCCTGGGCCGGGGCCTCCGGAGACGGCGGCGACACCGGCGTGGATTGGGAAGCGGCCACTCCGGATTGTTCCTCTGGTGCTTTTTCGCGGTCCTCCGCCATGCCCCACCCCTTCGTTCGGGATCCCGGGGCTCCGGAATCCCGCCACACGGAACGACGCACATTAGCAGGAATGCACTGCCGGTCGCCTTTTCCGCATTTCGGCCGAAGATGGCGGGGACCGCGGAGGTCACGAAGCCTCAGAACAGCGTCAGGGGCTCCGCGGGAATCGGCGTCGGCAGCGCTTCGAGTTCCGGAACCCGGGCTCGGACGTCGTCGTGGAAACGCCGGGCGAGCAGCGGCGCGTCGGCGTTGTCGGGGGTGTGGATGAAGACTGTCGGCGAACGGCCCTCGCGCAGCCATCCGGTGACGACGTCGACCCAGGGCTGCCAGCCCTCGGCGGTCCGCTCCGCGTCGTCCCGGCCGAGGTAGCGGACGATCGGGCGGTCGGTCAGCGCCTCGGTGCGCAGGGGGGTGCGGGGTTTCTTGGCCCAGGCGTCCCGCTCGGCGTCGCTCGTCGGCGGGCTGCGGAAGAACACCGTCGTGTCGAAGGGGATCCATTCGGCGTCCAGCGGCGCGAGTGCCGACGCGAGCAGGCTCGCCGCGCGCGGGTTCTCGAAGAACGCCGGATGGCGGACCTCCACGGCGTACCGGTGGCCGGTGCCGAGCCGGCTCAGGAACCGGCCGAGCAGCCCGACGTCGGCCGGCCCGAAGGCCGCGGGCAGCTGCGCCCACACCGCGTGCACCCGGGGGCCGAGCGGCTCGATCGCGGCCAGGAAGGAGCGGGCGAGGTCGTCGACGTCGGTCAGGCAGCGGTCGTGGGTGATGGTTTTCGGCAGTTTGGCGACGAGGCGGAACCCGGGGTCGGTCTGCCGCGCCCAGGAAAGCGCCGTCTCGCGGTTCGGGGTGGCATAGAACGTGGTGTTCCCCTCGACCGCGTTGCACCAGCTGGCGTAGCTGCGCAGCCGCTCGTGTGCCGGCAGCGGATGCGCCAGGAAACGCCCCTGCCAGGAGCGGTGGCTCCACATCGCGCAGCCCACGTGAAGGCGCATGCCACGGAGCATATGCACCGCCGGCACCGGAACCGCCGCCGTGACGGGTGCGGTGCGGTGCCGGATACCGGGTGCCGGGTGACTCCGTCAGACCGCCGTGCCGGAGCTGGCAGGGCTGCCGGAGCTGGCTGACCGGCCCCGCGGGATGGCCACCGACAGGAGTGCGGCGATCACGGCGGCGGCGGCGCACATGGCGAACAGCACCTGGTAACCCTCGAGCGAGGGCAGCTCGGCGGCGCCGACGGACACCGTCTGCGCCGCGAGGATGCTGCCGCCGATGGCGCTGGCCAGCGAGCTGCCGATCGAGCGGAACAGAGCGTTCAGGCCGTTTGCCGCCGCGATCTCGGTCGGCGGGGTGAAGAGGTTGATGAGCGAGGGCATGGCGGCGTAGCCGATACCCGTTCCGATGCCGACCACGGTGTTGCACAGGATGATCTGCCACAGCGAGTCGGAGAAGATGATGCGCGTACCCCAGCCGAGGGCCACCACGACGGCGCCGACGGCGAGCGTGGACGCACCGCCGAACCGCACCACCATCCGTGCGGCGACGGGCGCCAGGAGCAGCATGCCGATACCGCTCGGCAGCATCGCGAGGCCGCCGACGACCAGCGACGAGCCGAAGCCGTACCCGGTCTCCTCCGGCGCCTGCACGAACGACGCCGTGCCGATCATCGAGGCGAACAGGGCGAAGCCGAACAGCAGCGAGGCGATGTTCGTCAGCAGCAACGGGCGGCGCAGGAAGGCCGCCATGTCGACGAGCGGGTCACGGATCCGGCGCTCGACCGCTCCGAGCGTCACCAGCAGGACGACACCGAGGGCCAGCAGGCCGAGCACCCACGGCGAGCCCCAGCCCCAGTTGCCCGCTTCGGCGAGCGGGAGCATCAGCGCGACCAGCCCGGCGCTCAGCAGCGCCGCTCCCACCAGGTCGACCCGCCCCCCGGTGCGGCTGGGAGCCTCGGGAACGATCGCGAGAATCAGGGCGAACGACAACACGCCACCGACAGCAGTGATCCAGAAGAGCACGTGGAAGTCGGCGTGCTCGGCGATCAGGCCGGCCAGCGGCAGGCTCAGCGCCGCGCCGACACCGAGCATCGAGCTGATCAGCGCGATGGCCGACCCGACCCGCTCCTTCGGCAGCAGCGACACGAGCAGGCTGATCCCGAGCGGAATCGCGGCCGCGGACAGGCCCTGGATGGCCCGCCCGACGATCAGCAGCGCGACGTTGCTGGTCAGTGCGGCCATCAGGGATCCGGCGGCCAGGGCGGCCATCGCCACGAGCAGCATGCGGCGCTTGCCGAACATGTCACCGAGCCGCCCCATCACGGGTACGGCGACGGCTGCGACCAGCAGCGTGGACGTCAGCAGCCACTCGACGTTCGTGTGCGTGGTGTTCAGCTCGGCCGGCAGGATCGACAGCACCGGCACGAGCAGCCCCTGCGCCATCGCCACCAGCAGCGCGGCAAAGCCGACCACGACGAGCTCGAGGCTCGCGCGGCCGGGGGACGTGTGGGACCTGATCTCGGCCTCCGCCGCGGCCTGACGGCCGGGCGGGCCCGCGGTCTGGGCGGTCCCCTGCGGGCCGGCGTTCCCCACCGACACGGACACCTCGGTCATACCTGGTCCCTCGGGGTCTTGTGTGCTGACAGCCCCGCCCGGCCCGCGGGCCGACGGCGGAGCCGAGCGCTACCGGAAGAATTTCCTCCATTTACGCTAGCACAACCGGACGACAGGCCTCCGCTTAGTCCTGACCGACCCCCCCTGCAGGTCACGTCACCCGAGCCGGGGCCATCGGGTAGCAGGAAGAAGGCCAGCAGGGCCCGGCGTCCCGTCGGGTCGGAAGGAGGGGCCGTGGCGACGCAGTCCGTGCCCAAGGAGCTCGGTGAGCTGCTCACCGCGCCGAACCCGAGCGTCATCACGACGCTGCGGCCGGGCGGCCAGCCCGTGACCGGATCTCCACGCACTACATCGGCGGGCCCTGTCCCGACCGGGTCCGCGGCCGGGTGAGCGCCTGGATCGAGGTCCTGCGCTGGCACGGCTGGCAGGCGGGCAGGAGCAGCGGCGGCACCACCCACTGACCACGGCGAAAGGCGCGGGCGCGGGACGACCTCCGAGAGGCACCCAACACCCGCGCCCGGTGGCTCAGCCTGTGGCTGTTCCGCCCGCGGCAGCCCCCGCGACGGAGCCGGCGGCGGCGCTCCCGGTACCGGCGTTCCCGGCGGCGGCGTTCCCGGCGGCGGCGTTCCCGGCGGCGGCTTCGGCGCCGGCACCGAGGCCGCGCAGACAGAACGCCCAGACGCGGTCACCGACCTCGGCGGCCGACTCGTTCCTGTGGGATGCGAAGGCGTAGTGGTGGAACACCGCCCGCACCAGCAGGTTGACGAACTCCGCGGCCTCCGCGGTGTCGATGGGCGCGATGAGCCCGGCGTCGCGTGCCGCTTCCAGCTCGCCGGCGACGAGACTGGCGAAGGGGCGGGTGGCGTGCTCGACCTCGTCGGGGTAGAGCTGGTGCAGCCGCCAGTGCTCGGCGGTGATGAACCGCGCCCCGCCGCCCACGCCGAGCTTGACGCCGTTGCCGCCGCCCCCACCAGCGGCGGCACCGTCACCAGATCCGTCACCGGCGGCCTCGCGGTCGCGGTCGATGGCGGACAGGGCCGCCTGGATGTGCAGGCGCAGGCGGGCGAGCGGGTCCGGCTCGTGTGCCGCCCGCTCCCGGTAGTGCGTGGTCTGCTCGCTGATGACGTCCTCGATGACCGCGAGCAGGAGCTGGTCCTTCCCCGGGAAGTGCCGGTAGAAGGTCTGCATGGCGACGCCGGCCTCCTTCACGAGGTCCTGCGTCGTGAAGGAGGAACCCCTGCTGGTGATCAGTCGCCGCGCGGCGTCGACGATCACCTTCATCTGCTGCATGCTGCGGGACCGGGACCGCTGGACCAGCGGCGACCGGTCCACGGCACGGTCGGCCCAGGACACCCCTCCGACGGTACCGGTGTCTAGGCCGCGGGCGCCGCGGGCGTCGGGGACAGCACGACCACGGGTATCGGGCGCTCCGTTCTGGCCTGGTACACGTCGTAGTTCGGCCAGACCTCGGTCATGATCTTCCATAGTCGAGGCTTCTCCTCGTCGGAGGCGGTCCGCGCGACCACCGGCAGGTGCTGCGCGCGGACCTGGATCTCCGCCGCCGGCTGCGCGGTCAGGTTCTCGTACCACAGGGGCGCCGTCGGCGATCCGCCCTTGGAGGCGATGACCAGGTAGTCGTCACCGTCCCGCCCGAAGATCAGCGCGGACGTCCGGGGCTGCCCGGAGCGCCGGCCGGTCGTGGTGAGTAACAGGGTCGGCACGCCGTTCCACTCGTAGCCGACCGCACCGTCGGTCTCCCGGTAGCGCGCGATGTGCTCCGCGCCGCGGAGAGAGATATCCGGCGGGCGGTATCCGGGCTCACTCATGCTGGACTGTCTCCTGCCGTGTCAGTGCTGCGAAGAGGGCTCAGTGCCGCGAAGAGGGCTCAGCTGTCGAACAGGACGGGGATCTCGGTCGCGCCGCGCTCGTACATGCCGATGAGGCGCGGCGGCTCGGCGGCCGGGTCGAGGCGCAGGTTCGGCAGCCGGTCGAGCAGTGCCCCGATCCCGACGGTGATCTCGGCCCGGGCGACGTGCATGCCGAGGCACACGTGGGCGCCGCTGCCGAAGCCGAGCGAGCGCTTCATCGGACGGTGGATGTCGAACTCGTCGGGCCGGTCCCACCGGGCCGGGTCCCGGTTCGCGGCTCCCAGGCACAGGTGCACCACCGACCCGCGCGGGATCGCCAGCCCGCCGAGCTCGACGTCCCGGGTGGCGAAACGCGCGAACATCGGGTCGGTCGGTGACCAGCGCACCGACTCCTCCACGGCCGGGCGCAGCAGCGACCGGTCGGCCCGGACGGCCTCGAGCACCTCGGGCCGGCGCAGCAGGGCCGTCAGCGTGATGCCCATCTGCTTCCAGGTGGTGCCGGAGCCGGCGAGCAGCAGCAGGATCGCGAACGTGTAGATCTCGTGGTCGGACAGCTGGTGGCGCACCCCCTCCTCGTCGGTGATCTCCGCCTGGACCAGCACGCTGATCAGGTCGTCCTGCGGCGCCTCACGCCGGGCGGCGACGATCGGCGCGAGCATGCGGATCACCTCCGGCGGGTCGTTGAGCACCTCGCGGATGTGCAGCGCCTCCTCGACGGCGACCCCGAAACTGCTGGTGATGGTCAGCACCGGGATCGCCGCGCAGAAGTCGACGTTCAGCTCGGCGGCGCCGTCGCCGGCGAACCGGTCGATGAGGGCGTGCACCGTCTCCTCGATCCAGTTCGTGATCCACCACGGCCCGCGGGCCGGGACGAACGACGGCTGGACGAGCGCGCGGTAGCGGCGGTGCTGGGCGCCGCCCATCGACAGCATGCTGCTGCTCGCGCCGATCTGGCCCCCGGTGGGGTCGACGGCCTGCGGCGACGACGCGAACGTCTCGTTGTCACGGAAGACCTGGTCGCACACGTCGAACGAGAACACCGAGAAGTGCGGCCGGTCCGGGTAGGGCAGGCCCTGGAACATCGCGGGCCGGTCGTAACCGGTCAGCTCGTGGACGATGCCCTCGTGCACGGGACCCTGCTCGCGCAGCTCCCGCCAGACCGGGTTGGGGTCATCCTCGTAGTCGCCGCCGCTGCGCGCGTTGTAGCTGCTGCGCAGGTCGAACAGCTCCCGCAGCCGTTCCCGGTCGAGCACCGCCGCCGTCGGCGGGGCATCACTGCCGCGGTCGTTCACCTGGGTCACTCCGCTCATCCGTCCTCATCCGTCCTCACCTGGCCAGATATCCGCCGTCTACCGGGAGGAGGACGCCGGTGATGTTGGCGGCCCGGTCCGAGACCAGGAAGACCGCCGCCTCGGCGCAGTCCTCCGCGGTGATCGGCCGGCCCAGCGGGTGGTTGGCCCCGGTCTGGCGGGCCACCGCCGCCGTGGTCTCCTCGTCGCCGCCCAGGCCGCCGGCGGTCATGAAACCGGTGTACGGCATCCCGGCCGGGCAGATCGCGTTGGCCCGGATCCCGAACGGGGCCCCCTCGATCGCGACGGCCCGGGTCAGCTGGTGCACGCCGCCCTTGGTCGCGCCGTACACGGAGCCACCCCAGGCGACGCTCCCGGCGACGGAGCCGGTGTTGAGGATGACCCCGCCGCCGCCCTGCCGCCTGAACCGGAGCACCGCGTGCTTGCTGCCGAGGAACACCCCGCGCAGGTTGACGGCGATCAGGCGGTCGAAGTCCTCGACCGAGTGGTCCTCCAGCTTCGCGCCGAGCCGCGGGGTCGGCACACCGGCGTTGTTGAACACGATGTCGAGGGTGCCGAACCGCTCGGCGGCGTGGTCGAGCGCGCCGACCACGTCCGCCTCCACGGAGACGTCGCACCGCACGGCGACGGCCCGCGCCGCGACGCCGCCCGTCCCGCCCGGCCCGCCCGGCCCCTCCGATCCATCGAGCTTCTCGATCTCGCGGACCGTCTCCTCGGCACCGTCGAGGCTGATGTCCGCGCACACGACCCGGGCGCCCTCCGCGGCGAAGCGCAGGGCGGAGGCCCGCCCGACCCCCGATCCGGCGCCGGTCACCACGGCGACCTTCCCGTCGAGCAGCATGCTCGTCACGTTCCCTTCTCCTGTGTCAGCTCCTGTGCCAGCCGCAGCGCGCCGGTCGGGCAGGCGTCCACGGCGGAACCGATCACGTCCTCCTCGTCGCCCATCGGGTCCAGGACGACGACCTTGGCCACCTCGTCGTGGGCGAAGCTGTCCGGCGCGTAGAGGACGCACATCCCACTGCCGACACAGCGCTCGCGGTCGACGGCGACCGAGGGGGCGCCCACTCAGACGCCGCTGAGGACGGGCGGCTCGGCCGGGGTGAAGCGGTAGAGCCGCTCCGCGTTGCCGCGCAGGATCTTGTACTGCGTCTCGGCCGGGAGGTGGCCGATGATGCCCTTGACCGTCTGGATGCAGTTCGGCCAGGTGGAGTCCGAGTGCGGGTAGTCGGTCTCGCACATGATGTTGTCCTCGCCGATCTCGGCGATGCTGGCGATGCCGTGGTGGTCCTCGATGAAGCAGCCGTAGACGTGCTCACGGAACGTCGCGCGGATGTCGAGCGTGTCCAGGTCGAGGTTGGCGGCGGCGGCGTGGTCGTTCCACTGGACGCCCTTCTTGACCCAGTGCCGCTGCTTGTCGAGCACCTGCTCGGCGCGCTCCAGGTAGTACGGCATCCAGCCGATCTCACCCTCGGACAGCGCGATCTTCAGCTTCGGGTACCGCTGGAACATGCCGCTGAACAGCCAGGAGAGCATCGCGCCCGAGGTGCGCATCGCACCCCAGGTCAGGTTCGCCATGAACGGCGCGTCCGGGGCGATCTTCGGCACCTGCGACGACGAGCCGACGTGCATCGACACGACCATCTCCAGGTCGTTCGCCGCGGCCATCACCGGGTCCCAGTACCGGTCCTTGTCATGGATGGTCGGCAGGCCGAGCGGCGCCGGGTTCTCCGAGAAGGCGAACGTCGTCGCGCCCTTGGCGGCGCAGCGCTCGAGCTCGCGGGCGGCGAGCTGCGGGTCCCACAGCGGGATCAGCACCAGCGGGATGTAGCGGCCCGGCGCGGCGCCGCACCACTCCTCGATCATCCAGTCGTTGTAGGCCTTCAGGCAGACCAGCCCGAAGTCCCGGTCGCTGGCCTCCATGAACAGCTGGCCGCAGAACCGGGTGATGGTCGGGAAGCACAGCGAGGCGAGGATGCCCGCGCGGTTCATGTCCTCGACGCGGGCGGCGGCGTCGTAGCAGCCCGGCCGCATCTCGGAGTACTTCAGGGGGTTCGGGCTGAACTCCTCCTTCTCCTTGCCGGCGACCGCGCTCAGCCCCGAGCTGGGGAACCGCTTCCCGTCGTAGACCCAGGCGTCCATGCCGTCGGCGTCGAACTCCATGTGCGGGGCCCGGTCACGGTCCTTCGCCGGAAGCCGGTCCAGCCACAGGTTCGGCGGCTCGAGCACATGGTCGTCCACCGAGATCAGCCAGTCGAGCGGAAGGTTGCCAGTCATTGCTGCTCCTTGTAGATCGTCAGTACTCGGACATTCGGGCACTCGAACTCGCGATCAGCGGAGGTCGCTGATCGCCAGGTGCTTGACCTCCTGGAACGAGCGGATGCCGTCGGGTCCGCGCTCGCGGCCCAGACCGCTCTGCTTGTAGCCGCCGCTGGGCGCGTAGGCACTGAACATGCCGCCGACGTTGACGTTGACCGCGCCGGTGCGCAGCCGGCGGGCGATCGCCGTCGCGGTGGCGACGTCGGCGCCGAAGACCTGCCCGGACAGGCCGTAGTCGCTGTCGTTGGCGATGCTCACGGCGTCGTCGATGTCGCGGTAGCCGATGATGCTGATGACCGGCCCGAAGATCTCCTCCCGGGCCGCCGGGTTGGTGTTGTCCCGCAGGTCGAGCACGGTCGGCTCGAAGTAGTAACCGCGCTCCAGGCCCGCCGGGCGGCCGCCGCCGAACGCGACCTTGCCGCCGTGCTCCTCCGCGGTGGCGACGAACCGCTCGCAGCGCTCCCGCGCCGCCGCGTTGATGAGCGGGCCCATCCGGGCCGCCGGGTCGCTCGGCGGGCCGACCGTGATGGCCGCGTACGCCCGTGACACCGCCTCGACGACCTCGTCCTTGCGATCCTGGGGCACCAGCATCCGGGTGGCGGCGACACACGCCTGCCCGGCCGTCGCCCCCACCACCATGGCGGCCCCCGCCGCGACCCTGCCGAGCGCGTCCGGCAGGTAGATCTGCGCCGACTTGCCGCCGAGTTCGAGGGCGACCCGCTTCACCGTCGGCGCGGCCTGGGCGAGGATCCGCCGGCCCACCACCGTCGAGCCGGTGAACGACACCATGTCGACGAGCGGGTGGCCGGTGAGCAGCTCGGCGCCGGCGGCCCCGGCCTCGACGACGACGCTCAGCGCGCCCGCCGGCAGCCCGGCGGCCTCGGCGGCCGACCCGAACAGCAGCGAGGAGATCGGCGTGAGCGGGCTCGGCCGCAGGATCACCGAGTTGCCCGCCATCAGCGCCGGGATGAGCTTCTGGAACGCCATGATGATCGCGCCGTTGTACGGCGTGATCGCGGAGACGACGCCGACCGGCTCGTGCCGGCGGATGCTCAGCGTCGCCCCGGCGCGCACCAGGTCGTCCAGCGGCAGCGGGTTGTGGTCCTCGTGCTGCATGGACAGGTACAGGTCGATCGTGCCGCGGGCCAGCGCCACACCCGCGCCGAACTGGGCCCGCTCGGCGAACGACACGGGCTGGCCCGCCTCGGCGACCATCGTGGCGACGAACGCGCCGCGCTGCGCCACGATGTGGTCGACGAACGCGTGCAGCACCCGGGCCCGTTCGACCGGCGGGGTGTCCGCCCAGGTTCCGGCGTCGAAACAGCGCCGCGCCTCGACGACGGCCCGCTCGATCTCGGCCAGCGGCGTGACGGAGACGTCGGCGACATGCGACTCGTCCGCCGGGTTCTCCACGGCGAGCGGCGCGTCGCCGTCCACCCAGGTGCCGGCGACGTAGGAGCGCCGCTCGGCGATGAGGTCATCCACCGGCTCTCTCGCTTTCTCTAGGGCAGGGTCAGGAAGGCACAGCGTCAGGAAGGCACACAGCGTCAGGACGGCTCGGCCGTGTAGACGACGGCACCGCCGTAGTGCGGGGACGAGTGGCAGGCGACACCGACCGTCGCGCCCGCGCGCTGGCGGTCACCGGCCCGGCCGGAAAGCTGCAGGTAGCACTCGAGCATCTGGGGGATCCCGTGCATCCGGCCGTTGCCGAGCGCACCGCCCCCGGACAGGACGGGCAGCGCGCCCGGGCGGTCGCTGTCGATTCCGCCGTTCTGGACGAAGCGGTGTGCCTCGCCACGCGGGCAGAGGCCCAGGGCCTCCAGCCAGAAGTAGACGAACGGTGAGAACCCGTCGTAGACCTGCGGCAGGTCGACCTCGGCCGGCCCCACCCCGCTGGCCTCCCACAGGCGCCGGGCGGTCTCGGTGCCGACGTCCATGATGTCGTCGAGCGGCCAGTGCAGCGGCGCGCGGCGCGTCGCCGGCAGGCCGCTGGCGAAGCCGGAGACGTACACCGGCCGGTGCGGCAGGTCGGCGGCCCGCTCGGCCGAGGTGAGGACGAAGGCCGCCACCCCGTCGACGGGGATGTCGCAGTCGTACCGGCAGACCGGGTCACTGATCATCGGCGCGGCCAGGTACTCCGCCTCGGTCAGCGGGCGCTTGTACCAGTACGACCAGGGGATGCGCGAACCGTTCTTGCGGGCCTCGACCACGACGGACGCCATCGCCGCGCGGTCCGCGCCGTACCGCTGCAGATACTCGTTGTACGGCAGGCCGATCATGGCTAGCGGGCCGAAGAAGCCCTGCGGGGCGGTCCACTGCGCCGGCCCGGCGGCCCGCTCCATGCTGTTGGCGTGGTACTTCCCGGGCGGGTTGTACAGCGCCCGGTAGACCACGACCGTCTGGGCGGCGCCGCTGGCGACCGCGTTGACCGCCATCCCGACCATCCCGGGGATCTGGCCGATGCCGTGGAACCCGGCGACATGCCGCGCGGCGGTGTGGCTGGGAGCTGTGTGGCTGGGAGCTGTGTGGCTGGGAGCTGTGTGGCCAGAAACGGTGTCGAGCCGCTCCGCCAGCCAGGTGGCCGGCACGGAGCTGATCCCGTCCTGGACGGCGTGCGAGCCCGCGGTGGGGAACAGCGCCGAGGTGACGACTCCGTCGACGTCCGCGGGCGTCAGCCCGGCATCGGCGATCGCGGCCCGCGCGGTCTCCAGCGTGACCGCGCCGAGCGGACGCGCGGCGTGACGCTGGACGGCGCTGTGCGCGTACCCGACGAGGGCCACCTTGTTGCGGGCCGCGAACCGCCGCCCGCTCACCGCGCACCCCCGGACGACTCCGCCGGGCCGGGCACCGCCGGGCCGGGCACCGCCGCCAGCGTGAACGCGGGGACGCTGACACCGGGCTGGACGTCCTCGAAGGCGACCTGGACCGGTACGCCGAGGCGCAGCGCGGGCTCGGGGCCGGCCAGCACGCCGGGGCCGTCGAGCAGGCGCCCGATCATCCGCAGCTCGGCCTGCTCGGCGAGCTCGACGTCCACCAGCACGAACGGCACCTCGGCCGCGAAGCCCGGCAGGCCGGACTGGCGGACGACCGTCCAGGACCGGACGGTGCCGCGGCCGCTGACCGGTTCGAAGGCGTAGTCCGGGTCGGTGCTGCGGCAGTGCGGGCAGGCCAGGTCGGGCGGCAGCACGAACGACCCGCAACGGGCGCACCGGGCCAGCGCCAGGACGTGCTCGGCCGCGGCCGACCAGTAGGGACCGGACGTCTCGTCCGGCACCGGTAACGGTCGCGCGGCGGCGGGCGGCGGGGTGGCGGGCGGCGGGGTGGCGGGCGGCGCGGCGGCGGGCACGGGGGCGCTCACGGGATCACCCGCGTCTCGGCGAGCTCGCCGATCTGTTCCCAGGTGTAGCCGAGCTCCAGCAGCAGCGACTCGGTGTGCTCGCCGTGCTCGGGGGCGCGCCGCAGGTGCGGCGGCTGCCCGTCGAACTGGACCGGGCCGGTCGGCAGCCGGTAGGACGGTCCGCTCTCGGCGGCGACCTCGCCGATGTAGTCGTTGGCCAGCACCTGCGGGTCGGTGAGCAGCTCCTCGACCGCCTGTACCGGGGCCCACGGGGCGTCGATCCCGGCGAGCAGGTCCTTCCACTCGGCGAAGGTCCGGTCGGCGAAGATCGCCGCGATCTCGGCGACGCACGCCGGGCGGTTGGCGGCGCGGGCCGCCAGATCGGTGAAGCGGGGGTCGGTGACGAGGTCCTCCCGACCGACCAGGCGGCAGAAGTCGGCCCAGTAGCGGTCCGGCTCCAGGAACACCAGCTGGATGTGCCGGCCGTCCTTGGTGCGGTAGGAGCCGACCAGCGGGTTGCGGTAGGCGTCGGTGCCGGACGCCGCCCGCGGGGTGTGGCCGGCGAGGGCGGAGAGCACGTCGGAGGACAGCGTCCACATCGCGGTCGCGAGCAGGGAGACGTCCACGACCGTGCCGCGCCCGGTGCGCTCGCGCCGCAGCAGCGCCGCGGCGATCCCGAACGCCACCGCCATGGCGCCGTTGCGGTCGCCCATCGCGCCGCGCTGGCTGATCGGGGCGTCCTGGTCCGGTGGGGTCAGGACGTGGGCGAGGCCGCCCTGCGCCCAGAAGGCCGAGGAGTCGTAGCCGGGGCGGTCGGCGCCGGGGCCGCGCGCGCCGTAGCCGTGCCCGCGGGCGTAGACCAGACGCGGGAACCGCGCGGTCAGCGTGTCGGAGTCGAGCCCGAGGCGACGCAGCGCGCCGGGCCGGAAGTTCGTGAGGAAGACGTCGGCGGTCTCCAGGAGCTGGCCGAGCACCTCGCGGCCCCGCTCCGTCCGCAGGTCCATGGCGAGTGAACGCTTGCCCCGGTTGGCCAGGGCCACCGAGAGGTTGACCCCCCCGCCGTCCGTCCCGATGCCCTGCGTGGCCAGCCCGCGGTACGGATCGCCCTCCGGACGTTCCACCCGGACGACGTCGGCGCCCCAGTCGGCCAGCAGCGCACCGGCGACGGGCACGAACACCCACTGGGCCAGCTCGACCACGCGGACACCTTCGAACGCGGCCTGATCCACGCTGACACCTCCCCTCGACCTCGGAAAACAAGCACGTAGAGCGAGAATGTAGAACGTCACTCTCGTACTTGTGAAGACGTTGACTTCTCCCACAATGCGTGTAAACATCCACTCGCCAGGCTGACCGGTCGGGCCGGCCGGCCAGGCCACCCGGATCCGAACCGTCGCGAGCCGCCGCGGATCACGCGGGCCCCTCCGTCCAGCCGGACCCCTCCGTCCAGCACAGTGAGTGAACGCTCTTTTTTTAGGTGCGGGAGTGCGGCGGTGCGCCCCGGCGCCGCCTGACACGGCCGAGAGGAACGCCTGTGGACATCCAGATCAGCCATGCCCGCCGCATCCGTGAACTCGCCGCGACCCGCCCGGACGAGGTGGCCGTACGCAACGTGTCCCTCGACGGGACCACGACCGCGGCGACCTGGGTCGAGCTCGACCGCCGCTCGAGCCAGCTCGCCGGCGCGCTCGTCGAGCGTGGGCTCGCCGTGGGTGACCGCCTCGGCATCGGGCTGCGCAACTCCCCGCAGTTCGTCCTCGCCGTGCTGGCGGCCTGGAAGGTCGGCGCCGTCCCGGTGCCGGTGCGCTGGGACATCCCCGAGTGGGAGCTGGCCCGCCTGCGGGAGGTCATCGACCCGCGTGTCTTCCTCGGCGCCGAGGACATCCCCTGGATCGACGCCACCGCCGGGCTTCCCGTGCCGTTCCTGCCGGACGCGGTCTCCCCGCAGATCAACGGCATCTGCAGCAGCGGCTCGACCGGGACGCCGAAGGTCATCCTCACCGATCGGCCGTCGCTCTACGACGAGCGGACCACCGTCCCGTTCATCGCCGCGTGGAACCCCGTGCCGCGCCCGCAGACGATCCTCGTGCTCGCGCCGATGTACCACGCGAACGGGCTCACGACTCTCTACACCCTTCTCGCCGGCGACCGCCTGGTCATCATGGAGAAGTTCGACGCCGCCCGGGTCGTCGACGTGATCGAGCAGCACCGCGTCACCACGTTCACCGCGACGCCGACGATGCTGCAGCGCATCGCCGACCTGCCCGGCATCGAGCAGCGGGACCTGTCCAGCCTCGTCTGGATCCTGCAGGGCGCCGCGCCGATGCCGCCGTCGCTGGTGCACCGCTGGGCGAAGCTGATCGGCGCCGAGCGGATCGTCATGGCCTACGGGATGACCGAGGGCCTCGGGTCCACCGCCCTGCGCGGGGACGAGTGGATGGCTCACGAGGGCAGCGTCGGGCGCCCGTTCCGCGACACGGAGATCCGCGTGCTCGACGACGACGGCAACGAGCTGCCCGCCGGCGAGGCCGGGCTGATCTACCTGCGCTCGCGGATCACGGGCAGCTACCGCTACCTCGGCGACGCGCCGCCCCTACGGAAGACCGAGGACGGCTTCAGCACCGCCGGGGACGTCGGCTACCTCGACCCCGACGGCTGGCTGTACGTCCTCGACCGGCGCGTGGACATGATCGTCACCGGTGGCGCGAACGTCTTCCCGGCCGAGGTCGAGGCCGCCCTCATCGAGCACCCCGAGATCGCGGACGTCGTCGTCATCGGCCTGCGCGACCCGCGGTGGGGCCGCCGCGTCCACGCCATCATCGAGCCCGCCGACCCCGCCAACCCCCCGTCGACCGGCGAGGTCGTCAGCTACGCCAAGAGCCGTCTCGCCCCCTACAAGGTCCCGAAGACCGTCGAGGTCGTCGACGCCATCCCGCGCAGCGCGGCGACGAAGGTGAACCGCGGTGCCCTGGTGGCAGCCCGCGACGCCGTGACAGCCTGAGAACGAACAGAACCAACCGGGAGGATCGGATGCCAGTCAGCAAGCCGAGCGAGTTACCCAGGGGTGGCGGCGGCCGCTGGCCGGCCAGCGGCAGCGGGTTCAGGTCGGCGCAGTGGGGTGACATGGAGGTCGGCTACACGGCGACCGGCCCGCTGGACTGCACGCCCGGCTACCAGGGCCTGCCCGGCGGGGTCTGCCCCTGCCCGCACTACGGCTACGTCTTCGCCGGCCGGGTCCGGGCCGTCTACCCCGGCACGAACTGGCCGGACGAGGTGGCCACCGCCGGAGACGTCTACTTCTTCCCCGCCGGCCACTCGCTGATCTACGAGGAGCCCAGCGAGGTCCTCGAGATCAACCCGGCGGCGGCTCTGCAGCAGGTCATGGCGCACTTCGAGTCGCTCGCGGGCACCGGCCGCCTGGCCTCCGACGGCGGCTGACACCGGGCATCCGGCCAGCCCGCCCACCGACACCCAGGAGGAAGCGACGTGTCCGACCTGCCCACCGCCACACCGGCCCGCGTGCCCGAACAGCTCGACGAGGTGCTGTCCCCCGGATGGCTGAGCGCGGCGCTCGGCGCCCGCTTCCCGGGTATCGAGGTCACCGAGGTGACCCCCGGCCCGGTCGTCAGCCGGATCTCGACCAACGTCCGGTTCCACATCACCTGCGCCGGCGGTGTGCCCGCCGGACTCTCCCCCCACCTGTGCGTCAAGGGCTACTTCTCCGAGCGGACCCTGCCAGCTCGTCACGCCGGCATCCCGGAGACCCTCTTCTACCGCGACCTGGCCGAGCGGACCGGGGTGCGCACCCTGCGCAGCCCCTACGCCGAGGTGGACACCGCGAACGGCGCGAACGTCCTCATCACCGAGGACGTGATCGCCGCCGGCGGCACCTTCCTGGACGGCCAGCACCCCTACTCCCCCGACCAGACCGCCGCCAGCCTCGAACAGCTCGCCCGGCTCCACGCCACGACCTGGGGCGACCCGAGCCTGGCGGACGCCAGCTGGCTCTCCTCGCGGATGGGGCCCCGCACCGGCCCCACCTGGCGGGAGAAGATCGAGGCCAACTTCACCACCGCCACCGGCGCCGGCGCCCCCGAGGAGGTCCGCGACGTCGGGCGGCTCGTCGCCGCCTACAGCGCGCTGGCCGATCTGGTCACCACCACCTCGCCGTGGACGATCGTGCACGGCGACCCGCACGTCGGCAACATCTTCCTGGACGGCGAGGGACGGCCGTCGCTGCTCGACTGGCAGCTGGTGCAGCGGGCCCCGTGGTACATCGACGTCGGTTACCACATCGCCTCCGCTCTCACCGTCGCCGACCGCCGCACCCACGAGACCGACCTGCTGCGGCACTACCTGGACGCGCTGGCCGCCGGCGGGATCGAGCCGCCGTCGTGGGACGAGGCCTGGCTCGGGGTACGCCGCAGCGTCCTGCAGGGCTTCTACCTGTGGAGCATCACCTCGATGGTGAACCCGGCGATCACCGCCGTGCTCATCGAACGCCTCGGCACCGCCGTCGCCGACCACGACTCGTACGCCACCGTCGGCCGGTAGGCCGCCGACCAGCCGACCGCGGAGCGGCCGGCCCTGCAGTCGACGAACGGCGTCGCCTCATGAGGTCAGTACACGCAGTCCTCAGGCGGTGCCGGGGCCAGCGGGGCCGCCGCCTGGAGCGGTTCCGCGGAACCGCCCGGCCCGGTCGCTGTGCCCGCAGCGCCGGTGGCGGCTGCGACTGGGGCGCTCCGGGTGGAGGGCGTCGCCCCGGGGCCCGACGCCGGCCCGTTCTCGCCTGCCGCGAGGGCCTGCACCGCGGGATTCGGGTCCGGCGGGTCGACCACGCCGTCGAAGGCGGATCCCACGATGATCTGGACACCCTCGACGGAGCCGTCGGACGCCAGCCTCGCGCCCGGCATCAGGGGCAGCAGCCGGCGTGCCGTGGCCTCGGCGTCAGCTCCATAGCGGATCCAGGTGGCCTTGTAGTCGCTGCGCGGGGCGCTGTCCGCGGTGTCGGCGCTGACGCCCCTCGCCGCGAGGTCGCGCACGACTCTGCTCGCGACTCCCGCGACCGTGGTGCCGTTGACCACCGTGATCCTCGCACCCGCCTCGCCCTGGGCCCCGGAGTCGGCATCGACGGACCCACCTCCGCCACCGAGCGGCTCGAAGACGGCGTCGAGATCCGCCTGATTGTACATTTCGACGGACCCGACACGATTGGAGATTTCTCCCCGGGAGGGGTCGATGGCGCCCTCCTCCCGGGTAGCGGCATGCGTGGGAATCGTCTGCGTCTGGAGTCCGCCGCTGGCGGCGCCCTGCAGGCGGCCGGCAAGCCGGCCCAGGTCGACCGGCTTGGTCTTGCTGTCGAGTTCCAGCGCATCGCCGACCGCGCCCAGCAGGCCAGTCACCCTGGACGGGTTGTTCAGCACGCCACCGCTGCCGACCTTGGCGAGGATTCTGCTCAGAAAGTACTGCTGACGTCTGGTGCGGTCGATGTCCGAGTCGGGAAGGCCGTAGCGCTGACGCACGAAGGCCAACGCCTGCTCACCTTGGATCTGGATGGTTCCGGGGCCTCCCCGGAACTGGCTGTAGGGGTCGTTCGTGTTCGTGCTGACGATGTTTCTTCCGAGCTCCTCGTTGTAGTTGGTGGCCGAACCGTCCCATTGTTTGATGCAGACATCCACACCGCCGACGACCTCCGAGATCTTCATGAAGCCGGCCAGGTCCACGGAGACGTAGTGGTCGATGCGCAGCCTGGTCATCCGCTCGACCAGCTTGATCAGAAGCGTGGGTCCGCCCTCCGAGAGGGCGGAGTTGAACTTGTTCTCGGTCGGCGGGTGCACCTTTCCGTCGGTACCGGTGTACTCGGGAACGAGGACGTACATGTCACGGGGGAAGGAGACCATCGTGACCTGGTCGTCGGCGCTGATATGCGCGAGGATCGTGGTGTCCGAGCGCTGCCCGGCCACATCACCGAATGCCTTCCCGGTGCCGAGGCGGCTGTCCGTGCCGACCAGGAGGACGTTCGTCGCGTCCCCGCGCGCGGGCGGGCGGTCGTCACCGAGGTCGCCGATCGCGACCCGCTCGATCCTTCTGTCGAAGTAGGCGTACGCGGCCCAGCCGCCCACCGCACCGAACAGGACCAGTACGGACAGCACCGCGGCGAGCCCGTAGCGCAGACGCCGCGCCATCGTCGGCCGCGGACGGCCTCCTTGCAGGTCAAAGGGGTGCCCCCGACCGGTCGGCCCCGGATCCGACCGCTCCGGATCCGGTTGTTCCGAAGCCGGCTGTTCCGGATCCGACCACCGCGGCGCGCCCTCGTCCAATCCGTGCTCCTCTGCCGTCTCCCCGCCCCGACACCCGCACCACCCACCAGGAGCAGCCGCGCCGGCTGGCCGGAAGCCCGAAGGCCGGGCGCGGCCGTTCCGATCGCACCCGATACCAGGACAACAGGCCTGTATGGACCCGTTGGCTGCGAATGCTAGCCGAACGCAAAACGACGTTCTTCACAGGCGAGAGCGCCATGAGTTACCCGTACGGGGCAATCACGCCAGATCCGTCCAGAACGGCCCATTGACCTGCACATATCCGTCCGGAACGGGAACGGCTGCGGTCACGGCTGGCAGCGGTGTGCCGACGCGGTGACGATGGCGGCGACATCTGACGTCGTCAGTCGTGAGGAGCGGGCCGGGGATGGCAACGGTACGTGCCGCGATCACACAGGTGGCCTGGACGGGCGAGCGGGAGTCGATGGTCGCCCGGCACGAGGAACTGGCCCGCGAGGCCGCCGCCGGGGGTGTGCGGGTGATCGGGTTCCAGGAGCTGTTCAGCGGCCCCTACGTCGGGGCGGTGCAGGACCAGCGCTACTACCGCGGCGCGGAGCCGATCCCCGGCCCGACCGTCGAGCGGTTCCAGCGGCTGGCCGAGCAGCTCGGTCTGGTCATGATCCTGCCGATCCACGAGGTCGCGGCCCAGGGCGAGTACTACAACGCCGCCGCGGTGGTGGACGCCGACGGCAGCCTGCTCGGACGGTACCGCAAACACCACATCCCGCAGCTGCCGTCGTTCTGGGAGAAGTTCTACTTCCGCCCCGGGAACCTCGGTTACCCGGTGTTCGACACCGCGGTCGGCCGAATCGGGGTGTACATCTGCTACGACCGGCACTTTCCCGAGGGCTGGCGCGAGCTGGGGCTGGGCGGGGCCCAGCTGGTGTTCAACCCCTCGGCGGCGAAGCCGGGCCTGTCGAACCGGCTGTGGGAGATCGAGCAGCCCGCCGCCGCGGCCGCCAACCAGTACTTCGTGGCGGCCAACAACCGCATCGGCCAGGAGGCCGGCGAGTTCGGGGCCGACGCCCCGCGTTTCTACGGCTCCTCCTACTTCGTCGACCCCCGCGGCGTCGTCGTCGGGGAGGTCGCGTCGGCGGACAAGGAAGAGCTCGTCGTCCGCGACCTGGACCTCGGCGAGATCACCCGGGCCCGCGACGACTGGCAGTTCTACCGCGACCGCCGCCCCGAGACCTACCAGCGGGCGGTGCGGGAATGACCACCCTGCTCATCCACGGCGGGACGGTCGTCAATCCCACCGGCCCCACCCGCCAGGACGTCCTGGTCGAGGGCGAGACGGTCGCGGCGCTGCTGGCGCCCGGATCAGCCCTGGCGACGGCGGTGCACAGCGGCGCGGTGCGCCCCGACCGGGTGATCGACGCGACCGGGCGGTACGTGATCCCGGGCGGGGTGGACGTCCACACGCACATGGAGATGCCGTTCGGCGGCACCCGGGCGTCCGACACGTTCGAGACCGGAACCCGGGCCGCCGCCTGGGGTGGCACGACGACCATCGTCGACTTCGCCGTCCAGACCCGCGGGCAGCGGGTGCAGGACCAGCTCGCGCTCTGGCACGCGAAGGCGGCCGGCAACTGCGCGGTCGACTACGCGTTCCACCAGATCATCGGCGACGTGAACGACGAGTCGCTCAAGGCGATGAGCGAGCTGATCGACTCCGGCGTCACCAGCTTCAAGCTGTTCATGGCGTACCCCGGTGTGTTCCTCTCCGACGACGGGCAGATCGTACGGGCGATGCGGGCGGCGGCCGGCAACGGCGCCCTGATCATGATGCATGCCGAGAACGGGCCGGTGATCGACGTGCTCGTGCGGCAGGCGCTGAGCGAGGGCCGCACGGGGCCCTACCACCACGGCACGACGCGGCCCTGGCAGACCGAGCAGGAGGCCACCCACCGGGCGATCATGCTGGCGGACCTGACCGGCGCCCCGCTCTACGTGGTGCACGTGTCGGCCCGGCAGGCACTCGCCCGCGTCGCCGAGGCCCGCGACGCCGGGCAGAACGTGTTCGCCGAGACCTGCCCGCACTACCTGTACCTGTCGCTGGAGGAGCAGCTCGGCGCCCGCAGCGCGCAGTGGGGGGAGTTCGAGGGTGCCAAGTGGGTCTGCTCGACCCCGCTGCGCGCCCGCTCCGAAGGACACCAGGAGGCACTGTGGCGTCACCTACGCACGGGCGACGTCACCGCCGTCTCCACCGACCACTGCCCGTTCTGCATGACGGACCAGAAGGAGCTTGGCCGTGGTGACTTCTCCCGGATCCCCAACGGGATCGGCGGCGTCGAGCACCGCCTGGACCTGATGTTCCAGGGCGTGAAGGAGGACCGGCTGAGCCTGGGTCGGTGGGTGGAGGTTTGCTGTGCCGCCCCGGCGCGCATGTTCGGCCTGTACGGCCGCAAGGGCGTGATCGCCCCGGGCGCCGACGCCGACATCGTCGTCTACGACCCGGACGGGCACACCTCTTTCGGGCTCGGCCCGGGGCGCAGCCACCACATGAACATGGACCACTCGGCCTGGGAGGGCTGGGAGATCGACGGGCACGTGGACGTCGTCCTCTCCCGCGGCACGGTGATCAAGGACGAGTCCGGCTACGTGGGGCGCCCGGCCCACGGCCGGTTCGTCCGGCGCGGCCTTTCCCAGAACCTGATCTGACCGACCCGCAGAGGCATCGGCAACGGAGGCATCGGCAACCATGGATTTCGGCGTCGTCCTGCAGACCGACCCGCCGGCCTGGCGGGTGGTCGATCTGGCCCGCCGGGCCGAACAGTACGGCTTCAGCCATGTGTGGACGTTCGACTCGCATCTGCTGTGGCAGGAGCCGTTCGTGATCCACAGCCAGATTCTCGCCGCGACCCACCGGGTCACGGTCGGGCCGATGGTGACCAACCCGGCGACCCGCGACTGGACCGTCACCGCCTCGCTGTTCGCCACCCTGAACAGCATGTTCGGCAACCGCACCGTGTGCGGGATAGGCCGCGGCGACTCCGCGGTGCGGGTCATCAACGGGCGTCCGGTGACCCTGGCCCAGCTCGGCGAGGCGATCGAGGTGATCCGTCCGCTGGCCAACGGCGGGGTCGCCGAGCACCGGGGCGGCAAGCTGCGGTTCCCCTGGGGCGGGGAGTCCCGGCTGCCGATCTGGGTGGCGGCCTACGGCCCGCGGGCACTCGCCCTCGCCGGCCGGCTCGGCGACGGTTTCATCCTGCAGCTGGCCGACCCGGACATCATCGCCTGGTCGGTGGCCGCCGTACGCAGGGCCGCCGCCGACGCCGGGCGCGACCCGGGCGCTGTCACGATCTGCGTGGCCGCCCCGGCCTACGTCACCGACGGCTCCGCGGCCGGCCTCGCCCACGGACGCGACCAGTGCCGCTGGTTCGGAGGCATGGTCGGCAACCACGTCGCCGACATCGTCGCCCGCTACGGCGCTGGCCCGGACGCCACGCCGGCCGCGCTCGTGGCTTCCATCGCCGGCCGCGAGGGCTACGACTACAACGCCCACGGCAAGGCCGGCAACCCCCACACCGACTTCGTGTCGGACGAGGTCATCGACCGGTTCTGCCTGATCGGCCCGCCCGCGACCCACGTGCGGCGCCTTGACGAGCTGGCGACCCTCGGTGTCGACCAGTTCGCGCTCTACCTGCAGCACGACCACAAGGACGCCACCCTCGCCGCCTACGGCGAGAAGATCATCCCACAGGTGAGCACGCACCTCACTGCCCGTCCTTAGCCGTCCTCAGCCGTCCTCAGCAGCCGTCCTCAGCCCTGGCTCCCTCCTGCGCGCGCGCTGTCACGCCGATCGCGCCGACGGTGGGCGATCATGGGCACGCCGCCACGCGGGCGGAGGGTGAACGACGGTTCCGGGCGCACCCGCACCTCGGGCGCCGGCGTCAGCGACCACTCCCGGGCGATCGTCGCCAGCGTCAGGACGCCTTCGGTGATCGCGAAACTGGTGCCGATGCACTGGCGCTTCCCGCCGCCGAACGGGAAGTAGGCGAACCTCGGCCGCCCGGCAGCAGCCGCCGGGTCGAGCCAGCGGCCGGGGTCGAACCGCTCCGGCTCCGGCCACCAGCGTTCGTCCCGGTGCATCACCCACTGCCCCAGGACCAGGGTCGACTCCGCCGGGAGGAGGTAGCCCGCGACCACCCGGTCCTCCAGCAGGTGGCGGACCATCGCCCAGACGGGCGGGTACAGCCGCATCGATTCGCGCAGCACCGCGTTCGCGTAGACCAGTCGCGGCACGTCGGCCACGGTCGGCGTCCGGTCACCGAGGACGGTGTCGAGTTCCGCCCGCAGCCGGGAGGCGGCTTCCGGTGCCGAACCGAGAAGGTGAAACGTCCACGTCAGGGCATTTGCCGTGGTCTCATGGCCGGCGAGCAGCAGGGTGACCGCCTCGTCCCGGATGTGGATGTCGTCCATCCGCTCACCGGTGTCGGCGTCCTGGACGGCGAGCAGCAGCGACAGCAGGTCGTTGCCGGACGCCCCGGCGGCGCGGCGCTCGGCGATCAGCTCGTACACGGTCTCGTCGAGCGCGGCGGTGGTGGCGCGGCGGCGCCGGGCGGCGGGCAGCGGGAAGCGGTCGACGTGCCCGAGGCCAAGCCCGCTCGCCTCCTGCGGCGCCGATCCGGCCATCGTCTCGTCCAAGGCAGCACGTACGACGTCCACGACATGGTCACTGATGTCGACGTCGAACAGGGTCCGGGCGACGATCGCCAGGGTCAGCTCGGTCATCTCGGCGTGCACGTCCATCAGCTGCCCGTCCTGCCAGCCCGCGGTCGCCGCGGCGGCGAGCGCGACGAACTGCTCGCCGTAGCCGGCGATCCGCTGCTTGTGGAACAGCGGCTGCATCAGCCGGCGCTGGCGCAGATGCGACTCCCCCGTACTGGTCAGCAGGCCGTCGCCGAGCAGCATGCGCAGCGGCTGGACGAGGTGTGTCCACGAGCCGGGGCCGTGCATGACGGCGCCCTTGCCGTAGGCCCGGCTTCCACCCACGAGGATGTCGGCGATCGCGTCCGGGTCGCTGACGAGGAACAACGACACCGGACGCCGGACCAGTCGCACCAACGGCCCGTACCGCTGGTGCAGCTCGGTGAATCGGGCCAACGGATCGCGGCGCATGCGGAGCACGGCTGCGAACGGGCCACCGGGCGGCCCGGGGACCTCGTCGGCGGAGTGGGGCGGCGGCTTCGACAGCCGCGGCGGGGTCACAAGCGAGGACACAGCGGACACCACGCGGACCTTTCGCGATCGAGAACGGTGGTCGTGGTCAGGCGCACGAACACGCTCACATCGGCCGGCCGGGCGACGCGCAGGCTGGGCGCCGGCCACACGGCCGGGCACCTTCCCCACAAGCACGGTATGCCCGCCCGCACCAGTCCGCATCCGCTCGCACCCGCTCTGGTGCCGCAGCCGGCCCGGTGACCGGAATCGTCCGTACCGATCGGACGAACGGGAATCAGGGGCGAAATCGGAGTACCGGCGGGAATGACGGGTAAATCCAATGTATCCGCCTCCCCGCGAGGCCCGACCGCAACGAAGCCTCCCTGGGGGAGGTCCTGGAAAGGAGCGCAGGCCAATGGGCATCGGTGCCGCCATCCTGTTGATGGCCCTCGGCGCGATCCTCACCTTCGCCGTCGACTTCAGCGTTTCCGGGCTCGACATCGCAGTCGTCGGCGTGGTCCTGATGTTGGCCGGCGCCGCCGGGCTCATCCTTGACCTCGCGTTCCTCGGCCCCCGCCGCCGCGGCGGCGTCGTCTACGACAAGGCGCCGACGGAGACGAGCACCACCGAGGTCTATCCGGAGGCCCCCGACTACCAGCGGTCCACGGAGGTCTACGAGGACCAGCCGGTCGGCCGGTCCTGGCGTCGCCGCCGGGTCACCAACGTCTACCGCGACTGACGCACGGCAACCGCCCCGCCTCCCCCGCCCACCCGGTGGACGTCCGCCGGGTGGGCGGGGGAGGCGGCGTCGCGTCCGGCGTCCGGCGTCCGGGGTCCCGCCAACGGCCCCGAGAATTTCCGAGGTCGCCGTGTCGATCCGCGGCGATGCCGTTCGACCACCAGGTGAGAGGGTCGACAGGCAGCCCGCAGACAGGAAGGACGCCGGCGATGGCGAAGTACATGCTGATCATGAGGAGCACGGACGAGGACCTCGCGAAGATGGCGGACATCTCGTTCGACGAGATGCTGGCGACCGTCGGGCGCTTCAACGAGGAGCTGATCCAGGCAGGTGTGCTGGTGGCGGCCGAGGGCCTCGACGACCCGGCACAGGGCGTGGTCGTCGACTTCGGCGGCGAGACCCCGGTGGTCACCGACGGCCCGTACGGCGAGACGAAGGAGCTGTTCGGGGGCTTCTACATCATCGAGGTGGCCTCGAAGGAGGAGGCTGTCGAGTGGGCCAGGCGGATGCCGTCGCTCGGCGGTGGGAAGTGCGAGATCCGCCGGGTCCCGAGCGTGGACGAGTTCCCGCAGGACAACGAGTGGATCGCGCGGGAGCGGGCCTGGCGCGAGCGCACCGGTCAGCTCTGATGCCAGCGGCAGCCGACTGTCCGCCCGGCGCCGGTGGCACCGATCCGGTGCGGCGGGCCGTCGAGGCCGTCTGGCGGATCGAGTCCGCGCGGATCGTCAGCACGCTCGCCCGCTACACGGGTGATTTCGCCCTTGCTGAGGACGTCGCCCAGGAGGCGATCGCGGAGGCGCTCGCCAGCTGGCCCCAGGCCGGGATCCCGGCGAGCCCGGCCGGGTGGCTGCTCACGGCCGCCCGGCGCCGCGCGGTCGACAGCTTCCGCCGCCGGTCGGCGCTGGACGAGCGGTATGCGCTGCTCGCCGGCCCGCTGGCCGAGGGTGAGGCGAGCTCCGGCGCGCTGGTGCCGCGGAGCCGCCCCGAGGACGACCTGCCGTGGGATCCGGACCGGGTCGACGACGACGTCCTCGCGCTGATGTTCATGGCCTGCCACCGGGTGCTCGCGCCGGAGGCCAGGGTGGCGCTGACCCTGCGCGCGGTCGGCGGCCTGTCGAGCGAGGAGATCGCGCGTGCCTTCCTGGTACCGGTTCCTACCGTCCAGGCTCGGATCACGCGGGCGAAGAAGACCATCGCCGCGGCGAAGGTGCCGTTCGAGCTGCCCCCGGCCGAGGAGCGGCGGGCGCGGCTCGGCGGCGTCCTGAGTGTCCTCTATGTGATCTTCACGGAAGGCTCCACAGCGACGTCCGGTGACAGCCTGCTGCGCCCTGATCTCGCCCACGAGGCGATACGGCTGGCCCGGATGCTGGCCGCGCTGCTCCCGGACGAACCGGAGGTGCACGGGCTGCTCGCCCTGTGCGAGCTCACCGCGGCGCGTTTCCCCGCGCGGACCGGGCCCGACGGCGAGGCGGTGCTGCTGGCCGACCAGGACCGGCGCCGATGGGACAGGTCGGCGATCCGCCGCGGCCTGGCGGCGTTCCGCCGGGCCACGGCCGCGGGGCGTGGCCTCGGGCCCTACGGCCTGCAGGCCGCGATCGCCGGCGCTCACGCGACGGCGCCGTCCACCGCGGAGACCGACTGGGAGCGGATCGTGCTGCTCTACGAGGCGCTCGGCCGGGTGGCGCCGTCCCCCGTCGTCGAGCTCAACCGCGCCGTCGCCGTCGCGATGGCGAGCGGCCCGCAGGCGGCACTGGCCATCGTGGACGAGCTGGTCGCCACCGACCGCCTGGCCGGCTCGCACCTGCTCCCGAGCGTGCGCGGGGAGCTGCTCACCCGGCTCGGCCGGACGGAGCAGGCCCGGGCCGAGCTGGAGCTGGCCGCCCGGCAGTGCCCCAACCTCCGTGAACGGGCGGTCCTGCTGCGTAAGGCAGCCGCCCTGCCACCAGCCTGAACATCCGGCACCATGCCCCATTCTGCCCACCTTGCCCACCCGGGCTGCCCATCGGCGATCCTGGACATCGGCGACGGAGCTCGCCGGGCGGCTGCGGAACGGAGACAGCGGATGCGCACGGGTGATGCCGACCGGCTGGCGGCCTTCGTCCAGCTCGCCCAGCCGACGGCCGCGGCCGTCGTCAGCCTCACCGGACCCGTTCCGGACCGGCGGGAGCACGCCGACCGGATCGTGCGCCACTGGCGTACCGAGCTGGCTCCGCTCTCGGCTCTCCCCGGCTTCGCCGGGCGCTTCGGCGCGCCGATCCGGGATGTCCTCGCCGCCACGGTGCAGGGTCTGCTGGTGCTGTCGCTGGCCAGGCTGTGCGAGGTCACGGACGTCCACAGCCAGGTCCGGCTGCTCGCGCACGCCGTGCTCGACGAGGAGCTCCCCACCGGCTGGCGACCGCCGGCCGGCGTGGTGGCTGACGCCGCCGCCGACGCCACCCTCGTCGTTCCGCAGGGCGGCACCGAGGTGGGCATCGACGGGACCGACGAGGAACGGGCGCAGTGGGTCCGCCTGATGCGCCGGGTCCCGACCGGCGTCGTCCGGCTCGCGCGGGAGATGTGGGGGGTGCGGCGTCTGATCGACGGTCGCGCCGAGGGGCGGCTGTGGCACCGTGCCGTGGCGAACGTCCCCGCTGTCGGTGTGGTCGGCGCGACGCTCGGCGAACGCCACGCCGCGACGGAGATCGCCGCCCGGGTGTACGTCGCGCTCAACCTGGCCGACACCCTCCCCGGCATCTGAGCCCCGGCATCTGAGCCGCCTGCCATCTGACCTGTCTGCCACCTGGCGCGGCAACCGGCACCGCCGCGCGGCGGCTCGCCCGCTGCGCTTGACAGAAAGATCTGCCGCGGCCAGGATCGAATGTATGTTCGATCTCCTCGGACTTCGCGCCCGCCCGCACCATTCCCCCGGCCCGTCACGCCGGCCGCACAGCCCCAGCTACAGCCCCAGTCCCAGCCCCCGCGACGAGCAGGACATGCCGAGCGGCACGGTTCCCGCGCAACGGGGCCGCACCGCCCCGGCACCCCTGCCACCGAGCGTGGCCCGGGTCGCGGCGCGGACGAGGCTGTCCGCCGAGATCCTCGCCGCCATCCTCGCCGTCGACGGCCGCACCCGAGCGACCCTCGACGACATGGAACGCGCGGACGCGCTCGCCGACGTCATGATGACGCGCCGGCGCGAGCGGGGTGGCCGGCACCGTCCCGAGGGGTCTGTCCCCGCTGGGCATGACGAGGGTGCGCTTCGCTGGTCGGCCTGACCCACCGGAGCGCGGCCGGTCAGTGCGCCGTTTCCGGCATCGGCCCCGGGAGCGCGGTCAACGCTCGTGACCGGGTCCGGTCACGGGCACGGTGACCTGCAGGACGGCCTCCGTCAGGGCCTCGGTGCGGAGGCTGACCGTCTCCTGGTACTCGGGGTCGGCGACCATGCGGAGAAAGGCCGCCCGCGACGGGTAGCGGATCAGTAGCACCGCGTCCCAGGCCTGCCCGGGCTCGGCGACGAGCGCGGTTGAGCCCTCGCCGAAGTAGACGAGCTCGCCGCCGTGGCGGGCCAGCGCCTTTCCGGCCCGCCGGGAGTACTCGGCGTAGGATTCTCGGCCGCCGTCCGGCCGGAACCGCAGCAGGTTCAGCATCACGAAGGGTTCGTCCGGCAAGCTGTCAAGAAGACTCTGCATATCGGCACTGCTCGGGTTGACCGCCATAACACCCTCCAGTCGACCGTCCGTGGTGTAACCACGCCCGGGAGCTGCAAGGCTATGACAGAAGCAGGCCAGGTGAGGGGTTCATCGGCCACCAGATCAGGGCTAGGATCATCCGGGTTTCGGAATCGACTCCCGCAGGAGGTCCGGCATGAATCCCGGTGGCATGAATCTTGGTGGCAAGGTCGCCTTCATCACGGGCGTGGCCCGCGGGCAGGGGCGGTCGCACGCGGTCCGGCTCGCCCGGGAGGGCGCCGACATCATCGGTGTCGACATCTGCGCCGACATCAATTCGGCGGGTTATCCCCTCGCCACAGCCGAGGATCTGAAGGAAACCGTGCGCCAGGTGGAGGCACTCGGGCGCGGCATTCACGCGGCGGTGGCCGACGTTCGCGACCCGGATGCCTTACAGGCCGCGCTGGGCGCGGGTGTCGCGGCACTCGGCCCGGTCGACATCGTGATCGCGAACGCCGGAATAGCGCCGTTCTCGCCCGAAGGTGTCGGCGGGGAGTGGAAGGACGTCGTGGACGTCAATCTCACCGGCACCTACAACACCGTGCAGGCCGCCGTTCCCGGCATGATCGAGCGCGGCGCCGGCGGGGCGGTCGTCATCGTCAGCTCCACCGCGGGGCTCACCGGCATGGCCGCGGGCACACCGGGGGTGCTCGGCTACACCGCCTCCAAGCACGGCCAGGTGGGCCTCATGCGGACCTGGGCGAACGCCCTGGCACCGCACCGCATCCGCGTGAACACCCTGCACCCCACCGGGGTGAACACACCGATGGTCGTCAACGACATGATGCTGCGGTTCCTGCAGAGTGATCCGAAGATGTCCGATCCGCATTCGCTGCCCGTCGGCATGCTCGAGACCTCCGACGTCTCGGATGCCCTGGTGTGGCTGGTCTCCGACCAGGCCCGTTACGTCACCGGCGTCACGCTGCCGGTCGACGCCGGCTACGTCAACAAACGCTAGCTTCACGCCGCTCCCGCGCTAGCTTCCCGCCGCTCCCGCGCCCGCGCCCGCGTCGGCCTCCTCGCCGGCGCCGGTGTGCGGCGCGTGCAGGCGGCTTCCGGCGGCGACGGCGAGCAGGGTCACGCCGAGCGTGATCGCAAGGTCGGTCGGCGGCGAGGGTGCCAGCAGCCGCATCGCGGAGAGAGCGAAGACCACGAGCAGCCCCAGGACGCAGCCGGCCGGAACGAAACGCAGGCCCCGCAGCTTCGACGCCCCCGGCGACAGCACCGCGGCGGCGAGAAGCAGGCCGGCCAGGACGAGCAGGCCCAGGCCGAGCAGGCCGTAGGTCGACAGCAGCGAGCCGTGGACCTGCGCTTTTCCGTCCCGAGCGACGACGGTGTCGAGGTCTGTGTCCCGGATCTCGACCCGGATCGGTATCAGGCCGGTGGCCCGCCCGGTGATGTCACGCAGGTCCAGGTCGACGGTCCAGTTCGCGGTGCCGCGGGCGGGCACGGTTGTCCGCACCCGGGTGTCGTAGTCGAAGAAGGTGAGCCCGAGCACCATTCCTCGGAGCCGGACGGAATCGACGTCCAGCGCCGACGCGCCGAGATTCTCCACGCCCACGACCAGGCGGGTGGCTACCGCCGCGTCCAGCACGACGTCACCATCGAGTGGTTGGCCGTCGATGCTGACGGACAGCCTTGCCGTATTCTGATCCGCCGCCCAGGCGGCGGACGCCGGGAAGACGCCGATCCATGTTGCGAACACCACAACAAATGCGAGCACGCGGCATTTTTGTGCCCGTCTCGGCATGCGCGATCCGGAAATCACATCTCCCCCCATGGACCAGGTGGTCGCCGGCTGCGATGTTACGCTGGCAATCAGGTAGGCAGGCTTCCACTGAAGATGAATCAACGGCAGGCGCATTAACGGGCGGGATCCGGGGGCTGCCGATGTCGGGCGACAAACAGGCTGCGGGAATGCGCGCGGCAGCGCGGCCGCTGCCACGCGTGTTCTCCCTGCTTGTGCTGGCCACGCTCCTCGTGGCCATGCTGGCCGGTGCCACCCCGGCGACGGCTGCCCAGGTCCCGTCCCCGCCGGCGGGGACCGGCGCCGCCGCGGAACCGGCGTCCACTCCGCCTGACGAGCCTCCGGCCAGCGCGCCGGCTGATGCACCGGCTGGTCCACCGGCCGACAGGTCGGCCGGTCCACCGGCGGATCGAAGCTCACCCGGCACCCCGGATCCGCGGCCGGCGCAGGACGCCTCCGCCCCGCCCGCCCCGCCCGCCCCGCCCGATGACGGGCCGACCGCGGATCCTCCCGTGGCCACGCCTGACCCTCCGACGACCACGCCGGACGCCCCGGCGCCTTCGCCGTCCACGAGCCCGGGTGAGGACGAGGGCGGGTCCCCGGAGCCGTCGTGCCGCCCGCGCTGGCGGCCGCGCTCCACGGCGGCGCCGGACGGGAGCTGCGCCAGCAGCGGGCCGGTCATCTGCCCTGGCCCGGGCGGGCCCACGGACGACGTGCCGATCCCGGGCTGCCCGCCGCCCGGCGAGCAGCCCACCGGCCCCTCCGGCAGCCCGCCCGCGGGCGGCAGCCCCGGTACCGGCGGCGGCGGCAGTGAGGGTGGTGGGGCCGGCGGCGGCACCGGTGGTGGTGGCAGCGGCGGTGGTGGTGGCAGCGGCGGAGAGCAGGGGGTGCGCTGTGCCGACGGGTCGCGTGCCCCGTCCACGGCCGACTGCCCGGCCGAACGGGTCCAGTGCCCGAACAGCCCGGTGAGTGTGGGGCCGGGTGAGTCGTGCCCCCGGCCGGTTCCAGCCCGGCCGTCGCTGGTGGCCTGCTGGGATGGTTCCTCGGCCACGTCCACCGCCGGCTGCCCGCCGGGGCGGACCTTCTGCCCGGGTGGGGTGACGGTGCCGGTCGGGGCCAGCTGCGCCGAACCGGTGACAGCGGTGACAGCGGCCTGCCCGGACGGGACCGTGCGGGTCCTCGGGGTGTGCACACTGATCGCCGCGCCGGGATCGCCGGCGCCGCGGCCGGGTGTGCCGGTAGCCCGCGCGCCGGTACCCGGAGAGCTGCGCTTCGACCGGTACGTGTTGTCCGCCGGTGACCTCCTCTACGCGCAGGGCGCGGGCTGCACGCCCGGTGCGGAGACCACACTGACCGCCGGCGGAGAGCTCGTCGGGCGCACCGTCGCCGACCAGGACGGCCGTTTCGAGACCGTCGTGCGCTTCGCGAGCTTCCGACCCGGCTACCGGCAGGTCGACGCCGAGTGCGGGATCCGGCTCGGCTCCGGTGTCGAGATGATGCTGGTCTCCGCGCACACCAGTGCGTCCACCCCGTCCCTGCTGCTCCTGTTCTTCCTGGCTGGCGGCGGCCTCGCGGTCCGGCCTGGACGGCTGACGTCGCGGTCGCGGTAGTGGTGGTGGCGGTAGTGGTAGTGGTAGTGGTGGCTGGCGATGGCGGGTGACCACGGGCCCGACCCGGACGAGGTCGGGCCCTACCGGCTGCTGCGGCGCCTGGGCGCTGGCGGCATGGGCACCGTCCACCTCGGTGTCGACCGTGCCGGTCGGCAGGTCGCGGTCAAGCTCATCCGCCCGGACCTGGCCCGCCGTCCCGAGTTCCGGGACCGTCTCAAGCGGGAGGCGGACAGCGCGCGCCGGGTCGCCCGGTTCTGCACCGCCGCCGTCCTGGACGTCGACGTGACCGGCGATGTCCCGTTCCTCGTCACCGAGTTCGTCGACGGGCCGACCCTGGCGGAGTCGGTGCGGGCCCGCGGGCCGCTGAGCCACGGCGAGCTGCACCAGCTCGCGGCCAGCATGGCCACCGCGCTGATGGCGATCCACCGGGCCGGGATCGTGCACCGCGACCTCAAGCCGGGCAACATCGTCCTTTCCCGGCTCGGCCCGAAGGTTATCGATTTCGGTATCGCCCGCGCGCTCGACACGACCTCCGCCCTCACTGGCGAGCATCCCGTGGGCACGCCGGCCCTGATGGCGCCCGAGCAGGCCCGCGGCGGTGTGATCACCTCCGCGGCGGACGTCTTCGCATGGGGCGGTGTGCTCGTCTACGCCGGCACCGGCCGCTACCCGTTCGGCAGCGGCCCGCCCGCCGCGCTGCTGTACCGGGCGGCCAACGACCAGCCTGTGCTGGACGGTTTCGAGGACTCGCTGCGCCCGCTGGTCGAGGAGGCGATGCGCAAGGATCCGCAGGAACGGCCCTCCGCCGAGGAGCTCTACGCCCGGCTGCTCGACCTGCGCATGACCGAGACCGCGTCGCCGGTCGGGCCGCCGCTGGCGGAGGTGGCGGCGCTGGTCGAACCGGTGTCGACACCGTCGCCGAAGTCCCTGCCGACACCGGTGACCATCCTGCCCCGACCGGGCTCCGCCGCCGCGGACGAGACGGTCACCGTCGCCGCGGGAACGCCGCCGCCGTACCTGACGCTGCCGACGATGCTCTCCCCGGATGCCCCCGCGCAGCGCCCGGAAGCCCCCGGCCGCGAGCGGGGCGGCTCCCCGGCCGGCCGGGCGAAGCCTGGTCGGCGCGCGTCCTCCGGTTCGGCGGCCTCCGGCACCGCGGCCGCCACCGGCGCGGCGAAGTCCCCCGGCCGGGCGAGATCCGCCGGTGCCACGGGGTCGACTGACGCCACGGGGTCGGTCGGTGCTGGCGGGTCCGCCGGTCCAGCCGCGGCAGCTGGGCGGCCCCGCACCTCCGGGAGGGCCCGGCCGGCCCGCCCGCGCGGGCCGCGCGGGCTGGCCGGGCCGCGCCTGCTCGGCGTGCTCGCGGCGGTGCTGGCGGTGGCCGTCGCGGCGGTCCTGCTCGTCGTTCTGGGCCGGGGCGGTGAGCCCGCGGGGACGAACACCCCGGAACAGGTCGCGGGCCGGGCACTGCGGCTGCAGGACCAGGACCAGGACCGGCCGCTGGCCCGCCGGCTCGCGCTCGCCGCCTACCAGCTGGCGCCGGACGCACCCGCCACCCGCCGGGCGATGGTCGGCCTGTTCGCGACGGACGTCGACCCACTGGTCGTGACCCTCGGCAGCCGTCTGCTGAGCGCCGCCGTGCGGCCGGACGGGCGTCTGCTCGCCGCCGGCACGGACACCGGGGCGGTCGAGCTGTGGGACCTGGCGGACATCGCCAACCCCGTGCACGTCGACACCGTCACGGGCGTCGGTGACTGGGTGTACACGGTGGCGTTCAGCCCGAACGGGACGACGCTGGCGGCCGGCGCGGGCAACGGGGACGTCCGGTTGTGGGATGTCGCCGAGCCCGGTCGGCCGCGCGCGCTGGCCACGCTCACGTTCCACCGTGACCGGGTCCGATCCGTGGCCTTCTCCCCGGACGGGGCGACGCTCGCGTCCGGCGGCGACGACGGGCAGGTCGCGCTGTGGGACGTCGCCGACCCGGGCCGTCCGCAGCGGCGGTGGGTAGCGGACGGCGCCACCGGCGGGATCCGTTCGGTGGTCTTCTCGCCCCGTGGCGGACTGCTGGCGTTCGGCGGCGGCGACGGCACCGTCCGGCTGTGGGACGTCGTCGATCCGACGCGCCCGAACCCGCGCCCGGCGCTGCGCGGCAGCGGGCGGACGGTGCAGTCCGTCGTGTTCTCCCCCGACGGCTCGACCATCGCCGCCGGCGGCCTCGACGGCTCGGTGCGCCTGTGGGCGCTCACCCCGTCGGGTGCCTCCGAGCTGGGGTCGACACCCGGCGGCGTCGGCGGGGTGACCAGCGTCGGGTTCGGCGCCGACAGCGGCGGTGGCCTTATGGTCTCCGCCAGCGAGGACGCCGTCGTCCGGCTCACCGACGTCTCCGTCGCCGCCAGCCCGGTGCCGCTCACCGACCTGCACGGCCACACGAAGGCGGTGAACGCCGCCCTGTTCGTCCCGGGCGGGCGGACGATCGTCTCCGCGGCCGGGGACGGATCGGTCCGGCTCTGGACGGTCGACCCGGCCACGCTCACCGGGGCGGCCTGCGCCGATCCGGCAAACCTGATCACCGAACGGGAGTGGCGGGACGCCTTCCGGACCGTGCCGTTCGCCCCACCGTGCCGCTGACCGCGGGAGCCGTCGGGAAGCCGACCTGCGCGGTGTCGTCTCCGCTCCAGCGCACGGGGCCGCCTCGGGCCACGATCAGCCGGTGCTCAGCAGACAACGTTCCTCCGCCGCCCGGTCGACGGCGGTCGCCCTCGCCGGCCTGGTCCTGACCTGCGCCGCCGTCCTCACCGCCTGCGGCCCGGAGACCGGGGCCGGGGCCGGCCTTTCCGCGTCGACTGCCGGGCCGACCGCAGCTCCTGCCGGGCCGACCGCAGCCGCCTCGGGCCCGTCCGACGGGCCTCAGCCGCAGGCGGCGGAATACCAGATCACGATCCGGCAGGAGGAGGGGCGGATCGACCCGGAGGCCTCGTTCCGGGCCGACATCCCGGTGCTGTCGGGGCCTGATGCCACGGTGGTGGGTCGGGTGAACGCGGCGATCGCCGACTACGTCCGCGGCGAGAAGGCGCAGACCGCGTACGAGTCCCTCACCCTGACGGCCGGGAACCCCCATGTGGGCGCGCACGTCCTCGCGCTGTCCTTCGGCGGCGACCGCTACCCGCCCGGTGCGGCGCATCCCGCCGAGCTGGCCAGCGGCCTGGTCTTCGACCTGCGCAGCGGCGCCCGCGTCACCATCGAGGACGTCTTCACCTCGACGCCCGCGGGGCTGCGCAGGCTCGAGTCGATCGTTCGCGCCGAGCTGGACCGGCGTTTCCCCGACGGCCCGACCGGCGGCGTCACCGACCCGGACCCGGCCAACTACCGGCAGTTCGTCGTCAACCCGCGGGGCCTGGTGGTGATCGTGGCCGAGCTGCCGTACGTGCTCGGGCCGCAGAGTGTTCTCGCGCCCTGGGACCAGCTGGACGGACTCGTCCGGCCGGAGCTCGCCGACGTCCTGCGTTCCTGAGCCGGGCCGGCAGCCCTGTCGGGAGCCCGGCCGGCGGCGGCCGGGGAATGCCAGCAGCCGGGGAATGCCGGCGGCCGCGGCGGGATTGACGTGGACGTGACTGTCGTTGCGGGTTCGCTTCCACTGGCCGTGCTCGACTTCGTCGGCATCGAGCACGGGGAGAGCCCGGGGGCGGCGATCGCCGGCGCGGTGGCCGTCGCGCAGACCGTCGAGGCGGCCGGCTACCGGCGGTACTGGGTCTCCGAGCACCACAACATGCAGAGTCTGGCGTGCAGCGCCCCGGAGCTGCTGACCGCGCATGTGGGCGCGCTGACGTCCCGGATCCGGGTCGGTGCCGCCGGGATCATGCTGCCCAACCACGCCCCGTTCAAGGTCGCGGAGATGTTCCGGACCCTGGTGGCCATGTACCCGGGGCGGGTCGATCTGGCCCTCGGCCGGGCGCCGGGAACCGACCCGCTGACCGCGCACGTGCTGCGCCGCGGCGTCGCCGGCGACGCGGGAGCGGAGTTCCCCGGGCAGGTCGGCGAGCTGCTCGCCTTCCTCGACGACGGCTTCCCGGCCGATCACCCGTACGCGCGGCTGGTGGCGGCGCCGGTGGTCGACGAGCAGCCCGAGCTGTTCGTCCTGGGGTCGAGCGGCTACGGGCCGCGGTTCGCCGCCGTGAACGGGCTGAGCGCCGTGTTCGCCCACCACATGAGCCCGGAGCTGGCGTTCGACGCGCTCCGCGCCTACCGGCGCGACTTCACCCCGCGGCACGACGGTGCGCAGCCCTACTCGGCGATGTCGGTGCTGGCCTTCGCGAGCGAGGACGAGGAGGCCGTCCTCGACTTCGAGGCGGCGTGGACGCTGACCATCCAGAACATCAGCCGTGGGGTGCGGGAACCGCTGCGCCCGGAGGATGTCCGCGGGCTCGCCCGGTCGGCGCGGTTCCGTGCCGACCGCCAGGACGACGGCCGGATGGTGACCGGGGAGCCGAAGGCCGTCGCCGAGCGGCTGCTCGGCATGAGGCGCGAGGCCCAGGCCGACGAGATCGTCGTCGTCACCCCGAGCCTGGACCGGGCGCGCCGCCAGGCGAGCTTCACCGCGCTCGCCGAAGCCTGGCGCCACGCCGCCTGAACCGGCCGTGCGTCAGGGGGTCGCATCCGGCGGTCGACGGGATGTCAGCTCCGCGCCGGACGGTCGGGGCCGTCCGCCGTCCGGACCATCGGGGCCGTCCGGACCATCGGGGCCGTCGCCGGCACGGATCGCGGCGCTCAGGGTCCGGACCACCCAGTGCACGGCCCGGGTCGCGCGGGCGACGTCGAACTCCCAGGTCACGGTCAGGCGCTCGTAGGACGGGACGTTCCAGAAGACGTCCAGCATGGCGGCGGCCACCGCCGCCTCCCGCTCGGACCAGCCCGGCGCCGCCTCGGTGACCGCGGCGACGAGAGCGGCGCGGCGGCGTCTGTCGACGTCGGCGAAGGTGGGCTCGTCCGGCGGTGGCTGGGCGGGGAAGGACGCCAGATACTCGAACATGCGCGCGATGACGTCGCCGAAGCTCTCCAGGCGCAGGCCCTCCAGGTCGACACCGGCCTCCTGCTGCAGCCGCTGCATGACCGCGTCGCGCAGCCGTCGCTCGTTCGAGAAGTACCGGTAGATGGTGCTCTCGTTGACCTCGGCGCGGCGCGCCACCGCGCGGATCGTGAGCGCGCCCCAGTCCCAGGTCGGAAAGCCGTGCACCATCTCGACCGCGGCGGTCAGGATGCGCTCGCGGGTCAGCGCGGCCTGCTGACGGCGCAGCGGGCTCTCGTACGAGCGGCGGCGCGCCCCCGCGGTCACCTCGCCGGCCGGGGCCTGCGGCCGTCCCCCCTCGGACCCGCCCGCCGGCATGAACCACCAGCCCCTTCCGCACCCGTCGTCACCACCGGCGGGCGCCGACCGCGATCGGGCGACGGCCCCGCCACCCGGTCGACTATGCCGGACGTCTCCCCCCGCGCCATCCGCCGGCGTCCGAACCATCCCGGTCCTCGCCCTGAGTCGCGCCTGACCGACCGGTCAGCCCGGTCAGCCCGGCCGGTCGGCGGCGGCGCAGCGGCCGGGTGAGGCCAGCCCGTCCGCGGCCGCCCGCCCCTGGCAGACGAGCACGGCCGTCCGGCTCCCACCGGCCGCCTTCATTGCGCGTCCGCTCCCCGCGCGTCCAGTCTCCGCGCGGCGCTCATCCGTTCGCCCGGCCGCCGGTGCGGCCACCGGTCCGGCCGTGGCCGCGGGTGCGGGCCGGGAAGGCGAAGGCCTCCTCCACCGCCCGCAGGCGCAGCGCCTCGATCGCGTCGGCCTGCGCCTTCGCACGGTCACACAGATGGTCGAGGAAACCCGCCTCCAGGCGGTCGTCCTCGATCGCGGCACTGCGCAGCGTCCGCCACAGCCGGGACTTGCCGTTCACACCGAGCCACAGGCTCTCCAGCTCGACCACCGAGCTCATCGGTGACCGTCGCCAGAGCCTCCGGTTCGGTTTGAGCCTGCCCACCTTCTCGGCGAGCCTGCCGAGCAGGAACGCGTGGCGTCGGCGCGGAACGCCGAGATCGCTCATGATCTGGATCAGGACGGCCCGGTCCTGCGCGATGTCCGCGGCCATGTCGGCCAGGGCCGGGCCGGCGGGCATGTCCCGGTGCTCTCTGGCGATGCGGCGGGCGAGGTCGACGCCCGCGGCCGCACCCGTCAGATGGTCGGTCAGGTAGGCGCCAAGCAGGCGCGGGTCCGGCTCGTTGGTGACTTCGGCCATGCAGACGAGCTGCCCGCACAGCGCCCGCTCAAGCTCGCACCGAGGCGAGCCTGAGCGGACGGCCCGGCTGCGGACGGCCCGGCTGCGGGCGGCCCAGCTGCGGGACTGCGGGATTGTCAGCTGCGGCCGGCGAGACCGTAGAGGCTGACGGTGCCCGTGATCTCGTTGGAGACGATCACCAGTGGCCGGTGGGTCGGGCTGTTCCGGGCGTCGACGAAGTCGATGATCTCCGGTCCGCTGTCCGGGCCCACGGTGTCGGTCAGGGTGAAGTCCCGGTTGTTGAGGTACTGCACGATCTCCGGCTCCTTCGGGTTGCTCAGGTCGACGACGGCGAACCCACCGACCCGCTCCATGCCGACGAAGCCGAACGTGCGGCCGTTGACCTCACCGACCGCCACGGCCTCGGGCTCGGGGCCCTTGTCGTCGCTGCGGTTGTCGAACGTGTTCTCGTCGTTGTTGGAGTTGAAGTTCGCCGGCAGTGCCGTGGCGAGCGTCTGCTCCAGCTGGTCGCCGCTGTCGGCGACCAGAGCGCCCGTCGAGCCGTCCCACACCGTGAACGAGCGGGTGCCGAAGGCGTAGGCCTTCGACTGCCCGGACGGCTGGCCGGGGGTCGCGGTCGTCACGTTGAGGCGGCCGGCGGCGGTGTCGGCCCGGTCCGGTCCGAACGAGGCGTCGGTGGTCGTCGAGCGCAGCCGCGCGGCCTCCACCAGCCCGTCGTACTCGCGCGCGTCGCCCTCGTTGGCGGACAGGACGTAGCTGCGGCCCCGCACGCTGAAGGCCGCCAGCGCGTCCGGCTGGTACATGCCGAGGATGTTCGGCCAGGTGCGGATGTTGATCCCGCCGTCCCGGTCGCTCGCGTCGAGGCCGTTCCCCGGGGCGGAGAGATCCTTGAAGCCGAGCGCGTTGATGCGGCTGACCGTGAGCCGCTTCAGGTCGAGCACGGCGATCGCGTTGTTCTCCTGCAGCGAGACCCAGGCCGTGTGGCCGTCGGCGGAGACGGTGACGTACTCCGGTTCCAGGTCGAGCGACGGCAGCGGCGAGCCGAACACCCGCACGCCGGCCGGCAGCTCCTTCGCCCGGCGGGCACCGGGGTCGAAGTCCTGGAAGCCGATCGTGGTCACCTTCGGCTGGCGCGGCGTCAGGTCGATGACGCTCACGGAACCGGCCGGGTCGACGTCACCGGGCTCGTAGCCCGAGGGCTCGCCCTCGTTCGCGACCAGGATCCGGCGCCCGTCGGGAGTGAAGGTGACCATGTCCGGGCCGGCGCCGACGGCGACGGCGCGCAGGTCCCTGCCCTCCGGGGTGAACAGGACGACCTTGCCGGGCTCCGTGCCCGACTCGACCGCCGCGGCGATCTGGTTGCGGCCCGCCGCCACGCTGGTCACGGTCTCGCCGTAGGCGGAGAGGTCGATCCGGCGCAGCAGCCGGGGCGCGGCCGGGTCACGTGCGTCGACGATGTCGACCGAAGCGTCGGTGGCGTTCGTGACGTAGAGGCGGCCGTCGGCGAAGTGCGCGACCTCGCCCGAGGTCGCTCCCTCGGCGGGGTCCGCAAGCCCGGTGCGGTAGCTCCCGACCAGCTCGAAGGTCGGGTCGGCCGCCCGGCGGTAGTCGGTGTGACGGCTCGGGCCGCCGCGGCCGTCCTGGCCGCCGGGCCCGGCGGACCCGGCGCTCGCGGCCGGGATCGCCACGGCGGTGAGGGTGACGCCCGCCACTGCGGCCACAGCTGTGCGCAGTCGTACTCGCACGTGTTTGCACCTCCGGTTCGGTCTGGAGGACGAACGCTGGAGCAGGGAAGTTACGGGACTGCGCCCAGCTTCGCGGCCTCAGCCTGAACACCGGCACAACATCTGGGCACCTGGATGCACGCGGCAGCCACTCATCGGTATCTGGATCTGCGCCCGGCGCCGGCGCCGGGCGCGGCACCGTCCGCGCCCGGCAACGCTGCGGTGGCGCGCTCCCATGCCCGAAAAGCCGCGCTGTCCCGACGCTGTCGGCGCCGCACATCCTGGCGATGCGCTCCAGCGGACCGAATTCCGACGGCACCGAACGGCCCGTACAGCAGCGGTGCACGGTGGATTTGCTGGCGTTGACTTTTCGGCCAAGCCATTCGTGGTGGTGACCGCGAACCGCTTGTTACCGCCAGCTCACGCCGGCCCGTTCCGTGTCCCAGCGAGCGATGTTACAGCAGGTCAGGGCCGATCATTTGTCCCATCGCCCCAGACCGTGCCGAGGCGGTTGCCGGCCATCCGGCCGACTGCCAGGCTGACGAGAGATGCCGCCGGGCCGCCGGCACCCGCAATTCCCGGCAGCTGCCCCGATATCCTCTGACAGGAACCGGCAGGAATTTTACTGGTGTTGTCCCGGGTGCCGACCCGAGACGGGGCCCCGCCGGCTCCTGGAGTCGACGGCCCAGCACATCTCGCCAGATGCGCCTGCGGATCAGACGCTTCCACGACAACGAGGAAAAGATGCCAAAGACACGCCGGAGCCCGGGGGACGTGGCCACCGCGGCACTGAGCCTCGCGGCCGTGGGTACCGTGCCGCCGGATCCCGCCGCGGCAGCGGTCGCCGACCTGCCTCAGGAGGCGAATCCCGCCCGGCGATGGCCGACCCAGGCGGGAATGGCCCACGCCGGTCCGGCCCACGCCGGTCCGGCCCACGCCTGCGGATCTCGCGACGGCACGGACCGGATGGCGCCGGTGCATCTCCTCGCCCATCAGCTGGCCGAGGAGATCAGAACCCTGGCCGCCGACGCCCGGGCCGGGCGCGCCGAGGTGCCCCTGGCCGTCCATCCGGCGCTGCTGGCGAGCTTCGCTCTGGAGGCCCTGACCGGGCCGGAGGTCACGGCGCAGGCCACGGAGCTCCGCGCCCTGCGGTTGCGCCAGGTCGCCCAGAGCCTGCGCGGCGCCGCGGATCTGCTGGACGAGCTCGCCACGTTCGACTGACAGCGGTTGAGCCGTCCCGCCGCCGCCGCGCCCGGAATCATGCCCGTGGGTGGGACGTCAGGTCGGGGGGCCTGACGTCCCACCCACGCCGAGCAACGGGCAGCCGTCGGCGCTCGATCGGCCCGCTCCCCGCGGCGGAAGCCGAAGGCGGTCAGCCGGAGACGGTCAGCCGGAGACGGTCAGCCGGAGACGGTCAGCGCCTCGCGGAGCACCCGCTGGTAGCCAGCGGGCAGCTGGCTGGCGAAACAGCGCAGGACGTCATCGGGATTCTCACCCCGGCGGACCAGCGCGACCATCTGTACCGCCGCGTGGTCCTCGGCGCGCCGCAGCGCCCGGTAGCCGAAACCCTTTCCTCGTGGGGCGCGGTCGGCGAGGCCCTTGTCCATCAGCCGCAGCAGGGTGGTGGCAACCGTGCTCTGCGCGAGTCCACCCCCGAGGCGCTGCTGCACCTGGAACGGCATGAGTGGCTCGTCCGCGGACCAGAGCAGGTTGAGGACCTCCCGCTCCAGCTCGCCGGAGGCACGCCGGTTCGGCGCGCCTCCGGCCGCTGCCGGCGGCTGTACCGGGTGTGTCGGGTGTGTCGGGTGTGTCGGCGCGGGACGCGAACCGACGGAATGACCAGTGGGGTGCGTTTCCTGGCTCATGGTGGCTCCCAAACGCCATGGTCCACCAGAGGTGGACCGGGTCGGGCGGCGGCCGGCCGCCGGCAGGGGACGCCGCCCAGCACGGCACAGCTGGCCGCAGTTGCCGACAGGGTGGATGCGGGGCGGGCCACGCCGCCTCCGCGCGCGCTCGATGCAGTCACGCCGGTCGCGCAGCCGACACGCGGCGGCGCGACGGCCCGGTGCAACCAGCTGGGCGAGGTGGGCCGGAGAGGTGGGCCGGAGAAGGCCAGCGGCCTCTGACGGCCGACAACCTCGGGGTCAGTGCCCCGGTAGCGCGACCGGCGGGTTCACCCTGAGAACGCCGGGGCGAACCGCACTACCGGCACCAGGCCGGCGCGGCGCCGGGGCGGCGCCGGGGCGGCCCGCGGCGCGGCATCACATGGCGCAGCGGCAGCAGCCGCGCCGCCCCCGAGCAGGGTGGCAGTCTGAGCAGCAGCCGGACGGCCGGTGGCACCAGGCGCGCGCGGCGACGCCGCAGCCGCCCGGCCGCCCGCCTCACGGCCGTGGCGGCCCGGCTCGCGACCCGCCACACCAGCCGTTCGCCCGCAGCCAGCCACACCGCCAGGCAGAGAGTCGCGAGGCTGTGCCCGGCCAGGGCGGACACACCGCCCGCCAGCAGGTGCACTCCTTCGCCGGTGACCGGGCCGGGAGGCATGTGCCCGGCAGCCAACGGGCCGCCGTGCCGACCTCCGGGTGCGCTCATCGCGAAAGCGAGGTGCAGGCCCGCCTGCACTCCGAACACGAGGGCGACCAGCCGTGCAGACGAGACCCGGGTGGCGGCGACACCCCAGCCGACCCGGCAGGTCAGCAGCAGGCCCATGACGCTGACGGGCAGCGAAGGCGTCATGCCACCGGACACCCGGTGCGCGGCGACCGAGAGACCGACTGTCAGGCAGGCGAACACAGCGGCACGGGCGGCACGGCCAGACCGCCCGCCGGCCCATACCGGTGGTTTCGCCGTGCCCGCAGCGGCCAGTACAGCGCCCGAGCTTCCTGGCACCACGGAGGCTGCTGCCGCATGCCTGCGCCCCGCAGCGGCCAGGGATGGTGTCGACAGGGATGGTGTCGACGGGCCGCGCGGAGAGACGATCTCCGCCGACAGTCCATCGATCACACTGTCCAAGTGTAGTGCCGCGATCGCCCTACTCCCTCGCAGCGTTGGTTCCGGGTGACCGGCGGCACGGTGCGGCGACCTGCGGCTCCGTTTCGCCCCCGCGCATACCGACCCATTGACCAGCGGTTTCGTCGCGGCGCCCCGGCCGCGTCATCATCCACACGATTTGGCGGATCAATGCCGCCGGGACGAACACCCCGACGCGGGGAACCCGCCTGGAGGCCGAAGTCAGGGGTTGTCTCAATTTTGAACTTAGTATAATTTTTGGGGCCTTGTAGGCAGTGGCAGGGAGGCCAACCATGTCCATGGGCAGCGCGTCGTCCGACGCGGCATCGCAGGGATCGAATCCGATGGAGAACCCGGCGTTCCTGACCGCCCCGCAGGCGATCTTTCCCGCGTTACGCGCCAAGGGGGCGCTCCCGCTGGGCACCCGTGGCGTGCTGCTCACCCGCAGCGCCGACATCGCGGCCCTGCTCACCAACCCCGCGGTCTTCTCCTCCGGAGTCGCCACGACGCAGACCGGCACCGAGCGGCCGCTGATCCCGCTGCAGATCGACCCGCCGAGGCACCGCGACTACCGCAGGATCCTCGACCCGTTGTTCTCGCCGCAGCGCATGAAGCAGATGGAAGAGCCGATCACCGAGCTGGCCCGCGGGCTCGTCGACACGATCGCCGCCGAGCGGGAGGTCGACTTCGTCGATCGTTTCTCGGTGCGCTTCCCGTCCCAGGTCTTCCTCTCGTTGCTCGGGCTGCCCCTCGACCAGCTCCCCACCTTCCTGGAGTTCAAGGACGGTTTCATCCGCCCCGAGGCGATCACCGGCCAGCCCCGCGGGCACGAGGACTCGGTCGCCCTGCTCAAGAAGACCGCCACGGCCATCTACGAGTACTTCGACGCCGTGATCGCGGACCGGCGTGCCAGCCCGGGCGACGACATTGTCAGCCGGTTCCTGGAGACCGAGGTCGACGGCGCCCGGCTGTCCCACGAGGACATCCTCGATATCTGTTTCCTGTTCCTGGTCGCCGGCCTCGACACCGTCTCCGCCTCGCTGGACTGCATGATGCTGCACCTCGCGCTGCATCCCGAGCGGCGGCAGTCCCTGGTGGACGACCCCGCGCTGATCCCCGGTGCCGTCGAGGAACTGCTCCGCTGGGAGTCGCCCGTGATGATGGTGGCGCGTTTCGCCACCCAGGACACCGAGATCGCCGGCTGCCCGGTGAGCAAGGGGCAGGTCGTCACCGGCCTGCTCGGTTCCGCGAACACCGACGAGGAGGAGATCCCCGACCCGGATGTCGTCCGGTTCGACCGCGAGCCGAACCGGCACATCGCGTTCGGGCGGGGCCCGCACCGTTGCCTGGGCTCGCACCTGGCTCGTCTGGAGCTGCGCATCGCACTGCGTGAATGGCTCGCGCGCATCCCCGACTACCGTGTGCCGGAGGGTTTCGAGCCCACCTTCACGACCACGATCCGCTCGCTCGTCGCCCTGCCGCTTCAGCTCGGCCGGTCCGCCTGAGCCTGGCGGCGCCGACCAGCGTCTTTCCTGGTGCCGCCGGGGGGTTGCGGGACCTGCCGATCGTCGGCAGTGTTGCCTGCACATGCCTGGTGCCCGAGTCCGGCGCGCACTCCTGGACTCGGGCTCCGGACAATGCCGCGACACGGTCCGTAACCAGGGGGAGTTCGAACGAGCGTGGACACGACCGACGCACGGATCCAGCCGCCACGGCCCGGTGAGCCGACCACGCTCGGGCGGCACCGGGTCATCGGCCGCCTCGGCAGCGGCGGCATGGGGGTCGTCTACCTCGCGGACGGGCCGTTCGGGAAGGTGGCCGTCAAGCTCGTCCGCGAGGAGCTCGCTGACGATCCCGATTTCCGGCGCCGGTTCCAGCGTGAGGTCCAGGCGTGTTTCCGGGTCGGCGGGACCCGCACCGTCCGCCTGGTCGACTTCGAGCTGGACGCCGAACGGCCCTGGCTGGCCACCGAGTTCGTCGACGCGCCGAACCTGGCCACGCACATCCGCACCATCGGCAGGCTCGGCGAGGACGACCAGATCGCCCTCGCCACCGGCCTGGCGGAGGCCCTGCTCTCCATTCACGCGAGCGGGCTGATCCACCGGGATCTCAAACCGTCGAACGTGCTGTGGACGCCGCACGGGCCCAAGGTCATCGACTTCGGCATCGCGGCGGCTGCCGACGCCGCCGCGCTGACCGTCAGCGGCCAGTTCGTCGGCACCCCCGGCTGGCACTCTCCGGAACAGGTCTCCGGTCAGGACGCGACACCGGCGACGGACGTGTTCGCCTGGGGCGCCATCCTGTGCTTCGCCGCCACCGGTGAGCCGCCGTTCGGCTCCGGCCCCGCTCCGGCCGTCCTGCACCGGGTCCTCCTCGCCGAGCCCACCATCGACCTTGACGCTCTCGCCGCACCTCTGCACGGACCGGTGACAAGATCACTGGCCCGTGATCCCGCCGGGCGGCCGACGGCTGTCGATCTGCTCACCGCCCTGGTCGGCGCCCTCCCCGAGGGCGAGCCCGGCCTGGCCACGCGCCAGCTGCAGACCTCGTCCGCGCTGCCGCCGACCCCGCCCTGGTCCGCGACGGTCGTACCCGCCGGTGCCGGTCAGGGCACCGGGAACGCCGCGGGGACGGGCAGCTCCCCCGGCAGTGCGGACGCCGGCCCGCCTCCCGACGACGACGGGGGGCACGGGGGGCACGGGGGGCACGGGGGGCACGGGGGAAGCGGCCGGAGGAGCAGGGCGCGGATCGCGGCGCTCGCGGGTGTGGCCGGCATCGTCGCCGGGGCCGCCGTCATCGCGGCCGTGGTGCTGTCGCTGCAGGGTGGCGGCGACGATGACGGAGGCTCGTCCGCCTCCTCCTCGTCGTCCGACCTCGACGCCGGTACCTTCAGCGCCGACGCGCCGTGGCGGCTGCGCATCGACAACCGGATCGACGGCGACGGGTCGAGCGGCTGCACGATCGTCGTCTCGGACGTCACCACCGGGGAGCGCCGGACGCTGCCCGAGCTGTGGGGCACCAGGACCTACCAGGTCGCCCAGACCGGCGAGTTCCGTTTCGACGTCAACAACGAGCAGTGCGAGGTCCAGGGCCTGCGATCGACGGGCGACGCCGCACTGCCGTTCGCGCAGGAGTCGTATGTGGGCGACACCGAGGCGTTCCACACCGAGGGCACCGTTCAGGTCGAGGTCGTCGACTTCGACGGTGGGGAGGACTGCGAGCTCGCGCTGCACGCGCTGAGCGACGGCCGCATGCTCGACTTCGCGACCGCCTCGGTCAACGAGAACCAGATCACGCTGGACGCCGGCCAGCCCGACCAGGTCTACCTCGCGGAGCCGTCCTGCGGCATCCGCGTTCTCTCCGGCTGAGCCCAGGCCGTCGATCTCGGGCGGTACCCGAGAAGTCCACCGCGGCGGATGTTTGGGGCGCGGGTGCGAGGTCACGTCCAGGGCAGGACCTTTTGTCTGCCGCCAGCGGAGGTGACCATCATGACGCACAGCCTCGAGAACCGAAAGATCGCGATCCTCGCCGCCGACGGTGTCGAGCGGGTCGAGCTTGACCAGCCCCGCGGGGCGCTGCTGGGCGCCGGCGCGACCACGGAGGTCATCTCGATCCACCCGGGCGAGATCCAGACCCGGCAGTTCGACACCGATCCTGCCGGGACCGTCCCCGTCGACCGGCTGGTGTCCGATGCCTCGCCGGACGACTACGACGCCCTGCTCCTGCCGGGCGGGACGACCAATCCCGATCATCTGCGGATGAACCGGTACGCGGTCAGCTTCGTCCGGTCGTTCGCCGAGGCCGGCAAGCCCGTCGCCGCGATCTGCCACGGGCCCTGGCTGCTCGTCGAGGCCGACGTCGTACGCGGGCGTCGGCTCACCTCGTACCCGAGTATCCGCACCGACCTGCGCAACGCCGGGGCGGAGGTCGTCGACGAGGAGGTCGTCGTGGACGACAACCTCATCACCAGCCGGTCGCCGGCTGACCTGCCGGCGTTCTGCCGGACGATCGTGGAGCGCTTCGCGCTGTCCCGGGTGACGGGCTGACGGGCTGGTGGGCTGGTGGGCTGGTGGGCTGACGGGCTGGTGGGCTGGCTGGCCCGGGTCCGACCCGGGCGGTCAGCTCCCACCGTGGCCATCGAGGAGCAGTGCCCAGGTCAGGCAGCCGAACGCGGCCAGGGAGCCCGCTGTCCGGACCAGGTTCCACCGGGCCCAGGTCGCCTCGAAACGGGCCCGCGCCGCCGTCAGATCGGCAGTCCTGTCCAGGTCGCCGGCGGCCACGAGCTCGTTGTTGAGGGGAACGTTGACCGCGCCGGTGACGACGATCGTGAGGCCGTACAGAAGGAACGCGGCGATGATCCAGGGCAGGGCCGGGCGCGCGCCCGCGCCGAACTGCGCCGCGAGGGCCAGTCCGGTCAGCAGCAGCGCGCCGATGAAGACCAGAAAGAACCAGCCGTTGAGGATCGCCCGGTTGATCGACTGCATCGAGGTGACGAAGGTGCGGTCGTCGGTGGCCCGCAGGCCCGGCATGACCGAGCACGCATAGGCGTAGTACAGGCCGGACATCAGGCCCGCGGTGACGGTGGCGGCGATCAGTGAGCTGGTCCGGAGCAGGTCCACGCGCGTCCCTCGTCCTGTCGTGCGGCGTCGGCGTCTTCTCCCTCCAGTGAAGGACGGTGGGCGCGGCGGAACCATCGTCCAGGAGCTTGGAAGCATGTTCGTGCGTCCAGGCCGGGTGACTAGACTCCGATCATGGACGCTGTCGTCGGCCTGCTGGACGGGCCGCGGGCGCACGGCGCCTTCCTGCAACGCTCGATCCTCACGCCGCCCTGGTCGCTGCGCATCCAGGACGAGGCTCCACTCGCGGTCGCGGCGATGGTGCGCGGCGACGCCTGGGTGCTGCCCGACGGCGGCGCGCCGGTGCGGCTCGGCCCCGGCGACGTCGCGATCATCCGTGGGCCAGCCCCGTACACCGTGGCGGACGCCCCGTCCACCGCGCCCCGGATCGTGATCCACCCGGGTCAGCGCTGTACCGACCTGGCCGGGAACAGCCTGGCCGCGGCGATGGACCTCGGCGTGCGCACCTGGGGTGAGCGCCCGGACGGCCCCACGGTGATCCTCACCGGCGCCTACCTGCTGGACGGGGAGGTCAGCCAGCGGCTGCTGCGGGCACTGCCACCGCTGCTGACGGTGACGCACCACAGCTGGAACTCCCCGCTGATCCCGCTGCTCGCCGACGAGATCGTGCGGGACGAGCCAGGCCAGGAGGCGGTGCTCGACCGGCTGCTCGACCTTCTGCTCATCGCCGCGCTGCGCACCTGGTTCGCCCGGCAGGGGGCGGCGGCTCCGGGCTGGTACCGCGCGTACGCCGACCCGGTGGTCGGCCGGGCGCTGCGGCTGATGCAGAGCCATCCGGCGCAGCCGTGGACGGTCGCCGCCCTGGCGGCCGAGGCCGGTGTCTCCCGGGCCGCGTTGGCCCGCCGGTTCACCGAGCTGGTCGGCGAACCGCCGATGGCCTTCCTGACCGGCTGGCGTCTCGACCTCGCCGCCGACCTGCTCCGCGCACCCGACGCGACGGTCGGCGCGGTCGCCAGGCAGGTCGGCTACGGCAGCGCGTTCGCGCTGAGCACCGCCTTCAAACGGGTCCGCGGCGTCACCCCCCGCGAGCACCGGGCGGCGCTGCGGGCAGGCTGACCCCCACCGGGGGCAGGCTGACCCCCACCGGGCGCCCGGGAGGAACGCCATCCGGGCCTGACGGCGTCGACGACCGATGAGTTTCCCGCCACCGGGCAGTCCGAACCGGTGACGCGCCGGCCACCCGCGGGCCAGCAGGCCCGGTGGGCTGCTCTCGACCGCGAGGATGGCGAGGCGGGACATTCACGATCCAGCAGAGGAGAAAGCAGAATGCGCACACTGATCGTCACCGCGTTCGTGTCCGTCGACGGTGTCATGGAGGCGCCGGGCGGGGAGTCGGGATACCGGAACACCGGCTGGACGTTCAAGGACATCGACTTCGACCCCGCCGCCTACGAGATCAAGGGCCGCGAGCAGGAGGAGACGACGGCGCTGCTGCTGGGGCGAGCCAGCTACGAGGCGTTCGCGCCGGTCTGGCCGACGATGGACGACTTCGCGGGCTACAACGCGATGCCGCGGTACGTCGTGTCCAGCACGCTGACCGAGGCCGACCCCCGGTGGCCGGCGACGATCCTGCGCTCCGTCGACGACGTCGCGGCGCTGAAGGAGACCGAGGGCGGCCCGATCGCGGTGCACGGCAGCGCGGCCCTGGGGAAGAGCCTCGCCGACGCCGGTCTGGTGGATCGCTACCACCTGCTGGTCTTCCCCGTCCTGCTCGGCGCCGGGAAGCGGCTGTTCAGCGAGGCGGACAAGGACAAGACACTGCTGAAGCTGACAGAGTGCGAGGCCTACCCGAACGGCGTCCAGAAGCAGGTGTTCGATGTCGTTCGCTGACGGCGACGTACCAGGCGGGCCGGGCGGCGCGGGTGAGGCCGCCGGTGAGGCCGTCTGCGAGGGCACCGGCGAGGGCACCCGCGGCAGGCTCGTGCGCACCGCGGCGGCCCTGCTGGAGAAGGAGGGCCGCGCGGCGGTGACGCTGCGGGCTGTGGGAGCGGGCGCGGGGGTGTCCCGCTCGGCGGCCTACCGCTACTTCGACAGCAAGGACGCCCTGCTCGCGGCTGTCGCCACCCAGGCGCTGACCAGCATGACCGAGAGCCTCGCCGCAGCCCTCGCCCGCGTGCCGATGTCGGATCCGCACGGCCGGCTCGTCGAGATGGGCCGGGCCTATCTCGACTTCGCGGGCACGAACCCCCAGCAGTACGCACTGATCTACAGCCGGGAGGTCGCCGAGGTCGACTGGCCGGAACTGGGCCCGGCGGCGGCCGCGGCCTACGGCCTCTTCGTCGAGGCGACGGCGCGGGCGGCAGAAGCCGGGATCCTTCCGCCCGGCGATCCGCGCCCGTTCGCCGCGGTGCTCCTCGCGGCGGCCCACGGCGCCGCCGACCTCACCTCCGCCGGTCACCTCCAGCCCGACAAGTGGGGTATCGAGGCGGGAGAGCTCACCCGCCTGCTGCTGGAGATGGTCAGCCCCGTGAGCCGCGTCAGCCGATCGGGAAGTTGAACCGGCGGGCGAAGATGATCGGGTTGGCGTACTCCTCACCGGAGACGAGCCGCCCGTTCCGCCAGTCGAAGCGGAACAGATACACGTTCCGATACGGGCCGCCGTCCACACCGGTGAAGTCGCCGTTCGCCTGGACGAAGGCGGTGTCGCCACCCGCTCCGACGGTGATTCTCTCGTCGACGAAACTGATTCTCCCCATCGCCGCGAACACCTGGCGGAAGTAGCCGATCACCTCGTCCCGACCGGAGAACCGGATCGCCGGTTCCGGGGCTCCGGTGAAGCTCATCGGCTGTACCAGGGTGACCTGGTCGGTCAGCAGGTCCGTGATGGTGTCCAGGTCGCGCCGCTCGAACGCGTCGAGGAACCCACGGGTCGCCGCCGCCGTCCGCCGCTCACGAACGGCGGCGCCGCTGTCATCAGCGCTCACCGTCGATGCGGCGTCGTCGGTGGTGGCGGCGTCGTCGGTGGTGGCGGTGACGGTGACGGTGGCGGCGGTGGCGGGCGCCGCCGGAGCCGTGGCACCGCCATCGGAGCAACCGGGGAGCAGAAGTGCCGGCCCAGCCAGCCCGGCAGTCAGCCACATACGCAATCTCGCCACGAACCCGACTCCTCACGACGCCCCAGAGGGGAAGCAAGTTGACACCGTCAACATCTAGCCTGGCATCGCATGTTGACAGCGTCAACATGCTTCGGTCAGGCCACGGTGACGTCGTGGATGTCGATGGCTATGGCCGAGCCGTCCGGCCCGGGGAGGGAGCGGTCGGCGGTTCCGTCCGGCCTGCGCGGGTAGACGCGACGGCGGGTCGGGAAGACCAGCCCACCGAAGGTCCGGTGACCGTCGGTGTAGTGGGCGACGGTCGCGTTCGCGTTGACGTCGACCGTGTAGTCGAGGCGACGCAGCAGTCCGTCGGCGTCGAAGTAGAAGACCTGTTCGGCCGTGTGGGTGGGAATCGTCGCGGGAATGCCGACCTGTAGCCTGCGCCAGGTCTGTCCGTCCTCGTCCCAGGAATCGATCTCGTGGGCGGCCACACCGGGATCGGCCAGTAGGTACGGCGTCGTGAGGTAGTTCCACATGGCGTAGCCGAGGAAGTAGCCGACCTGGAGCCGGTCCCACGCCGAGTAGAGGTCGTATCCGGTATAAGAGGGACGGGGCCTGTCGCGACTCTCGACGACGGAGCCGTCGGCGGCGTGCAGGGCCACCCCGTCACGGGCGAGATCCGCGACCAGGCTGTGGTCCGCGGCAACCCAGGGGGAGAGAACAGCTCTCCGGTCGGCGACGTCGATGTGCAGCGTCTCGTCGAGGAACGCGTCGGGGAACCCGCGCATCGCCCAGAACGGGCCGCCGACCGACAGGTTCGCGGTGAGTTCGGAGACCTTCGACCAGCGTTCCCGACCGCCATGGGCCTCGAGCGCCTTCTCCAGCAGGGGGTCCATTTCAGTTCCCTTTCTCCATAGTCGTCGTGTCATATTTCCGGGCAGTATGACCGTGGTTCTCACCGGCGGGAGCACCCTCAGCCGAAGGGGTGCTCCGCGTCGAGGAAGCGCGTTGCCTGGCTGACGAAGAGCTCGGGGTACTGGAAGATTGATCCGTGGCCGGAGTCCGGGTAGATGACCAGCTGCGCGGCGGGAATGTGCTGAGCCAGGACGTAGGAGTTCACGGTCGAAATCATGTCGGGGGCGGTTCCCTCGGCCTCGCCCGCCCGGGGCCGGAACCCGGCAATGACCAGCCGTCGGACGAGCCGTGGGTGCCTCAGCGCGAGCTCCTGCGCGACCGCCCCACCCATCGAGAGCCCCAGCACGTCGACCTGCTCCAGGCCCAGCGCGCCGACGAACCCGGCGGCGTGGTCCGCCATCGCGGCGAACGTCTCGGGGGTCTCGCCGGACGAGCTGGCGACGCCCGCGTTGTTGAAGAGAATCACCTCGCGGTTCGCGGCCAGGCCGTCGGTCACCGCCGGGTCCCAGTGGTCCAGGCCGCCGCGGAAGTGCTGCAGGAACAGCAGAGGCGTCCCCTCGCCCGCACCGAACCGGCGATAGGCGTAACGGATTCCGTTCACCTCGAGGTAGCGAGTTGGTGCAGTCACATGGGTCAGAACGTCGGCCACGACTTCTCCTTCGTCAGATCAGGTACCGATCGGTACCTGACAGACATTAGCCAGCTCGGAAACCGATCGGTACCCGACATTGACGTGACGCCCATCACATCCAAGATGAAGGGGTTCGTCCACTTTGCCGAAGCCGATACCGATCGTTACTCTGGATGTTGTGACGATCAATCCAGCGACGGCCGGAGCGCCCGCCGACAGGCGCGGTCCCCGGGAGCGCATCCTGGCCACGGCGTGCACCCTGTTCTACCGGCAGGGCATCCACACCACCGGCGTGGAGCAGCTCGCCGAGGTTGCCGGGGTTTCCAAGCGCACGCTGTACCAGCTGTTCGGCAGCAAGGACGATCTCGTCGCGGCCTACCTGACCTGGATGAGCGAGCACGCCCCGACCAACGAGCAGTACCTGCGCCACACCGATCTGGCGCCGAGCGAACGCCTGCTGGCCCTCTTCGGCCGCCCCTCCTCCACGGTGGCCGTGCGGGGCTGCCCGATCCACAACGCCGCCGTCGAGATCACGGATCCGCGGCACCCGGGAAGTGCGGTGATACGCACACACAAGGAGGGATTTCTGCGCCAGCTCGTCGACACCGCGGCGCAGGCCGGCGCCGACGACCCCGAGACCCTGGGCCACCAGCTGTTCGTCTTGTTCGAGGGCGCAGCCGCGCTGGGCACCTCGATCGGCGAGCTCGCGTCCTACGACTACGCGCGGCCGATCGCGCACGCTCTGGTCAGCGAGGCGCTGCCGGCGTCACCCGAACCCTGACCCGTGAACGCCGGCCGCGGTGCGCGCAGCACGGCCTACGGCCCTCGGCGCACCGCCCACCCGCCCTCGGCGCACCGCCCACGGCCCACGGCCCGCTGCCCTCCTGTGACCTGCGCCCGAATCCCGGGCCGTCGTATTCTTCTCCCCATGAAAGGCACCCGGGCCGGCCGCTGGGCGTTGAGCGCGCCGTGAAGCCCGCCAGGAACGAGGGAATGCGGCAGGACTGGGCCGACAAGGCAGCCGGCTGGGTGGCCAACCAGGCGATTTTCGACGCGGTGTTCTCCCCGGTGACCACGGCGATCCTCACGGCCGCCGCGGTCGGGCCCGGGCAGCGGCTCCTCGACGTCGGCTGCGGCTCCGGTGCGCTGCTGGCCGCCGGTGTCGCCGCGGGGGCCAGCGCGGTCGGCGTCGACATCTCGCCGGGGATGGCCGACGCGGCGCGCCGCCGGGTACCCGAGGCCACGGTGGTCGTGGGTGACGCCCAGGTCCTCGACCTGACCGCGGCGGCCCCCGGCCCGTCGTTCGACCGGGTGCTCTCCCGCTTCGGCGTGATGTTCTTCGACGACCCGACCGCCGCGTTCGCCAACTTCCGCCGGGCCGCGGTACCGGGGGGCCGGCTGGTGTTCGCCTGCTGGCGCGGCCGGAGCGAGAACCCGATGTTCACGCTCGGTTCGGACGTCCTCGCCGACCGCCTGGAGCCGAAGCCCGCGGATCCGACTCCGGGCGCACCGGGCCCCACCGCCTTCGCCGACTCCGGCCGACTCGCCGCCCTGCTCGGCGACGCCGGCTGGGCCGACATCACCATCAGCCCCTTCGATTTCAGCTGTGACTACGGTACCGCTGGCGGCGACGGCGTGGAGGAGCGTCTCGCCACCGTGCTCAGCACGTCCACCGGTCGGCTGGCACAGCAGCAGCTCGAACCACGACTGGGGCCCGAAGGCTGGTCGGCGCTGCTCGACGACGTCCGGGCGGAGCTGCGTCGCCACCTGGTGAACGGCGCGGTCCGGTTCCCCGGCGCGATCTGGCTGGCCACAGCGACCAACCCCATCCGGCAATGATCACCAGCCGCCGTCCCGGGCGGGCTCAGCGGCGGAACAGGCCGGCCTCCTGGATGGCCGAGGCGACGGCCTGACCGTCCTGGTTGAAGAACACACCGCGGGACAGCCCCCGCCCGCCTCCCGCACTCGGGCTGTCCTGGGCGAACAGCAGCCAGTCGTCCGCGCGGAACGGCCGGTGGAACCACATCGCGTGGTCGAGGGAGACGATGTCGAGTCGCCCCGGCAGCCCCGCGTAGGGCAGGTACGCGGTACTGGACAGGGTCAGATCCGACAGGTAGGTCAGCGCGCAGACGTGCAGCAGCGGATCGTCCGGCAGCGTCTGGTCGACCCGTACCCAGACGTTCTGCCGCGGCATCCCGTCGTCCGGCGTCGACTCCGGTGCCGCGGGCGGGCCTCCGGTGGCTGACCCGGCTGACCCGGCTGATCCGGCCGCTTCCGGCGATCCCGTTGCCCGCCCGGTCCCGTCGGTGGCCCGCGAGGCCTCGGTGCGCCCGGCGCGCCCGCCGAGGCCTCGCGGCGAACGGATGTCGATCAGCAGGAACGGCCGGAACTCGGGGGCTTCGTCGATCGGTTCCCACCAGCGGGGCAGATTCTCCGGCCCGGGTACGTCCGGGGCGCGGAGCTGGTGTGTCTCCTCGGCGTCGCGCGGCAGCTGGAACGAGGCCGACATCGAGAAGATGGTCTCGCCGTTCTGCACGGCGCTGACCCGGCGCGTGGTGAACGACCGGCCGTCACGGATACGTTCGACGAGGTACACGATCGGGCTGTCGGTGCGGCCGGGGCGGAGAAAGTAGCCGTGCAGCGAGTGCATCCGCCGGTCGGGATCCACGGTGCGGCCCGCGGCCACCTGGGCCTGGGCCGCGACCTGCCCGCCGAAGGCACGCATCGGCGCACCGGCGTGGCACAGGCCGCGGAAGATGTCCCGGTCCACGGAATCCAGCGTCAGCAGGTCCGCGAAGTCGGGCTTGTGCCCGTTCATGGCCGCCCGCCGCCAGGCAGGCAGGTGGACGTGGCACTCCCCCGCGGCGCGGGACCCGCGGGCTTCGCGGCAGCGCTCCACTGGGCGGCCGGATCCGTGGGCAGGGCTGCCAACAGCCAAAACGGGCACATGAGGATCACGGTGCGAGGCTACGCCGTACGCACCGTCCCGGACACCAGACCCAGACCCAGACCCAGGTGAGTGTCTCCGCGACTAATCGTCCACGGCCGGTTCAGGGGAACCACCGAAGATGCTGTCGCAGAGCAGCAGGTAGAACCGGTCCGGGTGCGGCACGTGCTGGAGTTTCTCAAGGTCACTTGTGTGGTCTCCTTCGGTCTCCAGTTCGAATGCGCCGTAACCGAGTACCCGACCGTTGGGGTCCAGGTTGTACGAGAGATCCGTGATCTTGCTCAGCGGGATGCTCTGGACCCTCGTGGAGATGATGCCGGACACCTTGATCAGCCGCGAACTGGTGATCAACAGGCAGGTGCGGTGCCAGTCGAGCAGGCGCCACAGCAGCCGCACGACGGCGGCCAGCGCCACCCACCAGAGAAGTGTGACCACGACTCGCACGTTCACGTCACGACCCGCGGAATAGACGGCGATCGCCACGACACCGACGAGGAGCGCCGCGGTCTCGATAACCACCCGGGCAAGCACCACCCAGTGCAGTCGAATCTGGACGACGGTCTGCTCGTTCGCAGCCAGATATCTGGAATTGTACACAGTGAACCTGCCCCCCGGCTTAGGTCACCACATAGTCGCATGTTCGGCTGTACGCCGACCACCCTGGAAGGCCAGTATTTTTCAGTCCGGAGCAGGACATCGACAATTCGCGGGGACGAGCCGCCGCCGGGGGTAGGGAGCACAGCTCAGGCCACCCGCCACCCGCCAACCCAACCGCCAACCGCCGACCCGCCCGCCGCCCGGCCACCCGCCGCAGTGATCAGCCGGCCATCGTCCATGCGCCTCAGCGCTCGAGCGGTGTCCGGGGGTCCGCGCGTCCGCCGCACCCTGGCCTGTCTGAGCCCGGTCCGGCGCGATTCCCCTTCAGCCAGGGCAGGGCGAGCAGGGCAGGGCGAGCCGGCAGCCAGGCCGCCGCGGAGCTCGGCGGACGCAGGTTCCGCGGACGGCCCGGCGCGTTGAATCGCCTCCGGCCCGGTCGTTGTCTCGTGGCCGCATCGCATTCGAAACTGCCGCGACGGCGTCCATGACCAGAATCAGTCGCACCGGTCTCCCGGGAACCATCCCGCCCGGAACGCGAAGCCGCGACCGTGAGGAAAAAGGCCCACCAGCGGCCGGGGAAGGAACCGGGAATATGTGGCGACAAGGCCGGGATTCGATGGTCAGGTCCGCTCGCACGGTATGTCCGTCTCGGTGGGCCGCCCGTGTACCCGGCCGGCCACCGGCACCCTCGGCGGAAACGTGAGCCGATCCACGTCGGTGCGTATCGCAGCCACACGGTGACCCGTCTCGGCCACCGTGGGTACCGCGGGCACTCCGGGGCCTCCGGACAGGTAGGACTGTGGCGCCGCTTGTCAACCGCCCGGCCATCCTGGACTGGCCGCCCGGAGCGGGCCCTCAGCCGGTAGAGTCGAGGCGTTACCTGTTCTCCGTTGTGTGAGCGTCATGCATCGTCGAACCGGAACGGCTGGGCGCGGGGCCATCCGCGACCGGTGCGAGGCCGGGAGACGAGAGACGTCTACCGGGAAAGCAGCAGGGAGAACGCTGGTGGCTCAGGGTACGGTCAAGTGGTTCAACGCGGAGAAGGGCTTCGGGTTCATCTCCGTAGACGGCGGCGGTCCGGATGTGTTCGTGCACTTCTCGGCGATCATCGCGGACGGCTACAAGTCGCTTGACGAGGGGCAGAGCGTCCAGTTCGAGATCGTGCAGGGCCAGAAGGGCCCGCAGGCGGACAACGTCCAGCCGGTCTGACACGGCACCCCGCCCTACCCCGAACAGCGCGCGACCGATGCGGCCGCGCGCTGTTCTCTTTTGCCGGCGGCGCCCGTCTACCGGCGGTGATCGTCTACCGGCGGTGATCGCCCGGTCAGGCCAGCCGGGCCGGGGCCAGCTCCCGTAGCAGGGCTCGGGTGCGGGCCGCGTCCGGCGCGGAGAACTCGGCGGCGACGAAGTCGGTGACACCGGCGCCGGCAAGCTCGGCGATCCGGTCCCGTACCGACTCCTCGCTGCCGATCAGCGCGACGTCCGCCGGCCCCGCGGCCCCTTCCCGGTCCAGCATCGCCCGATAGGACGGGAGCCCGCCGTACATCCTGAATTCGCGGGCGGCCCGCTCGCGGGCGGCGTCCGGTTCGTCGGTGACCGCAACGGGCAACATCGCGACCACCCGGGCAGGCGGGCGGGCGGCGGTCGACGCCGCGGCCTGGATCGTGGGAACGATGTACTCGCGAATCGTGCGCGGGCCGGTCATCCACAGCACGGTGCCGTCGACCCGCGCGCCGGCCAGCTCCAGCATCTTCGGGCCGAGGGCCGCGACCAGCACCGGGAGCCTTCCCAACCGCGGGGTGCCCAGGGCGGCCGCGGCCCGCACCGTCTCCCGCCGGACGTCGACCGGATCACCGTCGAGCAACGGCAGCAGGACGTCCAGGTAGTCGGAGAGGTGCCGTAGCGGCCGGTCGAAGCTGTAGCCGAGCATGTCCTCGACGACCACCCGATGAGACAGGCCGATGCCCAGCGTGAACCGCCCGCCGACAGCGAGGGCCGTCGTCAGCGCCTGCTGGGCGAGCGCGACCGGATGGCGGGGGTAGGTCGGCACGACCGCCGACCCCACCTCGATGCCGGTGTCTCCCCCACCGGGAAGCGGGCTGCCGGCGACGGCGAGGGCGGTGAGCGCGTCCAGGCCGAAGATGTTCGACAGCCACGCCGAGTGGAGCCCGTCGTCGGCCGCCCGGGCGATGTCGTCGCGCAGGCGCGTGAGCGCGTCCGGTCCGCCGCCGTCCGACAGGGTGATGCCGATGCGCATGATCGCTCCATCCGTTGCTGGCTGTCCGTCGCCGACCGTCGCGGATCACTGACCGTACCGCGATCACCCCGCGGCGGATCGGCCAGCGGCGGGCGGCTCGTCCGGACAGGTGGCAGCGCATCACCGGGTTCGGCCTCGTCGCCGACAGCGGTGTGCCGCGACACCGCACCGGGATGCGAGCCGGGACGTACTGTCGGTCCACAGGTTCCTGACGGATCCTTCCCTCGACGCCGGATCGATTGGAGACTTCCGTTCTGTGAGCATTCTCGACGACGCACGCGACGGCATGGACCTCGACGTACGACCGCAGGACGACCTCTTCGGCCACGTGAACGGCCGGTGGCTCGCCGAGGCGGAGATCCCGTCCGACCGCTCGAGCTGGGGTCCGTTCGTGCAGCTCGCCGACACCGCCGAACAGCAGGTCCGCGACATCATCACCGACCTCGCCGGACAGGACCCGGCCACCCAGGACGACGAGGCGCGCAAGATCGCCGACCTGTACAACTCCTTCCTGGACGTCGAGACGATCCAGGCACTCGGCCTGGGCCCGGTGCAGCCGCTGCTGGACGCCGTGGAGGGCGTGGGCGACATCCGTGATCTCGCCGTGTTCCTGGGTGAGTTCGAGCGGGTCGGTGGCCGTGGGCTGTTCGGTTCCTACGTCGACACCGATGACCGCAACTCCGACCGTTACCTGTTCCACCTGCTCCAGGGCGGTCTCGGTCTGCCGGACGAGTCGTACTACCGCGGCGACCGGTTCGCCGAGATCCGCGAGAAGTACGTCGCCTACCTGACCCGCATCCTCGGGCTGGCCGGGCACCCCGGTCCCCAGGACGCCGCGCAGCGGATCCTCGCGCTGGACACCCTGCTCGCGAAGGGCCACTGGGAGCGGGCCGACACCCGTGACGTGCAGAAGACCTACAACCTGCTGACAGGCCAGGAGCTGGCTGCGCTCTGCCCGGCCTTCGCCTGGGACGCCTACATCACCGGTCTCGGCGGTCAGCTCACCGGCACGCAGGCGACCCTGGCCGAGGTGTGCGTACGCCAGCCGTCGTACTTCGAGCACCTGTCGGCCGTGCTGACCGAGACGCCGATCGAGGTGTGGCGCGACTGGCTGCTGAGCCACGTGCTGCGCGCCGCCGCGCCCTACCTGCCCGAGGAGTTCGTCGAGACGAACTTCGACTTCTACGGTCGTACGCTCAGCGGCACCCCGGAGCTGCGGGCCCGGTGGAAGCGCGCGGTCGGCTTCGTCGAGGGCGCGATCGGTGAGGCCGTCGGCCGGGAGTACGTCGCCCGCCACTTCCCGCCGCGCGCCAAGGCGCAGATGGACGATCTCGTCGCGAACCTGCTCGCGGCCTACCGCGCGTCGATCTCCCGTCTCGACTGGATGACGGAGGAGACCAAGCAGCGGGCCTACGAGAAGCTCGAGACGTTCCGACCGAAGATCGGCTACCCCGACCGGTTCCGGGACTACTCGGGCCTGAAGGTCCGCGCCGGCGACCTGATCGGCAACACCCAGGCGGCTGCCGCGTTCGAGACCGACCGGCAGCTTTCCAAGATCGGCGCCCCGGTCGACCGCGACGAGTGGTTCATGCTGCCGCAGACCGTGAACGCCTACTACAACCCCGGCACCAACGAGATCTGCTTCCCGGCCGGCATCCTGCAGAAGCCGTTCTTCAGCCCCGACGCCCATCCGGCCGAGAACTACGGCGGTATCGGCGCGGTGATCGGCCACGAGGTCGGCCACGGCTTCGACGACCAGGGCGCGCAGTACGACGGCGCGGGCAATCTCAACGACTGGTGGACACCCGCCGACAAGGCCGCGTTCGAGGTCAAGTCGAAGACCCTCGTCGAGCAGTACAGTGCGCTCGAACCGCGCAACCTGCCCGGTGAGAAGGTCAACGGTGCGCTCACCGTCGGCGAGAACATCGGTGATCTCGGCGGTCTGACGATCGCGCACACGGCCTACGTCATCTCCCAGGGCGGCGAGGCGTCCCGGGATGACCGGCGGCGGCTGTTCATGAACTGGGCCTACGTGTGGCGCACCAAGCGCCGGCTCGAACTCGAGCGCCAGTTCCTCACCACCGACCCGCACAGCCCGCCGGAGCTGCGCGCCAACATCGTGCGCAACCTCGACGAGTTCCACGACGTCTTCGGCACCGTCCCTGGCGACGGTCTGTGGCTGGACCCGTCCGATCGCGTCCGCATCTGGTAGGCGCTGCCCGTTCAGCCGCGCTGCCCGTTCAGCCGCGCTGCCCGTTCAGCCGCGTTGACTGTTCAGCCGCGTTGGCCCGCGAGCCACTCGCGGTACGACGTCCCGGCGAGGAGGGCGCCGTCCTCGGCGATGAGAGCGTCGCCGGGGACGGCGGCGAACATGCCGGCGCTGTCGTCGGTGACGACCGTGCGATGGTCGCCGCGCGCCGCCAGTGTGATCCGGCCGAGCTCGTCAAGTGCGAAGACCTCGGGGCCGGCGACGTCACGGGTGCCCCGCAGCGGGTGGCCCGTGCTGACGTCGGCCACCGCCCGGGCGACGTCGGCGGCGGCGATGGGCTGGACGGGCGTGGCAGGCAGACGAACGCTGTTCTCGTCGGCGGTCCAGGAGAGCACGGCGTCGACGAACTCGAAGAACTGTGTCGCGCGGACGATCGAGTATGGGATGGGGCCGGCCCGGAGAATGTCCTCCTGCAGCACCTTCGCGCGGTAGTAGTCCAGGCCGGGCACCTTCTCCGCTCCCACGATCGAGAGGATGACCGCGTGGCCGGCACCGCCGGCCTCGGCGGCCGTCAGCATCGTGTCCATGGTCTTCCGGAAGAACACGGACGAAGCCTCGTCGAACGTCGGCGAGTTCGTCAGGTTCACGACGACGTCGATCCCTTTCAGGGCTTCGGGAAGGCCGTGCCCGGTAAGAAGGTCCACGCCGGTTGACGGTGAGAGCGGCACGGCTTCGTGCCCACCCGCCTTCAGGATCCTGACCACCTGGGAGCCGATGAGCCCGGTGCCGCCGATGACAGCGATCTCCATGTTCGTCGCCTCTCCTCTTCCCGGACGGTGACGCTTCCCGGACGGTGACGCTTCCCGGACGGTGACGCCCGTTCACCGGCGCCACGGGGACGCGGGAACAGGCGTCGGCCTGGATCCCAGGCGCCGGTCGCGCGCTGATTCTGCCTGCCCCGGGCGCCGTCGTCCTGCCGGCCGGCACGATCCCACGAGCCGCTGACGGGTGGGCGCGGCCTGCGCCCGATAGCGGAGCCGCTATTCCTGGACGTACTTCCTGAGTGCGTCGGCCTCCCGGCGAAGGCGATCGCCGGCGGCGGCCTGCCCGAGTGCGTCGTAGCGATCGGCCTCGGCCACGCGTTCGGAGAGCTGCGCGCGCAGGATGGAGTGAACGGTGCCCGCGGACAGCTCGCGGCGGTCCGCCTCGGTCACGCCGAGCCCCTCGCGCCCACCCGCGATGCGGCCACTGGCCGGTGGCTGTTCCTGACCCGGCACCTCCACCTCCACCGCCTCCGCGTTGTCGAGGGCGGCGATGGTCGTGCGCAGTGCCGTGACCGCATCGCGGTTCCGGGCCTTCATCGCGGCGACGAGGTCGTCCCGCAGCGCCGCTCGCAGCACCCGCACGTCAGGGGTGACCATCGGGACGCTTCCTCCTCATGGTCAGAGGCCAGCGAGCATACCGCCGTCGACCACGACCGACGTTCCGGTCACGAAGCTCATTTCCGGGGAGGCCACGGCGAGCGCCGCGGCGGCGATCTCCTCGGGCCGCGCCATACGCCGCAGGGCGTCGACGTTGTCCGCTCCGTACTGGGCCTTCCCCGCCGCCCACTGTTCGTCGGTTATGTTCGGGGGACGTCGGCTGTCGAGCAACGGCGTGTCCGTCGTTCCCGGGGAAATCGCGGCGACCCGGATGTTGTCGTCCCATTCCTCGACCGTCATCTCGTGCAGCTGCTTCACGATCTGGATCCCCGCGTTGTTGAGAGCGACATGCAGGGCGCCGTACTTTCTGACCACACCGGCGACGAAGGCCTCGACCGGGACTCGGCGCACCAGCGCCCTGGACCCAGGTCCGGCTGGCCGCTGACCGCAGGTGCACCGCGGATCGAAGTCTTACGGCATCAGAACGGATGTCGGCCGTATGACGTGCTACCGCGCCGCCGCCGGCAGTCCGATTCCTGCCTCAGCGCCAGGTCAGACACTTTTCGCCGCCCGACCCTGCACAGCGGGGGAACGGGGGAGGGCGGAACGGAGCAGGATCGCCGACCGGCGGGGCGGAACGTCCATGGCACAATACCTAGCGTGCACGGACAGGACGGTGCGGCACCCGTGGCGCGCCGGCTGCCATCGGCCGGTGCCGGTGCCGGTGCCGGTGCCGGTCCCGGTGCCGCGCCGGGCGCGGGCGCCGCCCGCCAGCCGCCCTCGCGGCACGAGACCGTGGAGCTGCACGGCCGCCTGGTCGCCGGTGATCCCACCGCGCTTGCCGTCGTGCACGAGCGGTACGCCCGCTACCTGCTTGCCGTCGCCGCCCGGGTGACCCGCGACGCCGACGCGGCCCGCGACGTCCTTCAGGAGGTGCTGGTCGCCTTCTGGCAGCATCCGCTCAGGTTCGACCCGGAGCGCGGGGAGCTGCGTACCTGGCTCGCGGTGCTCGCCCACCGGCGCGCCGTCGACTGGGTCCGCCGGGAGACCTCCCGGCGCCCGAACGACCTGGTCGCCCGGCAGCTCACCGAGCACCTGGACGGGCCGGCGGCCGACCATGACTTCCTCGCCCGCGAGGACGAGGTGGCCACTCGGCTCGCCATCCCTGAGGGGACGGCGAAATCGCGCATGCGAGCCGCTCTGTCAGCTCTTGCGCTCACCCTCACCCGCCTGGGAGCCGCCCCGTGACGGCCGACCCGACGATCGTGCCCAGCCCGGACGCATGCGTGTCCGAGCTGCTCGGCGCGTACGTCCTGGGTGCCTGCACAGCCGCCGAGGCGGATGCCGTCGAGACACATCTCGGCCGGTGTGTGGCCTGTTCCACTGACGCCGCGGAGCTCGCGCTGGCCGTTCCGCCACCGGTCCGGTCCGCCACCGGGGAGGCTGGCGACGGACCGCCACCGGTCGGGGCCGCGTCGCTGGACGCTGTCCTCGCCGCGGCGCTCGCCGTCCGGCCCGCCGCACCGGGCACGCCTGTTCGGGTGGAGGCCGGCCCCGTCCGGGCGCACGGGTGGCAGACCCCGGCCTACGGGAGCCGTGTGGCCGCGCTGGACCGGTTGCTGGTCGAGCTGGCCCCGGCGGACTGGACCCGGCCGGCCGCGGCTGGCTGGTCGGTGCGCGACCTTGTCCTGCACCTGTACGCCGTCGACGGTCTGCTGCTGGCCGCGCTCGGCGAGGCCGCCGGCACCGGCGACGCGGGGCATGATCTGGAACGGCCGGACGAGGACCCCGTGACGCGTACCGAGGTCGTTCTGGCCGCCGCCCGGGAGTGGCCGGCGGAGCAGGCCCAACGCCGCTGGTACGAACGCGCCACGCTCCTCTGCACGGCTGTGGCCGATGCGTCCTCAGGCGCCGGCTCCGGCGCTGCCGGCGGCCCTGAGCCACCGGTCGTGACGGCGGGTGGCTGGCCGGCCATCCCGGTCGATCATCTGACCGCCCGCGGTTTCGAGACGTGGATCCACACCCGCGACATCGCCGCGGCCGCGGGGGTCACCATGCCGGATCCGGGTGAGGACGAGCTGCACACCATGGCGGATCTCGCACTGCGCGTGCTGGCCGGGCGCTGGGCGGCCGCCGTCGCGCCGGCCGGGCCGGCAGCGCTGACGGTGACGTTGACCGGGCCGGGCGGCGGCACCTGGTCACTCGACCCGTCAGGCGTGGCGGAGCGGCAGCCCGGCCACGCCCCGGTGGAACCCTCCTGGGCCGCGGGACTGCTGCGCGCCGCCGGCCCGGCCACGGCGGCGGGCCCGACGGCAGTTCCGACGGCAGTTCCGACGGCAGTTCCGACGGCAGTTCCGGCGGCAGTTCCGGCGGCGGCGAACGCCGTGACCCTGGGAATCATGCCGTTCTGCCTGCTGGCCGGCGGTCGTGCGACGGTGCCGACCGTGGCCGCCCAGGTGGAGGGCGACGAACGGCTGGCCGCCGAGCTCCTCGCCCTCGCACCCAGCCTGGCCGGCCCCTGACGGTCAGCCTGCGGGGCGATGCCAGCGCGGGCGACAAGAGGTGTTACTGGCGGCAGGCCGGGCATGTCGTGTTCAGGCCGGTGACCGGACGACGAGGCCCGGACACCCACGCAGGCACGGCGAAGCTCGAGGAGGAAACGATGAAGTTGCTACGGAGGCTCCGTAATGAGGCCCGACGTGATGTGAACGCGGCCGATCGGTCGGCGGCGCGAGGTCTGCGCCGGCTCCGTCGCCGTCCGCGGAACCGCTCGACGGCGAGCACCCGCTACTGACAGACCAGGCACCGGCCCAGGTAGTGCTGCCCGCCCCCCGTGTGTGAAGCGCGGGGGGCGGGCAGCGGTCTTTCTGTCCAGTGCAGCGTGCTCCTCGGAGAGGCAGGCCAGACGATGCGGTTCGATGACTCGCCGGTCGACACGTCCCAGCTGGAGGACCGGCGCGGCGGATCGGACGCCGGGGCCGGCGGGCAGGCCCAGAGAGGCTCAGAGAGGCTCAGCGAGCTCGGCTCATCACGAGCACGGCGTCGCGGCGGGGCAGCGCACCGAGCGGCGAGGCGCCGGTCGGGTCGGGGCTGCCGAAGATCCAGGTCGGGCCGTCGCCAAGATGGTCGAGTGCCTCGCGGGCGACATCGGCCGGGTCGGCGACCTCGCCGTACGGCTCACCCTTGGCGTCGAACACCCGCCGCATCGACGGCGTGTCGGTCTTGCCCAGCACGAGGCTCAGGACGTCGGCCCCGCTCGCGTGCCACTCCGCCCACAGTGCCTCGGCCAGGATGAGATCAAAAGCCTTGGTCGCTCCGTAGGTGGCGAGGGTGGCGCCGCCGGCCCAGGCCGCGCCCGAGGTCACGAGTACCACGCCGCCCCGCCCGCGGGCCACCATCGGCCCGCCGAACCGGTAAGCCGCCTCGAGCACACTGTCGCAGTTGCGATGCACCAGTGACAGATGCGTGGCGAGGTCCTTGTCAAGGAACGGCGTGCTGAAGTCGTCACCGCCGGCGTTGTAGACGAAAAGCCCGACCTCGACGTCGGAGGTCACGCTCGCCAGTTCCGCCAGCGCGCCCGGGGCACTGAGATCGAGTGCGACCGTGCGGACCTCGACACCGTGTTTCGCGCGGATCTCCTCGGCGAACGCCTCCAGCACGGGAATCCGCCGCGCCACCAGCACGACGTTCAGCCCCCTGGCAGCCATCTCGTGGGCGAACGCGGCCCCGATTCCGTCGGACCCGCCGGCCACGATGCCCCATGGGCCGTACTTGCTCGTCACGGTTGTCACCCTGTTCTCCTCGTGGTAGCTCTCGACGTCCCGCCGTCTCCGCCTGATTCACCTCGTCGTCGCACCGCGGGCCGGCGAGACGGCGGAAGGGCGAAACGGTGGGGTTGTTCCGTCGGTGGTCAGTGCGTCAGGTCCGGCGCGTTCGCCCGGCGGAGCACCTTGCGCTCAACCGCGTCCGACGACAGGACCGTGCCGATGATTCCGAGGTCCGCGCCGGCGCTGCGGGCCACCTCACGCACCACGGTGACGTCCTTGTGCATCAGGTCGCCGATCCGGCCGGCGACGGCATCGACCGAGCCCCCGCCCGCGACGACGCCGAGGCCCCGGCTGGCACCGCTGCCGTGCTGCAGTGCCGCCAGGATCGCCGTCTCCTCGATCCCGAGCGAGCCCGCGAGACGTACCGCGTCGATCGCGAGCCCCACCTGCGCCACGAACAGCGCGTTGTTCACGAGCTTCACCCGCTGGCCGTCGCCCGGCCCCCCGACGAACATCACGGGCGACGCATACGTGCCGAGCACCGGGCGCATCCGGTCCAGCAGGGCCTCGTCCCCGCCCACCCACAGCGTCAGCCGGCCCGCGGCGACATCATGCGGGCCGCCGGAGAGCGCGGCGTCCAGCACACCGACGCCGCGGCCGGCTCCCGCCTCGGCGAGCAGCTGTGCGGTCCGCGGGTCGGACGTCGTGTGCTGGACGAGCGTCGCTCCCGGCCTCATGGCCGCGACAGCGCCGTCCGGACCCAGGCACACCGAGCGGACCTGATCGTCACGCAGCACGGCAACGAAGACCGCGTCGGCGTCACGAACCGTCGCCGGCACCGTCCCGGCCCAGGTCAGCCCGTCGCTTTCCGCCGCCATCCGCGACTGGGGACGACGCGCCAGAACGGTCACGTCATGGCCCGCCGCCCGCAGCCGGTCGACCATCGGCCGGCCCATACGACCCGCCCCGACAAATCCGATCTTCACTGATCCTCCTGAGGGCGTACCACGTCCACCGGACCGGTCACAGCTCAGGCCGGCGGTGGCGGTGGCGGTGGCGGTGGCGGTGGCGCGAGCATCTCGCGGTGTTCGGGCGTGCCGTCGAGGTTGGCGTTGATCCGCTCGCGGATGCGCCAGCCCCGCGCGGTACGCACCCAGCGCCACGTGTTCGCGGAGACCCGGGCCACCCAGAACCGGTCGGCGTCGGCGTCCCAGCGGATGTTGAGCGCATAGCTGCGGCCGGTCGCCTCGTCACCGTCGACCACGATGTGCGGCACTGTCAGGACATGGCCGCAGCCGTTGCGGATCAGGCTCTGGTGGCCGCCGTCGACCATGGCGGCGATGTCGCCCCGCCCCCGCATCCGCAGTGTGGGGACGGCGTCGAAGGTGCCGTCCTCGGTCCAGAGCGCCGCCGTGGCCTGCGCCGACCCGCTGTCGACAGCGGGCCCGTACTGGGCGACGAGCTGCATGATCTCGATCTGATCCTCGAGGGCGTGGATCCTTGCCGCCAGTCCTTCGACCACGGCGCGAAGCTCGTCCAACTCACTCATCCACGGACCTCGTCTCAAGGGACGACGACGATGCGGACCGGCCCGTCGGCGTCACGCGACGCGCTGAGAGCGTCGGCCACGCCGTCGAGCCCGACGGTCCGGCCGAGCATCGGCGCGACGTCGAGGCTGCCGGAACAGACCGCCTCGAAGGCCTCGTCCCAGTGGTGCGTCAACGGGCCGCCGCCGAACTGGATGTTCAGGCCCTTCCGTTTGGCGGTCAGGGTGTGCAGGTGCTCGCCCTCCGGCGGGCCGCCCATGGAGAAGATCCGGGTACCACGCTCACATCCCCTGATGATCGAGTCGAGGACGCCCGGGAGACCGACGCATTCGAAGACGACGCAGCCCGGCAGGCCGGCCGCCGACAGCATCTCTCTCATCGGCTCGGGAGTGCCGTGGGCCACGTCCCGCCAGGCCTGGTACGGCGAGAGCTCGGCGGGGTCGATGACCACGTCGGCTCCCATGGCCAGCGCGGTCTCCCGCCGCGAGGCGGCCGACCAGCCGACCGAGATCGCGTCGGCGATGCACACGATCTCGCTCGGGAGCTCCGAGACCGCGACGCGGGTGAGGGACTCGTCCAGCAGGAAGTACTCGCCGAACCCGCCGGGTGACTCCGGGTTCTGCCCGATGATCCTGCGCCCGGTGGCGGTGGCCAGCACCGGCAGGGAGCTCACCCGAGTACCGACGGGGATGCGACGCTCGGTACCGGGGCCGTAGTCGACGACCTCGGCGCAGCACTCGTGGCCCATGACGATGTCGGCGTCCCGGTCGTAGGTCGACATCCCGCTGTCGTCCTCCACGCCGGCTTCCAGGTGATCCATGAAGTGGATGTCCGACGCGCAGATCCCGCACGCCAGTGACCGGACGAGAAGCTGCCCCGGCCCTGGCACCGGATCACTGATGACGCGTGTCTCGACCGTCCCACCCCGCAGCACAGCAGCTCGCATCAGCTTCTCTCTCCGTCGCCACCAGCGCCTGTCCCCGGCACCGGACTGTAGTGACGGCCGGCGAGTTATAGAAGAGTTCGTCCTGAAATTTTATAGAAGATCTTGTCCTGGAACTCGACGGAGCCGGCGTGGGCCCGAGTCGTCGCCCATACGATCGCCGGCATGGCCGAGCCCCCCCGCCGCCGCCCGGGGCGCCCCCGGGACACGAGCATCGACGAACGGGCCCTCGCGGCAACGCGCGAGCTGCTCGTGGAGCGTGGCTTCGAAGCGACGACGATCCACGCCGTCGCCGGGCACTCCGGTGTCCACGCCTCCGCCATCTACCGCCGCTGGGGTTCGCGGATCGAGCTGATCGAGGAAGCCACGTTCCCCGGCCTCAGCCCACTCGGCGTCCAGCCGACGGGGGACCTCCGCGGCGACCTCCGCCGCTTCGTCCGCGCCTACGTCGCCGCCTTCGACGCACCCGCGGCGCGCGCGGCCGCGGCGGGGCTGCTCGCGCACCACCAGGCCGCGAGCCGGCATCGCCCACCGGAGTTCTACCTGCGTGTGTCGGCGCGACCGCAGTTCCAGGACATCCTGCACGCCGCGCCACCCGGGAGCATCGACCCCGCCGTGGACCCGGACGACGTCTTCGACATGCTCCTCGGCGCCATCCTGACCCGCACGCTGCTGTCCACGGTCACCGCCCGACGCCGTCCGCTGGACCGCACCGTCGAGATGATCATGCGACTTCTGCAGCCAGCGGCCAGCACCAGCACCAGCACCAGCACCAGCACCAGCACCAGCACGATCGAACCCGGCAGCCAGCCGGCCTGAAGGAACAGGCAGAGGGGAACCCCGACGGCGGTGAAGGCGACGGACCACCAGAAGGCTGCGCCGAGCGCGTCGGCGAGCGCGTCCGGGCCACCATCGCCCACGCCCTCGGACGTGACCGCCGCGTGACCCCCGACACCGGGAGCCTGCGGGGCGACGTTCTCGCCCTCATGCGCGAGGTCAACGCCACCCGCGCCCAGCTCGCCACCGTCATGAGCGTCCACCTCGCCGGCTATTACCAGGAGACCGGCACCAGCCCCGCCGACCTCCGCAGAATCGTCGCGGTGGGCCGCGAGAACCCTCTCGACGTTCTGTTCGCCCGCGCAGCCGACCGGGGGGAGATCAGGCCGGAGCGTCTTTCCGACCGCGTGCGGTCACTCCCCTTCGATCTCCTGCGGCACGAGTTCGTCATGAACCTCGCCCCCGTCACCGACGAGGTCCTGACAGAGATCGTCGACACGATCTTCCTGCCACTGGTGCAGCAGCACACCTGACAAACCGCGCACCCGCCCCTGCGGAAGGACCGCGGTGGCCGGCCGAACAGCTCGCCACCCCGCCGCCGCGATGGCGGAAACCCTCGCCCACGGGATCATCCCCTAGAATCCCGGAAGTCGTCCGAACCTTTTTCTCGTGCAGTTGCCTCGAGACGAAGGGCGGACTTCTGCGCTGGCAGGAGACAGCCCGCGCATCGATCATGCGGCTGGATTTCGGGGGGTATCTGTGAGGGTCGAGAAAACAAGGTCGCGGTCACTCACCGTGGGCTTCGGGGTGGGCCTGGCGCTGCTGGCCACCGCGTGCGGCGGGAGCGGTTCGACCGTCACCTCCCAGTCACCGAGCGCCCAGGATGCGGCCGGGTCGGCCGGCCAGGCCCCCACTCCGCTGGCTGGCTGGGTCACTGACCTGCCCACAGCCCTGGCAGGCGGCTCGGCGGCTCTGCCCCCGACCCCGGCGGCAACAGCCGACCTCGCCGCCCCGGCGCCCGCCCTCGCACCCGCACCCGCACCGACTCCCGTCGCCGGCGCGGGCCCACTGGCGAACTCCATCGTCCCCGAGAACTTTCCGTTTCCGCCCGGAGTGACGTTCACCGTCTCCAAGAACAAGCCCACGGACGCGACACTCACTCTTGACGGCATCACTCCGGCCGCGGCCGTCGACTATTATCGCCAGAATCTGCCCGGCGCCGGTTACAAGTTCTTCCAGGAAGCCGGCTCCGACGGCAGAACGAAAATCACCTACACGGGCAACAGCCAGAGTGTCCAGCTCGTCGTAGGCGGATCCAGAACACCGGAAATGGTGCTGCTCATCTTTGTGCAGTGCACCAGCGAGGTGGCGGGGGAAGAGATCCCGGGCCGGCGCAGCGACCGGGTGGCGTGCGTTTGACGACGATCAGCCGACAGGCGTCTCGCCGGAGGCCAGCAGGCGCGCGATCCGCGTGGTGCGGCGGCTGATCCGCCAGCCTGCCGGAGTACGGACGAGCTCGTCGGTGTAGTTGCCGATCACGTCGATCCAGCGGCCGGGGTCGTCCGGCGAAAGCATCAGGACCGCATGGACGTAGGAACGTGCCGACGCCCGGTCCCCCTCGACGTCGACGACGACGTTCGACAGGCGGTGGTGGGTCGGGCCCATGTTCTCGTGTGCCCTGGTCATGTACTCGGTGATCGCCTCGACGCCGGCATGCTTCACGGTGCCGTAGTCAGCCTCGACGTCCGCGGTCCAGCACGTGCGGAACAGGGCCCAGTCCCGCTGGTCGATACCTGTCGCGTACCGGACCAGCACCTCGGCGATCTGCGCCTTGTCCTCCCGAAGGTCCGCCACGGCAGTTCCCCTCCCGCATGGTCGCGGCCCAGGTCCGAAGGTCAGGGCCCGGAACGTCGGGAACGCTACTTCTGCGCCGGCGACCCGTCCACCCGTCCGCCCGACAGCTGAACGACGTCCTGCTCCGGGGTTGCGCCGAACGGCTATCGCGGTCAGCGGGTCGCCCGGTCCGGGCGCCGTTTCTGGATCGAGGACACGACGATCTGGAACCTCGTCGATCGCGACGGCACACTGCAGGGGCAGGCTGCCATGATCCGCGCCTGGTACGACGGGTGCGACGGGTGCGACGCCTGACGGAGTGCCTGACTCAGGGCTGGGGCGGTTCGGTTATCCCCAGTGCGGCGAGGAGAGCGGCGGTCAGCGGCTCGCGCAGGTCCTCGGCGGAAGCCTTGGCGAGTCGGGTGAGGGTTCCGGCGTCCCGGGCGACTCCCACCCCGAAGAGCAGGGCGACGGCGAGCTCGGCTGCCAGCTCCGGGTCGGGCGCCGCCGCCGTCTCGCCCAGCGGTAGGCGAACGGTGTCGAGCCGTTCGCGGGTCGCTGCCCGTGCGGCGGCGTCCACCTCACGACGGAAGACGTTCTGGGCCGCGGCGCTGACACCGCTCGCTGTCCATCTGTCCAGCGCCCGGCCCACCAGGGCACGCACCGCTGCCGCCGGGTCGGCCGGCGTCTCGCTCGCCGCGGCCGACCCGCGGGCGGGCGACGCGGCGCCGGCCGCGGACCGCGCCGGCGGCTCCGCCTGCCCCTCGCCGGCGGAGCCGCCGCTACCCGCGGCGTCACTGGCCGGGCCGCCGCGGTTCGGGCCGCCGGAGACCGGAACGGTCTGTCCGATGAGCGGATCGGCGGCGAGAACCGCCTGGTACAGCCCTTCCTTACCGCCGAAGTACCGGGCGATGAGGGCCGGGTCGACGCCGGCACGGTCGCCGACCGACCGGATGGCGGTGCCGGCGTAACCGCGCTCGGCGAACAGGTCGGCCGCTGCGGCGAGCAGCGCCTGACGGCTCCGCGCCGCGTCGCGCCGGCGGGTGGTGTTCATGGCTCGACATCATCCGCCATCGTGGGGCGCGAGGCGGCGGTGCCCACCGGCTCCTCCCACGGTGTCGCCAGCTCTGCCAGCCGGGCAGCGGGGATGGCGGCTGGGGCCGCGGCCTGCTCACCGTCACGTGGCGAGGCCGGCAGGGCCAGCGCCGCGAGCACGGCCAGCGCGCAGACCCCGCCGGCCAGGCCGAACGCCAGCGTGTAGCCGCTCTCGCCGGGCTGCGACGAGCCGGTCGGGGTGTGCGCGGCGAGCATGGCCGCTCCGAGCGCGCTGCCCACCGAGCCGCCAGCCGTCCGCAGGACCTGGTTGAAGCTCGTGGCGCTGCCGGTCTCCTGCGGTGGGACGGATCCGATGATGAGCGCGGGCATCGCCGCGAAGGCGAGCCCGATGCCGACCCCGAACAGGAACGTGGCCGCACCCAGCTCGACGAGGTGGTCGTGGCGGACGGCAAGGCCGAACTGGGCGAGGGCCACCGCGAGCAGACCGGTCACCAACAGTCCCCGGCCGCCGCCGGTGCGTGGCCCCAGCCAGCGCGACCAGCGGCTGGCCAGGACTGTTCCCGCGGACAGGGGCAGGATCACCAGGCCGAGCACCGCGGGCGACGCCCCGAAGCCGTAGCCGGTCGACGTCGGGGCCTGCGCGAGCCGGTTGATCAGGGTCATCGCGTTGAACATGCCGAAGCCGGCGAGCGCCGCGCACACGTCGGCCACGAGCACCGGGCGGGCTCTGAGGTACCTCAGCTCGACCAGCGGGTTCGCCGTCCGCAGCTCGACCAGGGCCCAGCCGACCCCGCAGGCGGCGCCGACCACGAGAAGCGCCACCACCCCCGGCGACGTCCAGCCCCAGGCCCGTCCCTCGCTCAGCGCGAGCAGCAGTGGGCTGAGCGCGGCGGCGAACAGCCAGGCGCCGCGCAGGTCGAGCCGCCCGGATGCGGGCCGGGCGCTCGCCCGCCCCGGCACGACGGCGACCACCGCCGCCATCGCCGCGCCCGCCAGCCCGGCCGCCATCCAGAATCCCGCGTGGTAGTCGAACGTGTCCGCGATCAGGCCGCTGAGGGGGTAGCCGAGCCCGGCCCCGGTCGCGACCGTGATGGACAGGGCCGCGATCCCCGGGCCGACCCGGCTCGGCGGCAGCAGATCGCGGGCGATCGCCAGCGCCAGCGGCATCAGGCCCATGCCGATGCCCATCAGGCCCCGCCCGACGAGCAGCTGAACGAAGCTCGCCGCGGTGGCCGCGAGGACGGAGCCCGCTCCCACGGCCCCCAGGCCGGCCAGCAGCACGGTGCGCCGGTGTGGCCCGTCACCGAGCCGCCCGATCAGCGGGGTGGTGGCGGCCCCGATCAGCAGCGTCAGGGTGAGCAGCCACTGGGCGTCCGTGAGCGAGACGTGCAGGTCGGTCGCGATCGTCGGGATCAGCGGCGTGCCGAGCGTCCCGATGACCGCGATCACGAGTCCGCAGTAGACGAGGACGCCGAGCAGGAGACCCGGGCTCGCCCGGCCCGGTAGGCCTGACCTGGCCGGCGCCGCCTGGATGATGCCCCGTCTCCCACGCACCGCGCCTCCCGATCTTTGCCTCCAAGCAATGTCATCATACGATGACATCACTTGAAGACAAAGCGGGGCCCGTGGGTGCCTGGGCCTGGCCGGCGTCCGCCCGAGCGGTCGGTCAGGGGCCCGTCAGAAGACGGTGCCCACGTCCTGGGGAACGATCCTGGCCATGCTGTGCTCGGCCAGCGCGGCGATGGTCATGGACGGGTTGCAGGCGCCAGTCGAGCCGGGGATGCGGGAGCCGTCGAGGACGTACAGACCGCGGTGGCCGCGGACACGGCCGTAGAGGTCGGTGGCTGATCCCATGGGGACGCCACCGAGGGCGTGCCAGGTCGAGTTCTCGGTCAGGTTCGTGTCGATCATGATTCCGCCGCCGGCGAGGGCCAGGCCGGCCATCCGCGCCGCGATCAGCGTCTGGAGGGCGATGTCGGCGCCGATCGGCCAGTTCAGGACGGCGTCGTCCTTGGCCGCGTCGTAGGCCCACGTGCCGACCGGGGGAACGATGCCGAAGCCGACGACGGTCATCAGTCGCTGGATGCCGGCGATCAGGGGCGGCGCGCCGGCGTGGATGATCCGGAGCGGAATCGGGCTGACCGGGTCGGTCGCGCCCACGCAGGCGGGGCCACCCTGGGCGGCGCCCGGGTTGCGCAGCATCCCGATCCACTCGTAGATGCGGTCGCCGTTGTTGCCCCACTGGGTACCGATGGAGTCCGGCAGGTTCGGGATGAGGTTCTTGGCCTTCGCCTTGACCAGCAGCCGCGTCGTTCCGGGCGAGCCGGCGTTGAGGAAGACCGCGTCGGTGGTGATGGTCTTGTGTTCCTGGACGTTGCCGGCAGTGTCGATACGGTCGACGGACAGGACCCATTTGCCGTTGGCGCCGAGGGAGACGTCCCGCACGATGTGCAGCGTCTGCACGGTCACCTTGCCGGTGGCCTCCGCGGCGGCGAGGTAGGTGACGTCGATCGAGTGCTTTCCTCCGTTGTTCACGCCGAAGGCGATGTCACTGTTGGTGTAGGCCTTCTTGTAGGTACCGTTGAGCTCTCCGCGGACGAAGTTCCAGTCGACGGGAAGCGGGACCTTGAACGTCCGCAGGCCGGTCCGGGGCGCGACGTCCAGGAAGATTCTGGACGAGGTGTACGGGTCCGCGTTGAGGATGTCGTCGGGGACGGTGGAGACTCCGAGCATCGATGCCACGGTGGGATACCACCTGGCGTTGAGCTCGTCGTACATTCCGGCGGCCAGCGGCATCGACCGGTTGAAGTCGGACCTGGTGGGCTGCAGGGTCATGCCGTGGTACATGACCGAACCGCCACCGACGCAGGCGCCGCAGTTGACGGTCATGTTGTTGCCCTTGATGACCTCGATGACCCCGGTGTAGAGCGGCCAGGTCTGGTCGGCGCCCGGAACGAGGCTCGCCAGGCTCGGCAGCGGTGGTTTCGGGGAGAGCCAGGCCGACCGGTTGTCGAGGTTCGCGACGGTGGCGAAGGTGTTCGCGTTCGGCCCGGTGGGCCAGCGCAGCCCCCGTTCGAGAACGAGGGTCGGCACTCCGGCCCTGGCGAGGCGCAGCGCGGTCACGCCACCGCCGAAGCCGGTGCCGACGACCACGGCCCGGGCGTTCACCTCGGTGTTCGTCACCGCACGCGCCGGTGACGCACCGGCCACGAGGCCGCCGAACGTGACCGCGCCGGTGCCCGCGGCGCCGATGAATGTCCGTCGACTAAATCCGGTGGCGGATTTCTGGCCAGCGGTCTCGGATAATCCTGACGACACCTCGGACATGCCACTCTCCTCTTTTCGGCGATCCTGCTCCGGCGACACCAGGACATGCCCGGAAGTCGCCCGATGTCATCCCGCGTGCTTTTTAGCACGCACACCGAAGACTTAACCAGTAGCTTTTTTACGGGTCTGCCGTTGACGCAGTCGACCTACGACAATATTCTCGCCCACGAAGGAAGCGACAAAAAGGTGACCGAGATGGAGAGTTTTCCGAAAAATAGCGACGGCGCCACAGCCGGGCCGTGACGACGGCCGGACCAGGGGCGCCCGTCATATCCACGCCGACGAGGGGGCACCAGGCCGATGCCTGCAGCACCGTCGCCCGTGTCGATCCGCCAGCGGATCCGCGTGGCTGTTTCCTTTCTCGCCGCCGCCACGGTGGTTCTGCTCGCCGCACCGGCCGAGGCCGCCGGCGGTCCACCGGCCGTCCCGCTGACCGCGCGGGATCTCACCCCGCAGTGGGCCGGCGACAGCCGCGTGGTCGCTGTCAACGACGTCGGCCAGGCACTCGTCTCGACCGGCCCGGATTCCCCCGCGTATCTGTGGGCCCGCGGCCGTCTCACGCCGCTGACCTATGACGGACGACCGATCGAGCCGATCGGCCTGAACAACCGCGGCCAGGTCATCGGGCATGGGCAGTCCGCCTCCGGAGCACCGGTCGCCGTCCGCTGGGAACACGGAACAGCAGCCGTGCTGCCCGTTCCCGGGGACACGGTCATCCCGGCCGACATCAACGACCGTGGGCAGGTGGTGGCCATCTCCGCCGAGCTCGACGGGCCGGAGCCGGTCGTCCGGGCCTACCTGTCCGGCTCCGACGGGCGTACGGCCCGCGATCTCGGCGTGGTCCCCAGCCTCGCCAACGCGAGCCTGCACGTGAACGAGTCCGGGCAGGTCGCCGGCACCAGGACCGGCGAGGGAGGCCCCGTCTACGGCATGCCAGGCGGGTTCCTGTGGGCCGACGGCCGGGTCACCGACCTCGGGTCGCTCGGCGGCGACTCGACGCAGGTCACCGCCCTCAACGCACGCGGCCAGGTGGTCGGGCAGAGCGTCCGCGCCGACGGGCGGACCCACGCCTTCTTCTGGAGCGCCGGCACGATGACCGATCTGGGAACACTGGGCGGGGACTACTCCCGGGCGACGGCCCTGAACGACCTGAGCCTGGTCACCGGGACGTCGACCGACGCGGGAGGCCAGCAGGACGCCTTCGTCTGGTCGGCCGGCCGGCCGACCACCCCACTCGGCCTCACCGGCCTCGCCGCCGAGGCGGTCGACGTCAACAACCGGGGGCAGGTCATCGCCACGGCCACGGGTTCGACCGGCCCGGGCAGCCCGTATCTGACCCGCGGCTTCCTGTGGCGCGCCGGGAAGCTCACCCCGCTGGCCGCCCTCGGCGGCCCGGACGCCACACCGGCCGCCATCAGTGCGACGGGCACGATCGGCGGCAGCGGCAGCCTCCCGTCGGGAGGCACCCACGCCGCCCTCTGGACCGCTGGGCCCTGAGCAGCACAGACACACAGCGGCACGGTGCGGCGCGACGGACATCTTCCACGGATGCATGTTCGTGGGTGAGTACGGCGGTAAAGCGGGTAGAAGCGTTGCGACGATCGATCACGTCAGCCCGAGCCGGCAGGAACCGGCAGGAGCCGGCAGGAACCGACAGAGAACGGACGAGTCGAGAAACGGAGTCGCAATGACGAAGCCGACGCCGGTGCACCGCACCGGAGATCCTCAGGTCACGGGCGACAATCCCTACCTGCCGCCGAACGAGGCCGGCCAGAACCCCGCGGGTCACGCCGGGCCCGGCACCGGTGGCCCGGCCCCGTATGAAACGTACCCGCAGGCTCCGGCTGACCAGGCCGGTTATATGCCGTACCCGGAAGGCGGGCAGGACCAGGCCCAGTACGGCCGCGCGCCGTATCCGTACGGCCCGGCCCCGGTCGGCGAGACGTCCGGTGTGCGCACGCTGTGGATTCTGGGATTCGTCCTGGGTGCGCTCGGTCTGCTTTTCCCGCTCGCCGGAATCGCCGGCATCGTGTGCGGTGCGGTGGCCTGGAGCAGGCACAGCAGCCGCGGGAAGATGGCGACGTTCGTGGCGATCGCCGGCACGGTGATCGGCTTTGCGATCGGGATAGCGTTCTACATTTGACGTCCTCTCCCGCCTGAAGGCGGGAGATTCCAACGACACGAAAGCTGGTTTCGTGTAGTTGAGGTTCGCGGTTCACAGGAGCCCCACCGGGCTGCCTCCCCGCGCGTTCACCGGCGTCCCTCGGCGATGTTACGTGCAGCATTCACATCGGCGTTGCTCTGATACCCGCAGGCGACACAACAGAACCGCGCTTGGCTCTCACGCGACCCGGCGACGACATACCCACAGGCGAAACAACGCCGACTGGTAAACGCGGCCGGGACCCGCTCGACCCGGCCAGGTGCCTTCTGTTCCACACGTCTGACGAGCAGACCCCATCCCTGAGCCAGGATGCCCCGATTCAGGCCGGCTTTCCGCGCCACGTTCCGCCCCGGTGCGGCCGGGGTACCACGCGCGGAGCGGGTCATCGCCCCGATCCGCAGGTCCTCCACCCGGATCAGCGCGAAACGGCGGGCAAGATCGGTGCTGGTCTTCTCCACCCAGTCCTTACGCCGGTCGGCCTCCCGCGTCCTCACCCGGGCGATCCGGGCCCGCAACCGGGCCCGCCGGTTCGACCCGCGCCTGGACCGGGCGAAACGCCGTTGCAGCCGGCACAGCCGTTCGGTTTCCTTCGGCCTCAGGCCCGGGCAGCACAGCAGCTCCCCGGTCGACAGCGCCGCCGACACCGCGACTCCACGGTCCACCCCGACCACCCCACCGGTGTCGGGAACGGGAATCAGATCGGGGACCGCGGCGAAGGCCACATGCCAGCGGCCCACCCGATCCTGTGTCACCCGGTACGACCGCGCCGCCGGCACGGGGCGGGACCGGCGGAACCGCACCCACCCGACCTTGGGTACCCGTACCTGCGACCAGCGGCCGTTGACCCGCCGCACATCGGCGGGCTTCACCGCAACGATCCGGAAACCCTCGGCCCGGCCCCGCCTACGAAACGACGGCCGCCGATGCGAACCACGAAAAAGTGGGCCATCGCCGTCGTATAGTCCCGCAGTGCCTGCTGCTGCACGATCACACTGCCTGCCGCCAGCCACGGATTGTCTCCCCGCGCGTCGGTGAGCTGCCGGTTCTGCTCCACATAGCCGGGAGCGGGCCCACGGCGCGGATTCCACCACGACCCCTGCTCGCAGGCAAGGTTCCACACATACCGGGCATGCCCGCAGTGCACCAGCAGAGCTTCTTCCTCCGCCGCATCGGGATACAACCGGAACCGGGACACGACCACACCCTAACAGCCATCCCCCAACAAACCGCACACCCGCCTCATCGAGACCACGAAAGGAAACACACACCCCCAACCGCGAAACGATTCACCTTGAGCGCCGTTTCCTCGAACGGCGACCCACCTGACAGCGAACCGCCTACCAACGCCCCGTTGCGCGGGAAACCAGATTCCTCCCCGACCTGAAAGCCGAGGCATCCTCCGGGAATTTCGGTGAGGTACGGCTGCCCCGCCGCCGTGGCTGCGCCTCACTAGCCGAAGGCACGCACCGCGTCGTACATCACCTGGGCGGCGCGCTGGCACGGCATCATCACCCCGAACCAGTCCACCTGCGGCTCGCCCGCCGTCCCGCAGGTGGCGCGCAGGTCGGCGAGGAACTGGTTGTCGACGGCGAGCCGGCGCTGCTGGGTGGGGTCGACCCGCGGGCCGTTCAGGTAGTTGCGGTAGCCGAAGTCGTGACGCAGGCAGGCGTCGGCGAACAGGGCGTCCACCGCGGGCGGTGTCGGCCCGCTGCACCCGTCGGTCGTCCACACCAGGTCACCGTCCGGCGGGTCGGCGGCCCGGTCCCGCCAGACGATGGTGAAGTCCGCCAACGGGAGCCCGTACACGCTGGGAACGTCGACGTCGGGCACCTCCCCGCCGGGTGCCTCATGGACGTCGGCGTCGCCGCCGGTGACGAACACGGCGCCGCCCTGGAAGTAGCTGACGCTGTCCGCACCGGCGGCGGGGCGCGGGTCGAGCAGCGGGTATCCGAGGGCACCGTCTCCCCCACCGGCCTCCTCCCAGGCGTCGGCGGCGGGCGCCGCCACGACGCGGGTGCCGGTCGACGGGCTGGCGGCCACCGCGCCGTGCTCGAAACGCTGGGAGGTGCCGCCGCCGGCCGCCGTCGCCTCGTCGACGGGACGGCCCAGCGCACCGGTCGGGCCACCGGCCTGGGCGTACCGGTCGTAGATCGGCCCGCACACGTCGAAGCCGCCGACCCGGTGGCAGTCAGCCCGCGCCGCGGTCCGCACGGGGGCCGCCTCAGGCGAGGCGATACCAGAGGGCCGCGGCGACGGACCGGCCGGCAGGTCGCCGCCGGCCGCCGGCGGTCCGCCGCCACTCGACGACCCGGCCTGCCCGAGGGATCCGCCCGGGTCGGCCGGGCCGCCGCCCTGGTCGATCACCTCCGACCCCGCGAGTGTCAGCGCGGGCTTCGGCTCCGCGCCCGCGACCGGTCCAGTGCCCGCACCGGGCTGGCAGCCGGCGGTCAGCAGCGTGAGCGCCGCCGCGAGTGCCAGTGTGGTGACAGCGGCAGGACTGCGCGCCAACAGAACCCAGGCGGTGGGGCCCCGACGGTCCGACATGATCTGGTTCCTCTCGACCAGTCGAACCTAGGCCAGGACGAGACCGTCCGAAGCCGGCCCTGCTGTGCGATAACCAACCTGTCGGCTGTCGCACAGCCCGCGGTCCGGTGGTCCGGTGGTCCGGTGGTCCGGCTCTCAGGCGGGCGCGGGCGCGGGCGCGGTGTCAGCGGCTCGTCCCGTCGGCGCAGACGTGCTGGCGGTTGACCTCGAAATCGGTGCCGCCGGCATTGATCCGGACGAAGGCGTAGCAGCTGAGCGGCTGGGTGGGGCTGGTGCTCAGGTTGACGGGTTCGATCAGCCCGCCCGCGTCGTAGTCGGACACCTTGCGCAGGGCCTTGATGAAGCCGTCCCTGGTCGGGCACGCACCGGCCAGGTCGAGCCCGCGCAGGAACATGTCGGCGTAGATGTAGGCCTGCAGGGCGAACTGCTGGTCCGGGTGGACGACCTCCGGTGCGAAACGGGCCATGGCGGTGCGGTAACGGTCGAGAGCGGTGCCGCCGGCTTCGAACGGGCGGGTGTACACGGGGAACGAGACTCCGGCGAGTGCCGTACCCAGGATGGGCAGCAGGCTGTGGTCGTATCCGGCGAACGAGACGGTGGGTGCGAGTCCCAGATTCACGGCCTGGGCGGCCTGCACGATCCGCGCGAGATCGTCGGGCGTCGTGAAGCTGACCAGCGAGTCGGCACCGGCGGCCGCCAGCTGCTGGACGACCCCGCTCGGGTTGTCGGTGCCGGCGAAGGGGATGGTGTCGGTCAGCGCAAGGCCGACCGACTCGAAGGCGGTCCGGTACCGCCCGAGGTTCTCCGTCACGGCGGCCGACGTCCCGGTGGCGACGATGCCGACCTTCCTGCCGCCGCTGGCCCGGACGTACTGGCCCACGGTCACCGGAGACGCCTCGTACATGTTGGAGAACATGTTGGGGAACCGGCTCCAGGACGGCAGCCCGAAGCCGACGACGGGCACTCCCGCAGCCGCCAGGGCCGGCAGCGAATCGCCGACGCCGGTGCTGACCAGCATGACACCGAGGACACCTCCGCCCCGGATGAGATCCTCGGTGACACTCGCGTTCTGCGAGGGCGAGCTCGCGTCGTCATGCCACTCGTAGGAGATCGCCCGGCCGTGCACGCCCCCCTCCTCGTTGGCCAGCCCGATCCTGGCGGCGGCGCCGGAGCGGGCCGAGGAGAACGTCGCGCTGCCCACGCCGGTATCAGAGAGCACCATGCCGAGATTCACCTTGTCGGGTGTCACTCCGGGTGCGTTGCATGCCGCCGGCGCGCCTTTGTCCGCCGATGTCGCGGTGCAGCTGGCGACGGCAGCCACAAGAACTGCGACCACCAGCCCTAACGGCCCTGCCGATCTACCTGAACGCACGTGTTCCTCCATGGAAGCCAAACAAAGACCGACGGGATCAGGGATTACGGCGCACGAGACGGACCGCCCCGCCAGAGGCATTTCCACGGCCGCCGGACCTGCCGGCCCGCGGGTCTCCCATACAGGTCAGGGCAGCCGGGGGCACCGCGGCAGCCGCAGCGGCCACGACCGGTTCGACATCGCGCCCAACCCCGGATACAGCCCTGCGGGCCCCTGCAGGGCCGGCCGCACAGTGGCGCAATGCCCCCGCTTCAATTTTGAACTGAGTATAACTAACGACTCTCCCTCTTCCGCGCCGGGTGACCAGGCACATCAGGCCGCAGGCGGGGAGCCGGCATGCCTGGCCGGCGAGGCGAGGAACCATCGGAGGTCTCTCGGCAGGAATGTGTTGCACCCCAGCGTGATCCCAGGCGGCGCCTGCCACCTCCGTCGGGTTCGGCAACAGCCAGCCGCTGGTCGCTGGCCGAGGAGACGAACCCGGACGGCTCCCCGGCCCGAGAGCAGGGTCGAGTAGCCGGGAGGGGTTTCACCTCCCGGCTCTCGCAGAACCGTGCGTGACGGTCTCCCGTCACACGGCTCCTGTCATCCTGGTCACCGGAAGGTCGGGACCCACCGCCAGTGCGCGAACAACCCCGGGGAGCCCGTGACTGCCCGCTGCCAGGCGGCTGACGCCTTCCTCACGGGTCGCAGCCGCTTGTATTTCTTGCGGATCCAACGCACCAGGTAGGAGTTGATGCGCGTGAGGAGAGCAGACAGCGCGGAGCGGTAGAACGCCCCGTAGTACGCCATCCAGCCCCGGATGACCGGATTGATCATCCGGGCGAGGTCGGCGAGCGTGACGTCGCTGCGGCGGTGCAGGCGCCAGCGGCGGACCTGCCGGCCGAGCGTGGTCAGGGCCTGTCTGCTGATCGCGGGCTGGAACGAGGCGAAGAGCCGCCCGTTCCTGCCACGCGCCGCGCGGGCACGGAAGGTGTACCCGAGGAACGTGAACGCGGTGTGCTCGTGGTCGAGCCGCCGGTTGGCGTCCTTGCAGTACACGATCCTGGTCTTGGCCGGGTGCAACCGCAGCCCGACCTCGGCCATCCTGTCCTCGATCGCCCGGTGCACCTGGTGGGCCTGGCGTTCGCTGACGCAGTGGAGCACCGCGTCGTCGGCGTAGCGCTCGAACGGGACGGCCGGGAAAGTCCGGGCCATCCACATGTCGAGGGCATAGTGCAGGAACAGGTTCGCCAGCACGGGCGAGACCGGAGACCCTTGTGGGGTCCCCCGGTCGCGCACCCGCAGGCTCCCGTCGGGCAGCTGCAGCGGCGCCTGGAGCCACCGCTTCACATACAGCACAACCCATGGGGCGTCGCTGTGGGCTTCCACCGCCTTGACCACGAGGTCCCAGCGGACGCTGTCGAAGAACGCCTGGATATCGAGATCGACGACCCAGTTGTACTTCCAGCACCGCCGTCGGCACACCGCGACCGCGTCCAGCGCCGACCGCCGCGGCCGGTAGCCGTAGGAGTCCGGATGGAAGATCGGCTCGATCTCCGTTTCCAGCCTGCGGGCTACCACCGTCTGGGCGACCCGATCCGCGACCGTGGGCACGCCCAGTGTTCTGACCCCGTCGCCGTGCGGTTTCGGTATCTCCACAGCGAGCACCGGTGGCGGAAAGTAGCTCCCGGACGACATCCGGTTCCAGACCTTGTACAGGTTTCCTTTGAGGTCCTTCTCGAACGCCTCCAGGGTGCAGCCATCCACCCCCGGCGCCCCTTTGTTCGCCTTCACTCGCTGATATGCCTCCCACACTTCCCACTTTGAGATGCCAAACGGCTTCGCCGGTGACTTCAGCTCGCTCATGCAGCTCCTCCCGAAGATTCACCCCGGTTGACCGGACGAACAAACCGCAGATGACCCGGCCTCTTCACTCCCCCTCCATTACAGAGGGTTCGCCGCTACTACAGGCCGGTCCGCCAGCGCCTCCCGAGGGTTCTGCCTGCCATGTGCGACAGGCAGGAACACCCAGGTCGGCGCCTTCCCATGTTCCACGCGAGACCCGCAGACCAGGATCATGCCGCCTCCATGCCGGACACCGCCTGGCCGGTAGTCGGGTATCCGCCAGACTCTTCCCGCAGCCCGAAGCATGCCACGGTTTTGATGTCACCTATTTTGTAACGACACGTCAACAGCGGTTCGGGTTCACTCATCTTCCTGGTCCCCACCTGACGCCTCTCCGGCGCCTTTTCCACATCGCTCACCACGACGGTCTTCAGCCAACGCAGCATGTGGCGGTTTGAAGCCTCCCCCCGAAGGGCGACTCCGAAGGGCCAAGCCTTCATCTCTCGCGCAGCATCGACTCCAGAGCACGCCCTACCTGCCCATCAGCACTCCTTCGTCGTTCATGGCACACGCCTCGGCAAAGTTGTCGGCCAGCAAGCAAACTTCATGATCGCCTCTAGTGGGCGTTCGGGGCGGCGGGCGTGGTGACGGGTTCCCGCGGCGATGTTGGTGACGCCGGTCAGGCGCAGGATCGCGATCGCGAGGTTGCGCAGGCTGGCCATGACCTGGGGCGCGTTACCGGTCCGGACCTGGCTGAGGTCCTCACCGAAGGTGACGTCGCGGACCCAGCGCAGCCGGTTCTCGACCAGCCAGTGCTCGCGGACGAACGCGGCGAGCCGGGTCGGGCTGGCCTGATGGGTCGCCACGCTGGCATCTCCCCCACCCCACACCCCCACTCGCCCATTTCTGACCGCCCGGGAGCAGCCTCGGCGGTGTTCGGCGCCCAGTGCCCGGTGGCCCGGTGCCCGGTTGCCGGCGTCGGTTCGGCGGCGCAGGATCCGCCCAGCGGTGAGGCGCGATTTCTGGAGGCGCGGCATGGCCGATGCGATCTTTCCTTTCGAGGACCGACGGGACTTCGCCGACGCGGAGCGGGGCCTGCTGGCGACCCTGGAACCGGCAACCGTCAGGGACGACGACGGAACGGTCGTGTGGGACAACGATTCGTATACGTCCTTTCTGACCGGTGATGGCCCGGATTCGGTTCACCGCAGCCTTTGGCGGCAGTCGTCACTGGTCGCGAAGCAGGGCCTTTTCGAGGTGGTTCCCGGCATCTACCAGGTGCGTGGTCTGGACCTGTCGAACGTCACGTTCGTCGAGGGCGCAGACGGAGTCATCGTGATCGACCCGCTGCTGTCCGTGGAGACGGCGCGGGCCGCACTGGAGCTGTACCGGTCCCAGCGCGGGAAACGGCCGGTCACGGCTGTGATCTACACGCACAGTCACGCGGACCACTTCGGCGGGGTGAAGGGTGTCGTGGCCCAGGAGGAGGTCGACGCCGGCCGGGTGCCGGTGATCGCCCCGCTGGGGTTCATGGAACACGCGATCTCGGAGAACGTCTACGCGGGAACGGCGATGGCCCGCCGGGCCGGGTACATGTACGGCGCCGCGCTCGCACGCGGTCCCCGCGGGGGTGTCGGGGCCGGGCTGGGGCAGACGACCTCGACCGGGACGGTCAGCCTGATACCGCCCACGGTCGACATCACGCGGTCGGGCCAGGAGATGACCGTCGACGGGGTCCGGATGGTGTTCCAGCTGGCGCCGAACTCCGAGGCGCCGGCCGAGATGCACTTCCTGTTTCCGGAGCAGCGGGCGCTGTGCATCGCCGAGAACGCCACCCACACGCTGCACAACGTCCTGACGCTGCGCGGGGCGCTGGTGCGGGACCCGCACGCCTGGGCGCGCTATCTGACCGAGGCGATCGAGACGTTCGCGGCCGGCGCCGACGTCGTCTTCGCCTCCCATCACTGGCCCACCTGGGGCGCGGACAACGTCGTCGAGTTCCTGCGGCTCCAGCGTGACCTGTACGCCTACCAGCACGACCAGACCGTCCGACTGATCAACAAGGGCCGCACCGGCGCCGAGATCGGCGAGGAGCTCACGCTGCCGCCCGCGCTGACGCGCGCCTGGCACACGCACGGCTACTACGGATCGATCAGCCACAACGTCAAGGCGATCTACCAGCGCTACATGGGCTGGTACGACGGCAACCCCGCCCGGCTGTGGCAGCACCCGCCACAGGAGGCCGCGCGCCGCTACGTGGACTTCATGGGCGGCGCCGACACCGTCGTCGAGAAGGCCCAGCGATCGGCGGACGAGGGCGACCTGCGGTGGGCGGCACAGGTGCTCGACCACGTCGTGTTCGCCGAGCCCGAGTACAAGGAAGCCCGCGCCCTGCTCGCCGACGTCCTGGAGAAGCTCGGTTTCGGCTGCGAGAACGGCACCTGGCGAAACTCCTATCTGTCCGGGGCGCGGGAGCTGCGCGAGGGCGGCTTCGGCACGCCGACCGTGTCCAACTCCCCCGACGTCCTCGCTCAGCTGCCACCGGAGATGTTCTTCGACGCGCTCGCCGTCCAGGTGAACGGGCCGCAGGCGTGGGATCTCGAGCTGGCGCTGCGCTGGGTGTTCCCCGACCACGGATCGGATTTCCGCACCACGCTGGTCAACGGCGTGTTCACCTACGTGCGTGCGGGGTCGGGCGACGTCTCGCTGACCGTGACGGTGCCGCGACCAGCCCTGGTTCCCCTGGCTTCGGGGAACGTCGACGCCGCCCGCGCGGCCGGGCTCTCCCTCGACGGCGACGAAGGCACGCTGCGTCAGCTGCTCGGTGCCCTCGACCCCGGCGACCCGAACTTCAACATCATCGAGCCGTAGCCGACCTGTCGATGACGGAGCCGTGGACGATGGAGCGGTAGGCGATGGCGGACGCACCGGGCGCCGCCGGGGCCGGTGCCGGTGCCGGCGGCCGGCAGCCCCCGCAGGATCCCGCCCACCCGGCCCCGGCCCCGGCCGGCGGGCCGGGCGGGCCGGGCGCCGGCTCGCGGGCCCGTGACCACCTCGCGAACGAACGGACGTTCCTGGCGTGGCTGCGCACGTCCGTCAACGTGATGGCGCTCGGGCTCGCCTTCGCGGCGTTCGGCGACGTCACGACCGCCCCGTCGCTGGCGGCGGGGGCGATCCTCGCCCTGCTCGGCGGAGCGGGACTCTGGTACGCGACAGGCCGCTACCGCCGCGTCAACCGCGAGATCGACGAAGGGTCCTTCACCACCGGGGCGAACGTGGCCGGCCCGACGCTGGTCAGCCTGGTCGTCGCCACGACCATCCTGATCGCCCTCCTGCTCCTCGTCCTCGCCGCACGATGACGGACGGCCCCGCGCCGGAGCACGAGTGGTGCCGGCCGCCGCGGCACCGCCACCACGGGCTGGGGCACCGCTGGCGCACCCGCGTCGTCGCGGGCACGATCATCGCCGGCGGGACGGTCCTGGGCTGGGCGGTCCCGCACTGGGAACCGCACCTGCCCCGGGTCGGGCTCGACTACCAGGCATCCACCGCCCAGGCCACGCTGGCGGCGATCGCCGGAGCCATGATCACACTCTCGGGGTTCATCGTCACCGCGATCACCGTGGTGGCGCAGACGGTGCAGGGCATGTCCCCACGTCTGGTCGGCGCGCTGCGTCACGTGGGCCGCTACACGGCCGCGTTCGCGCTGCTCGTCGGCACCGCACTCTATGCTCTCACCGCGCTCAGCCAGATCAACTCCGAACGCATTCCGCGTACGACGGTCACCCTGGCCGTGGCGTTCGTCCTCCTCGACGCGGTCGCCCTGCCCTACCTGCTCGGTTCCCTCCGGGAGGCCGTGACCGGCGGCGGGCCGGCCCCTGGTCGAGATCGCCGGGCCGCACCGTCCCGGCATCGTGCAGGGATTCGACGAGCACCGCATGGTACGGATGGCGTCCCGTGCGGGTGTGCGCATCGAGCTCCGGCGCGCGATCGGGGACTTCGCCGGCTCCGGTACCGAGGATCGCGGTCCGGGCGCTCTCACCCGGGGTCGATGATCCGTCCACGGCCGTGCAGGCTCTCGACCAGATCGAGGACTGCCTGACCCGCCTGGCCGACCGCGCGCTGGGGACCTGCGCGCTTCTCGATCGCGGCGGCGAGGCCCGCGTCGTCTACCCCGTGCCGCGATGGCCCGATCTCGTGTCGCTCGGCCTGGACGAGACCATCCAGTACGGCGCTGCCAGCCTCCAGGTCGTCCGCCGGGTCCGCCTGCTGCTCGACCGCGTCGAACACGCCGCGCCGACGGACCGGCAGCCGCCCCTGGCGGAACGGCGGGCCCTGCTCGACCGCCTGATCCGAAGCGGCTTCCCGGACCCGGTGCTCGCCGCGACGGCGGTCGGTGCGGCGATCAGCCCGCTCCCCATCGTGGCGAGCACCGGGTCCGGGAAGCCGCGACAGGTGGCCGGACGGGCGTGACCATGGACGGCGGTGTGCCCCAGGCCTTCCGAGGCCTGGGGCACACACCAACCACGGGCTTTCGGGACGGTGTCAGGCCTTCGCCTGGGCGCTGGAACGCGCCGGACTGGCCTGCTTCGCGGCCTTCGGGTCGACCTCCGACTGCTTCGCGCGCACCATCTCCTCGACGTGGTCACCGAGGTCCTTGTCGACGTTGCGCCAGTACTGGAACGCACGCAGCAGAACCGGCTCGCTCACGCCGTTGAGCAGGTGGCCGGCGATGTTCTCGACGAGCCGGGCGCGGGCCGCGTCGTCGAGGACCTCCCGGACCATCGTGCCGGCCTGGCCCCAGTCGTCGTCGTCACGGCGCGGGGTGTACGCGGTACGGACCATCTCGCCGTCGGCGTACCAGTGGCCACCGTCGTCGGTCAGCTCCGGCTGCGCCGCCGGGCCGCCGTAGGAGTTCGGCGCGTACACCGGGTCGGAGACGTTCTGTACCCGCATCGCGCCGTCCTTGGAATAGCTGTGGACGGGTACCTTCGCCGAGTTCACCGGGATCTGCTTGTAGTTCACCCCGAGCCGGGCGCGGTGGGCGTCGGCGTAGCTGAACCCGCGGGCCAGCAGCATCTTGTCCGGCGACAGGCCGGTGCCGGCGACGAGGTTGTTCGGCTCGAAGGCCGCCTGTTCCATCTCGGTGTGGTAATCCGCGATGTTCCGGTTCAGCGTGAGGCGGCCGACCTCCTGCAACGGGTAGTCGCTGTGCGGCCACACCTTGGTCAGGTCGAACGGGTTGAAGCGGTAGGACTTCGCCTCGTCGAACGGCATGATCTGCATCTTGAGCGTCCAGCTCGGGAACTCCCCGTCGCGGATGTGCTCGTACAGGTCACGCTGGTGGTAGTCGGTGTCGATAGCTGCCATCTGGTCGGCTTCGTCCTGCGTGAAGCACTCGACCCCCTGGTCGGTCTTGAAGTGGTACTTCACCCAGAAACGCTCACCCGCCGCATTGATCCACATGTAGGTGTGGCTGGAGTAACCGTTCATGTGCCGCCAGGTCCGCGGGATGCCGCGGTCCCCCATCAGCCAGGTCACCTGGTGGGCGGATTCCGGCGAGAGCGTCCAGAAGTCCCACTGCATGTCGTGGTCCCGCAGGTTGTTGTCCGAACGGCGCTTCTGCGACCGGATGAAGTGCTGGAACTTCATCGGGTCCCTGACGAAGAACACCGGCGTGTTGTTGCCGACGATGTCCAGGTTGCCGTCCGGCGTGTAGAACTTCACCGCGAACCCGCGCGGGTCACGCCAGGTGTCCGGGCTGCCCCGCTCCCCCGCCACCGTGGAGAACCGGATCAGCACGTCCGTGGTCGCCCCCGGCTGGAACACCGCCGCCCGTGTGAAGGCACTGACGTCCTGCGTCACCTCGAACGCCCCGAACGCCCCGCCGCCCTTGGCGTGCGGCTGGCGCTCCGGGATCCGTTCCCGGTTGAAGTTCGCCATCTGCTCGATCAGATAGTGGTCCTGGAGCAGCAGCGGACCGTCCGGGCCGACACTCAGCGAGTGTTCGTCGCTGGCGACGGGGATCCCGGCATCGGTGGTAGTTGGACGACGCTCCTGTGTTGTCACCGCAAACTCCTCATCCTGCCGCCATCACGATTCTCGGATGGAACCCACCGCCCCCGGCTGGTGGGCCCGCCGCCGCCCGCCGAGCCAGGCACAGGCCAGGCGCGCGCCGTTCGGGCCGGTGACCTGCGCAGACGCAGACCAGACCGGACCCGCGGACAGTGCCGCTCACTCCGCCTACCCGTCTACCGCCGCCACACACACCCCAGCCCCGACCGATCGATCTCATCCACCCGTACCCGCACCGCCACCCGTACCCGTACCCGCACCGCCACCCGTACCCGTACCCTCACCGCCACCCGTACCCGCACCGCCACCCGGCCCCGGACACGGACCCGGACCCGGACACGGACCCGGCCCCGGACCCGGGCACGACCCTGAACCTGGCCGGCTGCCTGGGCACGGTGATCCTCAACCAGCCGTCCGTCGCGACGAACGACACCCTGACGGCCGGGAGCAGCAACAAGAACGGCGGATCATGGTTCCGACCTTGACAGCCCTCGGCCCATAGTTAGACTCAGTCCAAAAATTGGGCTTGAATATCGGGTTGTGAACACCGAGAAGCTCACCGCGTTCGGGCGTCGAGAGAAAGCGCAGGAACCGTGCACAAACCACTCACCGGCATCAAGATGGTCGAGGTCGCCCAGTTCACCTTCACTCCCGCCGCCGGCGCGGTGCTGACCGAGTGGGGTGCCGAGGTCATCAAGGTCGAACATGCCGAGATGGGTGACGCCCAGCGAGGAATGCGCAGTCAGCCCAGGGCCGACTCGTGGCACCCGGTGATGGACCATCCCAACCGCGGCAAGAAGAGCATCGGGCTCGCCCTGGAGCAGCCGGCCGCGTACGAGGTCCTGATGGATCTCTGCCGCGACGCCGACGTGTTCCTGACCAACTTCCTGCCCGATGCGCGCCGGCGCCTGCGGCTGGACGTCGAGGACATCCGCAAGGCGAATCCGAACATCGTCTACGTCCGCGGCAGCGCCCACGGGCAGCGGGGGCCCTGGGCCGAGCGGGGCGGGTTCGACGGCTCGTCGTTCTGGTGCCGGATGGGGAGCGCCTGGGGCGTCACCCCCACCGACAGCGACCGACTGATCACGATGCCGGCCGGCGCCTACGGTGACACGACGGGCGGCATGGCGATCGCCGGCGGCATCGCCGCCGCACTGCTCGGCCGGGCCCGCACCGGCGAACCGACAGTCGTCGACGTGTCGCTGATGAGCGTCGGCGCCTGGGCGTTCGCGCTGGAGGTGGGCAACGCCGATCTCCTGGGCCCCGACAATCCGCCCGAGCGCCTCAACGACATGATGGGCCGGATCAGCAACCCGACTGTCGGCAGCTACCGGACGTCCGACGGTCGTTGGATCAACCTGACCATCATGCAGTCGTTCCGGTACTTCCCCGACCTCTGCCAGCACCTCGGCCTCGACGAGCTCATCGACGACGAGCGCTTCGACACCGCCGAGAAGCTGATGGCCAACGGGCCGGCGGCCGGGGGCCTGGTCGCCGAGGCCATCGGGGCCAGGCCGTACGCGTACTGGGTGGAGAAGCTGCAGACGCTGCAGGGCCAGTGGGCGCCGGTCCAGGGCCCCCTCGACATTCTCGAGGACCCGCAGATGACCGCCAACGGCTACCTCGTCCCGGTGGTGGACTCCGCCGGGCACCAGCGGCGGATGGTGACCAACCCGGTCCAGTTCGACGAGACGCCGCCGGAGACCCGGCGGGGCCCGCTGTTCGCCGAGCACACCGACGATCTGCTGCGTGAGCTCGGCCGGACCGAGGAGGAGATCCTCCAGATGAAGATCGACGGCGCCTGCACCTGAGTGCGCTGTCGTTCCTGTCGGTCAGGAGGCCCCGGCGGCGCCGCGGCCTCGCCGCAGCAGGACGAGCGCCGTCAGGGCAAGCAGACCGACGACGGTGACGAACACGAGCCCGGCGAGGCGCAGCGTCGTCAGTTCGGCCAGCACCCCGACTCCGACGACCGGCAGCGAGATCGCGACATAGGCCACGACGAAGAAGGCCGACGAGGTCTCGGCTCGGGCTGGTGGCGGGGCGGCGGCCAGCAGCCCTCCGAGGCCCGAGGCGAAGCTGAGGCCCTGCCCGATGCCGGCCACCACGCCCCCCGCGACGAGCAGCGGAAGGGACGAGGCGGCGATGGCGCCGCCGACCAGCGCGACTCCGACCACGAGCGCCGCGCAGCCGGCCGGCAGCCCGACGGCGTGCCCGGTGCGGCGGGCGAGCACCTGGCCGAGCGCCGAGCCGGCGAACACTGCGGCGACGACCAGACCGGTGACCAGCGGGTTGTGCTCGTCGAGCGTCTGGGCCAGGAAGGCCGGGCCGACCGCGGTGAACAGGCCGAGGACCGCGAAGCCGGCGAAGCCCGCGAGGGCCGCGCGCACGAACACCGCCCGGGCGGCGGGCGGCACCCGCGGCCGCGAGAGCAGCCGGGCACCGCCGGCGCCCTGCGCCACCGACGCCCGGGCCTGCCGGGACACCGTCTCGGGGGCCAACAGCACGCCCAGCACCGCCGGAACCAGCAGGGCGAGGTTGATGACGTAGGTCAGCTGCAGCGGGTCCGGACCATAGCGGGCGATGATGCCGGCGAGCAGCGGGCCCAGGCCCAGACCGCCCATGTTCGCGATCGTGGGCACGAGGGTGGCTCGGCCCGCGCTCCGCGGTGGGGCGAGATCGACGAGGGTCGCGGTCGCGGTCCCGGTGAAGATCCCCGCGGACAGGCCGGAGAGCAGCCGACCCGCCAGCAGCGCTGGCAGCCCACCGGCGAACAGGAACATCAGCGCGCTCGCCACGGCGGCACCCAGACCCGCCAGCAGGACGGGACGCCGGCCGACCCGGTCGGACAGCCGGCCGAAGGCCAGCAACGCGATGATCACCCCGACCGCGTAGGTGGCGAAGATGATCGTGATGGTCAGCTGTGAGAACCCGAACTCGGCGCGGTAGCCCGGATAGAGCGGGGTCGGCAGAGTAGTGCTGGCCATGGTGAGGGTGAACGCGTAGGCAACGGCGGCGAGCCCCCCGGCCCGCCCCAGCGCTCCACCCCCCGGGCCAGGGCCGGCGGTGGCGGGCTCGGCGGGCGGCGGCGGGACGACGGATGGCCGGTTCACCACCCGCACGCTATTGCCGCCGGTTCCTCCGACGCGAGGCCCACCCCCCATCCGGCGTCGAGGGTGACCGCTCCACCCCGATCCCGTGGCCGCGGGATCGGGGTGGGACGAACCGAGTGCCTACGCGGCCTCCTCCTCGCTGATGCCGAGGTAGGCGCCTTCCAGAAGCTTGGGGGCGGCGGCCAGTTCACTGGCCGATCCCCGTAACACGATGCTGCCCCGGTTGAGGACGGCCGCGGTGTCGGCGACCTCGAGGGCGAGGTTGACGTGCTGTTCGACCAGGATCACCGCGCACTGGTGGTCGGCGGCGATGCGGCTGACGGTGTTGAACAGGTCCTCGACGATCAGGGGAGCCAGGCCCATGCTGAGTTCGTCGATCAGCAGCACCCGGGGCTGCTGGATCAGGGCCCGCGCCATGACCAGCATCTGCTGTTCGCCACCGGAGAGCGCCCCCGCCGGCAGGTGCCACCGCTTCTCGAGCGCCGGAAAGGTCTCGAGGAGGCTTTTCGCTTTCGGACCGTTGCGACGCGCCGCGACTTTTATGTTCTCCTCGACGGACAGCGAGGTGAACAGACAGCGGTTGTCGGGGACGAGTACCACCCCGGCCGCGTTCGCCGTGGCGGGTCGGCCGTTACGCAGCCGCTTGCCATCGACGCTGATGGTGCCCTTCTGCGCCGGCAGCAGGCCGGCAAGGGTCAGCAGCAGCGTGGTCTTGCCGGCACCGTTCGGTCCGAGCAGCGCCAGTACGGAGCTGGCCTCGACCGTGAGATCGAGGTTCCGGAAGGCGGTGGTGCTGCCTCTCCCGCCGCTGAGGTCGGCACATTCCAGCCGGGTGGTCATGTGGTCACCGCCGAGGATGTGGTCGCGGCGGCCGGAGCGGCCTCCGCGGTTGGGGGGGTCGTCGTCTCCGCCTTCGACGGTGGCACCTGGGCCACCGCCTCCGAGGATGTCTCCCCTGCTCCCTTCGTCAGTGGCGCCGGCGCCACGATGCCCGGGGACGTCTCCTCGACGTCCTCCGTGTCCTCCGTGTCCCCCGTGTCCGCCGCGTCCCCCGCGTCCGCCGCCGGAGACGCCTCCGCCACCGGAGACGCCTCCGCCACGCCCGTCGCCGGCGGTGCCGCGTCCACCGAGGAGTCGTGCACGGAGCCCAGGTAGGCGTCGGCGACCGCGCGGTCGGCACGGATCGCCGCCGGGTCGCCCTCGGCGATGACTTTGCCGAAGTCGAGGACGTAGATGTAGTCGCAGACCGACAGCACGAGGGAGACGTCGTGGTCGACGAGAACGATCCCCACTCCCGTGCGACTGATCGAGCGGATGCGCTCGCCGAGCCACACTGTCTCGGTGGTGTCGAGCCCGGCGGCCGGTTCGTCGAGGAGCAGGGCCCGGGGCTTGGTCGCGCAGGCCCGGGCGATGGAGACCAGCTGGCGTTCGCCCTGGCTCAGTTCGTCGGCGTGCCGGTCGGCCCGGTCGGCAAGGCCGACGAGGTCGAGTGCGGCGGCCAGGGCGCGGTGGCGTTCGTCGGCGCTCGCGCCGAACAGCGCCGCGCGGACGTTCTCCTCGACGGTGAGGTCGTCGTAGAGCTCCAGGGACTGGAACGTGCGGGCAAGGCCGCGCCGTACCCGGGTGTGCGTCGGGAGCCCCTCGACGTTGTCGCCGCCGAGCCTGATGGTGCCTGAGGCCCGGGTGAACCCGGTCGTCGCGTCGATCACGCTGGTCTTGCCGGCGCCGTTCGGTCCGATCAGACCGACGATCTGACCGGCGGCGACCCGCAGCGAGACCTCGGAGACAGCCGTCACGCCGCCGTAACGAACCGTGAGCCCGGTGACGTCGAGCACCGTGGCCGCCGGTTGCGCGGGTACCGCGGCCGGCTTCTCTGCCTGGTCGGTGGCCGCATCGGTGGGCGCATCGGTGGGCGCATCGGTGGGCGCAGAGGTGGCGATGGCTGCCGCGGTCGGAGTTGCGGACTCGGGCATGATCGCCTTGGCCCCATCCGCCGGGCTCGGAGCCGGCCGGCGGCGATGGCGTAGTCGGTCGATGCGGTCGGCGAGCTCGTGGCCGCCGCTGGCGAGGCCCTCCGGGTGGCCGATGAGGGCGACGAGGAGGGCGACACCGGTGATGACCGGGAACCAGTCACCGAGATGGACCCAGCGGTCCATCGCGATGAAGGTGATGCCGGAGGACGCCATCACCCCGGCGAGGATGCCGCCGTAGACAGAGGTGACGCCGGCGAGATAGGCGGTTGACAGCAGGGCGAGCCCGCCGAGCGCCGTGAACGAGTCGAAGGTGACGACATCGCGCCGGTAGGCCAGCAGGCTGCCACCCAGGCCAGCGATGAAGGACGCGATGGCGAAACTGGCGACCTTGACCGCGACGACGTTGATGCCGATGCCGGCGGCGGACTGCTCGTTCGCGCGGACAGCGAGCATGGCCGAGCCCAGCGAGCTGGTGCGCAGCCGGGCGACGCCCCAGGCCACGGCCACCAGGACCGCCAGGCAGAGCAGACCGAAGGGAATCCGTGGGAAGGCATGGCCGGTACCGATACTGAGATCAAGACCGAAGATCTCCGGCTGGGTGACCCGGGCCCCCTGGCTGTCGACGATCTGCGTGTTGCGGAACCACACGGCTTCGATCGTGTAGGCCAGCGCGAGGGTGACGATGCCGAGAGTCAGACCTTTCAGTCGCAGCGCGGGTAGCCCGATCACCACGCCCAGCACCGTCGCCACGAGCGCGGCCAGCAGTGGTGCGAACGGGAACGGGATGTGCCAGCTCTGGGTGAGGCCACTGAGTGTGAAGGCGGCGCTGCCGGCCAGCGCGAGCTGGGCCAGTGACACCTGCCCGGCGTAGCCGGTCACGACGACGAGAGACAGACCGATGATCGCGGCGATGAACGTTCCGATGACCGCGCTGCGCCAGGTCCCGCTGGTGACCAGCAGGCCGAGCACACCCACGCCGGTGCCGAGAATCGTGGGCATCAGCAGGGACCGCGGCCGGGGGGCCCGGCCCAGCGGCTGTCGGACCAGTCCGCCCCGGACCGCCAGGCCCCGTCCGGTGACGAGCAGGGCCAGCAGGATCACCACCAGCGGAACGAGTTCCTGCGAGCCGCTCCTCGGCAGCCAGGACGCGCCGTCGGCGGCCAGCGCGGCAGCCTCCGACTGGACCATGCCGATCGCGATGCCGGCGACCACCGTCGGCACCAGGCTCTTGAAACCGCCGACCACCGCGGCGGCGAGCGCCGGCACCACGAACAGCGTGTAGGTGGTCGGGGACAGCGGGCTCAGCGGTGCGATCAGGATGCCGGCCGCACCAGCCGTCACACCACTGATCATCCAGTTGAACAGGGCAATCCGGTCCGGGGACACACCGCTGACATAGGCGCCGGTCTGGGACTCCGCCACCGCCCTCGTCAGCAGCCCGAACCGGGTGAAGCGGTAGACGGCGGCCAGCACCAGCGTCAGGGCCACCACGGCGACGACCAGATAGAACCGGTCGGACAGCACCCTGGCGCCGCCGAAGTCCCACCGTTCCGCCGGGAAGATCGCCTCGACGCTGACCGGTGAGGTGCCGAGCCGGATCGCCATGACCGACTGGATGACCACCAGAACACCAAGCGACGCCACCGCCCGGGCCAGCTGGGGAGCCTCACGCAGCGGTCGGAACACCGCCACGTACAGCAATGCGCCCAGGAGTGCCCCGAACAGCAGTGACAGCGCGGCCGCCGGCGCCAGCGGCCAGGGCCCGCCGATCTCAACCGACGCGGGCAGGCCGGGTATCAGGACGAGTAGTTCGCCATCACGTAAGAACGCGTAGGAATAGGCGACGTAGAGCGCGACCGCCCCGGTCGCGAAGTTGATTACTCCCGAGCTCCGATAGGTCAGTACGAGGGCGAGACCCAGCGCCGCGAATACCCCGCCGTTCCCGAGACCGAGAAGCAGCGAACCTACATGTTCCATCACGATCTCCCGGCATCTTCCGGATCATTCCTGCGAGCCATGGGGCTGGTTCGACACTTCCGGCGGGAGGGACGCCGAGCGGAGGTGCCGAACCCGCCGCCGAGGAGATTCCCCGGCGGCCGGTTCAGTTCTCGATCATCAATCCGGGATCGAAGAGTTCCCGAGCACCTTGAATTCGCTGGGCTGACCGTCGCCGTCGAGAGTCGTCGTCAACCCACCCCGCACGCAGGAGGCCGGGGATTCCGGGTAGGCCTTGCCGTTGCACCGGAACTTCAGGCCGGCGGCACCGGGCAGTTCTTTCTCCGGCATCGCCTTGATGGCGGCGGTGACGGTGGCCGGGGTGATCTCACCCGAAATGTCCTCGAGTGACGCCGCGAGGCCGGCGAACGTGACGAACATGCCCCGGCCCGCGGAGGAACCGGTGTCGATGTCACTTCCATAGGTCTCGATCACCGCGTTGTAGAGGAGACTGGACGGATCGTCCCCGCCGACGGGGACGGAGGCGCCGATGACCATGCCCTCCAGCACGTTTCCGGGCACCGCCTTGCGGGTGGCGTCCGTGATGCACTGCGAGATGGCACTGACCTTGCCGTCGTACCCGACCGCCTGCAGGCCGTTGATCGCGCTGATGCAGAACGAGTCGTTGCCGATGATGAACACGACACCGGGATCGACACCCTGCAGCTGCGGCGTCATGTCGGCCGTGCCCGGGGCGATCCGGATGAGCTCGTACTCGAGGCCCGCCTCCTCCATCAGGCCGGGGGCGACCTCCTCCGCGCTGTGCAGCGCGGCCGGCACGTCGATGACGATCGACGTCACCTTGTCGAGGCCCTCGTCCTTCGCCAGGTTGATGGGAAGCTGCAGCGTCGCGAAGTTCGGGTCCCCCACGGTGAAGCTCGTCGGGTCCGAAAGAATCGCCGGGCTGCCGGCACCGAAGAACATCGTCGGTATGTCCGCGTCAGCCAACGGCTGCCAGACACCCTCGGCAACCGCGGACTCGCCGACCGCGACCGCGACGACGTCTCTCTCAACCATCTGGTTCCCGCAGTCGGCACCCCTGGCCGGGTCCGCCTGCGTCTCGCACTCGACGATCTCGACGGGCCGGCCGCCGATACCGCCGCGGTGCTCGTTCAGGTACTTGACCGTGGCGTCCGCGACGGCGAACTGCACGGAGTTGTCGATGGCGGCGGACTTCCCGTCCGAGATGATCCCGATCAGGACGGGCTCGCCGGTGGCGTTGTCGACCGGGCCAAGCGCGTCGGCGGCCGCAGTCGGGTCCACCGTGGTGGGCGTATCCCCGTCGTCCGAACTACACGCAGCAGCGAACATGAGCAGGGCTAACGGGCATGCTAAGAGCGCCCTAGCCGACCGCCGCCGCGACCGCGTCGACCGGTCACGTGGGAGGACAACCCTGGACCGCATATACCTTCACCTCAAAGTTGTCGGAATCATCTGGGCCGTGGCGCTATCAGCCACGCGAAGACATCCTCGCCGGGGCAGGTTGCTTCCGCGAGGCCGCCCTGGATTTGCCAGGCCCACCCTCGCCTACGAGTGTGCGCATACTCTCAACCTTCGACGTCGACGTCAACATATTCCGACAAGATCATCAATTGCCGCGGGTCAGCCGCCCGCATCACCCGACCATCGGACCGTCGACCGTGTCCGCATCACCCCAAACGGCATGCGAGATCCCCCTCTGGCCGCCGAGCCCAGGATGCCGCCGAGGACCGCCACGAACCCCGAAAGGGGCCTGTGTACTGCACCGCCAGCGCCCGCACCGGCCGAGGGCAACCCTTCCTGCCCACCTTGGGCGCTTCAGGATAGTGATCCCGGGAAGGAAAACAAGTACCCAGATCCGGCCACCACACATCGAGGAGTTCCGCCGACAATAGAAGATCTTGCCCGGCCGATCTGGCGCCATGCATGTGGTTGCTACCTACACACATTTAACGGAAGATCAAATTCCCGGGCGGGATGACGCCACCCGCGACACTGCGGGAGCCAGCCTGGGCTCCGCTGCCGCCCGCGGTCCTCGAGGGGTTACGGAGTGATCGCCGGCCAGTCACCGCCTGGCAGCGGGTGCCGGAACAGTCTGGCGGCATTGCCACCGGCGATCATCACGGCCTCGTGCCGGGGGATGTCCGCGAAGCGCTTGCGCAGCAGGTCTTGGGAGCCCGGCCAGGTCGAGTCGGCATGCGGGAAGTCCGTCTCGAACAGGATGTGGTCGATACCGATCAGGTGACGCTGGTCGAGCGTGCCGGGGTCGTCGAGCATGCAGAAGTAGAAGTTGCGCCGCAGCGCCTCACTCGGTGTGACGTCGTACGCCCACGGGGTGCCGCCGCCACCGGAGTGTTCGAGGACGTAGTCGAGACGGTTGATCGCCATCGGCACCCAGCCGATGCCGCCCTCGCTCAGGGCGATCCTGAGATTCGGGTAAAGGGCCGGAATACCCGCCCACACCCAGTCGACGGCGGCACAGAACGCCCCGGCGGGGAACAGCGACGTCTGGACGTTGAGGCCGCCGCCGGGTGAGCCCTGGAGGACGAAACCGCTTGCGCCGCAGTGCAGCGAGATCACGGTGTCGGTTTCCTCGCATGCCCTGAAGAACGGCTCCCAGTGCTTCCGGTCGGTGATCGGCGGAAGCTTCAGCAGGTGCGGCGACTCGAGGAACGACACCGACGTGAAGCCGAGCTCGGCGTTGCGGCGGATCTCCCTCGCGGCGATCTTCGGGTCCCTGAACCAGGGCAGCTGCATCGGGATGAAGCGCTCCGGGTAGGCGCCGTGCCACTCCTCCAGCATCCAGCTGTTCCATGCCCGGACCGCGGCGAGGCCGACCTCCTCGTCCCGGTTCATCGACAGCACCCGACCGGTGAAGCCCCACGCCCCGGACGGGAAGCACAGCGACGCCCAGACCCCGTCGAGATCCATGTCCCGCACGCGGGCGTGGACGTCCCAGGCGGACCGGCGCATCTCGTCGAAGTTCAGCGGGTCGAGGTTCCACTCGGACTTCGGGCGCCCGGCGACGACGCTCATCCCGTTGTCGCGGTAGAGCCGGTCGCGGTAGAGCCAGGCCTCCGACCCGTCCGGCGTCGTGATCACCTGAGGGGCCTGGTCGCGAAGCCTCGCCGGGAACCGTGCGGCGAAGACGTCGGGGGGCTCGGTGAGGTGATCATCCACCGAGACGATCGAGAAGCTGCGCTCCTGCGGCTCCGGGTCCGCGAGCAGCTGCCTGGTCGGTCTCGGCATCGTGCGCTCCTGGTGGTCGAAGGACGCCAGCGTTGGTTCGCGAACGCTTACTCTCTTCGATCCTAGCCTCAATCCCGGCTCGGGGCTCCCACCCCGCCGAGTCCCGGCCAATCCGCGGGCACGCGAAGAACTCCACCCGGGACGCCCGTCACGCAGAGCGGACCCCTGTCAGGGGATATGGCGACCTGCCCACTGTGACCACACCGAAACCGCCGGGCAGGGGCGGCAGGGTGGCGTGTTCCTCCTGGCGTTCTGCCTGGCGGTGGCGGTGTTGTTGGTGTGGACAACCCGGCGTTACCCGCGGCGCGGGCCGCGCCCCCGAGCCGCGCGCCCGAGCCGCGCGCCGGCCAGCGCAGGGCCCAGACCTCGAGTGAGGAGCCGTTGGCCGGGGTACACGTCTGAGCAATGCGGACTTTTCTGACACATCCCTGGGAGGCCTTCGGCCGCCTCCTCGATCGTCGGCCCGGTGGTCGGCCCGGCAGTCGGGTGCTTCCACGGCAGCCGTCGGCGGCGCCAGGCAGCCGGCCGGCGCCGCCGACGGCTGCCGGAACCGATGAAACTGACGATCTGCTCGACGCGGTGGCCTCCGCGGCGTTCGGTTTCGACGCTCTGCGGCCCGGGCAGCGCGCGGCGATGCGGGCGATCCTCGATCGTCGCGACACGCTGTGCGTGCTGCCGACCGGGGCGGGCAAGTCGGCCGTCTACCAGATTCCCGCCCTGCTGCTGGAGGGGCCGACCGTCGTCGTCTCACCGCTGATCGCGCTGCAGCGGGACCAGGTGCGCGGGCTGACCGCGCGGCTCGACAGGGCCCGTGCACACGACGGACCGTCGTCGGCGGGCGTGCCTACCTCCGACAGCACGGCAGTGATGGCGAACTCGCAGGTCAGCGCCAAGGCCGTCGCCGAGGCGTTCGACGCGATCCGTTGTGGCAACAGCGAGTTCCTGTTCCTGGCACCCGAACAGCTCGCCAAGCCGCGCGTCCGGAAGCTGTTACGGGAGGCCGCGCCGTCACTCATCGTCGTTGACGAAGCACACTGCATCTCGGCCTGGGGCCATGACTTCCGGCCCGACTACCTGCGGCTGGGTGAGGTCGTCGAGGATCTCGGCCACCCGACGGTGGTCGCGCTCACGGCGACGGCCGCACCGCCGGTGCGCCGCGAGATCGCCGAACGGCTGCGGATGCGGGAGCCGGCCGAGATCGTGCAGGGGTTCGACCGGCCCAACATCCACCTGGCTGTTCGTACCTTCGTCGAGGACGGCGACAAGCGCGCGGCCCTCGTCGAGTACGCGGCGGCACAGGCCAAACCCGGCATCGTCTACGCGGCGACCCGGCGCGCCACCGAGGAGATCGCCACAGAGCTCGCCGACCTCGGCCTGCACGCCCGGCCCTACCACGCCGGGCTCGCCGCCGGTGTGCGCCGGGAGGCGGAGGAGGACTTCCACTCCGGCCGCTGCGACGTCATCGTCGCCACCACCGCGTTCGGGATGGGCATCGACAAGCCGGACGTCCGCTTCGTCGCGCACGCCGACGTCCCCGACTCCGTCGACTCCTACATGCAGGAGATCGGCCGGGCCGGCCGCGACGGAAAGCCTGCGCTGGCCTGCCTGTTCTTCCGGCCCCAGGACCTGGGCCTGCGACGCTTCCTCGTCGCCGGGCCACCCGATCCGGCGGACCTGCGCCGGATCGCCGTCCTGATCGCGCACGCCGAGGAAGCAGTCACGATGCCACGCCTGGCCAAGGAGGCCGGGCTGCGTGACTCGGCGCTGCTCCGTCTGGTCGACCCGCTCGCGGAGGCCGGCGCCCTGACGGTGCGCGGCGACGGCACGGTGGCGGCCCCTCCGGACGCACCCGAACCCGAGGTCGCCGTGGCGAGGGCGATGGAACGGGCCGAGGTGCGGCGGACGTTCGACCGCTCCCGGGTCGACATGATCCGGGGGTACGCCGAAACCCGCGGCTGCCGCCGGCGCTTCCTGCTGTCCTACTTCGGGGAGTCGGTCGATCGCTTCGAGCCGGCCGGCTGCGGCGCCTGCGACACCTGCGACGGGCGGGACGGCGACCGGGCTTCCGCCGGCGCCGGGAGCGCCGAGGGTGGGGGCGGGCAGCCCGCACCGTTCGAGGCGGGCACCCGGGTGCGGCACGAGCGCTGGGGTGCCGGTCAGGTTGTCAGCGTCGACGGTGACCGCTTCACCGTCCTGTTCGACGACGCGGGCTACCGCACCCTCGCGGTCGAGGCGGTGCTGAACCGCGGGCTCGTCGTCCCGCTGCCCGCAACCTCGCCACCCTGATCCGCAGCCGGCACCAGAACCAGAACCGACACCAGAACCGGAACCGGAACCGGAACCAGAACCGGAACCGGAACGCGGCGAGCTGCGGCCCTGCGCGGGGTTCAGCCGAGGGTGATGTCGGACGAGTCGCTGGCGCCGGCCCCGTCGGGGCTGCCTACGAGCACGTCCGGCGCGCGCATCCGCCAGGCGTCGGTGACGAGCTCCGTCAGGCGGTCGACCTCCAGCTTCGCCAGGCGCACCATCACGAGAGGCGCGCCGCCATAGCCCGGGGCGGTGAAGAACAGATCGGGCTCGCCGCGCAGGAGCGCCTGCTTCTCCGCCTCGTCGCCGACGAACAGCACCGCGATGTCGGTCCGGATCACCCGCGGTTTTCCCGGCGTGCGCTCCGGATAGGACCAGACGAATCCCCTGTCCCCCACTCGGAAGTCAAAACCTTCGCTCTCGACCTCCACGACGTTCGGCAGACCCAGCGCCAACCGACGCACGTCATCGGCGTCAGCCACCGAGACCCCTCTCTGTCAGCGCCCTCGGGTGTCGCCTGTCTCCGAACGGCTCCGCGCCAGCCCGAAAATAGTACGCGCCCGCGACCGGCACTCGAGACCGCCGGGCCGCCGCGGGTGTACGACGGCCGTCGTCATGTTGTGGTGATGGCTCACTCGGCCGGACGGCGCTCCCGGCGGTCCTCCAGGCGGGCGACGAGGCGGGCCATCGCGTCGGCGGCCTGCTCGTGCGCGGTGTCGTGGCCGGCAGCCCGGTCGGCCACGACGGCGAACGCGAGTCCCTGCACCGCGGCGGCGACGAGGGCGGGCGGGAAGTCCTCCGGGTCGAGTCCGTACTCGCCGAGGATCGAGGCCAGGGCCTCCATCTGCAGCCGCCGCAGTTCCCGGGCCACCAGGCCGACTTCTGTCCGCAGCGCCGGCCGGTGGTTCGCCGCCGCCACGAACTCCACGATCAGCCCCGTTCCGCGCGGGTCGGAGACCAGCTCCCACCAGGCACGCAGCGGCTGGGGTGAGGACAGCGCCGCCCTGGTCCGGGCGAGCATCTGCTCCGCGCGCCGCCGCAGGACCGCCACGAACAGATCGTCGATCGTCGGAAAATAGTAATGCAGGAGCGGAGCGGTGATGTCGACGCGGGCGGCCACACTGCGGGAGCTGACCGCCGCATAGCCCTCGCTCAGCATGAGCTCCTCGGTCGCGTCGAGAAGGCGGCTCACCTTCTCCACGGTCGCCGCCCGGCGTCGGCGGGGCTCGGCCATGCACCTTCCTCCGGTAGACGGCGCCGGGTCCCGAACGCCTGGGGAGGTCCCATGATGGCGGACCCCCGACTCGGAGGCAGGCTCCACGCTCGCGGCGGGACTGTGGCGCAATCCCCACGACCACTGCCACCGCACCCGATCCGCCACCCGGATCCGGCGCCAGGGCGGGTCGGTTGACACCGATCGCGGGCGAAGTTAGAACGACTGTTAAAAATTAGAACTGCGCCCCGGACGCATCAGCCCTCCCGCCGGGACCCGCCCACAGCCACGAGACCCCGACACCGCACCGCCCACGCCCGCACCACCATCTCCACCACCACGCCATGCGCATGCCCATGCCATGCGCCATCCGACGTCACGTCACCTCAGGGAGAACTGATGGGAAAGCTCGACGGCAAGGTCGCCTTCATCACCGGGGCCGCCCGCGGACAGGGCCGCGCCCACGCACTGCGGTTAGCGCAGGACGGCGCCGACATCATCGCGATCGACCTCTGTGGTCCGGTCCGGTCGGTCGCCTACCCGATGCCCACGCTCGCTGACCTCGAGCAGACGGCGAAGGACGTCGAGGCCCTGGGCCGGCGGATCGTCACGCGGCAGGCGGACGTCCGGGACTTCGCCGGGCTGGAGAAGGCCTTCCAGGAAGGCGTGACCGAGCTCGGCCCGGTCCAGATCGTCGTCGCCAACGCCGGGATCGGCGCCGGTGGCGTGGCCACCGACGACGAGCAGTGGGAGGACGTCGTCGCCGTCAACCTCACCGGGGTGTGGAACACCGGTCGGGTCGCGATCCCGCAGCTGCTGGAACGCAACCAGGGCGGCTCGATCGTGCTGACCAGCTCCACGGGCGGCCTGGTCGGCGTCGGCATCCCCACCGCCGGGTTCCTCGGCTACACCGCCGCCAAGCACGGGGTCGTCGGCCTCATGCGGTCGTGGGCGAACTTCCTCGCTCCGTACAGCATCCGGGTGAACAGCGTCGCGCCGACCGCGGTCCGCACGCCCATGGCCGGTGACGGGAACCTGGCGAAGATCCTCGAGCTCGCCCCGCAGCTGGCCAGCGCGCTCACCAACGCGATGCCGGTCGACCTGGTGGAGCCGGAGGACATCGCCAACGCCGTCGCCTGGCTCGTATCGGACGACGCACGGTACGTCACCGGCACGGTCGTCCCCGTCGACGCCGGCCTGCTGAACAAGCGGTAACACCCGGGAACCAGCGGACCTGGCTGCCAGGGCGGCGGCCGAGCGCGTCAGCACGAGCGCGGATCCGCCGCCTCCCGAACGCCGGCGCTAAACTCGGCCGCGATGCGCCTCATGCTGCTCCGTCACGGCCAGACCCCCTCCAACGTCGCCGGTGCCCTCGACACCGGGCGGCCGGGAGCCGGGCTGACCGCCCTTGGCCACGCTCAGGCACGGGCACTCCCCGACGTCCTCCGCGGCGAGGCGATCTCGGCGGTCTACGCCTCGGTCCTGACCCGTACCCAGCTCACCGCGGCTCCCCTCGCCGAGGCCCGTGGGCTGGCGATCGGAGTCGAGGAGGGCGTCGAGGAGATCGGCGCGGGTGATCTCGAGCTGCGCAGCGACAAGGCCTCCATCACGACGTATCTCGACGTCATCACCGACTGGCTCCACGGCGATCTGGACCGCATGATGCCGGGCGGGCAGAACGGCCGCGTGTTCGTCGCCGGCTACGACGCCGCGATCGCGAAGGTCGCGGCGGCGCATGACGAGCGTGACACCGTCGTGGTCGTCAGTCATGGTGCCGCGATCCGGGCGTGGGTCGGCCTGCGGGTCGGCGGGGTCGGTTCCGTGGAGGACCGTTGGCTCTCGAACACCGGCCTGGTCACCCTCGAAGGCGACCTCTCGGCTGGCTGGAGCCTGACGCGGTGGCACGGCAAGCCGCTGGGCGCAGCCATCCTTCCTGACATCGCCGCGCACGACGTCACCGGCGCTCCGGTGCGCGAGGCCGTCTCCGAGGCCGGCGAGGCCGGGTAGCCGCCCGGGGCCGGGCGCACTCCCGCGGTCGGGGAGAAAGCAGCGCGCACGGCCCCGGATCAGGTCGTTGTCAGGTCAGGGTGCGTCGTTGCAGACCGACCTCGCGATGACGATGTGCTCGAGCCCGAGGAGATCGATCGCTATCGCATTGACGGCGAGAGTGCCGTCAGCCTCGACCGTCTGCTGGTTCAGGGTCAGCGAGCCCGGCCCGGCGGGGAGGGTGACGCCCGTCAGAATGACGGGAGAGGTGCCCGGGAAGGTGCTGACCACGAGCGGCCCGATGGGGAGGATCCCCGCTGCCTGGATTCCGACGGCCGTGTTGGGTGTTGCCGCGGAGGCGGACGTGGTCGTCGCGATGGTCGTCGCGATCGCCACACCGCCGGCGACAGCGAGAACGGCGGCACACCTGCCGCACGTCGTGTCCACATTTTCATGAATGTTCCCTTCTGCGAGTCAAGGAACGCAGGCCACGGCATCACCGGTCGGAACACAGGCCTCGTACCGGGACATGGAGGTTCATCACCGAAGACGCGATCGGATTTCTATCGGCCCATACACGTCTCCGCGGTGACGGAGACGAGGCCAGCGGAGGCCCGACCTCTGTTCATGTCACCAGAAGTGGCCGAGAAGCTGAGGTCTGTCAGGACACCGTGACGACGACCTTGCCCCTGGCGTGGCCTCGTTCGACGTAACGCAGGCCTTCGGCGACATCGGCGAGCGGGTACATCCGATCGAGGACGGGCGAGAGCGTTCCCTTCTCGACAGCCTCGGTGACCGCGAGCAGAAAAGATCTTTCGCGCCGATCCGGCAGCGGAGTCAGCCGCTGCCGCACGACACAGTTGACCGCGACCGCCCGCAGCGTCGAACCGACCGCGCCGAACACGCGCCCGGGCGAGCCACCCGCGTTGACCACGAGGGTTCCGTTCCGTACCAGCGCGCCACGCAGCTGGCGCAGCGGCCGGTTGCCGACGTTGTCGAGGATCACGTCGTACGGGTCGTCGGTGTCGGTGAAGTCGGCCGACGTGTGGTCGACGACGGAGGACGCACCGAGGGAGGCCACCAGGTCGACGTTCCCGGCGCCGCACACGCCGGTGACCTCGGCGCCCGACGCTGCCGCGAGCTGGACCGCGAAGGTGCCGACACCGCCGGCGGCCCCGTTGACGAGGACACGCTGGCCCGCCCGGACGCGGCCGACGTCCCTGATCCCGCGCAGCGCGGTCGTCGCCGCGATCGGCATGGCGGCGGCCTGCTCGAAGGACAGGGCCGCCGGCTTGGGCACGACCAGCTCCGGCGAGGTCAGCGCGTACTCGGCGAAGGCGCCCGGGCAGTAGCCGAGTACCTCGTCCCCGGGCCGCAGCCCGGTGACGTCGCGACCGACAGCCTCGACGCGGCCCGCCGCGTCCAGACCGGCCACCAGCGACTTCGGCCGGGTCAGGCCCATCCCACCGAACAGCCGCGCGACGAGCGGATCGCCGCGGAGCATGTGCCAGTCATACGGGTTGAGCGCGGCGGCCCGCACCGCCACCAGGACGTCGTCCGGGCCGGGTTCGGGGACGTCGATGTCGGCCAGCCTCAGGACGTCCGGCGGGCCGAACCGCTCCTGCACGATCGCCTTCACCGGGCGTCCCGGAATCGTCCGGTGGCGGCGGGCGCCGAGACCGCGCCCGGCGCGGCGAGCACGGACAGGCCGGCGGACACAGGCGGCGCGGCGGGCACCGACAGCGCCGCGGGCACAGACGGCGCGACGGTCAGCCTGGGAGGCGCCGACCGTCCGATCACGGACCCGACCAGCATGGCGACGCTGATACCGATCTGGGCCACCCACCACGCTCCGATCTGATGGTGGTCCCATGCCGGGCACACCGCCGACACCAGGACGAAGCCGCCGCTGCCATAGGCGGCGGGGGTGAATCCCCAGCGCCGGCCGGCCAGCAGAGCCAGAAAGGCGACCAGCAGGAGCAGCAGGGTGGCGACGATCAGCACGTCCGCCCAGGCCGGCTGCGTCGGCGGTCGTTCGTGCCGCGGTGGCTGGAGGGCCCCCACGGTCACGAATCCGGCGAACAGCGCAGCGGCCCAGCCGCGGGAAAGCTGTCGGGACTGAAGTGCGTGCATGGGCCGAGACTGCCGCGCCCGTGTTGTGCGATCCGCTCGAACGGGTCGAGTTTCTGTTGAGTCCGTCGGTGGGTCCGTCGGTGGGTCCGGCCGGCTGTTCCGGAGAGCGGCGCGGCCAGGAAAGTCATACTGGGCCGGGAAGCCCTCGGGGCTCCTTTCCGTGATCTTCCGAGGTCTCCCCCGGGCGAGGACAGAGCAGGGAGCGGCGCGGTGCTGCAGATCCGTCTACTCGGTGGAGTCGGCGCCGTCACGCCTGACGGCCGCCCGGCACAGGTCGGGCCGGCGAAGTGCCAGGCGCTGCTCGCGGCACTCGCCCTGTCGGCGGGCAGGGCGGTCCCGGTGTGGCGGCTGACCGAGCTGGTCTGGGGTGACGCCCCGCCGAGAACGGCCGACCGCACGCTCGCGTCGTACGCGACGAGGCTGCGCGGCGCGCTGGGCTCCAGCTCGATCGAGCGCGCCGGCTCGGCCTACCGCCTGGACGTCGACCCCGACGCGGTCGACGTCCTCCGGTTCCGGCGGCTGGCCGAGGCCGGCGAGATCGAGGCGGCTCTCGCCGAGTGGACGGGCACCCCACTGGCCGGTCTGGTGGCCCCGGGGCTGACCGCCACGGTCAACGGCCTGATCGAACAGTGGCTGGCGGTCGTGGAGGCGGATCTCGAGCATCGGGTCGAGCTCGACACGTCCACCGTCATCGGCCAGCTGACCGAGCTGACCGCCACCTATCCGTTCCGCGAGGGCCTGTGGGCACTGCTGATGACGGCGCTCTACCGGGCGGGCCGCCAGGCCGACGCCCTCGCCGCCTACCGCACAGCCCGTGGACGTCTCATCTCCCAGCTCGCTGTCGAGCCCGGGCCTCGGCTGCGGGAGCTCGAGGCGTCCATCCTCGGTCACGACGGACGGCTGGCCAGGCCTGCGGCGCCAGATACGTCAGCAGTCGCCGCAGCCGCCGCAGCCGCCGCGGCGGCGGGCACGGCGGCGGCGGGCACGGCGGCGGGCACGGCAGTGGCGGCGGCGAGACCGTCCGGGACCGTGACGTTCGGTTTCTGCGAGGTGGCGGACGCGGGCCGCTGGTGGGCGTCGCACCGGCACGAGATGCCGCTGGCCCTGGCTCGCCACGAGGTTCTCGTCCGGACCGCCGTCGACCGTCACGGCGGCCAGGTCTTCGCCAGCGGCGGCGACTCGTTCGGCGCGGCCTTCCACCGCGCAGCCGATGCTGTGGCGTGGGCGCTGGACCTGCAGGCGGCGGCGCGCGACGAGGCCTGGCCGGCCGGCATGGCCCTCCGGGCCCAGCTCGGCCTGCACACGGGTGAGACCGACGAACGGCGCCACGGCTACTTCGGACCCGCCGTGAACCTGGCCGCCCGGCTGGCCGCGGCCGGGCACGGCGGGCAGGTGCTCGCCTCCGCCGCGACCGCGCTGCTGCTCGATCGCGACGACCTTCGGGATCTCGGTACCCACCGTCTCGACGGCGTGGTGTCCGAGCAACGCCTCTACCAGGTCGGCCACGGCGAACACCCGCCACCGCGAACGGAGGACGGCCGCCGCGGGAACCTGCCACGCAGGCTGGGCCGCCTGCTCGGGCGGGACGCCCTGCTCGACACGGTCGAGAAAGCGCTGACCGCGACCCCCGTCGTGACCCTGGTCGGCCCGGGCGGCATCGGCAAGACCCGGCTCGCCGTCGCGGCCGCGGCCCGCCGCTCCGACCTGGACGGCACCTGGCTGATCGAGCTGGCCGAGATCACCAGCTCCGACGACGTCCCGCGGGCGGTGGCGACCCCGCTCGGCATCACCGAGCTGGCCGGACGGGATCTGAACGACTCGGTCGTCACCGCGCTGCGACCACGCCGAGCGCTGCTCCTGCTCGACAACTGCGAACACGTCGCCGCCGGGGCGGCGAAGCTCGCCGCGGCCATCGCCGAGGGCTGTCCGGACGTACGGGTGCTGGCCACCTCCCGGGAGGCTCTCGGCCTCGGCCACGGCCACGAACGACTCGTCGCGGTCGGGCCGCTGGAACCGTCCGGGCCCGGGGCGGAGCTGTTCGAGGAGCGGGCCACAGCCCTGTCTGCCGGGTTCGACACCTCGGCGAACCGCCAGGCCGTCGAGGAGATCTGCCGCCGGCTCGACGGAGTGCCGCTGGCCATCGAACTGGCCGCGGCCCGGACGACCACCCTCGCTCCGGCCGATCTGCTCACCCGGCTGGACGATCATCTCCGGCTGCTCGTCGGTGGGCCGCGCACCGCCGCCGAGCGGCACCGGACGCTGCGTGCCACCATCGCCTGGTCCTACGACCTGCTCAGCGCAGCCGAGCGCCGGCTGTTCCAACGGCTGTCGGTGTTCGCGGGACCGTTCGACCTCAGCGGCGCGACGGCGGTCGCCGTCGACGGCACCGACGGCACCGGTGGCATCGGTGGAGCCGGTGGAACCGGTGGAACCGACGTGGACCAGGTGGTGGGAACCCTCGTCGCGCGTTCGATGCTGGTCGTCGACTCCGGGCCGTTCGGGCCGCGGTTTCGGCTGCTGGAGACGATGCGGCAGTTCGCGGCCGAACGGCTGGCCGAGACCGGCGAGACCGAGCTCGTCGCCGAACGGCACGCCCTGTGGTGTCTGGAGGCGGCCGCCCGGGTGCAGGTTCTGCTGGCGGGCCAGGCCGAGGTAGAGGGGGTGGCCCGCCTCGACGAGCTCTGGCCCAACCTGCGGGCCGCCTTCGACTGGGCGTGCGCCGCGAAGAGGCAGGCGCTCGCCCACGCGCTCGTCCGCCGCGTCGTCGTCGAGATCGTGCGCCGCAGCCGCAACGAGATCGGTGACTGGGTCGAACGGCTACTGACCATCTCACCGCCCGACGACGAGCTCGTCGTCTTCGGGCTCACCTGGGCGGCGCAGCGCTACAAACTGAGCCGGCGCGACGTCGCCTACGAACGCCTCGTCGAGCGCTACGGCGAACCGGACCACCCGCTGGTCCACCACGCACGGGCGTCGGTCTACCAGGACTACGCGGCGCACGGCGTCTGGGCGACTCCGGCCATCGCGGACCTGCGCCGACGGGGCGACGACGACCTGGCCGAACAGTTCGAGCTCGACGCCGGCGCGGCACTGCTGTTCACCGGGCGGTTCGCCGAACACGACCGGTTCACCACGGCTCTGGTGCACCGGTACCGCGCCCAGGGACCTCCGACACTGCTCAACCTGACCCTGGTGATGCTCGGCTACTCCGCCTCGCTGCAGGGCGACCTCCCCCGCGCCAACCGGCTGTTCGACGAGGCCGTCGGGGTGACGGTGCCGCAGCGCACCCATTCCCCGAACCGGGTCGTCGAGGCGGGGGCGGTCTTTCGGCGCGGGGACCGGGCGCGGGCCTTCGGCATCCTGCGCGGCCACATCGACCAGCTTCTCGACGACGACAACATGCAGGCCGCCTGCGTCACCAGTGTCGAGTTCATCAACATGATGGCAGCCGTCGGCCGACTGCCCGACGCCGCGCGGATGCTCGGCTTCCTCGCGACGACGGGCCTTCTCGACGCACCTGACTGGAACACCCTGGTGGACGGTGCCGCCACGGCGATCGCCGCGCAGCCCCACCTCGGTCCGGAGCGGGAGCAGGCGTGGGGGCGTGCGCTGGACGACCGCGAGGCGCTCGAGTACATGCGCGAGGTACTGCGGACACTCGCCGACGCCGACGCCTGACCTCTCAGACGGTGGTCGCCGCGAGCGTCGCGAGGACGACGCGGACAACGTCGTTGACGGAGGCCAGGGAGAAGACGTCCTCGTCCTCGATCTCGATGTCGTAGGTGCGTTCGATGCGCGAGATCATGACGAGGACCTTCATCGAGTCCGCGCCCTGAAGGGTGCGAAGGTCGAGGTCGGGCGTGAGCGTCTCGGCCGGCGTGCCGAGCTCACGGGCGACGATGCCCGTGACGGTGCTGAGAACCTCGGATTCGGAGGCGGACGGCGTCATCGTGGCTCCTTCGGGTCAGGACGAGAGCTCGGCCATGGCGTGGCGGATCGCCGAGTTCCGGCTGAGGTCGCGGCCGACCGCCGCCCCGAGCATGCGGCGGAGTTTGGCCTGCAGCTTCTCCTGCGCGTCCGGCGGGGAGATCTGGAGAAAGACGTCGATCACGTCGTCCACGGTCTCGTGGTCACGCATCTCCTCGACCCGCTGGTGCTTGTAGACACCGACCGGATGGTTCAGCCGCGGGTTGGTGACGTAGAAGTGGATGCGCTCCAGCACCGACTTCAGTTCGTGCGGATGGTCCGCGAGGCGGCGCTTCAGGTAGAAGAGGAACTCGCGGGCGTGGCCGGCCTCGTCTCGGCTCGCCCGGAGGAAGAGGTCGGCCAGGACGGGCTCCTCCACCCACTCCGCCAGGGCCCGGTAGGCCGTGTTGACGATGATCTCCGAGATGACGTTCGTGGTCAGTGTCGCGCTCGGCGTGATGCCGGCCTCGTACGGTTCGCGCAGCGCCTCGATCCGGTCCTGGTCGATGTGCACACCGACCGCCCTGAGCCACGCGCGGAAGGCGTAGTGGTGCTGCAGCTCCTGGTACGCCCAGATCGCGACGAACGCGGAGCAGTCGTAGTCGTCGGAGAACTCGCTGAGAAAGCCGTGCAGCCCCGGGAGCGAGGTCGCCTCGCCCACGACGACTCCACGGACCAGGGCTATGTAGGCGGGCTGGACGAGCTCCCGCCGGACGGTGTCGAGACCGAGGTCGCAGACTTTCCACTGGAGCCGTTCGTAGTGCTCGAAGACGTCGAAGCTGTGTGATCTCTCGGCGGTGGAAGACGGCATGGGCTGAGCTCCTCCCGGGCTTTCGCGCAGGCCCGCGCCGCTCCACGATGGAAGGCTTCCGGGATCACCACAACCTGGATTTGATCTCTCAATCGATCAATCCGCGCGGCACTGTCCGGGCCGCCGGGCCGGCGGACCGGCGGACCGGCGGACCGGCGGCCGGGCCGGGCTCGTTGCGAGAGCGGCGACAGCCCTCGACGAAAGTATTTATGCCACCAGACTGGGAACGTAATAGGCTCACGCCCAGTTCGTACCAAGGGGTATGACAACCGGGAGGGACACCGCATGGACGTGGGAGACAAGGTCGGGGAGCTGACGGGAGTCGACGAGACAGGGGCCGAGCTGCGCTTCTCGGATCTGCTGGCGAAGGGCCCGCTGGTGGTGTTCTTCTACCCGGCCGCCATGACGTACGGCTGCACCAAGGAGAGCTGCCACTTCCGTGACCTGGCGGAGGAGTTCGCCGCCGTGGGCGCCGGGATCGTCGGTGTCAGCGCCGACGACGTGGCCAAGCAGGCGCAGTTCAGCGCGAAACACACACTCGGGTTCCCGCTGGTGGCCGACACGGACAGGTCCATCGCGGAGGCGTTCGGGGTCCGGCGCCGGCGGGGCCCCAACAAGCGGTCGACGTTCGTCGTGGGCTCCGACCACACCGTGATCGCACGTATCGACTCCGAGTTCGCGATGGGCCGCCATGCCGACCAGGCCCTCGAAGCACTGCGATCGGCCAAGAACCCGGCCTGACACGCGGCGAGCGACAGCAAAGGGTGGGGCCGGGGCGACGACGTCAGCGGACCCTGAGGGGAAGGCTTTCCCAGCCACGCATGGTCGAGGTGGAGGAAAGCGCCGCGTTGTCCCAGTCCACCTCCCACTCCTGGAACCTGTTGAGGAACTCGGCGAGCGCGATCCGACCCTCGAGCCTCGCCAGCGCGGCACCCAGGCAGTAATGGGTCCCGAGCCCGAAGGTGATGTGCTGGTCGATCCTGCGGCGGATGTCGTAGCGCTCGCCGCCGTCCCATCGCCGCTCGTCGCGGTTCGCCGACGCGACCAGCATCATCATCGCGCTGCCCGCCGGCACCGTCTGGTCATACAGCCGCACGTCGCGCGTGACGTAGCGGGCGACGGCATGGCCGGTCGGCTCGAAGCGCAGTGTCTCCTCGATGGTGTTCGGAATCAGGTCGCGGTGCGCGAGAAGGTCGGCACGCTGGTCGGGGTAACGCACGAGCAAAGCGACGAGCCAGCCGATCAGGCGCGCGGTCGTCTCGTTGCCAGCGCCGGCCAGCACCGTGACGTAGGTCAGGATCTCCTCGCGGGTGAGCGTGCGCCGGACACCTTTCTCGTCCTCGAACTCGGCGCCCAGCAGCTCGGTCATCAGGTCGTCGGAGGGATGCGCGGCCCGCCAGTCGATGTAGTCCGCGAACAGCTCGGTGTCCATGAGCGCGGCCCCCGACACCTTCATCTGCCCGCCGGACTCGGTGCGCAGCCTGGCGTCGGCGCGTTCCCGGACCGCCAGCTGATCCTCCTCGGGGATGCCGAGCAGCATGCCGATGACGCGCATCGGGACCTCGTTGGCGAAGGAGGTCATGAGGTCGAACTGGTCCACTCCCTCGAGCCGGTCGAGACAGCGGACGCAGTACTCCTGGATCGCCGACTCCAGCGACAAGACCCGGCGGGGCGTGAACACCCGCGCGAGCAGGCGCCGGTGGATGTCATGGATCGGCGGATCCTCCATGAGTAACGTGCCCGGCGGAATCTCGACATTCGCCTTGATGATCTCCAGAATCGGCCCCCTCGACGAGGAGAAGGTGGGCCAGTCGACGAGTCCGCTGTTGACGTCGTCCCAACGGCTGAGTACCCAGAAATCGTGCTGGCTGTTGTGCCACAGCGGCGCCTCGGCACGCATCCGCCGGTAAACCGGATACGGGTCGTCGGCGATCTCACGGTCGAACGGATCCCAGTACACCGTGGTCATGTCGGTCATCGGAACCTCCCGGGACGGCAGCGCCTGCGCGCTTCTTTGAACACGCATTCAAACTTCGGCGGCACCCGCCGTCAAGAAGATCGACGGTCCGGCCGGACGAGACTGTGGGGCCGCCCGCGAGGAACGGCTTCTGGGATGCTGGGCGACGAAGCCCACGCAGAAACCCGCACCGAAGCCCGCGCGAAGGCCGACGGAGGCTCCATGCGCACCGAGAACATCGAGTACACCTGCCGGGACCTGCGCCTCATCGGTGAGCTTTCCCTCGACGAGAGCCGGCCCGGCCCGCGCCCGGCGGTTCTGGTCTGTCACGGCGGCGGCGGCCTGAACGGGAATGCCCGAGCAACGCCGGGCCTTCGAGGCGGAGATGCACGCCGCCGGGGTCGCCTGGCAGATGCACCTCTACGGCGGCGTGGGCCACTCCTTCACCGACCCGTCCCACGACGGTCTGCGCCCCGGCATCCGCTACGACCGTCGCTCCGACGAACGTTCCTGGAAGGCGATGATCGACCTGTTCGAGGAGGTTCTCCCGGCCTCCCGCTGAGCCGGTTGCCCATCGCGCCCGGTGACGCTGGCTGACGGGAGCCGCCCACGTGAGTCTGTTGGAGACGGTGGCATCGTGACGACGCACCTCCCCGGCACGCCGGACCTCCCGGAAGCGGATCCCCCGCCCGCGGAGCCACCGGCTGGCTGGCCGACCGGCGACCTCCCGCTGAGCCGGTCGGACCTGCAGCGGTTCCGGACCGAACTGGCGACTGTCGCACCGGACCGGACGTCGGCGGAGATGCTGCTCGGCGAGCTCGGCGTGCCACCGAGGCGCCTGCCGTCGTTCCACAGCACGTCGGAGCACGCCTGGTTCGAGGTGTTCCGGGCGCTCGAGGCCGGGATCGTGGCTCAGCCCTGCCGGCGACTGCTGGCAGCGGCCCTCGCCCGCTACCCGGCCAACGGTGTCTTCCGCGATCTTCATGACCGCTTCCTGGCCGGCCGGCCGGGTGACCCCGCCCCGTCGATGACGGGCGCAGGCCGGACATCGCCGCCGCCACCACTACCACCACCCGCGTCACCCGCGTCACCCGCGCCGACGGCACCACCGCCGCACGCACCGACGGTGTTCCTGGCACACGATGGAGAGGAGCAGAGCAAGGTCCGGGCGTTGGCCGAGCTGCTGACAGCGGCGGGCTTCACTCCGTGGGTCGGATCCGAGATGGTGACCGGCGGCTCTCGACGGGATCTGGTCGTGCGCCGCGCGGTGCTGGACTGCGACTTCTTCGTGCCGTGCCTGTCAGCCCGGGTGCTGGGTCGCCCCAGCCAGCTCCATCGGGAGATCAGGATCGCGCTCGACCGCGCGGACGAACTCCCCGACCATGTGGTGTTCATCGTGCCGGCACGACTCGACGAGTGCGACCTGCCAGCGGATCTGCAGGAGTACCAGTGGGTCGACCTGTTCGCGGCAGGTGGGATCGATCAGCTGCTCCGGGCGCTGCGCGCGTCGACTCCGAGCGCCCGGAACAGCCGTTCCGGGCCGTCGGGCCGGTAGAAGCGAACCGGCTCGAGATGGTCGAGCCGGGTGGGCAGGCCGCACTGCTCGTCGAGCAGGACCGGGACGACGAAAGTCCGCCCTTCCGGCATCTCCTCGGCGACGTCGAGCGCCAGGCGCAGCTGCCGTTGCAGATCACCGGCCCGCCCGACGGACTCCGTCGACAGGCACACCACGACGTAGCGGCTCTGCCGGATGGTCCGCCGCATCTCGAGCCGGCGATCGGCCCCACCGAGCAGATCGACGTTGGCCCGCCACGGGTCGAAACCCGCGAGCCTCAGGTGCCCGTCGACCAGGTCGGCCGCCCGTGCGTCGGACTCGTCATGGGCGATGACGACGGCAAATGAGGCACCGACGCCGCTCGCCGCGGCCTGGCGTCGTCGCGGCCCGTCGAACAGCGGACGCCGATCGGCGACCTCGTACGGCAACCGGAACACCGCTGCCGTCTCGGTCAGGTCCGCGATCTCGGTCAGGAAGCGTTCGCCCGGGCCCAGGTTGCCCGGCGGAACCCCCAGGTCGTAGGTACGGTCCAGCCAGTCGAGACTCATCGTCGTGATGTTGGTCCAGGCCGTGTGCAACTCGCCGCCCATCGGGCGAGCCACCGCCGCCCCGCCGGCGAATCCGGTGCCCGCCGCCATGGGAGTGATGGTCGCGGCCACCCGCTCTCCCAGGTCCGGGTCAATCGGCGCGGCGGCGGCGAGTGAGATCCGGATGCGGAACACCCGGTCGACGTAGCGACGCACCGCGGCGTCGTACAGCGGCCGCGCCGCCGCCGCGAACGGGTCGGCGGGGAAGCGCACCGGGCTGGCCGCCGGAGTGGCGTCCCGGGAGAGGGCGGCGTACTGGCCGGCCAGCCCGGCCAACGCCGCCTGTTCGCCCGGTCCCAGGCGGTACGGCTCGACGCAGACGCCGAGCAGCGTGCCGTCCGGCCTGGCCAGCAGCTGTTCCCAGGTCGCCTGCCAGTCGCCACCGCCGGTGTACGGCGACACGGCGACGCACACCCTGCGTTCCGCCCGCCGGGACCAGGACCAGGCGACAGCCTTGCGGATCTCGACCATTCCCTCGCTGCGCGGGTGCAGCGGAGCCAGCAGCTGCACGACGGCCGCCGAGTCGAGCACGGGCGTGACACGAACGTGGTCCGGAGCGGCGGCCAGCCGGTCCCGCAGCGCCAGTACTCGGCGCACGGCGGCGCGCCGGTCAATGTCGTAGGCCTGCGCGAGCAGAACGCAGGTCAACCACTCCGAGCCGGGGAAGGTTATGTACCGCACCTCGAAACGAACGGGGTCAGCGACATTCCACAGCCCGGCGAGCCACACCTGTTCCGCCGTCGCCGCCTCGGAGACGCTCGCCCGCACCGGCCTGACCGGCTCGACCTCGGCTGCGGCCCATGCCCAGTGACCGCCGTCAGCTCCTGAGACGACGTGGGTCCCGTCACCTGGCCCGATCGTCATTGCCGTCGCGCCCTCGATCGAACGGATAGCCGCCACTGTCTGGCCCGACCGGAGCGCCGGGCGGGACGGGTGGAACAGGCGGGGCGGGCGGGGGCTGGAACGGAGGCTGGTGCGAGAACCTCTGCTGGTCAGCTGCGGTGTGGGACGCCCCCGGATCGTGTTGCGGCATCGGAGCGTGCTGCGCCGCCTGGTGTGACGTGTCCAGCCAGCTCGGCCCCGGCGGCTGGGGCGCCCGGGGCGCCGACGCAAACGGATGTGGCGAGAAGGGGGACGGCGCCGTGCTGGGCGCCGACGGAATTCTGCTGCGTTCCTGCGGGTGCGGAAAACCGAACTCGAGAGGCACGTCGCGCTGCTCGTAGGCGACGAAAAGCCCTTCCCGGCAGGCGGAGTGCACGGCCTCGCGCATGGCCCTCGGACGTTCGGTGCGCAGCATCCGCAGTTCAGGGCTGTTGCGCCCGAGCATGCCGCCGAGGATGTCGGAGAAGAACTGCCCGATGAGCTGCCACCCGCGACGCGAGCGCCACATCATCCAACCGAGATAGAGGCTCGTGCCGTAGGCGAAGACCGAGACGTAGGCGACATAGAAGTTCTCGTGCAACACGAGACGGTAGCGCACGCCGTCGCGCGGCGAGCCGGTGTCGACCGGCCGTACCTCGGGATGGATCGGCATCCGGCGCGTTCGGAGCGCACCGGCGATCTGGCTGTAGGTGGACGTCGCGCTGCCCGCCCGGTCACCGAGAAGCACCCGCCATTCCGCGACGGGTTCGGGCACCCTCATTCCCAGCAGCACCACGAAGAAGGCGATGGTGGACATTATCATCGCGACGACCAGCAGACCTCCGGCCGCCTCCTCACCACTACCCGCCGACGCAAACAACACGAGCAGGAAGAAGACAAAGAAGACGAGTGCACTGGCGACACCTGCGCTCAGGAACATCAGAATAATCGTCCGGGGACTGACGCCCTCGTCGAGTGCGGTTTCGATTCCGCTGTGCCTGAGGTTCTTGTCCAGGTACGCCACGTCGACGTTGCTGCCGTCCCAGCCTGGGACCGACACCGTCCACTGCGGCGCCGCGCCTGGGTGAGAGCCGTACTGATCGACCATTGTGGCCCCGTTCCACTTAGTCGTTTGACGCGCATCAACCGACCCGACCTTCGCCGGGTCGGCCATCGATGCCAGAACTTTACGCCACGTCGCGACGATTCTCGACACCAGGGCAGAACCAGGGCATTCGTGTTGCTAGTCAGCAGTTTCGCCGGCGCTCCGGGTGCGGCGCACCGGTGCCTTACTCCGCCGTCGGCGGCGCTCGGCGCTCTTTCGGGGAGATCCGTTCGAGCTTTGTCCAGCCGCGCCAGCCGCGCTCCTCGAGCAGTTTCAGGAGCCGGCGCGCGATCGGCATCGAGTCGAGGAAGACCGAGTCGAGGAGCTGCGCGAGCTCGTCGGGCATCACCTCGTCGTAGTTCTCCCACCCCTCGGCGTCGGCCTCGATGAGGGCGACGAGCCGGTCGGCGATGGCCTCCACTCGCGGGTCGTCCGCCTCCCAGCCGGCCGCGGCGATGAGATCATGGTAGAACCGGAGCGTCGCCGGGTCGTCGAGCTGCTGCTGCTTCAGCGTCATGTAGAGCGGCATGTGCTCCGGGAGCTGGGCGGCGACCAGGATCCAGGCGTCCCGCTCGCCCTCGATCATCTGCTCCGGCAGGCCGAGCTCGCGCATCCGGTCGAGGTAGGCCACCGCCTCCGGCGGCAGGGCCAGGCTGTCCCCGGCCGCCAGCTGCGCGATCCGTTCCCGGTGCCGCTGCCGCTCCCTGATCTCCGCACGCAGGCGCCGGTCGATGTCGACGATGGCGGCGTTGAACTCCTCCTCGCCCGCGCCGAGCAGCTCGCGGACCCGCGCGAGCGGGACGCCGGCGCTGGCGAGCGTACGGATCCTGATGAGCTCGACGACGGCCTGGGCGCCGTAGCACCGGTAGCCGGAGTGATCGCGCTCCGGCTCCGGCAGGAGACCCTTGGCGTGGTAATGCCGCACCGCGCGCACGGTGACGCCGGCGTACGACGCCAGCTGGCTGATCGTGAGCACGCGTCAGTCTCCTACTCCCCTGCCAGCCTCCCCTACTTCGTGGGCACTCGGAGGAACAGCCGGCGCGACCAGAGGTAGCCGAGCAGGGCGATCAGCGCGCACCATCCGATCGCGAGCCACAGGTCGGTGCCCGTCTCCGTGCCCGTGACGAGTGCGCGCAGAGTGTCGATCATCGGCGTGAAGGGCTGGTGCTCCGCGAACTGGCGCAGGCCGGCGGGCATCGCGTCGGTCGGCACGAAGCCGCTGCTGATGAACGGCAGCATCACCAGGAACAGCGGGGTGTTGCTCGCCGTCTCGACGCTGTCCGCCGCCAGGCCCAGGCCGACGGTCAGCCAGGTGAGCGCGAACGCGATGAGGACCAGCAGCGCGACCGCGCCGAGCCAGCCGAGCGGGCCGGCGTCGGAGCGGAACCCGAGCAGGAACGCGAACGCCGCCACGATCACCACGGCGAAGCCGGTCCGCAGGACAGCGCCCAGCACGTGGCCGGTGAGCACCGACGCCCGGGCGATGTCCATCGTGCGGAACCGGGCGATGATCCCGGTGGTCATGTCGGTCGCGGTCGAGATCGCGGTGCCGAGCGCGACACTGGCGACCGTCATGATGAGAATGCCCGGCGTGATGAACACCAGGTAGTCGCCGCGGTCCCCGCCGCCGCCCTGGCCCGGCAGGCCGGCACCCTGGCCCGGCAGGCCGGCGCCGAGGGTCCCGCCGAACACATACACGAACAACAGCAGGAACACGATCGGCTGCGCGACCAGCATGATCGACAGCGAGGGGTAGCGGCGGATGTGCAGCAGGTTGCGCCGCAGCATCGTCGCCGAGTCACGGACGGTGTAGGCGGTGCTCATGCCGGGATCTCCTCTGCTGCGGGCGTCTCGGCCGCGCGGCCGGTCAGCGCGAGAAACACGTCGTCGAGGTCGGCGGACCCGACCGTCAGCCCGGCGACGCCCTCGTCGTCCAGGCCGTCGAGCACGCGGCGCAGCCCGGCGACGCTGCCGTCGGCCGGCATCTGCAGGGTGAGCGCGTCGACGTCGGAGGTGGCCTCCGGATGTGCCGCCGCTGCCGCGGCCAGCGCCGCGGCGTGCGTGAACTGCACCGACACGTGCCCGCCGGGCACCCGCCGTTTCAGCTGGGCCGCCGTGCCCTCGGCGACCAGCCGGCCCCCGTCGAGGACCCCGATCCGGTCGGCCAGCTGGTCGGCCTCCTCGAGGTACTGCGTCGTCAGCAGCACCGTCACGCCGTCGGCGACCTGCTCGCGCACGATCGCCCACAGGCCGCGACGGCTGCGCGGGTCGAGACCGGTCGTCGGCTCGTCGAGGAAGATCAGTCGGGGCCGGGTGATGAGCGTCATCGCCAGGTCCAGCCGCCGCTTCATGCCGCCCGAGTAGGTCTGCGCCCGCCGGTCGGCGGCGTCGACGAGGTCGAAGCGCTCCAGCATCACGGTCACGGCGGCGGCGGTGGTCGCCCGGCCGAGGTGCGTCAGTTCGGCCATCAGCCGCAGGTTCTCGCGGCCGGTCAGCAGCTCGTCGATCGCGGAGAACTGACCGGTGACACCGATCGCGGCCCGCACCCCGCCAGGGTCGCGCCGCACGTCGAAGCCGGCGACGCGGATCTCGCCGGCATCCGGGGCCAGCAGGGTGGAGAGAATGTTGACGATGGTCGTCTTGCCGGCGCCGTTGGGCCCGAGGAGCGCATAGACGGTGCCCTCCGGGACGGTCAGGTCGACGCCGTCCAGCACGGTGTGGTCGCCGTAGGATTTGGTGAGTCCGACGACCTCGATCGCGGGCCTGGTAGCGGTCATGCCGCCATGCTGGGGCCCTGACGCAGGGTCAAGGTCAAGCCGCGTCACGGGAGACGCCGCGGCGCGGGGAAGCGGCGCGGGGAAGCGGCGCGGGGCGGGGCCACGGTGCGGGGCGACACCACGGTGAGGGATACCGGCGGGGACTCCCACCCGCTCGGGTCCACGCCTACTGTCAGGCACATGGCAGGCAACACTGGTGACCACCGCAGCGAGGCGCGCGAGTTTCTGACCTCCCGCCGCGCGCGGCTGTCCCCGCGACAGGCGGGCCTGGTCGCGTTCGGCGACAACCGCCGGGTACCCGGCCTGCGCCGCGAGGAGGTCGCGGCTCTCTCCGGGGTCAGCGTCGTCTATTACACCCGCCTGGAGCGCGGGAACCTCGTCGGCGCCTCCGAGTCGGTGCTCGGAGCGATCGCCGGCGCACTGCAGCTGGACGACGCCGAACGCGAGCATCTGTTCGACCTGGCCCGGGCGGCCAACGCCACCACCTCGGCCCGGTCCCGAGCGGGCGCGGGGCGGGCACGGGTGCCCGCCGGTATCCAGCGGGTGCTCGACGCGATCACCGACGCGCCGGCGGACGTGCGCAACGGCCGCCGTGACATTCTCGCGTCCAACAAGCTCGCCCGCGCGCTGTACAGCGACATCCACGCCGAGACCACCCAGCCGCCGAACGTCGCGCGGTTCACGTTCCTCAATCCGCGAGCGCGGGACTTCTTCGTCGACTGGCACACGGCCGCCAGCGACATCGTCGCGAGCCTGCGGATCGAGGCCGGTCGCCATCCGTACGACAGGCCGCTGTCCGACCTCGTGGGAGAGCTGTCCACCCGCAGCGAGGAGTTCCGCGTCCGATGGGCGTCGCACAACGTGCGGCACCACACCATGGGTACCAAGAGGATGCACCACCCGGTTGTCGGCGAGATCGAGCTCGCCTACCAGGCGCTGGTGCTGCCCGGTGACATCGGCATGAACCTCTACGTGTACACCGCCGCGCCGGACTCCCCGGCGCAGGAAGCACTGCGGTTCCTGGCCAGCTGGGCCGACAGCCACACCCCGGCCGCCAGCCACACCCCGGCCACCACCAGCCGCCCCACGGCCGACAGCCGCCCCACGGCCGACGGCCACAGCGCTACCAACGGCCACAGCGCTGCCGACGGCCACAGCGCTGCCGAGGACCACAGCGCGTCCGGCAACCGCCCCGTTCCCGGCGGCGCCACCCCGTTTGGCAGTGGCGTGGCCGGGGACAGACGGCGCACCGCCAGGCCCTGAACCATCCGAACCATCCACCACCGGACCATCCGCGCGTCGCCGCGGGCGGGCAGCGGCAGCGAACCCGGTCGCCCCGCCGCCGGATGGATCGGCGTGGGCCATCCCAGCAAGGAGGCTCGCCATGACCGCCCCGACCCCCACCCGACGATGAGCGCCCGACGGTGAGCGCGATCTCGACCCGCAGGGCGCTGCTCGGCGCGGCCCTGGCGGCGGCCGCCGCGGGGCCCGCGCTCGGCGGCTGCTCATCCTCCTCCGACCCGGAGCCCCGCTCACGCGACGACGCCACCGCGCGGGGAAGCACGGCTGGGACAGCCTCCCCTGACCCCGCACCGGCCGGACGGGTGCTGCTGGCGTACTTCTCCCGGGCCGGCGAGAACTACCACTACGGCGGGCGCCGGAACCTCACCGTCGGCAACACCGAGGTGTTGGCGGGCATCATCGCTGACCGCATCGACTGCGACGTCCACCGCATCGAGGCCGCCGACCCCTACCCGGACGATTACGAGGCCACGGTCGCGCGCAACGTCCGGGAGCAGAACGCCGATGCCCGCCCGGCGATCGCCGGCTCCGTGCCGTCCCTCGACAGTTACGACGTGGTGCTGCTGGGCAGTCCCATCTGGAACGTACGACCACCGATGATCATGTGGACGTTCGCCGAAGCGCTCGACTTCACCGGCAGGATCGTCCATCCGGTCGTCACCTACGCCGTCAGCGGCCTGGGCCGCGCCGCCGATGACTACGGCCGTGCCTGCCGCGGAGCGGCCATCGGTGATGGTCTGGCCGTGCTCGGCGAGACCGTCGCCGACGCCGACCAGCAGGTCGCGACCTGGCTCACCCGCACCGGCCTCCACCGCGGCTGAGAGCGCTTCACCGCGACTGAGAGCAGCGGCAGAGGCCCGGGAGGGACGCGGGCGCGGTGCGGCGCATGGTGGCCGGTGTGCGGCAGGGTGACCACCGGTGACAGCCCCGCCTCTCCACGCAGCAAGTAGAAAGCACCCTGTGCGGAGAGTGTGCGGGCGGGTGCCACTTGCCGTTGAACGACGAGCCGGCAGCCGGCGCAGATCGCAGGCAGGCCCGAGGGCCGGCACGGGATGGCGCGCGTATCGATGGTGACCGGTGTGGCCACCACGTCGGCCGTGAGGGTCGCACCGGATCATGGGGACCGGGGATCGGGTGGTTAGGCTCGGAGTGAGCTGATTGCCCGTCATGTGAGGAGCCTGGATGCCGGCGGCGCTCGTCGCTTCCGACCCTGCCGTCGTGGGGCGGTACCGGCTCCGGGCGCGGCTCGGCTCCGGCGGGATGGGGGCCGTGTACCTGGGCGTCGACCCGGCGGGCCGGCCGGTGGCGGTCAAGATGATCCGGCCCGATCTGGTCGCCGAGGCCGATCTCCGCGAGCGGTTCCGCCGCGAGGTGGCGGCCGCGCGCCGGATCCGCGGGACCTTCGTCGCCGCGTTCGTCGACGCGGACGCCGAGGCCGAAAGCCCCTGGCTCGTGACGGAGTACGTGGAGGGGCTCAGCCTGACCGCCGCGGTGGGGCGGCACGGCGGTCTCGAGGAGGCCCAGCTCGTCGCGCTCGGCTGCGGCCTGGCTACCGCCCTGCTCTCGATGCACTCAGCCGGCCTGGTCCATCGCGATCTCAAGCCGTCGAACGTCCTGCTCGGCACGACCGGTCCGAAGATCATCGATTTCGGCATCGCCCGCGCGCTCGACGGCACCGCCCACACCGGAACCGGCGCCGTTCTCGGCACGGTCGCCTGGATGGCCCCCGAACAGCTGCTGGGAGAACGGGCCGGGCCGGCGGCGGACATCTACGCCTGGGCCATGTGCCTGCTCTTCGCCGCCCGCGGCCGCCATCCCTTCCCCGCCGAGGCACCCGCGGCGATGGCGATGCGGATGCTGCGGGACTCCCCCGATCTGACGGGCGTGCCGGGTCACCTCGTCCCGGTGCTCACGCGCGCGCTCCAGAAGAACCCGGCGCACCGTCCCAGCGCGGACGAGGCGCTCTGCGCGCTGCTCGGTGTCGAGATCGCCAGCCTGGCGGTCGCGCAGGACGTCACGCTGGGTGCGATGGAGCAGCTGTGGGTCCCGTGGGCACAGCCGTTGCTGACCTCGCCCGCGAGCGGGATCCGGCCCCCGGCCCACCGCCGGGACGAGCCTGCGGCGATGGACCCCACGAGCGTGCAGGCAGGCACGCCGGCCGCCGGTCCAGGATCAGGACCGGGACCGGGACCGGGCTTCGCCCCCGGTTCCGCCTCCGCTCCCGGCTCCGGCTCCGGCTCCGGGGAGCGGACCCTGGTCGAGCCCGGCCGCCCGGCCCGGCGACGGCGAGCCCGCCTGGTCGCCACAGCCGCCGTGGCCGCCGCCTTCGCCGGCGGTGCGTTCACCGCGTTCGCGGTGAGCGGCGGCCTCGGGGACCGGGGCGAGGGCCGGACAGCTCCGCGTCCGCAGCCGGCCGGGACCGCCGCCCCGGACAGCTCCGGCCGACCGACCGGCGCGGAGGATGCGACACCGGCCGGCCGGCCCACGCTGTCAGGCGGCCCGGCGGACGGCGTGCGCCTGGCGGCTCCGGCGAAGTCCCCCGGGGCGTCGGTGGTCTCGTCCGCCGGTCCTGGCCAGACGGGCGCCGTGCCAGCCGTCACCACAGCGCCCACCACCGCCCCGGCGCCCTCCCCCGCCGCGGTTCCCCTCGTCCGGTACTACAACGGCGCGGACCACACGGCGCTGACGGGCCCCGCGCCAGGCGGCTACTGGGCCGAGAGCGTGCTCGGGTCGGTCTACCAGTCCGGCGACGTTCCGGGCACCCACCCGCTCTACGCCTGCTGGATCGGCGCCAACTCCTTCACCTCGGGCAGCCCGGACTGTGAGGGGCAGCAGGTCGCGGGCGTCCTCGGCTGGGTCTACGCCTCGCAGCCGTCCGCCCCGGCCACGAGGGCGATCGTCCGCTGCCGCACGGGCAGCGGCGACCACTTCGTCTCCCCGGACGGCGCCTGCGAAGGCCAGATCGTCGAAGGCCTGCAGGGCTACGTTCTCACCGGCTGACCCGTGACTGTCGAAGCCGGCCGGTGGCGGCCGGTGGCGGCCGGGCAGTCCGAGGTCCCCGGCGGAAAACGCTCGTCGCCCCCGTCGCTCCAAGCAGCGCGAACGGCGTCAGGGAGGTTGCGGCACGCGGCCGAGCCATACCGGAAAGGCATATCTGGACGTCGGCATTTGTATTGGCGACCGCGGTAGGTGACGTCCTAGCATCAGCTTGACCGAGGCCGTTTCGTTCGACCTCGACGCCCGTTCCGGGCATCAGGGGTGAGGAGCGATCACGATGACGCCTGACGATGCCCAGCGGACCCGGCCTCGGCCGGTCCTGGCGACGCCGTCGCAGATCCTCGCCGAGGAGACCCTGCTGGAGATCCTCGAGGACACCCCGCTCAAACGCCTGCAGGCCGACCTGCGCGACCAGCTCGCCGCGACACCGCGCGGGCAGTCCCCGGCGGGCGCGGCCACCCTCGACGAAGCGGTCTCCCAGTGGTCCAACTCTCTGATCATGGCCGAGATCGCGAACTTCCTGCCGCTGCCCTCCCAGCTCTGGGTCACCGACGACACCCCCCGCGAATGGCTCGGCCACACCCTGCCCGGCGTCGGCACCTCCGGCGACAACCCGGACGCGATCTACCGGATCGCCTCCATCGACGGAGACCGGCGCTTCGAGGTCCTCGGCCGGTTCGACCCCGCCCACCGACCCGCACAGNTCAACATCGAGCTGCACCGCGGCACCAAGGTCACCCCGCCGAACCTGNTCAACAACACCGACCTGACCCCCCTCGCCAGCATCACCGACCGTGACCTACAGATCGCGCCGGACGGGTCCTTCCGCATCACGATCGGCCCGAAGGAGGAGAGCCCCGTCCACCTCCTGTCAGCGCCCGGC
>NZ_KB893714.1 GCF_000374165.1 Parafrankia elaeagni
GTCCGCCTGCACTGGGGAATCGAGAACCGCCTCCACTACATCCGCGACACCGCCTGGCGCGAGGACGCCTGCCACGCCTCCCGAGGAAACGGGCCCAGAAACCTCGCCACCATCCGCAACCTCGCGCTGAGTCTCCTCCGCCTCCACGGAGTCCGAAAGGTCAAGGAAACCCTCGAGCGCATCGCCGGCGACCGCTACCGGGCACTCCACTACCTGGCTACATAGGGCAATGGATCGTCACACTAGGCGATCTTCGCGCAGCCCTGCACCGCCCCGGACGGGGAAGGGCCGCGTGACAGCGACTCTCCGCCGGCCGCGCCGAATGCCGGCTCGCTCCGTGTTGCGGGCTACCGGATTGATCCTCCTCATGGGAGGGTAGTGCCGCCGTGATGTCGGTTGCCCGAGGCGCGGGCGCCGGGAAGAACCACTAGGAGGATCCGTGGATCTGTCCCTCACGACTCGCCAGGAAGGGACCCACACGGTCGTCGTGGTGGGCGGCGAGATCGATGTGTACACCGCCCCCAAGCTCCGTGAGCAGCTCATCGACCTGGTCTCCGCCGGGTCGTACCACCTGGTGGTCGACATGGAGGGCGTGGAGTTCCTCGACTCCACCGGCCTCGGCGTTCTGGTCGGCGGTCTCAAGCGGGTGCGCGCGCACGAGGGTTCCCTCCACCTTGTCTGCACCCAGGAACGCATTCTGAAGATCTTCCGCATCACCGGGCTCACCAAGGTGTTCCCGATCCACTCCTCCGTCGAGGAAGCCCTGGCCGCCCGCGACTGAGGCAGCTTTCTTCGCCGCGTCAGGTCCCTTCGCGAAAGGCAGGTCTCCGGACGCATGCCCACCGTCGAGTTGTGCTTCGCAGCCCTGCCCGGCCATGTCCGCACCGCACGCATGATCGCCACCGCGGTCAGCCGGCGGGCGGGCGTGCCGGCCGGGGCGGTCGACGAGATCAAGCTGGCGGTCGGGGAGGCGTGTGCCCGGGCCGTCCGGGTCAACCGCCGGAGCAGTCCCCAGGCACTCGTACGGGTGGAGCTGACGGACTCCGCCGAGACGTTCACGGTCGTCGTCTCCGACAGCGGCACCCCGGGCGACGAGATCGCCCCGGGGCCGGACGGTGGCCTGATCAGCGTTGACGCCCTCCTCGGCCTCGAGAACCCGGAGGGCCCGGAAGCGTCGGTCCTCGGTGTTCCCGACCTGCCCGGGGATGCCGACTCCGACCAGCCGTTTCCTCCCGGTCTCGGGCTGGCCCTGATCGAAGGGCTGGTGGATGAGGTGGCCGTCCGGCGAGGCGCGGACGGCATGGGAACCGTGGTCGAAATGACCTGGCACACCGGGGAACCGGCCGACGACACCGACCTCGACTCCGCCGCGTACGCGGCGCTCGCGGCCGAGATCGCCGGGTCGGCCCGCCGGCAGGCCTGAACGGTCAGCCTCTCCGCACCGCCGGCTGGGGGTCTCCGGAGAAACTCGGAGGCCCCCAGTAACGCGTCCGGCTCCGGTTTCGCGGCGGCGTCGCGGCACCTGCGCCTACGCCCGCGCCTGCGCACACGAATCGACACCAGCAGTGATCACTTACGGACAACCGACTGCCACGCACGCCGACCGAGAGCCGCGGACTCTCTACAACAAAAACAACAGACCCGGCCAGTCACAGCCGAAAAACCCGCGCACATCACACACCTACGGATAGACTCCGCCGCATCTCGCCGACGGTTGATCGGAGCCGTTGGTGTTTCCCTTGGTGTTCCCTGTGGGGTCCGGGCCACAGGCAAGGGCCGCATGGGTGTTTGCCGCGCGGGCGGGACAGCGGTGCCGGTGGGACGGCGTCCGCTTCCTCGCCGGAGTCACCTCCGGCGATCGCCCGGCCCACACCAGACGGCCCGCGCCCGCTGACCGGTACCGGTCCGCCACCCAGAGCGTCGTCGGATGCGACGTCATGGCTGTTGCCGACGAGTGGTGGGGAGTGGGCGGTCGGCGCCCACCCTCACGCTGTCGCGACGGCAGAGGGTGCACATGACAGACCGGGAGGAGCCATGTCCCCGATCCACACCCTACAGGGCGATAACACTCCTATCGACCTTAGCGGTGGAGCTGTGGGGTTGGTCGCCGGTGTGGCGATCGTCGCAGCGCTCGCACTGCTGGTGGCCGGATACCTCGTACGCGAGGTGCTGGCCGCGAGCGCCGGCACACCGAAGATGATCGAGGTGGGAAGAGCGGTTCAGGAGGGAGCCGCGGCGTACCTCCGACGGCAGTTCCGGACCCTCGCCGGGTTCGTCATCGTCATTCCCTTCGTCCTGCTCCTTCTCCCTGCGGACGACACCGGTGCCCGAGTGGGCCGTTCGGTGTTCTTCGTGGTCGGCGCCGTCTTCTCGGCGCTGGTCGGTTTCGTCGGCATGTCCCTGGCCACCCGCGCCAACACCCGCACGGCCGCGGCGGCGATCGAGCGCGGTGAACGCGCCGCGATGCGGATCGCCTTCCGCACCGGCGGTGTGGTCGGGATGTTCACCGTCGGCCTGGGCCTGCTGGGCGCCGCGGTGGTGGTCCTGGCCTTCCGTGACACCGCCCCCCAGGTCCTGGAGGGGTTCGGCTTCGGAGCCGCGCTTCTGGCGATGTTCATGCGGGTCGGCGGCGGCATCTTCACCAAGGCGGCGGACGTCGGCGCCGACCTGGTCGGCAAGGTCGAGCAGGGCATTCCGGAGGATGATCCCCGCAACGCGGCGACCATCGCCGACAACGTCGGTGACAACGTCGGCGACTGCGCGGGAATGGCCGCCGACCTGTTCGAGTCCTACGCCGTCATGCTGGTCGCAGCCCTGATTCTCGGGGTGAAGGCCTTCGGTGAGAACGGGCTGGTCTACCCGCTGCTGATACCAGCAGTCGGCGTGATCACAGCGGTCATCGGAATCTTCGCGGTGTCGCCCCGCCCCGGTGACCGCACCGGAATGACCGCGATCAACCGCGGTTTCTTCATCTCAGCCGTGATCTCAGCCGTCGGCGTGGTGATCGTCACGCTGCTGTACCTGCCCGGAAGCTTCGCGGAGCTCCCGGGAATGGCCGGCAGCACCCAGAGCGGAAACCCCCGGGTGATCGCGATCAGCGCGGTGCTCATCGGCATCGTGCTGGCGGCGGCCATCCAGCTTCTGACCAGCTACTTCACCGAGACGAACCGGCGTCCGGTGCTGAGCGTCGTCGAGGCGTCGACGACCGGCCCGGCGACGAACATCCTGGCCGGTATCGGGGTGGGCATGGAGTCGGCCGTCTATTCGTCTCTGCTCATCGGGGCAGCCGTCTTCGGTGCCTATCTGCTCGGGTCCGGCAGTGTCACGATCGCGTTGTTCGCGGTGGCACTGGCCGGCACGGGACTTCTCACCACGGTCGGCGTCATCGTGTCGATGGACACGTTCGGGCCGGTCAGCGACAACGCCCAGGGAATCGCCGAGATGTCGGCCGGACCGGAGGGGATCGACGAGCGCGGGGCGGCGATTCTCACCTCGCTCGACGCGGTCGGGAACACCACCAAGGCGATCACGAAGGGCATCGCGATCGCGACCGCCGTCCTCGCCGCGACCGCCCTGTTCGGATCGTTCACGGACACGGTGACGACAGCACTGGCCGACGCCGGCGTCACCCCCGAGATCGGCCGGGGCACTGTCGGTGGTCTCAACGTGGCCTATCCCGACGCGCTGGTGGGCCTGATCATCGGTGCGGCTGTGGTCTTCCTGTTCTCCGGGCTGGCCATCAACGCCGTCGGGCGGGCCGCCGGGCGGGTCGTGACCGAGGTGCGCAACCAGTTCCGCACCCGACCGGGGATCATGCAGGGCACCGAGAAGCCCGACTACGGCGCTGTCGTGGACATCTGCACCCGGGATTCACTGCGGGAGCTCGTGACACCCGGAACCCTGGCGGTGATGGCGCCGATCGCGGTCGGGTTCGGTCTGGGCTACCCGCCGCTGGGCGCCTTCCTCTGCGGGGCGATCGCCGGCGGCGTCCTGATGGCGGTCTTCCTGGCCAACTCGGGCGGGGCCTGGGACAACGCGAAGAAGCTCGTCGAGGACGGCCGGTACGGCGGCAAGGGCTCCGAGGTACACGCCGCCACCGTGATCGGCGACACGGTGGGCGACCCGTTCAAAGACACCGCCGGACCGTCGATCAACCCGCTCCTCAAGGTCATGAATCTGGTCAGCCTGCTGATCGCGCCCCTGGTGGTGAAGTTCTCGGTGGGCGAGGACGAGAACACACCGGCACGGATCAGCATCGCCCTGGCGGCCACCGCGGTGATCATCGCTGTCGTGGTCATCTCCAGGCGGCGGGGATCATCCGTCGGCGACGGCCCCCCGGTCACGGCCGCGCCGCCCTCCCGTTCACCCGAGTCGGACTCGGAGGTCCGGGTCTGACCCGTACGCCCGATGTGATCCGGTCCGGGCGCCGGTGGCGGTCAGACGACCGCCACCGGCGCCCGGTCGCACGTTCGGACTCCGCGACCCGATCAGGCCGGGCAGGCCGCTGTGACGCCGGGCAGGGTGCCGCGCGGGCCGCGCGGGCGGGCGGTACAGCCGTCGTCGCGGCGCTCGGCGCGGGGAGATCCCTTTGACGCTGGACCAGTCGGCGCCTGCCACGGCACGATGGTGCGGTCGGTGGCCGGCGCGACCACAGAGAGAGAACTCGCTCGGGCCCCGACGGCGGACGGGGGGATCCCTCCAGCGACACACCGGCGTACGGTGCTCCCTGCGGCCGATTCCGGCAGCGGGAGATGTCCGGTCGCGCCGGTCCCGCGTCCACGCCCACGGAGCGGGAGACGCCAGCGCGCCGTACGACGGCCCGGGCGGGCATTGGAGCAGACAGAGGTAGATCACACGAGGGTCAGCGGGGCTGGAACGACAGTCACGGTGATCCACCGGATGCAGCACGCCGTATCGAGGAGAGAAGTGCCACCGCGCACGAATTCGACGAGCCGGACGACCGCGGGGTCGCCGACGCCGGTCGCCGAGCCTGCCGACCGCGCCGAGCCTGTGGGCGCGACCGCGACCACCGCCCCGGCCGGCACGGCCACCGCGGCAGCGACGTCCGCTACCGCGGCCGGCGCGGCCGGCGACCCCAGCGAGCGCGCCCCGGACAGCTCCCCGAGCGGGGGCCGGCCAGCCGGCGGGCGCCGCGCGGCGCGCCCCGCGGCGAAGGTGGAGGGAACCCGCCTTGTGATCGTGGAGTCGCCCGCGAAGGCTAAGACGATCGCGGGCTATCTGGGCCCCGGCTGGCAGGTCGAGTCGAGCATCGGTCACATCCGGGACCTGCCGCGCAGCGCCGCCGACGTCCCCACCGCGCACAAGGGCAAGCCCTGGGCCCGCCTGGGGGTGGACGTCGACAACGGCTTCGAGCCCCTCTACGTCGTCAGCCCGGACAAGAAGGTCCAGGTCAGCAAGCTCAAGTCGCTCGTCAAGGACGCCAGCGAGCTCTATCTCGCGACAGACGAGGACCGCGAGGGCGAGGCGATCGCCTGGCACCTCCTGCAGACGTTGAAGCCGACCGTCCCGGTCAAGCGCATGGTCTTCCACGAGATCACCCCGCAGGCGATCCAGCGTGCCGTCGACAGCCCTCGGGAGATCAACGAGAACCTGGTCAACGCGCAGGAGACCCGGCGGATTCTGGACCGGCTCTACGGCTACGAGGTCTCCCCCGTGCTGTGGAAGAAGGTCATGCCGAAGCTGTCGGCGGGGCGGGTCCAGAGCGTGGCGACCCGGGTACTCGTCGAGCGGGAGCGGGCCCGCATGCGGTTCCGGACCGCCGAGTACTGGAACATCGAGGGCGTCTTCCAGCAGACCGCCGGGCACGACGGCACCGCACCGGACCGGACCCCCCTGCCCGCGACGCTCGTCGCGCTGGACGGGCGGCGCCTGGCCAGCGGCCGCGACTTCGCCCCGACCGGCGAGCTGACGTCCGATGCCGTCGCCCTGCTCGACGAGGCGGGTGCCCGGGCTCTCGCCGCCCGGCTCGCCGATGCGGCGTTCGCGGTGCGTTCGGTGGAGACGAAGCCCTACCGGCGCTCCCCGTACCCGCCGTTCATGACGTCCACGCTGCAGCAGGAGGCCGGGCGCAAGCTGCGCTTCTCCAGCCAGCGGACGATGCAGGTCGCCCAGCGCCTGTACGAGAACGGCTACATCACCTATATGCGGACGGACTCGACGAACCTGTCCGAGACCGCGCTCGCCGCCGCCCGGGACCAGGCCCGCACGCTCTACGGCACCGAGTACGTTCCGGACCGGCCACGCGTCTACGCGAAGAAGGTCAAGAACGCCCAGGAGGCACACGAGGCCATCCGGCCGGCCGGCGACCACTTCCGGACACCGGGCGAGGTGCGCGGGGAGCTCGACGGCGACTCGTTCCGGCTCTACGAGCTGATCTGGCAGCGCACGGTGGCCAGCCAGATGGCCGACGCCCGCGGCACCAGCGCCACGATCCGCCTGGGCGCGCGGTCCTCCGCCGGTGAGGACGCCGAGTTCTCGGCGTCCGGGAAGGTCATCACCTTCCCGGGGTTCCTGCGGGCCTACGTCGAGGGCGCCGACGACCCGGACGCCGAGCTGGAGGACCGCGAACGGCGGTTGCCCGACGTCCGCCAAGGCGACGCGCTGGACACCCGCACGCTCACGCCGCGGGGGCACACCACCAGCCCGCCGCCGCGGTTCACCGAGGCGAGCCTGGTCAAGACGCTGGAGGAGCTGGGGATCGGCCGGCCGTCCACGTACGCGTCGATCATCGGAACGATCCAGGACCGGGGCTACGTCTGGAAGAAGGGCTCGGCCCTGGTCCCGAGCTTTGTGGCCTTCGCCGTGGTCGGTCTGCTCGAGGATCACTTCGCCCGGCTTGTCGACTACCAGTTCACCGCCTCGATGGAGGACGACCTCGACGCGATCGCCGCCGGCACGGCCGCGTCCGCCGACTGGCTGACCGGCTTCTACTTCGGCTCCACCGAGGCGGACGGCACGGTCGGGGTCGAGGGCCTGAAGCACCTGGTCGGGGAGCGGCTCGGTGAGATCGACGCGCGCGAGGTCAACTCCATCCCGCTGGGCAAGGCCGAGGACGGCGCGACCGTCGTCGTGCGGGTCGGGCGCTACGGCCCGTACGTCCAGCATGGCGAGGGCCGCGCCAGCGTCCCGGACGAGGTCGCTCCGGACGAGCTCACGGTCGAGCGGGCGCTGGAGCTGCTGGCCGCGCCGAGTGGTGACCGGGTCCTCGGCACCGACCCGGAGAGCGGCGCGTCGATCACCGCGAAGGCCGGCCGGTACGGCCCCTACGTGACGACGGACAGCGAGCCGCCGCGGACCGCGAGCCTGCTGCGCACCATGTCCCTGGAGACCGTGACGCTGGAGGAGGCGCTGCGGCTGCTCACGCTGCCCCGGATCCTCGGTGTGGGCGAGGACGGGGCGGAGGTGACGGCCCAGAACGGGCGGTACGGGCCCTATGTGAAGAAGGGCACGGACAGCCGGTCGCTGGAGTCCGAGGAGCAGCTCTTCACGGTCACTCTGGAGGAGGCGCTGGCGCTGCTGGCCCAGCCGAAGGCGCGCGGGCGGCGGCAGGCCGCCCAGACCCCGCCGCTGCGCGAGCTGGGGCAGGACCCGGCGACCGAGCGCCCGATCGTCGTCCGGGAGGGGCGTTTCGGGCCCTACGTGACCGACGGCGAGACGAACGCCAGTCTGCGCAAGGGTGACGCGGTCGAGACGATCAGCACCGAGCGGGCCGCGGAGCTGCTGGCGGACCGCCGGGCCCGGGGCACCACGACCACCCGGCGGACCACGAAGTCCACCACGAAGGCGCCTGCCAAGAGCACGACCAAGGCCACAGCCAAGTCTCGCTCGACCGCCAAGAGCACGGCCGAGAAGACCCCGGCGAAGTCGAAGTCGGCGACCAGGAGCACGGCGGCGGACAAGGACAAACCGGCCAGCACGGCCAGGACCACGTCGAGAGCCACGAGCGCTGGCAAGGATGCGAGTGGGCCCTCGGCGCCACCGGCGGCCACCGGTGGCGCCGAGGGTGGCAGCGACGGCGGCACCGGAGCCGCCGGAGCTCCCGGAGCCGCCTCCGGCGGCTCGCGACGGTCCGGCTGATGGATCTGCCCGTCGGCGAAAGCCGCGGCGATCTGGAAGGCACACCGATACAGGTCCCGGCTGGCGGGACCGCGGCGAACGCCGCCGCCCCGGCCGACCGGGAGCAGCGACACGAACAGGAGCAGCCCCAGGCCCAGGGGCAGCGACACGAGCAGGATCGCCGACACGAGCAGAACCCGGCCAACAGTGACCGGGCGGGCGCCGGCGCGCGGCGGCGGGCCCCGCGCATGCGGGTCCGCCGGCCGCTCAGCCGCCACCCGGTCACGACGGTGCCCTCGCCACCGCCGCGGTCGCGCACCTCCGACGGCTCGGACAGCGATGTGCGGGCCGTCCTGCGCATCCCCGAGTTCCGCCGGATGTGGATCCAGCTCAGCCTGTCGAGTCTGGGCGACTGGCTGGGCCTGCTCGCGACCACGGCACTCGTCACCGAGCTCACCACCAGTTTCTCCGGCAAGGCGTACGCGATCGGCTCACTGCTGATCGTCCGGCTGCTGCCCGCCCTGGTGCTGGGCCCGCTCGCCGGTGCGATCGCCGACCGCCTCGACCGCCGGCTGACGATGGTCGTCACCGATGTCCTGCGGTTCGCGCTGTTCCTGTCGATCCCGATCGTCGGCACACTCGAATGGCTGTTGATCGCCTCCTTCCTGGTCGAATGCGTCAGCCTGGTCTGGGCGCCGGCCAAGGAGGCCTCGATCCCGCACCTGGTCCCGCGCAACCGGCTCGCGGCGGCCAACACGCTCAGCCTGATCACGACCTACGGCACGGCCCCGCTCGCGGCTGCGATCTTCACACTGCTCGCCACGGTGTCCCGCGCCCTGGCACCGAGCATCAGCTTCTTCGAGGACCGCTCGCTCGACATCGCGCTGTACTTCAACGCCGCCACGTTCCTCGGCTCCGCTGTCGTGATCTGGGGCCTGCGCTCGATCGGCCGCGCGGAACGGCCCGAGCACGGCTCCGAGCCGGGCTTCTTCGCCTCGATCACCGAGGGCTGGAAGTTCGTCGGCCAGGACCGGCTCGTCCGCGGGCTCGTCGTGGGCATTCTCGGCGGTTTCGCCGGGGCCGGCTGCGTGGTCGCGCTCGGCAAGCTCTACGTCGAGCTCCTCGGCGGCGGCGACTCCGCCTACGGTGTGCTCTTCGGTGCCGTCTTCATCGGTCTGGCGAGCGGGATGGCCGCCGGGCCGCGGCTGCTCGGCGACTACAGCCGGACCCGCCTGTTCGGCGTCTGTGTCACCGGTGCGGGTATCACGCTGGTCATCGTCGCGATCATCCCGAACCTGGTGATCGCCTGCATCCTGGTCGTGCTCGTCGGCGCCTTCGCCGGCGTCGCCTGGGTCACCGGCTACACCCTGCTGCAGGCCGAGGTGGCCGACGAGCTGCGCGGCCGCACGTTCGCGCTGGTGCAGTCGCTGGTCCGGGTGGACCTTCTGCTCGTCCTGGCGGCCGCCCCGGGCCTCGTGGGGCTGATCGGCTTTCACGAGGTCCACCTGTGGGGGGACATCAACGTCCGTGCGGACGGGGTCACCGCCGTGCTGCTGGGCGGCGGGCTGCTGGCCGTCGCCGTGGGCCTGTTCTCCTACCGGCAGATGGATGACAAGGTCGGCGAGGCCGTCCTGCCGGAGCTGTGGAACGCGGTGCGGGGGCGTCGGTACCGCCCCAGTCGGCGGCCCCGGCACGCCGGGCTGTTCGTCACCGTCGAGGGTGCCGCTGGTGCCGGTACGGCGGCGCAGCTCGAACTGCTCGAGGAGTGGCTCGCGGCCAGCGGGCGCGAGGTCGTCGTCGTCCGGGAGAAGAGCGGGACCCCGCTCGGGACCGGCCTGCGCGAGCTGCTGGACGACCCGTCCACCCGCCCGAGCGTGCGGACCGAGGCCCTGCTGGACGCGGCCGACCGGGCCGAGCAGGTCGCGCGGATCATCGAGCCCGCGCTCGCCCGCGGCGCGATTGTCCTGACCGACCGGTACGCGGACTCCTCGATCGCCTACCAGGGGGCCGACCAGCGTCTCGACCGCAACGAGCTGGCCGTGCTGGCCCAGTGGGCGACCCACTCGTTGCTGCCCGACGTCACGATCCTGCTGGATCTGCCACCCGACCTGGCACCGACACCCGACGGCGCTGGCAACGGCAAGGAGAAGGATAACGGCAAGGACAACGGCAACGGCCCGGCTTCGGCGGCGTACCAGCAGCGGGTGCGGGAGCAGTTCCGCCGGCTCGCCGAGGAGGATCCGGACCGACACGTCACCTTCGACGGCACGCTGTCCGCGCAGGAGCTGCACCGCAGGATTCGCCCGCTGATCGCCGGCCGCCTCGTCAGCGGGACCGAGGCCGCCGCCGTCTGACGGCGCCCGGACGTCGCGGGCTGCCAGGGCCACCCGGGCAAGGCAGTGCAGGGGTGGACAATGTGCGGGTGACGGTCTGGGATGCGCTGGTCGGGCAGGACTCCGTCGTCTCGACGCTCACCGCGGCGGCACGCGCGGCCGCGCTGGTGACGACGCAGGGCCCGCTCGCCGCGGCCCGCGCCGGAATGACTCATTCCTGGCTGTTCACCGGGCCGGCCGGGTCCGGCCTGGCCGTCGCCGCCCGCGCCTTCGCCGCCGCGCTGCTCTGCGAGAACAGCGCGCCCGGCTGCGGCCGGTGCCCGGGCTGTCACACCGTCCTGTCCGACACCGCCGCCGACCTGCGCACCGTCCGCCCGGAGGGGCTGTCGATCGGGGTGCGCGACGTGCGCGCCCTGATCCGGGACGCCGCCAGCGCTCCCAGTGCCGGCCGGTGGCGCATCCTGCTGATCGACGATGCCGACCGGTTCACCGACTCGGCGGCGAACGCTCTGCTCAAAGCCCTGGAGGAGCCGGCCGAACGGGCGGTGTTCCTGCTCTGCGCGCCGTCCGTCGACGACGTTTTGCCGACGATCCGGTCCCGCTGCCGGTCCGTGGCGCTGCGCCTGCCGTCGGTTGACGACGTCACCGCCGCCCTCGTGCGGGAGGGTGTCGACGCGGGACTGGCGCGCATGGTCGCGCAGGCTTCCCAGGGGCATGTCGGGCAGGCCCGGCGGCTGGCCGCGGACCCGCAGGCCCGGGCCCGCCGGGAGGCGGTCCTACGGCTGCCGTCCCGGCTGAACCGGGTCGGTGACTGCCTGGCGGCCGCGGCCGATCTGGTCGACGCCGCCAACGCCGACGCACAGGCCGCCAACGCCGACCGGGACGAGGCCGAGACGGAAGCACTCAAGACCGCCCTCGGAGTGGGCGCGACCTCGGCCGGCACCCGCTCCGCCTCCGCCCGCGGCGGCGGGCGGGCAGGTGCCAAGCCGAAGTCGATCCAGGTCCGCGGCGCCGCCGGAGCACTCAAGGAACTCGAGCGGACGCAGAAGAGCCGCGGGCGGCGCACCGTCCTCGACTCCCTCGACCGGGCGCTGGTCGATCTCGCCGGCCTGTACCGGGACGTCCTGGCCCATCAGCTGCGGGCGGGTGTGGCCCCCGTCCACCCGGACCACGCGGAGGCCATCGAGCGACTGGCGGCCACGGCCACTCCGGAGCAGACGCTGCGCCGCTGGGAGGCCGTCCTGGCGACCCGACAGACACTCGCGGACAATCCTGGACTCGTGCCGCAGCTCACCACGGAGTCGCTCGCGCTCGCGCTACGCGACGCGTGAGAACCTGTTGCGTGACGTCGCCACCCGGAGACGGGCACCGGCGGCGACCGGGCGGCGTGTCGCCGCCGTACGGGACGGGGGGATGATCATGCGGGTTGCGGCTGTCGGGGACCTTCACGTCGTTCCCGGGTCCGCGCACCGCCTCCGGCCCGTCTACCAGCGCGCGGCCCTGGTCGCGGATCTTCTTCTGCTCGCCGGGGACCTGACCAACCGGGGCGATCCCGAATCCGCGGCGGAGCTGTGCGCTGTCGTCGGGAACCTGGACCTGCCGGTGGTGGCCGTACTTGGCAACCACGACCATGACACCGGCGTGGGCGACCAGGTCGCGGCGATGCTCGGCGCTGTCGGCGCCATCGTTCTCGACGGCACCGCGACAACTGTCGAGACGCCCGGTGGCCAGGTGGGGGTCGCCGGGGTGAAGGGCTTCCCGCAGGGCCATGCGGCCAGCGGTCCTCCCGGCGCGGACGAGGCCTACCAGCTCCGTGACGCACTGGCGAGGCTTGACACCGACCTGCGCATCGCGCTGACGCACTACGCGCCGGTCGCGGACACGCTCACCGGCGAGGACCCCGCGATCCACCGGTATCTCGGCAGTTCCCTGCTCGGCGCCGCCATCGACGGTGCGCTGGCCGGCGCCGCCCCCGCGGACTCCCCGGCCGGCGCTGACCACCCGGGCAGCCAGGGGTCCACCTCCTCGTGGTGGGCCTATGCGGGCACCGGGGCTGCCACCGCACGCGCCGAAGGCGGCCGGCGGGCGGGCAACGCGGCGACTCTGCCCCGCCTCGGCGTCTGGCCGGAGCCGCACCCGGCCGCAGGGCGCCGCCGGGCCACGGCCGCGGCCCGGCCCACCCGGGAGCCGGCGACCGCGCTTGCCGTCCACGGGCATGCCCACCACGGCCAGGAGATGGGCCGCACCCCGGGCGGGACGCCGGTCCGCAACGTCGCCCGGCCGGTGATCGTCGCACCGTTCGCCGTCTACCGTCTTCCGGGGGCCGCCCGGATCGGATGACGGCACGGCGCGGACCCGTCCGAACCGGTGCAGACCCCTCTGGTCGCGGCCGGTGGCTGTGGGGCCCGCCGGCATCACCGGGCGGTCCGAGATGTGCGAACCGAGGGTGCTGACGCCATACCCGTCATAGTCTTCTCCGGGTGTACCGGACACCCGAGCGGGAAAGGTGGCGGGCCGTCGCATGCCGATGATGTGTGCGGTGTCCTTCTCCCGGCGGGGTCGTCTGTACTACGCCGACCCCGGCCCGCACAGCCCGCGGGTGGGCGACCGGGTGCTGGTCCCGACCGACGAGGGCGCCGAGGTCGCAACCTGCGTATGGGCCCCGCAGTGGGTCAGCGAGGACGTCGGCGGCCTGCCTGTCCTGGCCGGGCTCGCCGGCGAGGAGGATCTGCGGCGCAACGACGCCTCCCGGCGGCGCCGGGCGCAGGCCAGGGTCGCCGCCCGCAGACTCGTCCGGGAACATGGCCTGCCGATGAAGGTCATCGGCGTGGATGTCGTCCTCGCGACAAACGCGATCACCATCTATTTCACCGCGGAGAACCGGGTCGATTTCCGTTCGCTGGTCCGCGATCTCAACCGAACCCTCTCCGCCCGGGTGCAGCTGCGCCAGCTCTCGGCCCGGGACAGCGCCAAGCTCCAGGGGGGCATCGGTTCCTGTGGGCGGGACCTCTGCTGCTCCACCTTCCTCACCGACTTCGAGCCGGTGAGCGTACGCATGGCCAAGGATCAGAACCTCTCGCTGAACCCGATGCGGATCAGCGGCGCCTGCGGACGGCTGATGTGCTGCCTCCGCTACGAGCATCCGCTCTACGAGCAGTTCACCGCCGGGGTTCCCGCCCTCGGCGAACGCGCCTCGACTCCGGTCGGTGACGGCCGTGTGGTCGGCCACGACGTCCCCCGCCAGCAGGTGACGGTCGAGCTCGACGGCGGAGGCCGGCACAGCTGCTCACACGCGGACGTCTGCGGATCCCGTCAGGCGTACGAGGCGACCCACGGCTCCCAGCAGCCGGCCTCGGAGCAGCCAGCCTCCGAATCGACCATTTCCGAATCGCCAGTTTCCGGACCGCCGGGCTGCGCCGTGGGCCCGGGAGCGGAAGCCGCCGCGTGGGCGGAGGGGGCACCGAGGCCGACCGCCGGGGCTGCTGAGGGGCCCGGGCACCCGGGTGTCCCGCCGGACGTCTCCGGCTCGGAGCCCTCAGCGCCCTCGGAGCCCTCAGCGCCCTCGGAGCGGCGCAGGCGGTCCCGCCGACGCGGGGAGCAGTAGACAGACACACAGCGCATGCCAGGGCACGCGGGCGGCAGCTTGCCGAGGTCCGTTCCGCTGCCCGCAAACCGAGTACGCCTACACGATCCGGGGGGCACCGTGGGACGGTTGACGTGGTTGGTAAGACACGGGGAGAGCATGGCGAACGCGGGTCTGCCGACCGCGGATCCGCATGACATCGCGCTGACCGAGCTGGGTCTGCGGCAGGCCGACGTCGTGGCCGACGCGGTTCCGCGCGCCCCGTCGCTGGTTGTGACCTCGAGTTTCCTGCGGGCTCGGCGCACCGCCCGGCCGACTTCCCGCAGGTTCCCCACCGTGCCCGAGGAGATCTGGGAGGTGCAGGAGTTCACCTATCTGGGCAGCCTGCACGGCCAGAACCTCAGTGACCGGGAGCGCGCGCCGTTCGCCGAGACGTACTGGCACGCGGCGAACCCGTATGCGGTCGACCGGCCGGATCTCGGCTGCGAGTCGTTCGCCGGGCTGATGGACCGCGCCGATCGGCTGCTGGCCCGGCTGAGCCTGATCCCCGATGGCCTCGTCGTGGTCTTCAGCCACGGAATGTTCATCCGCGCGGTGGACTGGTGCCTGCGCAGCCGCGCGGGCAGTGTCGACCGCCTCGACATGGGCGGCTACCGGGAGCACCAGCGGGGCAACCCCGTCCCGAACGGGTCGATCATCGAGTTGGACCTCGACGACAAGGAGCTCCGCGAGCCGATCGAACTCACGGATCGAAGCGGTAGCCCATTCCCCGCAGTGTGGTGACGAGCCGGCGTTGTGGCGGTCTGCCCTCGACCTTGGTCCGCACGCGCCGCACATGTTCGGTCACGGTGGCTGGATCCTGGAACCGGGTCCCCCAGACCTGTTCCAGCAGCTCCTCCCGGCTGAACACCCGGCGAGGGTGCCGGGCCAGGAAGGCCAGCAGCTCGTACTCGCGTGCGGTCAGGTCCACCCGCTCGCCGGCGACGGCCACCTCACGGGCCCGCAGGTCGATCGAGACGTCGCCGTAGACGAGCGGCTCGTTGCCGTCGCCCGTGCGCTGCGGCGGGGCCTCCACGGGCCGGCGGCGCAGCCGGGCGCGGACCCGGGCGACCAGCTCACGCAGCGAGTACGGCTTGACCACGTAGTCGTCGGCGCCCAGCTCGAGGCCGACAACCCGGTCAACCTCCTCGGCACGGCCGGTGAGCATGATCACCGGAACCTCGCTGGTCTGCCGCAGCCGACTCAGGACGGCGAAGCCGTCCATCCTCGGCATTGCCACGTCCAGCACAACGAGATCCACCTCGGTGGTCTGGAACAGCCGCAGCGCCGCCTCGCCGTCCGCAGCCTCCAGCACGCGGTACCCGAATCGCTCAAGGCTGCGCGCCAGTGCGATCCGCGATGCCTCGTCGTCTTCGGCAATCAGCAGCGACGCTCCGCGCGTCGTTCCTGGCGCACCTTCCCCGGCCCCGGTCATGGAGCGAAACCCTACGCAACCTCACCGGAGCCACTGCGACCGGGGGTGCCTTTTCGGCACCTTCAGACCGACCCGTCCGGAGAACCGCTCGCGATTTCGTCACGGAAAGCCCTGCCCGACATGCGATCAGTGCACGTCCCGATCTCGGCCCTTCTGCGGGGCAACCGACGGTCCACCTCGCGTGGCTTACTGCTCAGAACGTCAGATCAGTGACGTCCCGACGTCGGCACGCGACCGGCGGCCCACCGGGTGCGTCACGGGATGCGAACGGCTGTGGGTGGATGCGCAACCCCGGCCGCGGGTGCCGATCGCCACCGGGCTCCCGTCTGGCATACTCGTGCGGGCAGGGCGGTGACGGTGTCTGTGAACCCGCACTCGCCCAGCAGTCGCCGGAGTAGCTCAGTGGCAGAGCAATCGCCTCGTAAGCGATAGGTCGCGGGTTCAATCCCCGCCTCCGGCTCACATTCAGTTCTGATCGGGGAGAGCCCCGAGCGCGAGCCTCCCGCCGGCAGCTCGGTGCGCACAGCCGGAACCGTCCCGCGAACCCGTGCAGCGACCGGCCCACAGCGTTCCGGCCTGCTACGTGCTGGCCCGCACAACGTGCCGACGCGTACTGCGGGCCGCCCCGGAGCCTCGTCCCACACGGAAAAGGGCGGCCGGCGGGTTGTTTCCCCACCAGCCGCCCGCGACGGCACGCCCAGATCTCAGCGTGCGGGCGTCACACTCCGGTCACGCCGTGCGGGCGTGCTCGGCATCGTCAGCACCATGCTCGGCCTCGGAGTCCTTGAGTCGGGTGATCGAGTCGAGAATCTCCTTCTCGGCGTCGCGGCGGTCGACCCAGGAGGCGCCCTCCACCGACTTGCCGGGCTCCAGGTCCTTGTAGACCTCGAAGAAGTGCTGGATCTCCAGCCGGTCGAACTCCGGAAGGTGACGGATGTCACGCAGGTGCTCCTGGCGGACGTCCGCGACCGGGACGCACAGGACCTTGTCGTCCGGGCCCTTCTCGTCCGTCATGCGGAACATTCCGATGGTCCGGCACCGCACCAGGCAGCCCGGGAACGTCGGCTCCTCCAGCAGGACGAGCGCGTCGAGCGGGTCACCGTCCCGACCGAGGGTGCCCTCGATGAACCCGTAGTCGGACGGGTAGTGGGTGGACGTGAACAGCATCCGGTCGAGCCGGATACGCCCGGTGTGGTGATCCATCTCGTACTTGTTGCGCTGCCCCTTGGGGATCTCGATGGTCACATCGAACTCAAGGTCCACGCCGTTCCCTGTCTCCTTCGGTCCGTCCGGCGCCGACGGCCGGATCTGTTCTGCCGTACGCACGCTGGTCCCACCTCGCGCCGGGCAAACGCCGCGCATACCTCGCGGGCCGGCTGCCTGGCACCCGGCCGTGACCGGAGTGCGTGCGGGTCCACTGTGCCCTGCGCGCGACGGCGGGACGTGGCGGGGGCCCGGTCGGGCCCCCGACTCGCCGGTCACCGCGGCCGGATGTCGCGCCCGTCCGGTACCCCGTCCGGTACATCGTGCCCGTTGCACCTCTGCGCGAGCCCGGAAGTGTGGTCTTCTTCGTACCCCACACCAGCTGTCCGGCGGAGATCCGCCGGCCGTTTCTCCCCCCGAACGCACCCGCCCCGCCGATGTGAGGGAGATGTTCCCCCACGTCCGGAGCCCACGCGACCCGGCCGCCGGCCGACCGGCCGCGGCCGGAAACGACGACGCCGTTCCCGGGAGATCGAGCCCGTCCCGGCATGCCGAACAAGATCCCCACCGTGTCAATACGGGCGTGCGCGGCACAGGGCTGTCCGGGAGCTGCGGGGCTGCGTAATCTTCCGCGGGTGACATCAGTGCCGCTGGCCGCGCGGACCGGTGGCCTCACGGCCCTCGCCGGCGCGCTGCTGGCCGGATCGCTGTCGACCGCGCCCGCGCCGACCCCCGGCAGCTCGGCCCCTCCCCTCGCGGGGCCCCGCGCCGAGGCGTCGGCCCTGCCCGGCCTGGACCCGGACGCCCCGAAGGCCGACCCCGCCGCGGTGGCCGCGCGGCTGGCCGGCGCGCTCGCCGACCCGATCCTCGGCGATCCCGCGGCGCTGGTGGTCGACGCGCTGACCGGTCAGGTACTGGTCACCCATCGGGCCACCACGCCGACCGCCCCGGCCTCCACGATCAAGATCGCGACGGCCACCGCCGCGCTCACCGCGCTCGATCCGGACACCACCCTCACCACCCGAGCGGTCTACCTCCCCCCGGCCGGCGGCGCTGCCACCACACCGGGCGGCACCCTGTGGCTGGTCGGCGGCGGCGATCCCACCCTGACCGCCAGCACGGGCCCGGCCGGCTACCCGCCCGCGGCCCGCCTGAGCGACCTCGCCCGCCAGGTGCACGACGCCGGCATCACGGCGGTCGGCACGGTGATCGGTGACGGCACCGCGTACTCCGGCCCGACGACCGCTGCCGGCTGGCGGGACGGCTACGTCTCGGACGGAAACGTCACCCCGGTCTCCGCCCTCGAGGTGGACGCCGGGCGGTCCGCGCCGGGCGCGGGCGGGCCGCGCACACCCACACCTGACGCCGCCGCCGCCGGGGCGTTCGCCGCGGCGCTCGGCGCCGCCGGGGTTCCCGTCGGCGCGGTGACCATCGGCCGCGCCGATCCCGCCGCGCACGAGGTCGGCTCGGTAGACAGCCCGACGATCGCCGTCCTGGTCGAGCGCATGCTCACCGACTCGGACAACGACCTGGCGGAAAGCCTGGGCCGGCAGGTCGCCGTGGCCCGGGGGCTGCCGGCGACCTTCGACGGGGCGGCCCAGGGCGTGCTGGGCGCGTTGCGCGACGCGGGCATCCCGACCGAGGGCGCGGTCCTGCGGGACACCAGCGGCCTGTCGATCGACAACCGGATCGCCCCGGCGACCCTGGTCGCCGCCCTGCGAACCGCGGTCATGCCTGGGCATCCCGCGCTGCGGACCGTCCTGTCCGGGCTGCCGGTCGCAGGGTTCACCGGAACCCTCGGGGATCGTTACGGGGCGGCCGACACCTCGTCGGCCGCCGGTGTCGTGCGGGCGAAGACCGGCAGCCTGCGCATTGTGACGAGTCTGGCCGGTGTGGTCACCGACGCCGACGGGCGGCTGTTGCTGTTCGGCCTGTTCGCCCCGGTCGAGGAGCAGGGCCTCACCAAGATGGCGCTGGACCGGGTGGCCACAGCACTCGCCTCCTGCGGGTGCCCGGCGGCGGCGTCCCCGCCGACCCGCCCGGCCCTGCCGGGGTCCTCCGTGCCGCCGCTGCCGCAGGGCTGAACTGCTCGTCCGCCGGAACGCGGGGAGATCAGAGTATTGCCTTCAGGCATCTGTGAGCTTTTCCAGAAATCATTTGAAAAAAGTGCTGGTCGACCTCGGCTGCACGGACAGGATCGTCCGATCGGGCGGGCCAGGTGGGCACAGGCCCGGTACGCTCGTATTCGTGGACGCTGAGCTGGTCGACTGGGGACTCGCTGTAACAACGGCGAAAAAGCTCGTCCGACCCGGCCCGCAGCGCAGTCGCGCGGAGGCGGACGAGATCGTGTCGGAGCTGCGGCGACTCGCAGTGGTGGCCGAGGGCCATGTTCAGGAGTACACCCGGCTGGTTCCCGCCGGTCCGGCCACGCCGATCGCGGTGGTCGACCGTCCCGAGTGGGTGCGCTCCAACGTCGCCGGGCTGCGGGTGGCCACCGCCCCGCTGATGGGCAAGCTGTCCGAGCAGAGCCGGGGCCGTCTCTCGGCCAGTCTGGGTCGGCGGGTCACCGGCATCCAGATCGGGTCGGCGCTCGCCTACCTGGCCGGGAAGGTGCTCGGCCAGTTCGAGATCTTCCTCCCACCCGAGGAGTACGAGGAGGGCGGCAGCGGGGCCGGGTCGCCGCTGCTCGCCAGGCCCGCCGCGGGTGCGGCGCCGGGGTCGGCCCTCGACGCGGCGGCCCTGGCGGCGTCGGTCGTGCTTCCGGTCGGCCGGCTGAGCCTGGTGGCCCCCAACATCGCCCACGCGGAGGAGACGCTCAACGTCGTCCCCCACGACTTCCGACTCTGGGTGTGCCTGCACGAGCAGACCCACCGCAGCCAGTTCACCGCCGTTCCCTGGCTGCGGGAGCACCTGGAGTCCGAGATCACGGCGTTCATCGCCGCCACCGACCTCGATCCGGACGTGCTGGCCGACCGGGTGCGGGCCGCTGTCACCGCACTGCGCAGCGCGGTCCGCGATCACGGCCCGGAGACGACGAGTGTGGTCGAGGCCCTGCAGACACCGGCGCAGCGCGAGGTCCTGGATCGCCTGCAGGCGCTGATGACCCTGTTGGAGGGCCACGCCGACCAGGTCATGGACGCGGTCGGCCCGCAGGTCGTCCCGACGGTGGCCGACATCCGCGCCAAGTTCGACAACCGGCGCTCCGGCGGCTCACCCATCGACCGGTTCCTGCGCCGCCTGCTCGGGCTGGACCTGAAGATGCAGCAGTACCGGCAGGGCGGCGCCTTCGTCCGGGCCGTCGTGGCCGAGGTCGGGGTCGGGGGGTTCAACCACGTGTGGCAGTCGCCGCAGACACTGCCCACCCGTCCGGAGCTGGCCGACCCGGGGGCCTGGATGCTTCGGGTGCTCGGCACCCGGCCGTCGATGTCCGCGTGACGGCCCGGTCCGTGTGAACGGCGGGCAGCGCGGGCAGCGCGGGCGACCGCTGTGACGGCGGCCCGGCCCGCCCCCGGCCCGGCCTCGGCGTCCGTTGCGGGCATGCCGGCGCCGTCGCTGTCGGCGGTGCGGCTGGCCGTCCGCGACGCGGTGGCCGACATTCCGCCCGGCGGGCTCGTTCTCGTCGCCTGCTCGGGCGGCTCCGACTCGTTGGCTCTCGCCGCCGCCCTGGCGTTCGTCGCGCCCCGCCGCGCACTGCGCGCCGGCCTGCTGACGGTGGACCACGCCTGGGACGACACGTCGTCCGCCCGCGCGGCCGGGGTCGCAGCGCAGGGCGAGAGCCTGGGGTTGTCCCCGGTCGAGATCCTGGCGGCACCCACGCCCCGTTCCGAGGGCGCCGCGCGGGACGCCCGCCGGGCTGCCCTGCTCGCGGCAGCCAGGCGGCTGCAGGCGCACGCCGTGCTGCTCGGTCACACCCTCGACGACCAGGCCGAGACCGTGCTGCTGCGGCTCGCACGCGGCTCCGGGGCACGCTCACTGAGCGGCATGCCCGCCGCCGACGGCCTGGTCCGCCGGCCGCTGCTCGGCCTGCGGCGGGCACATACCCGCGAGGCCTGTCAGTTCCTCGACCTCCCCTTCTGGGAGGACCCGACCAACGCCGACCCGGCGTTCGCCCGGGCTCGTACCCGCGCGACGGTGCTACCCGTCCTGGAGGCTGAGCTCGGGCCCGGTATCGCCGAGGCGCTGGCCCGCACCGCGGACCTGCTGCGGGCGGACGCTGACGCGCTGGAGGCGCTGGCCGACGACGCCTATCTCGGCCTCACCGCCACTGCCCCGCCGCAGGCCCCGGCAGAGCCCGACCCGGCGCAGGCGGCGCTCCGTCCGGCGCGGGTGGAGCTCGACGTCCAGGCGCTGGCCCCCCTTTCCCGGGCGGTGCGAGGCCGGGTGCTGCGCAGGGCCGCGCTGAGCGCGGGCTCGTCAGCCTCCGCGCTGCGTGCCTCGCACATCTGGGCGGTCGAGGAACTTGTGACCCGTTGGCGCGGGCAGAAGCCGGTCCCGCTCCCGTCAGGCGTGCTGGCACGCCGGACTGGTGGCAGGATCGCCATCGCCGGTCCAGACGCGCCGATTCCCGCCGAACCCGCGGAACCGGGCGTCGCCGGGCCGGTCCACCCAGCACCCGACCAGGAGGACAGGCTGGTGAGCCAGGCGGCGACGGCGAAGGCCGACAACGACGGCACCTCGATCCCCGCTGCGGAGGTGTCCCCGGCTCGGGTCCATCCCGACATCGGCGACGTCCTCGTCAGCGAGCAGGAGATCGCGACGAAGATCGCGGAACTGGCGGCGCGCGTGGACGCGGACTACGCCGGTCGCGAAATCCTCCTGGTCGGTGTCCTCAAGGGCGCGGTGATGGTGATGGCGGACCTGTCCCGCGCGCTGACCGTGCCGATCACGATGGAGTTCATGGCCGTCTCGTCCTACGGGTCGACGACGTCGTCCTCCGGTGTGGTCCGCATCCTCAAGGACCTCGACCGTTCCATCGAGGGGCGGGACGTGCTGGTCGTCGAGGACATCATCGACTCCGGGCTGACCCTGTCCTGGCTGCTGCGGAACCTGCGGTCGCGGGGGCCGGCGTCGCTCGAGGTGCTGGCACTGTTCCGCAAGCCCGAGGCGATCACCGTCGACGTCGACCTGCGGTACGTGGGCTTCGACATCCCGAGCGCCTTCGTCGTCGGGTACGGCCTCGACTACGCGGAGCACTACCGGACCCTGCCCTTCGTCGGGACGCTGACACCCGAGGCGATCGCCCGGCGCGCCTGACCCGGCCTGGGGGTCAGCTCCGCGGCACCCGGGGCCACCGGCGTGGGGCCGGCGCCGGTGCGCGGCCAGGAGCGGCCGTCGAGCGGCCATGGAACAGTGCGGCCCCGCGGTCCGTTGCTCGGATGTACGGGCGGTGAGATGCGCGTACCGGCGGTACCCTCGGCACAAGGGAATCCCGATCGAGGGCAGCACACACGGCAGGAGGGTGGAGCGCTTGTGTCCGGCGCTCCAAACAGATGACTCCAAGACGAATCTTCCGCGGCTGGGTGCCCCTGCTACTCCTGGCCCTCTTCGTGATCATCCTCACGACCGGGGTGCTCTCCGGGCCCAGTGAGTACGAGAAGACGGACCTCAGCTTCGTCCAGCAGAAGATTGACCAGAGCTCCAGCGCCGAGGCCGACTCCCGGGTCACCGAGGCGACGATCCAGGACTCGAAGCAGATCATCCGGATCGAGCTGGGGAACGGCCAGAAGTACGAGTCGTCCTTCGCGACCGAGCAGGCGCTCACCCTCGCCAACGAGCTCAAGCAGCAGAACATCAAGTACGAGGTCACCGTCGACCGCGGGAACGTCCTCGTCTCACTGCTGCTGAACCTGCTGCCCGTGGTCCTCATCGTGATCCTGCTGCTGTTCTTCATGAACCAGATGCAGGGCGGCGGCAACCGCGTCATGAACTTCGGCAAGTCCAAGGCGAAACTGGTCAGCAAGGACACACCCAAGACCACATTCGCGGATGTCGCGGGCTCCGACGAGGCGATCGAGGAGCTCCAGGAGATCAAGGAGTTCCTGGAGAACCCGGGCAAGTTCCAGGCCATCGGCGCCAAGATCCCCAAGGGCGTGCTGCTCTACGGGCCGCCCGGCACCGGCAAGACGCTGCTCGCCCGGGCGGTCGCCGGTGAGGCCGGCGTTCCCTTCTACTCGATCTCCGGCTCCGACTTCGTCGAGATGTTCGTCGGTGTCGGCGCGAGCCGGGTCCGCGACCTGTTCGAGCAGGCCAAGGCGAACGCTCCCGCCATCATCTTCGTCGACGAGATCGACGCCGTCGGCCGGCACCGCGGGGCGGGTCTGGGCGGCGGCCACGACGAGCGCGAGCAGACCCTCAACCAGCTCCTCGTCGAGATGGACGGCTTCGACGTGAAGGGCGGCGTGATCCTGATCGCCGCCACCAACCGGCCCGACATCCTCGACCCGGCGCTGCTGCGCCCCGGCCGGTTCGACCGCCAGATCGTCGTCGACCGCCCCGACCTTCTCGGGCGCGAGGCGATCCTGAAGGTCCACGCCAAGGGCAAGCCCATCGGGCCGGACGTCGACATGCTCATCATCGCGCGGCGCACCCCCGGCTTCACCGGTGCCGACCTCGCGAACGTGCTGAACGAGGCGGCCCTGCTGGCCGCCCGGTCGGACGTCCGGTTCATCTCCTCCGCGCTGCTGGAGGAGTCGATCGACCGCGTGATGGCCGGGCCGGAGCGCAAGACCCGGGCGATGAGCGACAAGGAGAAGAAGCGGATCGCCTACCACGAGGGCGGTCACGCGCTCGTGGCGCACGCCCTCCCCAACGCCGACCCGGTACACAAGATCACCATCCTGCCGCGGGGCCGCGCCCTCGGGTACACGATGCAGCTCCCGCTGGAGGACAAGTACCTGTCGACCAGGTCGGAGATGCTTGACCGGCTCGCCGTCCTGCTTGGCGGCCGCACCGCGGAGGAGCTCGTCTTCCACGAGCCCACCACCGGCGCCAGCGACGACATCGAGAAGGCGACCCAGATCGCCCGCGCGATGATCACCCAGTACGGCATGAGCGACAAGCTGGGCGCGATCAAGTTCGGCAGCGAGTCCGGTGAGGTCTTCCTCGGCCGCGACATGGGCCACCAGCGGGACTACTCCGAAGAGGTCGCCAGCGAGATCGACGACGAGGTGCGCCGCCTCATCGAGTCCGCGCACGACGAGGCGTGGGAGATCCTGGTCACCTACCGCGACGTCCTCGACAACCTGGTCCTGCGGTTGATGGACATCGAGACGCTGAGCAAGGACGACCTCCTCGAGGTCTTCGCGACCGTCCAGAAGCGGCCCAGCCGCGGCTCCTACACGGGTGTCGGGCGACGCATCCCCTCCGACCGGCCGCCGGTCCAGACCCCGGCCGAGCTGGGCCTCGTCCCGTCGGGCGTCACGGAGATGGTCAAGGGCGCACCGTCCGGCCACACCACGACGAACGGCGGCGCGCCGAACGGGAACGGGAACGGCGGCCATGCCGTCCGCCCCGCGGGGGCACCCGACCCGGCCGTTCCGCAGCACCCGGCGCCGCCCAGCGGCGATCCGGTGCCCGGTGGGCCGGGGCAGGACCCGGCCGGCCCCGTGGGGCAGGGCGGTGCCCCAGGGCCCGAATCACCCCGGATCGCCAATCCGTGGGCGCCTCCCACCTGGGACAACGATGACGACAGGAGACGCCGTTGAGCTCCGATTCCGACGAGGCGCGGACTGTCACGCGCCACGACGGCGCCCCGGCGGCGGGATCCGTCGGAACCGAGCCCGGTGAAGCCTTCGCAGGGTCAGGCGCGGAGAACGGCTCTCCTGCCGGAAAGACGGGGGCAACGGGCAGGGCGGGCACCCTGGCGGAGGGCGCAGGCGGGCGACGGCCGAAGCGGCCCGATCTGGTCCGCCCGTTCGACCACGACCGGGTCGCCCGCGCTGTGCGCGAGCTGCTGATCGGCATCGGCGAGGACCCGGACCGCGAAGGCCTGCGCAAGACGCCGGACCGGGTGGCCCGCGCCTACCAGGAGGCCGTCGAGGGGCTCGGCCGCGACCCGGCCGAGGTCCTCACCACGGTGTTCGACGAGGGCCACGACGAGATGGTCCTCGTCCGCGACATCGACTTCTCGTCGCTGTGCGAGCACCACCTCGTGGTCTTCGCCGGCAAGGCGCACGTGGCCTACATCCCGAACGAGAAGGGGCAGATCACCGGTCTGTCCAAGCTCGCCCGGCTGGTCGACCTGTACGCCCGCCGCCCGCAGGTGCAGGAGCGCCTCACCTCGCAGGTCGCGGACGCGCTCGTCGACGTCCTGGACCCGCGCGGGGTGATGGTCGTCGTCGAGGCCGAGCACCTGTGCATGTCCATGCGGGGCGTGCGCAAGCCCGGCGCGACCACGGTGACGTCAGCGGTGCGCGGCCAGTTCCTCAGCCCGGCGACCCGCAGCGAAGGCATGTCACTGATCATGCGGGGCCGCTGACCACAGGCCCCCGCCGGGCCGCATGGCCCGCTGTTCACTCCTCCAGCGACTGGATCTCCAGTGTCGCCTGGCGGAGCTGGGAGGACAGGCTGCGGGCAATCGCCCGGACGAGTGCGTTGTACACGTCCGGGCAGGTGCGCCGCAGCTCCTCGAAGGCGGTCGCGGTCAGAACCTCGCAGGTCGCGGCCTGCGCCACCACCGTCCGGGTGGAACGCCGACCGCCGTCGACCAGTGCCAGCTCACCGAAGGCGCTCCCGGCCGGGATGGAGCTCAGCCGGAACCACCGGGAGCCGTCGGAGTTCGGGGCCAGCGCGTCGACCAGCCCCCGGGTGACGAAGAACAGGGCGTCAGCCGGCTCGCCCTCGTCGAACACGGTCACACCACCGTCGTAGGCACGCCGCTCGCACGCCGCCGCGACCGTGGAGATCTCCTCTGGCCCCAGGTCCGCGAGCAGTTCCTGCGCGCCGAGGTCGACATGCGCGGTCGGCGGCGGTGTGACGAGTGCCGCGCCGGCCAGCAGCCCCTCCTCCGCCTGCTCCAGGGCGGTCTCCAGGTCGGGCAGCCGCGAGGTGTTCGCCATGCCGCGCATCAGCCGCTCGACGCCCGGGAGCCCGCGCGGGTCCGCGAAGAGGACGCTGATGCCCCGGGTCGCCAGATCGTCCACCAGGACGCGGATCAGCTCGACGGCCGGCTCGCGGACAGCGGCGACCCGGCGTAGGTCCAGCAGCACCCAGCGCGCCCCGGCCTGGTTCTCCCGTACTGTGCGAACGACCCGCTCGGCGCTGGCGAAACCGAGATCACCCTGCAGCTCGTGGATGACGATCGCCGCGCCGCGCCGGGCCAGGACGGCACGCTCGCGGGCGCCACGCAGGCGCTTGGAGCTGAGTGCGTCGCCGCGGTGCGTACCCCGCACCGGATGCGGCGGCTCCCCCTGCGGGGCGAGCAGGTGCAGGGCGAAGCGCGAAGCCAGCATCTCGCAGGCCCGGACACCCCGGTAGCTGTTGCCCGCCTCGTCCAGCGGCGGGCTGAAGACACCGATCCCGAGCTGCCCCGGCAGCACCGCGCAGACGCCGCCCGCCACCCCGCTCTTGGCCGGCAGGCCGACCCGGAACAGCCAGGTGCCCGCCCGGTCGTACATGCCGCAGGTGGCCATCACGGTCAGCACGTGGTTGACGTGGTCCTCGTCGAGGACACGCTCGCCGGTCCGCGGGTTGATCCCGCCGCGGGCCAGCGTCCCGGCCATCACCGCGAGGTCGGCCGCGGTCACCTCGACCGCGCACTGCCGGAAGTAGACATCGCAGATCTCGTCGACCGGACCGTGCAGTGCACCTGCCCCGCGCATCAGAAAGCCGATGGCGCGGTTGCGGTCGCCGGTGTCCCGTTCCGAGGTGAAGACGCGTTCGTTGACGGTGAGCTGCCGACCCGCGAACGCCGAGAGGCCGGCCAGAATGCGGTCGAAGCGCTCCCCCGGGTCGGCCCCCCGCACCAGGCTGGATGTCAGAATCGCGCCCGCGTTCACCATCGGGTTCAGGGGCCGGCCGCTCGCCGGCTCCAGGGTGATCGCGTTGAACGCGTCGCCGGTGGGCTCCACACCGACCCTGGCCAGCACGTTCTCCGTCCCGCGGTCGCGCAGCGCGAGGGCGTAGACGAACGGCTTGGAGACGGACTGGATCGTGAACGGGACATGGCTGTCCCCCGCCTGGTAGTGCAGCCCGTCCATCGTGGTGACGGCGAGACCGAACAGGGACGGGTCGGCCGTCGCGAGCTCGGGGATGTAGCGGGCGACGGCACCGGAGCTGTCCGCGGAGAAGGCCCTGTGGATGTCCGCGAGGACCTTCTCCATCGGGCCGCCACCGGACGGCACTACAGGCGGCAGGCCTGGATGCCGGAGACCAGGATGCCCCGGGCGCCCAGATCCCACAGGTCGTCCATGGTGCGGTTGACATCGGCCTTCAGCACCATCGCGCGGACGGCGACCCAGCCCTCGCGCTGCAGCGGCGAGATCGTCGGCGACTCGTAGCCGGGCGTGACGTCGCAGGCCTTCTCCAGGACGGAGGAGGGCACGTCGTAGTCCATCATCACGTAGCGCCGGGCGACGAGAACACCCTGGACGCGGCGCAGCAGCCGCTCATGCCCGGCCGACAGCTCGGCTCCCCGCTTCGCGATCATGATCGCCTCGGAGCGCAGGACCGACTCTCCGACGAGCTCGAGCCCGGCCGCGCGCAGCGTCCGCCCCGTCTCCACGACGTCGGCCACCGCGTCCGCGACGCCAAGCCGCACGGCGGTCTCCACCGCGCCGTCCAGCGTGACGATCTGCGCCGAGAGGCCCCGACCGGCGAGGTCGGTGCGGACCAGGCCGGGGAAGGACGTGGCGATGCGCAGGCCGTCGAGCTCCTTGACGTCGCTGCGCGACCCCGCCGGTGCGGCGTAGTGGAACGTGGACTGGCCGAACCCCAGCTGGACCAGCTCCTGCGCCGAGGTGTTGCTGTCGACCAGAAGGTCACGGCCGGTGATCCCCAGGTCCAGACGACCGGTGCCGACGTACACGGCGATGTCACGCGGGCGGAGGAAGAAGAACTCGATGTCGTTCTCAAGATCCGCCACCACCAGCTCGGCGGACTCCCGCCGCGCCAGGTAACCGGCGTCGCACAGCAGCTGGCTGGACGGAGCCGCGAGCCCGCCCTTGTTCGGAACCGCGATACGCAGCATCATCACCACTCGCCAACGGTGCACATGGCACACGCGGCACCCGTGGCCGCGGAAAAACCGGACGTTCTCACAGGTGGGAGTATACGTCGTCCAGGGAAAGGCCCAGCGAAATCATCATCAGCTGGCTCCAGTACAGAAGCTGCGAGAGTTCCTCGGCGGCCCGGTCACGGCCCTCGTGCTCGGCCGCCATCCAGGCCTCGGCGGCCTCCTCGACGAGCTTCTTGCCCAGATGATGCACGCCCTGGTCCAACGCGGCGACCGTACCCGAGCCGGGCGACCTGTCCTGCCATTTACGAGACAGCTCTACAAAGAGTTCGTCAAATGTTTTTCTTTCCCGGCCCTCGCCTCCCTCGGCGAGCGACGAGGCGGTAACGGACGCGACCCGATCGAACCGCTCCGGCCGCCCTTCGCCGCCGGTCACCGGCGGACGAGACGCATCGGACGCGTCGGAGAAGGCCATGCCCGCATGCTACCCGCAGCGGCCCGACCAGCAGCCCACGCTGATCACCGTCGCACATGGGGCGACCGGAGGACGACACCCCCTGGGCCTCCTGGGCGATGGTGTCCCATCCCCGCCGATGGTTCACTCATTACTTGTGTCCCGGACTGCGCTCGTCGCCACCGACCTGGACGGAACCCTGATCCGCAGTGACGGCACCGTCTCGGACCGGACGAGGGACGCGTTGCGCCGTGTTGAAGACGCCGGCGCCACCGTCGTGTTCGTCACGGGCCGCCCCACCCGCGTCATGGCCGACATCGTCCGCCAGACGGCGGCGACCGGCCTGGCCATCTGCGCCAACGGGGCACTCGTCTACGACCTCGACACCTGCGTGTCGGTGCGGGAGACGATCCTGGAGTCCGCCGCCGCGGTGAAACTCGCGAGCGCGATCCGGGAAATGATCCCAGGGGTCGCCTTTGCGGTGGAAAGCGGCCTGCGGTTCGGGCGCGAACCCGCTTTCAGCACCATGTGGCCCGATCCGGAGGAGATGGTCGCCAGCTTCCGTGAGCTCCTCGAATGCCTGCCCACGGCGAAGCTCCTGGTCCGCCGCGGCGGCGCGTCGATGGTCGACGTCTACGGCACGATCGTCGAACTCGCCGGGACGGACGCGGCGGTGACGATGTCGAGCGCCGACCTGATCGAGATCGCCGGGCCGGGAGTGTCGAAGGCGGTGGCTCTGGCCAGGCTCGCCCAGGACCTCGGAATCCGGCCGGCGCAGGTCGTCGCGTTCGGGGACATGCCGAACGACCTGCCCTTGTTCGCCTGGGCCGGGCATGCGGTGGCGGTCTCGAACGCCCACCCGGACGTCCTCGCCGCCGCCCACGAGGTCACCGCGTCGAACGACGAGGACGGCGTCGCGCTCGTCCTGGAGCGTCTCTTCCCCTGACGCGCTCCTCCCTGACGGGCTCATCGAGGCCGGGCGAGGTCCGCGTACAGGGTCTTGTACTCGGCGAGGATCGGTTCCAGGTCGGCCTCGGAGTTCGCCACGAAGTAGTCGTGTACGCGACGATAGAAGTCCACCGTGCGTCGCTCACGCACCATCGTGGCCTCGACCGACTCGAGCAGGACCATTCGGTCGTCCAGCAGGGTGAAACCATGGGCCGGTGGGAATCGCAGCTCGACCGTCCGCGGAACCACCCGCACCATGACATTGTCGAGCTCTGCGACCTTCTCGATACGGTCGATCTGCGCCAGCATGTAAGCCGGCGGCGCAAAACGATTACTAAGCACGGATTCCATGATGACGAAGTCGAATGTCCGCCGGGGTTCGTACAGCCGTTCCTGTCGCTGCGCCCGCAGTGACACCGTGGCCGCGGTCCGGGTGTCCCACTCCTCTTCGCTGGCGTCCTCCGCGTACTCGATCGCGAGATAGGCACTCAAAAGGCGACGGGTGTATTCACTGATCTGCAACAGACCGGGCACGGCGACGGGCTCGTAGCTGCGCAGCTCCCGCACCCGTCCCTCTTCGGTGAAGTAGTCGAGCTGCTCGACACCGCCGCCCTGGCGGCGACCTGTCGTCCTCCTGCCGGCAGAGGCCCGCAGCTGCTCCGCGTCGGTAACCAGGCCGCGGTACGCGCTTTCGGACATGCCCAACGCCCTGGCGATGCGTTCGACGTCCGTCGGGGTCGGCGTGAGCTGGCCGCGCTCCAGCTTGGAGATCTTCGCCTGGCTCATGTGTACCTTGGCGCCGAGGGCTTCACCTGTCAGCCCGCGTTCCCGCCGCAGGGAGCCCAGGGTCCGGCCGATACTGACCGCCGACGGGGCGCCCTCACGGGCGGCCTCGTCGTTGCGGTGTGACGCGCCGGGGGCATTGTCCATCGCTGACACCTCGGTACGGTCCGTGCGGCGGGTCAGCCAGCAGCCGGGGGACCCTCGACGGCCGCGCTATCCGTTGGCTGGAAGTCGGCCCCCGACAGAAAGCTCCCGCATGGCGTCAACAAGCAGCTGGCGGGGAATACGCACCAGAGTCTCACCTTCCGGCACCTCGCCGGCTCCGCGTTGATCCGGGACGACATAACCCTGCACAACCAGGTCGGTACTCTCCGTTGTGTACACGGTCGGGCATCCCGACCCGCGGCAGGCCGTGCCGACCAACGGGGTGAGCTCCATTGCTCCGTGACTCCTGACTGTCAGCTCTACGAACCGCCGGCCGCCACGGATGTTAGCCCGAATCGAGGGCATTATGCGGGCGGCCAGCCGAATTACTCGGGACCAGGGCCCGGAGACGACCGAATATAGTCGCGCCGTCGGGCGCCCGACAGCAGGGCACGCTGCGACACGACACCGAAGAAACACGTTCCGTGATCGCGAAGGGATTATTGGTAACGAAAGACAGGGGTCGGGTCGGGACGGCGAGGCGACCCGGGTCGCCGACGGGGTCGCGCCACGACTGCCGCACGACCTCCGCTCGCCGCATCAGCCACGAGATCCACCATCACTCTCGGCCCCGGCAACAGACCGGGTCGGTATGATGTACGACACATTGGACGACCAGGGTCGGTCTGCGGCGAAAGGCCTGGCCGGTCACAGCGCGCGGAGTCGGCGCACCGCCTCCTCGAACACATCCAGCGGGATCACCACGAGGGCCTCCCCCGGCGAGAGACGGGCAGCAGCCGGCGGCCGGTCCACGCGATCACCCTGAACCAGGATGAAACCCGAGTCGCTCAGAAAGACGGCCGGGCATCCACTGGTGTTGCAGCTGGCGGTCAGAGGGGTCAGGCGCATCGTGGTGACCTCTTTTCCGTTTTCCCGACCACCGGCCGGTCGCAGACAGGCGCCACCGGGCTCCAGCGAACAGCATCGCCGTTCTCGCGTGGGGGAGTCAGGGCGAGTAGACCATAAAGTCACACACACCGCCCCCGAATACCAATAATGCAAAAGATTCACCAATTACGGTGAATTAGATGCGTCAAACAAAAGGTGTCACACACAAAGAGCGACCATGCAACATCTGAGCGTAGTCGAATATCGACTTTAGACGTGATCCGGCAAAGATCAAGGATTATTCGCCCAAAAGACCTTGTGATTCAGGTCGGCAGGAGTGACGATTCGCAGACCCCTGGCGGAACTACCAGGGCGTTCCACAGATCCTCCCGCACCCTAGGAGGTGCATCGGATGACGGACACGGGGGCGCGGCAGTCCGCGAGACGACGCTGCACGGAGCCGCAGGGGGCGTCCCACGCGCTCATCTCTCCACCCAGGCCGAGTCGCACCGGCCCGGGTCGCACGAGGCCCGGTCACGTGAAGCCCGGTCACGCGAAGTCTCGCCCGGACGGCGTAACGGCCGACCCGCTGGCACTGGCCCACCAGGTCACATCCCTCGACAAATCGTGCGGGGGAGAACAGGAATGAACGTGCTCGCCTTCAACGGGCCGCACCCCGTCCTCTCGGTCGGAGCAGCGGCTCTCCTCGGTGTGGCGCTCACCGTCTTCACCGCCCGGCTCCGGAAGTTCCGCGCCGCCTTCCTCTTCATTGTGCTCACCCTGCTTCTCGCCGGCGCGGCCGGCGTCGGAGAACTCGCCGCCCGCGAACCCGACGGGGCAGCGACGGGTGGTGGCGCCGCCACGCCGGGCGTCCCGCCGGAGCATCTCGCCGAGCGGGCTCCGGGCGATGGTCTCGACGGTGGCTCTCTCGTGCTGACGGTGCTGGGCCTGGTACTCGTTCTGCTCGGCACCGCGGTCTGGGCACTGTGGGCCCGCCGGTACGAACGGCGCAGCGCCGGGCCGGCCGCGGGCGGCAGCGGCGGCACCACCACCCGGGCCCGACCGGACCTGACCGCCTCGCGCTGGACCCACACACCACTGCCCGCGCCGCGCCGCCAGGTCGATGACCAGCCCACGATCATCACGGTTCTCGACGACGTGGCGACCTGTGCCGGGCCAGCCGACGACGACGGCTGGCCGGACGTGTTCGACCCGCAGGAAGGCCGGGAGGGCGAGGCCCTCGTCGTCCTCCCCCACGGCTCCCGGCGGTCCTGGGACGAGCCGATTCTCGAGAACCTGAACGCGCGCATCGGCCGGGTCACGCGCCTCTACCTGAGCGCCGTCAGACATCGGCCCGGACGTCCCGCCAAGGTCGACGTGCTGGCGCCGGACACCCGTCACTTCGTTTGTGCGCTGACAAACATGCTGGATCTCTTCGGCGGGCGGGAACCGGCCACGCGTATGGAGACCCTGGTGGCAGCCGTCCGCGAGGCGGAAGCCCGGTGGGCGGTCGTGGGGATCCAGGCCGACCGGCCGGCGTCCGGTCAGCCGGCATCGCGCGCCGCGGCCGACGGCACCGGCACCGGCACCGGCACCGCGGAGCAGGACCGGGAGCGCCCCCGCGCGCCAGTGGCGAAACACCGCGTGCTGATCCCGCCGCGGCCACCGGTTCCTCCGTCTCCCGACCTGGGCGACGACGGCCGGCATCCCCGCCCGGCCCGCCGCCAGCCCGGAGAGCACCCGCCCGACCGGCCTCGCCTGCGGAGCTGATCCGGCGACGCGCCGCCGGGCGCGGACGCACGCCGCGGCGCGGTTGATCGGCGGGCAGGCGAGGATAGGGGCATGGCGACTTCCGTTCCCGGTCATCCGGCCGCACCGCCCCTGCCGCCGCACGACATCGACGAGGAGTTCCGCGCGCTTCCCACCGCGACGCTCACGGACGCCGCACTGCAGACCGCGCGCGACCTCGGTGCCACGCACGCCGACATTCGCGTCGAGCGGCTGAAGGAATCCGGGCTGTCCTTCCGCGATGCCGGGCTGGAAAGCCGCTCCGACGGCGTCACCGCCGGCTTCGCCGTCCGGGTCGTGCACGGGGGGACCTGGGGATTCGCCGCCGGGGTCGACCTGACGGCGGACGAGGCCGTCCGGGTGGCCCGCGAGGCGGTGGCCATGGCGAAGGTGGCCGCGCCGCTCAACTCCGAGGCGGTGGAGCTGGCCGGCGAGCCCGTCCACACCGGCGCCACCTGGGTCTCCGCCTATGCCGCGGACCCGTTCATGATCGACCCGCGTGAGCAGGTCGATCGGGTCGGCGGCCTGTGCCGGACGCTGTACGCCGCCCAGGACGTCGACCATGTGGACGGCCGGTTCGAGGCCGTCATGGAGAACAAGTTCTACGCCGATCTCGCCGGCACGGACACCAGCCAGCAGCGGGTCCGGGTGCTCTGCCAGATCGAGGCGACGCGGGTCGACCCGGCGGGCGGCTTCGAGACGATGCGCACCATCGCCCCGCCGGTCGGCCGCGGCTGGGAGTGGATGGTGGGCGGGCCCGCCGCGGGCTGCTGGGACTGGGAGTCCGAGATCGACCTGATCCCGTCGTTGCTGGCCGAGAAGGCGAAGGCGTCCTCGGTCGAGCCTGGCCGCTACGACCTGGTCATCGACCCGTCGAACCTGTGGCTGACGATCCACGAGTCCGTCGGGCACGCCACCGAGCTCGACCGCGCGCTCGGCTACGAGGCCGCGTACGCCGGGACGTCCTTCGCCACCCTCGACCAGCTCGGCTCGCTGCGCTACGGCTCTCCGGCCATGACGGTGACCGGCGACCGGACCGCCCCCCACGGCCTCGCCACCATCGGCTACGACGACGAGGGGGTGCGGACCGGCCAGTGGGACATCGTCCGGAACGGGGTCCTTGTCGGCTACCAGCTCGACCGGCGGATGGCTGCCCAGAACGCGGCCGCGCTCGGGGTGGACCGGTCGAACGGCTGCGCGTTCGCGGACTCCCCGGGCCATGTGCCGATCCAGCGGATGGCGAACGTGTCGCTGCTGCCCGCGCCCGGCGGCCCGTCCACCGAGGAGCTGATCAGCCGGGTGGACCACGGGATCTACGTCGTCGGTGACCGGAGCTGGTCGATCGACATGCAGCGGTACAACTTCCAGTTCACCGGGCAGCGCTTCTACGAGATCCGCAGGGGACAGCTCGTCGGCCAGCTCCGCGACCTGGCCTACCAGGCGACCACCACCGACTTCTGGGGCTCGCTGGAGGCTGTCGGCGGCCCGCAGACCTACGTGCTGGGCGGGGCGTTCAACTGCGGCAAGGGCCAGCCCGGGCAGGTCGCCGCGGTCAGCCACGGCTGCCCCTCGGCCCTGTTCCGCGATGTCAACATCCTGAACACCCGCCGTGAGGGCGGGCGATGAGCGGAGGTTTCCCGGTGACGAGGACGGCTCGCGGGATCCGGGCTTCGCACGAGATCGTCGAGCGGGCGCTGGAGCTCTCCCGCGCGGACGGGGCGGTCGTCATCGCCAGCGAGACGAGCACCGTCAACCTGCGGTGGGCCAACAACACCCTCACCACGAACGGCGCCGCACGCGACCGCTCGGTGACGGTGATCAGCATTGTCGGGCGTTCCTTCGGCGTACGCACCACCTCCACCGTGGACGGGCCGGGCACCGTCCGGGTGGCTGGTGACACCGGTGGGACCGGTGGGACCGCGGCCGGTGACGCCGGTGACCTGGCCGGGCTGGAGGCGCTGGTCCGGGCCTCGGAGGCCGCCGCCCGCGAATCGGACGACGCCGAGGACTACAGCGACCTGCTCCCCCCGGCTGCCGCGGCCCTGGCCGCCGGATCCTTCACCGACCCCGCCGAGCGGACCAGCAGCGCGGTGTTCACGGCCTTCGCGCGTGACCTGGCCGAGATCTTCGGGTCGGCGCGGGCGGAGAACCGCCGTCTGTTCGGCTTCGCCGAGCACGACCTGACCACCACCTGGCTCGGCACCTCGACCGGGCTGCGCCTGCGACACAGCCAGCCCACCGGCTCGGTGGAGTGGAACGCCAAGAGCAGCGCGCCCGGTGGCTCCGTGTGGCACGGCCAGTCCACCCACGACTTCACCGATGTGGACGTCGCCGCGACCGACGCGCGGCTGCGGGCCCGGCTCGCCTGGTGCGACCGGTCCCTGGACCTTCCGGCCGGCCGGTACGAGACACTGCTGCCACCGTCCGCCGTCGCGGATCTCATGGTCAACCTGTACTGGTCGGCCGCCGGCCGGGACGCGGCCGAGGGGCGCACCGTGTTCAGCCGGGCCGGCGGCGGGACACGGGTGGGCGAGTCGATCGGCCCGGCCGGCCTGCGGCTGTGGAGTGACCCGGGCGCCGTGGACCTGGCCACCACGCCGTTCGTCACCGCCGCCGGCGCCTCCGCCACGTCGAGCGTCTTCGACAACGGCCTGCCGCTGGGGCCGACCGACTGGATCCTCGATGGACGTCTCAACGCGCTGGTGCAGACCCGCGCGTCGGCCCGCACCGCCGGCCCGACCGCCACCGGCAGCGGCAGCGCCAGCGGCAGCGCCAGCGGCAGCGGCAGCACGGGCGGAGCGGGCGGGAGCGCGGCAGTGACCCCGTTCGTCAACAACCTGCTGCTCGACGGCGGCGGTACCGCCAGCCTCGAGGAGATGATCGCCTCGACCGAGCGCGGTCTGCTCCTGACCTGCCTCTGGTACATCCGCGAGGTGGATCCGGAGGTGCTCCTGCTCACCGGCCTCACCCGGGACGGCGTCTTCCTGGTCGAGCACGGCGAGGTCGTCGGCGCGGTGAACAACTTCCGGTTCAACGAGTCCCCGGTCGACCTGCTCGGGCGCGCGGCGCAGATCAGTGCCACCGAACGGACGCTGCCCCGCGAGTGGGCCGACTGGTTCACCCTGGCCCGCATGCCCGTGCTGCGGATCCCCGACTTCAACATGAGCTCGGTGAGCCCGGCTAGCTGAACCGGGCGAGCTGAAACGGGCGAGCTGAACCGGGTGTCGCGGGCCGGTTGCCGCCGGCCCGCGACACCCGCTCCGGGGCTGGGACGCCTGGCCGGAGGCCCGCCCGGCTGCCGACCTACAGGTAGGTGCCGCCGAAGGGCTCTCCGCCGTTCGGCGGCTGCTGCCCGCTCGGGAGCGCACGGCGGCGCATCTCCTCGAGCTGTGCGCGTGCCGCCATCTGCTGCGCGAACAGTGCGGTCTGCAGCCCGTGGAAGAGCCCCTCGAGCCAGCCGACCAGCTGCGCCTGCGCGATCCGCAGTTCCCCGTCGGACGGGGTGGCGTTCTCGTCGAACGGCAGCGAGAGCCGGGCGAGCTCCTCGCGCAGCTCCGGCGCGAGCCCGTCCGAGAGCTCGATGATCGAACTCTGGTGGATCTGGCGGAGCCGGTTGCGGCTGGCGTCGTCGAGCGGTGCTGCCCGCACCTCGTCCAGCAGCTGCTTGATCATGGTGCCGATGCGCATCACCTTGTCAGGCTGGGACACCATGTCGGCGAAGGGGTTCTTGGCCTCTCCCGTGCTCTCGCCGTCCACGCCGGCTTCCGTGGCGGGTGCGATCGGTGCACCGACCGCGCCGCGAACCTCCTGCAGCGCGCCGTCCGGGCCGACAACGACGATGCGGGGTTTCGGTTGGTCTGTCATGCCGTCCATCCTGCCCTTCTGATCGCACGAGTCCACCGGCGTGGCCTCGCCGCCACGCGGCGCGGGAGCGGACACCAGCTCAGCCGCCGACCTCCAGGATGACCTTGCCCACGTGGCCGAGGCCCTCCACCAGCCGATGGGCCTCGACGACGTCCGCGATGGGCAGGACACGGTCGATCACCGGCTGGATGCGCCCCTGCGCAACGGCCGGCCAGAACGTCTCACGGACGCCCGCCACGATCCGTGCCTTCTGCTCCGCCGGGCGGGCCCGCAGGGAAAGCGCGTGCACGCTCGCCCGCTTGGGCAGCAGCGCCGACAGGTTCAGGGTGCCCTTGGTTCCGCCCTGCAGCCCGATCACGACGAGGCGGCCGTCCGCGGCGAGCAGCGAGACATTGCGCTCCAGGTAGGACGCTCCCATGTTGTCCAGGATGACGTCCGCTCCGTGCCCGTCAGTGGCCTTCCGGACACGGTCGACGAAGTCCTCGTCGCGATAGGAGACCGTGATGTCGGCGCCCAGCTCCCGGCAGCGCGCCAGCTTCTCCGGGCTGCCCGCGGTCGTCGCGATCACAGCGGCGGGTCGCAGCGCCCGCACGGCCTGGATCGCGAACGTCCCGATGCCGGATGCGCCGCCGTGGACCAGGAAGACCTCGCCGTCCGCCAGGGCGGCCCGTTCGAAGACCGTGGAGTACACGGTGCAGGCCACCTCCGGAAGGCCGGCGGCATGCAGAAGGCTCACTCCTCCGGGCACGGGGAGCAGCTGCCCGGCCGGCACGGTGACCTGGCTCGCGTACCCGCCGCCGGCAAGCAGGGCGCACACCTCGTCGCCCGGGGCGTACTCCGTGACCCCGCTGCCCACCGCACGGACCCGACCCGAGCACTCCAGGCCGATGGTGTCGCTGACGCCCGGCGGTGGCGGGTAGAAGCCCTGGCGCTGCAGCAGGTCGGCCCGGTTCACCGCGGTGGCCACGACGTCGAGTGTGACCTCGCCGGGACCGGGCGCCGGCAGGTCCGGCACCTCCGCCCAGCTCATGACGTCAGGGCCACCGGGCGCGCTCACCGTCACCGCATGCACGAGTGCCACTGTACGGCGAGCCCGGCCCCGCACTCGGCCGGGCGCGTGCACCCGGCCACGCTCCGTCAGGCGGGTTGGAACCCGTCAGACGGGTTCGGGCTCCGGCTCGGGGCGTTCGGGTGCCGGCGGCGTGAACGGCGACGGCTCGTGCGGCGCCGGGGGCAGATCAGGGCTGTCGGGAAGCAGCGGGCCGGGATCGTCGGGGATCGGCGCGTCCGGGTCGAGGGGAGGCGGGTCGGAGCGGCGCGGGGACGCACCCGCCGCGGACGCACCGGCCGCGGACGCACCGACCGCGGACGGGGCTGCCTCGCACGGTGCCCCTGGGGCAGGTGCCGGAGCGGCGGGCTCCGGAGCGGCAGGGGCCGCGTCGGCCAGCGCCGCGAAGGCCGCCGGCCTCGTGGCCGGCCACGTCTGCCCCGACGCCGGTCCCCGCGTCGGGTCAGGCGACGTTGCTTCAGTCAGTGGGGGCATAGGGCTCGCCTACCCCGGATCACGGGGCGGGGAACATCGCCGCGGTTGCCCGGCGGCCGGTCCGCCGCTTCCGCGCCAGGCCGCACGTGCGACGCCGTCCGCCCCCCCTGCGCCCCACCGCGCCTGCGCCCCACCGCGCCGCGGCCCCGCCGCGCGACTGACCCCGATGACGCCGATGACGCCGATGACGCCGATGACGCCGAGCCCATGGGCGCCCGGCCCGGCCGCGCTTGGGTCCGATTGTCCGGGGAACCAGACAGCGACTTCAACTCGATGCGATTTAGTCCCGTTGTACCCCTTTCGCGATACTTCTGACACGGAGTACCGTCCAGTGTGCGGTGATGCAACGCCCGTTGACCCGGCCCTGGCCGTGTCCGTCGGGGAGCGCGTTTCCGCCGCCGGACCACCGTGACACACGAGATCACCGAAACCAGCCGGGGGAGTGTGCCGGGTGAGCGTGGACAGCGGCACCAAGATTGATGCCCATCCCGCCCGACTGGGAACAGGCAGTCCTTACTCCTCGTTTCTGGATCCGGACTCCTCGTTTCTGGATCCGGCGTTGGAGGACCAACTGGCGCAGGGCCGGCCCATGGCAGAAGACCGAGGAGCCGCCGAGTTCCAGGACTTCTTCGCCAGCCACCATCGGGAACTTGCCCGGTTCGCCTACCTGCTGACCGGCGACCACGATGTCGCTGACGACCTGACCGCCGATGCTCTGACGGCCGCGTGGTCCCGCTGGGACAGGGTCAGCGCGGCGGACAGCCCCATCGCCTACGTACGGCGCATCGTCGCGAATCTCGCTACCAGCAGGCTGCGTCGGGTGATCCGCGAGCGGCGCGGCATGACCATGCTCGGCATGCTCGCCGACAGCTCCGGGCACGCGACCGACGGCGGCGACCTGACCGCCGCCGTCGACCTGCGGGCCGCGTTGATGGCGCTGCCCGTGCGGAAGCGGGCCTGCGTGGTCCTGCGCTATGCCTTCGACCTGTCCGAGGCGGAGACCGCCCGGGTCCTGGGCATCTCCACCGGCACCGTCAAGAGTCAGACGTCCAAGGCGGTGGTCGAGCTCGAGCGCCTGCTCGGCACCTGTCCGGACCTGCTTCCGCCCGACCTGCCGGCGGGGCCGGCCCGCCGGCGGGAACAGGCCGCGCCGCCAGCCCACAAACCGGGCGCACGCCGCGCCGTCGCTCCACGCTCACGACGGCGTCCCGCCGGAGCGGGCGACCCCGCGGCCGCCACCCGGTCCGCGCTGCACCGGCTTCGGGACGGCGAGGCACACGGCCGGCTCCGTGGCAGTGAGAGCTGAGGGCACTCGGGCAGCTGTCTGCCCGCGACCGCGCCGCTCCCGGCCAGGTCGCCGGCATCGGCGCCGGGAGGTCGGCGCATGAGTGGGCGGGCACGGCCACGTGGGGACGCCCGAAGCTTCCAGAAGTCGCATAATGGGCCTGCCATGATCCGGAGCCGTTGGAGCAGACGCTCACCAGGCCGCGGGGCGGTGGGAGACGATCACCGCACAGCACCGCCGCCATCCGCCGATGATTTCACCGGCCCGCTGCGGGCACTGCTGGCCGAGGAACAGGCGAATCACACTCCGGACACGGAACGGATCCGCGCCCGCCTGCTGGCCGCCGGCGTTCCCGCCACGCCGGTCGGCGGCCTCGCGTCCCGTTCCGCCCCCGCCACGAGCCGGTCAGGGATCACGGTCCCTGTCGGCACAGCCCCGGATGACGCCACCCGGGGCCTTCGCGCCCTACGGAGACGGCGCTCCACCGGCCGCCGCCCGCAGCGCGCGCGTATGCCACTGCTCGTCGGTGCCAGCACCGCCGTCCTGGCTGCGCTGTTCCTGCTCAACGGCATGCTCAGCGGCGGCGGCACCGACCTCGGCACCGTGACGGCGGCCTCGCAGCCGGCAACCGCGCGGAGCCCGGAGCCGCCGGACATCTCCCTCCGCCCGGACGGCCCGGCGCCAGCGCCGGCGCCGGGCCAGGCCGACGGCTCGTCGTCCCCGTCACAGAGCCCGCCCGGCCCGACAGCGGGCACAGGCACCGCCGACAGTCCGCCGCCCCCCGGGACCCGCGCCGACCCCGGGCCGTCCGGAGCACCCGGCAGCAGCGGGCCGAACTCCCAGGGCGGACCGCCCGCCGCCTCGGGCCCGGATGCCGGAGCGGAACGCGGTGACGGGTCAGGTTCGGGCAGGGGCGAACCCGGCGGCCACGACTGGGCACGCGACCATGACGGGCGTGGGTCCGGCAACGAGCCCGAGAACGGCCCCCGCGACAGGCGATACGGCGACCGCGATGGCCAGGGTCCCGCCGCCGTCAGCCCGGACCGCGGCGACGGGCGGCACGAAACCGGGCCCAGCAGTGCCTCGGCCCGGCCGTTCGGGCGCGCCGACCAGATCAACCTGCCAACCGCCGGCTGTCTCGACTGGGTCCTGTTCGACGAGGGCGGGGTGCAGACCCGCGCGGCGGCACCCCGGGCACGGATCGGGACATCCCGTATTTCGGCCGGCGCCGGAGCCGGCGGCTTCTCGAACCCCTTCTCCTGGACCGGCGGTCAACCCGTCGCGTCGGGCTCCAGGGACAACGACCGCCTCATCACGTCACGTGTCGGCCTGGAGGTGGACCGGACGTCCGAGCCTCGCCGCCTCGACGTCTACCTGGGCTCGTCAGCCGGCAGTGTCACCGTGGTCGTCGGCGAGGGGCGGGACGCCGCGTTCCACCGGGTGGCGCTGAGCGGTCGGCACGGCGCCGCCGATGCCGTGGTGTCCGTGCAGCTCCCCCGCGCGGACGGCCCGACCTCCGTCACGATCGTCGGCAGCGGACCGCTCACCCTCGCCGCAGTCGTCCTTTACTGAGACCTGGCCGCGGCGCCAGTCACGCCACCGCGTCCAGCACCCCGCGCAGCGCCGGCCACCAGCAACGCCGGCCACCAGCAGCGCCGGCCACCGGCGATCACCCCAGAGTCATCTGGAACACCACTCCAGACGACCTTTCGACTCTCGAACAACAATGGCAAAAAAACTTGGGATTGGCGGCAACCTGGACGGGGTGCCGGGCGACTGGACATATGAACGCACCGCCGTACACCGCGCCAGGTTGCGGTGGTCGTTCCGGCCCGCCCGACCCCGCTAACCCCCCCCAGCCGGGCGGGCGGGCCGAACCAGGCACCGCAGCTCCGTCGGGCTCACGTCCGCACCGGGTGGCGAGATCGCGCACCTCACACTTCCACCGGCAACGGTGTCCTTCTGTGTGCCGTCGCGGCCCTCCCACCGGCGGTGGGAGGGCCGCCCTCCCCGTTCACGGGCCCTCCCACCCCTTTCGCCAGCCCCGGAAACGCGCGCGGCCGGCACTTCGACGTCAGAACAGCGCCACTGCGGGAGCAGGGACGTCCGCCACGTCCGGATCGCCGGCCTACCCCCTCGCGCAACCCGCCAGGTACCGTCGGCTCCGTGCGCAGGATTCTGTTCCGCCCGTCGTGGCTCGCCCGCCATGCCCTCGCGCTCGGCCTGGTGCTGCTCTTCATGCGCATGGGCATCTGGCAGTGGACCAAGGGCGAATCCGAACACGGCAGCCTGCAGAACCTCTTCTACGGGGTCGAGTGGCCGATCTTCGCGGCGTTCGTCGTCTACTGGTGGTGGCGGATGGTCTCCGAGGATCTCCGCCCACGCGATCCCGACGACACCGGGCCCCAGTGGGGCCAGGGTGGGCGCATCGCGCCGGAGGCCCCCGTCATGATCAGCACTCCGGACGACACACCGGAGACCGACGAGGACCGCGAGCTCGCGGCCTACAACCGGTATCTCGCCTCGCTCTACGAGCGCGACGCCGCGGCCTCTGGCAACGACCCCGGGAACGACAGCCGGAACGACACCAAGGGGGCCCACCGGTGACGGCATCCTCCAGCGCCGCCGCGAGTTCCAGGTCGGCACCCGCAGCCGTCCGCGCCTCTCTGCTGCGCTATCGGATCATCGCCTACGTGGTCGGTGTCGTGCTGATCGCGCTGGTGGTCGTGGGGATGCCACTCAAGTACCTGGCGGACGAGCCGTCCGTGGTGTCGGCGATCGGCCCGTTCCACGGCCTGCTCTACATGATCTACCTGGCGGCGACGTTCGACCTGGCGACCCGCTGCGGCTTCCCGCCCAGGCGCACCATTCTGGTCATGCTCGCCGGCACGATCCCCTTTCTGTCCTTCGTCGCGGAGCGGAAGGTGGCGGCGATCGTGCGCGCCGGCCTGGGTACGGCTCCCACCGCCCCTGGTACGGGCCAGGGGCGACTCGCCAGCTAGGTCCCCCGTCGGGGCCGCCGTGTGGTGATGGAGCACCTGAGCACCGGGGACCGACCCGGTGCCCGCCTCCCCGCCTCCCCGGCCTCGCGCCCGAATCAGCTCCGCGGGCCGCTGAACTCCGCGGCGGGCGGGCGGCGCAGCCTGGTGGCAACTGTGACGGGCAGCGTCTCGCCGGCCGCGAGCCGGCGTGGGCGGCCGGTTCCCAGGGGGCCCGCCGCGAGCACCTGGGCCTGCTCCACGCCGAAGGCGAAGTATCTGCCGTCGGACCAGATCACCAGGTCGTCGGCGCGTCGTCCGCCTCGGCTGACGATCAGCCGCCGCCGGGCCGGTTCCCAGACGATCGCCAGCAGGTGCTCGCCCAGCGTGCCGAGCGCACGGTGCCCGGCGGCCCGGTAGGCCCGCAGGAGCGCGGCTGCGGCCCGCGCGTTGCGGTCTCCTGCCCCGTTCTCCGTGCGCCAGGCGTCCTCGATGGCGCCGAGCTGGCCCGGGTCCGTGTCCGTGTCCGTGTCCCGGACGTGGCCGGCGTCGTCTGCCATGTCGTGCGGGTGGCCAGGACGGATGTCGTTGCCCAGGCGGATGTCATTGCCCTGGCGGCTTGACGGCACCGGGCGCCGTGGCTGCACGGGGCGCAGCACCGTCACCGATCCCGCTCCCGCTCGCCCCGCCTCGGACCGGCGCGCGGACCCGACCGCCTCGATCGGGCCGGTGACACGGACGACTCCAGCCGGCTGGCCCGCCCCGCGTGGCCGGTCCGGTCGGTCGAGCCGGCCCACGTGGAGCGAAGGACCTGTGCGGGTGCCTGCGTGGCCGTCGCGGGCCCGCCTGACGGGGACCACCCGCCCACCTGGGCCATGGTCGGCGATCACGATCACCAGCCCAGACGGCTCGACCAGAACGGGGGGCATCGGCTCGGTCGCGTCGTTGGCAGCTGCCACGACACCGAACGACCCGTCAAGGTGCACCTGGCGCGCCGCGGGCAGCCCGATCGAGGACGCCGCGAGCATCCCGGTCAGCTCGGAGCGGCGGACATCCGCCCCGTCCAGCCGCAGCAGCCCGCACACGGTCATGCCGCCTCCCGCCCCGAGCCCGCTGTCCACGGAACGCACGAGCGCGTTCCCGCGCCGGACCGTAGCAGCTTGCGCACCCGATCACCGAGTGGTTGCGCTCATTGAGCGCAACGACCTCCGGGCACGGATCAGCGGCGGCCGCTCGCGGGCGGCCGGGAGCCCTCGCTCAGGCGACGTTCCACTCTTCACGCGCGGCTCCGGCTGGCGGCTCGGCCTGCACCTCCGCACCGTCCTGGGTATGCCGGCGTTGGTCGGGAATCCGCTTCGCCTTCCTGGGCGCGATCTCGGGAGCGGCCGGGCACTCGGCCAGATGGTCGTCGAAGCCCACCGCAGTCGGCCAGATCTGGTGGCAGGCGCGGCAGTGAGCAGCGTCCAGCTCGGACCAGCGACCGTCGCAGCCGCCGCAGCTCACCACGACCGGAAGGTCCCGGAACCGCGCAGGCTGACGCGAGGATTCGACAGGCAGCGGAAGAGCTGGCTGCATGGACGGACCCGACCGGGCCGGCAGCGTCACCGAAACGGCACGTGGGGCGGTATTCGGCGCGAGCGGGGTCGGGATCGCGCGCCGACCGGCAGAGCGGCGGGGAGGCACCCGGCCATCCTGTCGTACACCGGCACAAGCGTCACGCAACCGGGCGTCGACTCTTCAGAGTTCTTCCTGGTTCCGCCCTTCCATAGCCCTTCCAGGTGGTCCGGCGACCCGCCTACCTGGTCTCTCCCAGGCAGAAAGCCCTGCGCGGGGCCACATACCGGCCTGCGCGCGATGGCCACCTCCCGGCAGGCTTCCGGCCTGATCGGGCGAACCCTGCCGGCCACGGGACCAGCCCCGGCCGTGCGGCGCCCACTACTCCCGCCGGCCACTCCCCCGCCCCACAGCCTGCGCCTCCTGTGGTTCGGGCGTCCGAACGCGCGCCCACCACGCTCACCGGCAGGACGGCGGCGACGACGACCCACAGCCTCAGGGCCCCAAGGTCGGCCGAATCTATTCGGGCAGTACCACCTGCCAACCCACGAACATCCGACATCCGACACGAAACATGAAACGCTGGATTCAGGAAGGCGCAGTGTCCGTCATTTCAGATTTCCGGCCCGAGAACTACTGAAAACCCAAGAATATGACTGAGGGAAAATGCGTTCCTGGCCCGCATCGAAACAAAGAACAAAGATGGTGGCCTGGCCTCCAGGATGAGACAGAGCCACAGCTGCCCTGAGGACAGATGCCGGCGACCACCTGCCGGACCAGGGCCGGCGCCGCAGCCGGCTGGACCCCACCCCCTGGCCGCCCGGGCGGCCAGGGCGGCCAGGGCCGGTCGCGACGGATCCGCGAGCCCTGGCGGCACGCGCCGGGTCCACTCGGACAGCCAGGACTTGAACCGGAGCGTGCGCGATCCCTCGCAATCCGCAGCGGTAAAGTCGGCGAAGCACCTTAATCCAGACAGACCGTCTGATCCCTGCGCGGGTAGCGCTCCCCGGGCCCCTCAGGGCCTGCAGATCCGCAGGCCCTGACCTGCAGACCCTGACCCAGGGGGGCGCAGACGCCGAGCCGGGCTCGGGCGACAGGGTGCCAGAAGTCCCCGACGACGACCGAGAGGCCGGGACGTGACCGACATGGAGCCGAGGACCCGCTGGGACAGGCTGGTTGACCGAGTGGGTTCGACTGACCTGCGGACGGATGTCCCGCACTCCGCCCGGATGTACGACTTCTTCCTTGGCGGCAAGGACAACTTCCCACCGGACCGGGAAGCCGCCGAGCAGGCGCTCAAGGCCTTTCCAGCCCTGCGGGTCGCTGCCCAGCAGAACCGGGCGTTCGTCCACCGCGCCACCCGGTTCCTCGTCGACGAGGTGGGCCTGCGCCAGTTCCTGGACATCGGCACCGGTATCCCCACCTCGCCCAATCTGCACGAGGTGGCCCAGAGCATCGCCGCCGACGCACGCGTGGTCTACGCGGACAACGACCCGATCGTTCTCGCCCATGCCCGCGCGCTGCTCACCAGCAGCCCCCAGGGTCGCACCGCCTACCTGGACGCCGACCTGCGCGACCCTGAGCGGATCCTCGGTTCGGCCGAGGTACGGGACACTCTGGACCTGGGCCGCCCGATCGCGCTGTCGCTGATCGCGATCCTGCATTTCTTCCCCGACCCGGCGGAGGTCGCCGATCTCCTGCGCCGATACCTCGCCGCGATGCCCTCCGGCAGCTATCTCGCCCTCACCCACGCCACGGCGGACGCCGCCCCGCAGGAGGCCGGGCGGCTCGTCGAGATCTACCGGCAGCGGGGCATCCCGCTCACGACGCGGACCCGGGCCGAGGTCGAAGGTTTCTTCGACGGGCTGGAACTCGTCGAGCCGGGGGTACAGATCGTCCATCGCTGGCGTGCGGACGTCGCCCCGGACGGGCCCACAGACGCCCAGGTCAGCTGGTACGGGGGAATCGCCCGAATTCCGTGACCACCCCGAGCGGCCAGGTCCCCCACCCGTGGGAACGGCGGACGGCCGGATGCGGTCTGACCTGACCTGGCCTGGCCTGGCCTGGCCCCAGGCCAGGCCAGGTCAGCAGCCGCGTCCGGCCGGTCACACCCCCGGACTGGGGCGCCTGGACGCCCCGCCCGCTGGGCCCGAGATCAGAAACTGCCGCCGCTGGGCCGCCGGTCGTCCGTGCCGCTCGGCCACGCGTCGGCCGCCGCGCCCGTGGCTGACGACGGCGAGCCCAGCCCGGCGGGGCCAGCGGTATCCGGCCGCGGCACGTCACCGCGCCACGATCCGGTCTCCTGGCCGCGGTGCTCGATGAAGGACTTGAACCGCTTCAGGTCCCCCTTCACCCGGCGCTCGTCCGCGCCCACGGCGGAACCCGCCTTCTCGGCGAGACCCGCCGGCTCCCACTCCATCTGGACCGTCACCCGGGTCTGGTCATCCGCCAGGCGGTGGAATGTGACCACACCCGCGTGCTGGGTGCCCTCGGTGCTCTTCCAGGCGACCCGCTCGTCCGGGTGCTGCTCGGTGATGGTCGCGTCGAACTCCCGCTCGGCGCCGGCCACCCGGATCTTCCAGTGCGTGTGCGTGTCGTCGAACTGCTGGACCGACTCCACACCCTCCATGAAGTTCGGGAAGGACTCGAACTGCGTCCACTGGTTGTAGGCGGCCCGGATCGGAACAGCTACGTCGATCGACTCCTGCACCGTGCTCGTCATGGTGTCTCCCATCGGTTCCGGGGTCGGACCTGACCCGTCATCCCCGATGGCCCGGCACTAAACACACCCCACCACAACGGGCTTCGGGGATCCGCCACCATCGCCGAAGCGGATTGTGCCGAGGCGAAGCGCCGCCCACCCGGCCGGCCACGGAACCGCCGACACCATTTCGATCATGGAAATTTCGACGTCTGGCAGCCGCCGCGGATGATCGCCAGCATCGGAGTCCTCGGCAGCCAGGCGCTCGCCCGCCAGGACCCACCTCATCCGTGCCGACGGTTCCAACGTTCCCTGTGGACCCCGCGGGACGGCCCCGAAAGCACGAAGCCCTGAACCCGGGATCGCAGGTTCAGGGCTATGTTGACGTCCTGGGACATCACAGAGCGGAGGGCGTGGGATTCGAACCCACGAAGAGGATCACTCCCCTTAGCGGTTTTCAAGACCGCCGCCATCGGCCACTAGGCGAGCCCTCCTGACCTGCGGAAACATCGTCAGGCTACGTCCGGTTCGCCGGAGTCTGCCCGCCATGTGCCCGCCGGGTGCAGATCTTGGATCTCGACATCCAGGATCTCGACATCCAGGATCTCACAGCCCGCTTCGGTGCCGCCCGTGACGTCACCCTTCGGCGCCGGGGCGACCGTCGGAGGGTGGCCCGTCAGTGCGTCCGTGATCCGATCGTTGACGAACTGGTCCTGCCCGTCCACGCAGTTTGCGTACACCCGCAACAGGACATCCACACTGTGCCCGGCCCGACGGGCGACCTCCGTTGCCGGAACACCGGCGTTCAGCCACAGCGACACGGCCGCGTGCCGCAGATCGTACGGCCGCCGCGCGAGCGGGGATGCCGCCTCTGAGCCGGTGTCAGTGCCGCCGCCCGCGTCCGCCGCCACAGTGCCGTGTAGTGGCTGTCCTGCGGAGGGCCGGCCCCGCAGGGTGCGGAACAGCCGGCCGCCCTCCCCCGTCCCGTAGGTGTCGAGGTGCCGCCGCAGCAGCGCGACGAGTTCGGGCGGGATCGGAACCGGCCGGGTCTCGTGCTGGCCACGCCGCTTCAGTCCGCGCCGGTCCCGCGGCCGGCCGTCATCCGTCCAGTCACCGCCTGCCCGCGGTTCGGAGCCCACCAGGCCGAGCCGCCCCCAGCCCTGTTCGGGAAGGGTCAGGTTGTCCACCGTGATCGCGAGGGCTTCGGACGGGCGGGTGCCCGCGTAGTAGAGGCAGCCGAAGAAAGCCGTGAGCCGGTCACCGGTCCGGGCCCGCTTCGAGACCGCGTCGAGCAGCACGCGCACCTGCTCCGGGTTCGCGACCACCCGCCGGTCCACCGTCTTCGCCACCTCTGCCGCCTTCCATTGCACCCGTTCCACCGGGTTCGAGTCGAGAAGCTGCTGTTCGACCGCGTGGCCCAGGGCGTGATGCAACACAGCCCGCTTGCGACGGAAGGTCGTGGCCGCCGCCGGGGTGCCGTCCTGCTTGCGCCCACACGCACCGAGGGCCGCCCGGATGACGGCCGGGTCGCTCATCGCCGCCACCGTGACCGACGCCGACGAGATCCAGGCGAGCGCCGAGGCGATCTCATCGGGTGGCGCGGTGTCCTGTTTCGAGTGGTTGAACGCCCACCCGTACAGCGCCTGCCGAAGCACCTTCGGATCGGGCGCGCCGCGGTTCGAGGTCACGAGCACAGCCGTCACGGTCGCCAGCGCATCCGCCATCGACCGCCTGGACTTCGGCGCGGCGGAGGCCCACACGTGCCCGACGTAGCCCCGGGCGAAGTCGACCCAGCGGGGCGAGTTCTGCGCCCGGACCTCCGAAACCGGCCGCCCGGTGGCGATGTCGAACGCCTCACCGGCCCGAGCCGCCTTGACCAGCTTGTTTCGGAAGCCGTCCGCGAGTGCCTTTGTGCGGAAATACTCGTCACGCTCACGGTCGGCAACCGCCCAGCGGAACCGCCAGGGCCGGCTACGCCCGTCGTTGCGCTTCTTGATGTCCCAGAACCTGACGTCGAAGCTCGTTTCGCCGCTCACGCCGCGTCCTTCGCCAGGTTGCGGAGCCAGCCATCCAGCCACGAGCGCCGGATCCGGACGTCCCCGTTCGGGAGCTTCACCGAACGAGGGCCGATCCCCAGCTGACGCCAGCGGTAGAACGTCGACCGCGGTACACGGACCTCCGCGATCACGTCCGCCGCGGTGAGCCATTCGTCGTGGGCCGATTCCTTCCCAGCCCTGTTGATCATGTGTGCCTTTTCAGAGATCACGGGCGTGCCGGAACACGCCGATGGACGGATGGAGACGTGTGGTGGGTCGCGACCGGAGCGGACGGCCTGCATCGTCGGTAGCCGTCCGCTCCGGTCCGCCACCCGTCGGAGAAGCCGAGGCGGGAGGTCGGCTCGCCGGGCGCGGCGGAGGAGGCTGGCGACGGTGGTCACCGTCGGGGCATCCCAGCGCGCGAGCCAGTGGATGATCGTGTGGTCGTGCTCGCCGAGGTCGACCCCGGTCAGGGAGTCGTAGACCGCGTCAGCGCAGTGCTGGGACGGCAGGCCCCACGGCGGCCGGTCGATCGGGCCGGTCGAAATCCACCGGTCGGTGTGGCTGGACCGAGTGGGCTGAAGGTCGCCGAGCGGCGGCCGGGTGGCGCCGGGGGCCGTTCCCGGCACGGGCCGGAAGACGAGCGTGACGTTCACGTCGCCGAAGTGGTCGGTGAAGATCGCGCTTGCCGGAAGGGCGCGCAGGGCCCCGACGAGGTCGCGGACGTCCGCGCCGGGCCGCAGGACGATCGCGTGGTCGCCGTGGGCGGTCCGCCGGATGCTGGCGAAAGGTTCGTCATCCTGGGGGTTGCGCCACGGGTTGCCGGAAGGCGGGAAGATGGTCACGGGTCTCGCTTGCTGCGTCAGGGATCGGTTCGCGGAGCGGCCACCGGCGCCGGAATCGCCAGCGAGGCCCAAAGCTTGGCGGTCGCCAAGGCCTTTCGAGGATCTCCCGCGGGTTTGCGACTGTCAATTACTCTCCGGACATGACTCACCACCTGATGGGGACGGCGGAGATCGCCGAGCGGTTGGGTGTCAGCCGGCAGCGGGTACACCAGATCGAGACGGGCGACCCGACGTTCCCGAAGCCGGTTGCCGAGCTGTCCGCCGGCAAGGTGTGGGAGACGGCCGACATCGAACGGTGGATCGCCGCGCGACGCGCACCGAGGCCGTCAGGCAGCACATGACGCCGTCACGCCGCCCGAACCTCCCGGTGGGTTGCCGGAGGTCGGGCCGCGGGCCGCGTCGAGCTGTGCCCGCCAGGCACGGCGTTGCGCGACGGCTTGCAACAGCAGGTGTTCGCGTCGAGGTGCGGCCGGGTCGCCGGGCCGCAACAGGGTGCAGACCGTCCTGGCCGGATCGGCACCAGGGCCGGGACCGCCCGCCGGGCCGGTGCCCGAGCCGGAGTCGGTGTGGCCGAGGGCTTCGAGTTGTTCGCGGACCCAGGCGATCCGGTCGGCCCGATGATCGGCCAGTGTCTTGCCGGACCAGCGACGGGAGACCAGCACCCGCCGTCCGCCGAACCCGAGGGTCTCCCGTCGGTGCGCCTTCCCGCGGCACCGGCCCGGGACGAGTCCGGGTTTCGGATTGCGCGGCTGGACGCCGTAACGCAGCCAGTTCGAGCAGCCAGGCGAGCGCGGTTCGTGACGCAGCGCGTTCGCGAGCCGTTCGACGTGCCGACGGTGCGCGTCAGTATCGAACAGGACCTGGTGCAGGTCGGCGGACCACGCGACGAGAATCCGCAGCCCGCCGGAGGCTTTCAGGGCGATCGAGTCGTGCTCGCGGCCCCGGACCGGACGTCGGAGACCCACAGCCGCCAGCCGTCGTCAGGGGCAGGCAGTATCTGGATGTTGCCGCCACGATTGGCGATCTTGCCGGACCACCACCCCCCGTCATTGCGGATCCAAGGACACTCACACCCTGCAACAGTCACCGGGCGTCAACATTTTCCGGGCGGCCAGGGAAAGGCTGTGGCCAGGGATTTTACACTCAGCTTTGATCATTTCGCTTTCACGGAACGTTAAAATTTTGACAAGATTTCAGGAATAACCTAGCATCCGACTTCATGCGAGCCCAGATAAGGTCCGCCTGCGTAGCCCTCGTAGCAGCGGCCATTCCAGGTTTTCTGTCCATAACCCCGGCGGGAGCGCAGACGCAGGCAATTCCGGATGCACCGAAGATCTGCTCCGCTCCGGACCGGAGTGCGCTGGCCGCCTCACCGATTACCGCGGAGGGGCACCGACAGATCGAGGACTGGTTGGCAAACCCGGAGGGGCAGGCAGCCGCCCGGAGTGTCAATGAGGAGGTCCGGAACCTCGGCCGCACCGTGTTAGGTGTGTCTGCAGACCACAACTCGCAGCGGATCATCGTCGTACTTGACTCTGCGGAATCCGATACCCAGCGTGCCGCTGCGACCGATCGCCTCGCCAATTCTTCTTTCTCGTCGAAAATTGACATACGGACCAGTTGTCGCCCAGGTACCGAGCTTTTCAGCGTTCTGACGACACTAGGTTCATCCAAGTCCTGGTCAGACGCGAAGGCCACCTACAGTTTTGGTCTCGAACCGAGCACTTCAACCGTGCGGGTGGTCACTAGCTCAGATGAACATGCACGCGCACTGAAGGAACTGTTCGGTGACCTTGTCGAGGTAGAGATGTCGCCGAGCATCGGCCGCCATTCACGCCTGGCCGACGCAAGCCCTCATTACGGTGCCGCCAGGATCTCGTCCTCCGGGGCCTCCTGCACCAGCAATTTCACCTATACCTCGAACGTCTATGGAACACGGTTCGTCGCGACCGCCGGACATTGCTTTAGCTCGGGGGCCGCAGTCACGTCTGGTGGCAATTTCGTCGGAAACGTCGTGTTTCGCAGTTTCCCGAATCCCGACGCCGAGATGATCTATGCTGCGGGGCAGACGTACACGAACAGGGTCTACTCAGATCCCGGCGAACCCACGAGCAGAGTGGTCACCGGAAAGGTCAACCCCGGGGTCAACGAGTACATCTGCTCTGACGGCTCTTATACCCTGGCAAAGTGCGGCGCCCAGATCATCAATACGAACGAGCAGTTGTGCGACTCGGCCGGCTGCACGACGAATCTCACCCAGACCTTCAACTTCGACTCTTTCTGCCAGCACGGAGACTCGGGTGGTCCGTGGTACCAGCGGTCCGGCTCGTCCAATGCCTTGGCCTCAGGAATGCATGTCGGTGGCTGGGCAGCCTACGGCGGGATCTCCTGCGTCCTCCACAAGATCTCGACAATTGAATCAATTCTCCAGGCAACTCTTCTGACAACAGCCTGACCTGTGATCTCGGAGATCACCGAAACCTCGCGCCGAGAATACCAGCCAACAACTCCACGATTCCCGTTCCCCGACATAGGCCACCTTCCAAAGAAACCCTCACTTTAGCGGTGAAACGGAACCGCAACTGCCACCGGCGTGCCTGCGACGGTACGCCGGTGGCGCTGTAGATACAGACCGACCGTCCACTGCGCCGGGCAGATCATCGAAGATGGGTGTAGTTCCGGCTGAGTGAGATCGTTGCGCTAATGATCTCTGGGTGGCGTGCTGCTATTGATCAAGAAAGAAGCTCCTTCTCGCTACGTTCCGTGGTGACGAAACCAGTGGGACGTGACAGCAAGAAGGAGCCTGCGTGTCAGGGTACGAGGAGCCGGCCGTGCCGCCGCCGGCGGGCCCGTTCACCGAGGCCAGAGTGCGGTACTTCGCGCTCGAGGCGCTGCTCGCCGGTGCGGAGGCTCGCTCTGGCAGGCACGACGAGGTCGAGGAACTGATCGACCGGCATGGCCGCGAGGTCCTGCGGGCGCTGTTCCAGGGCCATCTTGACCTGCGGGCACGTGAGGAGGAGCGGGCTGACCCGCCGCCGGTCGGCGCCGACGGTGTGACCCGTACCCGGACCGAGCGCGGCCATGACCGGCGGCTGGTGTCCCAGTTCGGGCAGGTCACGGTCAGCCGCCACGCCTACCGCGCGGCGGGAGTGGGCAACCTGCATCCCGCGGATGCGGCGCTGAACCTGCCGGCGGGGCTGTACTCGCACACGCTCGCGCGCAGGCTCGCCCTGGAGGTGACCCGGGGCTCGTTCGACGACGCGGTCGACGCGGTCGCCCGCGCGACCGGCCAGGTCCTGGGTAAACGGCTCGCCGTCGAGCTCGTCCGCGGCCTGGCCGCCGACGTTGATGCCTTCTACGCCCAGGCGCGGCCCGAGGTCAGCCCCGCCGGTCGGCTGCTGGTCCTCCAGTTCGATGGCAAGGGCATCGTCATGCGTCCCGAAGCGCTGCGCCCGGCGACCGCGAAGGCCGCCGGGGCGGCCACCCACCGGCTGTCCACCCGCCTGTCTCCGGGTGAGAAGGCCAACCGCAAACGGATGGCCGAGATCGCGGTCGTGCACGACATCACCCCGGCGCCGCGCACCGTCGACGACGTCATCGCCCGCCGTCCCCGCTCGAAGGCCGGGGCCGACGAGACGCCGCGGCCACGGGCGGACGGGCCGAAGGCCACCGGGAAGTGGCTGACCGCCTCCGTTGTCGACGACATCGCCACCGTCATCACGGCCGGCTTCGATGAGGCCGAACGGCGCGACCCCCACCACCAGCGGACCTGGGTCGTGCTCGTCGACGGGAACAACACCCAGATCGAGGCGATCCGCACCGAGGCGACACGCCGCAAGGCGGCGGTCACCATCGTGGTCGACTTCGTCCACGTCCTCGAATACATCTGGACCGCGGCCTGGTCGTTCTTCGACAAGGGTGACCCCGACGCGGAGGACTGGGTCCACGCGCAGGCCCGAGGCGTGCTCGCCGGCCGGGCAAAGGCGATCGCCTCCGGCTTCCGTCGCCGCGCGACCCGCAACCACTACAACGCCACCGAACGCAAGGGCGCCGACACCGCAGCCGACTACCTCGACGCCAAGGCCTCCTACCTGCGCTACGACCTCGCGCTCGCGAACGGCTGGCCGATCGCGACCGGCGTCGTCGAGGGCTCCTGCCGACACCTGGTCAAGGACCGTTTCGACATCACCGGAGCGAGATGGGGCCTCGACGGCGCCGAAGCCGTCCTCCTTCTCCGCGCCGTCGTCACCAACGGCGACTTCGACGCCTACTGGGCCTACCACCTCGACCAGGAACAACACCGCAACCATCACAGCAAGTTCGCCGAAACCTACACACCGACATGATCAAGTCACTTGGCGAGAACTACACCCATCGAAGATGACACAGTCAACCCGAAATGTATTCCCATTCGGCCGCGAGGCCGTGGTCCGCGAAGACGCTCCCAAAATACTACGAGCCTCTTGACGGCTTGCGGTAGCCATTCTGGCGCTGTAAGCTCCTATAGACCTATATCCGGAGATTGCGTTTCCGGATACGAGGATCACGCAAGATTTGGAGGATCGGCCCGTGGTCGACAATCGGCAAGAGATGCGTAACTACGTAGTCTTTTCTGCGGCACCCGGAATGGAACCGACCGAGGCTGCCCGCGTAAAAACCGGGCAGCCCGCTTCGCTTCCGGAGCGGTGGGTCCGGATAGTGTGCACCGTTTCGGCGCTGGCGTACCTCGCGATGATGTCCGCATGTGGCGACGACTCCAGCCCGGATTCTGCCCGTGCTGTTGAGAGCAGCACTCAGTCATCAAGCACCCCATCCTCAGCCGCGCAACAAGCAAGCACGGCCTCCGGCGATATTCGAATCGAGACAGCTCCGGTTGAGATGCAGGGGGCGCGAACCAATCTCATTGGGGGCGTACTTAGCCAAGACGACCAGTTGAAGTGCCTCTATCTCGCCGCAGACGACGGTGAGCGCATGCACCTCATCTTCCCTGCCGGCGCGCAGGTCAATAGCGATCCACTTCGAGTGGTTGACGCGACTGGGAAGACCATTGGCATCGTAGGTCAGCGGGTCTCATTCGGCGGCTCTGTCTCCGACCCGGAGGCAAGAGATGGCGGCGTCGATTCATGTGGCGCGACCAAGGCGATCTACGTCTGGTACCTGCCCACGAGCTGAGGTGAGGATTCGGCCCCCGTGCTGGGTCGCGAGCGGGCGTGGGGCATTGTGTCGGGCACCAGAGTCCCGACGTCGAGGATTTACGGCTCTTCACTGTCGAGTGGATTCCGTGTTTGATCGCCAACTTCCTGTGACGACTTGCGGTGACGGCTTTTACCGTAGTCACCGGTCGGATGCTAGAAAGGGCACATCCGCCGCCCGGAAAGATCGGCAATGCCTCCCGATATGCTCCCGGACCTCAGCGTCAACCGCCCGTCACGTGATCTAAGCCGTGGCGCGCGTGACAGCCCAAACTGAACAGCCAAGCTGCTGGACCCTGGCGGACGGCAGCAGACACCCGCGGACGGGGCGATCCTGGTCAACGGACAGGGCGGACGTCCACGGACATCAGTGGAAGATCCAGGTCTGACTACGGATTAGGTGCTTCGCGCCATGAGTTAATCCGACTTCCAGTCGATCAAGCGGTACCTTCCCGGTCGCACGTGAGCGAAGTCGTCGTAGGTGACTGCGTGATTTTTGCTCGCGTCGCGGCACATACGCGAGATGATGTGGGTCCTGATGGTCGATTCCTTGTAGCGGCTCCCGCGCCTTCGAAGCTCATTGACAGCGTCAATGAGTTCAAACTCGCCGTTCGCGTCGCAGATGGAAGGGACCGCATCGAGGATCTCCGAACGTGCTGTCATGGGCCGAGTATGGCTGGAGCACGCGGTCGGACGGTAGTGCATGTTTTCGGACCGACTGACGGTGGGAGTGTGAGCAGGGCGCCCCGCCAGCGCGCCGCCGGCCCCAGCGCGCCCAGCGCGGGAGAGCCACACGGACGGAGACGCCCCCCGGGGGGCTGGAACCGTTCCGTGCCTGTTCCGTGGGCACTGATTCTGCCTCGTTGACCATGGGACTCAGCGGGACCTCCGGCCGAGCAGCGCCGCCAGCGCCGCAGCAGGTCACCAGCCGAACGAGCAGCCTCGCCGGAGTCTGCCCGCCATGTGCCCGCCGGGTGCGAATCCAGGATCTCACAGCCCGCTCCGGTGCTGTCCGTGACGTCACCCGTGGGCCCTGGATCGGCCGGCGGGCGGTAGCCCGTCAGTGCGTCCGCGGTCCGATCGTCGCCGAACCGTCCTGTTTGTTCACACAGTTCGCGTACACGCCGCGACAGGACGTCGACGCTGTGCCTGCCCGACGGGCGACCTTTGTCGCCGGAACGCTGGCATTTCAGCCACAGCAGCAGCGACAGCGACACGGCGACGTGCCGCAGGCCCGTACTGCCGCCGCGCGAACGGGATGTCGCCTGAGTCGGTGTTGCGCCGTCGGCTGTACGGGCGCTGGCCGAAGGGCAGTCTCGTGAAGCCGGCACTTTCGTAGGTGGCTCGCGCGGATGCATGGCCCGAATCGCCTCCGGTAACGACCACGGCAACGCCGCACCCAGATCTTCGGATGTGATCAACGGCTTACGTCATCAAGGAATTTCCGATGCTCTTCCGTTGATGATGCGGGTCGACGCCGACTATCTCAATCTCACCGCTACTCGACTCCAGATCAACGATGACGGCGACGAAACCGACGGGGTGTCCGTCGACGTCCACGACCCAGACTCTGGCCTTATCCCCCAGACAGACCCCGCGCACGAACTCGGCATGAGACATGTGCCAGTCCGGATACACCCGGAGAAAGACGGCACGCCCGAACACCTGCTCGACCGACGCGAACACCGGGTCCCATGCATCCACCGAGAACGCAACCACCTCGTCCACGTCTGCGGTGGTCAGCGGCCGTATCACCAGATCCACAGACGTATCACCAGATCCACAGACTCAGTGTGCCCGGCGTGGTGGTTCAGCCAATCGATTTTCCCTGTCCTGTAGCGTCACGCGAGCCCTGGAGCGTCACGCGAGCCGAGCCCTCGATGTTTGGCGGCGATTGGATTGCCACTGCGCGGTGGAGGGCACGCCGAGATGGTGATGAGAAGCGACGTCCCGCACACCACGAACCGGTTGGGCGCCGCGGGGGCCGACGGCGACCGGACTGTCCCGGAGATCGACGACGCGACCGCGGTTGCCGCCGGCAAGCTGAGCGAGGCACTGGAGTGGGTGGAACGGGCCCGCGGTGCGCTGTACTCGTTCCATCATCTTTCCGGGCGTGCTGACATCATTCTGGGCGAGGCGCTCGAGGCACTGCGTGAGGCCGGCCACGAGCGTGTTGCCGCCGAGGTCCGGAAGGAGCTGCACGGGCGCAATGTCCTGGACGGCAGGTGGACCTTCCAGATCGTCGAGGAATACGACGCGCTGTACTACCGGCCCTTCGTGACGGCGGAGGAGCGGGTGCGCGGTCAGCTCGTCGGCGGGCACCGGCATGTTCATGAGGCGCGGATGAAGGCGGACGAGCGCACCGGGGCCGGCCGTGACTGCTGGGGTTCCGGCGCCTGACCCCCGGTGGGCCCCGGGCCGCCGGAGGACCACAGGCCGTCCACGTCGTCGCCGGCGGGGCGTTCGAGTGCGAGCGCGGCGGCCGTCATCATCGGCTCGATGCCTCGCAGGATGTCGATGTAGGCCGCGCGGGCGGCGAGCGCGATGCCGGCGACCGTCTCCGGTCTCGGGCCGGTCCCGGGGCGCGTACTCCCGGACCTCGTGGCCCCGATCTCCGCGTCGTTGCCACCCGCGTCGTTGCCACCCGCGTCGATGCCACCCGCGTCGATGCCACCCGCGTCGATGCTTCGCAGCAGGGCCAGACCCGCCGGGCCGCCCCCGCCCGGGGTCAGGTCGGGGGCCGGTGGTCGGCCGGCGACGCCGAGGGCGTCCGCGAAACGGCGGTACCAGAAGCACAGGCCTTCGACGTCCTGGGAGAGGGCGGCTCGGGCTGCCGGGAAGGCAGCGCCGAACTCGGTGCTCCTGTCGATCTCCGGCAGGTCTGCGGGCCAGGGGACGTCCCCCTGTCTCAGCAGCTGGGCCGTGCGGCGGATGCGCTGGGCGCCGGCGACGATCATCATCAGGGCATCGATGTCGAAGCGCTCCGGCGGGTCCTCGACGAGAAAGTGCCGCACGGCGTCGTCGAGGAGACGCCCGGCGCGGACGGCGCCGCGGGCGGCGCGGGCCGCCTCGTCCGGCGTCCGGCCGGGTTGCTGCTGCTCGTGGGGCAGGGTGGAGGCGGCGAGGACGAGGGAATGTACGGCGCTCAGGTAGGCGGCCCGGGCCCGGGCCCGCAGGACGGCGACCGCACCGCGCGGCCACAGCAGCGCACCGGCCGCGATGCTGACGGCGAACCCGATGATCACATCCTCGATCCGGACGATCCCGATCCGCCATCCCGCCGGCTCCACGATGTTGAACAGCAGGATCACCGTGGCCGTGAAGCCGGCCTGCCCGAGCGCGAAGGCACCCAGCCGGCGTGCGTAGCTCCCGAGAAAAACAGCAAGCGGGAGCAGTGCCCACAGGCCGGCGGTCGTGTCGCCGGCGACGATGACGACGAGGCCGCCCGCCGCGATGCCGATCACGGTGCCCGCCAGCGCCCGCAGGGCGGCCGAGGCGGTCGCCATCGCGTTGGTGCGCAGCACGGACAGGGTCCCCAGGACCACCCAGAACGCTTGGTCGACACCGACCAGCTGGGCGATGACCACCGCGAGCGCGATCCCCAGGGCTTTTCGCACACTGTTGCGGAACCACACCGAACGGGTGCTGGCATAGCCGACGGCGAGATCTGTCGCCACGCTTCCCCGCTCCCGGACCCAGCTCCGCAGCCGGGTCAGCTCCGTCGCGGGCAGGCTGCCGGGCATCCGGCCCGGACGACGGCTGGGGGCGGTGGCCTTCAGGACGTTCAGGGCCAGGTCACGGGTGCCCCGAGCCAGCCGGCGAAGGCGGAACGCCTCCGCGGCTGCGAGCGCCGGAGGGCTGTGCCCAGGCACCTCGGCCGCGGCGGATGCCCCCAGTTCGCCGGGCTGGTCGGTGCCGGGGGCCCGCCTCGGCGATGCGGGGGCGTCCTGGCTCCTGAGGTATCGCAGGAGTGCTGCGCGCATGGCCCGTTCGGACCGTTCCAGCCGGGCCATCCCGAGGCGGTCGTCGGCCTGGTGGGCGTCACCGGGCCGGGGCCCGCCCTGGGAGCTGCGCCGGAGTCCGTGGTGGTGGTATCGCGAGGGCTCGATCCTGGTCGCGACCGCGTGCAGCGTCGCCGCGACCGCCTCGTGGATCTCGGCGGCCTCGGCGGGAAAGCAGGCCCGAGCGGTCCGGTCCCGCTCGGGCCAGGGCAACGCGAACGGGAGCAGCCAGTTGAGGTCGATGAAGATGTAGCCGAGTGCCGCGGCCCGTCCACCCAGCCCGGTCGGGCGGTGGGCCGTCGCGGCGAACTCCCGCCGCAGCCGCAGCAGTTCCGCCCAGACCCGCGCTGTCTCGTCAGCGTCGGTGTTCATGTCGGTGTCAGTGTCGGTGTGCTCCTGGCCGGCAGCAGGCTCCCGGCCGGCGGTACGTTCCCGGCCGGCGGCAGGCGGCCAGGTCACCCCGGCGGCGAGGGCCCGGGAGGCGGCGGCGATGTTGGCACGCAGCCGGTCGGGTGGGCGGCGTGGCCACAGCACCAGCACGGCGACGATCGACCCTGCGGCGCCGAGCCCCCACCCGGCCAGGCGTTCGGGGATCGCCGCGAGCGGGCCGGGGGTCATCACTGACAGCACGAACGCGAGCAGAGCGGAGCGGCCCGCAACCGCCACGTAGGGGTTGAGAACACCGGCGAACATGACGACGAAGGCGACAACCGCCGAGGCGACGGCCGCCAGCGCCAGCGTCCGCGAGCAGAGCGTGCCCAGCACGATCAGCAGCGCACCGCTCGCCGTGAGCGTCAGATAGGCGCGCAGCCGTTCCCGCCCGGTGCCTTCGAAGTCGACGAACTCGAGCAGCGCGATGACACCGAACCAGGCGAAGAGGCACATCCGCACATTGCCGACGAGTGCGAACGCACCCACCAGGACGACGGGCGCCACGATCGCGACCCGGGCCGCCGAGGTGAGGCAGAAGCGCCCGGGGTCACGGGTGCCGAGCCACCGCAGCCACCGCAGCCACCGTCGCTGTCGCCGTCGCTGTCGCCGTCGCATCGAGGTAGGCGCTACCCGGCTGGGAGCTCACGATGCGCGCGCCCCGCCGGTTCGCCCGCCCCGGCCGGATGGTCCGGCCCCCACCGGGGCGAGCGTTCGGGCGTGTGGACAGGCCTGGGTAGCAGCCGCTACTCAGGCGTCCCGGCGCTTCGCGGCGACGAGACCGGCTGCCAGCAGAACCAGGCAGACCACCGCGAAGTAGATCAACGACCCCCAGGGGCCGAAGGGCAGCCCCTCGATGACCGGCGGGCCGTCGCTGGCCTCCGGCTGGCCCGCGACGACGAAGTTGTTCCCGACGATGAAGGGCAGCCAGTCCTGGATGTGCTCCCCGATCCGGGGGATGACGGGCAGCAGGCTCTCGGCGAGGAACAGGTACACCAGCATGACCACGACTGCGCCGGCCGTGTGCCTGATCAGGAGAGCCAGGCCGATCGCGAAGACCGCGGCGAGCAGGTAGATCAGCCCGACGCCGAAGACGTTGCGGTACTCCTGGCTGGTGTCCAGCGCGAGCGGAGCATCAGGCTGGATGACCTTCGCGAGGCCCCAGGACGCGATCGCTGTGATCTCGCCGACGATGCCGGCGAGCCCGGCGACGACCACGGTCTTCGCCAGCAGTGCGGGGGTGCGGCCGGGGACGGCGAGGAACGTCGACCGGATCGTCCCGAACCGGTACTCGGTGGTGACGGCCAGCGCCGCCATCACCATCATCACGACCAGCCCGAAGTTGTAGGCGAACTGGGTGGTCGCCGGCGTGAGGCTGTCCAGGTCGTCCGAGGCGGTCGCCGCACTGAAGATGGCCGTGAGGCCGACGGTCAGCGCCACCGCGATGATCATGCACCACCACGGCGAACGGGTGGAGAAGAGCTTGATCCGCTCGACAGTCAGCAGCGTCATGGCTTACCCGCCCTCCGGGCCTCGGCCTCGGCCTCGGGCTGCGAGGCAGGCGGGGCGGGCGCCCCGGCCGGGCCCCCGGAAACCCCAGGGATGACTGGACCCGGCGGCACCGGGCCGGCGCCGGAACCGGGCGAGGGCACGGTGCCCGGCGGTGGGAAGGCCGCCGATGGCACACCCGGACCACCCGGACCACCCGGACCACCCGGCCCGCCCGGCCCACCTGGCGCAGGACCGGCCGAGGTGTGGCCGCCGGCCTGGTACTCGACGTCCCCACCGGTCATCTGGATGAAGGCCTGTTCCAGGGAGCCGCGGGACTCGGTGAGCTCGTGCAGCACCAGGCCGACCGTGCCCGCCAACTCGCCGACCTGCTCGGTGGAGGTGCCCCGGACGATCAGCGCAGCCGGGGAGTCCTCGGTGGCCGGAGCCTCCTGAACTGCCAGGCCCTGCCCGGTCAGCACGCCGTAGAGACGAGCCAGCTCAGGCCCGCGCACTCGCACCGAGGAGTCGGAGGCCGACTCGATGAAGCTCTTGGTGCTGGTCTGGGCAATGAGTCGACCGCGGCCGATGACGATCAGTTCCTGCGCCGTCAGCGCCATCTCGGAAAGCAGGTGGCTGGAAACGAACACCGTGCGGCCCTCGTGTGCCAGCCGGTGCATGAACTGGCGGATCCAGAGAATGCCCTCCGGGTCGAGGCCGTTCACGGGCTCGTCAAAGAGAAGGACTCCGGGGTCGCCCAGCAGCGCGACCGCGATGCCCAGGCGCTGGGCCATACCGAGCGAATAGCCCCCGGCCCGGCGTCCGGCGACGCCGGTGAGGCCGACGATCTCCAGTACCTCGTCGACCCGCTTCGCCGGAATGCGGTTGGACGCCGCCATCCAGCGCAGGTGCGACCGCGCCGAGCGGTTCGGGTGCACCCATTTCGCCTCCAGCAGCGCGCCCACCTCGCGCAGCGGCTCCTTGAGATCCGCGTAGCGGCGGCCACCGATGCGGACGTCGCCGGCCGAGGGGTGGTCGAGCCCGAGAATCATCCGCATTGTCGTCGACTTCCCGGCGCCGTTGGGGCCGAGAAAACCGGTCACCTTGCCGGGCTGAACACTGAATGTCAGGGCGTTGACCGCTGTGGTCCGCCCGTAGCGCTTCGTCAGCCCGCGTGCCTCGATCATCACGCTCCTCTCATGATCCGAGTCGGGCTCCGGCGGCCCCGTCTGCCCACCGCCGCTGGCCAGATGGTTGCATCGCCAGCCGACACTTCCGGAGCATGGGGGTCACCGAAAGACATGTGGCCTGTCGGGAGCCCGACAGGCCACATGTTTCCGGTCGCCGCCTGAACAAATCCCGTCCAGTACACACGGGACGGAACTCGTTGGCCATCGGGCTGTCCCCCGAGGCCAGGGTACGGTCAACCGGAATACCGCTCGGATGCGCCGAGGCGCCCACAGGCGTGATCTGACCGGCGGCCGGGTACGCGACCCGGCCCCGCAGGCGGCTGAGCTCGGTTCGGAGAGCTGAGCTCGGTTCGGAGAGGAGCGGGGCCCGGCGCAGGCGCCGAGCCGCACCGTCTCAGCCAGCTGCCCCGGAAGGCGCCCCCACCACAGCGGCCGGCCTCAGGTCGAGGCCCACGGCCAGCGTGCGCCACTGCTCGCGCGGCAGGTCCCTGCCCCCGGTGAGGAGCTGCACGGCCACGTGGTTGGCACCGGCGGCGCGATGCTCGTCGAGCCGTGCTCGGACGGTGTCCATGTCGCCCCACGCGACCAGCGCGTCAACCAGGCGATCGCTGCCGCCCGCCGCGAGGTCCGCGTCGGTGAAGCCGAGCCGGCGCAGGTTGTTCGTGTAGTGCGGCAGGTCGAGGTACGGCGAGAGAGCGGCTCGGGCGATCCCACGGGCACGGTCGGAGTCCGCCTCGAGGACGACCTTCTGCTCGGGGGCGAGGAAGGCGCCCGGCCCGAGGATCTCCCGTGCCCGCCCGGTGTGCTCCGGGGTGACGAGGTAGGGGTGCGCCCCGGCGGAACGCCGTGCGGCCAGCCCGAGCATGCGCGGCCCGAGGGCGGCCAGCACCCGGGCGGACTGCGGGATGCCGACCGCGTCGAGCGCATCCAGGTAGGAGACGACGGCGTTGAGCGGATTGCGGTAGCGCCGACCGGTCATGGCCTCGACCGTGCGCGCGTGCCCCGCGCCGATGCCGAGCAGCAGGCGCCCGGGGTGCGCCTTCTCCAGCATGCCGTAGGTGTCTGCCAACAGGTCGACCGGCTCGGTCCAGATGTTGAGGATCCCGGTGCCGACGCACAGGTTCTCGGTGGCTTCCAGCACGGCCGCGGGCAGTTCGAGGTCTGCCGTGGCGCCGCCCAGCCAGACCATGCCGTAGCCCAGCTCCGCGAGCTCCTGAGCGGTGTCGCGGCGCTCAGCCGTGCCGTGTGGCCACTGCCCGGCGGAGATCCAGAGCCCGGTCCTGGCGACATTCATGGTCACTCGTGATCCCTTCTCGCTGGTCACATCGTCGTCATCGACGCCGCGATCCGATCGGGTCGTCCTTACCCGATGCCGCGCTCCTCCTCACGTCTCGGTGTGGTCCTGCTGGATGTGCCATCGGCGTCGAGCGATGGACATCGGGGACATCTGTTCCGTTGATGTGACGAGTCGGCCGGCACCCGGATCGCCGCCGCCGGAGTTCCGGGAAGACCGGAACGGGTGCCTCCGGAGAAACTGACGGGGTTTTCGCCCGGGAGCCGGTGTAGCGCCACAGCAGCGGCTCGGGTGAGATGGGCCCTGTGACGACCATAGCCAGCAGAGGGGACAATCGTCACCGTCAGCACGGACCGAGTGACCCCCCCGCGACGGTCGACCGGCCGGTACCGGGCGACAGGAACCCAGGTAGCGGCGCCGGCGCGGCCCGCCCGGGTGCCCTTCCGCACGTGCCCCGACGACCGGCCCGAAGGGGCCGGTCGGGCATCTCACCGATCACCGCGAGGCTCCCGGGCAGCCCGCGCCTGTAACGGAGCCCGGCGCGCGCCAGAGCGTGCAGGGTCGCCACCGGGCCCCTGGGACGCCCCCGCGCCTGTCGACTGTCAACAGGGCGTCCACAGGCAGCCCGTGGGCGACACGTGGTCCGATCGTCGGGCGCACGTCTTTCCACCAGGCATTTCGCGGCACGACGAGCCTGCGGTCACCCACGGAACCGGTATGGGCTTCCACAGCTCTCCACACACTTTCCACAAGTTATCCACAGGCTGTGGTGAACTCGGACGGCGAGGCCGGCAAATACGCCGTTACGGGACGTCCGCGCGCCGCCGGAGTGGCGCGGGCGGCGCGCGGAAGGGGTACTCGGCCCCCCCGCGGAGGCGGGGGGGCCGAGTCCTCAGGCGGGGATCTGCTGGTCGGGAACGGCGACAGTCTGCGACGCGGCGGCCTCCGGGCGGAGGTCGTCGAGGTCCAGCGGCTGCGCGGGCGGCCCGGCCACGACCACCCGGGAGGTCACCGTGAGGTCCGAGCCCACATGAAGCAGTTCGCCACTGGCCATGAGACGCCAGCGCGGATCCTCGTCCATGCGCTCGCTCTCCACCACCACCGCCGGCCGGGTCGTCAGGTCGAGCGACCGGACCCGGATCTCGCTGAACGGGCTGGCGTGGTCGAGGTGGCGCTGGTTGCGCCCGCCCGGTGCCCGCTGGAGCACGTGTAGCCCGTTCGTGTCCGGGTATCGCAATGCCCACAGGTCGTGTCGGGTCGCCAGCACCATGTTGATCGAGTAGAGCGGAAGGTGTTCGGCGATCCAGTTCGCGGCGGCGGCAATGCCCTCGCCGACGTCGCCGTCCCGAGCTGCGATCTCCCTGGTGATCAGGGCGAAGTACCGCTCCGAGTCGGTGTCGCCCGCCACGTCGGCGCGGGCCTGGCCGAGTTCGGCGTCCAGTTTGTCCAGACCCTCGATCACGCCGTTGTGCGCGAAGATCCGCCCGTCCTGCAGGAACGGGTGGGTGTTGCGGTCGTCCACCCGCCCCGTCGAGGCGTGCCGGACGTGCGCGACGAACGTCGAGGAGACCACCTGCTGGCCCTCACGCGCGAACGCGGTGTCGGCGCGGGAGTGAATCGCCTGCCGAGCCACCCGCGGAGTGCCGTCCGCCTCGAAAGCGCCGAAGCCGGCGCCGTCCGGCGGACGACGGGTCTGCGCCCGCGGGTTGTCCGGCGCGTCGAGCAGCCAGAAGGTCGCCTCGATCCGCTCGGGGCCGCTGCTCATGGCGAACAGATGGCACATACAAGACCTCCCCGCGCCCCGGTGCGTACCGCGAGCGCTGATCAACCGGCCACATGGCCACAGCCACCAGAATCCGCTGGCGCGCAGGAACCTGCGGGCCGGGGTGCCCGTCAGCCCGGAACCCGGCACGCTGTCCGGAACCTGCCCAGGATCGCGCCTGTCACGCCGGGACCCAGCGCCCTGCCGACCACCAGCGGGCCACCCCGTGCCCGCACCCCGGCCCTCGGGTCGCGCCCGACCCGCATCCGAGCGGACCCGCGCCAAGTCCACGGGCGGGTCGGCCATCCCGCCACAGGGCCCTCAGCCAGCCAGTATCCGCCTGTTCCACCCGCACTCCCGGACACGGGCGGGACACGGGCGGGACACGGGCCGGCCGTGGGCCGGACCTGCCGGGTCTGTGCCCTGGCGGCGGAGAACCTTTGCGGACAGAATCCGTCCGCCAGCCCAGGCACACTGATGGGCATGCTGGAGACCTCCGCCCGGCTGCTCCGGTTGCTCTCGCTGCTGCAGACCCGGCGCGACTGGTCGGGCCCCGACCTCGCCGAGCGTCTCGGCGTCACCCCCCGCACCGTCCGGCGAGACGTCGAGAAGCTGCGCGGCCTGGGCTATCCGGTGCATGCCGCCTCCGGTGTCGCCGGCGGGTACCGCCTCGGGGCAGGTGCCCGGCTCCCTCCCCTGCTCCTCGACGACGACGAGGCGGTCGCCGTGGCGGTGAGCCTGCGCACGGCCACAGCCGGCTCGGTCGAAGGCATCGCGGAGTCGTCCGTCCGTGCTCTGAGCAAGTTGGAGCAGGTGCTGCCGACCAGGCTGCGGCACCGGGTACAGGCCCTGCAGTCCGTCACCGTGCCTCTGCACGGCCCCAACCCCTCCGCGGTCGACCCGGAGGTGCTGATGGCCGTCGCCACCGCCTGCCGCGAGCACCAGGTTCTGCGGTTCGACTACCGCGACCACGAAGGCGCACGGACGTCCCGCCGCACGGAGCCGCACACCCTTGTCCACACCGGCTGGCGCTGGTATCTCGTCGCCTGGGATCTCGCCCGCGACGACTGGCGCAACTTCCGGCTCGACCGGATCTCACCGAAGACCCCGACAGGCCCGGCGTTCCCGCCGCGGGAGCCACCGACGGAAGACATCAGGGCCTACGCCTCGTGGTCGGTGTCGACCGCGGGCTACCGCTTCCAGGCACAGGTACGCTTCCACGCGGCCGCCGAGGTGATCGCCCGCTCCACCACGCCCTCCGCCATGACCGTCGAACCGGTGGACGATGAGACCTGCCTGGTCCGGACCGGCTCCAACTCCTTGGACTCGCTGGCCCTCTACCTGTCCCTGCTCGGAGTCGACTTCGAGGTGCTCGAGCCGCCGGAGCTGGTCGAACACGTCCGGGTGCTGGCCGCCCGGCTGGGCCGGGCCAGCCGGCCGCGAGACCTTCCCGACCAGCCAATATGATGGAAAACGGACATCGGCGATCCGTGCGCCGGCCATCCCGTACAGCCATGATCGGTTCCCACCGTGACGGTCGTGACGATCGTGGCGGCGCGCAGGCGGCGCCCGGAGGGCACGATGAGCAGCACGCTACCCACGACGACCGGCCCGGACCGGCGACCACCGCTCCCTGACCCGCTGCCGTCCGGCTGGTCCGCAGGGTCCGCAGGGTCCGCAGGGTCCGCAGGGTCCGTGCCGGGCCACGGCACCTCCGCGGCCGGAGCCGTCACCACCACGCCCTGGGACGCGATCTTCACTCCGCTCGCCACCACCGACCCGTACGAGATCAGCGGCTACCCGCTCCAGGCGCGCATCGGTGAGGGCGGTATGGGCGCCGTCTACCTCTCGCGCACTCCCGGTGGACGTCCGCTGGCGGTCAAGGTAGTGCGCCCGGAGTTCGCCACCGACCCCGACTTCCGCGCGCGTTTCGCCAAGGAGGTCGCGATCGCGCAGCGAGTGCAGGGCCCGTACACGGTGCCGGTCATCGACGCGGACGCCGCCGCCGCCCGCCCGTGGATCGCGACCGCCTACGTCCCCGCCCCGTCCCTCGCGATCGCCGTGGCCCGCACCGGCGCGCTGCCGGCGCCGAGCGTCCTGCTGCTCATCGCCGGTATCGCCGAGGCACTCGAGTCCATCCACCGGGCCGGCGTCGTCCACCGCGATCTGAAGCCCGGGAACGTCATCCTCGCCCCGGACGGCCCACGCGTCATCGACTTCGGGGTCGCCCGCGCCATCGACGCCGCCACCGCCGCGATGACCCAGACCGGGGCCCGGCTGGGCACCCCGGCGTTCATGGCGCCGGAGCAGGTCCAGGGCCTGCAGCTGGACCAGCCGGGCGACGTGTTCGCGCTCGGCGCCACCGCCTACTTCGCCCTCACCGGACGTCCCCCGTTCGGAGTGGACGCGGCGGTGTTCCACCGCATCGAGCACCAGCAGCCCGACTGGGACGGCTGCCCGGACGATCTGCGCGACATCCTGGCGCGGTGCATGGCGAAGGACCCCGCCGCGCGCCCGACCCCCGCCGAGCTGATCACACTCTGCGGCTCCACCAGCCCCGTCGGACGTCTCACCGCCGGCACCGGCCAGCAGCCCGACAGCGGCTGGCTGCCACCCACCGTCGCCGCGGAGATCACTCGCTACCGGCTCGCACCGGTACCGGCCTCCCATCCCCCGAACGGGGGACCGCCGGAGCCACCGACCTATGTTCCCGGCGCGGCGTCCACGGGCCCGGCCGGGCCGACGGGTACCCCGCCGGCGCGGCCCCCGCGCGGCGGCCCACCCGGCGCACCCCCCGAGCCGTCCCGCGGGCATGGCGGCACCCGCCGGCCGGCGTTCCTCGGCGCCGTGGGCGCGGTCGCCTTCATCGTGCTGTGCGCACTCGCGGCGATCCTGCTCACCCGCTCCGGCGCCCCATCCCCGTCAGCTCCCATGGAAGCCTCAGCTGGCGCACCCGGCCCGGCCCCGGCGACGGCGTTGCCAGGGCCCGTGGACCCGAAGGGCGGCGGAACCGGCGCCGGCGCGGCCGCACCCGGACCCGCGTTCCCCGGCACCGCCCCGGGTCAGGCCGGCCTGCCCCTGCCAGGCCAGGGGTCCGCCAACGCGCCAGGCGGTGGAGCCGGCACGGCGCAGACCCAGCCCGGCGCAGCACCGCCTGCCATCCCCGCCCCAGCCTCGCGGACGCCCTCCCCCGCCCCGCGTACCAGCGCCGCGGCGCCGAACCCGGCCGTGACGCCAAGCGCCGCGGCGACCAGCTGCCCGGCCAGCCCGAGCCACACCTACAACGGCGACGGCTACGGCGTCCTCGTCGAGAACTCCGCGCTGCGCACCGGGCCGTACGCCGCCTGCGGCACCGTCTCAAAACTCGCCAAGGGGCTGAAGGTCTGGCTGCACTGCAGTGTGGTCAACAAGCACGACAACGTGTGGTGGTGGGCCCGGTTGGACGGCACGTCCACCGCCGGCTGGATCTACAGTGGCGATCTGAAACTGAGCTACGTCGACGACAGCGGCGACGGCCGCATCCGCACCTACAGCTGCAACGGCAGGTACGTCGACCGCTGACCCGGACCCGTGGCATGAGACGGCGCATCCCGGGCAGGTGAGCGGACGAGATCGCCAGCCGGTAAGGAGCAGCGCCCATGGTCCAGCCGCCCGCGTTCCACGACGCGATCAGCGCCGTCAGCTACCCGATGGCCATCGTGACGACCGCCGTGGGCAGCGAGCGCAGCGGCTGTCTCGTCGGCTTCCACACCCAGTGCAGCATCAATCCGCCGCGCTATCTGGTGTGCATCTCGCACAGCAACCACACCTTCGGCCTGGCCCGGCGGGCCACCCACCTGGCCCTGCACCTGCTGGACGCCTCCGACCGGGCCCTCGCGGAACTGTTCGGCGAGAGAACCGGCGACGACTTCGACAAGTTCGCCCACTGCTCCTGGTCACCGGGACCGTTCGGAATGCCGATCCTCGCGGCCCCACCCGCCTGGTTCGCCGGCCCCGTCGTGACGATGACGGACGTCGGCGACCATTCCGCGTTCGTCCTGTTTCCAGCCAGCAGCGAGTACCACGGAAACCTGCGCCAGCTCGGCTTCCAGGAAATACGCGACATGGTTCCGGGTCATCCGGCCTGAAACCGCCCGCGATTTGATGCGAACCGGGCACCTGGCCAAGACCCCTGAAGATCTTGATTCTGGGGTAGGGACCCCCAGGACAGGAGACCCACCCCACGCTCGAACCATGCCCGCCGCTCGGGGGCCGGGGGACGCCCTCCGAAAAAATAACGGCCCATCAGGAAGCCCCCCACCCAGGGGGCGACCACGATGAGCCGGCTCGAGCGGGCGACGGGAATCGAACCCGCGTTGCAAGCTTGGGAAGCTCGTGTTCTGCCTCTGAACTACGCCCGCGTGGTGCAACCGCATCCTACTGGACGTCGACGTCGGGGGGCTGCCCGGCACCCCAGAATTTTCGTCAGGACTGGCCGTGGTCGCCCGCCCTGGTCACCTGCCCGGGTGTGGATCGGCGGCCCGCTGGGTGGCGGCGTGGGTGGCTTCGGCTCGGGCGGGTTCGGCTCGGGTGGGTTCAGCTCGGGCGGATTCGTCGTGGCTGGTCTTCGCGTTCGCGTGCGACAGGTGGGGCAGCTCGGGACGGCCGACCGCTACGCCGTCCGCCTGATGCAGGAAGCGCAGGGGCTCGCGGCCGGCGGGCTGACGGGGCCGTTCCCGCCCAGGAAGTGGGGGAATATCCAGTTTGCACGGCTCGTCGGGTCCGATCCGGACCTGTTCGCCATGGTGCAGGATGGAGATCGCATCGCCTGCGACCACGGTGTAGGTGGCGGAGGAGTCCAGAACCTCGACGTGCAGCCGGCGGGAGCGAACCCGCAGCCGGAACGCGAGACGGGTGAGGCCCTCGGGGAGCCGGGGGGTGAAGGAGAGCAGCCGGCCGTTGTCCCGCAGCCCGCCGAAGCCTTCGACGAGTGCGATCCAGCTGCCGGCGAGAGAGGCGACGTGGAGGCCGTCGCCCGTGTTGTGCTCGATGTCCTTCAGGTCCATGAAGGCGGCTTCCCGCAGGTAGTCATGCGCGAGTGCCATGTGCCCGCATTCGGCGGCCATCACGGCCTGACAGCAGGCCGACAGCGAGGAGTCCCGGACAGTGAGCCCTTCGTAGTAGGCGAAGTTGCGGGCCTTCTGCTCGGCGGTGAAGGCGTCGCCGCGGCGCTGCATCGCGAGTACCAGGTCGGCCTGCTTGACGACCTGCTTGCGGTACAGGTCGAAATAGGGGTAGTGCAGCAGCAGGGGGTACTGCTCCGGTCTGGTGTTCTCGAAGTCCCACACCTGGTGCTCGGTGAAGCCCTCTGACTGCGGATGGACGCCGAGGCGTTCGTCGTAGGGGATGAACATGTCCTCGGCGGCGTCCCGCCAGTTGGCGGCGATCTCCGCGTCCACGCCGAAGGCCCGCGCGCGGTCGGGGTGGCGTCGCACCGCGTCAGCCGCCCCGATGAGGTTCCGCTGGGCCATCAGGTTCGTGTAGACGTTGTTGTCGGCGAGCGCGGAGTACTCGTCGGGCCCGGTGACCCCGTCGATGCGGAAGCGCCCGGAGAGGTCGTGGTGGCCGATGGAGCGCCACAGCCGTGCCGTCTCGATCAGGATCTCCAGCCCGAACTCCAGCTCGAACTGCTCGTCCTCGGTGGCCCACAGATATCTGATGACGGCGTCGGCGATATCCGCGTTGACGTGGTAAGCGGCGGTTCCCGCCGGCCAGTAGCCGGAGCATTCCTCGCCGTGGATGGTCCGCCAGGGGAAGGCGGCGCCGTCCAGGTTGAGCAGCTGGGCGCGTTCGCGGGCGAGCGGAAGAATGGAGTGCCGCCAGCGCAGCGCGTCGGCGGCGGCCGCCGGGGCGGTGTAGGTGAGGACCGGCAGGACGTAGCTCTCGGTGTCCCAGAAGGCGTGGCCGTCGTAGCCCGGGCCGGTGAGCCCCTTCGCCGGGATGGCCCGGCGTTCGGCCCGCGCGCCGGCCTGCAGAACGTGGAAGAGCGCGAACCGGGCGGCCTGCTGCACCTCGGCATCGCCGTCGACCTCGACATCCGCGCCGCGCCAGAACTCCGCCAGATAGTCCCGCTGCTCGGCGACGAGCCCCTGCCAGCCGGTCTGGCGGGCGGCGACCAGTGCGGCGACTGCCTGGTCGCGCAGCGCGGGCAGCGAACGCTGCTCGGACCACCCGTAGGCGAGGAACTTGACCATGCGCAGTTTCTCGCCGGGTGCCAGGACGGCGGTGGCGGTGACACGGCCGGCGTCGGGCTCGCTTTCCGAACTGATGCCCAGGGAGCGGGGGCCGTCGAAGATGTGGTCCATCGCGGCGGCGATCCGGATGTCGCTGTGCCGCGTGTGGTGGACCAGTTCGACCATGGCATCGCGGGCTCGGTGCCGTTCGGAGATGAGTGGCGATTCGAGCACGGCGGCGGCGCGCGGATCACCCCGGCGGGCGGGCAGCTGCTCGTTGGCGACGAGCTCGGACTGGACCACGACCCGGGCGGAGGCGTCGACCGGTTCGATCTCGTAAAGGATCGCCGCGGCGGAGCGCTGGGAGAAGGACACCAGCCGCTGGCTGTGAATTCTGATCCGCTGCCCGGCCGGAGAGACCCAGTCGACCTCCCGGCGCAGCACCCCGGCCCGGAAGTCGACGGTTCTGGTGTGGGCGAGCAGGTCCCCGTAGCGGACGTCGAACGGCTCGTCGTCCACCAGCAGCCGAATGATTTTTCCGTTCGTCACGTTGATCACGGTCTGCCCGGACTCGGGATAGCCGTAGCCCGCTTCCGCGTACGGAAGCGGGCGCAGTTCGTGGACGGAGTTGAGGTAGGTGCCGGGAAGACCGTGTGGGTCGCCCTCGTCCAGATTCCCGCGCAGGCCCACGTGCCCGTTGGACAGCGCGAACAGCGATTCGGAGCGGGAGAGGTCGTCGATGTCGAGCCCGTGTTCGGTCAGCGACCAGGCCTCGATGGGGTAGACCGGCCTGCCGATCACACAGCCCTCCCGGCCGTCACCGCACCGGATGACCCCGACGAACTGGAGAGCCCGTCGAGCAGTTCCGCGAGATCCGTGACCACGATGTCGGCCCCGCTGTGCCGCAGGGCCTCGGCGTGGCCGATCCGATCGACGCCGACCACACAGCCGAAGCCGCCGGCCCGGCCTGCCTGCACGCCCGCCACAGCATCCTCGAAGACCGCGGCGGCGGAGGCCGGGACGTCCAGCGCCGCCGCCCCGGCCAGGAAGGTGTCGGGGGCGGGCTTGCCCGCGAGACCCTGTTCCAGGGCGGTCTGGCCGTCGACGCGGACCGGCAGGAAATGCTCGATCCCGGCGGCCCGCAGCACCTGGGCGCAGTTCGCGCTGGACGACACCACCGCCCGCGGAACTCCGGCGCGGTCCAGTTCCTCCAGGTACCGCACCGATCCGGCGAACACCTCGACGCCGTCTTCGTCGATCTTCCTCTGGAGCAGGATGTTCTTCCTGGTCGCGAGCGCGTTGACGGTCATCGCGGACGGTGGGTCGCCCGGCGCGCCGACCGGGATGTGGATCCCGCGCGAGTCCAGGAACGTGCGGACGCCGTCGACCCGCGGCCGGCCGTCGACCTGCTCGGGGTAGTCGGTGTCGATGTCGAACGGGACGAACGGGTCGCCTGAGCGGCTGGCCCAGTTCTCCAGGAAGTCGTCGAACATCTCCTTCCAGGCGGCGGCGTGCACGGCCGCGGTGCGCGTCAGGACACCGTCGAGATCGAACAGACATGCCCTGATGTGATCCGGTAGCCCCAGCATCAGTCCCCATCCTGGATCGTCCTGCGCCGCCGAGGCGGTCACGCCACCGAGGCGGTCACGCCACCGCCGGGAACGGCGCTCCGTGGTGGCGACCTCGCGCGGATTTCGAGCCTCTCCTACCCAAAGGACCGGCGCTCGCACACGCAGGAGTCCGATGGCGGCCCGGCTACCGCACGTTTCGCCTGGGTGGTCAGGCTCTCCTGGGTGGTCAGGCTCTGCGGTAGCGTCCGGGGCGTGCTGTTGTCAGACCGGGATATCCGTGCCGAGATCACGACGGGCCGCGTCCGGCTGGATCCCTATGACGAGCGCCTGATCCAGCCGTCCAGTGTGGACCTGCGGCTGGACCGCGCGTTCCGGGTCTTCCAGAACCACCGCTACAGCCACATCGACCCCGCCATCGAGCAGGAGGACCTCACCGAGCTCGTGGCACCCGAGGGGGACGAGCCGTTCGTCCTGCACCCCGGCGAGTTCGTGCTCGGGTCGACGTTGGAGGTCATCACCCTGCCCGACGACCTCGCCGGGCGCCTTGAGGGGAAGTCGAGCCTGGGCCGGCTCGGCCTCCTGACCCACTCGACGGCGGGCTTCATCGACCCGGGCTTCTCCGGGCACGTCACGCTGGAGCTGTCCAACGTGGCAACGCTGCCGATCAAGCTCTGGCCCGGAATGAAGATCGGCCAGCTGTGCCTGTTCCGGCTGTCGACGCCGGCCGAGCATCCCTACGGCTCGGCGATCTACGGTTCTCGCTACCAGGGCCAGCGCGGGCCCACACCGTCCCGGGCCTACCGCGACTTCACCCGGACGGCGGTTCCCGAGCTCTCCGACACGGCCCGCGCCACCTGACCCACCCAGCGCGCCACCTGACCCACCCAGGCGGGCGCGGGGCCGGGCCCCGGCCGGTGTGCTCCCCACGGCGACGGGGCACGGCCAGCTGGCCGTGCCCCGTCATCCGTTCCGTCCAGTTCGGAGTTCAGACCCTCCGGTCCCGGGTCACACTCCGTCCGCCGGGGACCCGGCGATCGCCGGCGTCCCCTCCGCCGCGGGCGGCGCGACCAGCGACCGGGCGAGCAGCTGCGAGACGTCGAGAACCTCGACGCTCTCCTTGGCCTCGCCCGCGAGCTTCTTCTCGGTGACGGCGTCGGAGAGCATGACGATGCAGAACGGGCAGGCCGTCGAGACCACATCGGGGTCGAGGCCGAGGGCCTCCTCCATGCGGTCGACGTTGACCCGCTTGCCGATCTTCTCCTCCATCCACATCCGCGCGCCGCCGGCGCCGCAGCAGAAGCCGCGGTCCTTGCAACGGTGCATCTCCTGCCCGCGGATGCCCGGGATGGCCTCGAGGATCTCCCGCGGCGGGGTGTAGACCTTGTTGTGCCGACCGAGGAAGCACGGGTCGTGGTAGGTCACCGAGGAGTCGATCGGAGTGATCGGGACGAGCTTGCGCTCCTCCACCAGCTTGCCGAGCAGCTGCGTGTGGTGGACGACCTCGTAGGTGCCGCCGAGTGCCGAGTACTCCCGCGCGAGGCTGTTGAAGCAGTGCGGGCAGGTCGCGACGATCTTCTTGACGCCGGTCTCGTTCAGCAGCTCGATGTTGGCCTTGGCCATCTCCTGGTAGAGGTACTCGTTGCCGAGACGGCGGGCCGGGTCACCGGTGCAGGACTCCTGGCTGCCGAGGACGGCGAACTCGACGCCGGCGATGTGCAGCAGCTCGGCGAACGAGCGGGCGACCTTCTTGGCCCGGTCCTCGATGGCGCCGGCGCAGCCGACCCAGTAGAGGTACTCGACCTCGTCCGGGATCTGCTCGCCCTCGTCGAGGATGCGGACCTCGAACGGCAGGCCCTCGGTCCACTCGGTACGCGACCGCGGCGAGACACCCCACGGGTTGCCGTTGTTCTCCAGGTTGCGCAGCATCACGCCGGCCTCGGACGGGAACGCCGACTCGATCATCACCTGGTAGCGGCGCATGTCGACGATGTGGTCGACATGCTCGATGTCCACCGGGCACTGCTCCACGCAGGCCCCGCAGTTGGTGCACGACCACAGGACGTCGGGGTCGATGACCCCGCCCTCCTCCTCCGTCCCGACGAGCGGCCGGTCGACCTGGGGCTGACCGGGCTCGGGCACCCGACCGAAGCCGGACTCGGGCACGTGGTGCACCGCGTGCTTGGAGGACGCGTCCTCCGAGACACCCGTGACCGCCTTCGACGCCTCCTCGCCCTCCTCGGCGCCCTTGGCTCCGAGGAGGTAGGGGGCCTTCGCGAAGAGGTGGTCCCGCAGGTCCATGATCAGAAGCTTGGGCGACAGCGGCTTGCCGGTGTTCCAGGCCGGGCACTGGCTCTGGCACCGCCCGCACTCGGTGCAGGTGGCGAAGTCGAGCATGGCCTTCCAGGAGAAGTCCTCGACCTTGCCGACACCGACGATGGGCTCTTCCTCCTCCATCAGCTTCTCGATGTCGGGGGTGGTGCCCAGCGGGCCCAGGGCGACCGGCTCGCGCTTGAGGATCACGTTGAGCGGGGCGAGGCCGATGTGCAGGTGCTTGGAGTAGACCACCAGCACCAGGAAGCCCATGATGATCGCGATGTTCACCAGCAGGAAGATCGTCTCGATGATCTCGTTGGTGTGCTCCGAGAAGACATCGAGCGGGATGCTGACCAGCCAGGAGGCGAAGGCCCACCTGGTGTCGCCCTGCGGGTGGGTACCGGCGTTGAACTGTGCACCACGCATGACCAGCAAGGTCACGATGACCAGCGTGATCATCCCGAGGATGACCCACGCCGGGCCGGTGTGGGAGCCGTAGAAGCGCGACTTGCGCTCCAGTCGGGCCGGCGCGTTGCGCAACCGGATGATCGTGAAGGTGACCAGGCCGGCGAGGACCGCCACGGCGAAGAAGTCCTCGAGGAACCCGATGATCGCCCAGTCCCCGAACAGCGGGATGTGGAAGTCATGGTCGAACAGGGCGCCGTAGGCCTCGACGATCGTGAGCCCGAGGATGGTGAATCCCCAGAAGGTGAAGAAATGAGCCAGGCCCGGCACCGACCACTTGAGCAGCTTGCGCTGGCCGCCGACCTCGGCGATCTCCGTCCAGATCCTGGTCGGCAGGTCGTCGAGACGCCCCTCGGCAGGCTGGCCGGATCTGATCAGTCTGGTCAGCCAGAAGACGCGGCGGCCGGCCACCGCGAGAGCGATCAGCGTGATCGCTCCACCGATCGCGATTCTCACAGGTCCTCCATCAGTCCGTGCTATCCCGTGCTGCGCTTCTCTCGTGCTGTCCGGCGGCGCGGCCAGCCTGCCCGTACTCGCGGGTAACTTACCGGCCCGGACAGACATACACCAACGGACACCGCCGTGGAGCGCTCCGCGACCAGCCCACCCTGCAGGGCTGTCGCTCACCCCGCACGGCTGGCGCCGGACGCACCCTGAAGAGCAAGCCTTGCCGCGACGGTGTTAGCGGCGACTAGCGGAGTGACCAGAGACACGTCCGGATCACCTGACGCACTCCACCACACCATGCGCGTCCCCGCCGCGACGCTTCCCGACCTGCCCCGGAACCGGTGACCGGGCCCGCTCGACGTCGCCACACGCGACCCCTTCGCCCGCCCGGCGCCCGTCTCGACGCCTCCGTCGCCTCCGACCCTGCCACGCCGTGGTCCGAGCGTCGCGAGATCGGGCACCAATTGGGCCGATCTTGCCCCGAGCACTACGGAGGCTGCTACTTTGAGTGGTAGACAACCATCGGAATCACAACTTTCCGCACCGCCTGCACCCGTCCAGCACCGTCTGCGCCCGTCCAGCACCGCCTGCGCCGTCCGTCCCTTCCGGCCCGTTCCTGCCCGACCCGTCCGGCCGCGCGACGAGCCTCCGTCGGGACCACTGCGCGACCACGCGGGGCGTCCGTGTCGAGCCGGTCGGTCGACCGACCCGGCCGCAGCGCCAACCCGACGATCCGAGCAGGAGGGCGTGGATGGCGGTCCGGTTGACGGCCTGGTGGTGCGCGCAGCAACGACGTGCCGGCGATCTGGGCCCGCCTGTCGTGGATCATCCCGAGTGTCGATGTCAACTCTTGTGATGATCCCGGGTGTCGCTCACCATGAGTGCGTGCCCAGTCCGGGCCGGCGCAGCCCTCGGCTGTGCCGGCCCGGGCACGCGGCGCGGCCGGCCGGCGACAGCGCCGCCACCGGAACGGCCGGTGCGTTCCCGGGGACAGGCCCCGACGACGTTGACGACCCTGCGATCCATGGTGGGCACGATGGCGACTAGCACCAGGCCTGCGACGAGCCGGGCCGGGCGGCCGGGCTTCTCTCAGCACACTGAGTATCTCCGGGCGCGCGAGCACCAGGCAATGGTGCGACGGGACCGCATCTCCCGGGAGGTTCCCCGCGCCGCCATCCGCGCCGCGGTCGTCGGCCTGGGCCTCGGTCTGGTCCTCGGCTTCGGGCTGGGGATGCCGGGCCTCGGGATCACCGTCTTCGTGGCCCTGCTCGTGATCTGGCCGGGCGGGGTGGCCGTTGGCGCTTTCGGGGCGTCGCCGGACGTCGAGACGCTGCGCGAGGCGGCCGAGGCCGAACGCAAGACGGCCCGGGCGATCGCCCGGCTGCGCCGGCACGGGTACTCGATCATGCACGATCGGGCCGTCCCCTACTCGCAGGTCACGATCGGGCACCTGCTGGTCGGGCCCGGCGGAGTCATGATCCTCGGCAGCGATACCAACAAGGGCGTCGTCCGCTACAGCAAGGGCGGCGCCGTCGTGGACGGCGAATCCCTCAAGCCCGTGATCGACAAGGCCGCCTGGCTCGGCGGCGAGGTCCGCAACCAGGTTCGTGCCGCCCTGCCCGCGCTGACGATCCCGACCTTCCCGATCCTCGTCATGGTCGAGGCCAGCGTCCTGTGGAAGGACGGCGCGGTCGACGGAGTGACCGTCATCAACGTCAAGGACGTGGTCAACTACGTCCGAAACCGGCCGGGCCGCCTCAACCCAGGCCAGGTCCAGCAGGTCATCTCCGCCGCACAGCGGCTCTTTCCGCCGTTCTCCTCGAACCGCCTCGCCGAGCACGTCGTGGTCGACCGGGACCAGTGGCTCACGCTCATGGACGCCCTGCGCGGCATCCGGGAGAGCGGCGGCGACGCGTCCGGCATGCTCGACCGGCTGGCGCAGATCGAAGCCGACCTGGCCCGGCAGGCCGACCTCATCGACCGTGCCGGCCTGCCGACCTCCCGCTCCGCCGACACCGCCGGAGCCGCACCCCCCGGGGCCGGCGTGGGTGTCGTCCACGACCTCGGCGACCTGGCCGACCCAGCCGCACCGGGGATCGGTGCGCCGGCTCAGGGAGTGCCCGGGAGCCGGCCGGCCGGCGGTCTTCGCGGCCGCATCCTGGCGTCGGTGCGCCCCGAGCAGCGGGGCGGGAACTCGATCGGGCCGGCCGGCGGCCGGCCCTACCCCGAGAAGCGCATGCTCGGCAGCGACCAGCAGGCCGCCCGCTCCGACGGCGACAGCGACGGCCCCATGGAGCCGGGTTCCGGTCGGTAGCTTTCACCGGGTCCCCCCGGGATCAGCCCGCCGCGCACCGGGCGCCGGGCGAGTACCCCGCAGGGCGGCGTCCTCTGGGCGCCGCCCTCGACGCATGTCTGGATTCCGCCCGGTGATCAGGACAACGGGAACGACAGAATCCTCGCGCTGTCAGACCCCTGCAACCTTGACCACCCTCCGAACACAATCCCATACGCAGAGTCGGTTTCCGACGTTGGCCACGCCCTATCTGCTCCATCATGCGACACCTACATCACGTAAGGTGACAGATGGGGCGACCGGCGAAGACAGCCGAGCGGACAGAGAACTATTGAGTGGACAAGACTCAGGTTCGACGGGCTATCCTGGATTCGTTCATCCTGAGCGGACCATACTCAAGTCAATTCCGGGCGCTCGACTCCGGGTGCCCGGTCCGGGCGCCAGGGGCGTGCGGCCGAGCACGGCCATCGGGCACAGGGAGTCGAGCGCACCTCGGGGCCTCGGCACCGGGCCCGGTCGACGGGCTCATACCAACCAGGGAGCGTCCCGCCGGTCTCCACCAGGCGGGCCTGCATGATCGAGAGGCATACAGACATGGCACGAGCGGTCGGTATCGACCTCGGCACCACGAACTCCGTCGTGAGCGTGCTGGAGGGTGGAGAGCCCACGGTGATCGCCAACGCCGAGGGTTCCCGGACGACTCCGTCTGTCGTGGCCTTCGCGAAGAACGGCGAGGTGCTCGTCGGCGAGGTCGCCAAGCGGCAGGCCGTGACGAACGTGGAGCGGACCATCCGGTCGGTGAAGCGCCACATGGGCACCGACTGGAAGATGAAGGTGGACTCGAAGGAGTTCACCCCCCAGGAGATCAGCGCCCGCATCCTGCAGAAGCTCAAGCGGGACGCGGAGGCGTACCTGGGCGAGTCGGTGTCCGACGCGGTCATCACCGTCCCCGCCTACTTCGACGACGCCCAGCGCCAGGCGACGACCGAGGCCGGCACCATCGCCGGCCTGAACGTCCTGCGCATCGTCAACGAGCCGACCGCCGCCGCCCTGGCCTACGGCCTCGACAAGGGCGAGAAGGAGCAGACCATCCTGGTCTTCGACCTCGGCGGTGGCACGTTCGACGTGTCCCTGCTGGAGATCGGCGACGGCGTGGTCGAGGTCAAGTCGACCTCCGGTGACACCAAGCTCGGCGGTGACGACTGGGACCAGCGGATCACCGATCACCTGATCAAGACTTTCAACGGCCAGCACGGCGTCGACCTCGGCAAGGACAAGATGGCGCTGCAGCGCCTGCGCGAGGCGGCCGAGAAGGCCAAGATCGAGCTGTCGCAGTCGTCCCAGACGTCGATCAACCTGCCGTACATCACCGCCTCCGCCGAGGGCCCGCTGCACCTGGACGTCTCGCTGACCCGCGCGGAGTTCCAGCGGATGACGCAGGACCTCATCGACCGCTGCAAGGGCCCGTTCCAGCAGGCGGTCAAGGACGCCGGCATCAAGATCAGCGATGTCGACCACGTGGTGCTCGTCGGTGGCTCCACCCGGATGCCCGCCGTCGTGGATCTCGTCCGTGACCTGACCGGCGGCAAGGAACCGAACAAGGGCGTCAACCCTGACGAGGTCGTCGCCGTCGGCGCGTCCCTGCAGGCCGGCGTCCTCAAGGGCGAGGTCAAGGACGTCCTGCTGCTCGACGTCACCCCGCTGTCCCTGGGCATCGAGACCAAGGGCGGCATCATGACCAAGCTGATCGAGCGGAACACGACGATCCCGACGAAGCGCTCGGAGATCTTCACCACCGCCGAGGACAGCCAGCCCTCCGTGCAGATCCAGGTCTTCCAGGGTGAGCGCGAGATGGCGGCCTACAACAAGAAGCTCGGCATGTTCGAGCTGACCGGCCTGCCGCCGGCCCCCCGGGGCATGCCGCAGATCGAGGTCACCTTCGACATCGACGCCAACGGCATCGTCCACGTCTCCGCCAAGGACCTGGGCACCGGCAAGGAGCAGTCGATGACGATCACCGGCGGCTCGGCGCTGCCGAAGGACGACATCAACCGCATGGTGCAGGACGCCGAGCAGTACGCCGAGGAGGACCGCACGCGCCGCGAGGAGGCCGAGACCCGCAACCGGGCCGAGTCGCTCGTGTACTCGACGGAGCGCTTCCTCGCCGAGAACGGCGACAAGATCGACGCCACCGTGAAGTCGGACGTCGGGGAGAAGCTGGGCACACTGCGGGGCGCGGTCGGCGGCACCGACACCGCCGCCATCCGCGAGGCCGCGGACGAGCTCACGAAGGCCAGCCAGGCCATGGGCGAGTCGATGTACGCGCAGGCCGCGAGTGCCCCCGGTGCCCCGGGCGGTGCCCCTGGCGCGTCCTCGACCGACGACGATGTGGTGGACGCCGAGATCGTCGACGAGGAGGACAAGAAGTGACGTCCCCCCACGACGAGTACCGACTGGACGACAGCCGGGCCGGCGGGGACGCCGGCGCGGAGGAGCCCGTGGTCAGGGACCGGAGGCGCATCGACCCGGAAACCGGGCAGGTCCGCGTCGGTGCCGAGTCGGGCCCGGCCGGATCGGGCCCCGGCCCGGCCGGGCCGGGCTCGGGCGGCCCGGGCACGGCCGGGCCGGAACCGGCCGGTGGCGAGACCGACTCCGAGCTCGCCGCGTCGCTGCGGCGTCAGCTCGGTGAGCGGACCGCCGACCTGCAGCGGCTGAAGGCCGAGTTCGACAACTACCGGCGCCGGGCGGCGCGGGAACGGGACGCCGCGGGCGACCAGGCCGTCTCCAAGCTGCTCACCGCACTGCTGGGCGTTCTGGACGACATCGGCCGCGCGCGGGACCACGGCGACCTCGAAGGGCCGTTCAAGGCGATCGCCGAGTCCCTCGAGGCGGCGCTGGAGTCGACCGGCCTGGAGCGGTTCGGCACACCGGGCGAGCTGTTCGACCCGCACCTGCACCACGCGCTGCTGCACTCGTACCGGTCGGACGTCAGCGAGACGACCTGCGTGGAGATCTTCCGCTCGGGTTACCGGCGCGGCAACGCGGTGCTGCGAGCCGCGCAGGTAGCGGTCGCGGAGCCCGCTGAGGACGGCGGCGACGGGCCGGATACCGGGCTCGACGGGACCGAATCGGGCACTCTTGGTGATAACGGGCACGCCGGGGCACACCCGGACGAGGGTCAGCCGGCCGGCGGCGCGTCTCCCGGAAGGGAGAACGCTCCCCTCCCGGACGACACCGGCAGCGTTCCCGGGCCGGACCGCGGGGGCCCGACCGTCAGCGCCGACTGAAGAGATGGCCAACTGAACCATGCCGATGGACCGCTCGCGTGCCGCCCGCCCGGTGTTCCGCACCGGCCGGGCCGGTGCGTCCCGATCTGACCGGCGGCCGGGTGGCTCTGCCCGCCCGGATGCTTCCGATACCCGCGTGCCGGGTTCGTTCATGACGGAAGGAGGGGCGCCGTGAGTGTTCGCGACATGGTTGAGAAGGACTACTACGCCGCTCTCGGCGTCCCCAAGGACGCCTCCGCGGCCGACATCAAGAAGGCGTACCGCCGGCTCGCGCGGGAGCTGCACCCCGACAAGAACCCCGGGGATCTCAAGGCGGAGGCACGGTTCAAGGAGGTCTCCGAGGCCTACGACGTGCTCTCCGACGAGACCCGGCGGCGCGAGTACGACGAGGCCCGCGCGCTGTTCGCCTCGGGCGCGTATCCGGGTGCCGGCGGCGGGCGCGGCGGCATGGGCGGCTACGGCCAGCCGGGCGGCTACGGCCCGACGTCGGGTATCAACCTCGACGACCTGCTCAACGGCAGCGGTGGGGCCGGCTTCGGCGGGATCTTCGACAACCTCTTCCAGCGGTCCTCGCCCGGCCGCGCGCCCCGCCGCGGCACCGACATCGCGGCGGAGGTGACGATCCCGTTCGAGAAGTCGCTGACCGGGCTCGAGGCGACGGTGCGGCTGCCGGGCGCCGCCACCTGCACCACCTGCGGCGGCACCGCCGCACGGCCCGGAACCTCGCCGCGGACCTGTCCGGTCTGCCGGGGCCTCGGCGTGATCTCCCGATCCCAGGGCGGTTTCGCGCTCTCCGAGCCCTGCCGGGACTGCCTGGGCAAGGGCAGCCTCATCGACCATCCCTGCACCGACTGCCACGGCACCGGGCGCCGGGAGCGCGAGCAGCGCATCCGCATCCCCGCGGGCGTCAGCGACGGGCAGCGGCTGCGGGTCCGCGGGCGCGGCTCGCCCGGGGAGCGCGGCGGCGCCGCCGGTGACCTCGAGGTCACCGTGCACGTCCAGAGCCACCCCGTCTTCGGACGGGAAGGCCACAACCTGACTATCAGCCTGCCGGTGACCATCACGGAGGCGGCCCTCGGTGCCTCCGTGAAGGTGCCGACAATCGACGGGACCCCGCTGACGGTCAAGGTCCCGGCCGGCACCTCGAGCGGCCGCCGTCTGCGCGCCCGGGGGCGCGGTGTCCCGCGTCCCGGCGGGGAGAGCGGCGATCTCATCGTCACGCTCGAGGTCACGGTACCCAAACCGTCGGAGCTCTCGCCGAAGGCGCGCACCGCGCTCCAGGAGTTCGCGCGGGCGCATCCCGAGGACCCCCGTGAAACCCTGATAGCCCAGATGGAGGGACGGGCATGAACGCGCGCCCGAACCGTACGTCCGATCCGCCCCAGACTCCGGGCCGCGCCGGGAGTCGCTCCCAGCCGGGAACCGGCGGGCTGTCCAGGGGCCAGACCGGTCCCGCCGGCGCACCAGCCTCCTCCCATCCCACCCACGAACCGGCGCCCGGCTACTACCAGCCCCCGGGCCCCGCGGCCGGACCCGCTCACGACGATGACGCGCCGGTCTACGTGATCTCCATCGCGGCGCAGCTCGCCGGCATGCACCCGCAGACACTGCGGTCCTATGACCGGCTCGGGCTGGTGACCCCCGGCCGCACCGCCGGCCGCGGACGCCGCTACTCGGCGCGTGACGTGGCACTGCTCCGCGAGGTCCAGCGCCTCTCCCAGGAGGAGGGCGTCAACCTGGAGGGCATCCGGCAGATCCTGCGCCTCGGTGCCCAGGTCGTCGCACTGCAGGCCCAGGTCCGCCAGCTCGCCGAGGAGCTGGCCGCCGCCCGCGCCGACGCCGACCGGCGCGTCGCCGAGGCGCATGCCAGCCACCGCCGTGATCTCGTCCCCATCGAGCGCGGCGCGGTCGTGGTCTGGCGGCCCGGCCACCGCCGCTGATCCCGGCCCGGCCGGGTGTGGGCGCCGCGCCTGTCCGCGCCCGCCTCCCTCGCGCCCCTGCCCGACCCCGCCCACCTCGCCCATCTGTTCACCCCGTCCGCCGCCGGCGAGGCCGGCGGGGTCGGCCGGCGGACACGAGCCCGAGAAGTCCGACAAGTTGAGCGGGAATGACTCAGGTATGCTGAGTGTTGTTACCGGAGGAGGCGGTGCCATCCGGCGCCGTTCGACACAGAACCCATCACGCGGAGCCGACAACTTCGGCACCGCCTGACACCGGATCGCTCCGAGACACTGGGGTCGCCATGAACGCTGACCGTCTCACCGCCCGCTCGCAGGAGGCGCTGTCCTCCGCGATCAGCCGCGCCACCGGCGACGGATCTCCGCTCGTCGATCCTCTGCACCTGCTGGCCGCTCTACTGGAAGCACACGACGGGGTCGGCGCGGCCCTGCTCGACGCGGTGGGCGCCGAGGCGCAGTCGGTGCGCTCACGCGCGGAGGCGGCGGTCGGCAGGCTTCCCCGGGCGGCCGGCGCGAACGTCGCCCCACCCCAGCTGTCCCGCCAGCTCGTCGCCGTCCTCAACAACGCCGAGCGGCAGGCCGGGCGGCTGGGCGACGAGTACATCTCGGTCGAGCACCTCGTCGTGGCCCTCGCCGAGGAGGGTGGCGAGGCGGCCCGCGTCCTCGCCGAGGCAGGGGCGACCCCCGACACGCTGCGTGGCGCGTTCGAGCGGGTGCGCGGCGGCGCCCGCCGGGTGACCAGCCGTGATCCCGAAGGGGCCTACCGGGCTCTGGAGAAGTACTCCATCGATCTCACCGCCCGAGCCCGCGAGGGCAAGCTCGACCCGGTCATCGGGCGTGACACCGAGATCCGCCGGGTCGTGCAGGTACTGTCCCGCCGCACGAAGAACAACCCGGTCCTCATCGGGGAGCCCGGCGTCGGCAAGACCGCCATCGTCGAAGGCCTCGCGCTGCGCGTCGCCGCCGGCGACGTGCCGGAGTCGCTGCGCGGCCGGCGGATCGTCTCGCTCGACCTCGGCTCCATGGTCGCCGGCTCGAAGCTGCGCGGCGAGTTCGAGGAGCGGCTGACCTCGGTGCTCACCGAGATCCGCGAGGCCGAGGGCCAGATCATCACGTTCATCGACGAGCTGCACACCGTGGTGGGCGCCGGCGCGGCCGAGGGCGCGATGGATGCGGGCAACATGCTCAAGCCGATGCTGGCCCGCGGCGAACTCCGCATGATCGGCGCCACCACGCTCGACGAGTACCGCACCCGCATCGAGAAGGACCCGGCGCTGGAACGCCGCTTCCAGCCGGTCATGGTCGGGGAGCCGTCGGTGGAGGACACCATCGGCATCCTGCGCGGTCTCAAGGAGCGGTACGAGGTCCACCACGGCGTCCGGATCACCGACTCGGCCCTGGTCGCCGCGGCCACCCTCTCCGACCGGTACGTGACGGCGCGCTTCCTGCCCGACAAGGCGATCGACCTGGTCGACGAGGCCGCCTCCCGGCTGCGGATGGAGATCGACAGCCGGCCCGTCGCCGTCGACGAGCTGGAGCGCGCGGTCCGCCGCCTCGAGATCGAGGACATGGCGCTGTCCAAGGAGAACGACGACGCCTCCCGGCAGCGGCGCGAGCGCCTGCAGCGGGAGCTGGCGGAGAAGCGTGAGGAGCTGTCCGCGCTCACCGCCCGGTGGCAGCGCGAGAAGAACTCCATCTCCGAGGTCCAGAAGATCAAGGAGGAGCTGGAGAACGCCCGGCGGGCAGCCGAGATGGCCGAGCGCGACCTCGACCTGGCCAAGGCCGGAGAGCTGCGCTACGGCACGATCCCGACACTGGAGAAGCGCCTCGCCGAGGCCACCGGCGCGCTCGCCGGCTCCGACTCCCCCGGCGGGGCGATGCTCAGCGAGGAGGTCGGCCCGGATGACGTCGCGGAGGTCGTCGCGTCCTGGACGGGCATCCCCGCCGGCCGCATGCTCGAAGGTGAGACCGCCAAGCTCCTGCGGATGGAGGAGGAGCTGCACCGCCGGGTCATCGGGCAGGACGACGCCGTGCGCACCGTGTCCGACGCGGTCCGCCGCGCGCGGGCCGGCATCGCCGACCCGGACCGGCCGACCGGATCGTTCCTGTTCCTCGGGCCGACCGGCGTCGGCAAGACCGAGCTGGCCAAGGCACTGGCCGACTTCCTCTTCGACGACGAGCGGGCGGTCGTGCGGATCGACATGAGCGAGTACGCCGAGAAGCACTCGGTGGCACGGCTGATCGGCGCCCCGCCCGGCTATGTCGGGTTCGAGTCCGGCGGTCAGCTCACCGAGGCGATCCGGCGGCGCCCCTACAGCGTGATCCTGCTCGACGAGGTCGAGAAGGCCCATCCTGATGTCTTCGACGTGCTGCTCGCCGTCCTCGACGACGGGCGGCTGACCGACGGCCAGGGCCGCACGGTGGACTTCCGTAACACGATCCTGATCCTCACGTCGAACCTCGGGTCGGCCTACATCGCCGACCCGACGCTCCCGCCGCAGGTCCGGCACGACTCGGTCATGGTCGCGGTGCGCGACGCCTTCAAGCCGGAGTTCCTGAACCGGCTGGACGACGTCCTCGTCTTCGAACAGCTCGGGCGGGAGGACCTGACCCGCATCGTCGACATCCAGATCGACCGGCTGCGCGGGCGTCTCGCGGATCGCCGCATCGCGCTCGAGGTGACCGACGCCGCGAAGAGCTGGCTGGCCGACACCGGCTACGACCCGGTGTACGGGGCGCGGCCGCTGCGCCGGCTGGTCCAGACCTCGATCGGCGACCAGCTTGCCCGCAAGCTGCTCGCCGGGGAGATCCGGGACGGTGACGAGGTCGTCGTCGACGTCGACCAGCAGCGGTCCGGGCTGGCTGTGGCAGCCCCTGTCCGCGCGCAGGCCATCTGACCACCCCGGACCGGTCTCATACAGTCGGCGCATGGTGCGGACGGGTCCGGTTCTGTCAGTCTCCGCCGAGGTCGAGGCCGCCCTGGCCGCCGGCGAGCCGGTGGTCGCGCTCGAGTCGACGCTGATCGCGCACGGCCTGCCGCGTCCCCGCAACCGCGGGTTCGCGGCGGAGCTGGAGGGGATGCTGCGCTCCCGCGGCGTCACCCCCGCCACCGTCGCCGTGATCGAGGGAGTCCCCACGGTCGGACTGGACGAGGCCGGGCTCGCCCGCGTCGCCGACGACCCCGCGGTGGCCAAGGCGTCCGTCCGCGACCTGCCCGCCGCCGTCGCGCTGGGCCGCACCTGCGCCACGACGGTCGCGGCCACCTCCGTCCTGGCGGCCCGCGCCGGCATCCGGGTGTTCGCGACCGGTGGCCTCGGCGGGGTGCACCGCGGCGCCGCCGAGACCTTCGACGAGTCCGCCGACCTGCCGACGCTGGCCACCACGCCGATGACCGTTGTCAGCGCGGGGGTCAAGTCCATCCTGGATGTCGACGCGACTCTCGAGCGTCTGGAGACGCTCGGGGTCACCCTGCTCGGCTGGCGGACCGCCGACTTCCCAGGTTTCTATCTCCCGGCCACCGGCCGCCGGCTGGACTGGACGGTCCGGGATGCCCGAGAGGTGGCGGACGCCATGGCGACCCGGGACGGTCTCGGCCTGGCGTCCGCGATCGTCGTCGCGAACCCGGTGCCGGCCGGGCAGGCCCTCGACCCGGCCGTGCACGACGAGGTGCTACGGACCGCGCTGCGCCGCGCCGATGAGCAGGGCCTGCGCGGCAAGGCCGTCACACCGTTCCTGCTGGCGACCTTCCATACCGAGACCGGTGGCGCGAGCCTCGAGGTCAACCTGTCCGTCGTCCGCAACAACGCGGCGGTGGCGGCGGAGATCGCGACCGCGTGGGCGGCCCGCTGAGACGTCCGCACGCCGCCCGCTGTCATCCGCTGTCATCCGCCGGTCACTGGATCTGCAGCTTGCCGGAGATCTGGTCCGCGATCCGCTGCAGATGCTCCTGCGACGGCAGGTTGTCGACATTGGAGTAGTTCACCGAGACCTCGACGCGCCCCTTGATGAAGAACAGGTTGTCCAGGACCAGGCCGACCGTCTCCCCGCCTGCCGTCACTCCCATGCTGATCCGCAGCAGGCCCTGGGCTCCGGCCGGGGGTGGGGGCGTCTCCGCGGCGACGATCTCAACCGTGGTGCCGCTGCTCGCGCTGGCGTCGAACTCGGCCTGCAGCGCCTGACCGAAGCACTCCCCGAACCGGGGGTTGGTCAGAATCTGCAGGTCGGTCGCGGCCTTCTCCGCAGAGACGATCTGGGCCGAGGAGGAGATCGAGATCAGGCTGTCGGCGTCGTTGGTGAAGTCGGGGCCGTCGGCGGAATCCTGGTCCTCGTCATCCAGCTGCTCGGCCGGCACTCCGAGGCAGCGGGCCACCTCGACCATGGAGATGTCGTCCGAGTTGGACTGCGGGTCCGCGGGGGACGCGGTGAACCCGGCGGTGAGCGGGCCCTCCGTGAGTACGTAGTCCTCGGCGTTCAACGTGGCCTCGGTCGGCGACGGCGACGGCGCAGACAGGGACGCGGCCGAGGTCGGTGCACCCGACCGGCCGCCGGCGGTCGAGGTGGACCCGCCGCTCTGGCAGGACGCCACGGTCAGCGTGGCCGCCGCGAGCAGCAGCCCGCACCGCCCCGCGACCCGGCGCCCGCGTCGCGACGGCACGCCGGTGCCGCCCCGGCCGGATTCCGCCGTGACCTGCCGGACCGCGTCCCGCTCGTCCACAGTTCCACCCCCAGATAATGGCGGCACGATTTTCCGCGCCGCATCGGAAAGCGTCCGCCATGGCGGCGTTCCGCCGCCGTCGAACCCTCGTCCACAATGCCGGAAGAATGCGGCGAGCACCCGTCCGATCCGATGTCTTTGTCGGGACAGCAACCGGCGGGCCGGAGCGCTCGGTACCGCCCTTGACAGGGCTGATGCCTTCCGCCGCACTCCGCATGTCAGGCGCGCGCCGCTATCGTCCCGATACGGATCGTCATGCCGGGTGGCTATTCGCTGCCCGCCGCGTGAGATCAGTCGGCGCGGCGCGCGCGTGACGCTCCGAGCTGGCAGCATCGGCGGAAAGCCGGCAGGTGAACGAGGGAGGGCGCAGCATGGACCAGCCGCGCCCCGACGGTGCCGCGGAGCCGGCCAGCACAGAGCCGGCCGGTGTGGCCCCGCCCGCCGGCTCAGGGCACGATCCGGGCCCGGGGCACCCGCTACGGCGGTCGCGTTCAGCGCGCCTCGTACCCTGCCTGATCGTCCTGTGCTGGTTGGCGGTCGGCGTGGCGGTCAGTCCGCTCGCCTTCCGGCTCACTGACGCCCAGACGAACGACGCCTCGGCCTTCCTGCCGGAGGATGCCGAGTCGACCCGCCTGCTGGAGGCGCAGCGGACCCTGCCCGGCGGCGACGCCGTGCCCGCGGTGATCATCCTGGCGCGGGCGGACGGTCTGACTCCGGACGACCTGAGGGTCGCCGAGGCACTGCGGGCTGATCTCGGCGAGTTCGCGGCGAACACCATTCCGCCCGCTGTGCCCTCGGGTGACGGCAAGGCCGTGGTGCTCACGGTTCCGCTGCCGCAGTCAACGGACGCCGAACAGTTCACCGAAGATATCGGCCGTATACGAAACATCAGCGACGACGCGGCCGCGGCCGAACCGGGTCTCGATTCCGCCGTCACTGGTCCGGCTGGCCTGGTGGCCGACACCTACGATGTTTTCGCGGAAATCGAGAACGCGCTGCTGCTCGCGACCGCATCCATTGTGGCCGTGATTCTGCTGCTGGTTTACCGCAGCCCTTTCCTCTGGATTGTGCCACTACTCTCGGTCGGCATCGCGGACCAGGCGGCTGCCGGCCTGATCTACCTGCTAGCCCGGCACGCCGACCTCACGGTCAACGGCCAGAGCGCGGGCATGCTGCGGGTCCTCGTCTTCGGTGCCGGAACCGACTACGCGCTCCTGCTCATCGCCCGCTACCAGGAGGAGCTCACCAGGTACGCCGAGCCCGCCGCGGCCATGCGGGTCGCGCTGCACCGGGCCGGCCCGGCGATCCTGGCCTCCGCCGGCACCGTGATCATCGGAATGCTGTGCCTGCTGCTCGGTGAGCTGAACTCGCACCGCGGGCTCGGCCCGGTCTGCGCGATCGGCATCGTCGTCGCGCTGGTGACGATGCTCACGCTGCTGCCGGCCGCGATGGTGATCGGCGGTCGGCGGCTGTTCTGGCCGTTCGTGCCGCGGCTGGGCCACTACGAGCAGGCGGAGGAGACCGGCAGCGGCACCTGGGCCCGCGCCGGCGCCGCCATCGCGCGCTACCCGCGGGTCATCTGGATCACCACGACGGTCGCGCTGGGCGCGCTGGTACTCGGCATGCTCGTCCTGCCCGGTGTCCTGCGCCAGGACGAGGCCTTCCGTGACCAGGTGGAATCGGTCGAGGGCCAGCATCTCGCCGAACAGAGCTTCCCACCGGGCGTCACGGCTCCGACGTTCGTCGTCGCGAACGCCGCGCAGACGGACGCGGTAGCCGACACCGTGCGCGCCGTTCCAGGTGTGGCCGCGGCGGCGGAGAGCGGCCGGACGGCCGACCTGGTCCAGTTCCTGGTGATCCTGGAAGCGCCGCCGGACAGCTCGGACTCCTTCCGTACGGTCGAAGCTCTTCGCGACGCGGTCCACGCGGTCCCCGGCGCCGGGGCGCTCGTCGGCGGCAACACCGCCGTGAACCTCGACGTTCGCGACGCCGCGGTACGCGACCGCGAAGTGATCATTCCCGTGGTGCTCGTCGTGGTGCTGCTGATTCTCGCGCTGCTCCTGCGCGCGATCGTGGCGCCGCTGCTCCTCATGGCCACCGTCGTGCTGTCGTTCTTCGCGGCGCTGGGCGCGAGCGCGCTGATCTACCACTTCGTCTTCGGCTTCCCCGGCATCGATCCGGCGCTGCCGCTCGTCGGGTTCATCTTCCTGGTGGCACTCGGCGTCGACTACAACATCTTCCTGATGACACGCGTCCGCGAGGAGGCGGGCCGAATCGGGCACGAGGCCGGTGTGCAGCGCGGGCTGGCAGTGACCGGCGGTGTGATCACCTCGGCCGGGGTGGTGCTGGCCGCCACCTTCGCGGTGCTGCTCATCTTCCCCCTCGTCCAGCTCGCCGAGGTCGGGTTCCTGGTGGCCTTCGGGGTACTCCTGGACACCTTGATCGTCCGCTCGATCCTGGTGCCGGCGCTCGCGCTGGATGTCGGGCCGGCCGTGTGGTGGCCCAGCCATCCCACGGCTTCGGCGGACCGGGCGCTGGCGCTGCGGGCAGCCCAGGCGGCGCCGGCCAGGCCCGTACCGCTCGATGACGCGGCCGCGGCGGCCGAACTCGACCAGCCCGGAATCGCGCCGTCCGGCGCCTTCGCCGACTTCGGCACCGACACCATCGAACACGCCTACGAGATGTCCCGCCTGCAGATGCTTGACGAGGAGCAGGCCAACGGCCTCGAGACCGCGGAAACCGCGCGCACCACCGAACCACCCGATTCCGCCGGCACCGCCGGCACCGGCGACACCGGCGATGCGCCCGGCAGCCAAAAGCAGGATGCATCCCCCACCGGTTCGCCACGGGACCCGCGCGCTGATCCGTCGCGCTGATCCGTCGCGCCGATCCGCCGCGCCGATCCGCCGCACTGCTCCGCGCACCGCCTGAACCTTCGGGAAATCACGGCTTAAGCACTTATGGTTGCCAGATGGGCCCCGCGCCGCTCGACCTACCGGACACGGTGTCGATGCCGGACCTGTGGCGCGTCCCGCCGCAGGCCTGGCGGGGGCTGTCCCCCCAGCTGCGGCGGCTGCGGCGGCTGTTGCTCGCGGCCGGTGCGCTGCCCTCGGCCGCGCTCGCCGCGCTCGTCGGCGGCACCTTCCTGGGCCTGCCCGGGCTGCTCGTCGCGCTCGCGCCGCTCGGCGCCGCGGGCTGGGCCTGGCACGCGATCGGCCGAGCCTGGGATGCCTGGCGGTACGCCGAACGCGATGACGACCTGCTCGTCCAGCACGGCGTCCTGGTGCGCAGACTCGCCGTGGTCCCCTACGGCCGGATGCAGCTTGTCGACGTCACAGCCGGACCGCTGGCGCGGCGCTTCGGCGTCGCGCAGGTGCGCCTGCACACCGCCGCCGCCACCACCGACGCCGTCATTCCAGGCCTGACACCGGACGAGGCGGCCCGGCTTCGGGACGCGCTGGCCGAGCGCGGCCGTGACCGGGCGGTCGGGCTTTGACCTCGGCGGGCTCGGAGCCGGCTGACGAGTACCACCATCTCCATCCGCTGACCCCCCTGCTGCGGGGTTGGCTGCTGGTGGGGGCCGTCGCCGCCAGCGTGCTCAGGAACTTCGTCGAGGAGATCTCCGCCCGCGGGGTACTGATCACTCTGCTTCTCCTGCTGCCCACCGCCTCCGCCTACGGCTACTGTGCCTGGCGCTTCACCCGTTACCGTGTCGGCGCCGAGAGCATCCGGCTCGAGACCGGCCTGCTGTTCAAGCGTTTCCGGGACGTCCGCCTCGACCGCCTCCAGGCGGTCGAGATCGCGCAGCCGCTGCTGGCCCGGGCCGCCGGGCTCGCGGTCCTCCGCCTGGACCTCGGCGGCGCGCATGACGGGGACGAGGAGTCGGGCACCAGCCTCAGCTACCTCTCGCTGGAGCGTGCGCGGACCCTGCGGGCGGAGCTGCTCGCCCGCGCCGCGGGTGTCACGCCCGACATCGGCGAGGCCCCCGAGCGGCCGCTCACCGTGGTGCCGCCGGGGCGCCTCGCAGCCTCCATCGCGCTGTCCCCCGCGCCGTGGCTGGCGCTCGCCGCGGCCTTCGTCCTCGTCACCCCGGCCCTGCTCACCGGGACGTTCGCCGGCTTCGTCGCGGTGGCACCGGCGCTGGTCGGAGTCTGGCGAACGTCGTTCCGCCGGTTCGCCAGCGGCTACCGCTTCACGGTGTCGGAGTCGCCGGACGGCCTACGGGTCCGTGGCGGGCTGCTGAACCGGGCCCATCACACCGTCCCGCACGGCCGGGTACAGGCGATCCGCCTGCGTTCGTCCCCGCTGTGGCGGTGGCCCGGCTGGGTCGAGGTGCAGATCAACGTCGCCGGGGAGGCCAGGAGCATGCTGCTGCCCGTCGCGCCGCGCGCGCAGGCCGTCGCACTGGTGGAGCGCCTGCTTCCGGAGGTCGATCTCGGCGCGGTGGCGATGCGCCCGCCACCCGGCCGGGCCCGGCTGCTGGCTCCGCTGCGCTGGCGTCACATCCGCTGCGGCGCCGACGACCAGGTCTTCGTCACCCAGTCCGGCCGCCTGTGGCAACGGACCGAGATCATCCCGCATCTCAAGGTGCAGAGCATCCAGGTCGTTCAACAGCCGCTCCACCGCGCGCTGCGGCTCGCGGACGTCCACCTGGACTGCACAGGTGGGCCGGTACGGATCCGGGCGGGGCTGCGGGACGTCCAGGAGGCCTACCGGATCGCCGCCGCACAGGCGGAGCGCTCCCGGCTCGGCCCCCACGCCGCCCGGACCGACCGGACGGATGATCCGCCGCCCACCCGGGCGGAGTACGACCCGCCACTCGCCGCGGTCTGCGCCCCGGAGTACGGGCCGGCGGGCTAGCGCCGTGACCGGCCGGGGCGAAACCCGTCGGTCACGGCACCGCGCTGGTCTCGGCACCAGCCCATCCTCAGGTCACAGGTCAGCCGAGCAGGTCAGCCGAAGGTGGGGAACTCCGGGCCGAAGACAGCGCCCCACAGGCTCACGGCCTCCTCGTGGTTCCCGGCACGCTCGGCCGCCACCGCTCGCTGGGCGTAGATCCGTGCCTGCCGGACGCCCGCCCCCAGGTCCTGGAGGTCGTCCGGACGCAGGTAGCTGGACAGGTCACCGCGGATGTCCGACGGATCGCCGACGGCGAGACCCACCTCGTCCATGTAGCGGAACACCTCGGCGACGCCCTGGCGGGTGTTGAGCCCGCGGCCGGCAAGCACCTGCCCGGCGAGCGCCTCGATGTGGAAGGAACGCAGGTGGCTTCCACAGACCCGGTTCCACGCCTTCAGCAGCCGTACCGCGGAGATCACCCGGGGGCCGAGGTCCATGGTCCAGCTGGCGTGCCGCTCGGGCCTGGTGGGCAGCCAGCCCCCGATCCGGTCCGGAATGACGTAGCCGGCACGCGGATGGTCGAACGCGGGCACGAGGTGGACGTCCGGAGCGGCGTCGTACACGATGCGCAGCGCCTGGCCGCGGGTGCCGATCGTCTGCACCCGGTCACCGCCGATGGCGTTGCGGACGCAGACGAGCAGGTCCCGGGAATCCCACCGGAAGCGCTTCCACGCGCTGTTCGCGGCGCTGAAGACCACGAAGATGTCCACCTCGTCGAGCGGGCGGATCATCGTGTCGCGCCCGGCCGAGCCGATGGTGGCGACGCCGACCAGCGGCAGCGCGCAGCGCGGCGGGAAGATGGACCGCAGCGCCCGCTCGGCCTCGGCCCGACGGCCGTCGATCACCGCGCGGTCCTCCTCACTGAGCCGAACGAGATCGTCCAGCTTGGCGAAGGCGCGCGCCGTGGTGCCGACGAGCAGCGGGCCGGTCACCGGACCGGTCACCGGATTGATCGGCGACGCACCGGTGACCGCCGGGCCCGGCGGCGGCGCGGCCGCCTGCTCGTCGACGGGGAAGAGGGTGTTGGGCTTCCCGGGCGCCGAGCCGGCCGGCCGCCGCCAGTGCGGCGGAATGATCAGATGGTCGTAGGTGACCTCGCTCGACAGAGTTCCAGTGGGAACTCCTTGACGGGCATCCACGCTCATCGTGCCGACCTCCCAGGGACGCGGGTGACGCAATCGTGCGGGTACCCCTGCCAGACCACGACGTGCCCCCCAGGACGTCGTTGATGCCGTTGGCCGGAGTCGGCGGGCCGACTACCGGTTGCGACATCGACTCCTATGGTGCCCCAGGACGTCACGTTCTGAACAGGGGGCTGTTGTATCGGCGTGTCCGGCCGGGCCCTGGCGTCCACGAAACCACGAAGAAACCCTGTCGGATTGCCGACACCCCGAGCCCTGAAGGGTTCTCAGGGATACCACCTCTGGGGGGTGAGACGAAAGCTTTGACCAGCTCTTATGGCACGTTCGGGGGATACGGGAGCCTGCTCGCCCGCCCCGGGCCCGCCGCGCCGGCCCTGGCACCCCACCCGGCAGGGGGCCCGCGGCCAGGGAAACCGGGCCGACCGCAGCACCACCAAATCTTACGTTGCGTTACTGATCACCGAGAGAACAACCCTGCCACGACAGGGCCACCCCGAACGGTCAGACAGGCGGACGGATCCACAGCCGACGGCGCTCGGTGAGCAGGACGCCGGTCGGCACGAAGGCGGTCGACTGCGCCAGCCGTTTTCCCACCACATCCCCAACGCGGACCCGGGTCCCGACGATCACCCCACGCGATTCCAGCCAGCCCGCCAGGACACGAACGGCCTCGCTGGCATAGCCGTCACGCCGATAGGTGTGGCTCACCCGCACCCCGATCGCAGCCCTGGCTCCGTGGGCGTCCGCCGCCAACAACCCCAGAGCTGCACCGTCCGTGTTGCGCAGCACCCAGGTCAGAATGCCCCGGCCCGCGCCCACCCGACGACGCAGCTCTCTGCGCACGCCGGTGGGATCGATGGCTGCGGAATCCGCCGGCCCGGCCGCGGCGGAGTCGAGCGCGCCGCCGAACAACTCGCCCGCGGCCAACCGGATCGGCTCGCCGCGACCGGCCGCGACCATGGCCTGCGCCAGTTCCTCGGCGACGAAACCGGAGTTCCAGACAGTCAGGGGAAGCGCGCGCATCCGCGCTGTCGTGAGGGTGGGCCCCTCACCCACGACGCGTAGGTTCCGTGACGCCGAGCAGCCCACGGTCGCGCAGCCAGGCGCCGGTGCGGCGCATGCCCTCGTCGAGATCCACCCGGGCCTGCCACCCGACGAGCTCGGTGATCCGCCGGCCGGAGACGGCACTGGCCCTGGTCAGATCCTGGATCGTCAGAGGCCCGAGATCCACCCGGATCCGCGGGTCCACATGGGAGGCCAACGCCGCGCCGAGGCCCCGCAGCACGCCGGGGCGGCGGGCCGTCGACGCGGGCCGGCGGCTCGGCAGGCGGTCCACCGCGTCGACGACCTCACACAGCCGGGCGGGGACGGATCTCGGTGGCCTGACCTCGGCCATTTCGGCGTAACGACCGAAGAAGTCGGCGGCCGTCGACGAGCCCGGGCCCGTCACATGCAGCACTTGGCCGGCCACGACGTCGGTGGGCGCGGAGGCGACGGCGGTCACCGCTGCCACCACGTCATCGACGTGGACGGGGCTGAGCTGGCCTCGCCCGCCGTCGACGAGGACGAAGCGGCCGGCGCGCATGAGCAGCACAGGCCACAGCGTCCAACGCCCGGCGCGCGGGCCGTAGGCGTCCGCGATCCGCAGCACTGTGACCGGCGCGCCGTGGGCCGCCGCCGCGCTGGCGGTCTGCTCGGCCGCCGCGATCGCGTCGGCGCGGGGCTCGCCGGTCAGGCCGATCGGCGCGGACTCGTCCGCCAGCGGCGGCGCGTCGTCGCCAAGCGCGCTCACACAGGACAGGTGGATGACCCGCCGGACACCGGCGCGCTGCGCAGCGTCCAGCACCGTCGCGGTGCCGCCGAGCAGCACCCTGCGCATCTGGGCGGCGGTGACCCTGCTCGGCGGCGTCGGACGCCCCGCCCGGACCGGGGTCAGTTCGCCCACGCCCCCCATACCGACCGCTGCGGCGTGGATAAGCAGGTCAGCGCCGTCGAGGGCCTTCTCCCAGTCGCCGGAGGTGGTGACATCGGCCAGGGTGATCCCGGGGCCGCGCCGGACGTCGAGTGCGACGACCTCGTCGCCGCGCCGGCGGAGCTCATGCGCCACGGCGCCGCCGAGGAATCCGGCCGCGCCGGTGACCACCGACCGAGCCAATAGCCCTCCCACCCGCTGCCCGACCACCCGGCTGGTCCGCGCTCCGCGCGCGCCGGTGGCCGGGACCCGACACACCAGTCCGTTCCGGACCCAGACAATACGTGATCTACTGGCGCCCACCCGGCCGGAGCGGGAGTACGAGGCAGCGGCCGTGCTCCGGTGCCTCGGCACCGGAGCGGCTACGGCGTGCCGAAGTCCTGAACCCAGTAGGTGCCGTAGTCGCCACCGCTCGCCCGCCCGACCCCCACCTGAGTGAGCTCGCAGTTCAGGATGTTAGCGCGGTGCCCCGGGCTGGCCATCCAGTCCGCCACCACGGAGGCCGGGGCCCGCTGCCCGGCCGCGAGATTCTCGGCGGCCACCGAGAAGGAGTACCCGGCCGCCGCGATCCGGTCGAACGGCGACCGGCCGTTCCGTGCCGTGTGATCGAAGTAGTTGCCGGCAGCCATGTCCTCGCTGTGTGCCTGTGCGGCTGCACTCAGCCGGACGTCGATCGCCAGCGGCGGGCAGCCGGCCGCGGCACGTTGGGCGTTGGTCCGCTCGACCAGCTCGGCGATGAGCGCCGTGTGATCCTCCCCGGTCCCGCCGGCGGACTCGACAGGACGTTCGCCGGACGCCGCCGGAACCGCGGGAGCCGGCTCGGCCGGGGTGGTTTCCGGACGTGACGGGACTGCGACGGTATCGGTCTCCGCCGTGCTGGCGCCGTCCACCGGTGCCGGTGCCGGTGCCGCTTCCGGAACCGAAGCTGGCACCGGTCGCGGGTCCACCGACGGCGCGCTGGTCGGCCCGGGGCGATCCTGGTCTGGACCGCCCGGATCGGGACCACCTGGAGCTGGATTCGCGCCAGGTGATGCGGCGCCATCCGGATCCGAGTGCGGAGCGCTGGAGTCCGAACCGCCCGGTTCCGCGCTGGAGCGGTCTGGTTCGGGCGGCACTGGTGCAGGTCGGGCCGCGCCGGCGGGAGCAGCCTCGGCGGGGGCGGCCAGCCCAGGTGCGGCTTCGGGCCGGGCGGGCCCGGTGCCGACCGCTCCGGATGGAGCTGGGACCGGAGCCGGAGCCGGAGCCGGGCGGCCGCCGAGCCCGGCGGGTTCCGCGGAACCGCGCGCCTGCGGCGGTGTCGTTCCTGACAACAGCGGTGTCGTTGCTGACGGCGGCGGGCCGGCCGCGGCATGCGCGTCGGCTCCGGGCGGGTTGGCGATCGGTACCCGCACGGCCCGCGGCGCGTCGGGGATGGCCAGGGCGGCCCGCCGGTCTCTGGAAGCCGGTGTGGGGCTCAGGTCGCCGCCGCCGGCGGAGCCGCCCGGCCGCGGGCCCGCCTCCGGTGGGAACGGCCCGCCCGTTCCCACGAGGACCGGCGGGGACCCCAGAAAGGCCACGCCTCGAGAAGGGACACCGACACCGGCCACGGCCACCAGCCCCAGCAGCACCACCGTCATGACCGCGCATCCACCGGCAGCACGGCGCTGCCGGGCGCGGCCGGACCAACGGACCACACGGAACGGCCGCAGCCGTCTCGAAGGCCGGGACGAGCCGGGCGCCCGGGGACGCTCAGGAGATGCTGACCGCATTCCGCCTTCTGTGTGGTCGGCAGTCTGACCGCCCGCCCGCCTGGTGGGATCGGCGATCAGTAACCGTACGGATCGGCCGCCGCCAGGACGAGCGACACCCACCCAGCAGGAAAGCCACCCGGACCCATCATGTCAACCGGCACTCGTTCCGCCTGTGCCCTCGGCGCCCCGCAGCCGCGCCACCCGGCGCCGGAGCAGTTCGCCGGCCACGCCGGCCAGGATGGAGACCACGATGACCACGATTCCGATCCACAACGCCGCGTCGCGCAGGCCCGGTACGGAAGACGCCGCGTAGCCGAGCAGGACGAGGCCGGTGCCCCACACCAGCGCCCCGGTGACCACCGCCACCCCGAAGCGGTGCCGGGGCATCGACACGGCACCTGCCAGCACCGGGGCGAAGGTCCGGGCCCAGGGGACGAAGCGCGCGGCGACGAGGGTGGCGGCACCGAACCGGCGGTAGAAGTCCTCGGTCCGGGCCAGCGCCGTGGTGTGTCTGCGCTCCAGGTACGGCCGACCGAGCCGACGACCTGTGATGTATCCCACAACGGCGCCGAGGGTGGCGGCCACCGGTACCCCGATCGCGATCACGACGATCGACACGTTCGCGGCCGGGTCGGCCGCCAGCAGACCTGCCGCGAACAGCACGGTGTCACCGGGAAGCCAGAAGCCGACCAAGACCCCGCTCTCGACGAATATCACCGCGAAGAGGATTGCGTACAGGGTCATCCCAGACAGGCTCTCGATGTCCACCGACCCAGTCTGCCGGCCGGCGGCAACCCCGAGGCGACATCCGAGCAGCATCCGGCGATGTCGCGTGGAACCACACCCGTCCGAGCCGGGTGACGACATACCCTTCGGCCAACACCTGCCGTCGGCACGCGTCGGGCGCGACCGGTCTCCGGGTATCCGGGGCCCGGTGGCGGGTTCGGCGGCGCGTCCGGTGTCACGGCCAACGGTGGCTTCGCGCCACCTGGCGGCCGGGCGCCCCTACACCTTTCGAGGAGCTCCACCGATGCCCATCGCCAGCCCAGACGTCTACGCCGAGATGCTCAGCCGGGCGAAGTCGAACGCTTACGCCTACCCCGCCATCAACGTGACATCCTCGCAGACCCTCAATGCCGCGCTGCGGGGCTTCGCCGAAGCCGGCAGCGACGGAATCGTCCAGGTATCGACCGGTGGCGCCGAATTCCTCTCGGGAACCACCATCAAGAACATGGTGCTCGGGGCCGAGGCTCTCGCCGAGTACGCGCATCATGTCGCCAAGGCCTACCCCGTAAACATCGCTCTGCACACGGACCACTGCCCTGCGGACAAGCTGGACACCTATATTCGCCCGCTCATCGCCATCTCTCGGGAACGTGTGTCGCAGGGACGCGACCCACTTTTTCAGTCCCACATGTGGGACGGCTCCGCGGTGGAGCTGGAGGAAAATCTCAAAATTGCGGACGAGCTCCTCGCCGACTGTCGCGCCGCGCGTATCGTTCTCGAGGTCGAAATCGGTGTCGTGGGTGGCGAGGAGGACGGCGTCGTCGGCGCGATCGACGAGAAGCTCTACACCACCCCCGGTGACATGTTCCGCACCGCGGAGGTGCTGGGCACCGGGGAGAAGGGAAGCTACATGCTGGCCGCGACCTTCGGCAACGTCCACGGCGTGTACAAGCCCGGAAACGTCAAGCTCCGCCCCTCGATCCTCCGGGAGGGCCAGGAGCATGTTGCGGGGAAGCTCGGACTCGCGGCCGACGCCAAGCCGTTCAACCTCGTCTTCCACGGCGGAAGCGGGTCAGATCTCTCGGAGATCCGCGAGACGCTCGACTACGGCGTCATCAAGATGAATGTGGACACAGACACCCAGTACGCCTTCACCCGACCCATCGCGGACCACATGTTCCGTAACTACGACGGCGTCCTGAAGGTGGACGGCGAGGTCGGGGTCAAGAAGGCCTACGACCCGCGCACCTACGGGAAGGCCGCCGAGACGGCGATGGCCGCCCGTGTGGCCCAGGCCTGTGAGGACCTCCGATCGAACGGCCGCTCGATCGGGGTCTGACCCGCAGGCCCGGACGAGGGTCCGCTTTCGTTCTCCCGGGGGCGCTCGTGTCCCCCGGGAGTATCCCTCCCGCGGCAGCGCATCTCCGGCGCACCGCACGACACCCCACCGCCCCACCGCACCCTCCTCGCCTCTTCACCTCTTCACTGTGCATCGGCACCTCTTCACTGTGCATCGGCGCTCCGGGCGGCCGGGTGTCCGTCGCCCGGACCGGTCACCCGAGCCGTGTGACGACACACCCGCCGGCTGATACCGCGCACCGATGACCATCCGCACCGCCCGTCCGCCGGGTTGAAGGAGTGGACGGCCGGTCCGCCCGGCGGCATCCCAGAAAGATCGTGCGCTGCTCCGGCGCACGACTTCCCGGTATAACCGCCCAGGGCACCATCAAGGGCACAGTGGTCCGCCCCGTCCGCCCCGTCCGCCCCGTCCGCCCCGTCCGCCCCGTCCGCGCGGCTGGTGCCGGCGGGCCTCGTCCTGGCCGAACCAGCCCCGAGTGGCCGGACCAGCGCTGAGCCGACGTCCGCGGCCGGGTGTGCACCAGGCGCCTGCGCCGCACCCCCACGAACGGGCCGTGGCCGCAATGTGTCCTCTTCTCCAGCAGTAGTCCCACCGTGTCCGGACTCCCGTGCGGTCGTACCGCGGACCCCATCCACCCCGATACGACCCTCCGAGATTAAAGAGACACAGAGAGGCATCAAGCGGGTCGGGGGCGCGCGGCTCCGCAGGGCCGCGCGGAGACCTAGCAAGATCCGCAAGACCGGAGTGGGAGCGTCACTCGACGCACCCGGGGGGCGCCCCAGCACTCCGGACACGGCAACGCAAGATACGTTTGAGTTAACACATAGTTACAGTTGCGTATCTCACATCACGCGGCACGCGCAGCCCCATCAGCACGACGATATGGATTCTTTGACCCGCGGCCGACAGCGCGTCGCCGACCGGTCAGCGTCGACGCATATTCCGGTCGATTGACCACAGCACAGGCATTGCCCGCGATCTTTCGCGAGTGTGATCAGCCGTCTCTAATCGCCCGCCCCGGAGCGTCAGCCAAGTTAATGAGCGCGCCTGCGCGCGCGATACCAGCGGTCTCGGCGGACCTCAAGGAGGCTCGCCGCAGTGTGCTCTTCTTCACGTAGGGCATTCAATGCTTGTCGCCGGGCCGGACAGCGTGGTTATGGTCTTCGCCGTGCCCGGAGACAGGCCGGGCACCCGACGGGTGGCACGCCGAATCCCTGCCCCCATCCGCCGGAAACAGAAACCCGATGGCAGGAGCGGGGGAACCAAATCCCGGGCGCCGAAGTCAGGCGTCCTTGGGGTGAAGCCGCGAGGCCGACGACACCGATGAAGAAAATTCTTCCTCGCTGCCGAAGGCACAGGATTTCCGGAGTTCCTGGCACGCGGCCGGGCTTGTTCCCTGCCCGAACCCGACAGCTCACCTCGCAGGCGTGGGGAAGGAAAACTCACGCATGTCCGACGCACGTACCAGTGGCCGACAACGCCGCAGCAGTACCCGCAGCCGGGCCCGCACCTTCGTCCCCGCAACCGCCCTTGTAGCGGCGGTCGGAGGCACAATCGCCATCAGCCAACCGGCGAGTGCCGCGACGACCTGGGAAGGTCTGCGGCAATGCGAGTCCGGTGGCAACTACACGACGAACACCGGTAACGGCTACTATGGCGCTTACCAGTTCTCCCCCAGTACCTGGCGCAGCCTCGGGTACGCCGGGCTCCCACACACGGCTCCGCCCGCCGTGCAGGACGAGGCAGCCCTGAAGCTCGCGCTCCGCTCCGGGTTCGGCCAGTGGCCGGTCTGCGGCAGCGGAATGAGCGGCAGCCAGCTCCTTCCCGGTTCCTCGTCGTCAGGCGCAGGCAGCCAGGCCTCCCGCGTGGCGGAGCGCACATCTCTGGTCGCACAACCCGCCACCGCGGGTCTGCCGACCCTGGGGCGGAACTACGCCCCGTCCGTTCACAACCAGGTCAGCGACGAGGTCAGGACCTGGCAGAGCAAAATGAACGCGCTCGGATACCCACTCACGGTTGACGGTTGTTACGGGCCTCTGTCCGCGGCCGCGGCGCGTGACTTCCAAACGGCACGTGGCCTGATCGCCGACGGGATCCTTGGGCCACAGACCTGGGCGGCCACCTTCGGCTGACGCCCTTGTCCCACGCAGCGGACCGCCCGGTCACCTGCCCGCGCCCGCCTACCGGCGAACACGGCGCGCTGGCCGACTGCCACCGGACACGTTGCGCCATTCCGCGAAGGCCGCCAGTTCTCCCCGCCAGGCCCTGCCAACCGACCGGGGAACCGGCTGGACGACGCGCATCCCATGCGAGCACAGATCACCTCCGGGCCCGGCGCCTTCCCTGCCGGCCTGCCTCAGGCCGAGCCCACGCGCCGACTTCCCCGCCCCGATCCGGACAGACCCTGTTCCGGGCAGCCCGAGGGCCCTGGATGCAACCGCACTCGCACCTGCCAATCGCAGCCGCCCCGTCACCACGCGGCCGCTGACCGGTCTCCTCTGATGTGCGACGGACCGACCGCCCGGCGTTGACCCCGCCGCAGGCGGCGGAACGCGACGCGGACCGCCCCAACGATCCGCGTGTCGCAGCACCGGGCGGCTCCCGCCACAGCAAGATCAGTACGGTGGCGGGGGCCTTACCACCATCTCGGGCCGTGGGTACCGGTCACAACGATGCGGAGGTTCCCCCGCGGTCCTTCTCCACGACCGCCGCCGCACCGCCCGCCGCCGCACCGCCCGTCGCCGCGCCGAGCCACGCCAACAACACCGGTCCTGGCCAGACCGACGCCGCCACACGCCGGTGACCCCGGCGGGCGAGCGTGGCTCGGCGCGATCCCCCGGCAGTCCCGCCCCGTGCCCCCGGGCGCTCACATCTCCTTCACGACCACCCCGTACCAGTTCACGACCACCCCGGTACCAGCCCGCCGCCACCCCGGCCAGCCCGACGGGTTCACGCCCAGCTCGACGGGACATCCACAACGACCGCATCCGGCCGGTCCGCGCCGGACGGGACCCGCCGCGTGACGCCCGTCGTGGTAGCGGTAACGTTGTCAGGATGAGGCGTGATGACCGCCTCATCCTTCTGTAGGGGAAAACAACCCCTTCGGGTGACTTTCATGTGGTCCTTCTGGATACCTCACAACCACCCGGATTTGCGCCGCCCAGGTAGATCTCGCTACAGTTCCGCCCACTCGCCTCCCCCGGGGCGAGGTCGCGTGGACGGACGCCGAGTCCTGCCCCCGTCCACCCGGCCGGAACGAGAGCGGACGACACAAGGGCAGGAGCGGGGGACCCACATCCGGGCGTGCACCACGCGCCCTAGGGGTTAAGCCACTGCCACAGGTACCGCCAGGAGCGCAGCCGTCCTCAGGGACGGGCCTCCGGCACCCTGGGCGGCGACCGGGCAGCTTCCAGCCCGAACCCGACAGCTCACCCCGCAGGCGACGGGAAGGACACCTGATGCGGTCGCACGATCGTGATCCCGTCCGTTCGAACGGCCGCGGCGGCAGACACCGCGCCGTGCAGCCACCCTCGGCGGCCACTCGCGCGCTGCGGACCACCGGAGCCGTCACGGCACTGGTCGGCACCGGGCTCGCCGTCACCGCGGCCCCGGCCGGGGCCGCCACCGCCGAGGACTTCAGCCGGCTGCGTCAGTGCGAGTCAAGTGGCAACTACGCCATCAACACGGGCAACGGCTTCTACGGGGCCTACCAGTTCGACCAGCGCACCTGGACGGGGCTCGGCTACCCCGGCCGGCCGGACCAGGCACCGCCCGCGATGCAGGACGAGGCGGCCTACAAGCTCTACAACAGCCGTGGCTGGTCGCCGTGGCCAGGCTGCACCAGCAAGCTCGGCCTCACCCGCAACGGCCCGGCACCGACGTCCTCGGGTGCCGGTGGCGATGTCATCGCCCAGGCGCTGACACCTGCCGAGCCGCCCATGACCCTCGACCGGGCGCGGTCCGAGGTCGGCAGCAGCTTCGGCGGCGAGGCGCTCAACGTCGGTATGGGCGACGAGGTCCGCGCCGACGCCTTCGTGTGGCAGGCGGAGATGCGCGAGCGCAGGTTCGTCCTGACCGTCGACGGCAAGTTCGGCCCGGAGTCGCAGGGCATCGCCGCCCTGTACTCGTACCTGACGAGAGTCAGCGACGGCCAGGCCGGTGTGGTCGGGCAGAACCTCTGGAGCGCGACAGTCAACGGCTGACGGGCGACAGGCCCCGCCTTGGCGGGCCCTCCCCCGGGCCTCATGCCTGTCTGGCAGGTCGCGCTATGCCTGTCTGGCACGAGGCCCTCCTGCTTCGTCCCCAGAACTGATCAGAGCTGATCAGAGCTGATCCAGCGCGGTTCCGCCGGGCCGCACCGCCCGGCGACGGTGGCGGGCGGGCGGGCGTCCGGCAGGATGGTGCCCATGACGACACCGCCCGCAAACCCGAACCTGTTGTCGGGCCCGCCGCCCACGCTGCTGCCGTCGGACGCGACGGTGGCTGAGGCGGTCGCCTCCGGTGCCGCCGCGGAGACCATCGCCGCCCGCTTTCCCGCTGCGAGCATCGGCTGGGCGCTCCTCGCCGAAGAGGCGATGCGGGACGGTCGGCCGGTGGCGGCGTACGCCTACGCGCGGACCGGCTATCACCGGGGCCTCGACCAGCTGCGGCGCTCCGGCTGGAAGGGGCATGGGCCCGTCCCGTGGTCCCATGAGCCGAACCGCGGGTTCCTGCGCGCGCTCGCCGCGCTGTCCCGCGCCGCCGCGGAGATCGGCGAGACGGACGAGGCCGCCCGGTGCCGGCAGTTCCTCGGCGACAGCGACCCGGTGGCTGTGCGTGAACTCGGCCTCGCATAGTCACCGGCAAGGCACCTGACGTGACCGGCTGGCCCGGCTCTCTTCCGGACGGGCCCCGACGGGCCGATATCCCTAGTAACCTCGCCCGGTGCCCGCTCTAGTCCTCATCGGCGCCCAGTGGGGTGACGAGGGAAAAGGAAAGGCGACCGACCTGCTGGGCGGCGCCGTCGACTACGTCGTCCGCTACCAGGGCGGTAACAACGCCGGCCACACCGTCGTGATCGGTACGGAGAGCTACGCTCTGCACCTGATCCCGTCCGGTGTGCTCCGCACGGACTGCGTACCCGTGATCGGAAACGGTGTCGTCATCGACCCCGGCGTGCTGCTCGCCGAAATGGACGGGCTACAGGCCCGGGGGGTCGATGTCACCCGGCTTCTGATCAGCGCCGACGCGCACCTGATCATGCCGCATCATCGCGCGCTGGACCGGGTCACCGAGCGGTATCTGGGCAAGGCCCGGATCGGCACGACAGGCCGCGGCATCGGGCCCGCCTACGGCGACAAGGTGGCCCGTACCGGCATCCGTGTGCAGGATCTGCTCGACCCGGGCATCTTCCGGCAGAAGCTGGAACTCGCGCTGCGGGAGAAGAACCAGGTCCTGACGAAGGTCTACAACCGGCGCCGGATCGAGGTCGACGAGGTCGTCGAGGAGTACGCCGCCTACGCGCGGCGGCTGACTCCGCACATCGCCGACACCGGCCTGCTGCTCGACACCGCCCTGCGCGACGGCAAGGTCGTCCTGCTCGAAGGCTCGCAGGGCACCCTGCTGGACGTCGACCATGGCACGTATCCGTTCGTGACCTCCTCGAACCCGACGGCTGGCTACGCGGCGACCGGCGCGGGGATCGGCCCGACCCGCATCAGCCGGGTCGTCGGGATCATCAAGGCCTACACCACGCGGGTGGGGTCCGGCCCGTTCCCGACCGAACTGGACGACAAGGTCGGCGAGGAGCTACGCCGCATCGGCGGCGAGTTCGGGGTGACCACCGGGCGCGCTCGCCGCACCGGCTGGTTCGATGCGGTGATCGCCCGGTACGCGGTGCGGGTCAACGGCCTCACCGACCTCTTCCTCACCAAGCTCGACGTGCTCTCGGGCTTCGACACCGTGCCGGTCTGCGTCGGCTATGAGATCAACGGCCGGCGGACCGACGAGATGCCGATGACCCAGACGGACTTCCACCACGCGAAGCCGATCTACGAGGAACTGCCCGGCTGGCACGAGGACATCTCTCAGGTCACCGAGTTCGACGATCTTCCGGAGGCGGCGCGGGCCTACGTGTCGACGATCGAGGAGATGGCGGGCGCCCCGGTGTCGGCCGTCGGCGTCGGCCCGGGTCGCACACAGACCCTGGTGATCAACGAGCTCATCTGACGCGAGGGCTACACGCCAGGCGCCGTTCCCCGCCCGGCTTGCACTACGGAGAGCTACGGTCGACGCTTGTAACGTCACAGTGGGCGACGACCGGGGGTGATACCGATGGCGGGGCTACCACCACGTGCCTCCTGGGATGACGAGGGCACCGACACCACCGACAACGCATCGGCCCCGTCGACGGAACTCGCCACGACCGCCCCGAACGCCCTGAGTGCGCCGACCGCGCCGCGCCAGCCGAGCCCCGCGCGCTGGTCGCCGACGGTCCGGCCGGACAGCCCGTTGCGACGCGGGATCGACCCGGCCACCTGGCCGGTCGGGTTCTCCCCCACCGGGGAGGCACTCCCGGAGACGCTGACCGACGTCCTGCTGCGCGGCAGCCACGCGATCCGCAGCTCGAAGCGCGCCGAGGCCCTGCGGCTGGAGCGGGCCGCGGCGATCGCCGATCATGTCGAAGCCCAGATCCTGGACTTTCTGACGTTCTGCGCGACGGAGGATCTGGTTCCTCCGGTCATCGTCCGCACGAACGGGCGCCGCCCGGACCGGGCCTGGGAAAGTGACCTGGCGGCCGGTCTCCCGGGACGGTCGCACGGGCCCGCCGCCACCGAGGAGGCCGGGCTCGACGAGGACGAGGGCCAGGACCAGGACCAGGACCAGGACGACGATGATCGCGCTCCCGGTCACGACGATCCCGCCGGGACCGATGACGCGACACGGCGGCCGCCCACGGCCCGCCGCCGGGCACCGCGGGCGGGAACGCCGTCCGGGCACCGGCGGCGGTTGCGACGGGAGCGGCTGCAGGCCTGGCCGCTCCTCTACTGGCGGTGTGAGAGCTTCCCCGCGCCCGGCCGGTCCCTGCACCTGTTCGTCGAGCCCGGCGGGCGCACCTTCGAGGGCCGGGACGACCCGGCCCCGCTGACCGTGCTCGGCCGGGAGGTCCGGGTGTGGCAGGTCGACGCCCCCGCGATCGTCGCGGGCATGGCCGAGGTGGATGCCCGACGCTGCGCGCTGCACCTGGTGCACGGGATGGCCCACATGCTGTGGCAGGCGGGGGTCGGCCTGTAAGCCTGGTGGAGCATGGACGTCCGATGCCGACGGCGGCGTGACCGTGGTCTCGTGTTGCGCCAGCGCAAACGGCCGTTGCCGAGGCCGGCCGGAGCCCGGGAGACTCGTGGGGCACCGCCGACCGCGCAGTCCCGCGCACAACGGCAAAGGATGATCAACGTGCACGCTAACCTGGACCCCGTGACCTCCTCCTTGTCCCTGCCTGTCCGCACCGGCCGATGAAGCTCCTCGTCGTCGGTTCCGGCGGGCGGGAGCACGCGCTGTGCCGCGCGCTCGCCCGGGACCCGGCGGTGGACGCGATCGTCTGCGCCCCGGGCAACGCCGGCACCGCCCAGATCGCCGAGCCGCGGCCGGTGCAGGTGGCGGATCCCGATGCGGTGGCCGGGCTGGCCGAGGCCGTCCAGGCCGACCTGACCATCGTCGGCCCGGAGATCCCACTGGTCGCCGGCGCGGCGGACGAGATCCGGGCCCGGGGCATGGCGGTCTTCGGCCCGTCCGCCGCGGCAGCCCGGCTGGAGGGCAGCAAGGCCTTCGCGAAGGAGGTCATGCGCGCCGCGGGCGTCCCGACCGCCGACTCCCGGGATCACACCGAGATCTCCTCGGCGCTGGCCGATCTCGACACGTTCGGCCCGCCCTACGTCGTCAAGTACGACGGCCTGGCGGCGGGCAAGGGCGTCACGGTCACGACCGACCGGGATGCGGCGGTCGAGGCTGTCCGGGCCAGCCTGCGCGGCCCGGAGGACCGGGTCGTCCTCGAGGAGTACCTCGACGGGCCCGAGGTCTCGCTGTTCGCGATCGTGACCGCCACCGGCGCCGTCGTACCGCTGCTCCCCGCCCAGGACCACAAGCGGGTAGGTGACGGCGACACCGGGCCGAACACCGGCGGCATGGGCGCGTACACCCCGCTGCCGTGGGCGCCGCCGGGCCTGACTGCCGAGGTGGTCTCGACCGTGGTCCAGCCGACCGTGGACGAGATGGCCCGGCGCGGGACGCCGTTCAGCGGGCTTCTCTACGTCGGGCTCGCCCTGACATCCCGTGGCCTTCGTGTGGTCGAGTTCAACGTCCGGTTCGGCGATCCCGAGGTGCAGGCCATCCTGGCCATGCTGAACACGCCGCTGACCGAGGTCCTGTCCGGCCGCCGGGCTCCGGTGTGGCGCTCCGGCGCCGCGATCACCGTCGTGGTCGCCGCCGCCGGGTACCCGGCGAAGCCGCGGCTCGGTGATCCGATCCGTGGTCTCACCGCGGCCGGCGCGCTGACCGGGGTCGACATCCTGCACGCCGGGACCCGCCGCGACGAGCAGGGCCAGGTCGTCACCGCGGGCGGCAGGGTGCTGTCAGTCACGGCCATCGGCTCGAACCTCGAATCCGCGCGAGGATCGGCCTACGAGGCCATCAGCCGGATCTCGCTCGACGGTGCCCACTACCGCACCGACATCGGGGATCCGTCCCGGATGCAGCACCGCAGCACCCGCACAGCCGGCAGGACGTCAGAGGAGTGAGCGTGTCACAGGGCAAGTCGTCGCAGGGTAACGGATCGCGCACCGGTTCCGCCGGGCCACAGGTGGCGATCGTCTACGGCTCGCCGTCGGACACCCAGACCATGAGCAAGGCCGGCGCCACGCTGGAGCGGTTCGGCGTCACCTATGAAGAGGTCTCCCTCTCGGCGCACCGTGCCCCCCGCACCCTGGCCGAGTACGTCGGGCAGCTGCGCACGCGGGAGATCTCCGTCGTGATCGCGGGCGCCGGGCTCGCCGCGGCACTGCCCGGGGCCGTCGCCGCGATGACCACGCTCCCGGTCATCGGCGTACCGATCTCCGGCGGGGCGCTGGACGGCATGGATTCGATGCTCGCGATCGCCCAGATGCCGCCCGGGGTGCCGGTGGCGACCGTCGGGCTGAACAACTCGACGAACGCGGCGATCCTCGCGATCCAGATCCTCGCCCTCGGCGACCCGGACCTGGGCCTCAAGCTGGCGACCTTCAAGGACGAGTTCGAGCAGGCGGCGGCCGACTCGCTCGCCGACGTCGCGGCAGCCCGCGCATGATCGGTCGTTACACGCTGCCCGACATGGGCCGGGTGTGGTCCGAAGCCAACAAGTACGAGCTGTGGTGCAGGGTCGAGGTCCTCGTCATGGAGGCGCACGCGGCGGCCGGGCGCATCCCGGCCGACGCGGTCGACCCGGTGCGCGCCGCGCCGGCCCCCACGCCCGAGGCGGTCGCCGAGATCGAGGCCGTCACCCAGCACGACGTGATCGCCTTCCTCACCGCCTGGGCGGACCGGACCGAGCCGCGCTCGGCCGCGGCCTACGTGCACTTCGGCATGACCTCGTCCGACCTGCTCGACACCGCGCTCGCCTGCCAGCTCGTCGAGGCCACCGACCTGCTGCTCGCCCGCGCCGACCGCCTCGTCGCCGCGCTGCGCGACCTCGGCCTGGCGCACCGGGCGACCCTGCGGGTCGGGCGCACCCACGGCATCCACGGCGAGCCCACCGTGTTCGGGCACCGCGTCGCCGACCTCGCCTTCGGCATGGCGCGCTGCCGCGACCGGCTGCGCGCGGCCCGGGCGGACGTCGGCGTGGCGAAGATCTCCGGGGCCGTCGGCACCTACTCCAACATCGACACCGACGTGGAGACGTACGTCGCGGACCGGCTCGGGCTGACCCCGGCCCCGGTCGCGACACAGGTCGTGCTGCGGGACGGGATCGCCTCCTGGGTGGCGGCGCTCGCCGGGCTGGCGACCGTCTGCGAGGCGATCGCGCTGGAGGTCCGGCACGGACAGCGCACGGAGGTCCGCGAGCTGTCGGAGCCGTTCGGGTCGGGTCAGAAGGGCTCGTCCGCGATGCCCCACAAGAAGAACCCGATCATGTCGGAGCGCATCGCGGGGCTCGCCCGGATCGTCCGGGCCCAGTACGTGCCCGTCCTGGAGGGGGTCGCGCTCTGGCACGAGCGGGACATCTCGCACTCGTCGACGGAGCGGATCGCGCTTCCGGACGCGGCCTGTGGGGTGGACTACCTGCTGCACCTGACCACCCGGCTCGTCGACGGCCTCGTCGTCGACGGTGCGCGGATGCGCGCGAACCTCGACGCCACCGGGGGGCTGGTCTACACGTCCGCGGTGCTGCTGGAACTGGTCGAGACCGGGCTGTCCCGTGAGGACGCCTACGCCGTCACCCAGGCGGCGGCGATGGAGACCTGGCAGACCGGTGTGCCGTTCCGCGAGACGCTGCGCAAGCACGCCGGTGACCGCGGCCTGCCGGTCGACGAGCCCCGCCTCGACGAGGTCAGCCGGCCGGAGCGCTACGTCGAGCGGCTCGCCCCGGTCTTCGACCGGCTCGCCGCGCTGAGCTGAGGCCCGTGCCCGACCAGGCTGCTGTGGTCCGGCCCCCTGACCTGGGGCCGGACGGTACGGTCAGGACATGCCGCTGACACACGAGGAGTTCGCCGGGCTGACGCATCTCGGCTCCGGGAAGGTGCGGGAGCTGTTCGCCGTCGGGGACGACGCGGTGCTGCTCGTCGCGAGCGACCGCATCTCGGCGTTCGACGTGGTGCTGCCCACCGAGATCCCCGACAAGGGTGCCGTGCTCACCGGGCTGTCCCTGTGGTGGTTCGACCAGCTCAGCGACCTCGTCCCGAGCCATGTGATCAGTTCGAGTGTGGACGAGTACCCCGCGGAGCTCGCGCCGTACGCCGAGCAGCTCCGCGGGCGCTCGATGCTGTGCCGGCGCCTCGACATGGTCCTGATCGAGTGCGTCGCCCGTGGCTACCTCACCGGCAGCGGGCTGAAGGACTACCGCCGCACCGGCGCCGTGAGCGGGCATCCGCTCCCCGCCGGTCTGGAGGACGGGAGCAAGCTTCCCGCCACGATCTACACGCCGTCGACGAAGGCGCCGATCGGCGAGCACGACGAGAACATCAGCCGGGACGACGCCGCCGACCGGGTCGGCGGGGAGCTCGCGGCCGAGCTCGAGCACCTCACTCTGCAGATCTTCGGGCGGGCCAGCGATCTGGCGGCCGAGCGCGGGATTCTGCTCGCCGACACGAAGTTCGAGTTCGGCCATGACAAGGACGGCGTGCTGCGGCTCGCCGACGAGGTGCTGACCCCGGACTCGTCCCGTTTCTGGCCCGCGGACACGTGGGTGCCCGGCGGCGCGCAGCCGTCCTTCGACAAGCAGTTCATCCGCGACTACCTGGTCAGCACCGGGTGGGACCGCAACCCGCCGGCGCCGGAACTGCCCGACGACATCGTCGAGTCAACCCGCGCCCGGTACGTCGAGGCCTACGAGCGGCTGACCGGGATCTCGTTCAAGGACTATCTCTCCACAGCCTGACCCTGCCGCGGGGGGCAGCCGCGGAGCGGACGGCCTCGCGTGCTGGGGACAGCCCCACCCCGGCTCCGGCGGCTCCCCGTACCCGCAACCCGGTAGTGGGCTCCAATGACGTTGAACGCCTGGAGCGAGATCGTCGTTCCATGCGCTCGAGACCTCCGACGGCACCGTCGTCGCGCCACTCGTCCACCCCACGCGGGCCCGAGTCCTCCCCCGGCAGTCCGGCGGGATCCGGGTCGGCCCGCCACGCCACCCACCTCGCCGCCCGGGCGGCCAGGTGGAGTGTGCGCCACCGGCGGCTGGCGATCGGCGGCTGGTTGCTCGGCGTGGTCCTCCTGACGGTGCTCGGCTCGCTGGTGGGGACGCACACGCTCAAGGACAGCGACTACAGCGTCGGCGAGGACGGGCGGGCCCAGCGCACCCTCGCCGACCACGGCTTCGCGACGCCCGCCAGCGAGAGTGTGCTGATCCAGCGGCCGCAGCCGGCCGCGGACCGGACGGCGGTGCTCGCCGACGCCGACCTGCGCGCCGCCATCGGCGACGTCTCGGCCCGGATCACCGAAACCGGCGAGGTGGACGGGCTGCGGGCGCCGATCCCACTGCCCGGCGCCGAGACGGATCCCAACCTCGTCTCCACCGACCTTCGCTCGGTCCTCGTCACCTTCGAGATGCGCGGCGACGAGGAGACCGCGGCGGACCGGATCGAGCCGGTCCTCGCCGCTGTCGACGCCGCGGCCCGGGAGCATCCGGGTCTGCTGGTCGAGCAGGTCGGGGAGGCGAGCGCCGACAAGGCACTCGGAGACACCGTCGGCAAGGACTTCAAACGCGCGGAGCTGCTCGCGATCCCGCTGACCCTGGGCATCCTGCTGGCGGTCTTCGGCGCCGTCGTCGCCGCGCTGATCCCGGTCGCGCTCGCACTGACCGCCTTCGTCGCGGCACTGGGCGTGGTCGCCTTCACCAGCCGGCTGCTGCCGACGGACGAGACGGCGACGTCCGTCATGCTGCTCATCGGCCTGGCGGTCGGCGTCGACTACGCGCTGTTCTACGTCCGCCGCGAGCGGGAGGAGCGGGCCGCCGGGCGCAGCCCGCGGGAGGCGCTGGAGATCGCCGCGGACACCTCCGGGCACGCGGTCCTGGTCTCCGGCCTGACCGTCGCCGTGTCCATGGCCGGCCTGCTGATCACCGGCCTGAGCGTGTTCAGCGGGATCGCCGGCGGCACCGTGGTCGTGGTCCTGATCGCGGTCCTCGGTTCGCTGACCGTGCTGCCGGCCGTCCTGTCCGCGCTGGGTGACCGGGTCGAACTGCTGCGGCTGCCCTGGCACCGGCGTCCCGAGCAGCGCGGACGCCGCGCCCGCGCCCAGGCGCACGCCCAGGCCCAGGCCCAGGAGCCGGCCCGCCCGGGGATCATGGGCCACCTGCTGCGCCACCCCGGCCCCGTCGCGGTGGTCACCGGCGGGCTCCTGATCGCGCTCGCCGTCCCCGCGCTCGGGTTGCGGACCAGCGAGCCGGGCATGGACGACCTGCCGGACGACCTGCCGATCATGCAGTCCTACGACCGGGTGCAGGACGCCTTCCCGGGCGAGCAGACAGCGGCGGTGGTCGTGGTCTCGGCCGACGACGTGCGCTCGCCGGACGTGTCCGCGGCTCTCGACGGCCTGCGCCGGCTGGCGGTCGACAGCGGCGTGATGTTCGAGCCGGTCACGACCGAGATCAGCGCGGACGGCGAGGTCGCGAAGGTCGCGATCCCGATCGCCGGCAGCGGGACGGACGAGGAGTCCCAGCAGGCGCTCACGCGGCTGCGGGAGGAGGTCATCCCGGCGTCGATCGGCACCCTGTCCACCGTGACGGCGGACGTCACCGGGTGGACCGCCGGCTCGGTCGACTTCAACGAGCAGCTCAACGGGCGGACGCCGCTGGTGATCGGGTTCGTCCTGGTGCTGGCCTTCCTCCTGCTGCTGGCCGCCTTCCGCAGCGCGATCGTCGCCGCGGCCGCCGTGGCGCTGAACCTGCTGTCGGTCGCCGCCGCCTACGGGCTGCTCGTGGTGGTCTTCCAGCATCACTGGGCGGACGGGCTGCTCGGCTACACCTCGACCGGCGCCATCACCAACTGGCTGCCGCTGATGCTCTTCGTGATCCTCTTCGGCCTGTCCATGGACTACCAGGTCTTCGTGCTCAGCCGGGTCCGCGAGGCCTACGACTCGGGCCTGCCGATGCGCGAGGCGGTACTCACCGGCGTCCGCCGCAGTGCCGGCGTGGTGACCAGCGCGGCTGTGATCATGGTGGCGGTGTTCAGCATCTTCGCCACGCTGTCGCAGGTCAGCATGAAACAGCTCGGTGTCGGTCTCGGCGCGGCGATCCTGCTGGACGCGACCGTGATCCGGGTGATCCTGATGCCCGCCGTGCTGACCCTGATCGGCGACCGGGCGTGGCCCCGCCAGGCCGGCCCCGGCGGCCCCGGCGGCGCCGAGCGCGGCGCGGACACCGCGGACACCGCGACGACGGAGCTGCTGGCCGCCACCGACCGCCGCTGACCGCCGCTGGCCGCCGCTGACCGGGACGCGCAGGACGCCCCGTCCCGAGGCCGCGCCCCACCCGTTTCGAAACGGGTGGGGCGCGGCCTCGTCATGTCCCCCCCGATCGGGGCGGGAAGAAAGACAGGCAGGTCACAGAGGGGTTCTGAGGACGTTGCGGGCGAGCTACAGTGTCCGCGACGTCCGGTACCCCGTCCGAGGACTGGAACTGACCCCATGCCTGTTCACATGCCTGCACAGACCCCTGTCGCCGCTGCCCCTGTCGCCGCCAGGACCCTCGTCGTCCGCACCCGCGCCGAGCTGGCGGCGGCGCTGGGCGGCCCCGCCCGCGGCGTCCGCGGGGTCGTCATGACGATGGGTGCCCTCCACCGCGGTCACGCCACCCTCATCAGGGAGGCCCGCCGCCGCGCCGACCAGGTGATCGTCACGATCTTCGTCAACCCGCTGCAGTTCGGGCCGGGTGAGGATCTCGACCGCTACCCCCGCACGTTCGACGCCGATCTCGACGTGTGCAGGCGGGAGGGCGCGGACATCGTCTACGCGCCGAGCGCGGTCCACGACCCGGCGCCGCTGGTCACGCTGAGCGCCGGGCCGCTCGGCGGCATCCTGGAGGGGGCCTCCCGGCCGGGCCACTTCGACGGGATGCTGACCCTGGTGGGAACGTTGTTCCACCTGGTCCGCCCGGACGTGGCCTTCTTCGGCCGCAAGGACGCCCAGCAGCTCGTCTGCATCCGCCGGATGGTCGCCGACCTGGCCTTCCCGCTGGAGGTCGTGGGCGTGCCGACCGTGCGCGACGAGGACGGCCTGGCGCTGTCCAGCCGCAACGCCTACCTCGACGCCGGTCAGCGGCGCAGCGCACTCGCGCTGGTCCGGTCCCTCACCGCGGGCGCCGCACGCGCGGCGGAGGGCCCGACGGCCGTCCTCGCCGCGGCCCGCGAGGTACTGGCCATGGAAGCCGGTCTCGACCTGGACTACCTGACGCTGGCGGACCCGTCCGATCTGGGCCCGGTGGCGGAGGGGCCGGCGCTGCTGCTGGTCGCCGCCCGGGTCGGCACCACCCGTCTCATCGACAACATCGATCTGGTGCTGGCCGGGGCCTCCCAGCCGGCCGCGGTCTTCGCACACGACGGTTACCAGGGGGTCTGACCGGTGTTTCGAAGCATGCTCACCTCCAAGATCCACCGAGCGACGGTCACCCAGGCGGACCTGAACTACGTGGGTTCCGTCACGATCGACGCCGACCTGATGGAGGCCGCCGACCTGCTGCCCGGCGAGCAGGTCACCATCGTCGACATCAACAACGGGGCCCGACTGGAGACCTACGCGATCACCGGCCCGGCCGGCAGCGGCGTCATCGGGATCAACGGGGCCGCCGCGCGGCTGGTGCACCCCGGCGACCTCGTGATCATCATCTCCTACGGGATCATGGACGACGCCGAGGCCCGCCGGCACACCCCTCGGGTCCTTTTCGTCGACGCCGAGAACCGGATCATCGGGCGGGGCGGCGACCCCGCCGAGGCGCTGCCGGACGACCCGTCCAGCCTGCGCGGTGACGTCCTGGGCCCGGCCGGGCTCATCAGCCAGCGGACGGCGTAGCACGGTGCGTGCCCTCCCGCACCGGCTCGGCGCCCCCCGCCCGGGCTGGACCCGGGACGCCGACGTCGTGGTCATCGGGTCGGGGATCGCCGGTCTCACCGCGGTCCTGCGCATCCGGGCGGCCAGCCCGTGGCGCCGCGTCCTGCTGGTCACCAAGGCCCTGCTGGACGCCGGGTCGACCCGCTGGGCCCAGGGTGGCATCGCCGCGGCCCTGGGCGCGGAGGACTCGCCGGCCGAGCACCTGCGTGACACCCTCGTCGCCGGCGTCGGCCTGTGTGACCCGGCGGCGGTCGAGATCCTGGTCACCGAGGGCCCGCCGCGGGTGCGCGAGCTCGCAGCCCTCGGCGCCCGGTTCGACCGTGATCCCGACGGGGCGTTCTCGCTCACGCGCGAGGGTGGGCACCTGCGGGACCGGGTCGCGCACGCCGGTGGCGACGCGACCGGCCTGGAGGTCGAGCGGGCACTGATCGCCGCCGTCCGCGCCGACCCGTCCATCGAGGTGCTGGAGCACGCGCTCGTCCTGGACCTGCTCACCGACCAGTCCGGCCGGGCCGTCGGTGCGACGCTGCACGTGCTCGGCGAGGGCAGCCAGGACGGTGTCGGCGCCGTCACTGCCCGCGCGGTGGTCCTGGCCACCGGCGGCATGGGGCAGATCTTCGCGTCGACGACCAACCCGGCGGTCTCCACCGGCGACGGGGTCGCACTCGCCCTGCGGGCCGGTGCCGTCGTGACCGATCTCGAGTTCGTCCAGTTCCATCCGACGGCGCTCTGGCTGCCCGAGGCGGGCCCCGGGCAGCAGCCGTTGGTCAGCGAGGCGATGCGGGGTGAGGGCGCGCTGCTGGTCGACGCGGCCGGGCGGCGGGTGATGGCGGGTGTCCACCCGCTGGCCGACCTCGCGCCGCGGGACGTCGTCGCCAAGCAGATGTCGCGGGTGATGGCCGAGCAGGGCGTCGACCACCTCTACCTGGACGCTCGGCACCTCGGGGTCGAGACCCTGCTGCGCCGGTTCCCGACCATCACGGCGCGCTGCCGGGACGCCGGCGTCGACCCGGTGACCAGCCCGATCCCGGTCGCTCCGGCGGCGCACTACGCCAGCGGCGGGGTCCGGACGGACATGTGGGGCCGCACCAGCGTCCCCGGGCTGTACGCCTGCGGGGAGGTCGCCTGCACCGGGGTGCACGGCGCCAACCGGCTCGCGTCGAACAGCCTGCTCGAGGGCCTCGTCTTCGCGGCCCGGATCGCGGGGCACATCGCCGGCACCGGTGACGCGGGTGACGCGGGTGAACCCGGCGCTCCGGAGGCTCCACTGCCGGCGGGCGTCGCGGTCGGCGCGCGCGGCTCGGGCCTGACGGACCCGGCGGAGCGGGCGGACCTGACCCGTGCCATGACGGACGGTGCCGGCGTCCTGCGCAGCGCCCAGAGCCTGCGGGCGACCGCGAAGATGCTCGCCGGCCTCGGTGACCTGCGGGTCAGCGGCGCCACCGTCAAGGCCGGTCCCCAGGCCTGGGAGATGACGAACCTGCGTACCGTGGCAGCCGCGCTGGTCGCCGCGGCGGCGCTGCGCACCGAGACCCGCGGCTGCCACTGGCGCGAGGACTTCGCCGACCGCGACGACGGGAACTGGAACGGACACGTGCTGACCAGGCTGGACCCGGAGGGGGAACTGATCGTTACCTACGAGGCGCAGCCGGCCGCCCAGGTCGGGCCCGCGTGAGCGTCGCGCACGTGCCCGCCGGACGCCCGGCGGGCGCCCAGCGGCTCACCGGGGCTGTGCTCACCGGTCTGCGGTCCGCGGGACTGGCCGAGTCCGTGGTCCTCGATGTGATCCATCGAGCGCTGACCGAGGATCTTCCGGAATCGGGAACCGGCTGGGCGGTGGACGCGACGTCCGCGGCGACCGTGGATGCCGCGCTGACCAGCCATGGTTCGGTCGTGTCCCGGGCCCACGGGGTGGTCGCCGGCGTGCCGGTCGCGGCAGCGGTGTTCGAGACCCTGCTCGGCGACGCCGTCACCGTTCTTCCGGTGGCCGCCGACGGTGACCGGGTCGCCCCCGGTACCGAGGTTCTCCGGGTAAGTGGCCCGGTACGTGGTCTGCTCACCGCCGAACGGACCGCGCTGAACCTGCTCTGCCACCTCTCCGGGGTGGCCACGGCGACCAGACGCTGGGTGGACGCGGTCGCCGGCACCGGCGCCGCCGTCCGGGACACCCGCAAGACCCTCCCCGGTCTGCGGGCGCTGGAGAAGTACGCGGTGCGCTGCGGCGGCGGGCACAACCACCGGATGTCGCTGACGGACGCCGCGCTGGTCAAGGACAACCACGTGATCGCGGCCGGTGGCGTCGCGGCGGCCTTCGCCGCGGTACGCGCCCACTTCGCGGACCTGCCGGTCGAGGTCGAGTGCGACACCGTCGAGCAGGTCGCCGAGGCGGTGGGCGCCGGGGCCGACCTGATCCTCTGTGACAACATGTCGCTGGATGATCTGCGCGCGTCGGTGGCCATCGCCCACCCTGCCGGCGTCCTGCTGGAGGCGAGCGGCGGCCTCACCCTCGACGTCGCCGCGGCGGTGGCCTCGACCGGGGTGAACTACCTGGCGGTCGGCGCGCTCACCCATTCGGCGCCCGCGCTGGACCTCGGCTTCGACCTCGCGGTGACCACCGCCTCCCAGTGACCACCGCCTCCTGGCACGCACGGCGCGCGCAGGATCCCCCGCCCGCAGAAGATGGAGCCAGGACGGCCGACTGATGCTGTTGACGATTGACGTAGGCAACACGAACACCGTCCTGGGTGTGTTCGACGGTCACCGGCTCGCCAGTTCGTGGCGCATCCGCACCGATCCGCAGGCCACCTCGGACGAGCTGGGCTTCCTCTATGCCGGCCTGCTCGGCGGCCACCAGATCGATGGTGTCTCCGTGTGCTCCACCGTGCCAGCCGCGCTGCGCGAGATCCGCCGGATGGTGAGCCGCGCCTACCAGGACATCCCGACCGTCGTCGTCGAGCCGGGAACGCGGACCGGTGTGCCGATCCTCATCGACAACCCGAAGGAGGCGGGCGCCGACCGGATCATGAACACTCTGGCCGCGCACCACCTCTACGGTGGCCCGGCGATCGTGGTCGACTTCGGGACGTCCACGAACCTCGATGTGGTCTCCGAGCGCGGGGAGTTCCTCGGTGGCGCCCTGGCGCCCGGCATCGAGATCGCGCTGGACTCGCTGGCCTCCCGGGCCGCCCAGCTCCGGAAGGTCGAGCTCACCACCCCGCGGTCCGTCATCGGCAAGAGCACCGTCGAGGCGCTCCAGTCAGGCATGATCTACGGTGCCGCGGGGCAGGTGGATGCGCTGGTCCGGCGGATCCGGGCCGAGCTGGGTACGCCGGCCACCGCGATCGCCACCGGCGGTCTGGCCTCCCTCGTGCTCAAGGAAAGCGAGACACTCGACAACCACGAGCCGCATCTGACCCTGATCGGGCTGCGGCTGGTCTTCGAGAAGAACACCGATCCCCGCTGAGGCCGACAGGCACCACTCGTTCCGTTCTCGGCAGGCCCGACACACCGGGCGTTCCGACCGTGGTCCCCGAGTCGTCACCCTCGAAGCGGGCCAGAATTGCGTCGCGGAGAGGCGGGCCGGGTTAGCCTTTCCTCCATGCGGCACAGAGCGTGGGCGGTCTCACGATTCATCGGCCCACGCGGGCGACGTATGGCAGGGCCAGCCCGGACCTTCCGGTCCGGGCCCGGCAGCGCGGAACACACGGCGCCGTTCCCGAACGCGTCCTTCCTGCGCACGCCCGTCGCCTGGGTCGCGTTCACGGCCGCGGCGGCCCTGTTCCTCCTCGTCGGAGCGCCGGCCACCTCCGCGGGGGCGGCACCCCCGGCGCCGGGCCAGCTGACGGTCGCCGCCCTCGGCGACTCCTACTCGTCCGGGGAGGGGACGCCCCCGTTCGATCTCGCCATCGCGAGCTGCCGGCGCAGCGCCGGAGCCTGGCCGAGACTGCTGGCAACACTGGACCCACCGGTCACCCCGGTCCTGCACGCCGCCTGCGGCGGGGCGACGACGCGGAACCTGACCTCCTCCCAGCGGGACAACCCGCCGCAGCTCGACCAGCTGCGCGGCCTGGCGACGGCGCCCGACGTGGTCACGATCACCATCGGCGGGAACGACGCCGGATTCAGCCGGGTCGTCCTGAGCTGCGTGGCATGGAAGTGTTTCTGGAGCGGTGACGACAAGCGCAAGCGGAAGTACCTGCAGGACGAGCTTCCGGGCATTCTTGTCACCACTTACAAAGAAGTCAGGGAAGCCGCACCGAATGCCCGGATAATCGTCATCGGATATCCCGACATCTTCCCTCGGTCGCAGCGCGACAACACCTGCCGCTGGCTTGACAGCGGTGAGCGCAGGCAGCTCGTCAGCCTCAACAACGCGCTCAACCGGACGATTCGCAACGCGGCTCGCGAGGCCGGGGTCGAGTTCGTGTCCACCAGCCGCTCGCTACGCGACCACGAAATGTGTACGGATGACTCGTGGGTCAACCCGGTCGGTCTTTTCGGCGCGGGGCGGGACCTCAGCGCTCATCCCACCCAGGCAGGCCAGGAAGCCATAGCCCGGACGGTTCACGAGGCGATCGTCGACGACCGCCGCTGACGCCGGCGGTCAGCGGGGCAGCGGGGCAGCGGGGCAGCGGGGCAGCGGGGCAGCGGGGCAGCGGGAGTCTGCCTGTCAGCCGGAAGCGGCCGTCGGGGTGCCGAGCTTGCGGAGCACCCGTTCGCTGTCGGTGGAGTCCCAGCCGCCGGCCTGGTCGGGACCTCGTGGCGACCAGCGGTCCAGCAGCTGGACGCCAGCCCCGCGCAAAGTCCGCCACGACGTCTCGTAGGCGGGGTGCGCCGCCTGCGCCGCGGCGAGGCAGGGCGCGGCGACGATGGGCAGCCGCAGGCCGAGGGCCTCGGTCAGCAGACCCAGGGCCAGGGTGTCCGCGATACCGGCCGCCCACTTGTTGATCGTGTTGAAGGTCGCCGGAACGACCGCGAAGGCGTCCGGCGGCGGCAGCACGTCCGGCTGGCCGGGACGTTTGTAGTCGGTCCTCACCGGGTGCCCGGTCAGTTCGGCGAGCGCCGGCAGATCGAGCCATTCGCCGGCACGGGCGGTGGTGATGACGCAGACGTCCCAACCGGCCTGCTGCGCCTCGGTCACGAAGCCGGCGGCGGCCAGAGCCGGCGATGCGGCGCACACGACGTGGTACAGCACCGGCTGCGCAGTGGTCATAAGCCCAGTCTGGACCGGGTGGCCCCGTTCGGAGACAACCTGCCACGGAGCGGCGGCGAGGCATCACTCAGCACACCAGGGTAAGGTAAGGCTCACCTGGTGATCTCGTCATGTGGTGCCCACTCGGCACGCTCGGTTCGGATGCTGGACGCACCGCCGGCGGCAGGGGCGACGCGAGGCCACCAGGCAGTGCGCGGAAGCCGGGCGGGTCCCGGTGGCAGGGGCGGCGCCGGATTTCCACCCCCACCCTTCGCTCACGCTCGCAGGATTGTGACCTTCTTCAAACACCGAGCCTGCCGAGCTCGAAGACGCAGGCCAACGGCCTGTCGCCGGGCCACCAACGCCCGGGGGCCGGCCCGCTCGGCCGAGGTCGAGTTGACCAGGCAGATGAAGTTAGGCTTACCTAATAACCATGTCTCCCGTGTCATGCCGCCGGCCACGCCCCACGCCGACGGACGCCTCCCTGGCTCCGGCCTCGTCCTCACTGGCCGCCGCCTGGTGCCGGACCTCGCCACAGGCGCCCGCCCACAGCGGGACACACACCACCGTCCGCACCGCCGCGGCCAGCACGAGACCCGTGACATGATCCCGTCATCCCACCTGGCCGCCGACCCGGCGGGCCCGGCCGCAGCCGGTATCACCGGGGTCGCCAGGGTCATCTCCGGCACCGACCTCGCCGCGACGCTGCAGGCGGTGGGCCCCGCGCTCGACCACCGCTGGGCGATCGTCGGGCCACCGCCATCACCCGATGGCTGGATCCGGGCCTCCGACCTGCTCGACCCCGAACACCTGGACGAGGCTCTCGCCGTGGTGCGCGAGCACCACCAGGCCACGCCGGAGGTCGCGGTCAGCTACTTCACCGCCTGGTACGCCGCGACCATCGTCGGTCCGGCGATCGCCACCTTCGTCCTGACACGCCGGGTCCCCGACCTCGACCCCACCGAGATCTGGGTGCACCGTCACGAAGGCGGATGGTTCGACGCCACCGCCTTCCGCCGTCCCCGCATGACCCTCCTGCCCGGGGACCCGGCGGTTGCCGGGTGTGCGCCGGAGACGATTCCGGCCGAGGTTGTGGCGGTCGCGGCGGATCTGGATGCGCTGCGCGCGCGGCTCGTGGAGGAGATCATCGGCCATCTGGAGCCGATCATCACCAGCCTGCGCAAGCGCGCGCGGCTGGGGCTGGCGGCACTGTGGGGCGCGGTGGCCGCCCAGTGCGGCCGCACCTTCCTTCTCACGGAGCGGGTGAGCCGCGACCCGCACCTGGGTCGGCTGGAGGCGGACGCGTTCTTCGCCGCCGCCACGCCCACCCTGCGGGCCCGGCCGACCTGGCAGCAGTTCATCCACCGCGGTCGGTGCTACACGGGTATGCGGCGCGGCTCCTGCTGCCTGGCACACCGGGTCACCGAGGAGTTCTGCACCGCATGTCCCTTTGTGGCCGCGCCGGAACGCGAGAGCCGGCTGCGGGAGTGGATCGACAGCCAGGGACCAGGCGGGCTGGCCGTCTGAGACCGCCTCCGGCCGGGCAGGGGAGCCCTGGGGAGCGGCAGCGTCCCGGAGGACTCCGCAGGAGGAACGAGCCGAATCGAGGTGGCCGTGATGCGTTGATCAACAGCCAGGAGTGGCACGCGACATGTGGCGCGGCGGAACGCGACGACCACAGCAGACCACGTGTGATCTGAATCACTTCAACCGCCCGACGGCATCAGCTACCGTCGGTAGTGCCGGCCTCGAGCCGGCCGGCGGTTGGGCCTTGTCCACTCCCGTTCCCGCCGCCAGCACGGAGCACCGCGGCTCCGAGCGCGAATCTGATCATCATCGCCCGTCGAGACCCCACACCGGAGTTGTCGGGGTCGACATGTCCGTTCCGCTCTTGGCGGAACCACGTGACGGAATCATGCCTGGTCGGCCACGGTTGCCATGAACGTCTCCGCTGGTCGGCCGGCGATCCGGCCGCAGAGCTGTCCCCGACGAAGGGGGCGGTTCCGGCGGGTAGGTTTCTGTTCGATGCGTGAGGACATGCCTCGGCGGAGCTAGCATGCGGATACCGGCTGTCGTGTGGTCGGTCGCAGCTCGAAGGAGCGCACATGTTCGAGAGGTTCACCGACCGGGCACGTCGGGTCGTCGTCCTGGCTCAGGAAGAAGCCAGGATGCTCAACCACAACTACATCGGGACCGAGCACATCCTGCTCGGCCTGATCCACGAGGGCGAGGGCGTCGCCGCTAAGGCCCTCGAGTCGCTCGGGATCTCGCTCGAGGGTGTGCGGTCGCAGGTCGAAGAGATCATCGGCCAGGGTCAGCAGGCGCCGAGCGGGCACATCCCGTTCACGCCGCGAGCCAAGAAGGTCCTTGAGCTCTCGCTGCGCGAGGCCCTCCAGCTCGGTCACAACTACATCGGCACCGAGCACATCCTGCTCGGCCTCATCCGCGAGGGCGAGGGCGTCGCCGCCCAGGTGCTGGTCAAGCTCGGAGCGGACCTCAACCGGGTCCGCCAGCAGGTCATCCAGCTCCTGTCCGGCTACCAGGGCAAGGGCGACCCGGCGACCGCCGGCGCCCCGGCCGAGGGCACGCCGTCGACCTCGCTGGTCCTCGACCAGTTCGGCCGCAACCTCACCGCGGCCGCTCGTGAGTCCAAGCTCGACCCGGTCATCGGGCGCGAGAAGGAGATCGAGCGCGTCATGCAGGTGCTGTCGCGCCGGACCAAGAACAACCCGGTCCTCATCGGCGAGCCCGGCGTCGGCAAGACCGCCGTCGTCGAGGGGCTGGCGCAGGCGATCGTCAAGGGCGAGGTCCCCGAGACCCTGAAGGACAAGCAGCTCTACACCCTCGACCTCGGCGCTCTGGTCGCCGGGTCCCGCTACCGCGGTGACTTCGAGGAGCGGCTGAAGAAGGTCCTCAAGGAGATCCGCACCCGCGGCGACATCATCCTGTTCATCGACGAGCTCCACACGCTCGTCGGTGCGGGTGCCGCCGAGGGCGCGATCGACGCCGCCTCCATCCTCAAGCCGATGCTGGCGCGCGGTGAGCTGCAGACGATCGGCGCGACCACCCTGGACGAGTACCGCAAGCACCTGGAGAAGGACGCTGCGCTCGAGCGCCGCTTCCAGCCCATTCAGGTCGCGGAGCCGTCGGTGGCGCACACCATCGAGATCCTCAAGGGTCTGCGCGACCGGTACGAGGCGCACCACCGTGTCTCGATCACCGACGCCGCCCTGGTCGCCGCGGCCTCCCTGGCCGACCGCTACATCTCCGACCGGTTCCTGCCGGACAAGGCGATCGACCTGATCGACGAGGCCGGCTCCCGGATGCGCATCCGCCGGATGACCGCTCCGCCGGACCTGCGTGAGTTCGACGAGCGCATCGCGAACGTCCGGCGCGACAAGGAGTCCGCGATCGACGCGCAGGACTTCGAGAAGGCCGCGTCGCTGCGGGACAAGGAGAAGACCCTGCTGGCCGAGAAGGCCAAGCGGGAGAAGGAGTGGAAGGCCGGCGACATGGACGTCGTCGCCGAGGTCGGCGACGAGGAGATCGCGGAGGTCCTCGCGATCTGGACCGGCATCCCGGTCTTCAAGCTCACCGAGGAGGAGACCGCGCGTCTGCTCCGTATGGAGGACGAGCTCCACCGCCGGGTCATCGGCCAGGAGCAGGCCATCAAGGCCGTCTCCCAGGCGATCCGGCGTACCCGCGCCGGTCTGAAGGACCCGAAGCGCCCCGGCGGCTCGTTCATCTTCGCCGGCCCGTCCGGTGTCGGTAAGACCGAGCTGTCGAAGACGCTGGCGGAGTTCCTCTTCGGCGACGAGGACGCGCTCATCCAGCTCGACATGTCCGAGTACATGGAGAAGCACACCGTCTCGCGGCTGGTGGGCTCCCCGCCCGGCTACGTCGGGTACGAGGAGGGCGGCCAGCTCACCGAGCGGGTGCGGCGCAAGCCGTTCTCCGTGGTCCTCTTCGACGAGGTCGAGAAGGCCCACCCGGACGTGTTCAACACCCTCCTGCAGATCCTGGAGGACGGTCGTCTGACCGACTCCCAGGGCCGGCTGGTCGACTTCAAGAACACCGTCCTGATCATGACCTCGAACCTGGGCACCCGAGACATCTCCAAGGGCCCCGGCATCGGCTTCGCCACCGGTCAGGGCGCGGTCGACTACGAGCGCATGAAGGCCAAGGTCCAGGACGAGCTCAAGCAGCACTTCCGGCCTGAGTTCCTGAACCGGATCGACGACATCATCGTCTTCCACCAGCTCTCCGAGGCCGAGATCATCCAGATCGTGGACCTCATGCTGGCCCGGGTCGACGGCCAGCTGAAGAACAAGGACATGGCGCTGGAGCTCACTCCGGCGGCCAAGGCCCTGCTCGCCAAGCGCGGCTACGACCCGGTGCTGGGTGCCCGTCCGCTGCGCCGGACGATCCAGCGGGAGATCGAGGACGTCCTGTCCGAGAAGATCCTCTACGGGACGCTGCGTCCCGGTGAGATCGTCGTCGGCGATGTCGAGGGTGAAGGCGAGGAGGCGAAGTTCGTCTTCCGCGGCGAGACCAAGCCGAACTCGGTCCCGGACGCTCCCCCGATCGACCTGGCCAAGTCCAGCGAATGATGTGACCGAAGGGCGGTCGCGCGACCCGCGTGACCGCCCTTCGGCATGTCCGTCGCGCCGCTGTCTCCGGAAGTCATGCCTCGACACCTCGACGAAGATCTGCCCAGCTCCTCGACCGTGCCCGGTTCCGGTCCGAGCGCCGAACACGGCGTGCACCTCACCTTCGGTGCGGACCCGGCCACCTCGATGGTTGTCTCGTGGATCACCCGGGCGCCGGTCCGGCAGCCCCAGGTCCACATCCGCGCCACCCGCCCAGGCGCTCCGGCGGGCTCGTCCGTCGGAGCCGTCACGCGCAGCTACACCGACTCGACCACGCGACGTGAGATCTTCGCGCACCACGCGCTGCTGGACGGTCTGCAGCCGGACACCGAGTACCGGTACGAGCTGTCCTTCCGGGCAGGCCGGGCCCGCACCGCGACCGGCGCCACTTTTCGCACCGCACCGCGGGGACGGGCCGCGTTCACCTTCACCTGCTTCGGGGATCACGGCACGGACCGGCCCGCCGACCCGCACGGGACCGCGGCCTCCGGCACCCTGGTGACGGGGCTCGAGCGACTCGCACCGCTGTTCACCCTGGTGAACGGCGACCTGGCCTATTCGAACGTGCGGGACATCCCGCCGACCGCCTGGTCGGACTGGTTCGCGATGATCAGTCCCTCGGCCACCCGCCGCCCGTGGATGCCGGCTCCGGGGAACCACGAGACCGAGCGCGGCAACGGCGCCCTCGGTCTGGCCGCGTACCAGACCTACTTCCAGCTGCCGGGCAACGGCGCGGAACCGTACCTGAACGGCCTCTGGTACGCCTTCGCCGTCGGCGGGGTGCGGTTCATCGTCCTCAGCGGCGACGATGTCTGCCACCAGGACGCAGGGCGGGTCTACCTGCACGGCTACAGCTCCGGGCGGCAGACCGCCTGGCTGGAGCAGGAGCTGAAGCAGGCCCGTGCCGACCGGGACGTCGACTGGGTGATCGTCGCCGTGCACCAGGCGGCCGTGTCCACCGCCGAGTTCCACAACGGCGCTGATCTGGGCCTGCGCGAGGAATGGCTGCCGTTGTTCGACCGGTACGGGGTCGATCTGGTGCTCAGTGGGCATGAGCACCACTACGAGCGGACCCATCCGCTGCGCGGCGTTGTCGCGGGGACGCCGACGCGCACCCCGCGGCCGGTACCGGGAGCGACGACCGTCGTGGACGGAGAGACCACCATCGACACCTCGGCCGGTGGTGTCCACATGCTCGTCGGCACGGGCGGCTCGTCCACCCCGTCCGCGCACCGGTTGTTCGACCCGCCGGCCTGCCGGGTGACCGTCGGGGTGCGCGAGCCCGAACCGGGCCAGCGGCATCATCCGTCGGTGCGGGTGACGGAGTCCGCGCCCTGGCTCGCGGCCCGGTTCCCGGAGCATCCCTACGCCTTCGCCGGCTTCGCCGTGGAGCCCGGAGCCGACGGCGGGCCCACCCGGATCCGGGTGACGGTCTACGACTCGTCGACGGCCGAACCCGTCCCGTTCGACACGTTCACCCTGGTGCGCCCCCGCGGCGACAGCGGCGACAGCGGCGACGCCTGACCGGGGGGAGGTCTGACCTTCCGGCGCCCCGGACATCTTCCCGACACCCGCACCCTGCGACCCGACAAGCCGAAACGCCGCGTCTCCGGCAGCTGGTGGCCCCATGTCGGTGTCCTGACACGGATCCGATCGTCCCCAAGTTGACGCCTTTGATTATGTATGGGGACGGCTACCGACACGTCCTATAGCGTGATCGGGTTGGCGTGGCGGGGACGGAGGCCATGGGTAGCTCACTAGTACCAATCATGCTCATCGTGGTGCTGCTCGTGGGCGCCGTTGTCTTTGTGGTGCTCTCCAGTCGAGCCCCGCGCACCGGCTACGAGTCGGGGCGCCGGCGGACGCTGGAGACACGACGCGCCCGCAGGGGCGGCATTCCACTGCGGGACACCCCGCCCCCCGAACCACCGGACGGCGTCGGGCCGGATCTCCCGGCCGCTTCGGCCGCGCCCGTCGCCGCCGCCCCCGTGATCACAATGGCGGACGGGGGCGAGCCCGGCGGCGGATCCGACAGCGACCCCGGCGCGGCCGGCCCGGCCTGGGGCGACGGTACCGGATGGGTCGACTGGGACGGTGCGGAGGCCACCCAGGTCACCAGTCTGAGCGACCCCGGGGCCGACTCACCCGACGTGACCGGAGCCACAGCCGTGGGCGGGTATGCCGACACAGCCACCTCCGTGACAGACGGTGTGCCGGGGGCGGGTCACAATATCGGTGGCGCGTACCCAGCACGCGCCGGCACCGCCGCGGACCAGGCGGATACCCCGTACCACGGGGAGTACTTCGCCACCGGAGCCCAGACCGGTGAATCCCATGCCAACGCACACAGCAGGGACACCTCTATGAACGACAGCCGGGACCCGGATGCCACCGGGTGGACCCCGCCGCCCAGTGGCCGTCCGCACCACACCGAGGTGGACGACTCCGCCTACCGGTTGCCGATGGACGACCAGCCGGGCCTGAGCGGCTACAGCGGGCCGGCGTCCTACCCCGACCCCACGGCGGGTGAGACGCAGCGCGTCAGCGCCGGCCCGGACGGCCCGGACGCCCCCGGCCAGGCACCGACCTGGCCGGACCCGGCCTGGGGCGGTGCCGGCGCCGCCGGCGACACGGCGGCCACGGTGGCGGACACGGCCCTGTCGCCCGAGTCGGGAGCGGCCGGGATCGTGGCGCCCGAGCCGGCCCAGACCACCGCGCCCGCCCTGCGGCTCGCCGCCGCCGGCCGCACGCGGCGCGGCAAGCGCGGCGGTCCCAACGAGGACGCCTACGTGGTCTCCGACGGCCTGCTCGCGGTCTCGGACGGGGTCGGAGGCGAGGCCGCCGGCCAGATCGCCTCCACCCTGACGGTCACCACCGTCGCCGGCTTCCGCCCCCAGTACGCCCGGGACCCCGCCGACGGGCTCCGGCAGGCCGTCGCACGCGCCAACCAGGTGGTGCGGGAGAAACCCCGGGAGGAACCGGCCTGGCGGGGCATGGCGTGCACCCTCGACGTCGTCATCCTCGGGCGGCAGCAGTCCACCGGCGAGACGCTGTTCATCGCGCACGTCGGCGACAGTTCGGTGTGGCTGCAGCCGCGGAAGGGGCGCCCGCACCAGATCACCACCCCGCATGCGATCAAGAACGGCCCGCTGCTCAACGCGGTCGGTCTCGCGGACCACATCGAGGCCGACATCCTGCGTGAGCCGGTCCGGGCCGGCGACCGGGTCATCCTGGCCAGTGACGGCATCACCAAGGTGATGACCCCGGAGCAGCTGCTCGGGCTGATGGCCGAGCTCGGTGCCGAGCCGCCGGAGCGGGCCGCCGACGCTCTCGTGGAGGCAGCGCTGCTGGCCGGCGCGCGGGACGACACCACGATCGTGGTCGCTGACGTGGTCTCCGAGCCCGCCGCACGGTGACAGCTCGTTGGCCGGGGTGACCGGCGGGCTGGTCGGCCGGACGGGCCGGTGGCTGCGCCGGCACCTGCTCGGGCTGTTCGGGGTCCTCGGGCTGGTCGCGATGGTGCTGAGCCTGATCGGCACCTATCAGCACTTCGCGGCGACGCCGGAGACCTTCACCTGGGCCAACGTGGTCTTCTTCGCCTCCACCCTGTTCCTCGCGGACGGGACGATGTTCGAGGGCGGCGGGCAGTTCCCGCCCGCCCTGGAGGTGGCCCGCTTCCTCGCCCCGCTGGCGACCGCGGTCGGTGTCGCCGACGCCGTGAGCACCCTGTTCGCCCACCGGTTCGAGCGGTTCCGGGCCCGGCACGCGCGCCGGCACGTCGTCGTCTGCGGCAGTGGGCCGACCGCGTCCGCGCTGGTCGACAAGCTGGTCGGCAGCAACCGCGTGGTGCTGGTCGCCCAGGACGCCGGGCAGGAGTACCCGGACGCCGAGCGGCCCCCCAACCTGCTGCGGATCAACGGCGACCCGGTGGAGCGGATCGTTCTGCAGGGCGCCGGGATCGCGCGCGCCGACGTCGTCTACAGCTGTCTGGGCGACACGGCGTCCAACCTGGCGGTGACCCTCACCGCCAGGGGGGTGGTGCGGGCCGGGCGTACCCGGTACCGCCGCACCGCGGACGCCCGGGTGGACAACCCCCTGCGCTGCCTCGCCCAGGTCGGCGACCTGTCACTGCTGCCGCACCTGCGGGCCCGCCGGATCGGGCTGGAGAACGACCCCGGCTTCCGGCTCGACTTCTTCGCGATCGAGGTGCTCGGCGCGCATTCCCTGCTCAACAGCAATGCGCCGGCCTGGGCCCGGCCCAACCGGGCGCCCGATCTGCCCGCACGGCCGCCGCACCTGGTCGTGCTGGGGATGTCCGGCCTGGGCCTGGCGCTCGTGATGGAGCTCGCCCGGCGGTGGCGGGATTCCAGCGCCCCCGGCGATCCCCTGCTGCGCATCGTGCTGTCGGGGCGGGATGCCTCCGGGCACGCCGCCGCTATGCGCTCCCGCGAGCCGGCGCTGGCACGGGTCGAGCTGCTGGCCCACGACAGTGCGTCCGGGGAGCTGCCCACCGGTCTGATCCTCGCCCAGGACGGCCCGGGCGAGCCGCCGGAGTTCGTCTACGTGTGTCACCGTGACGAGGAGGAGGCCCTGCTGCGCGGGCTGGAGGTGCTGCGCGCGGTCGGCGCCACCGGCCTCGGCGAGCGCCGGACCAGGATCGTCGTGCGCACCGGCCGCCAGCGCAGCTTCGAGGACGTCTTCGGCTCCCGCAACCCGCCCGTCGACGAGGACCCGCTGCCGCTGGATGACAGCGGGCTGCTGGACAGCGTCCAGGGCGGGCTGCGTTTCTTCGCCGTGAACGATCAGGCACTGCCGCTGGACCCCGGCGCGAACGACCTCATCGAGCGGTTCGCCCAGATCATCCACGAGAAGTACCTGGCGAAGGAGCGGGCCGGCGGCGCGGCGATGGGCAGCCGGCGCAGCCTGCGTCCGTGGGAGGAGCTGGACCACGATCTCCAGGCGTCGAACCGGGCGCAGGCGATCGGCTACAGCGACGTCCTGCGGCGGCGGAACTGGATGCTGGTGCCGCTCGGCGAGCACGATCCGGAGTTCTCCTTCACCGCGGACGAGGTGGACCAGCTGGCGCGGGAGGAGCATCTGCGCTGGTGGCGGGAGCGGGAGAGCCGCGGAGTCCGGTACGGGCCGCTGGAGCTGGACGGCTCGGACCCGCGCCATCCCTCACTCGTCGACTGGGAGAACCTCTCCCGCGACGACCGGTTGCGCAGTGAGGCGGTCGTGCTCAACATGCCCGCCGTCCTGGCCGCCGCCGGGCTGGGCATCGTGCGGATGACCCCGCGGCCGCCGGACCCCGTCGCCTGAGCCATCAGTGCAGGCGCTGGTCGGCGGGGCAGTCGAGGGCGCTGGCGCGGGTCAGGCCGTCCACCGAGAGGCGGGCCGACAGCCGCACCGCGCCACTGGACTGGGTGAGGATGCCCGTCCACCCGCCCGCTGCCCGGAATACGCAGGCATCACCTTCAGTAATCTGCCAGTACGGCGTGTAGTGCACCAGGACGGTGGCGACGCCGGGGTGCGCGAACGACACCGCGACCGAGCTGACGTCCAGCTCGGTGAGGGTCGCCGGGCCGTGGACGAGGCCGGGGGAATCCCGGACCAGCCACACCGTCCAGTCGGCATTGCGCCAGGCGAGCTCCAGGTAGGGCAGCCCGGACCTCAGCAGCTCGGCCTCCGCGACACCGGCCGGGTCGAGCTCGACGTTCGGCAGCGCGACATACGTGACGCCGCGGGCGAGCAGCCATTCGTGGTAGGTCGCCGCCGACAGCGTCCCGTCGTAGAACAGGGCGTTGTACTTGCTGTCGAGCTGACGCAGCCAGCCACGGGTCATGGGTACCCGCGGCGGGACGTAGCGGGCCTCCCAGTGCGACCGGGTGAACGGGATCTCGACCCGCCCTCCCGGGACCGGGCTGTCGTTGTCCAGGTAGTCGAGCAGCTCCGTGTAGTAGTCGGGCGAGGCGGACGGGTCGCCGTGGGTCACCAGCGCCCCGTGGATGGGACCGATCTGCCAGGCGATCAGGGGGATCGAGGCGAGCGCGAGCGCGCGCGGCCGGCTGGCCAGGAACACCGCCGCGGCCGGCCCGGCGAGCATCGTCGCCGGGCGGGCGATGTTGCCCCCGATCTGCGTCGGGACGAAGAAGAAGACGATCGCCGAGGCCGCCCACAGCAGCAGGCCGTTGCGGACCGCCCGCTGCTCCCGGGGGACCAGGACGAGCCCCACCCCGATCAGTGTCAGCAGGGAGAGGAAGGTGACGGCCGGGAAGGGCTGGTAGCCCTCCTCCGGGAAGGCGAGCGCCACCGCGATCCCCGCGCCGGCTCCGAGGAACCCGACGAGCACCCGCCGCGGCAGGGTCCCGAGCAGCGCCAGCCCCACCATGAGGACGAATCCGGCGGCGAGCGGCGACGCGAGGGACGACAGCACCGCCCCCGCCCACACCAGCCGCACCCGCCGCTCCCGCGCGCCGACCAGCGCGAGCGCGCCGAACGCCATCCCGAGCGCGAACGGCATGCGGCCGACGACGAGGTTCGCCACCGTCGCGACCGCGAACCACACGAGCGCCAGATCGTGACCGCGCCGGGCACCGGGCCCGCGCAGCAGCCGGGTCACGACGACCGTCGACGCGATGCAGGCGAGCGCGCCGACGGTCTGGACGCCCAGCAGGGCGCCCAGCGGGGGAAAGAGCACACTGTAGCCGGGTATGGTGTGGCCGCCGTACCAACCGTCGTCCCACAGGACCGCGCCGCCGTGCTCGAAGAGCCAGACCCGATACTCCTGGGCAGGGGTGTCCGGCCCGGTGACACCGAGGCACACCGAGATCAGGCACAGCACCGCGGTGAGCAGCCAGGGCCGGCGCACGACCGCGGTTCCCAGGGCGGCGGCGCCCTCGGCCACCCGACTGCGGCGCCGAGGACCAACGGCGAGGCAGGAGGTCTGCGGGAGTGAGTCGCGGCGACGACCGTTCTCGCCGGCGGGGGTTCCGAGCGGCGGGTCAGGCGTCGCGAGCAGACCCACCCGTCACCTCCCCGCCCTCCGCGGCCGGCCCGTCCGGCACCACGACAGTCGACATCTTCACCGCGGGCACCGCGGGTGCGCGGACCGGCACGGACACGCCGCCTGGGCGTGGGATGTCATGGCTGATCGCAACCGGCACGATCGCCGCGAGCGCCGCCATGATCGGCGAGGCTCGGCTCGGCCCCCGGGATCCCCAGACAAGCGACCCGTCATCCTGGTGGGGAATTCTCCCATCCACGCCGCCTTCGGACACCGACAGGGGCGTGCTTGCGGCCACAGCGGCCGTGGCTGTGATCCTCCTGTGCCTGAGCTGGCTGCTTCTCCTGACCCGGGCGCTCCGCCACACGCTCCCCCCGCGTGCGGCCGCCATCGCCGCCCTCGCGTGGGCAACCCCGTTCGCGCTGGGACCGCCGCTGTTCAGCCGGGACGTCTATGCCTACGCCGCGCAGGGGGAGCTCGCCCGACACGGACTGGACCCGGCCACCCACGGCGTCAGCGCCCTGCTCGCGCGCGGCCCGACCGGAGAGATCTTCGTCGCCGCCGTGGATCCGCGCTGGCGCGAGACCCACGCCCCCTACGGCGGGCTGGGCGTCGGCGTCGAGCGGCTGGCCGCCACCCTCGGCGACCTCTTCGGCGCCGGCCCGGCCGGGGCGATCGCGGCGCTGCGTGTCGTCGCGGTGCTGTCGACCGCTGCTCTCGTCCTGCTCGCGCTGCGCCTCCTGCGCGCCCGGTGCCCGGCGCACGGCGCGGGCAGCCGCCTCGCGGTGGTGCTCGTTCTCCTCGCCGCCAACCCGTTCGTGATCATTCACCTGATCGGGGGCTCCCACCTGGACGCCCTCGCCGCCGCCCTGCTCGCCGGGGCGCTGGTGGCCGATCAGGCGAGGCGGGCCACGACGGGCACCGGCCGGGCACTGGACACCGGCCGGGCACTCAGCCTGGCGGCACTGGCCATGGTCCTCGCGTGCCTGGCCGGCAGCGTCAAAGCCACCGCCTTTCTCGGCGCCGGCTGGTTGCTCTTCGCCCATCTGCGGGACGCCCGGCGCGTCCGCGCGGCAGCGGCGGTTCTCGGCACCGACCTGATCGCCGGTTCCGCGGCACTGCTGGCCGCCATGGCCGCGGGCGGTTTCGGACCGACCTGGATCAGCGCCCTCGCCACCTCCGGCACTCTGGAGACCGGCGTCGCTCCCGCGTCGATGCTCGCGACCGGGCTGGCCGCGTCGGCGGGACTGGTCGGGCTGGACGTCGCCGACGGCACGGTGCTCGACGCGACCCGGGCCCTGACCCTGGCCCTGGCCGGCCTGATCGTCGTCTGGCTCGCGCTGCGGACCTGGCCGCATCCCCGCCCGCGCGACGGCCTGGCCGTCCTGGGATACGGCGGCATGGCCGTCGCGCTGGGATCCCCGGTGGTCTATCCGTGGTATCTCGCTCTGAGCGTGCCGTTCCTGGCCGTGCTCGTCGCGCTCGACCGGGCGGACCCGCCGCCGCACCGCGCCGGACCCGTGGTCTGGCTGGTCGTCGTCACGTCGGTGTGGCTGTGCGCCGCCACGCTGTCCCCGCTCGCCGCCACCTGGCGGCTGCTCGGGCGAGCCGGGCCGCTGCCGGTCGTCGCCGCGGTCGCGGTCGCGGCGCTGCTGGGCGGGATGGCGCTGGCAGCGGCGGGCTGGCCACGCTGGTCCGGAGCGCATACCAGGCGACGATGACCAGCAGGACGTTGCGCGCAAGCAGCAGCAGGCTGCCGACGACCCGGCCCTGAACCACATCGTTGTACCGCCACGGGTAGACGACCTGCGTCAGCACGGCGGCGACGGCGAGCAGCACCGCCGGGTCCATCGACCGGCCTCTTCCGCCCAGGCGGTCCGGCCGGACCGGCCGGACTGGCCGGACTGGCCGGACTGGTTCCGCGGAGCCGTCAGGAGTGAGCGCGACGCGGGCCGCGACCAGGACGAGCATCCAGATCAGGTACTGCGGGCTGAGTACGCGGGAGGTGACAGAAATGATCATCACCAGCGCGAGGGCCCGGCCGGCGGCGGCCGCGGCGGTGGGCTGCCCGACGTCCGACCCTGGCCGCCGCGCCCACCAGAACAGCACCGCGACCAGGATCAGGATCATCTCGACCACCGAGCAGGCGGTCGCGACGCCCCGGGCGATGGTTCCGCCGAACTGCAACGACCCGTGGGAGTACGCCGGCGCCTCCCCGGCCCCGAACATCCGGGCCACCACGAACGGTGTGGCCGGCACCGCCTCGATCTGCAGGCCCCGTGCGCTCTGGGCGCCGAGAAATCCGAGGGCGCCCCGCCACCACCCGGCGAGCACGAGGGCCACAGCCAGGCCCGCCACCACCGCGGCCCCACCGGCCGCGATCCGCCCGCCGCGTGCCAGGACATCCCCGCGCCGGCCCGCCAGGCCGCCACGGCCGAGCGCGACGAGCAACAGACCGGGCCACACCTTGACGGCCGCGCCCAGCGCCACCCAGCCGCCGAAACGGCCGGGGCGGGCGTCGAGCGCCAGCAGGGCGGCGAGGGCGGCGGCGGCCGGCACCAGATCGAAGCGGGCCACCGTGACCGGCCCCAGGGCCAGCGTGGTGAGCAGCCAGTAGCGCGCCGCGCGGTGGGAGCGGCGGGCGAGTGCCCAGGTCACGGCCGCGTCGACCGCGAGGATCAGCAGGAGGAACGAGACCTCGTAGGGGACACCGAGCCACTCGCGGGGTGCTCCGGGGAGCGCGAGCAGGACCGCGGCACCCGGCGGGTACTGCCACTTCTCGTCGCCGGGGACGGCCCCGTCATGAACGAGGATGCGGCCCCAGGCCCGGTAGAGATCAAGGTCGCCGCGCACGCTCTGCTGCGCCCCGAACACCTGGCCGTGCACCGCGAGGAGGAGCAGCAGGGCGCGGCTCAGGATCCACCCGGCAAGCAGCGGCCTGTCCCCGTAACCGTCCCGTGCTCGGCGCATCCCTCGGAAAGTACCGGCCATGGCGACGACCGCGGCACCGGCGTGGGAAAGTCATAGCTATGCGAGTACGCTTCGCCACCTAGCGTCACCGACAGCGCCGCGGAGGTGCTCTGTGATCCTCGGGACCGGTTCCGCCTGGGACACGGCGTGCGTGCAGCTCGCCGATGCGGCCCACCACCTGGGCCTGGACGACGGCATGCACGATCTGTTGCGGACCCCCCGCAGATCGATCACCGTCTCCGTCCCCCTGCTGCGCGACGACGGCCAGCTTCTCGTGCTGTCCGGCTACCGGGTCCAGCACAACCTCGCCCGCGGGCCGGCCAAGGGTGGCCTGCGCTACCACCCGGCCTGCGACCTGGACGAGGTCAAGGCCCTCGCCATGTGGATGACCTGGAAGTGCGCGCTGATGGGGATTCCCTACGGCGGAGCCAAGGGGGGCATCGCGGTCGAGCCCGGCCTGCTCTCCCGGCAGGAGCGGGAGCGGATGACCCGCCGCTACGCCGCCGAACTGGTGCCGCTGATCGGCCCGGACAAGGACATCCCCGCCCCTGACGTCGGCACCGACGAGCAGACCATGGCGTGGATCATGGACACCTACTCCACGCACACCGGTCACACCGCGCCCGGCGTGGTCACCGGCAAGCCGCTGTCGATCGGCGGCTCCGCGGGCCGGGCCGGCGCGACCAGCCGGGGCGTCCAGCTCGCCGCCTTCGCCGCACTCCGCGAGCTGAACAAGGACCCGCGGGAGACAACGGTCGCCGTCCAGGGATTCGGCAAGGTCGGCGCGCTCGCCGCCCAGTACCTGCATGACGCCGGCTGCCGGCTCGTCGCGGTGTCCGACGTCAAGGGGGGTGTCCACAACCGTGCCGGGCTGAACCCGACAGCGCTGATCCGCCACGTCGCCCGCGGGGGTGACACGGTCGTCGGCTACCCGGGCACCGACACGATCACCAATACCGAGCTGCTCGAACTGGACGTGGACATGCTGGTCCCCGCCGCCATGGAAGGTGTGATCAACTCCGGGAACGCGGACCGGGTGCAGGCACCACTGATCGTCGAGGGCGCGAACGGCCCGGTGACGGCGGAGGCCGACAAGGTCCTGGCCGGCAACGGCACCGTGATCGTGCCGGACATCCTCGCCAACGGCGGCGGGGTCGCGGTCTCCTACTTCGAGTGGGTGCAGGACATCCAGGCCTACTTCTGGTCCGAGGACCAGGTGAACGACCGGCTGCGCGAGCTGATGCAGCGCGCGTACCGGGAGGTCTCGGCGCTGGCCCGGGAGCGGCGGGTCAGCCTGCGTACCGCCGCGCACATCATCGGCGTCGCCCGCGTCGCCGAGGCGCATCGGACCCGGGGCCTCTATCCCTGAACTCCCCCGCCACCCGGGCGGCCAGCGCGAACAGGGCGTCCTCGTCGTCGGCCGGCGACGTCCGGTTGCGCCGCTGATGGCCGCAGCTCTCGCAGTGGTGGGTCAGAACGGTCTCCCGGGCCCGCAGCTCCACCGCCACCGGACGCATCAGCCCCTGGCAGGCCGCCGCGCGGTCGCCCGGGTGGACGTCAACATGGCGTGACCACAGGCAGGACGGGCAGTGGTTGGTGTAGCCGTTGCCGCGGACCGCGCGTCCGCAGACGAGGCAGGCGAAGTTCTCGGGCGTGCGGGCGAACCGCCGGCCGGAGACGTCATCAGGCGGCTGCACCCGTCAACGGTATGGGGCCCACGGACTTTCGGGTGTACGGACTTTCGGGTGTACGGACTTTCGGGCGCGCGTGACCGACGCGCCGGGTGTGTCCGCGGGACGAACGGGGATGTCGGGCCCAGGGGGTGAAATAGTGGGCGACGTGGACGTGGAGGGCCTGAGCGAGCGGGACGCCCGGGTGCTGGCCTTCGAGAAACTGCGCTGGCAGCACCCGGGAGCCAAGGACGCCGCCATCCGCGCCGAGTTCGGCCTGTCGTCGACCCGTTACTACCAGCTCCTGCACGTTCTGATCGACTCACCAGCCGCGCTGGCCACGGACCCGATGCTCGTCCGCCGGCTGCAGCGGCTGCGTGACGAACGCCGTCGCGCCCGCTCAGGCCCCCTGGACGGCGCCGGCGAACCCGGCCACGACGGTCCCGACGACGCCTGAGGAGAGCCCCGTGCCCAGTGGCTCCCACGACACCTTCCGGCACCGCGAAGGTGACCGCCTGCGCATGGCGGCTGCCACCGCCGTAGCCGTGCTGGCCGTACTGGCCGGCATCCTGCTGGTGAACCTGTTCAACGGCCCGCCCGACTCCGACCCGGACGACGCCGCCCCACCCCCGCCCGCCGTCGCGGACACCCCGTCACAGCCGTCGACGCCGCCACAGACCCCGACGCGGTCCCCGACGCCGACCGCCGTCCCGACGCCGCCGCCGTCGCCCATGCCGCAGTCCGCTCCGGCGGCTCCGGCGGCTCCGCGGGTCTTCGCCCCTGTCGTCGTGCTGAACAACTCCCGGATCAAGGGCCTCGCCGACGACGCCGCCGACCGGGTGGAGGCGGCCGGCTTCCGGGTCGAACGGGTCGGAAACTACCTCTCCAGGTACAACGTTCCCGTATCGACCGTCTTCTACGATCCCGAGGACGCCGACGCCGCCCGCACCCTGCTGGAGACCGTTCCCGGAGTCGAGCGCATGGTTCCCCGCGAGGAGACGAGGATCATCGAGACGGACACGCTCATCCTGGTCGTCACCCGGGACTTCCCGGCCGGCAACCAGCCCTGACGGCAGCCCACCAGCCACTCACCCCTCACGTGACCGGGGAAGGGACCGTGACCGAACCCTCGCCACCCGCCCGTGCCGGCTCTCCAGCCACCGTCGAGCCCACTCCGACCCCGCGCACCCCTGCCGGCGGCGCGGGCCTGGCCGCGCTGCTCACGGCCCCGGAGAAGGCTCTGGTCGCCCTCGACTACGACGGCACCCTCGCGCCGATCGTCTCCCGGCCCGGTGACGCGGTCCCCGCCCCCGGTGCCATGGCCGCGCTGCGCCGGATCGCCCGTCGGGTCGGCACCCTGGCGATCATCACCGGCCGCCCGGTGGAGGCCGTCCTCGAACTCACCGAGGCCGAGCGGTTCACCGACCTGGAACGGCTGGTCGTCCTGGGCCAGTACGGCCTGCAACGGTGGGACGCCCAGACCGGGCAGACCGTCGGTCCCGAGCCGCTGCCCGGGGTCACCGCCCTGCGCGGCGCGCTGGCCCAGGCCCTGCTCGACGCCCCCGCCGGGACGTCCGTCGAGGACAAACGGCACGCCCTGGTCGTCCACGTGCGGCGCACCGCCGACCCGGACGCGGCACTCGCCGCGCTCACGCCTGCCCTCAGCCGGCTCGCGCAGGAACACGGGCTGGAGGCGGCGCCCGGCAAACGGGTCCTGGAACTGCGCCCACCGGGGCACGACAAGGGCGGGGCGCTGCGCACACTGGTCGCGCAGCGCCACGCCCGGTCGGTGCTGGTGGCCGGCGACGACCTCGGTGACCTCCCGGCCTTCGAGGCCGTCGACGAGCTGCGGGCCGGCGGCATCGGCGGGATCACCGTGTGCAGTGACAGCCCCGAGGTGCCGGAGGTGCTGCGTTCCCGCGCTGACCTGGTGGTCGGCGGGCCCGCCGGCATGGTCACGCTGCTGGAGGTCCTGGCCGACCGCATCGGGGCCTGATCCAGTGCCGTGACCGGCGCTAGGGGCCCGAGCGGATCTCCGCGAGCTGTGCGCCGAACCAGGCGCTGGGCGGCAGCGCGCCGGCGACGGTGGCGAGCCGCCCGGCCCGGGCACGCCGCTCGGCCGGGGGCATCGTCAGCCCCGCGTGCATCGCGTCCGCGGTGGCGGTCACGTCGTACGGGTTCACCACGAGGGCGTCGGCGGCCATCTCCGAGCAGGCACCTGCCTCCCGGGAGAGGACGAGCACGGCGCCCTCGGCCGAGACGACCATCCCCTCCTTGGCGACCAGGTTCATCCCGTCCCGGATCGGGTTCACCACCAGCACGTCGGCGAGGGTCATGGCGGCCAGGGACCGCGGGAAGTCGTCACTGATCTCCAGGTGCACCGGCAGCCAGGTGTCGGTGCCGAACTCGTCCTCGATCTCGGCGGCGAGCCGCTGCACGGCCGCTGTGTACTCGCGGTACTCCGGCAGGTCGTGCCGGGACGGGTAGGCGCACACGAGGTGCATGACCCGCCCGTGCCACTCGGGGTGCGCGCGCAGGAACTCGCGGTAGGCGTCCAGGCCGCGGACGATGTTCTTCGACAGCTCGGTGCGATCGACCCGGACCACCAGGCGGCAGTCCCCCGCCAGCTCCCGCAGCTCGGCCGCGCGGGCGCGGACGTCCGGACGGGAGGCGCGGTCCCGCAGCTCGGGGGCGTCCACGCCGAGTGGGTACAGGCTCGTCCGCACCGAACGGCCGCCGGCCGAGACGGTGTCACCCTCGATCCGGGCGCCGAGGATCTCCGCACAGCAGTCCCGGAACGCCGCCGCCCAGGCCGGGGCGAGGAAGCCGAGACGGTCGGCGCCGAGCATGCCCGCCAGGATGGCGGCGGCGACGCTGTCCGGCAGCATCCGGAAGTACTCCGGCGGCGACCACGGGGTGTGGCTGAAGTGCGCGATGCGCAGATCCGGCCGGATCTGGCGCAGCAGAGCCGGCACCAGTGTCAGGTGGTAGTCCTGCACGAGCACGCACGCCCCCGGAGCGGCCTGCTCGGCGAGCGCCTCGGCGAAGGCGCTGTTGTAGTGCTCGTAGGCGGCCCAGTCCCGCCGGAACGACGCGCCGAAACTCGGTTCCATCGACGGCGAGTGCAGCAGGTGCAGGACGAACCAGAGCGTCCGGTTCGCGACCGCGTTGTAGGCACGGTCGAACAGCACCCGGTCCAGGTCGAGCATCTTCACCGAGGCGCCACCGGTGTCGAAACCGACCTGGTCGAGACGCCCACCCGGCGCCGAGCGGGCGGCCCGCCGGTCGGCTTCACTGAGCGCCGTGCAGACCCACAGCAGCTCGCCGTCGCCGTCCGGCGTGTCCTGCACGACCTGGGCGAGGCCGCTGACCAGCCCACCGCCGCCGCGCCGCGCAAGCAGCTCGCCGTCGCCCCCGATGGCGAAGGACACCGGCCCCCGGTTCGACGCGACCAGCAGTTCCGCCTGGGACGAACGCTCACCCCCCGGCGCCGCGAGCTCCCCGATGCCCGGCATGTGACGCACACAGCGGAGCGTAGGCCATCGGGTGCCGTGCTGTGGCGTCATCCGGTCAGGGAGCGGCGATGGCGCCGCGCACGGCGCTCGCCCAGCCGAGCCCGACCGAGCCGGCTTCCAGCACCACGTTGGTGTGCCCGGTGAGCAGCGCCGCGATGTCCGGATGGCGGATCGCGTTGGCCACCAGGTGCATCCGGCCCACCGAGCGGGCCATCTCCAGGTCGCTGGCCGAGTCACCGATGGCGATCGCCTCGGTCGGGTCGAGCCCGCGCCGCTTGAGGTCGTAGGCCACGGCCTCTCCCTTGCTGACCCCGTCCGGCACCAGGTGGTACACGTGCGGGACCACGTCGAGATCGGGCATGTTCGCCTGCGCGATGAGACCGTTGTCACGCATGCTCAGCCACCCGAAGCCCGTCTCGGTGAGCCAGGCGTCGACCTCGGCGACATCGATCCGGCCACGGAGCATGACGTCGATCTCGCGGCCGGCGTGCCACGGTGTGTGCAGCTCCAGCCGATCCGGGTGCAGCCCGATCAGCTCGTCCAGCAGGCTCTCGGGCACCCGCTCGTACGACTCCGGCATCGCGCCGCGCAGGATCTCGCTCTCGATCAGTCGTTCGCCGTTCCAGCCGATGATCGCGCCCATCTCACCGATGAACCCGTCCGCACCGAAGATGCCGGCGGCCTCCACCAGCTGCGGCCTGGTCCGCCCGGAGACCAGGACGAGGGCGATGCCCGCGTCGAGCAGCTCCACGAGCGCGCGGGCCGGCTCCAGGGTCGTCGGGCCCCCTTCCGCTCGGAAGAAGCAGCCGCGCGGACCGACCATCGTTCCATCAAGATCGGTGTAGACGACACGTACTGTCACGCTACGGTCTCCCTGTGGTGGGTCCGACGGGTCACAGGCCTATAGGCAACAGCATGCGACAGCCGCCGGGGGCACTGATGCGGGCCCGGCGACGACAGGTACGTGACAGCGATCCGACCGGAGAAACTACGATGCACGTCCGCCTGCACGCGGACTACAGTACGGACAGACAACTTCATCTGGCTCATCCAGAGGGGCAGAGGGAACGGCCCAGCGAAGCCCCGGCAACCACCGACGCATCCCTGCGCGGCAGGTGCTAATTCCGACCCGGGGCGCACGCCGGCGCCCGGGAAAGATGAGGAGTTCCCGCATGACTCTCGCGCCCGAGCGCGCCTCTCTCCCGAGCGCGGAAGCCGCGAATCCTGCCGTTTCGCTCTCCTGTCGGCACTGCGGAGCCACCTACCCGCTGTCCCCCACCCATGTCTGCATCGAGTGCTTCGCCCCCCTCGAGATCGCCTACGACGAGGACCGGCTGCGTACGGTCACCCGGGAGTCGATCGAGGCCGGGCCGCGCAACCTGTGGCGTTACGTGGGCCTGCTGCCCGCCGGGCACGTCGCCCAGCGGCGGGTCTCCCTCGACGCCGGCTGGACGCCGCTGCGCCCCGCGCCACGCCTCGCCGCCGCGCTGGGGATGCGCACCCTGTGGGTGAAGGACGACAGCGCGAACCCGACCCACTCCTTCAAGGACCGGGTCGTCTCGGTGGCGCTGACCGCCGCCCGCGAACTGGGCTTCACCACCGTCGCCTGCGCCTCGACCGGCAACCTCGCCCAGTCCGTCGCCGCGCACGCGGCGTCCGCCGGGCTACGGTCCGTCGTGCTCGTCCCGCACGACCTGGAGGCCGGCAAGACCGTGTCCACCGCGGTCTACGGCGGCGCCCTGGTCGCCGTCAAGGGCAACTACGACGACGTGAACCGCCTGTGCAGCGAGCTCGCCGGCGAGTACGAGTGGGCGTTCGTGAACGTCAACGTCCGGCCGTTCTACGCCGAGGGTTCGAAGACCCTCGGCTACGAGGTGGCCGAGCAGCTCGGCTGGCGGCTCCCCGGCCAGGTCGTGATCCCGATCGCCTCCGGTTCGCTGCTCACCAAGGTCGACAAGGCCTTCGGGGAGCTCGGCCGGCTCGGCCTCGTCGAGCCCACCCCGTACAAGGTCTTCGGAGCCCAGGCCGCCGGCTGCAACCCGGTGGCGTCCGCCTTCGCCCGGGGCGTCGACACGGTCGCTCCGGTGAAGCCCTCGACGATCGCCAAGTCGCTGTCGATCGGCAACCCGGCGGACGGCCCGTACGCCCTCGATGTGGCCCGCCGCACCGGCGGGGCCATCACCGACGTCACCGACGAGCAGATCGTCGACGGCATCCGCCTGCTGGCCCGCACCGAGGGGATCTTCGGCGAGACCGCGGGCGGCGTCACTGTCGCCTGCCTGCGCCGCCTGCTGGACGAGGGGCGCCTCGACCCTGACGTCGAGACCGTCGTCTACAACACCGGCGACGGCCTCAAGACCCTCGACCCCCTCGTGCCCACCGGCGGCCCGACCGCGACGATTCCCCCTTCCCTCGCCGCCTTCGAGGCCGCGGGGCTGGGTGACTAGCCGGGTCTTCCGCACATGGGGATTCGATGCTTCGACCTGCCTGACTGGTGATCAAGGTGGTCGGGTCGGGTCGACGCCGAGGATGTCGAGGATGTCGAGGAGGTCGAGGAGGTGTTGGTGAAGGTGTGGTGGGCGGGGGATGTAGGCGGGCTGGCCGTCGCGCGCGGGCATGAGGCGCAGCGTGTTGAGCGCGCCGAGGACGAGTGCGCCGGTGGGGCGGG
>NZ_KB893715.1 GCF_000374165.1 Parafrankia elaeagni
TCGGGCCCGCCGGTGAGCGCCACGACGACCCGTTCGCGGGTCTCCCAGGTGCCGCCGATGCCGTGGTCGGCGCGGTAGCGGTCGAGCTGGTCGTCGACCTTGCCGGCGAGCCAGAGCAGGGCGAGTTCGCGCAGCGCGGTGAGGTTGCCGACGCGGAAGTAGTTGGCCAGGGCGGCGTCCACCTTCTCGGGCCCGTAGACGTTGCCGTGGGCCATCCGGCGGCGTAGTGCCTCGGGGGCCATGTCGACGAGTTCGACCTGGTGGGCGCGGCGGACGACGTCGTCGGGGACGGTCTCCCGCTGCGGGACGCCGGTGATGGTCTCGACGACATCGTTGAGCGACTCCAGGTGCTGGACGTTGACGGTGGAGATGACGTCGATGCCGGCGGCGAGCAGTTCCTGGACGTCGAGCCACCGCTTGGTGTGACGGCTGCCCGGGACGTTGGTGTGCGCCAGCTCGTCGACGAAGGCGACCTCGGGATGTCGGGCGAGGACGGCGTCGAGGTCCATCTCGGTGAACGATCCGCCCCGGTGCTCGAGGATCTGCCGGGGGATGATCTCCAGGCCGTCGAGCATGGCGGCGGTGCGTGGCCGGCCGTGGGTCTCGACGAAACCGATGACGACGTCGGTGCCCCGGTCGGCGCGTCGGTGGGCCTCGTCGAGGGCGGCGTAGGTCTTGCCGACGCCCGGTGCGGCGCCCAGGTAGATCCGCAGGGTTCCTCGTGTCACCCGCCCATGGTGCGGTCGGCGGCACTCTGCCGGAAGGCCTTGTGGCTGCCTCATCCGGCAATTTTCATGATCGCTGTTAGTGTTCTGTGAGAAAGTGCCGCGTCGCTGTTAGAAACCTGTGAGAGATCACCAAAATCGGGACCGGTCGCGCTTTACTGGCGAGGCCGCGCGCCCGACCGTCCGTTCACGGCGGTATGGGCCGGATCGGCCGTCGTCGCTGAAGGGGAGGACTCGTGCTCGACGTGGTGTATGTGGCGCTGACACTGGGGTGTTTCGCGCTGCTGGCGCTTGTTCTGCGGGGGGTCGAGCGGCTGTGACCGCGGAGAACATCGCCGGTCTCGTTCTGGCGATCGGGCTGGGTATCCTGATGGTCGCGGCTTTGCTGTTCCCGGAGCGTTTCTAGTGTCGACCTCGACTGCTGGCATTCTGGTCGTTCTGCTGCTGGTCGCCGCGCTGGTGGTGACGTACCGGCCGTTCGGCGACCACATGTACCGGGTGTACGCGAGCGAGAAGCACCTGCCGGTGGAACGGGCGGTCTACCGGCTGACCGGGGTGAATCCGAACGCAGGTCAGCGGTGGACCGTCTACGCCCGCAGCGTGCTGGCGTTTTCGCTGGTGTCCGTGCTGTTTCTGTACCTGATGCAGCGGGTCCAGGGCCATCTGCCGTGGGATCTGGGCTTCTCCGGGGTCTCACCGGCGCTGGCCTGGAACACCGCCGTGAGTTTCACGACGAACACGAACTGGCAGGCGTACTCCGGTGAGTCGACGATGTCGCACCTCACCCAGATGGCCGGCCTGGCGGTGCAGAACTTCGCCTCGGCCGCTGTCGGCATCTCGGTGGCGATCGCGGTGGTCCGCGGCTTCGCGCGCCGCCGGGCGCCGGTCGCGGCCGGGCCGGGCAGCATGGACGGCGTCGTGGGCACCGGTGACGAGATCGGCAACTTCTGGGTCGATCTGACCAGGACGATCGTGCGGATCCTGCTGCCGATCTGCGTCGTCGGCGCGGTCGTGCTGATCACCGGCGGGGTGATCCAGAACCTGCACGGCAACCAGGTCGTGCCGACTCTGGTTGGCGGCGAGCAGGCGATCACGGGTGGGCCGGTGGCCAGCCAGGAGGTCATCAAGGAGCTGGGTACGAACGGCGGCGGTTTCTACAACGTCAACTCCGCCCACCCTTTCGAGAACCCGACGGCGTGGACGAACCTGTTCGAGATCTACCTCCTGCTCATGATCGGTTTCTCGCTGCCCCGCACCTTCGGTCGGATGGTGGGCGATCGCCGCCAGGGCCTGGCGATCGTCGCGGCGATGGCGCTGATCGCGCTGAGCAGCCTCGCGGTGAACATGGCCTTCCAGAGCGCGCACCACGGCACCGTCCCCGAAGCGGTCGGTGCGGCCACCGAGGGCACGGACGCCCGTTTCGGCGTCGCGAACTCGGCGCTTTTTGCCACTGCCACGACGTTGACATCGACCGGCGCGGTGAACTCCTTTCATGACTCCTACACGAGTCTTGGTGGCGCCACGCTGTTGTTCAACATGATGCTGGGCGAGGTCGCGCCGGGAGGTGTCGGTTCGGGCCTGTACGGAATGCTGGTCCTCGCCGTGGTGACGGTGTTCGTCGCCGGGCTGATGATCGGGCGCACCCCGGAGTACGTCGGGAAGAAGATCGGCACGCGGGAGATGAAGTTCGCGTCGCTGTACTTCCTGACCACACCGATCATCGTGCTGCTCGGCACCGGCACCGCCATGGCGATGCCCGGCCAGCGGGCCGGCATGCTCAACTCCGGCGCGCACGGCCTGTCCGAGGTTCTCTACGCGTTCACCTCCGCGGGGAACAACAACGGGTCGGCCTTCGCCGGAATCACGGTGAACACCACCTGGTACAACACCGCGCTGGGCCTGGCCATGATGTTCGGACGTTTCCTGCCGCTCATCTTCGTGCTCGGCCTGGCGGGATCGCTGGCCCGGCAGGCACCGGTACCCGTCACGGCCGGAACGCTGCCCACCCATCGGCCTCAGTTCGTCGGGATGCTCGCCGGCGTCACGCTGATCATCGTGGCGCTCACCTTCTTTCCCGCGCTGGCTCTCGGGCCCCTCGCGGAAGGGATCCACTGACCATGAGCACCACCACTCTCACCGCGCGCGCGGACTCCGCGGACGGCAGGCACCAGCCTTCCCCAGGCCAGCCACGCCGCGTCGGCGGCGGCCTGCTCGACCCGAAGCAGATGTGGACATCCCTGCCCAGCGCGCTGCGCAAGCTCGACCCCCGCACCCTGTGGCGCAACCCGGTGATGCTGATCGTCGAGGTCGGCGCCGCCTTCACCACGGTCCTCGCGATCACCGACCCGTCGACGTTCGGCTGGCTGATCACGGTCTGGCTGTGGCTGACCGTCGTGTTCGCCAACCTGGCCGAGGCCGTGGCTGAAGGCCGTGGGAAGGCGCAGGCCCAGGCACTGCGTCGAGCGAAGACCGACACGCTAGCCCGCCGGCTCGTCGGCTGGCGGCAGGGCCAGCCCGTCGAGACCACGGCCGAGGAGCTGGTTCCCGCCCCCCGGCTGGCTCAGAACGACCTCGTGGTCGTCGAGGCGGGGGAGTTCATCCCCGGTGACGGGGACATCGTCGAGGGCATCGCCAGCGTCGACGAGTCGGCGATCACCGGTGAGTCGGCGCCGGTGATCCGCGAGTCCGGCGGCGACCGGTCCTCGGTGACCGGTGGGACGAGGGTGCTCTCCGACCGGATCGTCGTGCGGATCACGCAGAAGCCGGGAGAGAACTTCATCGACCGGATGATCGCCCTCGTCGAGGGGGCGAACCGGCGCAAGACGCCGAACGAGATCGCGCTCAACATCCTGCTGGCCGCGCTCACCGTCATCTTCCTGCTGGCGGTGGCGACGTTGCAGCCGCTGGCGATCTACTCGAAGGCGCAGCAGCCCGCGCTGCCGGACACCTCGACGCTGACGGGCGACGGGATCACTGGGATCGTGCTCGCGTCGCTGCTGGTCTGCCTGATCCCGACCACGATCGGTGCGCTGCTCTCCGCGATCGGTATCGCCGGGATGGACCGGCTCGTCCAGCGCAACGTGCTCGCCATGAGCGGCCGGGCGGTCGAGGCCGCCGGTGATGTCAATACTTTGCTGCTCGACAAGACCGGCACCATCACCCTGGGGAACCGGCAGGCGAGTGCCTTTCTCTCGGTCGGCGACGTGAGCGAGGCCGAGCTGGCGGATGCCGCGCAGCTCTCGTCGCTCGCCGACGAGACGCCGGAGGGCCGCTCGGTCGTCGTGTTCGCGAAGGAGCACCACGGCCTGCGGGAACGCACTCCCGGGGAGCTGCGGCACGCCACGTTCGTGCACTTCACCGCCCAGACCAGGATGTCCGGCGTCGACCTCACCGCCGAGCCTGGGCAGGGCACGGCGCCTGCCGCCGCGGCGGGCGGACGGCAGGTCCGCAAGGGTGCGGCCAGCGCGGTCACCCGATGGGTGCGGGAGAACGGCGGTCACGTCCCGGCCCAGGTCGGCGAGATCGTCGACGGCATCTCCGCCTCGGGTGGCACCCCGCTGGTCGTCGGTGAGGTCACCGATACCCCTGCCGGCCCGGTCGCGCGGGTGTTGGGGGTCATCCAGCTCAAGGACGTCGTGAAGTCCGGGATGCGGGAGCGCTTCGACGCCATGCGGCGGATGGGTATCCGCACCGTCATGATCACCGGGGACAACCCGCTCACCGCGAGGGCGATCGCCGAGGAGGCGGGGGTCGACGACTTCCTCGCCGAGGCCACCCCGGAGGACAAGCTCGCGCTGATCCGCCGGGAGCAGGCCGACGGCAAGCTGGTCGCGATGACCGGCGACGGCACCAACGACGCACCCGCGCTCGCGCAGGCAGACGTCGGAGTGGCGATGAACACCGGCACGTCGGCCGCGAAGGAGGCCGGCAACATGGTCGACCTCGACAGCAANCCGACGAAGCTGATCGAGATCGTCGAGATCGGCAAGCAGCTGCTCATCACCCGCGGGGCGCTGACGACCTTCTCCATCGCCAACGACGTCGCCAAGTACTTCGCGATCATCCCGGCGATGTTCGCCGGGGTCTACTCCGGCCTGGACACGCTCAACGTCATGCGGCTGGCCAGCCCCGAGTCGGCGATCCTGTCCGCGGTCATCTTCAACGCGCTCGTCATCGTCGCGCTGATCCCGCTCGCCCTGCGCGGCGTGCGCTACACCGCCGCCAGCGCCTCGAAGCTGCTCAGCCGCAACCTTTATCTCTACGGCCTGGGCGGGATCGTCGTCCCGTTCATCGGCATCAAGGCCATCGATCTCCTCGTCCAGTTCATCCCGGGAGTGGGCTGAACCATGTCATCGCTTCCATCCTGGATTCGTCAGCATCTGGCCGCGCTGCGGGCGCTGCTCGTCCTCACCGTGCTCCTCGGCCTCGCGTACCCGCTGGCGATCCTCGCCATCGCCCAGATTCCCGGTCTGAAGGACAACGCGGACGGGTCCTTCGTCACCAACGCCGCGGGCCAGCGCGTCGGCTCTTCCCTGATCGGCCAGTCGTTCACCGACGCCGACGGCAACGCGCTGCCCGTCTACTTCCAGAGCCGGCCCTCCGCCGCTGGTGACGGCTACGACCCGACCTCCACCTCCGCGTCCAACCTCGGGCCCGAGGACGTGGTCGACAGCATCGACGATCCGGCCACCCCCGACGAGGACGAGAGGGGGCAGAGCCTGCTGACCCAGGTCTGCGCACGCAGCCTGGCGATCGGCGAGCGGGAGGGCGTCGACGGCAGCCGCAAGTACTGCACCGCCTCCGGCGTCGGCGCCGTCCTCGCCGTCCACCACGCCGGCCCCGGCTTTGACGGTGCCGCCACCCGCGTGGTCAGCGTCAACGAAGCCTGCCCCACCACCCCGTTTCTCGCCACCTACCAGGGAGTGGCCGTCGACTGCCGCACCCCCGACGACGACATCGCCGCCGGCGAGCGGATCCTCGTCCGCGGTGACGCCCCGGACAGGCCGGCCGTGCCCGCCGACGCCGTCACGGCCAGCGGCAGCGGCCTCGACCCGCACATCAGCCCGGCCTACGCCGACCTGCAGATCCCCCGGATAGCCCGGGAGCGGGATCTGTCCGAGGCCGAGGTCCGTGACCTGGTTGAGGAACACGGCACCGGACGGGCGCTGGGTTTCATCGGAGAACCGAACGTCAACGTCGTGGAACTGAACCTCGACCTCGACCGCGCCACGGCGGCCCCCTGAGCCGGCTCAGAGTCCGGTGGTTGGATGCGCCGGGAGGAGTACGCGGCACGCAGGTAGGAGCGGGCTGATGGGAAGCGGACCTGATCCACACCACGGTGGCCGCGTGCTGTTCGTCCAAGACGAACCGCAGCTGCTGCGAGCAATGCGCATCACGCTGCACGCCAAGGGATACGAGGTCCGCACGGCGGTCGACGGCGGGCACGCCCTGACCGAGGCCGCCGCGCACCCGCCTGACATCGTCGTCCTCGACCTGGGTTTGCCGGACATGGACGGCATCGACGTCATCCGCGGCCTGCGCGGCTGGACCAGCGTCCCGATCATCGTCCTGTCCGGCCGCACCTCCGGACACGACAAGATCGCGTCCCTGGACGCCGGGGCCGACGACTACATCACCAAGCCTTTCTCCGTCGAGGAACTCCTCGCCCGGCTGCGCGCCGTCAGCCGGCGAGGAGGCGGCGGCCGCGCAGGATCGATGGCCGACGTGGGCGACTACCGCGTCGACTTCGTGGCCAAGTCCGTCACCTCCCGAGACGGCGGCCACGAACCCGTCCATCTGACACCGACCGAGTGGCGGCTGCTCGAAGCCCTGCTCAGCAACCCGGGAACGCTCGTCAGCAGCCGGGCCCTGGTCACCCAGGTCTGGGGGAAGGCCTACGCGGACGACACCTCGTCCCTGCGTCTGTACATCAACAGGCTGCGACGCAAGCTCGAACCGGACCCCACCCGCCCTCGCTACCTCACGACCGAACCCGGGATGGGTTACCGCTACCAGCCGTAGACGGGCCGACGGCCGATAACGCCCCCACCGTCGGCCCGCCAACCACCGCACACCAAGGTCGTCCGGCTATCTTGCCTTTCCTGCGGCTGCTGATCCGGGATGGTTCGGCGGGCGCACTTTCGGCATGTCTCAGACGGTGATGTTAGAAGCCTGTTGAAATTCTCCACGCGGGTGTGAGAGCTCCGTGAGAAGCCCTTTCCTTCCCCTCTCCGCGGGCAGTCCCCGGCGCCGCTGGCGCTCGGGCAGACCCCGGCGGCCGTGCCGCGCGTAGTTCACAGTGCCTGCGTCCGTGTCGACGGTGATCCGCCCGTGGTGCAGCACCCGGCAGGATGAGGCGGTCTCAGATGGTCAGTGCATCAGTCCTGGTAGAAGGGTGATCTGCTGATCGGAGGGCTGGATGCGGGGTGGGGAGTTGACCTTGGAGGATTGGGAGCCGATCTCCAGGGGGCTGGTGGCGGAGTTGTCGCATCGGGCGATCGGGGTGCTGCTGAATCGCAGCCAGTTGTGGCCGTTCCGTGAGGTGACATGGAACGGCGGCAACGCGAACTACCGGGCGGCGGACGTGCAGAAGCTTGGCACGCGGGCCGTCGCGCGCTGGCTCGACTGGGAGCGCGTCGACTGGCTGGTGACCGCGCTCGACCCGCAGGACGACCGGTTGGTGCCGTACCGGCGGGTGACGCGGATCCGGTGACGCCGCCGCGCCCGCCAGCGCGACGGCTGAGGGTCTTTCCCTCTGGGCTCACGAACGCCCGGTTCACGGTTGTCGGCCATGAAAACTTATGTGAAGATTGACAAGATCTCACAGAGGCCGGCGGGGTTGGCGGCCGGAAGGGCTGGCAGTGATGCGGGCATTCGGTCAGACGACAGCGGACCTCGCTCGGCAGGGGGTCGAGCTGCTCTCGTGGGCGTTATTTGTACAGTCCCCGGCCGCGAGGAGTTCGCTGAGTTCAGCGAACTCAGCGAACTCAGCGAACTCAGCGAACTCAAATTGATTGTGGGTCGAAACTACCATGGTGGTGTCTGGAATGCTGGAACCAGGTCGGTCTTGGGTGGTGAACCCGTGGCAGCCGGAGTGGAGGTATCCGGAGCGGGCGCCGAATTCGGCGGCTGCGCTGCTGTGTCCGGGGTGAATATCGCGACTATTGTGTCGATTACTTCTTGGGCCTTCCGTGTGGGAATAAAAACTACGGACGTCGTCAGTCGCAGGAGAATTTCTGCCAGATCCTCCTCGCGGATGATGCCGGACTGCACCGCCGGTATCTCTTTGACCACAGGCTTGAGGAGCTCCGTCACCAGCTGGATGAACGACGGAAAGTGCTCCCGGATGAACGGTAGTGCAAAATTCGGCTCGGCCTCCGCCACCATGGCCACCTCGGGATGTAGATCGTGGTATAGAAGAATCGCCCCGCTCAGCACCCGAAAGCGATGCCTAGGGTCCGGATCTTCTTCTACCGCCGAGTTGATGGTATCGATGAGGGAATCCTGGACGTACTGTCCCAGTGCCGTTAGCAGATCATCCTTGCTTTTGAAGTATCTGTAGAGAGTGCCTCGGGAAACCCCGGCGGTGTCGCATACGTCACTCAAGGACAGTCGCTGGGGTCCGCGTCGCGCGATGGTCTTCATCGCGGCCTCGAGGATCCGGATGTCTGTCTCCTTCGAGCTCGCCACGGACCAGCGTCTCCCATCCTTGATCGGTACGGCGCCTGGCTGGCTAGCCGCGCCGTATGGCCTCCGGGCTGTACCCCAGTCCCGTTGACTGCCCCGAGTGTATTAAAGGTCGGGCGGATCAGAGGTCCTGGACATAGCGGTTCACTTGCGGTTAGGGCGGACGCCGGCGGGGCTAGTGCTGAGTCGAAAATAACTCAGGGTGAGGCTGTGAGGGTGACCTGGTGGCCGAGCTGTTGGAGTTGGTGGACGAGTTTGCGGGTCTGGTGTTCGGGGGCCTGGCGGCGTTGATGGTAGTCGGGGCCGAGGTCGCGGTAGGTGGATCTGGTCATGGAGCAAGCTCCAGGCGATCACGAGCATGGTGTGGGAGACCGCGACGCGGGCGCGCTTGCTGTCGCGGTGGGTAGCGATGCGCCGGTAGTGGGCGGACAGGTAGGTGGCCTTCGACCGAGAGGCGGAGGAGGCAGCTTCCCCGAGGGATCCGCGTAGCCAGGTGTCGTCGCGGCGGGTGCGGTCGGCGTGGTGCTTGCCGGCGGACTCGTTGTTTCCCGGACACAGGCCCGCCCAGGAGGCGAGGTGGCCTGCGATCGGGAACCGGGCCGTTCCTCCGCCGGTCTCGGCGATGATGATCTGCGCGATGCGGGCGTTGATCCCGGGGATGCCGTCGAGGCGGTCGACCGCCTCGACGAACGGGGCGATCTCGACCTCGATCCGGGCGGTGAGGTCGGTGATGGTGGTGGTCGCGCTGTCGATGCGGTCCAGCATGGTGGTGCAGAGGAAGACGGGGCCTGATACGACAATGAGGTGACCGGTGCCCTCAGGCAAGCATGATCGGTTTGAAGTGGACACTCAGGCCGAGGGCGGTTGGCTTCCTTGGTGATGCGGCGCAGGCACGTTCAGGGTTGCGTTTGGTGAAGTGCTCGGCGCCGAGGCCGCGGTGGGGACCTTGTCGGCTCTCTCTGGTGCGGATGAGCCCGTGTTTGAGTATGGCGGCGGAGGACTGGGGCACTTGTTCCTGCTGCCGTGAACGCGTTCCTCGGTTTCCGTGTTCAGGCTTCCCCGGGTAACGCACCTGAAGGGTGTTTCCTGGTTGGGAAGGGAGGTAGAGACGGAGGTAGTGTTCCCGCGCTGCGCGGGACTCGACGTCCATCGGGACACGGTGGCCGCGGCGGTGCGGATCCAGCCCGGAAAGGATCCGCGAAAGTCGAGGTCCGAACGTTCACCACGACCGGGGGTTCGCTGGGGCTCCTCGCGGACTGGCTGGCCCAGAACAAGGTCGCGGTCGTGGGAATGGTATCCACAGGGGTTTACTGGAAACCAGCTTTCCACATGTTGGAGGACCAGTTCGAATGCTGGCTTCTCAACGCCGCTCATGTGCGTAACGTACCGGGTCGGAAAACGGATGTGGCGGACGCCGCGTGGCTCGTGGATCTCGTCGTGCATGGCCTGGTCCGCCCGTCGTTCGTCCCTCCGAAGCCGTTCCGGGACCTGCGGGACCTCACCCGGGCGCGGCGTACGGTCGTGGAGGAGAAGACCCGTGAGGTGCAGCGGCTGGAGAAGCTGATGCAGGACGCCGGGGTGAAACTGACGTCGGTGGCCTCCCAGCTGCTGGGTGTGTCCGGCCGGGCGATCCTGGAGAAGATGATCGCCGGTGAACGGAACCCCGAGTACCTGGCCGAGCTGGCCCGGGGCCGGCTGCGCGGGAAGATCCCGGCGCTGACCGAGGCGTTGGCCGGAACGTTCCGCTCCGGCCAACACGGTTTCCTCGCAGCCCAGCTGTCGGAACGCATTGACCTGTGTGACGAGCAGATCGAGGAGCTCGACCACCGGATCGAGGTGATGATCACCCCTTTTGCGCAGACGGTGGACCGGGTGACGACGATCCGGGGGTGGGCAGGGTCACCGCGATCGTGCTGCTCGCCGAGGTCGGGATCGACATGTCCCGGTTCCCGACCGCGGCGCAGCTGGCGTCCTGGGCGGGGATCTGCCCGGGGAACCACGCCTCGGGTGGGAAAGGCCTGTCCGGTCGTACCCGTCACGGGAACAAGTGGTTACGTACCGCGTTGACGGAGGCGGCGTGGGCCGCGGCCCGGAGCAGGAACACCTACCTGGCGTCGCAGCATGCCCAGGTCCGGGGCCGCCGCGGGATCCAGAAGGCGATCGGGACGACCCGCCACGACATTCTCGTCGCCTACTGGCACATCGTCGCCGGTAACACCGTTTATCGCGACCTCGGCGGCGACTGGCACACCCGTCGCCGCCGGAAGCCGGAGAAACGAAAGAACACCCTCGTCGGCGACCTCGAAAAGCTCGGCTACACCGTCACGATCGAACCCGCAGCCTGACCCCAGACCCCCAGGTCAGCATCCGGCACGCGCGGACCAGCCAGCACTGGGTCCCCGCGCGATCCCGCACGCCCCGACCCAGCCCCTCCGTGGTCCGGTAATTCACTCCTCAGCACACTCCCACCCGCTGAATTCCAAGCTCTGATCGCCGCCATCAGCACAGGTCATGGCCTCCTGCTTCACCTACCACCCTGATCCAGCAAACCACCGCCGACTGGACCTGTTCAGGCCGAGGAGGTGATGAGAGGCCAGTACCCGCTGCGTCCCGCCGCGATCACCCGGTTTCCCAGCCCCGCGAGCCACTCTGCCTCGGTGCCGGCCTCGTCCCGCCAGGCCCAGAGCCGCATGGTCGTCAACCGCAAGGGATGCTCCTCGGTCACCCCGATGGCTCCGTGTATCTGATGCGCGATCCGAGCGATCACTCCCGCCGACCTGGTGGCCGTTACCCTGGCCGCAGCGACGGCGACGGTAGCCTGAGGGCTGGCGAACCCGCCGAGCAGACATTGCGTGACGGCGGCGTCGGCGGCGGCACGCAGCGCTGCCACCTCGGCGGCCATCTCCGCGACCTGATGCTGGACGGCCTGGAATCGCGCGATCGGACGGCCGAACTGCTCCCGTTCCCTCGCGTAGCGAAGGGTCAGATCAAGCGCCCGCATCGCCGCCCCGGCAGACAGCACGACGCGGGCGAGCGCCGCCCGGTGGCGCAGCGAGGTCGCCGCGTCCGTCGGCCCCCGGGCGAGATCCGCGGAGTCGATGACGCAGTCGACATGCAGAGAACCGCGGGGCTCCCCCGCGAGATTCGCCCCGGGAACGACGGTGCAGGCAGTGGGATCGATCGAGAGCACGACCGGGTGCTCGCCGAACGCGGCGGTCGGTTCGCCGTCGGCGGAGCGCGGCGCCGGCGCGAGAACCGCGACCCGGGTCGCCAACCCGGCGCCCGGCACCCGGGTCGCGGTTCCCGTGACGCGGAAGCGGTCGTTGCCCTCGGCCGACACCGTCATGTTGGTCTGATCGGTTGTGGCGGCGGTGAGCGGTCCACGCGGCACCGGCAGTCCCGCTGCCGCCAGCAGCCAGCCACCGAGCAGGCAGGTTTCCGCGACCGGTACCGGTGCGCTGAACTCGCCCGCCACGCCCAGCAGGGCCGCGGCCTCGCGCAGAGTGCCACCAGAACCTCCGGCGGACTCGTCGACCGAGATCAGCGTCAGGCCGGACTGTTCCAGAACCTCCCACAGAGCGGGGTCCCAGCCGGCGGCGCTCGCGGCGCTGACGGATTCCGGTGTGCACAGGTCGGTGAACAGGTCCCGGGCGGCTTCGGCGACGAGTGTCGCCTCGTCCGCGGAGTCCTCGGTGGTTTCGGTTGCTGTCATTGCTGAGTCACCGCATCCCGAGAGCGCGGGCAACGACCCCGCGCAGAATCTCATTCGTGCCGCCCCGCAGCGTGAATCCGGGCGTGTGCAGGATTGATTCCGCCAGCAGGCGGGGGAGCTCGGTGGGGGCCGACGGGTCCGGCTCGGTTCGGGCCACTGTCCGCGCGATGTCCACGATGTCCCCCTCCAACCGGGTGCCGAGGTCCTTGACGAGTGCCGCGGCGACCTCCGGCACCTCGCCCTGTGCCAGTGCGCCCGCCACGGCCAGGGACATCTGACGCAGGGTCCACACCCGAGCCGTGATCGCGCCGATCATGGCCGCGTCGACGTCCCGGACGGAATCGCCACCTGCGGCCAGCTCGCCCACGAGTGTCGTGAGCAGCGGCAAGGTGGACAGGTAACGCTCCGGCCCGCTTCGTTCGAAGGCGAGTTCGGAGGTCGCCTGCCGCCATCCGTCACCTACGGTGCCGAGCACCATGTCGTCGGGTATGAACACCCGGTCGAACACCACCTCGTTGAAGTGGTGTGCGCCGGTGAGTAGCCGGATGGGCCGGATCTCCACCCCGGGCTGATCCAGCTCGACGATGAGCTGGCTGAGGCCCGTGTGCCGGACGCGCCCCTCGGGTGGCCCGGTGCGGGCCAGCGCGAAGAAGGCATGGGCATGGTGGGCCCCGCTGGTCCACACCTTGCGGCCGGTCAGTTCCCAACCGCCGTCGACCCTGACCGCCTTGCTCCGGACAGCGGCCAGGTCGGAGCCGGCATCGGGTTCGCTGAGCCCGATACCCCAGTAGCTCTCGCCGCGGGAGATCGCCGGAAGGTACCGGTGCCGCTGCGCCTCGGTGCCATAGCGGAGAAGGGATGGCGCGATCTGGCGATCGGCGATCCAGTGCGCGGCGACCGGCGCGCCTGAGGCGAGGAGCTCCTCGGTGATGACGTAGCGGTCGAGGGCATCGGCCCCCTGGCCGCCGTATTCCTTGGGTACCGTCGTGCCCAGGTAGCCTCGGGCCCCCAGCCCGCGGCTGAAGTCCTCATCCCAGCTCGACAGCCAGGCGTCGTTGTGCGGGGTGTACTTGCCCTGAGCGAGCTGGTCCTGAAGGTAGCCGCGGACCTCCTCGCGTAGCTGCTCATGGCGGACACCGAGCCGGCGGCCGGGCGGAAAGAGCGTGGAGACCCCGGGGTGGGACGGGGAGCCGGGTCGATCGGTCATGTGTTCGCTCACGCCCTCAGGAGTGCCAGGTCGGGCTCTTCGATCAGAGCGGACAGGGTGCGCATGAATGCGCCGGCCTCCGCGCCGTCGGCCACCCGGTGATCGAAGGCGCAGGTGAGGGACGCGGTCCGGCGGGCCGTGACCTGGCCGTCGATGACGACCGCCCGTGGTTTCACCGAGCCGACCCCCAGGATCGCCGCCTCGGGGTAGTTGACGACGGGAATTCCCTCGTCGAGACCCAGCGCGCCGAAGTTGGACACGGTGAAGGTGGAGCCGGTCAGCTCGGCTGGGGTGGACCGGCCCTCGCGTGCCGCCGTGGCCAGCCGGGCGATCTCCTCGGCCAGTTGCAGGGTGGTCAGCCGCTGGGCGTCGCGCACCACCACGACGAGCAGGCCGCGATCGGTCGCGGTGCCGACGCCGAGGTGCACCGAGCCGTGTCGGCGGATGGCCGGGCCGTCCTCGACGAAGGTCGAGTTCAGCTCCGGATGGGCGACCAGCGTCTGTACCAGCAGCCGGGCGATGAGAGCGAACGGTGTGATGACCTTCGGGGCGCCGGCCTGCTCGGCCGCGGTGGCCAGCCGAGCACGCACTTCCAGCAGCCGCGTGCAGTCGACAGCGACCGTGCAGGTGGCGTCGGGTATCCGGGTCCGGGAGAGGGTCATGCGTTCGGCGATTCGCGCGCGGATACCCCGGACCGGGATCAACTCGTCCGCCCTCGGCCCGCTTCCGGCGGGCAGACGGGGGGCGGCACCGTCGACCGTACTGACCGGGCGGGGCTCGGCCGCGGCGGCGGTCTCGGCCATGGCAAGTACCTCGGCGCGGGTGATGATCCCACCCGCGCCCTTCCCTGGGGCGAGCGCGGCGAGGTCGACGCCGAGCCGACGGGCGAGGAGGCGGACCGGCGGCTTCGCCAGCGGCTGACCGGCCGACAGCCGGGTCCCGTTGCTGCCGGCCGGGCTGGTCTGCGGCGTCTGCGTCGTCTGCGGTGCCTTGGTGATCGGCGCCGGACCGCCCGGAACCGCGGACCTCTGGCCGACAGGTCGGCCGGTCCGGCGCCGTCGGCGCGTGCCGCGGTCCTGGTCCTCATCCACGCCGTAGCCGACCAGCGTGGGAGTGCGGCGGCCGGCCGCTCGGGTGCCTGTGTCGAACGTGGTGTCCCCATCGGCCGGGGTCGTGGGAGGGGCGGCAGGCCTGCCGGCCTCGGTGGCCCCGGATCCGACCTGGATCCGGACGAGCAGGGAACCGACCTCGAGGGTGTCGCCCGCCTTGCCGCGGCGCTCAAGCAACCGACCGGCGAACGGGGAGGGGATCTCGACACTGGCCTTCGCCGTCTCAAGCACGCACAGGTTCTGGTTCAGATCGACAGTGTCGCCGATCTCGGCCAGCCACTCGACGACGGTGGCCTCCTCGAGACCCTCTCCGAGGTCCGGTACCAGGAACTCCCGGACACCGGCCGACGCCGGCTCGGAGCTCAGCGTGCGCGCCTGATCAGACATCGTCGTATCCCAAGGAGCGCTCAATGGTGTCGAGGAGCCTGTCGGTGCCCGGCAGCCAGGCCTGTTCCAACCGGGCCGGTGGATAGGGCGTGTCGAAGCCGGTGGCCCGCAGCACCGGCGCCTCCAGGTTCCAGAAGAGCTCCTCCTGGACGCGCGCGGCGATCTCCGAGCCCATCCCGAGGGTGCGGGGCGCCTCGTGCATGACCACGCACCGCCCGGTCTTTGTGACGGACTCGGCGATGGTCTCGAAGTCCAGCGGAACCAGGGAACGAAGGTCGACGACCTCGACGTCCCAGCTGTACTCCTGCTGTGCGATCTCGGCGGCCTGCAGGGCGGTGCCGACCAGCCCGCCATAGGTGACGACTGTGACGTCACCGCCAGTGCGCCGCACGGCGGCCCGGCCGATCGGCTCGGTCCTCGTGTCGGTGTCCACCTCACCCTTGCCCCAGTACCGGCGCTTCGGCTCGAGATAGACGACCGGGTCCTCGGACTCGATGGCGTCGCGCAACAGAGAGTACGCGTCCGCCGGGGTGGAGGGGGCCACCACGTGCAGACCTGCGGTGTGCACGAAGTAGGTCTCGGTGGACTCCGAGTGGTGCTCGGGGGAGCCGATGCCACCGAAGGACGGGACCCGGATCGTCATGGCGCTGGACACGCCGCCCCGGGTGCGGTTGCGGTACTTGGCGACATGGCTGAAGATCTGGTCGAACGCCGGGTAGGAGAAGCCGTCGAACTGGATCTCCGGAACTGGCCGGAACCCCCGGATCGCGAGCCCCAGGGCAACGCCGATGATCGCCGACTCGGCGAGGGGGGTGTCGAAGCACCGCTTCGTGCCGAACTCGGACTGCAGGCCGTCCGTGACCCGGAAGACGCCGCCCTGACGGCCTACATCCTCGCCGAAGACGAGGACCTTGTCGTCGTCGGACATGGCGTCCCGCAGCGCGGTGTTGATCGCCTGGACCATGCTGAGTGTGGGCATGTCTTCACCCCCTCTGGGCGAGTTCGGCGGCGAGCTCGGCTCGCTGCGCGGAGAGAGCGGGCGTCGGCGCGGCGAAGACGTGGTCGAAGGCTTCGAGCGGGGACGGATCGGGAGCGTCGAAGACGACGTTCCGCAGCCGCGTGCGCAGTTCGGCCGCGCGGGCCAGCGCCCCCTGCTGCAACTCGGCACTCCACAGGTTCCGGTAGGCGAGATAGCGGCCAAGTCGGGTGATGGGGTCGCGCGTCTCCCAGTCGGCCAGTTCCTCGGCGGGGCGGTAGCGGGTGGGATCATCGCTGGTCGTGTGCGCGCCGATCCGATAGGTGACAGCTTCGATGAGGGTGGGTCCCCCTCCGGCGCGAGCCCGGGCGGCGGCCTCGGCGGTGACGGCGAGGCAGGCGAGCACATCGTTGCCGTCGACGCGGACGCCCGGCATGCCGTAGCCGACGGCCTTGTGCGCGATGGAGGGAGCGCGCAGCTGGTCTGCGAGGGGCACACTGATCGCCCAGTGGTTGTTCTGGACGTAGAAGATGCAGGGCGCCTCGTACACGGCCGCGAAGTTGAGGGCCTCGTGCACGTCGCCTTCGCTGGTGGCGCCGTCGCCGATGAAGGCGACCGCCACGCCGCCGTCGTTGTTGAGGGTACTGGCCATAGCGGCGCCGACGGCGTGCAGGGCATGGGTACCGATGGGGATGGAGAGGGGAGCGCAGTTACGTTCGGTGAAGCCAGCGCCGCCGTGGAGAGTGCCGCGCCACATGTGGCCGAGTCCACCGGGGTCGATCCCGCGGACGAGGAACACGCCCAGCTCGCGGTACTGGGGGAAGAGCCAGTCCGTGTCCTGCAGCGCGGCGGCGGCTCCGACCTGGGCCGCCTCCTGGCCGCGGCACGACGGGAAGAGCGCGAGCTGACCCTGCCGCTGCAGGTTGACGAACTCCGCGTCGAGCTCGCGAGTCGCAACCATCGTCTCGTACAACCACGTCAGTTGGTCGGGCGCGACGTCAGGGTCGTCGCCGATCGGAGCGCCGTCCGGCGCGATCAGCCCCACCAGCTCGACGTCGCCGGCCGGTGCCTCGATGACACCCACCATCACATGCCCCTCTCGGATCGGTCACAGGTCGCGTGGCGGTTGTCATGGCCCGTCGACTCGTCTGCGTATAACGTCTATCAGACAAATAAATCAAATTATGTTTAATTTGCTTTTTGAAGGGTCTCGTCGCGCGGACCGTAGGCGTGGAGTGCACCTCCACAGCCGCGGTCTGAGGGAACGGGGACGGCGGCGGCCGGTCACGGGGGGTCGTCCGAGCCTCGCGTCCGGCTGTCAACGCCCGTGCCAGACCGGCGGGCGCTTCTCAGCGAAGGCCCGGGCGCCCTCCTTGGCGTCGTCGGACTGCCGAACGGGCGCGACCAACACCTCCTGGCGGCTGAACGCCTCCGCAACGGGCCATTCGGTCGACTCGGTCAGCACCTTCTTGGACACGGTTACGGCCAGTGGCCCGTTGGCGGCCACCCGGCGGGCGAGGGCAAGCGCGGCGTCGAGCGTGCTGCCGGCCGGGACGACCCGGTTGACGAGCCCCAGTTCGTAGGCCCGCCGAGCGGAGATGTCGTCTCCGGTCAGCACCAGTTCCATCGCCTGCGCGGTCGGTAGCCGCCGGGCCAGGCGGATCAGCCCACCGCCGTTCGCCGTGAGCCCGCGACGCACCTCGGGCAGGCCGAAGCGGGCATCCTCGGCGGCAACGATCATGTCGCAGGCCAGCGCGATCTCGAATCCGCCGGCAAGGCAGTGGCCCTCCACCGCGGCGATCAAGGGCTTTGTCGGCTGCTGCCAGATGAGGCCCGCGAATCCACGGGGCGCGACGCGGGCGTCTTCGCCGCGCAGGAACGCCTTGAGGTCCATGCCGGCGCTGAACGTCCCGCCCGCGCCCGTGAGGACGGCGGCGGTGAGATCCTCCCGTGACTCGAACAGACTGAAGGCGGCGCCGAGGGCGGCGGAGGTGGCGCGGTCCACCGCGTTGCGGGACCGGGGTCGATTGATCGTGACGGTGAGAACTCCCTGGTCGGCACTGAGCAGCACGACCTCCGACAGGCTCGCCGGAACACCCTCGGACGCGGCAGCCTCACCTGAGACGGTACGGGACAGGGCCTCGGACATGGTTCCTCCGGGATCGTGACGCGGGCGCGATCAAAGCCGTTCGATGATCGTGGCGTTGGCCATGCCACCGGCCTCGCACATGGTCTGCAGGCCATACCTGCCGCCGGTGTCCTCCAACGCGCCGAGCATCGTGGTCATCAGCCGGGTGCCGGAAGCCCCGAGCGGGTGACCGAGCGCGATTGCGCCGCCCCTCGGGTTCACGCGGGAGAGGTCGACACCGAACTCGGCGGCCCAGGCCAGGGGCACCGACGCGAACGCCTCGTTGACCTCCACATGGTCGATGTCGTCGATCGACAGCCCGGACCTGGCGAGGATCTTTCTGGTCGCGGGAATCGGGCCGGTCAGCATGCTCACCGGGTCATCGCCGCACACCGCATAGGAGTGGAAGCGGGCCCGGGGCCGCAGCCCGAGGGAGGCCGCTCGCTCCGCGCTCATGATGAGGAGGGCGCTGGCTCCATCGGTGAGCTGCGAGGAGTTGCCGGCGGTGACGCTCCAGGAGATCTCCGGAAAACGTGCGGACATGGCCTCGGACTCGAAGGAGGGCTTGAGCTTTCCCAGCCTCTCGACGGTGGTCCCGGGACGGATCGTCTCGTCGGTGGTGACCATGCGCAGCCCCGCCTCGGTTCGGACGGTCACCGGCACGATCTCCCGGTCGAAGTGGCCGTCCGCGGCCGCGGCGGACGCACGGGCGTGCGAGGCCACCGCATAGGCGTCGAGGTCCTCGCGGCCCAGCTTCCACCGGGCGGTGACGAGTTCGGCGGCGACCCCCTGCGGCACCAGCCCCGGGGCGTAGCGCTCGTTGACCAGCGGGCCGTATGGATCAGCGCCCATCCGGGCCGAACCCATCGGCACCCGGCTCATGGACTCGATCCCGCCGGCGATCACGATGTCGTAGGCGCCGGCGGCGACACCGTGGGCGGCGAAGTGCGCGGCCTGCTGACTCGACCCGCACCGACGGTCGATCGTCACCGCCGGCACGTGATCGGGAAAGCCGGCCGCGAGCCAGGCCATCCGCCCGGGGCAGGCCGCCTGCTCGCCGCCCTGACTGACGCAGCCGATCAGCACGTCCTCGACCAGCCCCGGGTCGAGGCCGCTGCGGTTCACAAGCGCTTGGAGGACCTGAGCCAGCAGGTCGACGGCGTGCAGCGAGGACAGCGCCCCGCCCGGTTTGCCCTTGCCCATCGGTGAGCGAACGGCGTCGATGATCACGGCCTCGGCCACGGCATCCTCCTGTCTTCAGCACCCCCGTCGGGCGCTTCGCGCGCGGCGGGGGTGCGCGAGATGGTCACAGGCCCAGGGACTTTCCGATGATCGTCTTCATGATCTCGCTGGAGCCGCCGAAGACCCTGGCGACCCGTGCGTCCGCCCAGGCCCTGGCGACCGGGTACTCGGCCATGTAGCCGTAACCCCCGAACAGCTGCAGGCAGGAGTCGACGACCCGGCCCTGCATCTCGGTGCAGAACAGCTTGAGTGTGGCCGCGTCCACCGGGGTCAGCTCGCCTCGGTCATGCGCCAGCAGCGCCTGGTCCATAAGCGCCTGGCCAGCCGCCACGTCCGTGGCCGCAGCGGCAAGCACGAACTTGGTGTTCTGGAACGCGCCGACGGTGGTGCCGAAGGCGGCCCGGCCGCGAACGTACTCGACGGTTCTTTCTACCACCGCGGCTGCACCGGCCTGCGAGTTCAGGGCGATCGACAGCCGCTCCTGAGGCAGGTGCGACGTCAGGTACGTGAAGCCCCGGCCCTCCTCGCCGAGCAGGTCGGCCACCGGCACCCGGACGTCGTCGAGGAACAGCTCGACCGCCTCCTGCGCGTGCAGGCCGAGCTTGCGCAGCGGCTTGCCCCGTTGGAAGCCCGGGACGTCGGGACGCATGACCAGCAGCGAGATGCCGCGGTGGCGCTGGGCCGGGTCGGTCTTCACCGCGGTGATGAACAGGTCGGCGTTGAGGCCGCCGGTGATGAACGTCTTCGAGCCGTTGACGACGTAGTAATCACCCTCGCGGCGGGCGGTCGTGCTGATGCCGGCCAGATCCGAGCCCGCACCCGGCTCGGTGAGCGCCAGGGCCGCCACCAGCTCTCCGGTCGCGAGACCGGGCAGCCACCGCGCCTTCTGTTCCTCGTTCGCGTGGTGGACGAAGTACGGGACGCTGATGTCGGTGTGCACTCGCAGGCCGCCCAGCGCGTAGCCGGCCCGGCCGACCTCCTCGTTCACCACGGCGTTGAACAGGAAGCCGGCTCCGCCGCCCCCGTACTCCTCCGGGATGCCCAGGCCGAGTATGCCCAGGTCACCCGCGCGGTGGAAGAACTCCCGGGGCGGCCGACCAGCTTCCTCCCAGGTGGCGTAGCGCGCCCCGACCTCTTTGGCGAGGAAGTCGCGGACCGTCGTGCGGAAGGCTTCGTGCTCGTCGCCGAAGACAGTCCTCTTCACCCTGCCGCCCCTCATGCTACCCGCTCGACTAGTGAACGTAATATACAGTGATCGTTCAACTTGTTGCACCAGTCCGCGAGGCGGTGTGCTGGGGCCGTCCGGGTTCGCGGCACTGGGGGGTGCCGCCACAGGCGCGCGGGCGACGGGCGATCTTCCCAAGGGCTCGGCGAGTTGCCGGAGAGTGCGGAAGGTACATCTTGAGCACACAGTGTTCATCGCGTACTCTTCACCTGGTTGTGACGCCAGTCACCGGATGATGCCGTGCGGGCTGGACGCCGCGGACGCGAGGGGTGCCGATATCGACGCATACTGACCAGCGGAGATGGTGACGCGGGCAGCCGGCCGATGTCAGCCCTGCCAGTACCGCTCCCGTGATGGCCGTGACCGGGGTCCCCTTGCTTCGCGTGCCAGTTCAGCGCCGTCGGCAGCGGGATCCCGGTTCGTTGTCTCCTCAACGTGTTCGCAGCCGACGCAGGTACCCCGCCACCAGGACCCGAATCGGGCCCTGGTGGCCGTCGCAGCCCGCGCCGGTCGCGGGTCGGTCAGGAAGGCCCACGGGCAGTGGAAGAAATCATCAAGTTCATCGTTCTAGGGTTCGGGGTCGGGGCGATCTACTCGGTCGCGGCCCAGGGGCTCGTCCTCACATACCGAGGCTCAGGCGTCCTGAACCTCGCGCACGGTGCCATGGCGCTGCTGGCCGCCGCTCTGTTCGTCGAGTTACGAGAGCAGAACGGGGTTCCGCTGGCCCTGTCGTTCCTCATCGCCGTGGCCGTGGCGGCGTTGCTGGGCCTCGTCATCTACTTCGGAGTCATGCGACCCCTGCGCAAGGCGTCGCCGCTGGCCCGGCTGGTGGCCACACTCGGTGTGCTCGGCATCGTCCAGGCATCCGCCGACCTCCGCTACGGCTCGGACTTCCAGTTCGTCTCGGCTATCCTCCCGACCAGCACCTGGACCATCTCCGGTGACATCAAGGTCGGCTCCGACCGGATCTACCTGCTGCTCATCGCCATCGTGGCGACCGCCGCGCTGTGGGTGATCTACCGGTTCACCGCGTTCGGACGGGGCACCAACGCCGTCGCCGAGAACCAGCGCAGCGCCGCGGCGCTCGGCGTCTCGCCGGACGTTCTCGCCGCCGCGAACTGGGCGCTCGGCGGTGCGCTCGCCGGGGTCGCCGGCGTTCTCATCGTCCCGATCACAGGTCTCGCCCCGGCGTCGCTGTCCCTGCTCATCGTCCCGATGCTCGCCTGCGCCATGGTCGGGTCGTTCGCGTCGTTCCCGCTGACACTGCTCGGCGGTGTACTGATCGGTGTCGCGCAGTCGTTGATCGGCCGCTATGTCGAGACTCCGGGCTGGTCCGACGCGGCGCCGTTCCTCGTCATCATCGGTCTGCTGGCGGCCCGGGGACGGGCCCTGCCGCTGCGTGGCTTCCTGACGGACCGGCTGCCCAGAGTGGGGGACAGCAGCGGCTCTCGTGTCCCAGCCGCGGTCGGCGTCGTCGTTGCCCTGGTGCTCATCCTGACCCTGCCGGTCAACGGTGTGAACGCGGTCATCACGACCATCGTCGTGGCGATGATCGCGTTGTCGATCGTGGTGGTGACCGGATACGCCGGGCAGGTGTCCCTGGCCCAGTACGCGTTCGCCGGCCTCGGCGCGTGGATCTCGGCCCGCCTCGCCGACACCGCTGGCCTGCCGTTCCTCGCGGCCCTCGTCGTCGGTGTGGCCGCGGCGGTGCCGATCGGCCTGCTCTTCGCGCTGCCCGCGCTGCGCACGAGGGGTATCAACCTCGCGGTCGCGACGCTCGGGCTGGCGGTCGCCGTCGACCGGCTGATCCTGAACAACAAGGACCTCACGGGCGGATTCGAAGGAACCAAGGTCGACCCGCCGTCTGTGTTCGGTCTCAGCATCGACTCCACCGCGCACCCGGAACGCTACGCGGTGTTCTGCCTGGTGCTGTTCCTGCTCGCCGCGTTCGGAGTGACGAACCTGCGTCGCGGCCGGGCGGGCCGCAGGCTGCTCGCGACCAGAGCGAACGAACGTGCCGCCGCCTCTCTGGGCATCAGCACGATCGGGGCCAAGCTGTACGCGTTCGCGCTGGCCGCGGCGATCGCGGCCGGTGCCGGAGTGCTGCTGGCCTTCCGCTACAGCAACGTGGGCTTCTCCGGATACACCGTCTTCGATTCGATGAACATCGTCGTCCTGAGCTTTCTCGGCGGTGTCGGTTACATCGGAGGCGCCGTATTCGCCGGCTCGCTGGGTGTCGGTGGTGCGCTGACCGAGTTCATCGGCCAGGTCATCGACTTCAACAGGTACGCGACGCTGGTGACGTCGGCAGGGCTCGTGCTCATGGTCATCAACGATCCGAACGGGGCGGCCTTCCGCGCCGGACGGATCGCCACCGCCGTGCGCAACCGCGTCGCGACCCGGCGGATCGGGTCAGCGACCGAATCGGCGGTCGACAGCTCCGCGGAGCTGGTGGCCGAGCGATGCGAGCCCGCGGTGCTCTCCGTCGAAGGCATCTCCGTCCGCTTCGGCGGCGTGGTGGCCCTGAACGATGTCAGCGTCCAGGTCCGGCCTGGGGAGATCGTCGGGCTGATCGGGCCGAACGGCGCCGGGAAGACGACCTTCATCGACGCCGTCACGGGTTTCTCCCGAACCGGCGAGGGCCGGGTCGTGCTGAACGACGAGGCGATCGGGCACCTGTCGGCCCGCGCGCGGGCCCAGCGAGGTCTTGGCCGCAGCTTCCAGAACCTGGAACTGTTCGAGGACATGACGGTCGCGGACAACCTGCGCGCCGCCTGCGATGACCGGGACCGGCTCGCCTACTTCAGCGACCTGGTGCGCCCGGGCCGCCGGCCGCTGCCCCCCTCCGCGCAGCGGGCGGTCCGCGACTTCGGACTGGGCGGCGACCTCGACCGCACCCCGGGCGAACTGCCCTACGGACGGCGGCGTCTCGTCGCCATCGCCCGCGCGGTGGCTCGCCACCCCTCGATCCTGCTGCTCGACGAGCCGGCCGCCGGACTCGACGAGACGGAGTCCGCGGAGCTCGGTGGACTGCTGCGCCGCATCGCGACCGACTGGGGCACCGGCATCCTGCTCGTCGAGCACGACATGGGGCTGGTCATGTCGCTGTGCGACCGGGTCGTCGTCCTCGATTTCGGCACCCTGCTGACCGCCGGAACCCCGGCTGAGGTCCGGGCCGACGATCGGGTGCGGGCGGCCTACCTCGGCCGTTCCAGCGGCGAGCCGGCCGGTGGGACGGCCGGTGGGACGGAGGGCCCGGCCGCGGTGGCCTCGTTCTCCGCGCCGGCGCGCGCGAGTGGGACGACGGCGGTGGTTGCCGCCGAGTCCGGGTCCGGGCCTGCGAGCCCCGAGGCCGTCACCTCCATCCCGGTGAAGCAGTGACCGACAGGACCGCGAAAAGGGAGAAGGGAACCATGCCGGTGGGTACTGCTGCCATCGAGGCTGTCGAGCTGTGCGCGGGCTACGACCGGCAGCCCGTGGTCAAGGATCTGAACCTGTCCGTGGCTCCGGGGGAGATCGTGGCATTGCTGGGGCCGAACGGCGCAGGCAAGACCACGACGCTGCTCACCCTGGCCGGCGAACTCCCCTCGATCGGCGGTCAGACGCGGTTGTTCGGCGAGCGGGCGTCCGGCCCGTTGCACCGACGTGCGCGACGCGGCCTGGCGCTCATCACCGAGGAGCGGTCGGTCTTCATGGGGATGTCGGTCCGTGACAACCTGCGGATCGGGGGTGGCTCGGTCGAGGGGGCCCTGGAGATCTTCCCGGAGCTCACCGATCACCTCGGCCGCAAGGCCGGGCTTCTTTCGGGCGGGCAGCAGCAGATGCTCACCCTCGGGCGCGCGCTCTCCCGCCGTCCCAGGGTGCTCCTGGCTGACGAGCTCTCCCTGGGCCTGGCGCCGGTCATCGTCGACCGGCTGCTCGACCAGGTCAGCGGCGCCGCCAAGGATGGTCTTGCCGTGCTGCTCGTCGAACAGCACGTCTCCGCGGTGCTCGGGGTGGCCGACCGGGGGTATGTGCTGGTCCACGGTCGGGTGCAGCTGGAGGGGACGAGCGCCGAGCTCTCGGCGGACGGGAGACTGGAGCAGGCGTACCTGGCATCGGCCTCGTGACGGGCGTCGGTGCGCGGGTCACGGACTCCACGCTGCGACCAGGCCCTCGAGGCGTAACCGGGCAGATGGAGATCATCTCGATGTCGCGGTGCTCGATCAGACACCGGGTGAGCGGGTGACCGCCCTCCCGAGCCCGCCTCACATCGTCGCCGTCGGATGACCGGGCCGGGCTGATCTCCTGGGAGCTGTCCCGGGTCAGCCCCGCCGGGCGCGGCATTCCACGCGTGCCGCCGGTCTTGGAACGGGCGGCCAACAAGAGAGGTTGCACGCATGGTCGGAAGACTTGCCGGCAAGGTGGCCCTGATCACGGGGACGGGCGGCGGGCAGGGGCGCGCTGCGGCCCTGCGCTTCACCGCCGAGGGCGCTGTTGTGGTCGGCTGCGATGTCAACGTGGCGGGCAGTGAGGAGACCGTCGAACTGGTCACGAAGGCCGGCGGCACGATGGTCGCCATGGCCCCCGTGGACCTGGGCGATCCCGAGGCCGCGAGGACCTGGATCGACGAGGCGGCCGGAGTCCACGGCCGGGTCGACGTGCTCTACAACAACGCCTCGGCGGCCCGGTTCGGGAGCATCGCCGAGCAGAGCGTCGAGGACTGGCAGTTCACCGTACGCAACGAGCTCGACCTCGTCTTCTACGCGACCAAGTTCGCGTGGCCGTACCTGGTGCGGTCCGGCGGGGTGGTGCTCAACACCGCCTCCGTCGCCGGCCTGGTCGGTAACCGGACCCACCCGATCGGGGCGCATGCCGCGACGAAGGCCGCGGTCATCGCACTGACGAGGCAGACGGCCGCGGAAGGTGCCCCGCACGGCATACGCGCGGTGGCGATCAGCCCGGGGACGATCGAGACTCCGGGGACGGCGGAGCTGTACGCGGATCCGGCGATGCGCGACGCGCTGTTCGGCAGCAGCCTGATCACTCGGGCGGGGAGGCCGGACGAGGTCGTGAACCTGGCGGTCTTCCTGGCTTCCGACGAGGCGTCCTTCATCACCGGGAGCAACGTCGTCGTCGATGGCGGGCTGACGACGCTCTGAGCCGGGCCGCGGCGGGGTCGGGCCAGCGCGGCGTGTGAGCCCGGCCCCACCGCAGCCTGATCGCCACAGCTCATCCCGGTTGCCGCGGGGCGGCCGGGGATGGCCTGCTACAGGAAGATGGCCAGGTTTGGCGTACTCAGGATGCTCTCGTCGAGAAGGATCACACGGCGGGCGACGCGCCAGCCGTCGGGCGTGCGGCGCACCACGTCCCGGCGCTCGGCCGGGATCAGCACGAACCCGGGTACCGAACCCCTGTTGCGGGTCACCAGAAGGTTGCTGACCACCGTCACCTCCTCCGCCTTGTCCGTCCTGGTGACCAGGATGTTGGTGACGAAGCGCCGAGTCCGCGACGGCGGGTCCTCGGCCCACGGGCTGGTGGTGTGGGTCAGCCGGGTCACCCGAGCCGACAGCGAGCCGAAGTCCTCCTCGAAGTGGCCTACGACGCTGTCCACTCCGTCGCCCTCCTGGCGGGTCACGGTGACCCGCAGCGGCGCCCGGTAGACGAGATCGGGGGCGAGGACTCCCAGCCACTCGGTCAGGCGGTTGGTGTCGAGCAGTCGTGCCTCCTCGTAGAGGAACTGCACCACCTCGTTGTAGAGCGGGTCGCCGACGGGGATCGAGGCTCCGGTCATCGTCGCTGTTCCGGTCGAAGACGCGGGCGTGGCCGCGGTGTCGACGCTCATCCGCCGTTCCTCCTCATCGTCCTGATGCACCTCTCGTCTCGGTGCCTGCGGCACCTGAACGTCCTCCTCACAGCCGAGGAAGGTGTCACCAGGGCCTGCCCAGCAGGAAGTCCCGATACCGAAGCCACCACAGCCACTGGTTGTCGTCCTTGGTGAAGCCGTCGAAGACCTGGCCGCCGCCAGGCCAGTCCTGTGGCCTGTTCTCGCCGAGCAGGGCGTGGTACTTGATCGTCTGACGGCGTCCCATTCCGCCAAGTCCGGCCCGGCTCATCGCCGGCCACGCCTCGGCGTCATCCTGCTCGATGGTTCCGCTGGTGCCCAGCGTACGAACGGACACCTTCAGAGCGTCGTTCTTCAACTGCTGCGGTGCATCCTTCTCGACCAGCAGATAGTTGATGAACTCGAGTTTGTCGACCCCGCAGGGCTGGTACGTGTGGATACTCGTGGCCGCGCTGAGTCGCGTCTGCCCATCGGGTCCGACGAACGGCTGGTAGATGAACGCCACCAGCATGTTCGGAAACATGCCGCCGACCTGGGGAGGACATTCTGCGAGCAGGCGGATCTGCGTTTCGGACAGCTGGTTCGGCAGGTCCTCGACCATCTCCGGGGTGAGGCCGGCCGGGGGCAGCATGCGCAGGCGGCTCATGGAGTCCATACCCTCGGCCGATGTCCCCATCAGCAGCGAGAAGACGGTCTCCAGAGGGATGCAGCGCAGCCCGTGGCCCTCCGCGCTCACGTCGACCCCGTACATGGCCGGGGCGAGTTCGGCGACCTGGTCGCCGGTCATCGTGGCGCCGCCGCCGATCACTCCGAGCTCGAGCAAAGACCGATGCAGCGACAGGGTGTGGTAACCATCCCCGGCGGACTGCTCGCCGGCCGCCTTCCAGTTGGCGTCGACGATGTAGCGCTGCGGCGGCCCGAGCACCTCCATCCCGCCAGCCGTGCGGTTGAACAGAAGATCGTAGTACCACTTGATGTCGCCGAGCCAGATGTCGAGGCTTGGCGCGTCGTGGTCCCACGTGGCGAAGACGAAGCCGCCGTAGACCTCCACCCGGGCCCGCACCAGCCCGAGCTCGGAGGTCGGGCGGACGTCGCCGTGCATCTGCTCCTTGCGTACCGGCGCACCGCGGAAAGCGCCCTGGTTGTCGTAGATCCAGCCGTGGTAGACGCAGCGGAACTGTCGGGTGCTCCCCTTCTCCGTGCGGCACACCTCCATGCCCCGGTGCGCGCAGACATTGAGAAGGACGTTGATCGTGTCGGTACGGCCGCGCGTGATGATGACCGGGTCCGCTCCAAGCTTGCGCGTGACGAAGTCACCCCGGTTGGGGATCTCGCTCTCGTGGCAGACGATGAGCCAGGCCCTGTTCCACAGCCGATCAAGCTCGAGCGAGTAGATCTCCGGGTCGCTCAGTAACCGCAGCGAGACCTCGCGCTTCTCGACATCGATGAGATCCTCGATCGCGGTCCCATCGGACAGCGTCATTCGTAACGGGCCACTTTCCGTCAACGCGGACATGATCACCTTTCCGGAGCCCCGTGTGGGTGTCTGAGACGAAAGACACCACATCGACGGGTTGAAAGTACGACATGTACACGATCGGTTCAACTTGTCTACGTCGAGGCCGTGATTCCGCCGGTGGCCATCCCGGAAACGGCCGTCGGCGCCGTCCGCCCGGGACGGGCCGGCGACAATTCGGACACGGACGGGCCCGACGGCGCGATCTCCTCCCTCGCCACCCTCACAGCTGCGGAGCGGCACCCACGATGTTGCGTAGTGTGCCGACTCCTTCGATGGTCGTCTCGACCACGTCGCCGGGCTGTAGGTAGCGGCCGCTGGCATGGGCGATGCCGGCCGGAGTGCCGGTGAAGATCAGGTCGCCGCTGCCCAGCGAGGTACGGGCATCGACGAACGCGAGCAGCTCGTCGATGTTCCAGACCATGGAGCCCGTGCGGTCCTTCTGCCGAACCTCGTCATTGACCCGCAGGGTCAGGTCGAGGTCGGGGTTGTCGCCCAGCTCGTCGCGGGTGACGATCCACGGCCCGATCGCGCTGGTGTCGTCCAGCGCCTTCGACGAGAACATGTCCATGCCGGTCACCGAACCGCCGAACTGCAGGTCGCGGGCGGAGACGTCGTTGCCCGCGGCGTATCCCAGCACATCGGTGCTGGTGGGCGTGTGCCCCCGGCTCTCGGCGGTACCGACGATGACGACCAGCTCGATCTCGTAGTCCAACTGGGTGGTGAGAGCGGGGTAGCGGATCTCGTCGGTGGGGCCGATGATCGAGCGGAACGGCTTCAGGAACGCGGCGGGCCGGGCCGGCATGTGCAGACCCAGTTCCTCGACGTGGCTGCGGTAGTTGGCGCCGGCGGCGACGATCGTGCGGCCGCGCTCCACCGGGGGCCGCAGCCGCACGCCTGCGAGCGGGCGGGGGTCTCCCGCGAACGTCAGTGCGGCTGCGCTGCCGGCCACGGTGACGGCTGGCGCCCAGGACTCGAAGGTACCGGCGATGGGCTGGACAGTGCCCGCGGCGGGATCGGCGACCCCCCAGTAGACCTTGCCGCCTTCGTCGCACAAAGCGATCTTCATGGTTCCTCCGCGATCGTGGTCAGATCACCGCCGCGCCGAGGGACTCGGCGAGCTTGGCGAGGTCGGTTGAGGGATCGACGAGCAGATCGATCTAGCGACGGCTGGGCAGCGCCGCGGAGCGAAGCTGCAACCGTGCCGCGGACACCTCGCCCCGCAGGAGTCCTTCGACGGCGGCACCCGTGACCGGGAGAAGGAAGCTCGCGGCCCGTCACTGACAAAGGAGGACGCGACCGTTGAAGCCCTCCGCCCCCAACGCGAACGCGGTAGTGGCGGAGGCGACCCTGGCACCGGGGACCCTGGCATCGGCGAGGGCAAGGCTCCGACAGCTTGCCTGGCGAAATCGCTGGGGGGACCAGTCACCGTCTTCCTCCAGTGTGCCGCAGGTCAGGACGGCCGTGTCAGCCCTCGCGGTCAGCGCACTCTCCACCGGCCGAGCTGTACGATACGGATGTGACAAAGTTTGTGCAAATAGGCTAGCATTTCTGATATTCGGTCGCCTGTGGACGTGATGTTCGACACTTCGGCTACTCGGGTCAGGGCAGTGGGCCCCTCGCGAACGCCACGCACGGGGGTGTCGAGGCCTGTCCGGAGCTTGCGATCAGCGTGCGTAGGCCGTCGCGGAGAGACGAGCCCGGCCAGGCCGGCCCCCTCTGGGCCGTGAGATCCGCCGGCCCGTGAGCAGTGCCCGCCGCGCCCCGCCTCCAGCGTCGAAACCGGGAGCCGCTGCCGTCGGTCCTGGATCGAGCCGCGGCGGGTCAGGCCCCGATGAAGCGGGCCGGCCGCTTCTGCTTGAACGCCTCCTGGGCCTCGGTGAAGTCCGCGGTGGACTGGACGATCGCCATGTGCGACGAGATCAGGTCCAGGCTGGCGCGCAGATCCATCCGTTCGGACTGGTAAACGGTCCGCTTGATGATCCCGGCCGCCACCGGGGAGACAGCGGCGAGCCGGGCGGCGAACGCGTAGGTCGCGTCCAGGAGTTCGGCGTCGTCGTAGGCGCGGTTGACCATCCCGATCCGCTCCGCCTCGGTACCGTCGATCGTGTCGCCGCTGAGGAGCAGCTCCAGCGCCTTCGCCGGACCGACCAGCCGGGGCAGGAAGTAGCACCCGCCGTCCCCGGGAACCAGGCCGACCTTGATATATCCCTCCGACAGCCGCGCCGAGCGGGCGGCGAACCGGATGTCGCACATGAGAGCCATGTCGAGGCCTGCGCCCACGGCCACCCCGTTCAGCGCGGCGATCAGCGGCTTGTCCAGATCGGCGACCGCGCGGGCGACCTGGTGCACGCCTTCGGTCAACATCCGTTTGCGGGCCAGCGGCGTCGGTTCGATGCTGGCCAGTACCGAGAGGTCGATCCCGGAACAGAACGCGTCGCCGGCGCCGCGCACCACGACGGCGCGCACTGCGTCGTCCGCCGCGGCGGCCCGCAACGCCTCGGCCCAGAGATCGATCATCTCGAGGGTGAAGGCGTTCTTGCGGTGGGGCCGGTTGAGCAGGATGGTCGCGATCGCGTCGTCGACGGTGTACTGCAGGTCCTCGGCCATCAAGCCTCCGAAGTCGGTGGTAGTGGGAGCCTCCATCCTACTTATGTAACAAAGATTGTTCACTATGTGTCATTGGCGGTCCGTGTGACCTGACTTGGCTCACGTTAGTGCGGTCCTCCGCGGGCCTGGACGATGTTGTCGATGGCCTCGCGGAGGTCGTCGGGTAGTGGGTCGGCGGCGGTGATGGTGTGCTCGCCGGCCTGGATCTGGATGGTGCGGTAGCGGCGGGTGGTGCGGACGAACCGGCGGATCGACCAGCCGGTGGCCTGCTCGACGAGGCGGGAGACCGCGAGGGCGGCGAAGACGATCGTCAGGTGGGCCTCGATCGATTCGCGTTTGCGGTGGTAGATGGGCCGGGCGGCGAGATCGCTCTTCGACATCCGGAACGATTTCTCGATGGTGTAGAGCCGGTGGTAGGAGTCGAGGACGAACTCCGGGGTCGGGTCGGGCAGGTTGGTGATGTAGCCCTTGAGGCCGGCCAGCGCCCGTGCCTTGGTCTCCAGCGTGCGGTTGACGGACTTGTCCGCGCCGGTGAGGCGGACGAACCGGTTGCGTTTGATCGGGGTTTTCCCAGCGACGGCCTTCTCGGCCTTGGCGACCTGTTCGTCGATGCCGCGCAGGGTGCGCCGGGCCCGGCCGGCGGAGTACTGGTAGTAGATGACCTGGTCACGGCGTTGGTCGGTGGGGCTGGCGGGCCAGGGCTGGGTGAAGACCTGCCCGTCGGGGAGGTCTTCACCGGGATGGTCACGCCGCCACGCGGCGACGACGTAGGGCACCTCGGGGATCTTCATGCCGAGGATGAACGACAGGCCTTCGGCCTCGATGGCCTTGCGGTTCGCCTCGGAGATCATGCCGGCGTCGGCGACGACGGTGACGTCGGGTAGTTGGTGGGCGGTCTTGAACGCCCGGATCACGGGGAGCATGGTGTGGGTCTCGGCCTTGTTTCCCTCGAACGCGTCGACCATGAGCGGGAAGCCTGCGGCGTCGGTGAGCAGCCCGATCGTGATCTGTGGTTCCAGGCGGCGTTCCTTGGAGAAACCCGGCTCACGGAACCCGTCGCCCTCGTCGGTCTCGAAGTAGAGCGTGGAGACGTCGTAAAGCACCAGAGAAGCTGGTCCCAGCGCCGCGTGCGCCGCGGCCCGCCGTGACAGCGACTGCCGCCAGGCGTCGGTGCCGTAGACCGGCAACCGCCGCTTGACCGTGGCGTACGAGGCCGGCTCGATCCCGGTCTCCTCCAGGACCCGCAGGCTGTCCTGCTTGGACGTCGGTTCGATGATCCGCGCCAGCACCAACTGGCGGAACACCTCGTCGCCCTCGGACGCCTCACCGAATCCCAGCAGGTCATAGGCACGGCCGAGCGCGTCCCACAGCGCGGCGGACCGCGTCGAGGTGATCGGTAGCGGCCCACCCGCCGCCGGCGCGTCCAGACCCAGGTCAAGCTCACCCTGACCGCGGGCGAGGCGCTGCCGCGCGACCGCCTTCAACGCCTCCAACGCCGCGTCGTCGTGCGCCGAACCGATGTGCTCCAGCTCCAACGAGCCCCCACGCGACGAGTACACGATCTGCACCGCCCGCGCCCCGGACTTCGTCTTCACCGTCCGCACATACGGAGACACCCAGCCAGCGTAGAGCCCGCCGGTTAGTGCGGACTTTTCACCTTCCCGTGCGACAACACCCCAGGTCACAGACCCGCGATCTTGTTGGAACGATCAACGTGAGCCAAGTCAGGTACTGCAGGTCCTCGGCCATCAAGCCTCCGAAGTCGGTGGTAGTGGGAGCCTCCATCCTACTTATGTAACAAAGATTGTTCACTATGTGTCATTGGCGGTCCGTGTGACGCGGGCGACCTCGGCGGCGGTCGGGCGCTGCGTTCGCCTTCCGGGTGGCGCCCTCTGGTGGTGGTGCCGTCGACGTCGAAGCCGCGGATCTGTCCGCTGGACGGTCAGATGGCGCGGATCGAGAACTTCCTGGAACCGGAGGTCAGGGTGAACCGGGGTCAGGGCACGGGTCGGGTCCGCCGCGTCGCGTACCCGTCGAGCAGCGCCTGGTCGAGTAGCGCTCCGTCGAACAGGCCGGCGGCGACGAGTCGTACCCGCGCACGCACCTCGTCCTGTTCCTCCGGTGCGACGTCCGCGAGCAGGAAGATGAAATCCTCCAGGGCCACCCAGCCGAGCTGGAGGGCGGCGGAGACGGCGACGGCCGTCTTCGCATCGAGATCCGGTGCAGGTAGCCCCCGCCGCGCGGCCAGGACTCCGAGAGCATGGCGCGGCACGGAGACACCTTCGTCGATCTCGACCCGGGCCGCTTCGATGTCGCCCTCGATCAGTAGCCGGATGACTGCCCGCCAGTAGCGGACGTCGGATGCCAGGGCGAGCGCGGGGGGGACGTCATGGAGGCCCGCCTGTTCCATCGAGCGTCGGTAGTGGTCCGCGGCGAGCTCCCGCATCGCGGCGCGGACCAGGGCGTCCTTGGAACCGAAATAGTGGTGGACCTGGCCGTGGTTCACGCCGGCCCGCCGTGCGACATCACGGACGCTCATCGCGCGGGCCCCGACCTCGGCCAGAAGATCTCCTGCGGCGTTCAGAAGCGCGGCCTCGACCGGTTGACGACCACGACCCACCGGTGACCCTGTCATCCTGCCGATTCTAGAGCGCATGCGGGACGGCGGTGAGGCGCTGTCCCGCTGAGGCCGCCGACGCTCCGTTCATTGTGCGGTCGCGGCGCACCTCACCGCTGCTGCGTGTTGTTCCGGCCTTCCGCGTGCGCGGCTCCGATCGCCGTCAGCCGCCGACGGGCCGGACGGACTTCGGCAGCTCGGGAGAGATGGCCTTGTGGCCCCATACGCTGAGCTCCTCCGGGTTGAGCTCGCTGAAGACGGGGGTGCCGCCGTCCTCGAGGCCGCCGCTGAGGTACTCGATGCCGAAGCCGCTGGGAGTCTTCAGGTAGACCGAGTAGACCGGGTCCTGGTTGTGGCGTCCCAGGGAGAAGTGGATCCCGTGACCCCGTTCCAGCGCGAGGTCCTGAGCGATGCCCACGTCGTCGAGGTCCTTGACCGCGATGCCGATGTGGTGAATACCGTGGTGACCCGGAATAACGGCGTAGGCGACGTTGTGGCTGGTGGGGTTGAGGCTGGCGGCCCAGAAGCCGATCTGGCCGCGCTTGCCGTTGTGGCCGTGACCGAACAGCCGGAACCCCATCACCTCGGACAGGAAGTGGTCGAGCTCGACGGGGTACTCGGGCATGGTCAGGACGAGGTGGCCGACGCCGGTGAGGCCGGCGAGGAACCCGCTGTGCGGACGGCCGGGCAGGAAGGAGTGCAACTGGTACTTGAGACCATAGAAGATCTCGTTCTGGTAGCCTGCCGGATCCTTGAACCTGGCGACCTCCATGACCCCACGCTTCTCGGCGAGCTCCTCGCCGCCGAGCTCGACGTCGACACCGGCCTTCTCGAGAGTGGCCAGCGCCTCGTCGTAGGCGCGTCGACCGGTCAGCTCCCAGCCGAAGTACGAGATCTTGTCGGTCTCGCCCGGGTGCACGGCGATGCGGTAGCGGCGGTCGTCCATCCGCAGGTAAATCGTCTCGTCGTCCGGGCGGGGGTCGGCCAGGCCGAGCCCGAGGACCTCCGGACCGAATGTCGCCCACTCCTTGAACGTGGGCGACTCCACGCCGACGTAGCCAATTCCGAGAATATCCATTTCTCTGGTCCTCCCGCGGGTTCCAGTAGCTGAGCGGCCCCTGCCCTGGGGCACTCGCCCTCCGTCCGGAGGGAACAAGCCGACGCAACATAGTCACTTAGGGCATTATTTGTCTAATCCGTGTAGCGATGGCCTCGGGTCAAGGCGGCGGATCGATCCGGTCCCACCCCCAGCCCTCGCCCTCGCCCTCGACCTCGACCTCGACCTCCGGTGCCACTGTGACTAATTATGTTACATCTGTTCATCTAGTCAGGGGAATTCCGCGTCCGCCGGACTGCTCGGGGACCTGCCCGGACCCGGCGGTGTCCGTAGCCGAATGATCTTGGCCGCCCTCGGCGTCCACGTTCTGTTCCGGTGCCGGGGGGCGCTGTCCCCGCGGGCGGAGACTGGCGACCGCCGTGCCGACCAGGGCCACGATCGCGCCGAGAACGGTGCTGACAGTGAGGTGGCGGCCGGACACCGGCATGACCAGGTCCAGCGCCGCGGCACCGATGAGCTGGCCGGCGATCGTCGCCATGGAGACGCCGAGCGCACCCAGTCTCGCGACCACGGTGGTCGCCGCGCACACGTAGATCGCTGCGATCACCCCGCCGGTGTACAACCAGACGTCCGTCGGCCAGGCGAGTGCCGGGTGGGTGACCGCCAGAATGACGAGGGCGGCCACCAGACCCACGTAGAAGGAGGCCAGGGAGGCCACCAACGGCGTGCCGACGGCCATGCTCAGCCGGCCGTTGACCGGCTGCTGGAGCCCGGCGACGAATCCCCCGGCGACCAGGAGTGCGAGGATCGGCAGGTTACCACCGTTCCCCAGGCCGTCGGAGGTCGCCAGCAGGACCGCCCCGATGGCCAGCGCGGCCCCGCCGACCCGCGTCCTGGTAACGGGGTGCCGCCCTGATGGTCCGAAGCCGATCCTGTCCGCGGTCAGCCCCCCGGCCACCAGGCCGGCCGCGGCGCACACGCTGACCAGGGAGACCCCGACACGCGGGGCACCCGCGGCATTGGCAGTCGCGGCCGACACGCCGGCGAGGCCACCGGTCCAGTACCACCAGCGGGTGCCGGTGGATCGCAGCCGGCGCAGCGCGGCGCGGGGGCGGAGGGCGAGGACTACACCGGTAGTCAGCCCCGCGGCGACGGCGAACGAGACTGTGGTCGCAGCCAGCGCCGAGTGCATCCGTACCCCGAGCTCGCCGTTCAGACGGGCCTGGACCGAGACAAGACTGCCGGCCAGCGTCACCAGGACGAGCAGGGGAACGGTCGACCCCGCGCCTGGGGACCACCGGCGCGGGGCGTGGGCGGTCCGGGCGTCCCGCCGGACCCGCGGCGGGCGCGTCGATTGATCCGGCCGGTTCGCGGCCGGTTCACGAACGGACATCTAGTATGATCTTCCCGATCGCGGCACGCCCGCGTAGCAGGGTCAAGGCCGTCTCGATCTCGGTCAGCGGGACGACGTGGCCGACCGGAACCCGAATGTGCCCGTCCGCGATGGCCGTCAGGACGGCAGTGATCCCTTCCGCGGCACGTGCGGGGGCCGCGCGCATCCCGGCGTAGCCGAGCAGACGCAGCGCGTTGCGGTAGAAGGTCCGGGCGGAGAAGGCCGTCTGCGGGCCGGCCGACACTCCGTAACTCACGATGCGTCCGGACACCGCGGTCAGCTCGACTGCCGCCGCGAGGAAGTCGCCGCCGAGCGGGTCGAGGACCACCGTCGGACGGAGGTCCGCAACCGTCGCGACCAGGCCTGCGGCGTCACTCACCAGGACACCGTCGGCTCCCAGCTCGGCGGCGGCATCCCGCTTCGCCTCGCTTCCGACCTGCGCGTACACGGCAGCGCCGGTCAGCTTCGCGAACTGCACCGCGATGCTCCCGACGCCTCCGGCGGCGCCCAGGACCAGGACCCGGTCGCTGGAATCGACCTGGGCGACGGTCTGGACGATGCGCAACGCGGTGACTCCGGCGACCGGGACACCGGCCGCCGCGGCGAGATCAACTCCCTCCGGTACGGGGTAGACGCACGCGCGGGGTACGACGACGGCCTCCGCCCACGTTCCGTCCCGGAGCATGCCCAGCCCGGCACCCTGCACCACGACCGGATGGCCGTCGAGGTACCCACTGCCCTCGATGCCGAGAGTCCGTGGGAGTCGCCTGGTGTCGCCCACCTGCCCGGCCGCGGCGTAGGTGTCGAGCGGATTCACCGCCGCATAGGAGAGCGAGACCAGGACCTCGCTGTCGCCGGGCTCGGGAAGCGTGACCTCGTCGACCCGCGGCGGTGCGCCGGGGGCGAACACCCGGACCGATCGTGCGATCACTGTCGCTCGCTCCCTTCCGATCGGCGACGCCTGGTGTCAAGGAGGCTGCGCCGTCCCTGGCGCGAGAGTCGCGGCAGACCTTCACCATATACATGGTGAACATGATCTGTTCTAGAGGTTGAAGGGCTGGTCTCCTGGGCTCGGGCCCAGGAGGTCGGTGCCCGAAGTGCGGCATGCGCCGCCGACGGTGGCGCAGACCTAGTCAGCTGACTAGACTCCCTGGAATGGGTCGTGACATAGCCACTCTGGTGGGGGAGATCGACGCGGTGCGGGCGGAACTGGGGGCGACCGCTCAGCAGGCCGAGGATGAGCGCACGGCGCCCGGCGCCCTGGTCGAGCTGATGCGGGGGCTGCGGGTGCCGATGGTCAAGGCGCCCGAGTCGGTGGGTGGCGATGAGCTGTGTCCTCCGGATCAGGTGCGGTACTTCTCGGCGTTGGCGTACGCGAACCCGACCGCCGGCTGGATCGGGTTCGTCCACGCCGGGGCGACCGGGATGATCGGAGCGGGTCTGCCGGAGGCTGGTGTCGAGGAGGTGTTCCGATCAGGCGTGCCCTTCTGTGCCGGGGTGGCGGCCGCGTCGGGAACCTGCCGGTGGGTCGGGGGTGGATGGCTGCTCGACGGGCACTGGCGGTTCGCCAGTGGGGTGCGCCATGCGGAGTTCGTGATGTTGGGGGCCCGGGCGGCGGAGGTGGAGCCCGATGGCGTGCCGGGTTTCCGGCGGCTGGTGGTGCCGATCTCCGCGGTGACGCTGAAGGACGACTGGCACGTCATGAGCCAGAAGGGGACGGGCAGCGTCGACGTCCTCGTCTCGGACGTCTTCGTGCCGGACCATATGACGCTGCGGCAGGGCACGGACATGCCGCGCGGGGGTCCGCTGCACAGCGGGCTTCCCGGCATTGTCTATGTGGCGGGCGAGAACTTCGGCTTCACCCATGGGGTGGCCACTCGTTTCCTTGACGAGCTGGCCGAGCTCGCGGTGAACACGTCTCGGGGGTCGGAAGGGACGTTGGCTGACCGTGGGGCGTTCCGGTACGAGTTCGGGAGGGCGGTTCTGCGGGTCGAGGCGGCTCGGACGTTGGTGGTCTCGGCCCTGACGGAGGCGTGGCGGACCTGTCTGGAGGATGGTGCGGTGAGCCCCCGTCAGGCCACGTTCGTCGCCGGCGCGCTGGCCGCGGGTACCGCTGATGCGGTGGAGGCGGTCACCCACCTCTTTCCGTTCGCGGGCGGGAGCGCGTTGCGGGAGTCCAGCGTGCTGCAACGGTGTCTGCGCGACGCGCAGGGCTCGCAGCAGCACATCCTGGCCTCCAGCATCTCCTACGAGAAGGTCGCAGCCGCCTTTCTGGAGAAGGTGGCGTCCTCACAGCGGCGTCCTCACAGCGGCGTCTAGTCGTCTGACTAAGTCCGGGCTAGGGTCGAGGTGGTCCCAGGATGAAGGGCGGTACGTGGTGGCGCTGAACGGGGTGCTTGACGTCGAGCTGACAGTGCCGGACCCGGAGGAGCTGGCGTCCTTCTGGCTTCGGCGTGGGCTGGCCCGTGGCGGTGAGGGGGTTCTCGGTACCGAGACGCGCCCGGTGCAGCTTCGGCTGGCCGACGGTCCCTACCGCCATCTGAGCGACCTGCACCTCGGCTGTGACGAGGAGGCCGACCTCGTCGGCGTCCGCGACCGGCTGGTGGCCATGGGGGTCGAGACCCGGCTGGGTGACGGCGTGCTGCGGTGTGTCGATCCGATCTTCGGCCATGCTGTGACGATCGAGGTCGGCAAGCCCGAGCCGGTCCGGTCGGAGAACACGCGGCCGGGTAACCGCCCGGGGGAGACCGGTCGGTGGGACGCCGCCCCGGACGCGGTCATGGAGGAACGCCCGCGGGTGCCCCGGCGACTGGCCCACGTGGTGCTCTCCACTCCGGATGTCCCGGCTTCGGAGCGGTTTTACGTCGACGGGATCGGGTTCAAGGTGACCGAGCGGGCGCCCGGTGGGGCCGGCGTGTTCACACGCTGTTCGCCGGAGCACCACAATCTGCTTCTGCTACGCACGCGGGCTGTCCCGCACATCAATCACTACGCCCTGGAGATGGATGACGTGGACGCGATCGGCAAGGCGGCCCAGGCGACCCTGGACGAGCGGCCTGAGAGTCATGTCGTCGGCCTCGGGCGCCATGTCGCGGGCGGCAACCTGTTCTGGTACCTTCTCGACCCCGCGGGGACGATGTTCGAGTTCTTCAGTGACATGGACCAGATCCGCGACGAAGACCGTTGGGCCGCGGAACTTGCCAGGCGGCCCGCGCCGTCCGCCTCGCCCGTCAAGACGTGGGGTCCTGAGCCGCCGAGGATTTTCTGGGTTCCCGCGGATCTGGCGGAGATCGCGGCCGGCCGTGAGGCGGAGGGACTCTGATGGGTCAGGGAAACTGATGGACCTGGGTATCCACGGTCGCCGGGCGATGGTGTGCGCGTCGAGCCGGGGGCTTGGCCGGGCGTGCGCGAACGCGCTCGCCCGGGAGGGCGCCGCCGTCGTCGTCAATGGCCGGACCGCGGCCGATGTCGCGGAGACCGCGGCCGCGCTGGAAGCCGAACATGGGGCCGAGATCATCCCGGTGGTCGCCGATGTGACGACGGCCGAGGGTCGGGCGGCGCTGCTCGTCGCCTGCCCGGAGCCCGACATCCTCGTTCTCAACAGCGCGGGCCCGCCTCCGATGCCCTTCAGTCGGATCGACGGCGAGATATGGGAGCGGGAGCTGCACGCGCTGATGGTCGCGCCGCTGCTCCTGCTGCGGGAGGTGCTTCCCGGTATGCGCCGTCGGGGTTTCGGTCGGATCGTTGCGATCACCTCGGCGATGGTGAAGTCGCCGCATGCGCTGATGAGCCTTTCCCACGCATCCCGCACCGGCCTCACCTCCGTCCTGAAAGGCCAGTCCCGGCATGTCGCGCGGGACAACGTGACGATCAACCAGCTCCTTCCCGAGCGGATCGACACCGGCCGGCAGCGTGAGCTCGCGGAGCACGCGATGAAGGCTCGGGGAATCACCTGGGAGGAGGTGCGGGCCGAACAGATCGCCTCGATCGCCGCGGGCCGACTTGGAACTCCCGACGAGTTCGGGGATGCCTGTGCCTTCTTGTGTTCGGCGCAGGCCGGATACATCAGTGGCCAGAGCTTGCAGCTCGATGGTGGCAGTTACGAAGGGCTGTGGTGACTTTCTGATGACAGGACGACTGGCAGGCAGGATTGCCATGATCACGGGTGGTGCCCAGGGGCAGGGCGCGAGCCAGGCCCAGCTGTTCGTCGAGGAGGGCGCGACGGTCGTCATCGCCGACATCCACGACGAGGCGGGCGAGCGCCTGTCCGCCGAACTCGGCGAACAGGCCGTGTTCCAGCATCTCGACGTGACGGACGAGGAGGGCTGGGCCCGCGCGGTCGGTCGCGTGCTCGAGGAGTTCGGCCGGATCGACATCCTGGTGAACGGCGCGGGGATCAACCTGACGGCCTGGCTGGAGGACACCTCGGTGGAGGACTTCCTGCGGCTCGTCAAGGTCAATCAGCTCGGGCCCTGGCTCGGCATCCGCGCGGTCGCCGCGCCGATGCGCGCCGCCGGCGGCGGCGTCATCGTCAACATCGGCTCCGCCTCGGTGGCCGCCGGCCTGATCGGGAAGACGGCCTACGCCGGCAGCAAGCACGCGCTGCGCGGCATCAGCAGGATCGCCGCGGGTGAGCTCGGCCGCTGGGGAATCCGGGTGAACGCGGTTCTGCCCGGTGGTATCTACACCCAGATGTCCGTTGACGACGGAAGTCTGCCCCCGGACATCAACAAGAACTTCGCCGGGCAGCCGATCCCCCGTATCGGTTATCCCGAGGAGGTCGCCCGAGCCGTCCTCTTTCTCGCCTCGGACGAGTCCTCGTACAGCAGCGGTGCGGAGATTCTCGTCGACGGGGGCATGACGGCCGCGCCGTTGAAGTCACCCATCCCGAAACATGTTCCGCGTGACGTCGCCGAGCTCGTTCGAGAGAAGAGCGCGGGCCGATAGCCTGAAAAGGACTCACTGAAGGCAGCGAGCCGGCGGGGGATTGCCCCGTCGGCCTCCTTGCCGTTCCGTCGGAGGGATCGCATGGGCGGCCTCGGCGCGAGGGCTTCCAGAGCTGCTGAGTCGACCACGTCCGTCGCTGAGGCGGGTTGAACAGATTTCGAATTAGTTGTACTGTCTGCTGCGCCGCCCAGGAATATGGGGTGGATCACACGGACAGGGGAGGGGCCCCGTCCGCGTTTTCAGTAATTGAGGAGATACCCTGTGCGTCGATTAACCCTGGGAATTCTCGGTACCGCGGCATCGCTGGTTCTGGTCACGGCCTGCGGCGGCTCGTCCGGCTCGTCCGGCTCGTCCGGCACTATCAAGATCGGACTCATCACGTCGCTGAGCGGACCGTTGGCGGCGCAGTTCGTCGGTGTGGACAAGGACTTCAAGGCCCGGATCGAGGTGGAGAACGCCAAGGGTGGGGTCAACGGGCGCCGTATCGAGGTCGTCGTCGCAGACGACGCCGGTTCTTCCCAGGGCAATCTGACGGCCGCACAGAAACTGGTCCAGTCGGACCATGTGGTGGCGGTCGCCAATGAGTCGGCGTTCGTCTCGGGGTCCATCCGCTACCTCAACCAGGCGAAGATCCCGGTGTTCGGCGGCCTGTACTCAGGGCCGTTCTGGGGCAAGGAGCCCTACCGGAACATGTTCGGCAGTTGGGGCAGCGCCGACCCGGACAGCGTGCCGTTCACGACGATCGGTGCCTACCTGAAGTCTATCGGATCGAGGTCCGTCGGGTCGATCGGCTACTCCGACTCGCCCTCGTCGAAGGTGGACGCGGAAAACCAGGGTGCATCGACCACCGCGGCCGGACTCGCCACGCCCATCATCAACACGAGCACCCAGATCGGCAGCAACGACTTCTCCGGTCTCGCGCTCAGCCTCAAGGATGCGGGTGTCGACACCGTCATCACCGCGCTGGGCGGCCCCGCGAACGTGGCGCTGATCACCGCGGCCAAGCAGGCCGGCGCGCCGATCACACGCGGGTTCCTCATCTCCACGTACTCCCCGTCGATCCTGGGCTCGGCGGCAGAGAGCGTTCTGCAGGGCATGGATTTCGGGCTCTACTACGCTCCGCAGCAGCTCGGCTCCCCGGCGACGAAGGCCGTCCAGGCGGCGCTGGAGAAGTATGCGGGCCTGGGTAAGGACACCTTCTATGCCTTCGACATCATGGGCTGGCTCTCCGCCTCGGCGATCATCGCCGGGCTCACCGCGGCCGGGGACGACCCGACACCGGCGTCGATCATCTCCTCGATGCGCACCGTCAGCGATTTCGACGCCGACGGACTGCTGCCCGCCAAGGTGAACTTCGCCGACTTCGGCAAGGGCAGCTCCGAGGGCCTCGGCGCGAACGGCTGCACCTTTGTCGTCCGGCTCACCGGCGACACCTTCGTGCCACAGAACGGTGGCAAGCCGATTTGCGGCGAGCCGATCAGCGAGTGACCGCCGAGCAGCGAATGGCCCCGAGCTGGGGCCGGCTCTGAGGCAGTCCTCCCGCGCACCGTGACCTGTGGCACGCCGGAGGACCCGGACGGGCAGCAGCACCTGCCCCACCCGGCACCCAGCGTTCGATCCGACGCATCTGATCCGACGTCCAAGGAGCAGCCGGACGTGACCCAGTACATCATCGCCGGGTTGGTGAGCGGCAGCATCTACGCGCTGGCGGCACTCGGCCTCGTCTCGACCTATCTGTCGGCCGGCGTACTCAACTTCGCCTACGGCGCCTACGCGTTCTTCGCCGCGCGGCTCTACTTCTACCTGCACGTCGAGCAGGGGTGGGGCATCCTCCCCGCCGCGGCGCTGGTCATCCTGGTGGTGTCGCCGCTGGCCGGGCTCGTGCTGTGGGCACTCCTGTTCCGCGGTCTCGCCCGCTCGCCCACCCTGGTCAAGGTCGCCGCGACCATCGGGCTCTCCGTCGCCATCCCGCCGGCGGCGCAACTGCTGTTCGGCAAGGAAGAGATCTACGGTGCCCCACCCGGCCTCGCGCCGCGGCCGGTCGACGTGTATCACCCGTTCGGCGTCGCCATGACCCTCGACCAGGTCATCGTAATCGCCTGCCTGGTCGCCGTGCTCGCCGTCGGCGCGTTCGTACTGCGATTCACCAACGTCGGTCTGGTGGTACGAGCCGTCGTCGACTCAGAGACCATGACGACGCTGACGGGAGTAAATCCGCAGGTCGTCAGCGCCGGGGTGTGGTCAGTGAGTTTCGTCCTCTCCGGGCTCGCCGGGATCCTGGTCGCGCCGACCCTCGGACTGCAGTCGGACAGTTTCACGCTGTTGACGGCCACGGCGTTCACCGCCGTCGTCATCGCCAGGATGCGGTTCCCCGGCCGTGCCGTCGTCGTCGCGCTCCTGATCGGCGTGGCGACCGCGTTGGTCCGCAAGTGGGCGCCCGCGGACAGCTCGCTCGCCGACAAACTGATTCCCTCGGTGCCGTTCATCTTCGTCGTGCTGTTCATCCTGCTCGGATCGCGCCAGGTCCGTGAGCCGCGGGGCGAGCACGAGACCGCCCTCGGCGTCGCCCTGGCCCGGGAGGACGAACGCCGGGCGAGGCGGGCCACGGGCGCGCGCCGCGGCCCGCTCGGCATCGCGGTGGGTAACCCGGGTGCGGTGGCGGCGATCGTGGCCGTTCTCGTGCTGCCGGCGGTGCTGAACAACTTCTGGTTGGGCCTGGTGGCCTCGGGGCTCGTCCTGGGCATCGCCATGCTGTCGTTCACGCTCGTGACCGGTGAGGGTGGCTTCATCTCGCTGGCGCAGGTGTCCTTCGCCGGGCTCGGCGCGGCCGCCGTCGGCCAGCTGACCGCCGAGAACGGCTTTTCCCCGCTGCTGGCGCTGGTCTGTGCCGGGGCGGTGGCGCTCCTGCTCGGGTTGCTGGTCGGCGTGCTGACGGTGCGCCTGGGCGATCTCTACATCGCCGTGATAACGCTGACCTTCGGTCTGTTGCTGGACAGCCTCGTGTTCCGATCCGAGCACTTCTACCGCAGCGGCGCCGGGGTGGACGTCGCGCGCCCCTCTTTCGCCTCCGGTGACGTCGCCTTCGCCTACTTCGCCCTGGTGGTGTTCGCGTTGCTGGCGCTGTTCGTCGTGAACCTGCGCCGGTCCACGACCGGCCTGGGAGTCGTGGCGGGCCGGTGGAGCGTGCCCGGAGCCCGGACGCTCGGCCTCAACACGACCGCGTTGCGCGCGCTGCTCGTCGGGGTCGGCGCCGGTGTGGCCGCGATCGGCGGCGGCATGCTGGCCATGTACCAGCAGGCCTCGCTGCTGGACTCCTTCGCTACCCCGATCGGACTGATCTGGCTGACCGTCGCGGTGGCGGTGGGCATCCGCAGCGTGCCCGGCGCGGCCGCGGCCGGCCTGTCGCTGACAGTCATTCCCGGGCTGGTGACCCAGTACCTGCCCGCCTCCTGGACGCCGGTGCCCACGTTGTTGTTCGGCCTGGCCGCGATCGGCATGGTGCGACAACCGGACGGCATGGCGGCCGATCTCGGCTCGCTGGCTGACCGGGTGGCCCGGGGAGCGCGGCTGGTCTTTGGTCGTGGCGCCGGCGGGACGCCGACCATCACCCCGTCAACGGCAGTGGCCACAGTTCCGGTGGCCGGAACGGACAGTGAGCCGGTGAGCACGCGTCCGGGCGGCGCCGTCGGTGCCATCCGGGGGGGCGGCTCCGCGCCGCGCGAAAAGCTGGGTCCGGAGGAGCGAGCGTGAGCGAGATCGTGCGGGACGACTCCGGGCAGCAGCACGGGAGGGCGGCCGAGGGCGATCCGGCGGCAGGCTCCGCGCCGCCAGCCCCGCTTCTCGAGGCCCGCGACGTCGTGGTGCGCTTCGGTGGTCTGGTCGCGGTGGACACCGTGTCGCTGAAGGTGCCGACCAGGTCGGTGGTCGGGCTCGTCGGGCCCAACGGAGCCGGTAAGTCGACGCTGTTCGCCGTGCTGTCCGGACTGCAGCGGCCGCAGTCGGGCCAGGTGCGACTCGGTGGCGTGGACGTCACCGGGGCCACCGCCCAGGCCCGTGCTCGCCGCGGCCTGGCTCGCACCTTCCAGCACCCGGAGATCTTCTTCACGCTGACGGTCCGGGAGCACCTGCTCGTCGCCTACCGCGCCCGGCACGCCCGGCGGCGTCTCGTCACCGACCTGCTGATGACGCCCTCGCGGTGGCGACGCGACGTCGGCGAGGAGGATCGGGTCGACAGCCTGCTCGACCAGCTGGAGCTGCGGGGCGTCGAGGATCGTCGCGCCGCCGCGTTGCCGCTGGGGATGCTCCGGCGCCTTGAGGTGGCTCGCGCGCTCGCCGCCGAGCCCACCCTGCTGCTGCTGGACGAACCGTCCTCCGGCCTGGACGTGGGGGAGACCGAACGGCTCGGCGAGGTCCTGCGGGCCGCGGTCGATTCCGAGGGGCTGTCGCTGCTCATGGTCGAACACGATCTGGGCCTGGTCCTGGGTCTCAGCGATCACGTGTACGTCCTCGACTTCGGCAAGCTCGTCGCCGACGGCACTCCCGCGGAGATCCGGGCCTCCAGCGTCGTGCGGGACGCGTATCTCGGAACCGCCGGGGACCTCGACCAGAGCCAGGGAGCGTCATGATGAACCCGCCAGGCGCCAGTACGTCCTCCGTCGACGCGTCGTCCGAGGAACCGGCGGGCGAAGCGGTGCCGTTGCTCACCGTGGAGGGCCTGTCTGTGACCTACGGGGCGGCCCAGGCGCTGTTCGGGGTGTCGCTCCAGGTACGACGGGGACAGGCCGTCGCCGTCCTTGGAGTGAACGGCGCGGGGAAGTCGAGCCTGGCGCAGGCCGTGTGCGGCCTCACTCCGCCGTCGGCCGGCCGGATCGTCTTCGACGGAGCGGACGTGACCGGCCGGTCGGCGGCGCGGATCAGCCGGCTCGGTCTGGCCTATCTGCCTGAGGGACGCGGGATCTTCCGTGGGCTGTCGGTACAGGACAACCTCCGGATGTTCTTCCGGGGCGCGGGGAGGGCCGGCTCCGCGCAGGCATGCGTCACCGCGTATGAGATGTTCCCGCGCCTCGCCGAGCGCCGTCGACAGACGGCCGGCACGCTCTCCGGCGGCGAGCAGCAGATGCTGGCGCTCGCGCGGGTACTCGCCGCGGGACCGCGGCTGGTCATCGCCGACGAACCGTCGCTCGGTCTGGCACCGAAGCTCATCGACATGGTTTTTGAGGCCCTCGCGACCGCGCGTGACGCGGGAGTCTCGATCGTGCTGATCGAGCAGTACGTGCACCGGGCACTGGCCTTCGTCGACACCGCGGTCATCCTCAACCGGGGCGCGGTGACCTGGAGCGGTCCGGCCGCCGAGGCCGGTGACGAGGTGCTCGTCCATTACCTGGGCGAGAAGCCGACGGCGGATGTCAGCCGGTCCGGCTGAAACTGGCCGGACAGGGTTCGGGTCGACGCCGCAGGAAACGCGGCGCATCCAGGTGAGTTCGACATGCGTTTGTTGTGGACGACAGTGAGCCACGCGGCATCGTCCTCAGGTGGAGGAGTACGCGGATGCAGGTACCGAGCCGATGGTGGCGTACCGGGCGTTGCTGGAGACCTGTCCGGCGGACCGCATCGTCATGGGCGGCGTCTCCGCTGGGGGGAACCTGGCGGCGGCAATGACGTTGCGTGCCCGCGACGAGGGCCTGCCGTTTCCCTCGGCGGCGATTCTTCTGATGCCCGAGGTCGACCTCACCGAGTCGGGGGACTCGTTCCAGACAAACCTTGGTATCGACACGGTCCTGATCAGGAGCCTGATGCCGGCGAACCAGCTTTACGCAGCCGGCCACGATCTCAGCGACCCCTACCTGTCACCGCTGTTCGGTGACTTCTCCAAAGGCTTCCCGTCAACCTTCCTCGCCACGGGGACCCGCGACCTGTTCTTGTCGAACACGGTGCGGATGCACCGAATCCTGCGCGGCGCCGAGATCACCGCTGACCTGAACGTGTTCGAGGCGACGCCCCACGGTGGTTTCATGGTTCCCACCGCCGAGGCCGAGGAGTTGAGAGCGGAGGTGAACCGGTTCATCCAGATTCAGTGCCCAGGTGTTGATGTCTCGTGATTCAGAAGAAAGGCCGCATGAATGTTAAGTGATCAAGGGTTTCGGGTTCACCGTGGACCGGCGCTTTCGGACGGAAAGCGCATGGCTGACATGCTGAGCATCGAGACGTTCGAGGTCTCGATGAGGGTCCTGCAGGATCCGGAGATCTACCAGCTGGAGCTGGCGAAGCTCTGGTCGAGAACCTGGGTCCTCCTCGCCGCGGAGAGCGAGATACCGAACCCTGGGGACTACGTGACCCGCCAGATCGGTGACGACCCGGTCATCGTGGTGCGGGACCGGGACGGCAGTGTCAACGTGATGCTCAACGTCTGTGCCCACCGAGGGATGCAGGTGTGTCGGGCGGAGGTCGGCAACGCGTCCCACTTCCGCTGCGTCTACCACGGATGGGTGTATGGCAGGAAGGGCGACTTCCGCGGTGCGCCGGTGGCGCACGAGCAGATGTGGGGTGACATCACCCCCAAGTCGGGACTTGGCCTGAAACGCGCTCGGTCCACCACGTACGCTGGAATGATTTTTGCGACCTGGAACCTTGACGGTCCGTCACTCGATGAGTTTCTCGGTGATATCAAGTGGTACACGGACCTCATGTTCGACCGGTCCGAGCAGGGCATGGAGGCCGTAGGGCCGCCGCAGCGCTTCGTCATCGACGCCAACTGGAAGACCGCCGGTGAGCAGTTCAACGGTCCGGATGGGTATCACAGCCTCACGCTGCATCGGTCGTTGCTGGAGCTGAAGGAGGGCGGGCGCCGTATTCTGGGCCCCACCGACGAGGACGGGCTCTCTCGTGACGTGGCACCCGGGCTGTACGGCGTCGATGTCAGCGCCAACGGACACGGTCTTCGTTGTACCCCGCTCGACTTCGTCTACCCGATGGTGGCCGGGGATGTCGACGTGGCCGCGCTCAGTCCGATCGGGAAGCTGCGCCTGCTCCCGCCCCCCGGTATGACCCATGACATGCTTCCCGAGATCGAGCGGCGTTTCACTCCCGACCAGATCAGGATTCTCGCCGAGTGCCCACCGGTGGTCGGTGGGTTGTTCCCCAACGTCGGGGTCACGAACTTCCACCTGCCGATGCCGGACGGCACCTGGTCGGCCGCGACGAGCTGGCACGCCTTCGTACCCCGGGGAGTCGACTCGTTCGAGTTCATCAACTGGGTGACGGTCGAACGTGGCATTCCCGAGGAAGCCAAGCGGGAGGTTCGGCAGGCGACGCTGCACAGCCTCGGAACCAGCGGCGTGGTGGAGCAGGACGACGCGGAGATCTGGCCGTCGGTGCAACGCTCCGCCCGCGGGTGGATAGGTCGGAACCAGACGCTGAAGTACCAGGCGCGGGTAGGTCTCAACAAGCCGGACGACTGGCCCGGTGGTGGCCTCGTCTACGAAGGCGCGAGCAAGGACGACGGCAGCTGGAACTTCTGGCTCCAGTGGCTGAAGTACATGGTCGGCGAGGAGGCCTGAACGATGACGACGCGGACGATCGAGGGCACCACCACCGTCGGGACGCCGGAGGTCTCGGGGGCCAGGCGGGGCGCCCGGGTCCCGGCGCGGGATCCCATCTACCTTGACATCCTGGACCACCTCGACGAGGAGGCGTTGCTGCTCGACCATGACGACCTGACCGAGTGGCAGCAGCTTCTCGCGCCGGACTACACGTACAAGGTGCCGGTCCGTCTCACGCGCAGGCGAGGGGAGGGCCTCGGTTTTGACGACACGATGTACCACGTCGAGGACGACTACACGACGACGGGCCTGCGGATCGCCCGGCTGACCGCGACCGAGAGCGGGTGGGCCGAGGACCCGCCCTCGCGGATGCGTCGGTACGTCACCAACGTCCGGGTCCACCGGGCAGCGGTGGCCGGCGAGTTCGAGGTGACCTCCTACCTGCTGGCGCTGCGCAACCGCTGGGACAACTCGCACTCGGAGGTCATCTCGGGGGAGCGGCAGGACCTCCTGCGCCAGCTCGACGGCGGCGGTTTCCAGCTGGCCCGGCGGGTGCTCTACCTGGACCAGTCAACGCTGGGAACACCGAACCTGGCCGTTTTTCTCTGACCGGACGGCGTCCCACCGCACGCTGCGTCGGCCGTTCCGGCCCGCGCGGCGCGGGGTGGAACGCCATCCCTGAGCCCGCGGATTGGTCGGCCGAGGCGTCGTTACATGCCCGAGCGGGGTGACGGTCGTCGTTGACCGTCACCCCGCTCGCCGGCTGTCGCGTCAGGACAGCGGCGAGTACTCCACGAACTCGAAGAGAAGGTTCTCGACGGCCTTCGGGTCGACCTGAATGCGTTCGCCGGGCACCGCCGCGCTCGGAGCCATCTCGGTGAAGCCGGTGCCCCGCGCCTCGAGGTCCTTGCGCTTGGCGTCGAGATCGGTCACCGCGATCCGGGTGGCGTAGGGCCCCGGGCCCCAGGTCGCCAGGTAGCGCCCGACCGCGCTGTCGCCGTCGAACGGTTCGATGAGCTCCACGACCGAGCTGTGGCGCAGGCCCATCCGCATGCGCGCACGCCGGTAGCCTTCTTCGGCGATGACCTCCACCGGCCCGTCCGGCTCCCAGTCGAGGTAGAGGGACACCCGCCGCAGCGTGTCATCGAGATCGCGAACGATGTGGCTGCGGGCGACGACCCGGATGATCTCGCCGGGGGCCGCGTCGCGAGGCTCGGGCGGCGGGTCCTGGAGCGCCGCGTCGGGTAGCCGCAGGGCCTGCAGCGGGAGGACCTCGATAGCGAGGCCGCCGTCGTAGCTGGGGTCGTAGCGCAGGGATTCGGGCGGTATCCCGATCCAGATGCGGTCCATCGGCATCTCTTCGGACGTGGGCGCCAACCGGTAGGGCACCCGCCGGCGGACCAGCTTCCCGATCAGCTCATCGAAGTCCCTCGTGGCCAGGAGGGTGGCGTGCAGCTTGTGGGGGCGGAACCCGCCCTGGAAACGATCCAGTTCGGCGAGGTGCTGCGGGAAGAAGGGATCGTCCGGCTGGTCCAGGTCGCGGTGACCCTGCGGCTCGATCACGGTGGGTGCCACCGCGAAGGATGGATGTACCCGGGCGAACCAGGCCACGTAGGCGTGCCGCTGCGGGGCCTGCCGCCACTGGGGTTTCGGCTCGCGCAGGCCCAGGGCCTTGACGAACGTGGTCATGGTGGCGTCAGGATCGGGAACCATGAAATCCGCGCCGATCATCAGATCGAACACACGCACGCTCCACTGTGGTCGGGTGGCGTTGAAGTCGAGCTGAGCCGAGCCGAGCCGGCTCGAAACGGAAGTCTAGTCAGTTGACTAGACTTTGCGCCAGGCCTGCCGCCATCCGGCATCGTCCGGTGGCCGGGCTCGTCGGAGTCACGCTTCGTGCGCCGCGGGGCCGGCTGATCGGCTCCGCCGACGTCGGGTTTCCTCGCCGCCGCGTGACGGATCCACTCCACCGGGAGTCGGCTGGCCGAGCCGTCCCGCCGTGGCGATCTCACCTGTCGCGGGCCTGTCGCTCAGTCGTTGACCCGAAGGTGGGCCGGGTCGACGCGCCTGGTCCGGCCGTATCGAGGTGCTGGAGCAGGGGCGCCGCGGATCCGGGCGCCGTCGGCGGGCTGCCCGTGGCGCACTGAGCCGGGTGAAGCTGAGCTGGGTGAACTGGCGGCCGGGCTGTGGAAACCTCTTCCGACGGGTGCTAGTGTCCGAACAATGGACGCGCAGTATGAGGTTGTATGGCCGCTGGGGCGGCGGGTCGCCGACGTCGGAGTTCCGGCCCTGCCACCGCGGGTCGCCGATCTGAACAGCGCCGTCGTCGTCGAACTGTGGGACCACGTCTTCCGCGGCGACGAGGTGTTCCCCGCGGTACGCGAAGAGATGCGTCGGCGTTATCCCGGTATTCGCTTCGTCGACTACAACGCGTTCGGTAACTTCCACGTCGCCGACGAGGAGGAGACGCTGGCGCGTCTTCCCGAGTTCCTGCGCGCGCAGAAAGCGGACGCCGTCATCGCCGGCGTCGGTCATTGAGGCTCCTGCACGCCTGCCGTGTTGCGGGCTTCTTTCACCGCCGAACAGGCGGGTGTTCCGGCGATCTCGGTCGTCGGTAGCCTTTTCCAGTCGGCGGCCGTCATCGTCGCGCGCTATCTCGGCTTGGAGGAGGTTCCGCTCGCGGTGTATCCGGGTCGGATCACGGCCGACTCCGCCGAAGAGCTGACGGAGAAGGCGCGGACCACCCTGACGGACCAGATCGTGGCCGGTCTCACCGCGGGGTCGCCGCGGCTGGCGCCGCCGCCGCCGGAGCCGGAGCCACGCGAGATCGTCTTCCGCGGTTCGATCGACGAGGTGAACGACCACTTCTACGACCGGATGTGGACCGACGGCCTGCCGGTAATGCCACCGACCATCGACCGGGTCGAGCAGTTTCTCGCCCACACCGACCGCGCCCCCGACGAGATCATCGCCGAGATGCTGCCGGACCGGCGCGCCGCGACGGTCTGGAACGTGGCGGCCAACGGGGTCATGGCCGGCTGCCGACCGGAGTACATGCCGGTGCTGCTGGCCGCGGTCGAGGCGATCGCGGACCCGGCGTTCGGCCTGAAGGACAGCGGCGGCGGCGCCGGCTGGGAGCCCTTGGTGATCATCAACGGGCCGGTGATCAAGGAGCTCGACTTCAACACCGGCACCGGTGCGCAACGGATGGGGCGGCGTGCGAACACCTCGATCGGCCGGTTCCTGCGTCTCTACATCCGCAACCTGGCCGGGGTCCGCATCCCTCCCGGGGAGAACGACAAGGCCGGGCTGGGGCGCAGCTTCCACGTCGCGATCGCCGAGGACGAGGACACCGTGGACTCGGTCGGCTGGCCCACCTACGCCGAGGATGTCGGCGTCGCCCGGGGGCAGAGTTCCGTGACGGTCCACGGGATACTGGGCGAGACCGTCCCCTACGGCGACCACGAGGGGTCGACGAACGACCCGGAGACCTATCTCGTGCCGCTGGTCGAGTCCTTCGGCAAGGGGATGCTCGGGCAGTGGGTCTGGATCGGCCTGGCCTGGGCGGAGTGGCATCCGATGCTGCTGCTCAGCCCGCACTGCGCCCGGGTGCTCTCCTCGCACGGATGGACCAAGGACCGGGTTCGCCAGCGCATCTGGGAGGATGCCAGGGTTCCCGCCCGCCGGGTTCTCGCCAACGGGCGCTGCGTCAATCTCGACCTGGCGGAGCAGGTCCGGTCCGGAAAGGTGTCGCCCGAGTTCCTGCTCTCTGACGACCCAGACCGACTGATCCCGACGCTGTTGCGGCCCGAGGACCTGCGCATCGTCGTGGCGGGCAACCCGGACATGTACTGGCAGCGGGGATTCTGCGGCCACGTCCACGGCAATCCGGTGACGAAACTGATCGTCCCGAGACGCTGAAGTGGGCCGCATACGGTGGGCCGAAGATGTCCTTCGGTCCACCGTGTGCGGCCCGGCCGGAGAACTCAGGCCGGGGCCTGCATCTCCGGGGGATCAATCGGTTGGAGCACTTCCATCAGGGTCGGTCGACCGGCGGAGACCTCGCTCAGACCGCGCCCTTGCCGTCGGCGGACTCGGGATACGGCTTCATGATGACCGCCTGGGTCGGGCCCTCCACGAGATCGGCCGTGCGGGCCCGAATGACCCTGACCCCCTCGCCCTCCGCGTGCGTACGCAGGGCCGCGCCGTTCGTCCACTTCTCCACCAGGTAGACACCGTCCCGGTTGGTGTGTACCGCGTAGAGCTCGCAGCCTTCCTCCTTGTGCACGTCCACGGCGGCTTCCGCGTAGATCGCGGCTACCTGTTCGGCCAGGCCGGGCTTTGGCCTGATCGTGGCGGTGACGACTATGGTCATGGCTCTGGTTCCCTTTCGTTCGTATTCCTGGTGCCGCACCGGGGCATCGCGGTTGTCCGCGTTTCTCGCCGGAGCCGCGGATGTGATGAGCCGGGTGGGGATCGATCCCCACCCGGCTCATCACATCCGCAATCCCGCCCGTCGGAGCTGATGTCCCGAAGGGTGAACGGTGGCCTACGGTCTGCCGTGGCGTCGGCGTAGTCCGGCGTCGGCGAGCGCGGGTGGCTGGTAGCCGCCGTCGGCCGCCGTGGCGTTGAACCCTGGTGGCGCGATTGTGTCGAGACGGTTGAGTGTCTCCGCGTCGAGCCGGACCTCCGGGACGCCGAGCAGGTCCTCCAGGTGCGCCTGCGTGCGTGGGCCGATGAGCACGGAGGTGACCGCGGGGTGGTTCAGAGCGAAGCCGATCGACAGTTCGGCCATCGTCAGGTTCGCGTCCCTGGCAATCTCCGCGATCTGCTCGACGGTGTCGAACTTCCGCTGGTTCTCGGGGCGTGAGAGGTCGTAGCGGGCGAACATGTTCCGGTTGCGGGGCGCCGAAGGCTGCTCCATGCCGCGGCTGTACCGCCCCGACAGCCAGCCGCCGGCCAGCGGCCCCCAGGTGATGACCCCCAGGCCGTACTGCTCGCACACGGGGAGCACGTCGCGTTCGATCCCGCGGGCCAGCAGCGAGTAGGGCGGCTGCTCGGTGAGGAACCGCTCGCGCCCGCGCCGATCGGCTACCCACTGCGCCTCGACGATCTGGTGGGCGGGGAAGGTGGACGAGCCGATGGCACGGACCTTGCCCTGCTGGATCAGGATGGACAGGGTGCCGAGCAGCTCGTCCAGGCCGGTGTTCGGGTCAGGCCGGTGCGCCTGATACAGGTCGATGTAGTCGGTGCCGAGCCTGCGCAGGCTGTCCTCGACCGCGCGGATCACCCACTTGCGCGAATGGCCGCGGTCGTTCGGCCGGCCGCTCATCGGGATGGTGAACTTCGTGGCGATCACGACGTCGTCCCGGCGGCCCCTGACGGCCTTGCCAACGATCTCCTCTGACTCGCCGACCGAGTACTGGTCGGCGGTGTCGATGAAGTTGACGCCTGCGTCCAGCGCGCGGTTGACGATCGCCACGCACTCGTCGTGGTCGGGGTTCCCGTACTTTCCGAACATCATCGCGCCGAGGCACAGGGAGCTGACCGCGATCCCGGAGTCGCCGAGGATGCGGTATTCGGTCCGGGGGCGGACGGTGGGGACGTCGATCGCCCCTGACGCCGCCCCCGGCTCCACGACAGAGGTCGTGGTGGCGCTCACACGTCCCACTGGAGCCAGAGTTCCTTCAGGCCGGCGACATTGCCGCCCTGGCTCGTCACCGTGGTGCCGGGCTTGAGCCGGTAGCTGGGGATGCGACGCAGGATCTCCTGGTGGGCGATGGTGAGCTCGAGACGCGCCAGGTGGGACCCGACGCAGCGGTGCGGGCCGGCGGCGAAGGCCAGGGTCCGGCCCGGGGGACGGTCGAAATCGACGATCTCCGGGTTGTCGTACACCCGCGGGTCGCGGCCGGCGGCCCGGCTGACGAAGACGACCCGTTCGCCCTCCCTGAACGAGATGCCCTTGTAGTCGAAGTCCCGGGTGCAGGTACGGCCCGCGGTCACCAGCGGCTCCCAGCGCAGCAGCTCCTCGACGGCGCGCGGGATCACCTCAGGCTCGGCGATCATCCGGTCCCGCTGCTCGGAGTGCGCGGCGAGATAGGCGAACTGGTAGCCCATCGCGCCCTGCACCGTGTCCAGACCGGCCAGGAACAGCAGATAGGCGATGTCGAGGAGGTGCTCGTCGTCGAGCTTCTCGCCATCCACCTCGGAGTCGATGAGCACGGAGATGATGTCGTTGTCGCGCTTGGCCTTGCGCTCCTCCAGCAGCGCGGCGAGGCGGCCCCGCGTCGCCACCCCGATCGCCGCCCGCTTGCTGCCGTCCGGGTCGTCGGCGACACCGTGCAGGAGGCCGTGGTTCCATTCGGTGAACTTCTCGGCCTCCTCCAACGGGATGCCGAGCATGTTCACAAACATCTGTGTGGGCAGCGGCTTCGCGAACTCGCTGATGAACTCGCACTCACCCTTGTCGATGAAGGAGTCGATGAGGTCGTTGCACAGGGTGCGGATCTCCGGTTCCAGGGCGCGCATGCGGTTGGGAGCGAAGACGGGGGAGAGCAGCGTCCGGTACTTGGTGTGCACCGGCGGGTCGACCTCGAGCGGCAGCATGGGCCGCTTGGCACCCTGTCCGGCCGGCACGCTCACCGACGGCGACGTGGACAGCAGCTGATAGTTCTGGTAGCCCCACAGGACTTCCTCATGGCCGGTGAAGAGCCAGAATCCGCCGTAGTTGTCACTGTGCTTGATCGGGCACTCCCGCACCAGGCGGTCATACACCGGGTAGGGGTCCTTGCCGAAGTTCGGGTCGTGATGGTCGAACTTCCTGACGAAGCCGTCGATCTCCTCCGTCGAGAGCTCTCTGGTGACCGGGAAATCAGCCATGAATTTTCTCCTCTGGGACCGGACGACCGCCTCATCCGGGTTGACAACGTTTTCGTGACGACGTTCCTGCGCTCCGAGGGCGGCCCCCGGCGCCCGGGTGCGCCGCATCCGGTGCTGAGCCGCCTGGAGGTGCTCTAGGCGGGCGCGTCGGCGGTTGCCGGAGCCCGCCTGGCGAGCCAGTCCTCGATTTCCGGCATCGTCCGGTTCGTCGGCATGGCGAGGACGATGCGGTCCACCCCCAGCTCGGCGTAGCGCTCGAACCATCCGGGCTTGAGCCCTGGCGGCGAGACGCTCACCTCGAGCGCCGGCAGATCGGCCCGCCGCTTGACCTCCTCGGCCGCCTTCCGCAAGCCGGCCAGGTTCTGGCTGGTGGCGTCCGGATCGAGCATGAAGCCGTACCAGCCGAGGCTGTCGGCGACCGCCCGCCGATGGGCCGGCACGCTGCGGCCCCCCATCACGATCGGGATGTCGCCACGGACCGGTCGGGGATGGGCGTCGACGCCGTCGAAGGAGACGTAGCGCCCGTGAAACGTCGGTTCCGGCTGCGTCCACAGCGCCCGCATCGCCGCCAGGTACTCGGCCGTCCGGCTCCCGCGGTCGGCCATCGGCGCCCCCACGGCCGCGAACTCCTGCTCCAGGTAGCCGACGCCGACGCCGAGCTGCAGCCGCCCCTCGCTCAGCACGTCCAGCGACGCCGCCTCCTTGGCCAGCGCCACCGGATTGCGCTGCGGCAGCAGCAGAACTCCGGTGCTGAGCAGGATCGTGGAGGTCGCCGCGGCCGCGAAGGTCAGCGCGCAGAGTGGGTCGAGCATCCGGTCCGTCGGTTCCATCGGGGACGGTGGCACCCGGGGGGAGGGCAGCACCATGTGCTCGCCCGCCCAGAGGGAGTCGTAGCCGAGTTCCTCGGCCAGCCGCGCGACCCTCGTCAGGCCGGCGGGGTAGGAGCAGAGCCCGAGGTTGATCCCGAACAGGCCGATCTTCATCGACACACGGCCCTCCGGCGTAACACCGGGAGACCTCGGGGATCCCGTACCGACATGATCAACCTCTCGGGTCGCATCCGCTCCGGCCCGCGGACCGGGAAGCGGCGATGGCCGCACCGAAGCCTGCCGCCGTACCGGCCGACAGCCCGGATGACGGTCAGGGGCGACTGCCCTGTTCGAAACATATTAAACTGAAGTTGTTTAAACCGTCTATTACTCTTCGCGGGTCGTGGCACCTGTCCGTTGTCCGATTCCCGGGCGGCAGCCGCTAGGGCTCCTCCACGGCGATGGGGGTCGCGACCGGAGACGCCGCCACGTCCACGAGGATCTTGCCGATCGCACGGCGGTCCGCCACCTCCCGCAGCGCGCGGGCGACGTCGTCCAGGGGATACACGCCGCCTATGCGCGGCCGCAACCGGCCGGTGGCCAGCAGATCGAAAACCTCCGCCCGATGCTTCGGCGCGACCTCGGGCAGATGCGTCATGATCGTGCGGTTCTCGAAGCCGGTGATCACTACTCCCTTGAGGAGAACGAGATTGAGAGGAATCCGCGGGATCTCCCCCGACGCGAAGCCGACGACCACGTACCGTCCGCCCCATCGCAGGGCCCGCAGGCTCTGCTCCGCGGCCGGTCCACCGACAGGATCGAGAACCACGTCCGCGCCGGCACCGGTGATCTCCTTGATCCGCTTCTTGAGATCTTCGGTGGCGTAGTTGACGGTCGCCTCCGCACCTGCGGCCCTGGCGACGGCGAGCTTCTCCTCGGACGACGCGGCCGCGAGCACCCGCGTTCCCATGGCCACAGCGATGTCGACGGCCGCGAGCCCGATTCCGCCGGCGGCGCCGAGAACGACCACCCAGTTGTCCGGCCGGACGTGGGCGAAGGTTCGCAGCGCGTGGTAGCACGTCGTGTAGGTGACGCCGAAGGCAGCCGCCTGCCGCCAGTCGATCCCCGCCGGCAGCCTCGTCAGCCGCCACGCCTCGAGCACGGTCTCCTCAGCGAAGGCCCCGTGGGTGGTGACCCCGATGACGGCATCACCGACGCGGACGTTCCCGACATCCGGTGCCACGTCGACCACGGTGCCGCTGAACTCACTGCCCGGGACGAAGGGGAGCGGAATCGACACCTGATAGGTGTCGGCGATGCGCAGCAGGTCCGGGTAGTTCACCGCGGCAGCCCTGACGGCAACCCTCGCTGTCCCGGGCGCCAGCACGACGTGTCGATCGATCTCCTCGACGACGACGCCCTCGGGTTCGCCGTACGTGTGCACTACCGCGGCTCGCATCCGACCGCTTCCCTTCGTGTCTCCCCGTGACGGCTCTCCCGAGGCGCCGAACAGCACGCTGTCGCCCGGTCGGCGCCGGCCGCGATCAGGCGGGGCGGGCCAGGCAGGGGCCGATGTCCAGGAGCGGCGGGCCTTCGACGATGCGCTGGGTTATCTCGCCGAGGTGCTCCACCCGGAAGGTGAGGACGTCGCCCACCCGCAGGCCCTCCTTCGGGAGGGCGGCGTCCTGCCTGCCCCACTTCTCCGCGAGGCAGCCGTTTCCGCAGGTGCCACACCCCAGCACGTCCCCGGTGACGACCCGGGTGCCACGGGCCGCGTAGGCGACCATCTGCGCGAAGCTCCAGCCCATGTTGTCCAGGCGGTCGGCGCCGAAGGGCTTGCCGTTCACCTCGATCTCCATCGCCAAGGAGAACGAGGGGCCGCTGGCGAAGGGTGCGAGCTCGTCGGCGGTCACGAGGTAGGGGCCGAGCGTCGTAGCGGTGTCCTTGCCCTTGGCCGGGCCCAGATCGCCCTGCATCTCCCGGAACTGCAGATCACGCGCCGACCAGTCGACGAGGATGGTGTACCCGATGATGTGTTCGCCGGCCTGCTCCACGCTGAGGTTCGCGCCGGGCCGGCCGATCACCGCGGCGACCTCCAGCTCGAAGTCGAAGCTCCTGGAACCCGGAGGTACCGGGACGTCGTCGTCGGGGCCGATGGTGGCCACCGGATTGGTGAAGTAGAAGAGCGGCTGGCGATAGAAGACCTTCGGTGGCCTGCCGTTCGGGCCCTGGTTCAACGAGGTGCCCACGATGTGCTGTTCGAACGTCATGAAGTCGCGGACCGACGGTGGCGTGGGAATCGGAGCACGCAGGCGGGCCTGCGTGAGCTCGACGACGCTGGCCGGTTCCCGCAGCGCGAGGCCGCCCGCGTCGCGCAGCGTCGCGGCATCGTCCAACAGATCCACCAGGCGGCCCGCACCCGGGATCTCGTAGAGCTGGTCGCCATGCGCGACGCCGACCCGGTCCCGGCCGGTCTCGTCGTCTGTCAGCTGGTAGGTCGCGAAGCGCATGTACTCATCTCCGGAGCAGTTGGTGGAACCGTCATCACATCGCTCCCGGTTCGGAACGATCTCGGCCAGCTCATGAGCGGAAACTGGTCGGAACCCGTCCAGGTCACCGGTGGCCTGGGAGACAGGTTAGACGAACAGTGTGCCTTACGTACTACCCTGAGGATCCCTCCTCGGGAAAAATCGTTCTCTACCCAGAGGGCTTGCAAAGTAGACAGATATCGTTCAATATGTCAAGTATCGATCGGCATCGTGGCTTCCGGTGCGGCGGCCCGTGGATCTCGGGCTCTCGGTCCTCGCGGCAGACGGCAGCGCGGTCTCGCGCCCGGCTGTGGGCGGCGCGGGCAACGGAGGGGTCCGTGCTCGATGGTTTCGGAGAGGTAAGAGATGAAACCTCTGATCGTTGGCCTTGGGGGCACGCTCCGATCGGGATCATCGTCGGAGACGGCGATGGAGCTGGCGTTGGAAGCAGCTCGTGACCGGGGTGCTGAGACTCTTTCCTTCACAGCCAAGGACCTCCAGCTCCCGCACTACGATCCTTCGGCGCGCGAGCGCACCGTCGACCAGCAGCGGCTGGTGGACGCGTTCCGGCGGGCCGATGGTCTCATCCTTTCGAGCCCGGGATATCACGGTGCCGTGTCCGGTTTGATCAAGAACGCACTGGACCACGCCGAGGACCTGGCGAGGGACGACCGTGTCTATTTCTCGGATCTTCCCATCGGATGCATCGGTGTCGCGTACGGGACCCAGGCCGCCACGAGTGTGGTGCAGAATCTTCGGACGATCGTCCACGCCCTGCGGGGGATGCCCACCCCCTACGGGGCGGCGGTTGTGATCGCCGAGACGAACTACAGGCAGGGCGAGTGGATCGACCCGGGAACCCGGGCGGGGCTGATCCTGGTGGGCACCCAGGTCTCCACCCTCGCCGCCGCGCTCGCTCCACATTTGAGGCCGGCCAGTATCGCCCTCCGCTCCGAGGCGGGCCGTGGCAGTCTCGGGGAATCGGGCCGCGGCACCTGCGCGACCGAAACTCCTCATCTCCGTGCGTGAGCTGACGACCGGAGCGTGACGGCCTGACACGCTGACCGCGCCGGTGATGGTTCAGGCCGTCACGCTCCGGTCAGAGCGGCAAGATCGGTCGAGGGGTCCACGAGCACAGCCGGGTCCGCCGTCGTGCCATCCCGGATCAGGCGGCGCAGGGCACGCACGTCGTCGGACCGGTTGATGCCCACCGCGCCGGTCACCACGCCGCCGCGATCAAAGATGGCGATTCCGTCGAGCGCGTCCAGGTCGCCACGCACGCGGACGCGGTCGTCGAACGACGGCCATCCGCATATCTGCAGGTTGACGTCGTACTGGTCCGACCAGCACCACGGGACCTCGGTGACCTTCTCCTGGTACCCGAGCATGGCCCGAGCCGCGGACGCGCCCTGGTGCTGGGCGTGCTGCCACTGCTCGGGCCGATGAGTGCCGCCGAACCGGGGCCGTGGGGCCCGTGCGACATCGCCAGCCGCGAAGACGCCGGGTATCGAGGTCGCGCAGTGCTCATCGACGATGATCCCGTCGGCCACGACGGCGCCGGCCCGCTCGGCGAGGTCGGTGTCCGGGACCATGCCGATGCCGAGCACGACTACCTCGGCCTCGATACGTGTGCCGTCAGTCCCGGTGGCGACCGTTGTCGCGCCGGTCCGCTCCAGCCCGTGGAGGCCGACGCCAGTCCGAAGGTCGACACCGTGAGAGCGGTGGATATCGCGGTAGATCGCTGCGACCGACGGTGGGAGAACCCGGCTCATCGGGGTGGATGCGGCCTCGATGACGGTGACCTCGCAGCCCAACGTGCGCGCGCTGGCGGCCACCTCCGCGCCGATGAAACCGGCGCCGACGACCAGGACTCGAGGACGAGTGGCCAGCGCGTCGCGCAGGGCGACCGCATCGTCTCGCGACCTCAGCGTGAAGACCCCCGCCACGCCGTCGGCCTGAGGCAGGGTCCTGGCCTTTCCCCCGGTCGCGAGCAGTAGCCGCCCGTACCGCAGACAGTCCCCGTCGTCGAGCCGGACGAGCCGGGCCACCGGGTCGATCGCGACCGCCTGGACGCCGGTGCGCAGCTCGATCTGGCGTCGGGTGAACAGCGTCAGAGGACGCAGAAGCTGGCGCTCGGGCGGTGTCTCGCCTCGTAGGACGTCCTTGGAAAGCGGTGGACGCAGGTATGGCACATGGGACTCCCCGCCCACAAGCACGACGCGTCCCTCGAAGCCGGCGGACCGGAGTCCGAATGCCGCGCTCACCCCGGCGACTCCTGTGCCGATGATCACGCAGCTCTCGGTCGAGCTCAACGGGCCGGCGGGCCCCACGGCGGAGTAGGTCACGCGCTGCCTCCAACATGCCTGATCGGCCGGCGGGTCGGGCATGACATGCGGTCGGCCCTTGTCGGCGTTCGTCGAAGGTACAGATGAGACAGATTATGTGCAAATAAATCCGACGGCGTTAGGCTGAGCCGCGATGCCACCTGCCACCGGCGTCGGCGGTCCGCTGACGGGCCGGGTCCCGCGGGAGCCTGGTGGATAGAGGGGAGGTCGGGCGGGCGATGGTGCCTGACACAGGACGGCTGGCGGGAAAGGCCGCGCTTGTCACCGGAGCGGGCAAGGGGATCGGCCGGGGCATCGCCCGCCGGTTCGCGCGTGAGGGGGCGGCGGTCCTCGTCGCCGAGATCGACGAGGCCGCCGGTGCCTCGGTGGCCGCCGAGATCGCCGAACTGGGCGGACAGGCGGTGTTCCTGCCCTGCGACGTGCGCGAGAAGCAGCAGGTGGTCACAGCTGTCGAGGAGACCTCCCAGAGGTTCGGTAGCCTCGACATTCTCGTGAACAACGCGATCGCTCTGTCGCCGAACGTGGTGCTGGAGGAGAAGTCCGACGAGATGCTCAGCTCGGTGCTGACTTCCGGGTTATGGGCGACCTGGTGGGCGATGCGGGCCGCGCTGCCGGCGATGCGAGCCGCCGGTGGCGGTCGCATCATCAACTTTTACTCGATCGACGCCGAGGCCGGTGCCTGGCTGCACTCCGACTACAACGCGGTGAAGGACGCAATCCGCGGCCTGACCAGGTCGGCCGCGATGGAATGGGCACGTGACAACGTCCTTGTCAACGCCATCGCGCCGGCCGTGGCCGGCAATCCTCTCGGTCGGGTCGGCGATCCGGAGGAGGACATCGCGCCGGTGGCGGTATTCCTCGCCTCCGAGGACGCCCGCTACGTCACCGGGGAGACCATCCACGTCGACGGTGGGCAGCACCTTCCCAGATACCAGAGCCGCCCCCCCGGCCTTTAGTCCCGCGGCACCGCTGATCCGACTCGGGCTCATCCAGTGCAACGCCTGAGCACATATGCACTGTCTGTTCTAGATGCAATGTCGATCACTTGGCGGGGCGGGTGTCGGGCGGCCTGTGGCCGGTCGTTCACAGGCGAGAGACACGGGAAGCCTGCTGACCGTCGGCGGCGGCGTGCGCTGACGAAGGCCCCCCGCCGGCTGTCCTCCCATCGGGCTCGCTTCCCGGATCGGCATCAGCTACCGATATCAGACCAGACGACTATCTGGCCAGACGACAACGAACGGTGCCGCCAGCGGCACCGTTCGTTGTCGTGGACCCTCGCTCGTCAGGGTCTGAGAATCAGAGTTTGAGAAGGGGGATGGCGTTCTCGCTGCGGATCTTCGCCTGGTCGGCCTCGGAAAGGCCGAGGCCGTCGGTGAGGTCACCGTCGTGGACGTCGGACCCGGCGAAGTTGTCTCCGTAGAGCATCTGGTCGACCCCGACCTCGTCGATGATCGCCTTACGCATGATCGGCGAGTGGATGTCGAGATCGTAGTAGAAGTGCGGGTTGTACTCGATCAGTTCTTTCTTGTTCTTCGAGTCCGGAGCCATCGTCTTGTTCGTCTGGTTGAACCGGCCGAGCTGGAACGGCACGAAACCACCAGCATGCGTGATGAGGATCTTCAGGTCGGGGAAGTCGTCGAGGACCCCGCCGTTCGTCATGTACCAGTAGAAGAGTGTCTCATCGCTGTTCATACCGATGATCGACGTGGTGTCGAACGGGTCGTCACACGCCCGGTCACCCCACGTCACCGACTGGTTGAAGCCGTGCACGAACACCAGCACACCCAGCTCGGAGATCTTCTCCCAGACCGGGTACAGTGCCGGGTCGTGGGCGTGGCGGCCGCCGAAGTTGTCCCCGCCGATGCTCACGCCCTGCGCCCCGAGCTGGGTGACGGCACGTTCGAGTTCCTTCGCCGCGGCCTGGGGGTCCTGCATCGGGATCTGCGCCCAGAAGTAGAACCTCTCCGGGTTTGACGAGCAGTACTGGGCGAAGCTGTCGTTGACCGTCTGCGCCCACCGGGTCGCGAAGTCCACATCGGTGTGGTACATGACCATGTGGAGCGGCATCGAGAGCACGACCTTGTCGATGCCCGCCCGGTCGAACGCAGCCAACCGCGGCTCCGGCTTCCACAGCTCCAAAAGCTGGTCCTGGGTCTTCGGGGTCGGCCCGCCCGGGTACCGCTTCGTGCCCAGCTTCCAGTCACCGATCCGCAGCGTACCGTCGTCCCAGAACGGACCCCAGTGCTCGTGCTGGTCGAACATCTCCGGGGTCATCTGATGCGCATGCAAATCAATCAACATGCTACGAACTCCTTTTGGATAATGTGCCGGGGGCGGGTGGTGCGAAACGCATTCTCTGTGACCGCCATTTCGATCATCGCTGTCGGCCGTTCGCGTACCGGGCTGTGCCTAGGAGAGGTTCGGCTGCTTGAGAGTGGCGCCGGCGTCGACCTTGAGCTGTAGACCGGTGACGTACCTGGACTCGTCGGACGCGAGAAAGAGGACGGCGTTGCTGACCTCTCGCGGGCTGATGTACGGAACGTTGGGCATGGCCTGCAGGGATGCGAAGGCCGACTCCGCGTCCTCGCGGGTCGGCGCCTCGAGATCCGGCCGGAACAGGCGGTACATCGGTTCGGACTGCAGCATGCCGGTGTCGCAGTTCGTCGGGTGCACCGCGTTGACCCGGATCATCTCCGGGGCGAGCGCCAGCGCGAGATCCCGTACCAGCGGCACGATCGCGCGCTTGGCGTGGGCGTAGCCGGCACCGCCTGGACCGTTCGTGGGGCTGTCCGTATGGCCGACGACCAGGGAGGCCACGGAACCGGTGGCGATGATCGAGGCTCCGGCGCCAAGGTGGGGCAGAGCCGCCGAGATAGTGTTGATCACCCCGACCAGGTCGACCTCGACCGTTTCCAGGAACGCGGCGGCCGGTAGATCGGCACCCAGCGGGCAGAGCCCGGCGTTGGCGACAACGATGTCCAGACGGCCGAGTTCGGCGATGCCGTCCGCGACAACGGAGACGAGAGCCGCCCGGTCCCGCACGTCGGCGGTGCGTGCGATGATCCGCCGGTCCAGCTTCTCGACCAGTGCGACAGTCTCGGCCAGATCGTCCGCGGTGGCGAGGGGGTAGTTGGCGAACTCGGTCTGCTCGCAGATGTCGACCGCGATGATGTCGGCACCCTCCTCGGCCAGCAGGAGTGCGTGGCTCCGGCCCTGCCCCCGGGCGGCTCCCGTAACGAAAGCGACCTTTCCTGATACTCGACCCATAGTGGCTCCCTTCAGTCGCCACACCCCGGGCTACCTGGTCGGCCAGCCGAGATGGCGAGAGTCATACTAGACGCAGACTGTTCTACATGTTCAAGTCTTGGATGGTAGTCGTGACGTTCTGGTGAGTGCCAGGGCGTTCCTCGGGACCGGCGCCCTCGCCGGCCTCCGGAGTCGTGGGCTTCGTCCTGACCTGTGCTCGCCCTGGCTGCGCGATGCACTCCTGTGCACGATCCGGACGAGCGTGTCGACGCCTGCCGTGGTTCGGGGCGCTCGTGTCGGGCCGTCGCCGCCGACCGTGTCCGGCCTCTGTCGGGACGCGGCTGGGACCGGTCCACAGACTGACCGCTTGACGATCAATGACGCAATACGTAATATACAAAATGCGTTAAAGTTGTTACGTCGTACTGGCTGGCAGGTCGGGACCACCTCGGACCGCCGGCCGATCTCCATGTCGTGCCGGTACGAACGAGGAACCGGTGCGACGTGGTACAGCGGCGACCCCCCAGTTAGGAGACAGCGATGGCCAGTCCGTCCACGACCCCCAGTTTCACCGATCGTGCTCAGCTGGACTGGATGATCTCTGTTGACGATCATGTTCTCGAACACCCGAGGGTGTGGCTGGACCGCCTGCCGGCCAAGTACGCGGAGGTAGCCCCCCAGGTCGTCCGCGAGGGCGACGAAGAGTACTGGGTGTACGAGGGGAAGAAGGTCCCGACGACGGGGCTCGGTGCCTCGGCCGGGCGAGCCCGGTCCGAGTTCACCACCAAGCCGCTGCGGTTCGACGAGATGCGGCCGGGATGCTACGACTCGAAGGCCCGGCTCGAGGACATGAACGTCGACGGGGTGCTCGCCTCGCTCTGCTTCCCGTCCTTCCCCCGCTTCTGCGGCCAGGTCTTCCACGAGGCCGAGGACCGTGAGCTCGCCCTGCTGTGCGTGCAGGCCTACAACGACTGGATGATCGACGAGTGGTGTGGCTCGGCGCCGGGGCGGTTCATCCCGCTGACGCTGATCCCGCTGTGGGATCCGCAGCTCGCGGTCAAGGAGATCGAGCGCTGCAAGGACAAGGGCGCCAGCGGCTTCTGCTTCTCCGAGGGCCCCTCCGCCCTCGGCCTGCCGTCGCTGTACGACGCCGGGCGCTACTGGGACCCGGTGCTGAAGGCGGCCGAGGACACCGGCATGGTGGTCTGCACCCACATCGGGTCGTCGTCGCGGATGCCGACCACCGCGCCCGACTGCCCGATGATGGTCAGTGTGGTGCTGCAGCCCCTCAACGCCATGAACAACCTGACCGACTGGCTGTTCAGCGGTGCCCTGGTACGTTTCCCGCAGATCAAGGTGGCGCTCTCCGAGGGCGGCATCGGCTGGATCCCGGCGACTTTGGAGCGTGCCGCCTACGTGTTGGACCGGCACCGCTACTGGGCCGGCAAGGACGGCGTTTCGATCAAGGGCCAGGACGGCGCGTCGCTTCCCCCCGAGGTGCTCGACGCCGACCTGCACCAGCTGTTCCGTGATCACATCTACGGCTGCTTCATCGACGAGGAGTTCGGGGTCGCGAACCTCGACGCCATCGGCATCGACAACGTCATGGCGGAGACGGACTACCCGCACTCCGACTCGTCCTGGCCGAACTCGCGCAAGGTGATCCATGCGCGGCTCGCCGGCCGCACCGACGAAGAGGTGTACAAGATTCTGCAGGGCAACGCGATCCGGGTCTTCGACTTCACTCCGGCGCCGATCCCGCAGGTCTGAGACTCGCCGTCCGTTGTCACCACCGACAGGAAGGGCGGGCCCCAGCTCACGCGGGGCCCACAGTGAGGAGGTCGCTCCCGTGCGCGTCACCGTCGACCACGACAAGTGCCAGGGGCATGCCCTGTGCTTTGGACTGGATCCCGAGAACTTTCCGCTCGACGATCTGGGCTACTCGGCGGTGGACGAACGGGTGATCCCTCCCGGCAGTGAGGACAACGCCCAGCGGGCCTACCAGGGCTGCCCTGAGCGGGCCATATCGGTGCACCTGTGACGCTGGCGGGAGCGGGGAGACCGTCCGCCGGCGCTCCGGCGCCCGCGGCCGAGATCCGCGAGGCTCCGGTGGGTGCGCGCATTCCCTGGCCGCAGTGGTCGGTGGACACCACGTACTTCTGGCGGGGTGGAGCGGACGGAGTGCTGCGCATCCTGCGCTGTGCGAGCTGCGCCCGGTTCGCGCACCCACCGACTCCTTCGTGCCGCGCCTGCGGACATGAGGGCCTGGGCCCGGCTCCGGTCAGCGGGCGGGCGACGGTCTTCTCCTACACGGTGAACCGGCAGCGGTTCATCCCGTGGCTGGAGGTTCCGTACGTGCTGGCGATCGTCGCCCTCGCCGAGCAGGACGACGTGCACCTGACCACCAGGCTGGTCGACGTCGAGCCCGAGGACGTGTGGATCGGTATGGAGGTCGGGGTCGTGTTCGAGCACCACGGGCGGGACGACGGCGCTGGCGGCGCCGATGACGTCTACCTCCCGCTGTTCTCGCCGCGGGCGGTGCGGCATGGGTGACCGGCGTCCCGAGGACGGCGCCGTGATCGGCGGCGTCGGGCTCTCGCGGCTCGGCCGCCGGCTGGGCCGGTCCGACCTGGACCTGACCACGGAGTCGTGCCGTCGTGCCGTCGCCGACGCGGGCCTCACCCTGGCCGACATCGACGGCTTGGTGGGCTGGCCCGGGGAGTACCCGGCTGCCCCCGGATTCTGCGGTCCCGCGACCGGCCGGGTCCAGGACGCTCTCGGGCTCGAACTGGTCTGGCACGCCGCCGTCCAGGACGGCCCGAGCCAGCTCGCCGCCGTGATGTCCGCCGTGTTCGCGGTGTCGTCGGGCTACGCCCGTCACGTCCTGGTCTACCGGACCACCTCGGAATCGACCGGGCAGCGCGGGGGCGGGCGCAACACGACCTCGCCGGCGGACGTCGTCGGAGTGGTCGGGCTCCAGGAGTGGTTGCGGCCCTTCGGTTCGGTCACGGCGGTGCACTGGCTGGGACAGGTGGCGCAGCGGTACTTCCACCTGTACGGCGCCACCCGCGAGCAGGTGGGCGGGCTCGCGGTGTCCTCCCGGCGGCATGCCGGTCGCAACCCGGACGCGGTCTACCGGACGCCCATCACCATCCAGGACTACCTGGACGCCCGGATGATCTCGGACCCACTCTGCCTGTTCGACTGCGACGTGCCGGCCGACGGCTCGGTCGCGATCGTGGTCTCGGCCGCGGACACCGCGGCGGACCTGCGTTCGCCGGTCCGGATCGCGGCCCTGGGCAGCGCGCTGTCGACCCGTCCCTTCTGGGACCAGTGGTCCCATCCGCTGGACTTCCCGTCAGCGGACGCCGCCCGCCAGATGTGGACGCGTACGGATCTGCGTCCGTCCGACGTGGACGTCGCCCAACTCTATGACGGGTTCTCCATCCTGACGCTGATCTGGCTGGAAGCCCTCGGTTTCTGCGGCCGCGGGGAGGCCGCGCAGTTCGTCGCCGGGAGCAGCCGCATCGATCTCGATGGTGAGCTGCCCCTGAACACCGGCGGGGGCCAGATGTCCGGCGGCCGGGTGCACGGCTACAGCCTGCTCTACGAGGCCGCGGTCCAGCTGCAGGGGCGGGCGGGCGAGCGCCAGGTGGCGGGGGCCGAGGTGGCGGTGGTGGGGGCCGGTGGCGGACCGCTGGGAGGCTGTTTCCTGCTCACCGCCTGATTCCACGGCTACCGCGTCCCACGGCTACCGCGCCGGGACGCCGTACTTCGTCGGCCCGTGTTTCCCTCTCGTGGAGGAGGCATGGGCCTCGACGTCGTTGCCGGGAGCCGTGTGCCCGTACCCGACTGCCGACCACACGCCGTGACTTTTTCGGCACGTCCACGGAGACTCTCGACGACGTCTTCCATTGCACTAATGAAACGAAGTATGTTCCCGCTGTCTCAGTTGTCTTGTTCACATAAGGGGGTAGTGGTGGCTGTCCGCAAGGGGGCAACCCGTTTAGTTTCACTGAGTCTGGGACTCACGCTTGCCGCGTCCTTAGGCCTGGCGGCATGTGGCAGTGACGACGACTCGTCGGACGCCTCGTCCGGCGGTGCCACAGCGGTCGGTCCGGAGCCGACCGGGCCGCCGATCAAATTCATGATCATCTCGCAGTTGACGGCGGCGAACCAGGCCGATACCACGATGTCCGTGGCGGCGGCGGAGGCCGCGGCGGCTTCGATCAATGCCAGGGGTGGCGTCAACGGCAGCCCGATCCGCATCGAAGCCTGTGACGACAAGTTCAACCCGAACACCGCCACGGCCTGTGCCCGTCAGGCTGTGACCGATGACGTCGTCGCGGTGGTCGGTGGAATCAGCGGCCAGGGCGACGCGACGAACCCGATCCTGGAGGAGGCCAACATCCCGGCGGTCGGCAACTACGCCATCTCGCCGTCCGACTTCTCCAGCGAGATCGCCTTCCCGCTGATGGCGGGTGCCCCCACGGCGATCGCGGGAGCGGCGCGCGCACTGGCGCAGGCCGGTGCGGAGAAGGTCAGCATCGTCTACACCGATATCTCGCAGGGCGCCGCGTCCACGGCGTTCGTCGAGGTCGGCCTCAGGGGCACCGGCGCGGAACTCGGTGCCAAGGTTCCGGTCCCGCTGGGCTCCACCGACGTGGCTCCGCTCGCCGCGGCGGCGGCTCGGGACTCCGACGGCATCGTGATCGCTCTGCAGCCCTCGGAAACGATCAAGTTCATTCAGACGGCCCGCCAGGCCGGCATCGACCTGCCGTTCGCGACGCCCTCCATCGACGCGGACCTGGTGGAGAAGCTGGGTGCGGCCGCGGAGGGACTGACGGTCGCCAGCCTGTACGCGCCGCTCACCTCGGACGTTCCCGGCATGAAGGCCTTCAAGGCGGACATGGAGCAGTTCGCGCCGGACGCCAAGCTCAGCGACTGGTCGGTAGGCGCCTGGCTCGCGGTGCAGACGGTGGCCAAGGTCATCGAGGAGGGGCAGTTGTCCGAGATCGACGGGCCCAGCCTGCTCGCCGAACTGGGCACAATCAAAAATCTGGACATGCAGGGAATCCTCCCGCCGTACTCCACGGACAAGCCGGCCAGCCTCCCCGGGCTCAGCCGGTTGTTCAACCAGAGCATCCAGTTCGGAAAGGTCGAGGACGGCGAGATCGTCCCGACGGACGGCAAGTGGGTGACCCCGCTGATCCCGGCGACTGGCGGCTGACACCTGGCCTCGCACGTCGCGGGCCGGTCCTCCTCGGGAAGCACCGAGGAGGACCGGCCTGTCTGCGACTGATGTAAGGCCGACTGATTTTCAGGTCGACCAGCGTCGGCTCGCGCGAGGTCAGCTCCAGCGGCTCGACGGGTACCTACGGCCGGTCCAGTCCGAGTTCGGCCGTCACGTCGCGGCCCGGGTCGCCGTCGGCCAGATAGCTGGTGTCGCCCCGGATCTGCCGCTCGACCAGAGCGAGGAAGAGCCTGCGGTAGCGCAGGCCAGCGGTGTCGAACCGGGAGTTCAGGTCCTTCTCACCGTCAGGGCGCAGGTAGAGGGAGTTCTGCGGTTTCAGCGCCCAGTTGTCCTGGCGCCCGACGAGATGGGCGGACAGCGGCATCATCGCCCGGGCCCAGGCCGGACCGCGCTGGGGGTTGAAGGAGACCGTGGTGCGACAGCGGTTCGTGCTCTCGGGGTTGGCGGGGTGGACCATCCGGACCGACATCCCCGGCCGGAAATCGCCGTGGAGCAGGCAGACCCCGCTGCGGACGTACACCAGCGTCACTGCCCTGAAGTCCTGGAACTCGGACTTGGCGAGCTGACGCTGCGCCTTCGGCGTCCGGCGCCCGGTCGCGGTGCGCGTCATCGTCACCGTCTCCGAGGTCGATGTCACCTCCACGACGTCGTCATCGGAGAGGGCGTCGCCGGTCAGCGACGAATGCAGGTAGTCGGCGTGGGTCAGGTCGAGAAGGTTTTCGCAGACCAGCTCGTAGCTGCAGTCGAAGACCACGTTGGCGAGCTGGTGACGACGCAGGCCGCGGTCCTCGGGGAGGAACGGGATTGCGGGGATCAGATCGGGGGAAGCGTTCGCCGGATCCCCGTACCAGACCCAGACATACCCATATCGTTCGACGCTCGGGTAGAACCCGCTGCCGCCGGTGAAAGAGCTCGCCCGCCTCCGGCCCCGCTCCCGATCGGCGGGCGAGTCCTCGCTGGCGACCAGCGAACCCTCCGAACGCCACAGGTGGACGGGCAGCCCGTGGATGGCGCGGCGCAGTCCCCGCCGGCCGACGAGGCTGGTGTGCGCAACGGGAAACCAGGTGTCGCGCAGGCCGAACGACCCGGGCCGGAAGTCCGTGGTGATCGAGGTCGAACGGCGTCGGGTCCGCTCGTCCGGTGCGTTGTCGCCGAGCGGGTCGTCGGTCTGCGGCCCACGGTCACCGGATACGTGCGGAACCTCAGTCGAGACAGCGCTGTAACCGGTGCTCATGACTTCTCCTGTTCGTCATCACGCGCTTGTTGTCGTTGTCGTGGGCTCCGGGTGGATGAGGTCGACGGCGGGATCCGCGACGGTGGCCGAGCGGTCAGCCGCCTGCTCCAGTCGGCGCGCCGCGCGGGTGCTCCGGGTCAGCGCGACGCGGGCCGCGACCAGGGCCGCGACCCCGCCTGGGCCCGCCACTGTGAGATGCCAGCGAACGACGGTCCGGTAGCCACCGGTCGGCGTCAGCCCCAGCGCGACACGGGCCTGGTGCAGCGCGGGAGTGGTGTCGCTCTCCACGAGGAGGAGGGAACCGCCGGAGGCGATGGTGACCGTGCTTGCCCGGGAACCGCGTAGCGCCCGATCGTAGGTCGCGATCCTGCGGACCGCGAAGGTCAGTCGCTCCCGGCGAACTGAGACGGCGGCGCCGTCAGGCTTCTGGTCGAGAACCCACGGGGCCGCGATCTCGTCTCCGGAGCCGAACAACCATCCCAGGCCGAGCGCCGCACCGGGGTTGACCAGCAGCGCGTCGGCGACCTGCCGATGGGGGGCGCGGACCTCGACGGTGCCGGCGAGTGTCCGTGGGCAGCCGGCGGGGGATCCGTCACGCTCCGCCGCCGCTCGGCTGGGCGCGCCACCGTCGAGCCAGCCGGGTGCGGGCGGCGCGGTCGCCGTCCCCCCGGTCCAGGCGAGGGCGAAGGGGCCCGTCTCGACGACGGGGAAGGCTGCGACGGCGATGCGGCTCGAAGGCTTCTCGCCCGGACGGAAATTGGGGATCAACGCGCACTGCCCGGAGCGGCCGTCAAAGGCCCAGCCGTGGTAGCCGCACTGCAGCAGTCCCTGTTCGTTGACCCTGCCCAGGGACAGCGGCAGCCGGCGATGCGGGCAGCGGTCGGCGAGCGCACACACGATGCCGGCATGGTCGCGGTAGACGGCCAGGGACCGTGCGCCCAGGAGCACCGGGACGGGACTGGTGGTGATCTCAGCCCGATGGCCGAGCGGCCACCAGGCATCGGCGAGAGCGAAAGACTGGCGGGCCGGGGGGGTTCGGGCGGCCGGCGCGCCGGGGGTGCCGGGAGACTCCCCGTGCGGTTTCTCGCCAGGAGCGACCTGGGCCGTTTGGGCAGGGCTGCTCGGCATGCCTACCTCGATTCTGCGTCACGACGCGTCACACGGATCTACATTTTAGGCGGAATCTGTCTCCTATGTGTAGATCATCTGTGGTGGGGTGGCGGTTCGGTGTTGTGTGCCTCGGGGTGCGGCCGACCTTGACCGTCGGGCTCGCCCGACCTAGCCTGAGTGCAGGTGTAACTATCTATGTTCAATATGTCTTAAGCTCATGGCGTCTCACGTTCGTGGCGTCTCACGTTCGTGGCGCCTCACGTTCAGGTGTCCTGTTGTCATGTGTCGTGGGTCCGGGCGTCTTGTGCCTGGGTGGGCGTGATGAATCCGCTTCCCCGAGAGGAGCTCGCGTGGAGCACCAGCTGTACATTGATGGACGGTGGGTGCCAGCTACTGGCGGCAGAACGCTGCCGGTCGTCAATCCCGCAACGGAGCAGGTGATCGCCGAGGTCGCCAACGCCGGGGCCGCGGACGTCGACCGGGCCGTGGCGGCCGCGCGCCAGGCCTTCGACACCGGCCCATGGGGAAGGACGACACCGGCCGAGCGGGCCGTGGTGCTCCGCCGCTTCCGCGACCGGCTCGTCGAACGCAAGCAGGAGATCACCGACCTCGTCATCGCCGAGGTCGGCACGCCCGTCTTCCTGGCCAACGGTCTCCAGGTGCAGGCGGCGCTCGAGCATCTGTCCGACATGGTCGACCGGGTGCTCACCACCTACTCCTTCAGCCGGCCGCTGCCGCCGTCAGTGGGTGCCCCGGGCCGAGCGAGCCTCGGTCAGGGCGTCGTGGTGCAGGAGCCGGCCGGGGTCGTCGCCGCGCTGACCCCGTTCAACTACCCGTTCCTGGTCGCCATCTCGAAGCTCGGCCCCTCCCTCGCGGCCGGCTGCACGGTGGTCCTCAAGCCGGCGCCGACCACACCGTTGACCGCGCTGCTGCTCGCCGAGGTTGCCGCGGAGGTGGGATTCCCCCCCGGGGTGCTCAACATCCTCCCCTCGGACGACACCGACGCGGGCCAGCGGCTGTCCTCCCATCCCGGGGTGGACGTCGTCACCTTCACCGGCTCGGTTCCGGTCGGGGGTGCGATCCTCGGCCAGGCCGCGCCGACCATCAAGAGGGTGGTCCTCGAACTGGGCGGCAAGAACGCCGACATCGTCCTGGACGATGCCGATGTCGAGCGGGCCGTCGAGCACTTTGCCTACAGTTTCGTCCGTAACAGCGGCCAGGGCTGTGGCTGCATGAGCCGCCTGGTGATCCACGAGAGCCTGCACGACGAGGCGGTGGAGCGGCTGACGGCGCTGGTCTCGTCGTTCAAGGTGGGGGATCCGCGTGATGCCGCGACGGACCTGGGCCCGATGATCAGCGAGGCGCAGCGGGCCCGCGTCGAAGAGTACGTCCGGATCGGGGTGTCCGAGGGCGCGAATCTGGTTCATGGCGGAGGACGTCCCGCTGACCTTGATGTCGGCTACTACGTCAACCCGGCGATCTTCACCGAGGTGAAGAGGACCATGCGGATCGCCCGTGAGGAGATCTTCGGGCCCGTCGCCGTGGTCATCCCGGTCGGGGACGACGACGAGGCCGTCGCGGTCGCCAACGACACCGACTTCGGGCTCAACGGTGCGCTGTGGAGTGGAGACCCCGCGCGCGGATTTGCTGTCGCCAGGCGGGTCCGAACCGGGCAGATCGCGCTCAACGGCGGTGGTGGCGGTATCAGCCCCCAGGCTCCGTACGGCGGGTACAAGCTCAGCGGCATCGGCCGGGAGTTCGGCGAGGCCGGGCTGGCCGAGTACCTGGAGACGAAGGCCATCCTGTGGGGCGTGGCGGCCGGCTGAGGTGAACCGGGCCGGCACGAGGGCCCCGAGCCGGCATCGGCTCGGGGCCCTCGTCGTCCTTCGGTCGCGCGGGTGCCGGCGGCTCTCGTGTCGAGGCCTCAGAGAATGGCGCCTGACTCCTTGTGGGCGATGATGTCCTCCCAGGACAGGCCCAGCTCCAGCAGAAGCTCCTCGGTGTGCTGACCGTGGGCGGGCGCGGCTGGTGTATCGGGCGGGGTCTCGTCGAACTGGACGGGGTTGGCGGCGACCGCCAGCGGCTGACCGCTGGTGGTCTCGAGGGTGCGAATCAGCCCGTTGGCGATGACAGCCGGGTCCTGGTGCACCTCGGCCGGGGTCTGCAGCGGAGCCCAGACGCCTTCGAAGCCGACGAAAGCATTCTTCCACTCCGCGAGCGTCTTCGACTCGAAGATCCCCTTGAGGGTCTGTGTGCATTCGCGAGAGTTGCGACCGCGAGCTCCGTGGTCGACGAACCGGGGGTCCTCGACCAGCTCAGGATGACCGAGCCGGGTGACGAGCTCCGCCCAGTACCGATCGGACTGGAGCAGGGTGAGGTTGAGGTGACGGCCATCGCTCGTGCGGTAGATGCCGACGGTCGGGTTCACCAGGTTCTCAGGGTCGTAGCGGAACACGTCCTGACCCTCGCGCAGCGGCGCGGAGGCGACATCGACCGAGAGGTTCCACAGCGCGACGCCCAGCAGCGAGACATCCACCACCGAGGGCACCCCGGTCTTCTGCCGCCGGTACAGCGCCGCCGTGATGCCGCCGGCGATCGACAGCCCGCCCGTCACGTCCCCGAACGCGGAACGCATCCGGGTGGGATGGGTCTGCTCCGGCGGGGACAGTGCGTAGCCGATACCGCCCCGTGCCCAGTAGGTGGCGGAGTCGAAGCCGCCCTGATCGACATCGGGGCCGCGCTGGCCGTGACCGGAACCGCGAACGTAGATGATGTCCGGATTGTGCTTGCGGATGTCCGCCAGCTCGATTCCTAGCTTGCGGCGGGCCTCCGGCAGAAAGTTGGTCACGAAGACGTCGGAGTTCTCCACGAGTTTGTAGAGCAGCGCGATTCCCTCGGGGTTCTTCAGGTCGATGCCGATGCTGCGCTTGCCCCGGTTCGGAACCTCGATCATGTAGTTGAGGCCGCCGGAGGCGGCCGGCATGAATCCGGAGTTGATGAGGCCCCGCTGGGGATCCCCGGACACCGGATGCTCCACCTTCACGACGTCGGCGCCCCACTCCGCGAGTATCGCTCCCGCCGCGGGGACGAACGTCCACATGGCGACCTCGAGTACCCGCACGCCCGCCAGCACGTCCGTCATCGACTACCTCCACAGTCATCGATTTCATCCGGCAGCCCGTAGGACGGTGCGGCCGAGGCCAGAGGATCGGTCAGGCGGTGCGCTCAGCTGAACGCCCGGACCGAAAGTTCGCTGATCACCGACCCGTGCGCCTGCCTGAGGGTGACCAGGACGGCCTCGGCCACCCGCTCCGGTGGCTGGGCCACGGCGCCCGAGACCCGGGCTTTGAACCCGCCGGCCTCCCAGGCGGCCAACGCTTCGGCCAGCATCGCCTCGTCCCAGCTGTCCTTGAAGGTGGTCACGGTCTGGCCTATGCGCAGCAATGTGACGCGGATGCCGTCGGCACGCAGCTCATGAGTCAACCCGTAGGTGATTGTCTCGAGCGCCGCCTTCGTCGCGGCGTACACCACCAGGTAGGGGAACGGGTCGGTGACCGACTCCGAGGAGATGTTGATGATCTGCGGCCGGGGCGATCGTCGCAGCAGCGGAACCGCGGCCCGCACGGTGTACATCGGGCCGAGCAGGTTGGTGCCCACCTCTTGGCGCAGCTCGTCATCGCTGGCCTGTTCGATCCGGTGGGGCCGCGCGGACGCGGCGTTGTTGATCAGCACGTCGAGCGCGCCGAACCGGTCGGCCACCTGCGCGAACGCGGCCCGCACATCATCGGGATCGCACAGGTCGGCGGGCAGCGGGAGAGCGGCTTCGCCCAGCTCTCCGGCGGCGGCGTCCAGGCTGGCTCCCGGGCGGGCGAGGAGTCCGACGCGGTAGCCGTCTGCGGCGAGTGCCCGGGAGATCGCGAGACCGGTACCTCGGGAGGCCCCGGTGACCACGGCGACCGGGCGACGCTCGGGGCTCATGCAACACCGTCCGCACCGTCGAGGCTGGGACGGTCGGCCCGGAGCATCTCGCGGGGTGTCCCGCAGGCATGTAACATATTGGGCATCGGATGTATATTACGTATTGAGTTCTGAGGGCGTCAAGGACGCCGCCCGGATACTCCAGCGCCTCGTCCGGTGTGCGTCGGGGTCGGCAGACAGGGACGAGCTGATTCGTGCCCTTCCAGCTGGAGGGCGCGAGCGCTCAGATCCGGTCGACCCTCCCACCGTCGACGGTGATGGTCTGGCCCGTGATGAAACTGCTGTCGTCCGTCACCAGGAAAAGCAGCGTACTCACCAGATCCTGGCTGCGGCCGTGGCGTTGGATCTTCTGGGCGGCGATCAGGCGGTCCTGCTCGTCGAGGGAGAGGGAACGCAGGGTGAGCCGGTTGTCGAGAAGGCTCGGGGCGATGCCGTTCACGCGGATGTTGTCCTTCGCCAGCTCGCTCGCGAGGGCGATCGTCAGTCCGTTGACTGCGAGTCGAGAGACGCCGTAGGGATTACGAGGCACGTACGCCGCCACCGACGACCGATTGATGATCACTCCTCCCCCGCGTGCACGCATGCTCGGCACACAGGCTCTGGCGGCCATCAGCGGGCCCAAGGCGTTGACGGCGAACAGCTCGTGGAGTGCCTCCCCGGAGATCTCCAGACTGCTCGCGTAGTACTGGCGGAGGTGTCGGCCCGCGTTGTTGACTAGAATATCGATGCCGCCGAAATGGGCGATCGCTTCCTCCGCCATCGCCTCGGGTGACCAGTTGTCGGTGACATCGACCGCGACGGCGATCGCCTCGCCACCCTTGGCCACGATCTCGGCCGCGGTCACATTTGCCTTGGCCACGTCGATGTCAGCGGCGACCACCCGCGCGCCCTCGTCGGCCAGAGCTCGGGAGAACATGCGGCCGACACCCCCGCCCGCACCGGTGACCACCGCGCACCTGTCGAGGAGTCTCATCGGCTTCTGGTGCCGTACCTCTGGATCGTCCAGGGTCACGTGAGGCCGCGGCCGGACGGAACAAGCTGGCTGGACCGGTGGTGCCAGATCGGTTGTTCCGTCGTGCCGGAGGTGGTCCTGGCCACCGGTCGGTTCATGCTGGCTCCGTCAGTCGACATACGTGGCTGGCCTCGAGCGGCCAGCCACAGCATGCGTCGCACTGTACAGAGGCTGTTTTACATGCGCTAGTCGCTGTGGAGGGCCGTCATGGCTGCCCGCCGGCCCCTACGGCAGCTGTGCTCAGCCTGTGGAGGCGAGCGGGCTATCCACTTCGGTCACGGTGCGTGCCGACAGGAAGTAGGGCGCGTGTGAGGTCGGCCTGGCCCCCTGGGCGGGGACGGTGGCCGTGTGTACAGGGAGACAGCCCAGCATCGACCGGGTGGCATCACGCAGGGAGACGCTCGCGTCGCTGCCGCATCCCTGTGGCACCTGCTGATACGACGCGGCCAGCCGGACCACGATCTCCGCGACCTGCCACGGATCGAGCCGCGCGAGATCCTGGCGAACGCTGCCCGCGGCGGGCGCGAGCGCACGTGCGACCGGGGTGATGAGTTCGTCGATATGGTCGGCCAGGAAAGACCGGACAAACCAGGGATCGACATCCACGACGTTCAGGAACTCGGAGTCGTGGGTGAAGGACAGCAGGTGTTCCACAACCACGTCGACCCGCCGATCGAGCCCCGGCTGGCTGGCGATCATCCGGTTGAGCTGCGTCTCGAAGGTCGTCCTCAAGTGCGTCGCGAGTGCCGCGAGCACCTCGTCCTTGGTCGAGAAGTACCGGTACACAGTCCCGCGGGAAAGGCCTGACTGGCGACTTATGTCGGCCATGGTCAGGCGCTGCGACCCCAGCCGCGCGAGGACCGTGAAGGCGCTCGAGAGGATCCGCTGCGGGGTGTCCGCGGAAGTAGCCACGTCTCCCAGTCTAGATCGCGATTCGCGAGTTCACGCTGTGACTGGCGACGCATTTTTGACGAAAAGTATCCAATGGACATTTATCGCCCAAACTGTTTAGTGCTACAGCTCACACGTAACTGGTCAGGTCTCAGGGCCACTCGCCGGGTTGCTTGACGGGGAAGCGGCTCGGGGCGGCGCGCCGGACGGCGTGGGGGTGGGAGCGTTCGCGGTGATCGTTGTGTTTCGTGGGCCGGGTGATCTCTGTGATGATCTGGTCGAGGGCGTCGCGCTGCCGGTCAGGGGAAAGGGCCGGCGGGTCGGAGAGCTGCCGGCGGATGACTCTCACGGGTGCGTCCGAACCTGACCCAGCCGGTTCGCTGTCTCCCCGACGTCGGCTCCCAGCGCTCCTCGAACCGGCCCCGGTCCGTGAGCGTCCCGGCCAGCCGGGACGCGATCTCCTCACTCCACCGCTACCGATCACAGGGTGCCGAGACGCGCGCCGAGCAGCTCCCGCACCTTGTCGAGTACCACGGCCGACCTGTCGGCGTCGACGAGTTCGGCATGTCTGCCGACCAGGCCTGCGCCCCGCCACTCCTGGGGGACGTCCGCCCCGCGTGGCATCACCAGAAAATGGAAGTGCAGCGCGTTCTCCCCCTGGTACATGGAGTACACGCGCTCGGCCCCGGTAGCCTCGCGGACCGCCCCGGTCAGGGCGACGAGCAGAGGTCCCAGCCGCAGCGCCGCCTTCTCGTCCACGTCCCAGGCGCCGTCGTTGTGCCGGTCCGGGAAGAGCATCATCCAGCCGGGGACCGGGACCGGGCTGGCTATCGTCCACTCGCCATCCCGGTAAACGATCTGGGCGTCCGTGGCGGATGAGCCGAGTTCGCAGATGTGACAAGCGGTCAAAGACATTCGGAGACTCCCATCCCCTCGCCCGGAGCAAGGGTCGACCAAGACCGAAGCGTCCCACAACGGTACACTTTTATCAAATCTTGTTCTTTTCGCATCAAACCGTCAAGTCTGGCTCCGGGATCCAGGGTGGGGCCGGTTAGCGGGAGCCGCCCGGCGCCAGTCCCGCGGGCAACGGTCCAGCGTTCCGCTCTCACTCTGGGCGCGCTGAACTTCGGTGGCGCGGCAGGATACGGCGATATCGGAGAGCATGCTGTTGAGCGCTTTCGGTGTCGGCATCAACATGATCGACACGACTGACTTCACCACGCCGGCGAGAGCGAGCGCGTCGTCGGGGACGTGCTCGCCCGGTCGGGCCGGCGCGGCGAGGTGCTCATCGTCACCAAGTGCGGCATGCGCCCGGGGTCGACGATCAACGACGGCGGAGCTTTCCGCCGTCACATCGCTGCCTCGTGTGAACGGCGGCGGAACGTACGGATTCAGCGCGCAGAAACTGGGGAAAACTCAGGAACCGAGTTCGGAGACCTCGTCCCATCGCGCGTCCACTCCAGCGGGTAGTGCCCGTGCCTCGCGGCCGAGGAGACGGTCGACCACCTGGTCAAGGTCCTCCGCGGAGCGCAGTCCGTTGGATGGATTCACCTGGGCATAGGAAAAGCATAGCCGGACGAGGATCTCTGCCACGGACCACGGGTCGAGCCGGGGAAGGCCGGAATGGTCGTCGCCCGCGACGGGAGCCAGCGCCCTCGCGACCGGAGTGACTATCTTGTCGAAGTTCCTCGTCATGAAGTCCCGGACGAGGGTCGGTTCGGAGACGAGAATCCGCGCAAGATCGGGATGGCGACCGAAGTCGAGAATAGCGGCGATCACTACGTTGACCCGACGATCAAGATCTGGATCGGAGGCCACGCCCCGTGTCACCGCTGACTCGAAGGACTCGAGGACGTGGTCCTCGATCGAGTCCAGCAGGGCGGCCCGGGAGGTGAAGTGTCGGTAGAGCGTGCCCCGCGAGACGCGGGCCTCGGCACCAACATCGATCATGGAAAGCTTCCGCACCCCGTGTCTGGCGATCGCGGCGATCGCACCCTCCCGAATGCGGTGCAGCGCATCGCCATTCTCCCTCATCGCCCTAGCATAGCGTTCTGAACAATCCCTGTTCAGTCCGATCCATCGCCGAGGCATGGCAGTTTCGGTGATCTGTCTCACTTTCATGCGCGAGATGAGGGCCCTCGTCTCGCACCTCAGCCGGCGGGATGCCCGTCCTCGCTGTCGGGTCTGACTCAACACCTCATCGCCGCGATGGCCCGGACCGCCGGGCGGGACGGCCTGAGCCTGCGCGGAGCCCCGCCGGAGCCGCAACCCGGCCGGCTCCGTACGGCTACCGGCCTACGCCCCGGACCTGAACCCGGCCGAGGGGGTGTGGTCCCAGCTCAGGCACACCGCCGTGGTGAACCTGGCCGCCCGCGCCCTCGACGAGGCCCACCAGGCGGTCAGGCGCAGCCTGAAACGGCTGCAGTACCAGCCCGCACGCTCCTCGGGTTCCTCGCGGAAACCGGCCTGGCCTGGAAGGAGCTGTGGTCAACATGGCTCTGAACACTGGAATTCAGCAACCGAACACCGGTGAGGTCGATGCTGGAAGCCAGGCTCCCAGCGTTCTCGCACATCCGGAACCAGCCTCTCCGCGATCCAGCAATTCACTTCTCAGCGATTGACTCCAGTCGGCGTCGTGGATTCTTGGGACGGCGGTCACTCCGAGGGGCCGACCCGTCGTGGACGACGTACCGACCGGTACCTGCTCGCTTGGCGGCGTACATGGCCACGTCGGAAGCGTTGAGGAGCGCGTTCGGGTCGGTGAGGCCCTCGTCGGACACCGCGATACCGGCGCTCGCGGTCAGCGTTACCAGGCCTTCGTCGAGGTCGATCGGGGCCGCCAGCCGGGCAATCACCCGATGGGCGACGCGTTCGATCTCGGGGAGGGAATCCACCTGCTCGCACAGAATGGCAAACTCGTCACCGGCGAGGCGGGCGACCACATCACCGGGACGCACCGACGTGCGGAGGCGATCGGCGACCTCGCGCAGGATGTGGTCGCCGGCCTGATGGCCGTAGGTGTCGTTGACCGCCTTGAAGCCGTCGAGATCAATGAAGACGATCCCGGTGCTCTGGTCGGCCCGGCCCAGGAGACGGGCGAGCCGGTCGAGCAGGGCGACGCGGTTGGGTAGATCGGTGAGGCCATCGTGCAGTGCGCGGTATCGGATGTCGTCCTCCATCGCGAAGCGTATGGCGGCCGATCCGAGCACGTCAGCGACGGCCCTGACGAAGTCCGCTTCGCGATCGGCGAGCGGCCCGCACTCCGGTTCGAAGTCCACTGACGGGGGGCGTTCTGCCCGCTGATGACCAGGGGGGGTGGATCGGAAGACGCTGATGATCGCGGTGGGTTCGCCGGGTCGCCCGATCGGCACCGGCGTCACCCACCAGCCGTCCATCCAGATGTTCTGTGCGGATTCCCGGGTGGACTCGTGGGCGGCAGTTGCTCCGATGAGAGCGGCCGGCGGTTCCGGTCCAGCCCGAGCGACCAGATGGGGGCCGTCCTCGTGGCAGGGGAGCTCGTGCAGGGTCACCGTGGCGCCGAGGTGCTCGGAAAGCACCCGGGCAGCGTGGCGCCACAGCGAACCCGGCTCGGCGGAGTTGAGCGCTCGGCGCGCGAGGTCGGCGATGGTGGCCTGCTCCGCGTAGGAGCGTTCGCGATCGGTGACGTCCGTGGCGACGATGGCAACGGAGGCCACCTGTCCTCGGTCGTCCAGGACCGGCATCATGTGCAGATCGGCGTATCGTCCCATTGTCTGGATGATCTGAGTCTGTGGTTGGCCGGCCAGGGCACCACGTACCAGTGCGAGGGCCGCTTCCTGCTCGATGAAGCCTTCGAAGATGTTGGTGCCAGGGGGGATCCTGAGGGTGGCACACATCCTCCCGTTCGCCCCGCCGCTCGAGAGCACCTTCCCGGTCTGGTCCACCAGGTGGATGGAGACCGGGCTGTTGTCCATCACCATCTGAAGGTTGCGGTGCGCCTCCTGCTGCTCGGACACGTCCTGGATCTGGCTGATGAGGCACAGCTCACCCCCCACGACCTCGGTGGTGGCGGTGACCGATATATGAACCAGGCTGCCGTCCGGCCGAACGAAGGATCTCACCATCCGGATATCGGAAAGTCTGCCATCGATCATTGACCGGCGGAGGTCGAGATCAGTTTCGAGATCGTCCCGTGGCACCAAGAGGTTCCAGGTCATGGCGAGCAGTTCTGTCTCGCTGAGGCGGAGTATGCGGCAGCAGGCCGGATTGACCCACCAGATGCGGTTGGTCTCCAGCCCCACGAGCATCGTGCCGATTTCGAGTCGATCGAGGAGTGCGTCGTAATCGATCTCGATGTCCAAAATCGACCACCCCCCGCGCGCACCGATGCAACAGCTGGATACCCGATCCAGCTACCTCGAAACACCAGGTATAATACATATTACTCTGTGTGCTCATGCTGGCCGATTGTGACAGCCTGTGGGCGGGTCGGGGGAGTGAGGGCTGTATCTCGGGTCGGGGCGCGCACGCGGTCCCGGCGGGAGTCGCCGATGCTGATCAATGCGGAGCTGACCGGAACGCGATGGGCATGTCCGCGTGCATGGATAAACGTCTAGACTGACAGTGTTCATCCTGCGCAATACGGTTGATGGAGGCTGGCTAGATGGCGTTGACCGGCCTGGAGATCCACCACCACGCGGTTCGGATGCGACCCGATGCCGTCGCCGAGACCCGCGCTTTCTACGAGGACGTGCTCGGGCTGTCCCCCGACCCGGGTGTCCGCGAGATTCCAGGCGTGCCGCTGTTCTGGATGGACACAGGCAACGACACTCAGATCCACCTCTTCGGCGTGGAAGGCGTGTCGAGGTACGCCCGCCGACCGGACCGGGATCCGTTCACCTCGCACGTGGCGTTCGGTGTCCCCGACATTCTCCAGGCGCGGACGGAGCTGGATCGACTGCACGTCGAGTACTGGTCGGTCGGGCGCGACAAACGTCAGCAGATCTTCCTCTACGACCAGGCCGACAACATGATCGAGCTGCATCAGATCGATACCTGTCGCTGCAGACAGAGCACCCGCCCGGCGCCTGGCGGGCCGGCGATCGACTGATCGGGCCGGCAATCGCCTGGCCCGTGCCCAGGCCGTGCGCGCGATCGGAACGGACACGACGACGCCCGGACTCTGGGCGCACAGTGGTGTCGCGGGACGCCCCGCTCGCTCCGGTCAGCGGGCCTGCATCCGGATCGCCCCGTCAAGCCGGATGGTCTCGCCGTTGAGCATCGGGTTCTCGATGACGTGCAGGGCGAGTGCCGCGTACTCCTCCGGGACGCCCAGCCGGTTCGGGTGCGGGACGGAGGCGCCGAGGGAGTCGCGAACCTTTTGCGGCAGTCGGGCGAGGATCGGGGTGTCGAACAGACCGGGCGCGATGGTGGTGACCCGGATCTTCCTGCTGGCCAGGTCACGGGCGGCCACCAGGGTCATCCCGGCGATGCCGGCTTTGGCCGACGCGTAGGGGATCTGACCGATCTGGCCTTCCCAGGCCGCGACGGAGGAGGTCAGAACGACGACGCCACGCTCGTCCTCGACCTCGTCGTTGCCGGCCATCCGCGCCGCGGCCAGTCGTAGGACGTTGAAACTGCCGACCAGGTTGATGCGGACGACCTGTTCGTAGGTTTCCAGCGAGCCGGGGTTACCATCCCGGTCGATGATCCGCAGCGCGCCTCCTCGCCCGGCGCAATGGACCACCGCGCGCAGGGGAGCCTCGTTCGTGGCGAGGTCGATCGCGGCCTGAACGGCTTCGGTCTCGGTGACGTCAGCGGGGGCGAACAGGGCGTTGATCTCGTGAGCCACCTCCTTGCCCGCGGACGTGGGCAGGTCGAGGATGACGACGCGGGCGCCTCTCGTCGCGAGTCGTCGGGCGGTGGCGGCGCCCAGACCTGATGCGCCGCCGGTCACGACGACTGATGCTCCGTTGACGTCCATAGGGCGGACTCCTGGGTGCGGCGGGCCGATCGGGTCGGCACGGTGGCTGTGTACATGCGCAGGGTGGGGTGTGCAGGCCAGGTGTGCGGGGCTGCAGCCGGGTCGACCCGGATCAGCGGCCGGCTGTTCACCGCGCCGGATTCGTCGCCCCGGAGGCATGCACACCGAGGGCTTCCACCAGCAGGGCCGCCCTCGTGTCCGGGTCGGGAACCCTTATGTCGGCGGACAGGAGAAGCTGATGCGTCGCTTCCGCTTCCGCTTCCGTGCTCGTGGTGCCAACCTTGCCCGGACAGATGTCGTCCGTGACGCCGCTAGTTGTGGGAGTGCAGTGGCTTGCCGGCGAGAGCGAGGTGAGCCTCGCCGAGCGCCTCGGAGAGGGTCGGGTGCGGATGGACGAGCTGGGCGACCTCGGCGGGGTGGGCCTCCCAGTTGGTGATCAGCTGGGCTTCGGCGATGAGCTCGCCGACCCGGTCGCCTACCATGTGGACGCCGACCACGGGACCGTCCTTGACCGAGATCACTGTCACGGCCCCCGCGGTGCGCAGAATCTGCGCCTTCCCGTTGCCCGCCAGGTGGTACGTGGCGGTACTGATCTCCCCGTGGCGTTCCCGTGCGGCGGCCGTGGTCAGGCCCACGGAAGCCACCTCGGGGTGGGAGTAGGTGACTCGGGGAATGGTGTCGTAGTCGATCGGGATCGGGTTCAGCCCGGCGAGCAGCTCTGCCACGAAGATGCCCTCGGCGAAGCCGACGTGGGCGAGTTGGAGCCCTGGTCGCAGATCACCGAGCGCCGAGATGGTGGGGATGTTCGTCCGGAGGTTCCGATCGACGAGGACGTGGCCGCGTTGCAGCGTAACGCCGACCTCGTCGAAGCCGAGACCGTCGGAGACCGGGCCACGCCCGACGGCGACGAGCAGCAGCTCGGCTTCGATCGTCGTCCCGTCCTCGAGGGAGACCGTCACCGCGTTGTCGGCGGTCTTGACCTCGGCGAACCGTGCCCCGAGGCGCAGGGCGATGCCCCGCTTGCGGAACGCACGCTCGAGCAGCTTCGAGCTGGCCTCGTCCTCGGCAGGCACCAGGTGGTCCAGTGCCTCGACGATGGTCACCTCGGCGCCGAACGAGCGCCAGACGGACGCGAACTCGCAGCCGATCGCACCCGCGCCGAGGACGACGGCCGAGCGGGGCACCCGCTCCAGCGCCAGTGCGTCATCGCTGGTGATGACCGTGCGGTGGTCGAGGTCGAGGCCCGGGAGGGTTCGGGTGGCCGAACCGGTGGCGAGCAGGACGTGCCTGCCCTCGATCACTCGCTCCCCGACGGCCACCGCGGTCGGGGACACCAGCCGGCCATGCCCCTGGACGATCTCGATCCCGCGGGCCTTCACCAGCCCGGTCAGGCCCTTGTACAGGCCGGCGATGACGGAGTCGCGGTACGCACCGACCTTCGTCATGTCGATGCCGTCCAGGGTGGCCCGGATTCCGAAGTGCTCGCTGTCGTTGACGGTGTCGACGACCTCAGCCGCGTGCAGGAGTGCCTTCGTGGGGATGCATCCTCGGTGCAGGCAGGTACCGCCGATCTTGTCTTTCTCGACGAGGACGACCCGAAGACCCAGTTCCGCGGCGCGCAGCGCGGCAGCATACCCGCCGCTGCCGCCGCCGAGAACAACCAGGTCGACGGGGCCGGCTGCTGTGTCCGTCACACCAGGGTCCCTTCGTTGATCGCGGTCATCACAAGGCAGTCACCACGGCCACAGTCCCGGTCGGCCGCGCGCGGGCCGCGGTGCCTGGTGCCGTGGCAGGCATGGTTCTAGAAGTTCGGACCAGGTTCTAGAAGTCCGGACCAGATGTCATCGTGCCGGCGTCGTCGCCCAGGCCCACAACCGAGTGGTCGTCAGGTGAAGGGGCCGATCGGTGGTGGAGCCGATGGCGCCGTGTACCTGATGGCCGAGTTTCACGACCACCTGGCGTGGCCCGGCCCGGCACCACCGCGCCGGTCGGGGACATCGTCACCGTGATCGTGGCCACCCCCGCCGGATCCACGGTCGGATCGGCGACGGCGAGTGGCCCCGGGGGCAGTGGGAACCCCTCGGCGGCCAGGAGCCCCCCGCCGAGAAGGACACTGTCCGCCAGGGGGAGGAGTGCCCCGAACTCGCCGGCGGCTTTGATCAACATGGCGGCCTCACGCAGGCCACCGCCGGATCCGTCCAGATCCCCTTTGGTGGAGATGCGGGTGAAGCCGATCCGGAGGAGTCGGTCCCCCCATCGGTGATCCCACGCGGTTGCGGCGTGGTGCTCGTCCTGACCGGCGGGGTTGCTCTCCGCGGTCGGGCAGGCGTAGCCGCCGGAGAGATCTCGCGCGGTCTGCGTGACCATCCATGCCTCGTCGAGGCCGTCGACCTTGGAGGCGGTGCAAGTCGCTTCGATCACTTACGCAGCCCCCTTCGATCGGTCGCACACCCTGGCGGCCATGGACCCTGTGCGGCGAACTCGGTCCGTCGTCATGGTTATAGCGCCTAGTGCACAGGGAGCACAATTTTTGTCGCTGATGTTTAGCTCGGGCGAGGCGGAGCCGGCGACGGAGACCTGGACAGAGATGTTAGCAATCGCTAACATCTCCCGCGCGGGTCAGTGCCCGATGACTGACAGTACCGACATCCCTTCGGCAGGGCCTCGCGACTGCGGCCTCGTGGGAGTTGGAGTCGAGCGCAGCGGACGGGAGAATGCGATGGGTCAGGCGTCCGGGAAGTCGACGGAATCTGTCGACCATGGCGGGAGTACTGCGGTCGCTGGGCCGGATCAGGCGGAGCGTGCCCTCGTGATCGGACTGAACGAGGGCGTGCTGACCCTGACCATTGATCGGCAGGCTCGGCGCAACGCGCTGAACGACGAGATCACGGACGGGCTGACCGCCGCCCTCCAGACGCCGCCGCCTGGAACACGGGTGATCCTGCTCCGCTCGGCCGGCGAGCGGGTGTTCTGCGCCGGCGCCGATCTCGCCGTGATGGAGAACGAGTCGACCGGCCTGGAACAGCATGCCGCGCGGGGGGGAATCCGTGGCGTGCTGATGGCGATGCGGGAGTGCCCCCTGCCGGTGATCGCCCGGGTACAGGGTCTGTGCCTTGCCGGCGGTGTGGGTCTGGCCGCCGGCTGCGATCTTGTGGTGGCCTCGGAGCGGGCGGAGTTCGGGCTCCCGGAGGTCAACCTGGGGCTGTGGCCGTTCATGGTGAGCGCGTTGTTGGCTCGGCACGTCTCGCCAAAGGTCGCGATGGACATGATGCTGACCGGTCGGCGGGTCGGGGCGGTCGAGGCGCGGTCGATCGGGCTGGTCTCCCGTGTGGTGCCGGCTGAGGACCTCGACGCGGAGGTGACGACCTTGGTCAAGGAGCTCGCGGCGCGGGCTCCCGTGGCGGTGCGGATGGGAAAGGAGGCGTTCACGGCGGCGGCCGAGACCTCTGTGCCGCACGCGCTCACCGCGATGCAGGCCCAGCTCTCCCTGCTCACCCAGACCGCCGACGCGGCCGAAGGCGTCGCGGCCTTCTTCGCCCGCCGGTCGCCGAAGTGGACCGGACGATGATGCGACCGACGATGGCGCGATCCGAGGACTGACGGTCGGCGGCCGGTCGCACTGGCGACGGCCTCGTGGTCGGGCTGACCGGCCGTGTGGCCGAGCTCCTCTCGACACGGACATTATCGACGACTAACGTTGGTCTTATGTTAGTAACCACTAACGTCGCCCCGCTGGCCTCGGACGGGCATTCGCCGGTCGCTGAGGTCGCTGCGCGGATCGAATCCGCCGCGCCGCTCCGGAGCAGGGTTGATGTCACCGCCGATTCGGCCCGCCGAAACGCCGCCGCAGCTGCCGATCTTGTCGGGGAGCTGAAGGGCAAACTTGCTCATGCCTCCCTCGGCGGGCCCGAGGCATCTCGTCGGCGGCACGTCGAGTGGGATCGCCAAACACGGCGCCAAGATGGTCAATGCGGTGGCCTGTGCTCGGGTTCCGAAGTTCACTGTCGTGATCGGTGGTTCGTTCGGCGCGGGAAACTACTCCATATGCGGCCGCGCCTATTCGCCGCGCTTTATGTGGACGTGGCCGAACTCGAGGATCTCGGTGATGGGTGGCGATCAGGCGGCGGCCGTGCTGTCGACCGTCCGGCGCGACGCGATCGAGGCGAGGGGCGGGCAGTGGCCCGCGCAGGAGCAGGCGGCCTTCGAGACGCCGATCCGTGATCAGTACGAACGGCAGGGCAACCCCTATTACGCCACTGCCCGGCTCTGGGACGACGGCGTGATCGACCCGGCGGACACCCGCACGGTGTTGGGTCTGGCGCTCTCGGCCGCGGCGAACGCGCCGCTGGACCCGGTCGGCTACGGCGTCTTCCGGATGTGAGGGCCGAATGTTTGACACTGTGCTGATCGCCAACCGGGGTGAGATCGCGGTCCGGGTGATGCGGACCCTGCGGGAGCTCGGTGTCCGCTCGGTCGCGGTCTTCTCCGACGCCGACGCCGACGCGCGACACGTCGCGGAGGCGGACGTCGCCGTGCGGCTCGGCCCGGCCCGCGCGCTGGACTCCTACCTCAACATCGGGAAGGTGCTCGCCGCCGCGGTCGAGACCGGAGCGCAGGCGGTGCATCCCGGCTACGGCTTCCTCGCCGAGAACGCGGCCTTCGCGCAGGCCTGCGCCGATGCCGGAATCGTCTTCATCGGGCCGACACCGGGTGTGGTCGACCTGATGGGAAACAAGATCGCGGCGAAGCGCACGGTCGCCGCGGCCGGTGTTCCCGTGGTTCCGGGCCGGGTCGAGCCGGGCATGTCCGACGCCGACCTGGTCACCGCTGCGACCGAGATCGGGTACCCGGTGCTGGTCAAGCCGGCCTCGGGCGGCGGGGGCAAGGGAATGCGGCTCGTCCGCGAGCCGGCCGGGCTGCCCGACGCGCTCGTGTCGGCCCGCAGAGAGGCCGCCGCGTCCTTCGGCGACGACACTCTTTTCGTCGAACGGTTCATCGACACGCCGCGTCACATCGAGGTGCAGGTCCTCGCCGACACGCACGGGCACGTGGTGCATCTCGGCGAACGGGAGTGCAGCCTGCAGCGTCGGCACCAGAAGATCATCGAGGAGGCGCCGTCGGTGCTGCTGGACGCCGCCGCCCGGGCGCGGATCGGGGCAGCGGCCGTCGACGTCGCCACCGCTGTCGGGTACGTCGGCGCCGGCACGGTGGAGTTCGTCGTGGGCGCGGACCGTCCGGACGAGTTCTTCTTCATGGAGATGAACACTCGGCTTCAGGTCGAGCATCCGGTGACCGAGCTGGTCACCGGGGTCGATCTCGTCGCCGAACAGCTCCGGGTCGCCGCCGGCGAGCCCCTGCGATTCACCCAGGCAGATGTGCGTATGACCGGCCACGCCGTCGAGGCCAGGGTGTACGCCGAGGATCCGGCCCGAGGGTTTCTCCCGACCGGGGGCGACGTCCTCGCGCTGCGGGAGCCGTCCGGGGCCGGGGTGCGGACGGATTCGGGTCTCATGGCCGGAGCCCCGGTCGCCGCGACCTACGATCCGATGCTCGCCAAGGTCGTTGCCTGGGCCGAGGACCGTCCCAGCGCCCTTGCCCGGCTCGACGCCGCGCTCGCGGGCACCGCGGTGCTGGGCGTGACCACCAACATCGCCTTTCTTCGCCGTCTGATCGAACATCCCGACACCCGTACGGGTCGTCTCGACACCGGTCTGGTCGAGCGCCATATCGACGCGTTGACGACCCATGGTCTGGAAGGCCCGTGTCCGTCCGGCGAACCCGATCCCGACGCGGCGCTGGAAGTGTTCGCTCTGATCAGCGCGACGAGGATGGTGCCGGGCGGGCCGGTCGTCGACCCGTGGGACGTGCCATCGGGATGGCGCCTCGGCGAGCCTGCCTGGTCCCGGTGGTCGGTCGTCACGCCCGGCGGTGGCCAGGGCGGGGCAGTGCGCGAGGTCGCGGTGCTGGACGGGGGAGAGGGCCGGCTCGCGGTGCGCCTTGACGGCGGCACTGCCCGTGAAGCCTCCTTGCGATGGCTCCCCGCGCCGCCCCCGGGGCAACCGGCCGAAGTGGTGGTCACCGTCGACGGCCAGGCCCGGCGATGGCTGATCGCCGTGACCGGGCGCACCGTCTGGGTGGGCGCCGGCGGCTCCGCCTGGCCGCTGACGGAGCGTTCCGTGGAGGCGGGTGATGACCGTGCCGCCGTCGCGGGCGGCGGGGAGGCACGCAGCCCGATGCCGGGCACCGTCGTGGCGGTGCGGGCCACTGCCGGGGACACCGTCGCGCAGGGAGCGCCGCTGGTGGTCGTGGAGGCCATGAAGATGGAGCACACGGTCGTCTCGGCCCTCGCCGGCCGGGTGAAGGACGTGCTGGTCCGGACCGGGGATTCGGTGGCGCTGGACGCGCTCCTCGCCGTCGTCGAACCCGACGTGGTCGGAGATCCCGACGTGGTCGTGGCCCCGAACGGTGGCGGGGACACCCTCCCGACGAGCTTGGCGAATGCGGAGTAACCGCGGACAACGGATGTGGGGAGAGGCTGATGTACCAGCCTGACGTGCACCGGACGGACGGTCTGCCCGACTCGGTGACGATCTACGAGGTGGGCGCGCGGGACGGGCTGCAGAACGAGTCCGCCGTCGTGGACGTCGAGGTGAAGGCCGAGTTCGTGCGTCGGCTCGCGGCCGCCGGCCTGAAGGCGATCGAGACGACCAGTTTCGTTCCGGCGACATGGATCCCGCAGCTGGCCGACGCGGCCGAGCTGCTCGAACGCCTCGGCCCGCCACCCGTCGGTGCCCGACGGCCGGTGCTGGTCCCCAACCTGCGGGGCCTGGAGCGGGCACTGGACGCGGGAGCCGTCGAGATCGCGATCTTCGGTAGCGCGACCGAGACCTTCGCGAAGCGCAACCTCAACCGCACTGTCGACGAGTCGCTGACGATGTTCGCGCCGGTCGTCGAGGCCGCCAGGTCCCGCGGTGTCGCCGTGCGCGGCTACCTGTCGATGTGCTTCGGCGACCCCTGGGAGGGGGCCGTCGCTCCCAAGCAGGTCGCGGCCGTGGCCCGGCGAATCGTCGACCTGGGTGTCGACGAACTCTCGCTCGGCGACACCATCGGCGTCGCGACCCCCGCCCACGTCGAGGTCCTGCTCGCGGAGCTGGCCGGCGTCGGGATCGGCCCCGGGATCCTCGCCGTGCACTTTCACGACACCTACGGTCAGGCGCTGGCCAACACCCTGCCCGCCCTGCGGGCCGGCGTCCGCACGATCGACGCGTCCGCGGGCGGGCTGGGTGGCTGCCCGTACGCGAAGAGCGCCACAGGGAACCTCGCTACCGAGGACCTGGTCTGGATGCTGCACGGACTGGGCATCGACACCGGCGTCGATCTCGCGAAGCTGAGCCGGACAAGCCTGTGGATGGCCCAACGGCTCGGTCGACCGAGCCCGTCACGGGTCACCCGGGCGCTCGCGGGCCAGCTCGCGGAAGAAGCCACCCAGGCGGGCGGCCAGTCCACGAATCATGAGACTGCCGCGGGGCGCGACGGGGCCGAGCCACCACGAACAGCGAAAGGGGCTGATGATGCCTGACACCCGGTTGAGCGAAGAGCACGAGACCCTGCGCAAGACGGTCGAGGAGTTCGCGCGGGAGGTGGTCGCGCCGGCCGCCGCCCACCACGACGAGGCGAAGACCTTTCCCTACGAAGTCGTCGCGCAGATGGCCGAGATGGGCCTGTTCGGATTGCCGTTCCCGGAGTCCTACGGCGGTCAGGGCGCCGACTACTTCGCGCTGTGCCTGGCGATCGAGGAACTCGCGCGGGCGGACTCGTCGGTGGCCATCACACTGGAAGCCGGGGTCGGCCTGGGCGCGATGCCGATCTACCGGTTCGGGACGGAGGCACAGCGGGAGGAATGGCTGCCGGTCCTGGCCGGCGGTCGGGCGCTGGGCGCGTTCGGCCTCACCGAGCCGGGCGCCGGCAGCGACGCAGGGGGCACCCGGACCACCGCCCGGCTGACGGACGGAGAGTGGATCATCAACGGCTCGAAGGCGTTCATCACGAACTCGGGGACGGACATCACCCGGGTGGTGACGGTCACGGCTGTCACCGGTGAGCCGGTCGACGGCCGGCCGGAGATCTCCTCGATCATCGTGCCGGTACCGACCCCGGGATTCGCCGCCGGGGCGCCCTACTCCAAGGTCGGTTGGCACGCCTCCGACACCCGACCGCTGTCGTTCCAGGACGTGCGGGTGCCGGCCGAGAACCTGCTCGGCGAGCGTGGCCGCGGCTACGCGAACTTCCTCCGGATCCTCGACGAGGGCCGCATCGCCATCTCGGCCCTCTCCGTGGGGCTCGCGCAGGCGTGCGTGGACGAGAGCGTGAAGTACGCGAAGGAGCGGGAGGCGTTCGGCGCGCCGATCGGGCGTAACCAGGCCATCGCCTTCAAGCTCGCGGAGATGGAGACCCGGACTTATGTCGCGCGGTCGGCCTACTATGACGCGGCATGGCGGATGCTCGCGGGCCTGCCGTTCAAGAAGGAGGCCGCGATGGCGAAGCTGTTCGCCTCGGAGGCGGCGGTGACCAATGCCCGCGAGGCGACCCAGATCCACGGTGGATACGGGTTTATGAACGAGTATCCGGTTGCCCGGCACTGGCGTGACTCGAAGATCCTGGAGATCGGTGAGGGCACCAGCGAAGTGCAGAAGATGTTGATCGCACGCCATCTCGGCCTCTGAGGAACGGGCGCATCAGATCATGAAGAAGATTGTCGAGGCCGTCCTGGCCCAGACTCCCCGTGGTGAAGCCCGGAAAGCCGAGTTCGCCGCCCTGCCGGTGCCCGACGCTTACCGGGGGGGTGGTGGTCCGTAAGGACGAGGTGGGCATGTTCGAGGGCCGGGCGTCGCGGGACAAGGACCCCCGTGAGTCCCTGCACCTGGACGAGGTGGCGACCCCCGAGATCGGGCCGGGTGAGGCCCTGGTGGCTGTGATGGCGTCGTCGGTGAACTACAACACGGTGTGGACGTCGATCTTCGAGCCGGTGTCGACGTTCGGGTTCCTCGCCCCGGCCGAGGGACTCGGCGTGCGCGACAAGGCCGCCCGGGCCCGCCACCTCACCGCCATCAACCGCTTCCGTGACGTGTAGGGATCGGGTTCTCCGTCGTCATGTACCCCCGGAATGCCTGGGCGCAGGCTGATAGCCTCCAGGAGGAGGAGGGGTGTGCCTGTGCCAGCAGAGGTCGTCCGACGCGTGCCGGACGAGGAGGCTCTTTCGGGTGATCCAGAGCATCGGTCATCCGAATGCACGAGCACGAACCCCGAGGTACTGGTTGACGACTCGGAAAGCGCCCGTCCAGCGAGGTCGAAGCCTACTCCTCGCTCGACCCGGCGGCAGGACCTGCTGCGCGCGGCGGCCCGCCTGTTCGCCGAGCGTGGTTTCCGAGGCGTGGGCATTGAGCAGATCGGTGCGGCGGTCGGGATCCGTGGGCCGGGTATCTACCGCCATTTTCCGAGCAAGGACGCGGTGCTGGTGGAGCTGCTCGTCGGGATCAGCCGGCACCTCCTGGACAGTGCCAGGGAGTCCCGTCGCAGTGGCGGGACTCCCACCGAGATCCTCGACCGCCTCGTCCGTCGGCATGTCGATTTCGCCCTGGAGAATCCGGATCTGATTGTCATCCAAGATCGTGATCTCTGGAGTCTCCCGGATGAGGCGGAGCACGACGTTCGGCGGTTGCAGCGGGCGTACGTCGAGCAATGGGTTCAGGTCCTGCGTCAGGTACGGTCGGGTCTCGATGTCCCGGCCGCCCGGGCGCGGGTCCACGCACTGTTCGGACTGATCAATTCAACCCCCCACAGTGCGAGTGACCTTGACCATGCCGATATGGCCGTCATGTTGCACGAGATGGCGATCGGCGCGCTCCGGATCTGAACGGGGGCGGGCCGTTCGCGTGGAGAGTGTCTCACCTCTCACCTCCCTGCCGGCAATTCCCGAACCGGGGTGGCAGCGGTTCCACCAGCTCCCCATCAACCCGTCCGGGACCAGCCGCCCGGCGAGGCTGCTCTCTAGCACATCCATGATCAGAGATGTATCCGGAGTAGCCGCGCAGGCCACGCATCGAAGATGCGGCCAGCATGGGAACGATCGGTTCCAGGTTGGCCGTAGGTAATTTGAACGAAGTGCGTATAGTGTGTTTAATTTGGTCCGTGGTCCGTGGTCCGTGGTCCGTGGTCCGTGGTGATGGTTCAGGCTGCGAGCTGGGGTGCCGCGAGCAGAACCTGACCGCGTCCATCAGGAAGTCTAGGCGGAGGTGTGCTGTGTCGAGCCGACGGCGAGCCCCGGAGGAGCCCGAGAACGTTCGGGTATCAGCGCCTGCGTCCTACGCTGCCGGCCTGGCGGGCGTCGGCCATGCCCTCGCGCAGTCTCGCGACCGGATGGGTGTCCGGCGCAGCGTAACCACGCTCCGCCTCGTCAACCAGGAGCACGGCTTCGACTGCCCCGGCTGCGCATGGCCCGATCCGGGCCCGGGGGAGCGCTCGAAGGCAGAGTTCTGTGAGAACGGAGCAAAGGCGGTCGCCGAGGAGGCGACGCTCCGGCGGGTGACACCCGATTTCTTCGCGGCGCATTCGTTGGCGGACCTGGCCGGTCGGTCTGGCTACTGGCTGGGCAGTCAGGGCCGGGTCACCGAACCCATGCACCTCCCGCCGGGCGCGGACCACTACGTCCCGGTCAGCTGGTCGGAGGCCTTCGGGATCATCGCCGGCGAGCTGGCGGCACTGGACAGCCCCGACGAAGCGGCGTTCTACACCTCGGGACGGACGAGCAACGAAGCGGCGTTCGTGTACCAGCTCTTTGCCCGGACGTTCGGCACGAACAACCTGCCGGACTGCTCGAACATGTGCCACGAGTCTTCCGGCGCGGCGCTGACCTCCACCATCGGGATTGGTAAGGGTTCGGTGACGCTGGCGGATCTGGAAGCCGCTGATCTGGTCCTGGTCGTCGGTCAGAACCCGGGTACCAACCATCCCCGGATGCTCTCGTCGCTCGAACGCGTCAAGCGAGCCGGTGGAAGTATCGTCGCGATAAATCCGTTGCCCGAGGCATCCCTTCTGCGATTCAAGAATCCGCAGCGTGCCCAGGGTGTCGTCGGACCGGGCACGAAGCTCGCTGACCAGTACCTGCAGATCAGGTTGAACGGCGACATGGCTCTTTTTCAGGCCTTGTCGCGGCGGCTTCTCCAGGCGGAGGACGCAGCCCCGGGCACGGTGCTGGACCGCCCGTTCCTGACCGAGCACACCACCGGATTTGCCGAGTTCGCCGAGCATGTCCACCACCATCTCACCGAGGATGAGATCGCGGAGGCCACCGGTCTGCGTGCCGCCGAGATCGACGAGCTGGCCAGCCGGGTACTTGCCGCAGACAAGATCATCGTCTGCTGGGCGATGGGCCTCACACAGCATGCCAACTCGGTCGCGACCATCCAGGAAGTCGTCAACTTCCTGCTGCTGCGTGGAAATATAGGACGTCCTGGTGCCGGTGTGTGTCCTGTGCGCGGGCACTCCAACGTGCAGGGTGACCGGACCATGGGCATCTGGGAGAAGATGCCGGAGACGTTCCTCGAAGCGCTCGGCGCCGAATTCGGATTTGAAGCGCCTCGCCACGAGGGCTATGACGTCGTCGAGACGATACGCGCCATGCGCGATGGTCGGGTGAAGGTCTTCATTGGCATGGGCGGGAACTTCGTCGGAGCAACGCCGGACACGGCGGTCACCGAGGCCGCTGTGCGCCGTTGTCGACTGACCGTTCAGGTGTCGACGACGCTGAACCGCTCCCATGTCGTGACCGGGCGGCAGGCACTCATTCTCCCCACGCTCGGTCGGACCGAGACAGACACGCAGGCCGGCGGTCCGCAGCTTGTCACGGTCGAGGACTCGATGGGCGCCGTCCATGCCTCCCGCGGCGCCCTTCGTCCGGCCGGGCCCGAGCTCCGCTCCGAAGTCGCGATCGTCTGCGGCATGGCTGAGGCGACGTCCGCGGCGCGGCAGCCGGCGGGGATGCCCGCCGGCCCCGCCGTCGACTGGGCCGGCCTCGCCGCCGACTACCGGAGCATCCGGGCCCACATAGCCAACGTGGTCCCTGGGTTCGCTGACTTCGAGCGCCGGCTCGCCGAGCCCGGCGGCTTCCTCCTGCCACACCCGCCGCGCGACAGTCGAACGTTCGACACCCCCACCGGGCGCGCGGCGCTGACCGTGAATGTCTGTGAGGTGCTCCGGGTCCCACCGGCTCACCTGCTCCTGCAGACTGTTCGGTCCCATGACCAGTACAACACCACGATCTACGGGCTGGACGACCGGTACCGGGGAGTACGCCAGGGTCGCCTGGTTGTCTTCGTCAACCCCCTCGACCTGGACAGGCTTGGCATTGCCGACGGCTCGCACGTCGACCTGGTGAGTGTCTGGGAGGATGGCCTCTCCCGCCGTGCGGAGAACTTCCGGGTCGTGTCGTATCCCACCGCTCCGGGGTGCGCTGCGGCCTACTTCCCGGAGACCAACATCCTCGTCCCTTTGGACAGTACGGCCAGACGAAGCAATACCCCGACGTCGAAGTCGCTCGTCATCCGTCTGGAAAAGCATGCGGAGAACAAGGAGATGACATGGCGCTGACCCGGACGGAACTCGCGGCGAGGGTCGCGAGAGAACTTGAGGACGGCCAGTACGTCAACCTGGGAATCGGGCTGCCGACGCTCGTACCCAATTACCTCCCGGCGGACGTCACCGTCGTTCTGCACAGCGAGAACGGAATTCTGGGTGTCGGCCCCTATCCGCAGAGCGAGGATGTCGACCCAGATCTGATTAACGCCGGCAAGGAAACGGTCACCGTCCTGCCTGGCGCCTCCTTCTTCGATTCCGCCGCGTCCTTCGCTATGATCCGTGGTGGTCACGTGGATGTCGCCGTACTCGGCGCGATGCAGGTGTCCTGCCGCGGCGATCTGGCTAACTGGATGATTCCCGGAAAGATGGTGAAGGGGATGGGCGGCGCGATGGATCTCGTGCACGGTGCCCGCCGAGTCCTCGTCATGATGGAGCATCTGGCCCGAGACGGCGGGTACAAGGTGGTGACAGAGTGCACTCTCCCGTTGACCGGTCGCGGCTGTGTTCACCGCGTCATCACCGATCTCGGAGTTCTGGACATCGTGGACGGAACGGGATTCGTTCTCCGTGAACTCGCTCCAGGTGTCGGACTGGACGATCTGCGCGCGGCCACCGGCGCCGATTTCACCGTGGCGTTGAACTGAGTCCTGGTGCCGTGACAGCTCGGACGTGGTCGGCGGCCATCAGCCGCTGATGACGGGTCGCTGCCCTGAATGAGTCCCGGGCGCCTCGCCCTGGTGCAGAGAGGCTCACCCTGGCCTACCTGCGTGACGTGCTCGACGGCGACCATGGTGGCTGGTCCGCGGTGCTTCAGGACCTGGGGGCAGGCCCCGGTCCGCTGGGGCTGTCGGGTCCCGCCAGGACCCGACACCGGCCGTCGAGCATGATCGATCCGCGTGGCCGTCATGCGCGGTCAGGCGGCGCTCACTGGTGTTGCGCCGGGGGGATGGCCTGAAGCGGATCGGCATCCGGCCGCTATGAGCACCCAAAATGGGCAGCCCGTTCCACTTGGGTAGGCTGAGTGCATGACCCCTCCCGTGGCGCCCGGGGGTGACCCTGCCAGCCGGCGGGCCGCCGCTGCCCCTGGCGTCACCGAGCTGCTTGCCGCCGCGGTTCGGTGCCGTCGGTAGCAGACGCCTTCCGCCGCCCGACCGGCACCGCGTTGATCAAGTCGCACACCCCGACGTCCGTGACCCGAGAGAGACTGGAGTAGCACATGTCCCAACTCGTCATTCCGGAGACCCACCGCGACCTGGTGACCTCCTCGACGGTGGCCTTGTCCACCTTCAACCCGGATGGCAGCATCCAGACCACCGCGGTGTGGATCCTCCTCGACGAGGACGGTGTTCTGCGCACGTCGCTGGCGAAGAATCGCAGGAAGTACCACAACCTGCTCGCCCGTCCGCAAGCGACGGTGTTCGCCATCTCGCCGACGAACCCGTACCACACGCTTGAGGTGCGCGCGCGGGTCGAGATGGTCGACGATGACCCGGAGCGTTCCACCATGGCCAGGATCATTGCCCCCTACGGCATGACGCTGGAGGCGATGGCAGACCAGGCGAAGGAGGACCGCGTGGTCGCCACCTTCCACGCGCTCCGTGTCCGGGCGGCGGGCTGAGGCCACCGTCGGGCCCCTGGACGAGGCCGTCAGAGTTGCCGGCGTCGACCCGGGAGGGCAGCCGCCAGTGCGGGAACGGGCCACGGCGGCCGGCCTGGCCTGCTCCACGCGATCTTCGACCGCTATCGCCCCGCTCTGGACCTTGACGGCGCGGCTCTCGGCCCTGATCTCACCGGTGCGGTGACGAGATCTACCGCCGGATGTCCCGGAAGTGGACACGTGAGCCGCGGATCATGCCAGCGATCTTCGCGGAGATACTGACTCGTCCTGATGATTCTACGGTCCTGCGGATGACCAGGGATCTCGTCCCGTACTCACCTCTGTCGAGCCCTCCTGACCTGGAGAGGGCCTGCGGCATCCTCGCCGAGGCCTTCGTGCGCGCCGTCGGCGTCGAGCCGGAGCAGGCCGGGCAGGGCGGCCATCGTGGTGGCAGTGACGAGCGGCGTCTGGCAGGGGGCCGGGGCGCGTCGTAGCTCGACGGGCCCGGCGCCCGGAGGGAGAGCCGCCACGCAGGCGTTACGCCTGCATGGCGGCATCGTGGAAGCGGCGCGCGTCGGCCCAGGAGGGGGTGTGGGCGGTGAAGCCGCCGTCAACCGGGATGGTGCAGCCGGTGATGAAGTACGCCCGGTCGGAGGCGAGGAAGGACACCACCTCGGCGATGTCCTCCGGATCGGCGAGCCGCGGGGTCAGGTGGTGGGTGAGCATCATCTCCTGCACCTCGGGGGGAAGGCCGGCCTCGAGCGCGGGCGTCTTCACCAGACCGAGCGCGAGGGCGACGGAGCGCACACCCTGCTTGCCGTACTGCGCGGCGATGTTGCGGGTGAAGCCGATGACCGCGGCCTTGGAGGTCCCGTAGGCGGGCCGGGAGGGCTCACCCAGCACCCCTGTGCCGGAGGCCGTGTTGAGGACGACGCCGCCGCCGCGCTCGAGCATCGCCGGGATGGCGTGCTTGGCGCCGAGCATGTAGCCACGCAGGTTCACCCGGAAGATCTGGTCCCAGTGCTCGGCGTCCATGTCGATGATCGCGCGGTCGCGGCTCATCGACGCGGGGGTCTGGAGGGCCGCGTTGTTGTGCAGGATGTCGAGACCGCCGAACTCGCGCACCGCGGTCGCGATCATCGTCGCGATCTGCTCCTCCTCGACGACGTCGACCGTCACTGCCGTGGCCCGGCCGCCGGCGGCCGCGATCTCCTTCGCGACCGCCTCGGCGGCGGCTCCGTTGATGTCCGCCACGACCACGGCCGCCCCCTCGCGGGCCAGCACTCGGGCGGTTGCGGCGCCGATTCCGGACGCGCCTCCGGTCACGATCGCCACCTTGTCGGTCAGTTCCGCCATCCTGATCTCCTTCGTCGGCACTGATGTTTCGCACTGAGAGGACGCCGTCGGGTGCCCGGGGCCGGGCACGCTGCCAGGACGGTGGGACAGCCGTTGATCTGGCCCTGCCAGCCGACCGACACGCGGCTGCCTGGCCCGGGGCCGGTGGCAAGCGTCCGCCTCCGGCCGCAACCGTGAGACTAATTGAACACGCGACGTACTATCTGGTTAACATAGATGCACCTGGGATCGCGGTCAAGATCGAATAAGCATAGTGAACAAGATTGGTATCGTCCGTCGTGGTGTAGATCATCGGTGCCGATTTCGTCGAACCGGCCGCCAGGACACCTGCCTCCGCGGCATGGGGCGAGCGGTCCAGCCTTCTGCGGATCGGCCCGTGGCTCGCGGCGGAGATCCTGCTCGTGTTGACTTTTCCCCAGCCAGGTCAGCCCAATGGCGCGTTCGCCCTGGTCGGTGGCGTCCACGCCGCCACTGTCACCACGACCTCCTCATGCGGCCGATGTAGGTGCCGTCGTCAGCGCTATAGTGCCTGGTGTACGGAAGATGCAACTAGTGTGCATAGTGTTTCGGGGGCGGTCGCGAGTGGTGGTGGGCCCCCGGCGGGTCTGCTCGTCCCTCGTCCTGCCCCCCGCACAGAAGAGGACTGATCGTGCCTACTCTCGCCATCGTCGGCGCCGGCTCCGGTATGGGCCTCGCCATCGCACGCACCTTCGGTGCCCGCGGCTTCGACGTTGCCCTGATCGCCCGCACCCCCGCCAAGCTGGAGACACTGGTCGCCCAGCTCGGCGAGGAGGGCATCACGGCGGTGGCGTTCCCCGGCGATGTGATGGACCGTTCCTCCCTCACGGCCGCTCTCGAGGCCGCCCGGAGCCACTTCGGTGCCATCGACGTGCTGGAGTACTCCCCGGCTCCGCGGTCCCCAGTGCCGGGTCTCACCATGGTCGTCCCCTCGGAGACGACGGTGGACAGCCTCCAGGCGCCGCTCGAGTACATCCTCTACGGCGGCGTCACCGCGGCCCGCGCGGTCCTGCTCGGGATGCGGGAGGCCGGCGCCGGCACGCTGCTGTTCACCACCGGCGGCGGCTCGGTCGACCCCAGACCCATGTTCGGCAACGTCAATCCCGCCGCCGCGGCGCTGCGCAACTGGGTCATCAACCTGCACAAGGAGTTGGACGGCAGCGGAGTGCAGGCCGCGCACGTGGCGATCAACGTCTGGATTGGTGAGAACGGTCCCGAGGGCATCCCCTCGGCCACGCCCGAACAGATCGCCCCCGTGTACTGGGACCTCTACGAGCAGCGGGACAAGTCCGAAATCGTCTACAACGGCTGACCGGCGCCGTGAGACGGCTTCGGCCGGGAGGAGAGGCGTGACCACAGAAGGCGGGCCGAGGCTTTGCCGGGGCTGTCTCCCGAACGACCGATGCAGGTACGGGATCGCTCACGAGCGGCTGACCGACGGGGTCCTGACTGTCGGTCTGCGCTGCCCGGCCCACTACGAGGCCGGGCAGGGAATTGCGCACGGCGGCTGGACCGCGGGGGTGATGGACGAGATCCTCGGCCATGTACCCGGCCACCACGGCCAGTTCGCGGTCACCGGGCAGCTGGAGATCGACTTCCTGCGTCCGGTTCCGCTGGAGCGGGACCTGCTCGGGCGGGCGTGGGTGGAACGCCGGGACGGCCGCCGCTGGTATGTCGCCGGAGTGCTGGCCATGGCGGCCGAGCGGCCTGGCGACCAGACGGAGCTGGCGCGGGCCCGGAGCGTGCTCGTCGCCCGGGATCAGGATCATTACCGCCGACATGCGACGTGGCTGGCCGACTGGGATACTGCCAGGCGGACGTGAGCGGGCCCCTGGCCCGCCCACGAAGTACCCGTTGCCAGCGCGGCCACTGACCGCGCTCCCGGCGGACGAAGAAGGGGCCGTGCCCCGGGGCCGCGGGGGACCGCCGCTACATGAAGTTTCGGGTGTGCAGGCCGGAGATCTCGGCCGATTCGGCCGCAGTGAACCCGATCCGTTCCAGCCGGTGGCGCCGTCCTTCGTCCATCTCCGCCTGCAGCCGCTGGACCGCGCGGAAGCCGGCGCCCACGGCTTCGGGGGTCCACTCTCCGGCGGCGAGCACCACCAGGGAGTCGAGGACATCCTGGTTGAGTCCGGCCGTGTGAGCGAGGGAGTCGTGGCGGCGCTCGACCGCGGCCCGTAACCGTCCCCGCAGCTCGGGTTGCCGTTCGGCATGACGTTCCAGATGGGCGACACCGAAGGCGACGTGCCGTGCCTCGTCCTGCCGGGCGAGGCGACACACCTGGCGGGTGACGGGGTCGGGAGCGTGCCGGTCGAGGAAGCCGAGCAGACTGAGAAAGGTGCCTTCGCCGAGGACGGAGAGCAGAAAAGACGCCAGGGCGAAGTCCGGCTCCCGCAACAGCGTGGACAGCGACATCCGCCCGCCTGCCGAGGATGTTCCCAGCGGCTGCCCCCGTGACGCCGCTCGGCGGGAGAAGACCTCGACGTGGCGGGCCTCGTCGGCGACCTGGACGGCGAGCAGCGCCACCACCTCGCGGAAGTGGGGATGGATACGGCCGAGCAGCCGCGCCGGGATGACCAGTGCCGCCTGCTCGTTCTCCACCAGATAGGTCATGATCTGGACGACGGCGCCTTCGATGTCGTCCGGGACCTGACCGCCGGGCCCGTCGGCCGCCGCACCCCAGTCGATCGCGGTCGCGGGGTCCCACTGGGATGCGGCGGCCTGTGCGTAGAGCCGTGGGACGATGTCGGCCCAGACGACGTCGCGTGACCGGAGGTCGAACAGGCCGGGGGGCACGTCGCCGACCTCGCCCGCCTCCACCAGCGCACCGCGAGCCGCGAGGCCCCAGGTGGGGTCAGGCTCCCCGACGATCCCCTCGACTCCCGGGCCGCCCGCGCGCCGGGCACCCGTCCAGCGCCCGCGCTCCGCGGCACCGACCTCGATGCGGCATCGTGTGGGGTGTTCCCCCTCCACCCGCCACACCCGATGCCCGCGGGCCCGTCCCCAGGCGGCGACGTGGACCGCCAGCGCGGGGGAGCGTCCTGTCACCTCCAGTTCCGCGCCCGGCGGGAGTCCGGCGACGGTCCGGGCCACCAGCAGATGGGCGCCCTCGTCCATCCCCAACCCCGCCAGGTCGAGCGTCGGGTGGGGAATCACGGCAGGTAGCCCCTCGCCGTCACCTCGCCGTGCGCGTCATAGAAGCCGCTGCGTCCGACCGCCTCGTCAAGGTCGGCATAGCCGGATGTGCGGCCCGGCCGCCAGGCGGTGAGTCCCTCCAGGTCGAGCAGCGGTCGCACCGCCGGGTCGGCGTAGGACATCGACAGCAGCAGGTCGACGAAGGCGGAGACCAGGTCAGCGGGCGCGCTGTCGACCGCTGTCATGTTGCAGTGGTCGTAGGGACCCGTGACGTCGATGACCCGGGTAGCTCCGGGGAGGAGCGTGCCTTCGGTGACGAACAGCAGGTGGTTGGCGTCGGTCATGCAGGCTGCGGTGACCTCGCCGGCCGCGAGGGCGCGGGCGGCGTCCCGCTCGCCGCCGATGTGGTCCCCGTGCAGCCCGACCCCGACGTCGAAGCGGCGCACGGTGACGTCCACACCGGGACGTAGCCCGCCACGCCGCAGGTACTCGAGCGGGATCAGGGTGGCCTGCGGCGAGTCGACCGCGCCGACCGCGACGGCCGCGCCGCGCAGGTCGGCGATCGACCGGACCGCATCGTCCTCGCGAACGACCACGACGGACCGCAGGTCGAGGTCGGTGTCACGCATGGCCACCGCGCGCACGGTCCGCCCTCGGGAGCGGGCGAGGCGCTCGGCCCGGATCCAGGCCAGCGGGGAGTTCCAGGCGGTGTGGATCCTTCCGGCGAGAAGATCCTCCACCTGGGACTCGTAGTGGGAGTACAGGACGTAGTCGAAGGGGAACCCGGCGGAGCGCAACCAGTCCCGGAAGCCGGACCAGATGGTCACGACCTTCGGGTCGTAGGCGACCGCCCCCATGATCATCCTCATGGTGCCGGCTGTTCGTCGAGAAGAGGCAGCCCGAGACACGCGCGCCCGACGAAGTCGTGCAGCGCCTCCGTCGTCGGCGCCATGACCCGGGCGGCGAGCGAGTCGCGGAAATGCCGCTCGAGATCGCGTTCCCGGCGCAGCGCGGATCCGCCGCACAGCCGCAGGACGCCGTCCCCGACCGCTGCAGCGGCCTCCGCCGCGACGGCCTTCACCTGCAGGACCCGCAGAGTGGCGTCCGGGCGCCCGGTCTCCAGCGCCACGAGGGTGTCCGCGAGGAAGGCCCGCGCCTCGTCCGCACGGATCCGTAGTTTCGCGAAGGCCGCACGGCTGGCGGGCCGCTGTGCCAGGGTCACGCCGAGGTGTTCCAACCGGGTCTCGGTGAGGTGCGTGGCCGCCTCGGCCAGCAGCGTCTCGACCAAGCCCAGCGAACAGGCCGCGGAGAGCACCAGGAAGGTCGGCAGAGCCGCCGCGAGCGCGACCTCCAGGCCCGCGCCGTCGGCGGCGATCATGGCTGACTCCGGCAGTCGGAGGGCGCTCGCCGCCATGGGCCGAGAGGCGTTCCCCCGCAGAGCGACACCATCGAACCCGCCGTTCACCGCCAGCCCGGTCGTGCCGGCCGGCACCAGCCACAGCGTCATGCCCGTGGAGTCGCCCACCGGCCGACTGGACCACACGTAGCTGTCGGCCTCCCCCGCTGAGGTCACCCAGCTCTTCGATCCGTTGAGCTCGACGCCGTCGGCCGCCGCCGTGGCGGTGCCCAACGGCGCCCAGAAGTGGCTGCGCGAGCCGAGTTCGGAGAAGGCCAGCGTGCTGATGTGATCGCCGGCGGCGATCGACCGGCGGACTTCGATCGGCCCGTGGGCCTCGATCACCGCCGTCGCCGCCAGGTGCATCGTGACGACCATCGCCGTCGAGGCGCACGACCCCGCCAGAGCCTCGACCGTCCGCACGGCATCGCGCAACCCCAACCCGAGGCCGCCGACATCCCGGGAGCTGAGCACGCCGAGCAGCCCCGCGTCCCCGAGCGCCCGAAGGGCCGCCCGCGGATAGGCGCCGTTCTGGTCGATCTCCCGGGCCTGGGGGTCGACGGCGGAGCGGATCACCTCCGCAAGGATGGAGCTCACCTCGGCGGTCGTCGTGGGATCATCAACTTTCAAGATCAATATTCCTTTTCCTCGCGGACCGCGACCGGCGCGGATCCAGCCCGGCGCACTGGTCGAGACGGGCACCGGACGGACCCCGGGCCCTTCCGCCGCGGGTGGCTGGTCGGCGGGTCGTCGGGTCGGTCGGGCCTCACTATTTCGGGCAGCACATTGAGCAGATGTGACAGTATCTGCTCTGCATGTTGCAGGCTACCCGGAGGTGTCGCTGTGCTGGATGAAGCTGAGGTTGTTCGCTACTTCGACGATCTGCGAGCCCTGGTTCAGGGCGACGGCGCGGACTTCACGCTCGTCGCGGTGGATCCGGCGACCCGCGCGGTGCGGGTCCGCCTCGAGATCGAGGACGCGTCCTGCCAGGAATGCGTGCTGCCCCGAGACTTTCTCGAGCAGGTCGCCCTGGATGCGTTCCGGCGGCTGGTGCCCGCTGTCCAGCAGGTGAGCATCGATGATCCCCGGGAGACGCAGGCTCCGGTCTGAGTTCTCCGACCGGTCGACGGCCGGCCGGCCATGACCCCGTTTGGCCGCCGCCTTCCGGACCGTCCGTTCCGGACCGTCGCGGGCCGGGTCGGCGGCATCAGTTCACCCACGTCAGCGCACGATGATGGTGAGGTCCTCGCGCCGGGGGACGAGTTCACCGACGACCGGATAGCCCGGCACTTCCCCCGCGACGAGGAGCCCGCCGGAGGTCTGCGCGTCGGCGAGCAGCAGCCGCTCGGTCTCCGAGACGAGGCTCAGATCGGCATGCGGGGCGACCCAGTCGAGGTTGCGCCGGCTGCCGCCAGGGACGTACCCGTCCCGCGCGGAGGATCTGGCGCCCTCCAGGTAGGGAACGGCGGCCGCGTCGAGAACGGCGGTCACTGCGCTGCCGCGTGCCAGCTTGTGCAGGTGGCCCAGCAGGCCGAAGCCGGTGATGTCCGTGGCGCAACAGGCACCCGCGGCGAGCGCGGCGGCGGCGGCGGCGCGATTGAGCGTGGTCATCGTGTCGATGGCGTGCGCGAACACCTCCCCGGTCCGCTTGTGCCGGTTGTTGAGGACGCCGAGCCCGAGCGGCTTGGTCAGAGTGAGCGGGTCTCCGGGCCGGCCGGCATCGTTGCGCAGCAGCCGCCGGGCATCGGCGATCCCGGTGACGGCCATGCCGTACTTGGGCTCGGGGTCGTCGATGCTGTGACCGCCGGCGAGATGGCACCCCGCGAGCCGCGCGATGTCGGCGCCGCCACGCAGAACCTCCCGGATCAGGTCGACCGGCAGCTTGTCCCGAGGCCAGCCCAGCAGGTTCACCGCGACGAGGGGGCGCCCGCCCATGGCGTAGACGTCCGACAGCGCGTTCGCCGCCGCGATGCGCCCCCAGTCGTAGGGATCGTCCACGACCGGGGTGAAGAAGTCGGCCGTCGCCACGACGGCGGTGTCACCGTCGATCCGGACGACCGCCGCATCGTCACCCGTGGCCAGGCCGACCAGAAGGTCCGGCGCCGCGTCGCCGACCAGCCCCGCGAGCAGGCCGTCGAGTTCGCCCGGAGGGATCTTGCAGGCACACCCGCCGCCCTGGGCGAACTGGGTCAGGCGGAGGGGTGTCTTCGACGATGGCACTGGTAGAACATATACCGTGCTACTTGTATAGTCAGCCCTGGAAGCGTGTGGGTGCCTGGTGGCCCCCTCGGTCTTCAAAACCGGTGTGGCCCGGCATCCGGGCCAGGCGGGTTCGATTCCCGTCCGCTTCCGCCAGACCGTTACCCTCATCCACCCCTCATGGAGCCGTCGATCGACACCGATCCCCGCCGCGACGTGCCACGCACCGACGTGGTCCTGGCGGACGACCGTCTCATCGCGGCCGGCATGCGCCTCGGCCACGAGCGGGTACGAGCAGCGGTCCGTTCGGCTCAGGACCTGGCCCGGGCCGGAAAGATCGCTCCCGAGGACGTCGTACAGGCCGCGATCGCCGCGCTGCCGGCCCGGGCCACCACGTTGCGCGAGGTCGTCAACGCGACCGGCGTGCTGCTGCACACCAATCTCGGTCGGGCGCCGCTGTCCGCCGCGGCCCGGGACGCGGTGTCCGCCGCTGCCGGGTTCGTGGACGTCGAGTACGACGTGGAGACCGGCCAGCGGGCCGATCGGGGCCGCGGGACGCTCGATGCCCTGCGCACGGCCGTCCCGGACGCCGGTGACGTCCTGGTCGTCAACAACGGGGCGGCGGCGCTGCTGCTCGCGGTCAGCGTGCTCGCCGCGGGGCGCGAGGTGGTGATCAGTCGTGGCGAGCTGGTGGAGATCGGCGCCGGATTCCGGCTGGCCGACCTGGTAGAGACGACCGGCGCCCGGGTGCGCGAGGTGGGCGCGACGAACCGTGCGACCCTGCGGGACTACGCCGAGGCGATCGGGCCGGACACGGGCTGCGTCCTCAAGGTCCATCCGTCGAACTTCCTCGTCACCGGTTTCGTCGCGGCGGTGCCGGTGCCGGACCTGGTGACGCTCGGTCGGCCGGTCGTCACCGACATCGGGTCCGGGCTGCTGCGGCCCGACCCGATGCTGCCGGCGGAACCCGACGCGGCCAGCGCGCTCAGCGGCGGCGCCACTCTCGTCACCGCGAGTGGGGACAAGCTGCTCGGCGGACCTCAGGCCGGGCTCCTGCTCGGCGCCGCCGACGTCGTCGCCCGGGCGCGCCGGCACCCCCTCTCTCGCGCCCTGCGCGTCGACAAGATTACTTTGGCCGCCCTGGAAGCCACTCTGCGTGGTCCCCGAACGCCGACCCACGAAGCCCTGCATGTCTCGCCCGCCGCACTGTGCGCCCGAGCCACCCGACTCGCCGAGCGGCTTCTCGCCGCCGGTGCGGACGCCCGGCTCGTTGCCACCGAGGCGGCTGTCGGCGGCGGCGGCGCGCCTGGGGTGGGACTCCCGTCGGCGGCTGTGAGCCTGCCCGCCCCGTACGCGATCGCGCTGCGCCACCGTGACCCGGCGGTCGTGGGCCGCGTGGAGAGGGACCGGTGCCTGCTGGACCTGCGGGCCGTCCCGCCGGACCGGGACGAGGATCTCTTCCGGGCGGTGACCGCGGTACACGGTGCCCTGTCGTGACCGGCCAGAGGACGCGTGACAGGGGTGGGGCCCGCGCGCCCGCGGGCCCACCGGGCACGACTGCCTCGGCGCCCACCATGCACGTCGTCGCGACCGCGGGTCATGTCGATCATGGCAAGTCGACGCTGGTCCGGGCGCTGACGGGGATGGAGCCTGACCGGTGGGCCGAGGAACGCCGCCGCGGCATGACCATCGACCTGGGCTTCGCGTGGACGGATCTGCCTTCCGGTCAGCGGGTGGCGTTCGTCGACGTGCCCGGGCACGAACGCTTCGTCTCGAACATGCTGGCCGGTGTCGGGCCGGTGCCCGCCGCGATCCTCGTCATCGCCGCCGACGAGGGGTGGCGGGCCCAGACCGAGGAGCACGTCGAGGCGCTGCGGGCGCTCGGCCTGCGCCACCTGGTGGTCGTAGTCACCCGGTGTGACCTCACTGACCCGACGCCCGTGCTGGCCGAGGTCCGTGGTCGACTCGGGGAACGGTCGCTGGAGCCGATCGCCGCGGTCGCGGTCAGCGCGGTGACGGGCCAGGGGCTGGACACACTCCGTACCGCGCTCGACCGGCTGGTCGCCGTGCTCCCCGGGCCGGCGGCGACCGCCCCGCTGAGACTCTGGGTGGACCGCGCGTTCACAATCCACGGTGCCGGTCTGGTCGTTACCGGGACGCTGGCTGCCGGCCGGATCGCGGTCGGCGACGAGGTCGACCTCGCGCCCGGCGGGCGCGGTGCCCGGGTCCGCGGCCTGCAGGTGTGCAAGGAGCGGCGCACGGAGGTCACGGGCGTGGCCCGGGTGGCGGTCAACCTGCGCGGTGTCGCGGCCGGCATCGTGCGCCGCGGGGACGCGCTCGTCGCGCCGGGCACCTGGCGCGCGGTCGAGGTCACCGACGTCCGGCTCAGCGAGCCGCTGCCCGCAGCCGAGCTGACCCTGCACATCGGTTCGGCCGCCGTCGGAGCCCGGGTCCGGCCGCTCGGTCCGGCGCCGTCACGGTTCGCCCGGTTGTCCCTCGCGGCACCGCTGCCGTTGCGGGTGGGTGACCGGGGCCTGATCCGCGATCCCGGACAGCACCGGATCGCCGCCGGCGTCGTCGTGCTCGACGTGGCGCCCGGGCCGCTGCGCCGCCGTGGTGGCGCAGCGGCCCGGGCAGCCGCGCTGTCGGCGGTGGACGTCCCGCTTCCCGACGACATGGTGCGGTGGCGGGGGTCGGTGCGTCGTGCAGACCTTCGCTCCATGGGAGTCTTCGGCGAGAGCCGGTCGTCGGTCGGAGTGCGGGACTGGCTCGTGTCACCGGACCAGTGGGCCCGCTGGCAGCGTTCGCTCGGCGAGTTTCTCGACCACCCGGTCGATCCCCTGGCCCGGGGCCGCACCCCGGCGAGTCTGGTCCACGACCTGTCCCTGCCCGACGCCGTCCTGCTCGACCGGCTGGTCAAGGCCGTCGGTGCGGTGTCAGTCGATGGGTGGGTGCGCCGCCCGGGGGCGGTGCCGCGGTGGGCCGACGCGACCGAGCAGGCTCTGACCCGCATCGAGGCACGGCTCCGGGCCGCTCCCTTCGCCGCACCGGAACAGCCCGAGCTGACCGCCCTGGGACTGTCCCGCCGGGAGCTCGCCGCCGCCGTCCAGGCCGGCCGGCTGATCCAGATCGACCCCGGCATCTTCCTGCTGCCGGGGGCGCTCGACGTCGCGGTGGAACGGCTGCGTCAGCTGCCCGACCTGTTCACCGTCGCCGACGTCCGGCGGGTGCTCAGCGCGACCCGCCGGGTGGTGCTGCCCCTGCTCCAACACCTCGACGCGGCCGGCCGGACAAGCCGCGTCGACGCGGCTCACCGCCGGGTCGTCCGCTGACGAGTTCCGCGAGAACGGGGCGGCCGCGTTCCCCGTCGGGGTCCTTGACCGGCGAGGTTCGACCCCGGAGGGCTCCCGGTGCGGCTGCCGCCCGGCGGCGCTCTGTGGGTCGGCGCGAGGGCCTGCTGGTCAGGGTTTGTGGCTCGGGCGCTGTCGCCTGGCGGCACGCAGCATCGCCTTGTACATCTGGCGGGGCCGGGGCGGGTCGGGCAGGGGTTGGGCGGTGGAGGCCGCGCAGGCCTGGAGGAGGTAGCCGACGAGACGGCGCCAGGCGTCGGGGGCCGCGTCGGTGGTGGCGGTCAGGACGCCGGCGTTGGCCATGAGGAACATCGGCATGTCCTCGGTGACGAAGTCGGCGCGGAGCTTCCCGGCGGCCTTGGCCCGCTCGATGAGGGTGGTGAAGTCGGCGAAGGCACGGTCGCGGGCGGCCTCGAACTGTTTCGCGGTGGGGAAGGTCATGGTCAGCACCGTGGTGAAGCCGCGGTCGCAGGCCTGCATGGCGCAGATCTGTTCGACGTAGCCGCAGAACCCGTGCCAGGGGTCGGGGTCGGTGAGCGCCTGGCGGGCGGCGTCGGCGTAGGCGTTCATCTTGGCCTCGAAGGCGGCCGCTATCAGGCCGGCGCGGGTTGGATACCGCCGGTAGAGGGTGCCGACGCCGACTCCGGCCCGCCGGGCGATGTCCTCCATCGGCACATCGAGGCCGAGTTCGGCGAAGACCTCGCGGGCTGCGGTGACGATGCGCTGTCGGTTGCGCTCGGCGTCGACACGAAGCCCGGTGCTGCTGGGGGACATGGGTGGTGGCGTCGAGGCCATCGCATCTCCTGAGGCAAGTGGAAGACACCGTCCACTTGTATGCTACGTTGTGTCCCTCAAGTGGAGAAAGCCATCCACTTCTTTCGTAAGGAGATCGACGTGCGTGCTGTTGTGATCGCCGAGGAGGGTGCGCAGCCGACGGTTGCCGAGCTGCCCACACCGCAGCCGGCTGCCGGTGAGGTGCTGGTACGGGTGCAGGCGTCCTCAATCAACGGGTTCGACCTCTCCGTAGCCGGTGGTCATGTGGCCGGGATGATGGAGCACCGCTACCCCTTGGTGCTTGGCAAGGACTTCGCAGGCACGGTCGCCGCTGTCGGGGACGGCGTGACCCGGTTCTCCGTCGGGGACGCGGTGTTCGGAGTGGTGACCAAGCAGTTCCTCGGTGACGGCGGTTTCGGGGAGTACGTCACGGTTCCCGAAGAGATCGGCATCGCTGCCCTGCCCGGGGGGGTCGAGGTGGCAGCTGCGGGAGCGCTCGGTCTGGCCGGCACGGCCGCGCTCGACGCGCTCGACGCGGTGACGCCACAGCCGGGTGAGACCGTGCTGGTCAGCGGAGCGACCGGAGGAGTCGGCGCGGTCGCGGTCCAGTACGCCGCCGCGTCCGGCGCACGGGTCATCGCGACCGCCCGCCCCGGCGAGGAAAGCGAGTTCGTCCGTAACCTCGGTGCCCACGAGGTGGTGGACCACACCGGCGACGTGCCCGCCCAAATACGCGCGGTCAGCCCCGGTGGCGTCGATGTGATCGTGCACCTGGCCGGTGACGGCGCGGTGCTGGCCGGGCTGCTGACGGAGAAGGGTCGGATCGCCAGCACGATCGGCTTCGGCCCCGACCAGCACCCGGCAGCCACGTTCGTCATGGCCAACCCGACCGGCACCACTCTGGACCGGCTCGCCGGCGATGTCGCCGCCGGTCGCCTGCGGGTGCCGGTCGCCCGGGCCTACCCGCTGGCCGAGGTGCCGGCCGCGTTCGGCGACTTCGCCGGCGGCACGGTGGGCAAGCTCGGTATCACCGTTGCCTCCTAGCAGTTCGGAACACAGGGACATACGGCGATGAACGTCACCCTATGGATCATTCAGGGCCTGCTGGCGGCAGCGTTCGCTCTGGCCGGCGTGCAGAAGGCCACCCAGCCGAAGGACAAGCTGGTGGGCCGCCTGCCCTGGGTCGAGGACTTCTCGCAGAACACCGTGCGGTTCATCGGTGTGGTGGAACTGCTGGCCGCGCTCGGGCTGGTCCTGCCCCGGGCCACCGGGATCGCGCCGGTTCTCACCCCGCTGGCCGCGACCGGACTCGCGATCACCATGGCCCTGGCCGCCGTGACCCACCTCCGGCGGCGGGAACCCTCCGGCATCGCGGTCAACGCCGTCCTGCTTGGGCTCGCTGTTCTCGTCGCGTGGGGTCGGTTCGGCCCCTATGGTCCCTGACCGGCACCCCACCAGGCGGCACGCCAGGTAAGTCCTCCCCGGCTCGACCGCCCCCGCGGGATTCCCCGCGGGGGCGGTCGAGCCGCCCCCTCTACCAGCCCAGCCCGGCCCGGCCCGATCATCCTGCGGCGAGCACAGCGGCGCTTCGTCTTCGCGGCGGGACAGTCCAACGTCAGGAGAACTCGTCATGTCCGTCCTCGTCATCGGTGCCACCGGCGGCCTCGGCCGTCTGCTGGTGACCGAGCTGCGCAAGGCCGCCCTCGCCCCGGCTGAGATCACCGCCGCCGGCCGCAACAAGGAAGTCCTCGACGCCTTCGCGGCCGAGGGTCTGCGTACCGCCCACGTGGAACTCGGCGACGCGGCCCGGATCCGCGACGCCGTCGCGGGACACGAGCAGGTGGTGCTCATCTCGGGCAAGGACCCCGACCGGCTGCAACAGCACCGCCACGTCGTCGACGCCGCCGCGGCCGCCGGTGTGCGGCACTTCTACTACACAAGCGGCATCCGGGCTGACGATCCCGGTTTCGCCCTCGGTGCCGACCACAAGGCCACCGAGGACAGCATCAAGGACGCCGGTCTGCGCCACACCATCCTGCGTAACGGCTGGTACATCGAGAACTTCATCCCCGCGATGCGGGTCGCCGCGCAGACCGGTGTTCTCACCGCCGCTGTCGGTGACGCCCCGATCTCTCCTGTCGGCCGCCGTGACCTCGCCCAGGCGCTGGCCGTCGCCGTCACCACCGGTGGCCACGACAACCGGACCTACCACCTCACCGGCGACCGCGATTACACCTACCACGACATCGCAGCCGCCATGGCCGACGTCCTGGGCACGCCGGTGCACTACCAGCCGGTCTCCGTCGAGGAGTACCGCGCGCTGCTGATCGGGACCGGGATCGACGAGGCGACCGCCGGGTTCCTCTCCGCGCTCGACCAGAGCATCGGAAGCGGCGTGCTGGCCCACGCCGGCAACGACCTCAGCCGCCTGATCGGTCATCCCACGATGTCCCTCGCCGAAGGTCTCCGGCAGGACCACTGACATCCAGCCCTGGCAGCATCGGGAGGAACCCGCACCATGAACGTAACCGTCTTCGGCGCTACCGGCGCCATCGGACAGATCGTCGTTGACGATCTGCTGCGCGCCGGCCACGACGTCACCGCCTATGCGCGTAACCCGGCCAAGATCCCGCCGTCCTGGGAGGAGAAGAGCGTGGCGGTGATCATCGCAGAGATCACCGACGCCGCCTCGATCGACAAAGCCGTGGCCGGTGCCGACGCTGTCGTCTCGGCGCTCGGTCCCAGCATGGACCGCAAGGCCACCGGTCTGCCCCTGGTCGAGGGCACCCGTCTTGTCATCGAGGCGATGCGGCGGCACGGTGTCCGGCGGTTCGTCGGCAACGGCACACCGAGCATCGTCGACGAGCGTGACAAGCCCACCTTCCAGCAGAAGCTCGTCGGCTTCATGGGACGCACCTTTCTGCCGCGCGCGTACCGGGAGCTGCTCGGCATGTCGGAGATCATCACCACCAGCGGCCTCGACTGGACCATCGTGCGTTTCAGCGCGCCCAAAAACGGCCCGGCGCGCGGGGTGCGGCGCCAGGGGTTCTTCGGCACCGACAAGATCGGCATGAAGGTCACCCGCGCGGATATCGCGGCCTTCACCGCCGCTCAGATCACCGACGACCGCTATGTCAGGGCCGCACCCGCGATCAGCAACTAGTGCGCCGACCACGATCCTTTCCGGGTTTGGTCAGGCCGCTTGTGATCGTGGTCGTTCCCAACGCGTTGCGGTGTTCGACGCGGGCGTGTCCGCGGACGCGCCCGCGTCGTGGGGCTCGCAGGACGGTGGGGTGGCGGGCCCTGCGGGCACGGGTGTCCCGCTCGTCGACGCCAGAGCGCCCGATCCCCAGCACCCTGCCCAGCGTTTCCTCACAACCCACGAACGTCTGTAGTCAGCGCACTAGGGAGCTGTTGTGACCTTCGAGCTCGGCGTCTACACCTTCGGCAACACCCCCCGGCTGGCCAGCGGCCGATGTGGTCCCACCGCTCACGCGATCCGGGACGCGCTGGAGGCGATCAAGCTGGCGGACGAGGTCGGGCTGGACTACTTCGGCGTCGGGGAACATCACATGCGGGCGATGCCACTGTCCTCCCCGACATCGCTGGTCAACGCCGCGGCCGCCGCCACGAACCGGATCACGCTGAGCACCGCGGTCACGGTACTGACGACGGACGACCCGGTCCGGGTCTACCAGCAGCTCGCGACGGCGGCGTCGATAGCGCCCGGGCGGGTCGAGCTGGTCGCCGGCCGCGGCTCGTCGGCGATCACGTTCCCGCTGTTCGACTACGACGAGCGCGACTACGACATGCTCTACTCCTCCAAGCTCCGGCTGCTCATGGCGATCAACGCCGGCGAGAACGTCACCTGGCACGGCCCGCACCGGACCCACCCACTACAGGGGGTCACCATCTTCCCCCGCCCGGAGCAGCCGCTGAAGATCTGGCTCGGCACCGGGGGCAGCCCCGAGTCGGTCTACCGCGCCGTCGAGTTCGGACTGCCGATGTTCCTCGGCATCCTCGGCGGCACACCCGAGCACTGGGCACAGTACGGGCACGCCTACCGCAGCGCCTGGGCCCAGGCCGGCCACCCTGCCGAGCAGGCCGACATCGCGGTCGCCGTCCACGGGTTCGTCGCCGACACCGACGCGCAGGCCCGGTCGACCTACCTGGAGTACGAGCACCGGATGATGGCCGAAGGCATGGCGGAACTGGGCCGCCCCGCCCCACCGCCCGGTGCCCGCGCCGCCGCGTTCGAGCGTGGCGGGATGGTCTTCGTCGGCAGCCCCAACGAGATCGCCGACCGCATCCTGCACCTGCACGGACTCCTGGGTCACAGCCGCCAGATCCTGCAGATGGACGTCGGTGGCATGCCGCACCGCGACGTCCTGCACGGCATCGAACTGCTCGGGACGAAGGTGCTGCCCCAGATCCGTGCCGAGCTCGGCGCACCATGACGCCGCGTGCCGGCCGCGCATCGACCGCGGGAGGTCCCGGAGCGTGGTCGATGCGCGGCGAAAGCGGTCAGGGTCGCAGGGCCGCCTGCTCCTCGGTCTCGACCTGGTTGTTCCAGTCGCGCTTGGCGGTCTGCCAACCGTCCTCGTCGTGCCCGGCCCGCCAGTAGCCGGAGATCGACAACCATTCCATCGGCACCCCCCGCTCGACGCGCAGCAGGCGACGCAGTGCCTTGACCGCGCCCGCCTCACCGTGCACGAACACATCTCCGGTGCCGGCCGGGAATTCGACCGCGGTGACCGCCTGGACCAGCAGCTCACCCACGGGCCGGTCACCCCGGTGTAGCCACTGGACCTCGACGCCGGCCGGCGTCCGCAGATCCTGTTCCTCCTCCCGGCCGGCGATCTCGACGAAGGCGAAGACCGGCCTGCCCGCAGGGATGCGGACGAGCGAGGCGGCGATGGCAGGAAGCGCGCTCTCGTCTCCCGCCAGCAGGTGCCAGCCGGCCCCGGGGCTGGGAGTGTAGGCGCCGCCGGGGCCGTTGAGCAGAATCTCGGTTCCCGGCGCGGCGGCGGCGGCCCAGGGCCCGGCGAGGCCCTGGTTGCCGTGCACCACAAAGTCGATCGTCAGCTCGCGGGCGTCCGGATCCCAGGCCCGCACAGTGTAGGTACGAGTCCGTGGCCAGTGCTCGCGTGGCAGCTCGGCGCGTATGACCTGCAGGTCGAACGGTTCCGGATAGGCCACCCCGGGGACGGGGAACAGCAGTTTGACGTAGTGGTCGGTGAAGTCGCCGGCGGTGAACCGGTCCAGGCCGGGGCCGCCGAACACGACGCGGACCATGTGGGGGGTGAGGCGCTCGGTGCGCAGAACCGTCGCGCGGTGCGGGGTGGGGAACCGTCGCTCCGCTGGACGGTTGGTCTGACCAAGGCGTTCTGCCATGTAGGTCGCACTCCTCGTCGTCAGTTGCCTGTGATGCGGGCGATCTGCTGGCGCCATGGGGTCGTCATCACGACCGACCTTCCTCCTGAGGGGCCGGATCGTCGTCGGTGGCGGGGTCCGACGGAGTCGGCCCGGAGCGACCGAGGCGGATCATGGCGCGGTACAGCGCGGTGGGGGCGGGTGCCGGCGGCGGGCTCGGGATGTCGGCCCCCGCCATGGCATAGGCGCGGAGCATGTGGCCGACCAGGCGGCGCCAGGTGCCGGGAACGGTGTCCTGGGTGGCGGCGATGACGCCCGCGTTGGCCATCAGCAGGATCACAAGGTCTTCTGAGGTGAAGTCATCGCGTAGATGCCCGCTGTGCTGGGCGCGGGCGACGAGTTCGACGAAGTTGTCGTACGCCTCGGCCCGGCGCCTCTCCAGCGCCCTGGCGGCCGGGAAGGTCATGGTCAGTACCTCGGCGAAGCCCCGGTCCGCGGCCTGCATGGCACAGACGGCCTCGACATAGCCGACGAAGCCGCGCCACGGGTCGTCGTCAGCGAGAGCGGCGGCGCCAGCGGCGGCATAGCCATCCATGCGGTCGGCGAAGACGGCGTTGATGAGTTCGTCGCGGGTGGCGAAGCGGCGGGCGAGAGTCGCCTTGCCGACGCCGGCCTCGCGGGCTACCGAGGCCATCGACACGCTGAGCCCCTCGGCGGCGTAGAGGCGGCGGGCGGCGGTCAGGATGCGCTCGCGGTTGCGCTCGGCGTCCGCGCGTAGCCCCGCCTCGGCCCGTCCACCCGGGCCGTCCTCGGGAGCTGCGGAAGGGGACATCTCGCTTAGCCTAACGCAAGTGGAACGGGTTGCCCGTTTCTGGCCCCTGACGCGGGCCGGCCGGCTGCCTGCTTCCTACGTTGCGGGAGCCAGTGCTCGGACGGTCCCTCCTCGCCTCTGGACGCGCTTGTTAGCGGCCGCTAACATCGGGCGCGTTGGTGACGGTAGGTGCGGTGCCCCGCATACGCGCCGACGCGGGCGGTGCAATGGCCCTGGCTCGATTCGAGGACGGTGTGAGCTGTGGACAAAGTCGTCGCCAGCGCGGCTGACGCGGTCGCTGGCGTAGGAGACGGCGCCTCGTTGGCCGTCGGTGGGTTCGGTCTGTGCGGGATACCGACAGCACTGATCAAGGCACTGCTGACGGCCGGGGTCACCGATCTCGAAACAGTCAGCAACAACTGCGGGATCGACGACTGGGGGCTCGGGCTCCTCCTGCGCGCTGGCAGGATCCGCCGCACCACCGGCTCCTACGTCGGCGAGAACAAGGAGTTCGAACGGCGCTTCCTGTCCGGAGAACTGGAGGTCGAGCTCGTGCCGCAGGGAACGCTGGCCGAGCGTCTGCGTGCGGGCGGTGCCGGCATCCCGGCCTTCTATACCCCCGCGGGCGTGGGCACCCAGGTGGCTGACGGTGGGCTTCCACTCCGCTACGACAGCGCGGGTGGCGTCGCACTCGCCTCGCTGGCGAAGGAGACCCGCATTTTCGACGGAGCCGCCTACGTGCTGGAGCGCGCCATCGTCTGCGACTTCGGACTGGTGCAGGCATGGAAGGGTGACCGTCACGGCAACCTCGTATATCGCCAGAGCGCGGCCAACTTCAACCCGCTGTGTGCAGCAGCCGGGCGGATTACCATCGCCGAGGTCGAGGAGCTTGTCGAGCCCGGTGAGCTCGATCCTTCCTGCGTGCATACCCCGGGGATCTTCGTGCAGCACGTCGTGCACGCTCCCGAAGTGGCCAAACGCATCGAGAAGCGAACAGTGAGTACGCGGGCGTCGATCTGAATCCGTTGCTGACGTGGCCGGCCACCCGGCCACCCGGCCAGACGGAGCCGTCGACGGTGGAGCGACAGCGGTGGGCTCGTCGACGGTGAAAAGGGGCCCCAGACGGTAGGCCACGGTCTCGACGGACTGGCTGCCGACGGGCGGGCTGCTCGACGACGGTGAGACAAACAAGGACATAATTGTTGTCGACGAGGCTGCAGGGAATTTCATAGCCGGTGGCGTTGTGCGCGAACTGGATCGGGAAACTCGTCGGCCGTCGGGAAGCCTTCGCGACGCGCAGCTCGGCCGAGGCGACGACCTATGAGACATCGAGGTTGACGTGGGCTATCCCACAGGCCTCGGTTGGTCGACGCGGACGCGGCTCGCCGCTAACATCCATACATGTTAGCGAGCGCTAACATCTGGAAGGTGCTGGCCGCGTTCGAGCGAGTGCCTGTGGATCTTTCGCTGTCGAAGGGAGCTCCGGGACTTATGCCGCAGCGTGCTCGTCGGTCGTGTCTGGCCGTACCCGCCTCGAATCCGAAAATGTTGGGAAAGGCCCAGAGCCTGCCCGCCGACCAGATCTTCTGTGATCTGGAGGACTCCGTCGCCCCGGGTGCGAAGGAGTCGGCGCGGGACAATGTGGTCGCGGTGCTGAACGAGGGTGACTGGGCAGGGAAGACCCGGGTGGTCCGGGTGAACGACCTGACCACGAAGTGGACATACCGGGACGTGATCACGGTGGTCGAAGGGGCGGGGGCGAACCTGGACTGTGTCATGCTGCCGAAGGTGCAGACCGCGGCCCAGGTGCAGTGGCTCGATCTGTTGTTGACGCAGATCGAGGAGGTGATGGGGTTCGAGGTCGGGCGTATCGGTATCGAGGCGCAGATCGAGAATGCGCTGGGCCTGTCGAACGTGAAGGAGATCGCGTTCGCGAGCCCCCGGATCGAGACGATCATTTTTGGCCCGGCGGATTTTATGGCGTCCATGAACATGCCGTCCCTGATCGTCGGTGCGCTCAATCCGGACTATCCGGGGGACCCGTTCCACTACGTCCTGTTCAAGATTCTGGAGGCGGCCCGCGCGCGGGGGGTACAGGCGATCGACGGGCCGTATCTGCAGATCCGCGATGTGGACGGCTACCGGACGGTCGCCCGGAAGGCCGCGGCTCTGGGTTATGACGGCAAGTGGGTGCTGCATCCGGGACAGATCGAGGCGGCGAACGAGGTCTTCGCGCCCCGGCAGGAGGACTACGACCACGCCGAACTGATCCTGGATGCCTATGCGTGGCACACCTCGGACGAGGGCGGCCTGCGGGGAGCGGTGATGCTCGGCGAGGAAATGATCGACGAGGCGTCACGGAAGATGGCCGAGGTCATCGCGGGCAAGGGCCGCGCGGCCGGGATGGAGCGCACCGCCAAGTTCGACCCCGCCGCCGGCTGAACTGCCTGGGGCCTGTCGGTTCCGCATTCAGGTCAGGTACAGGGTGCCGTGACGCTACCGGCCAGCGGACCGGAGCTCACCCCAAGGTTGTGACAGGAGCATGGAGATGGGCAGGATCGCGCAGACCGACGGGCTGACCGAGGTGCAGGCCGACATTCTCGCCGCGGTGCGCACGTTCGTGGACAAGGAGATCCTTCCCTACGCCACCGAACTGGAGCACTCCGACGAGTTCCCCGAGGCGATCGTGGCGGCGATGCGGGAGATGGGACTGTTCGGTATCACCATTCCCGAGCAGTACGGCGGGCTGGGCGAGTCACTGCTGACCTACGCTCTGGTCGTCGAGGAGATCGCCCGGGGGTGGATGAGCGTCTCCGGGGTGATCAACACGCATTTCATCGTCGCTTATCTGGTTCTTCAGCACGGTTCGGACGAGCAGAAGCGGCGGCTGCTGCCCCGGATGGCGACCGGGGAGCTGCGGGGGGCGTTCTCGATGAGTGAGCCGGGCTGCGGTTCCGACGTCGCCGCGATCACTACCCGCGCCGACCGTGACGGCGGCGACTATGTGCTCAACGGGGCGAAGATGTGGCTGACCAACGGCGCCCGCGCCGGTGTGGTCGCCACCCTGGTGAAGACGGACGAGGGTGCCGACTCCGTCTACCGGAACATGACCACGTTCCTGCTCGAGAAGGAACCCGGTTTCGGTACCCACGGTGGAATAACCATCCCCGGAAAACTTGAGAAGATGGGCTACAAGGGTGTCGAGACCACCGAGATGATTCTCGATGGCCACCGGGTCCCCGCGAGCAGCATCCTCGGTGGGCCCACCGAGGCCGGCCGTGGTTTCTACCAGATGATGGACGGTGTCGAGGTCGGCCGGGTCAATGTCGCCGCCCGCGCCTGCGGAATCATGATCCGGGCGTTCGAGCTCGCGATCGCTTACGCGCAGCAACGGCGCACCTTCGGCCGTCAGATCGCCGACCATCAGGCGATCGCGTTCAAGCTCGCCGACATGGCCACGAAGGTCGAGGCCGGTCATCTGATGATGGTCAGCGCGGCTCGCAAGAAGGACGGCGGGCAGCGCAACGACGTCGAGGCCGGCATGGCCAAGTACCTCGCCAGCGAGTACTGCCACGAGGTCACCACCGAGGCGTTCCGCATCCACGGCGGGTACGGGTACTCCAAGGAATACGAGATCGAACGTCTCTACCGCGAGGCACCGTTCATGCTCATCGGCGAGGGCACGTCTGAGATCCAGAAGAGGATCATCAGTACGGCCCTGCTCAAGGAATACAGACTGCGTGGCTGAGAATATACGGAATACTTCTATCTCGATGAGGGGCGGGCATGCAGTTCGGCCGTTACTACGAGGAGTTCGAGGTCGGCGCCGTCTACAAGCACTGGCCGGGTAAGACCGTCACCGAGTACGACGATCATCTGTTCTGCCTGCTCACGATGAACCATCATCCGCTGCACATCGATGCGAACTACGCCGAGCGGACCACGCAGTTCAAGCGGAACGTCGTCGTCGGGAACTACGTGTACTCGATCCTGCTGGGAATGTCGGTCCCCGACGTCTCCGGTAAAGCGGTCGCGAACCTCGAAGTGGAGTCCCTGCGGCACGTCGCGCCGGTCTTCCACGGCGACACCGTCTACGGCGAGTCCACCGTTCTGGCGAAGGTGGAGTCGAAGAGCCGGGAGGACCGCGGCATCGTGACGGTCGAGACCCGCGGGCACAACCAGGACGGCACGCTGGTCTGTATCTACCGTCGCAAGGTCATGGTGCCGAAGCAGGCGTACGGTGCGGCGCACGGCGGTGAGCAGCCCGGCCGCCCGCAACCGACGGGAGGCGCCTGACATGACCAGCATGTCCAGCGGCGAACGCCCGGTACTCGAACAGTCCGGATCTGAATGTCCCGATCGGGACCGGCCGTGGATCATCCGCACCTACGCCGGGCATTCCAGCCCGGTGGAGAGCAACCTCTTGTATCGGCGGAATCTGAAGAAGGGGCAGACCGGACTGTCGGTGGCGTTCGACCTGCCGACGCAGACCGGCCACGACCCGGATCACGCCCTGGCCCGGGGCGAGGTCGGCAAGGTGGGGGTGCCGATCGCGCATCTGGGGGACATGCGGGCGTTGTTCGACGGTATCCCGTTGGCGAAGATGAACACGTCGATGACCATCAACGCGACGGCGATGTGGTTGTTCGCTCTCTATCAGGTTGTTGCGGAGGAGCAGGGCGTCGATCGGGGCGAGCTGACCGGTACGACGCAGAACGACATCATCAAGGAGTACCTGTCGCGGGGGACGTACGTGTTCCCACCGGGGCCGTCGCTGCGCCTCACGACGGATCTGATCGCGTACACGGTGGCCCGGGTGCCGCGGTGGAACCCGATCAACATCTGCAGCTATCACCTGCAGGAGGCCGGGGCGACGCCCGTCCAGGAAGTGGCCTACGCGATGTGCACGGCGATCGCGGTGCTGGACGCGGTGGTCGCGGCCGGCCAGGTGCCGGCGGAGCGGATGGGTGAGGTGTGCGCCCGGATGTCGTTCTTCGTGAACGCAGGCGTGCGTTTCGTCGAGGAGATGTGCAAGATGCGGGTGTTCGTCGAGCTGTGGGACGGGTTGCTGCGTACCCGGTACGGGGTCACTGATCCGGGCCAGCGGCGGTTCCGGTACGGGGTGCAGGTCAACTCGTTGGGGCTGACCGAGGCGCAGCCGGAGAACAACGTCGTCCGGATCGTGCTGGAGGCGCTGGGCGTCACGCTGTCGAAGGACGCCCGCTGCCGGGCTCTGCAGCTGCCGGCGTGGAACGAGGCGCTGGGCCTGCCGCGGCCGTGGGATCAGCAGTGGTCGTTGCGGACCCAGCAGATTCTGGCTCTGGAGACCGATCTGCTGGAGTACGAGGACCTGTTCACCGGGTCCGTGGTCGTCGAGCGGCGGGTGGCCGAACTGGCGGCGGCGGTGACCGAGGAGATCGAGCGGGTCCAGGCGATGGGTGGGGCGGTCGCCGCGGTCGAGAGCGGTTACATGAAGACCCAGCTGGTGGCCTCGCAGGCCGCGCGGCGGGCCCGGATCGAATCGGGCGAGGACGTCGTGGTCGGGGTGAACCGTTTCACCGAGACGGAGCCGAATCCGCTGCTGGCCGATCTCGATACGGCTGTGCAGACAGTCGACCCGGCCGTCGAGGAGGCGACCCGGGCCCACGTCGCGGCGTGGCGGGCCGCCCGTGACACGGCTGGCGCGGCCGAGGCCCTCCTGGCCCTGAGGGAGGCGGCGAGGACGAATGTCAATCTGGTGCCGGCGACCTTGGCATGTGCCCGTGCGGGAGTGACGACGGGGGAGTGGTCGGGGGTACTGCGGGAGGAGTTCGGCGAGTACCGGGCGCCGACCGGGGTGTCCGGCGCGGGGACGGCCGCCGGAGGCACGGACACCGGTGTGATACGGGAGCTCGTGACTCAGACCGGGCATGAGCTGGGGCGACGGCTGCGGTTGTTGGTAGGCAAGCCGGGGCTGGACGGGCATTCCAACGGCGCCGAGCAGATCGCCGTGCGGGCCCGGGAGGTGGGCTTTGAAGTGATTTACCAGGGGATCAGGCTGACCCCGGCGCAGATCGTCGCCGCCGCCGTGGAAGAGGACGTGCACCTGGTGGGACTCTCCGTACTGTCCGGTTCACACATGAACCTGGTGCCCGAGGTGCTCGCCGGGCTGCGCGCGGCGGGTTTGGGGGAGGTGCCTGTCGTGGTCGGCGGGATCATCCCGGCCGCGGATGCGGTGCGATTGACCGAGATGGGCGTCGCGGCGGTTTTCACGCCCAAGGACTACGGTCTGACCGACATCATGCGCGGCATGGTGAACGTCGTACGGACAGCGCACGGGCTCGACCGTGCGTGAGACATCTCGCGGTGATCACGTCTCGAGGGCCGGAAGGGACGTTGGCCGACTACGGGGCGTTCCGGTTCGACTTCTGGAAGGCGGTGGCGAAGGCGGCGAAGCCCATGGCCAGTGCCTGGCCCCGTCTTCCGCACGTGGGGTTCGCAAAAGGCAGGGGGGTGAGCGACGGCAGCACCGTCGCTCACCCCCTGTACGAGGTGTGGTCAGGACCACGACCAGTTCTTGCGGAACGGGTACGGCATGTCGTCGTTCTTGTCCGCCGGGATCTCGTCGCCGGACAACGGAGTGCGGATCTGGTCGAGCGTCTGGGTGTTGATGCGGGCGGCCACAGTCTGCAACGCAGCCATGTCCAGCCCGTAAGCCCGTACAGCGTTCTCCCCGGCCATCATCAGCACGTCACGCTCCGGCAGCCCACCGAACGCGAACCGTTGGTGCAGGTGCGTCTGCGGCTCGGTGTCGCCGGGCTCTGGCCAGCGCCAGGTGCCCTCCAGATGCGGATAGTCCGAACCCCAGATGAGGTTCCCGGAGAAGCCGCCCTCGACGGCATGCCTGGTCTCGTGCGGGCACAGCCACCAGGCACCGAACACGGATCGCCGGCACGACTCGCTGGGCAGTTCGGGCACGCGCTGACGCAGCGAGTAGGCGGCCGGACCCTTGTAGACGGAGTCCATCTCCAGCATCTGCTGTTCCCACCAGTCGCCGGAGATCTCCGTGATGACGACCTTCAGCCGGGGGTGCCGGTAGAACACGCCGCCGTATGCCAGCCAGTGCAGGTGACGGCGTGCCATCCAACCCCCGCCCTCGATCATCTGCACCGCCGGCCCCTCGACGCCGGTGTAGCGCCAGGTACCGTCCTGGCCGCCGTGGCCGATCAGCGGCATGTCGAGGTCCTCGGCGGCGGCCCAGAACGGCTCCCAGATCGGCCGGTTGTACTCGGGGATGCCGCTGATCGGCGCGGGGAAGTTCACCGCCTTCAGGCCGTGCTCGCGCGCCCAGGTCATCTCCTTGACAGCGGCGTCGATGTCCCACAGCGGGACGTAGGCGAGGGCGACGTGTCGCTCTGGCTGGATCGTGATCTGATCGGCGAGCCAGGCGTTGTAGATGTGATAACCCACCGCCGACAACCTCGGGTCGTCGCCGACCTCCGCGGATTCGAACGGGCTGGTGCGGAACGGGATCGGCTCGCCGTTCTGACTGCCGTGCAGGATGACCGCTGCCGCCACGCCGTCCGCGTCGTAGTCCCGCAGACGCTGGTGCATGTCGTAGTGCCCGGTCGTCTGCGAGTTCTTGACCAGCTGGTTTATCATATCCGGCGCTCCGGGATGCAGAGCGCCGTTCCTCTCACGCGCGCCGCCGAACATCTTCTCGTTGCCGAGGCCGACCAGAGTGTCCTTCTCGGCGGCGAACCGGTCGAACTCGTCGAGGTACTCCTTCGGGCAGTACGGGCGAAGGTCCTCGACGAGACGGGGCCCGATGTGGGTGTCTCCCGACACCACGACCACCGGCGCGTCGCCGCGGGTCTCAGACGCTCCTAATTCGGCGAATGTCGCTGTCATGGCGTGCCCTTCTCTGTGTTCTGTGCGGACGGAGCCGCCGCCGTGTGCGGACGGGGCCTGCGGGCCAACGGGCGGGTGCGAGCCCGGCGCCACAGCGCACCGGCGAGGCTCCGAGCCGGTCGACCGGTGTGTGGCTCGGCCACGGGCTCCCCATGGCCCGGGTGACAGAATGGCTAAACTATGTACCATTAGTCTCATCCTGGCAAGCCTGTCGAGGACGCTCTGTGGTCGTGCACGGCAGGGCAGGGCGCGGAGTGATCCGCTGCTCCTGTCCTGATTCTGTCCGTGGGAGGGGAGCCCGCCGACCGAAGCCACGTCCGGCCGCAGTGGCACCAAGATCCCCATGGCCAGCCGGTGCCTTGGGCTGGACCGCGGTTTCGCCTGCCGTCCCAGGAATGACCGGTTGGGTCAGATGGACAATTTTCGTCTAACATGTTCTAAAGCTGCGGCCGGGGGTGGGCTGGCGGGAGTCGGAGCGTCAGCCGAAGCGGGTGTCGAGCGTATCCGGGTGGCCGGGATCGATCCCACCCCGGTGTCCCCGCTGCGTCGAACGGAGACAACCATGTACGACTTTCTGATAGCCGCCGATCTGATGGTTCCGGACCCGGACGGGCATGCGGAACTGCTGGTCGAGAAACTTGGCGTGCACTCGCATCCCCGGTGGCGCCAGGCTCCGGAGTCGATGAAGTCCGGCCTGGACAGCACCCACAACTACATAGCCCACTTCCTGCGGGTGAACAAGTCCCTGGCGCAGGCCCCGACCCGGCTCGAGCCCCAGCACCACTGGGACGTCCCGAACGCCGTCGATCCCTCGTTCGGCGCGCACCTGCGCAGCCTCGAGGAGTTCCAGGGGGTTCACCGGCCGATCAAGACCCACTCCATCACCGTCGCCTACAACGACATCGAGAACCTGCTCGAACGGCTGGTGAGCCGGCGGCTGCCCTTTCGGGTCGCTCCGCGGGACGAGGTGCTGTGGTTCGCCCGTGTATGGACGGGCATAACTCCCGAGGACCCTGTCTACCGGGGTGCCGTGGACGGAGGCCTGAGTATCGAGTTTCACTCCGGGGTCCCGCTGCAGCTGCCGGCCGAGGCCTACACGGAGCCGTACCCGGAGCCGGTCGATCCGGCACCGGGAGAGATGATCCGGATAACCGCCCGGGCCAATCTGGTGCGTGACCTCGACTCCACGCTGGGCACCCTCGCGGCAAATCTGGACTGGGAGCCGATCGGGCCTGTGGAGGTGTTCCCGGAGGAGGGGATCCGGCGGGCCCGGCTCGGCTTCAGACTCGCCCACAGCGCAACCATTGATCTCATCGAGCCGACCCGATGGGCCTGTGAGACGGGTCAGTACCTGCACACCTACGGGCCGGGTCCGTATTACATCAGGATCGCGGTCAACGGTCTGGATGCCAAGGCCGATGACCTCAGGAATCGTGGCACGCGGTTCTCCTGGCTTCCGGAGAGCCCGGCGGCCGGCGGTCGGCGCATCCAGATCGACCCCGCGGAGCTTGCTGGCACCCTGATCGAATTCGTCGAGTGGGTGCCACGGTGAGGATGCCGAGGACGGCTCACCTCACGACGTCGGCTTGCTGCTCTCGTCGTCGCCTCGACCGCGATCTGGCGTCATAACCTTCGTTCGTTCTCGCTCGGCGGATCGAAGCCACGACCGTGCCGGATGCCCGGCCGGTGTCATCGTTCAGGACCCTCGCGGAGAGTGCGGAGCTCTCGGCCGGGTGATGATCGGCTCCGGGTGGGCTGACCATCACCCACCGAGGTGGCGGCCCTGGTCGGGGTGGTGGTGGGTCAGTCCCAGACGACGTGGACGGCGGCAGGGCTGCGGAGCATCATGCCGCGGATCTCGGGCGCGGGCTGGTCGGGGTCGAGGCGCAGGTTGGGCATCTCGTCCAGGAGGGCGTCGATGGTCTCGTGCATCTCCGCGCGGGCGGCGTTCATTCCGGGGCAGAGGTGCGGGCCGAGGCCGAATCCCAGCCCGGTCCTGAACTTACGGTGAAGGTTGAAGGCCTCGGGATCCTCGAAGACGTCCTCGTCGCGGTTGGCGGAGCCGGTGCACAGGGTGATGCCCGCATGGGCCGGGATGGTAACGCCACGCACCTCGACCTGACGGGTCGTGATGCGGCCGATCACCACGGCGACCGGTTCGATGCGCATCCCCTCGTCGATCGCGGGGAGGATGAGGGAGCGGTCCTGCCGTAGCTGGTCGAGCACCTCCGGTCGCTGCAGCAGCAGAGTCGTGACGTTCAGGAACGAGCGCGTGGTCGTCTCCGACGCCGGCGTGAGCAGCACGCGGATGAAGCCCGCGATCTGTTCGTCGGTCATCCGCTGCCCCTCGAAGTCCGAGCGGATCATCCGGCTCATGAGGTCATCGCCATCGCTGCCCAGCGCCCGGCGCTCCTTGACCACGCCGAGCAGCTGCTCATAGGTCACGTTGGAGGCCTCGAGCCCGCGACGCCGCGCGTTCATTGTCTCTTCGGGGTTGCTGCGGTTGATGCCCATCGAGGCGAGCTGTTGGACGAGGGCACGGTAAGCGAACGCGTCGTACGCCTCCTGGTCCTCGGGCAGGCCGATGACCTGGTAGATCATCTTGACTGGGAAGGCCAGCGCGAGATCGACGAGGTTGGTCCGCTTGTCGGGGGTGGCGGCGATGCCGCGGACCATCTGCCGCGCCACGGGACGCATGACCTCCTGCCGCCAGGACTCCACGAGGCGGCGGGTGAAGGCCGGCGCATACAGGCCGCGGTGCAGCCGGTGCTCCTCGCCGTCCATGCCCAGGACGACTCGGCCGAACAGTGGCTCCATTACTTCCATGATCACTCTGCTGGAGAACGTCGCGGCGTCGCGGAGCGCGGCGGTCACGTCTTCATAGCGGAAGAGCGTGTACATCGGGCGGCTGCCGTCGGCCGACGCGGCCATGGCCGGAAGGCCGAACTCGCCCATGATGTCGCCCTCCATGACCGGCGTCTCGCGACGCCGCTCGGCGAACAGGGGGTACGGGTCGCCGATGAGGGTGGACCCCACCTCCCGGCTCAGCTCGTCGAAGACACTGCTGATCGTCGCGCTCATCGCTCTCCTTGGGCACCTGGGGGCACACTTGCGGATGTTGGCAATATAAACAGATAGTGCTCAAATCGTCTCATCGATCGTACGCCTTGACCGGCCTTCCGGCCACTGCCTAGACTGAGCAGATCGTTCGAAATATGTTCGATGTGTCCTGTAATTCGGTGTCCCGGAACCGAGTGGATCCCGGTGGCGGCGCTGGACGTCCCCGTCGAACAACCGCATGAGGCGACGAGAGGACCGCGGACGATGGCGAGGAGCGAGACCCATCCGGCGGCGGACGGGCTGCCGGCGACCTTAGTGGACTATGACGGTCCGCGTCCGCTGTCGCCGGAGGAGGTGGAGTACTTCGCGACCCACTTCGACCACCACCACCCCGCCTTCGGGCAGGACCCGCACCCCGTCTACAAGACAATGCACTCCCGATGCCCGATCACCTGGAGTGACAACTACGGCGGGTTCTGGATCGTTACCGGGTTCGACGAAGGGCGCTACGTCTGGCAGAACCCCGACTTGTTCGCGGCCCAGCCGTCCGTAAGCGTGCCACACGGGCTCGGCAACTCCCGGCCGCTGCTGCCGCTGGAGGTCGACCCGCCGCTGCACACCAAGCACAGGATGCTGCTAGCCCCGGTCTTCGCCCCCAATCGGATGAACGCGCTGGAACCGAAGATCCGTCAGATCTGCGACGAGCTCATCGACGCGTTCATCGACCGCAAGGAGTGCGAGCTTGTCTCCGAGCTGGCCCAGCCCCTTCCCACCAAGATCTTCGTCGACCTGCTCGGCCTTCCACGGGAGGAGGCGACGCGGTTCCAAAGCTGGAACTACCAGATCTTGCACAGTCAGCACACCGACTCGACCGGCGGGGTCCGCGCGAAGGCCGGTGCCGAGGTCAGGGCCCGGCTCGCCGAGATCCGCGACGAGCGCAGGCGGAACCGCCGTGACGACATCATGAGCGTGCTCATCGACTCCGAGATCGACGGTGAGAAGCTCGATGATGAGGAGATCCTCGACCACGCCTTCCTGCTGTTCCTGGCCGGGCTTGACACCGTGCAGGGAGTGATCGGCTTTCAGTACCTCTTCTTGTCGCAGCACCCTGAGCACCGCGACCGCCTGGTGCGGGAGCCCGAGATTATCGGCCGGGCGGTCGAGGAACTGTTGCGCTGGGACGGTGCTGTCATCGCCGGGCGCAACCTCACCAGGGACGTCAGCTACGCCGGGGTCTCGATGAAGAAGGGCCACCCGATCATCGTCGTGAACCGGGCGCTGGACCGCGACCCCCGGGTCTACACCGACCCGGAGACGGTCGACTTCGATCGCGACCCCAAGGGCACGATGGCCTTCGGAGCCGGCCCGCACCGCTGCGCCGGCTCGCATCTCGCCCGGCTCGAGCTCAGGATTGTGCACGAGCACATGCACCGGCGGATCCCGACCTACCGCCTCAAGCCGGGCCACGTCGTGCGAACCCGCGGCGGAAACGTCGCCGGCGTCGACACGCTCCCCCTCGTCTGGGACTGACACCGGGCACCAGGCGCCTTTCTCCGCGAGGGCGCGGGCGCGTCCCACACCCCCGCCGGCTCCGGTGACGATGGCGCACTTTCCTGCGAGCGTCGTCAGTCGTCCTCCCAGGCGGACACTGCCTCGCCGACGCCGACGCCGACGCCGACGCCGACGCCGACGCCGACGAGGGCAAGACCGACGGCCGACCCGACCTCTATCTCCGGTGATGTATGGCGATGATCAGGGGCACGGCGAGCTGGAGGTAGTGGCGCACCGGCCGGGCTCGCCGCGCCCAGCCGGTGCACCACGTTCGGCGGTCCTCCTCGACAGTGCTCCGGACAGCCGTGCTCAGGACAGCGGCATGACCTTGCCACAGATGTGGGGCGGGTCCTGCACCGAGAACGACGCAGAGGTGAACCGGACGAACGAATAGCAGCGTGAGACGTCCTGGTACGCCGTGAGGTCCAACGCTCCCGGGAGGAAGCCACCGGCCGTGTAGTCGCGAACCTGCCGCAGGTTGCGGATGAGATCCGACCTGGTCGGGCAGTCACCGGCTCGCCGGACGCCCTCGATGAACATGTCGGCCATGATCCAGCCGTTCACCGCGATGGTCCGCTCCGGCGGCTGGGATTCAGGTGCGTATCGCGCCATGGCCTGACGGAATTCCTGGTGAACCGGAAGGTTCAGCTCGAACGGGAGAATGTCCAGGTAGACGTACACGCCGTCGAGGAGTGGGCCGTACCGCCGGAGGGTGTCCGAGTCGTAGAGGCTGCCCGGCGTCAGGACGACCTTGAGGGACAGCCCGCCCGTCCGGACCGCTTCCATCAGCGAGATGGCCTGCGGAAGGAGAACCATTCCGGCCACGGTGTCCGCGCCGGACGCCTTGATCTGTTGTATGGCCTGCGTGGAGAAGAGCCCGTTCCCGTTCATATCGATTTCTGCCACCACCTCGACGCCGGCGGTCCGCATGCTGTTGGCGATTGCCTCCCGACCCCCCTGCGAGATCGGGTCGGCGAAGACGCCGAGGACAGCGGCCTTGGTTCCGCCGCGGGCTCGGACGAACTCCCCCCACGTCGTCGTGGACGAGGTGGGGGAAACGGATCTGGACCACGAGAACATGTTCTCGAGTGTCGACCAGGACGGCTCGAGGCCTGGACCGAAGACCGGAACACCCTGATCATGCAGGTACTCCGCGGACCCCCTGGTAGCTGTCGTCAGCTCAAGAATCGAGAAGACCCCTTCGCGTTCCACGAGCGCCTCGGCGGCGTTCTGGTTGCCCTCGTCGGTGCCGAAGTCGTCCTGCCAGACAAACGTGAGGCTGCGCCCGTTCACGCCGCCCTCGGCGTTCTCCGAAGCAAAGCGCGCCTCGACCCCGGACTGGAAGCTGCTGAACACGTTGGCCATCTGGCCGCTGTTCGGGTAGATCAGACCGGCCTTGATGGCGTCAGACGTGACCCCGGGGCTGACACAGGCGGCGCCGGGGCTTCCGTCATCGCCGCCGATGCCGCAGGCCGTCGCAGCGGCGAGGGTGACAGCGGCCAACGCTGCCGCACGGCGGCTGTGCCCGCCGCCGGGACGCCGGGGTCGTAAGTGTCCTGTGCCTGTTTCCACAATTCTCCTTGGAAAAGAGAGCAACACGTGAGGGGCCTGGCGGTGCAGGTTGCTCTCGTTTTCCGGTTTGTCCGGTTTCGCCGGGTGAGTGAGGACCTGGTATGCCGCCATTTCTTCTCCATGGCCGCGGCGAAAGACGCCGCATTCCCCTCGGAGGAGCACGGGCATCCTTGCCGCGGTGGGTGGCTAGGAGTCGGCAGCCCACGGATTGCGTACTAAGCAAATTGTGTTCTGTCTGAACAGTCGGCACAGCATACATGCGCGCCTTGGCACCCTCCGGGCGCCCGGCTGCCAGGTTCGCGCAGCCCGGTTGCGCCAAGGCGGCGTGACGGGGTCAGGGGTTGGTCGTGTCGCGTTGGCGAGGCGGTTAGTGGCCTGCTGAGCGACAGCCTTCGATCTTGACGCCTGCCTGTGGTGTACGTATTCTACAGATGTTGTTCGATCAGTCCTGCATGTGGGGTGGGCGGGTGTCGACAGCTGGAGTGCATGATCTCGGTCGGCGATCATGCACTGGAGCATCCGCGGATGTGGCTGGACCGGCTGCCGGCGCGGTTCGCGGAGGCAGCGCCGTGGGTGGTGCCTGAGAGGGAGGAGGGGTTCTGGGTGTGTGAGGGGCGGCGGGTGCCGACGACGGGGCTGGGGGCGTCGGCGGGTCGGGACCTCAGGGAGTTCACGACGAAGCCGCTGCGGTTCGACGAGATGCGACCGGGGTGCTACGACTCGGCGGCGCGGCTGGCGGACATGGACGTCGACGGGGTGGCGTCGCTGTGCTTTTGTCGTTCCCGCGGTTCTGCGGGCAGGTGTTCCACGAGGCGGCGGACCCGGTCATCGTCGTGAACCGTGCGCTGGACCGCGATCCGCGGTTCTACACTGATCCGGAGACGGTCGACTTCGACCCCGCCTCCGAAGGTTCGATGACCTTCGGTGCCGGCCCGCACCTGGCCCAGCTTGGGCTCAAGACCGTGCACGAGCACATACACCGGCGGATCCCGACCTACCGGCTCAAGTCGGGCCACATTGTGACCTCCCGCGGCGGAAACGTCGCCGGCGTCGACGCGCTCCCCTCGTCTGGGGCTGACGCTGGACACCAGGTACCCATCTCTGCCCTCGGATCGGCGGACAGGTCGGGCGGCCGTCTCGGTGGCCGTCCGACCCGCGTGTCCATGATCTGGATCAAGGGGCTGGCGGGCTCCGCTCCATGATCCCAATCGAAGGCGGGACCTGGATCCGGTCGGTCCTGCCGCCGTCGACGACGATGCTTTATCCAGTGATGAAGGCGCTGCCGTCGGTGCGAGGGCGGGCAGAATGCCGACGTGGCTGTGCCGACCCGGTTACGCCGCCCGTGCAGTCGGGGTCTGGCCCGTGCACCCTCTTGAGTCGAAAAGTGCAAGATATGACTCTAGTGTCAAACATGACTGTGGAGGTTGATAGTGAACAGCGGATCGGGTGCCCTGGAGGTCGTCGCCGACGTGGAGAGATGTCGCGGCTACGGGATGTGCGCTGATATCTGCCCTGAGGTGTACACGCTCGACGAGCAAGGGTTCGTGAAAGTGGTCGGGCCGGTCCCGGCCGGCCTAGAGGCCGCTGCCCGCGAAGGCGCCGAAGCGTGTCCCGAAGGGGCCCTGCAGGTCCGTGAGGTCAGTTCCTGAGGAACAGGTGCGGTCCTACGTTCGAGGAATCGGCCCAGCGCCGGAGACAGACCTGAGAAGGCGAGGTCCCGAACTCCGGCGACTACCTGAGCGTTACACGGGCGACGATCCGTTGATCGTCGCCCGTGGCCGCGCTGGCGGCATCACCGGTCCCTGCAGGGACTCGACGCCAGGTCCGGCACAAAGGACAACCCGGTCGCGATGACTGGGCTGAACGTGAGCGCGAACGGCTATGGGCTGCGCTGCATCGACACCTGGCCGTTTTCCTCGAAGCACTGGGGCGAGCGGGTAGGGGGGCGAGCGCCGGCTCCCGCGCCACGCGGCACGCGCCCGGGGCCGACCGCCGGTCAGGACCGCTTGCCGACGGTGTTGCGAAGCACGCCGATTCCGGCGATCTCGGCCTCGACGACATCGCCAGGCTCTAGAAAGCGCCCGTCTTCCAGACCGACACCGGCCGTGGTGCCGGTGAAGACGACATCACCAGAACGCAGCGCGACCCGGTCGTCGAGGTAGCGCAAAACCTCCTCGACGGACCAGATCATCTGGCCAGTGTTGTCGCGCTGCCGCAGTTCCCCGTTGACGCGAAGGCTGAGTTCCACCTCGGGCTGCCGCCCGGCGCCGAGCTCCGCGGGCGTGCTGATCCACGGCCCGACCGGGCTGGTGGCATCGAGCGCCTTCATGCCGAACAGGTCCAGCCCGCCGAGGTTTTTGGCGTCGCGAGCGCTGACGTCGTTGCCAATGGTGTAACCGAGCACCGGCTCGCCCGCCCGCCCGGTCGGAATGACGACCAGTTCGACCTCGTAGTCGAGCTGGGAGGTGGTGGCGGGATAGCTGATCTCGCCACCCGGGTCGACAATTGCCGAGTCCGGCTTGATGAACGCGGCGGGATGTTTCGGTGGCTCGACCCCGAACCTGGCCAGATGCGCCCGGTAGTTCGCGCCCACACCGAGCACGCGGGCGCCGGGTGCCAGCGGGGCCAGGAGCCGGAGCGTGGCCAGTGGGAGATCCGCACCGGTCAGGGGTGGCGTCTGCTCGGCGGCGGCCTGGGCCGCCCATTCGTGCAGCGGTCCCACGATGCGGCGGGCAGTGTCGGCCGAGAGGTCGACGAGCCCCCAGAACCAGGTGGTGCCGTCCGCGCTGGCGAACCGTCCGATATGCATGTGGTCAAGGTATCAAATTAAACAAATATTGCTCTCTGTGTTTCGTGGGGATGTGGAGCCGGCTGATCGTGTGGTCTTAGGGCAGGCGGTGACGCGAGGTAGTCAGTGTGGGCGGGCGCGGCGTGTGAGGTGGTCCAGTTGGCGCGGCGTTGCTGGTAGGTGACGTTATGTAGGCCGAAGGTGACCTGGTAAGCGAGCTTGGTGAGGCGGTTGACGCCTTCGGCCTTGGCGTGGGTGATCCCGAGCAGGACGACGTGACCAGTCTCGTTGCGCCACTGGTCGAGGGTGGTGGCCAGGGTGACGAGCTCGGGGATGTCCTTGCCAAAGGTGGCCATGTAGTCGAAGACCGGCGCAAGGCCCGGTCGACGTCGGTGCGGCTGGTCGCCCGGCCGGTGCGTGAGGGAGCGAGCGCGAGCAGCCTGAAAGGTGGTTCTTCGCGGTCCAGGCCAGCAGACCACCGGGCCAGTGCACGCGCGCTGGTACGGGGCGGGGCATCCGGCGCGGGTGGGCGCGGCGGCTCTGCCCTCGGTGGGAGACCCGCTCCGGACATCCCACACCTCCGACCGACCGGTAACCACTTGACTGTATGTTTTATACCGGCACGTTTGGTAAGGACTTGTCCTGGTGTTCACGCCTATCAGCTCATCAGTTGCGTGATGGTGGGCGATTGTCTGGCTGGCTGCCAGCCGTCGGTGGCTCAGTCATCCTGGTGTTGTGTGAGGTATCAGAACTCGGCCACCGATGGCGACCTGGGGTTTCATACATCTCTCAGCCTGGCGACGAGAGATCGTCACGCCCGGATCTGCCGGAGCCCGAGAGTGAGATGCCCCCTCGGGCCTATCCTACCGACGATCAGAAATTCCTTACGGAGGGTCGCAACAGTTCCTGCTCCGAGGGGTTCCGTGCTCCTCGTTAGGGTTTGCGGCCGATTCCTCCACCGATCAGCTTTTCGGTGAGTCGCAGCGTCTCGGGAGGTTGACCATCCGGCCGCCACAGCGGGTTGTAAACGACGCCGGGTTCGACGAGTTCCAGGCCATCAAAATAGGCGGTGATTTCTTCCAGGGTGCGGAACCGGCCGGTACCGAGGTCGGTGAGGAGGGCCTTCTGGAGGTCGTCGGTCTGGGTGCCGTGATCGACGAAATGGGTGAGAAACAGGTAGCTGCCGGCAGCCACCGCGTTTCGGTACCGGGCAACCAGGCCGTCCGGGTCCTCCTCGTCGTTGAGGTGATGGATGATTCCGAGCATCAGCAGGCCGATCGGCTGGTCAAAGTCGATCAGAGACCGCAGGTCGGGATGACTGAGGATCTCCTCCGGCTGCCGCACATCGGCCGTGATGACCGTGGTGTACTGGTTCTCGGCGAGCAGGGCCCGGCCATGCGCCAGCACGATCGGATCGTTGTCGACGTAAATGACCCGGGCCTCGGGGATGATCTCCTGTGCCACCTGATGCGTGTTGCGGGCGGTCGGCAGGCCGGAACCGAGGTCGATGAACTGGCGGATTCCCTGCTCCGCCAGGTAACGGACACCACGGCCGAGCACAGCCCGGTTGTAGATCGCGGCCTCGCGCCCGTCGGGCATAAACGCAACGAGCTCCTCGGCGATGGCTCGGTCCACAGGGAAGTTGTCCTTGCCGCCGAGGATCGCGTCGTAGACGCGGGCAACACTCGGGATGGATACGTCGATGCCCTTCGGCTGCCAGCCAGGAGGCGGATTGTGGGTCGCCCGCGCAAGCGGATGAAGATTCGCGTTACCCTGTGTCATGAGACCCCGATTTCTGCTGTGCCCGAAAGATGGGCATCGTCACCATTGCCCCACAGCCCGTCACATAGCCGCGAGCGACACGGTACGTATGCCCATATCGTAGGGCACTCTGGTGCCGGGCACGCGAGGGAGCGCTTGTCGGCGGCGCGCACGGCGGATCGCCGACGGGAAGCAGGGGGCCGCGCCGACCGGGACTGCTCTCGTGGGCTGAGTGTCGAGCCGGCACAGCGCTCACCCTCCGCAACAGTCCAGCAATGTTCTGATCTGAACACAAGTGTCCGACAACACTCGAGGGATGTCCTGGGTGGGAAAGGTCCGAGCTCACACGAACTGCGACCCGGTCGTATCGCGCCCGGAAGGCTCGGCAAATCGCGTTCGGCGGATCGGACGGTGGGTCGCTGGTCCCGTCTGCCGCGCGGCCCGGGCCCTTCGCTGCGTCATCACGCCCGCAGCCCTGACGACGGACCCCGATGGGCTTGTGTTTCGTCGGCCACTAAGCTTTCGCTAGTTCCCGTTGTACCCGCAAGTATCGTCGCGATCACCACGCGTAACCCTGGAGGTCCCCGTGACAGCGCCAGCGGCATCCACATCCGGCGTCGAGCCACTCCCTCTCGTTGCCGGCACCTGGTCCGTCGACATCGCACACTCCAGCATCAACTTCCAGATCCGTCATCTGGGCGTCACCAATGTCCGCGGCCGCTTCGACACCTTCGACGCGACCCTGACCGTCGGTGACACGGTGGGATCGGTGGCCGTCGAAGCCGCGATCGACCTCGCCTCGATCAACACGAACCAGGCTGACCGCGATGCACACCTGCGCACCATCGACTTCTTCGACCTAGAGAAGCACCCCAGCATGACCTTCGTGTCAACCTCGGTCACGGGCGGCGACGACGGGTACACACTTGCCGGCAACCTGACGATCAACGGCGTGACCAAGCCCGTCACGCTGAACGTCGAGTTCTACGGCGTCGATACCCACCCCATCGATGACCGTGTGCGATCCGGGTTCGCCGCCATCGGCGAGATCCGCCGCAGTGACTTCGGTATCACCTTCAACATGCCGCTCGGTGCCGGCAAACTGGCTCTCGCGGACAAGGTCAAGATCGAACTCGACCTTCAGTTCATCGCACCCTGACCCTGCCGCTCACCGACCCACCAGCATCGCGTTTTACCCGTGACAGGACCGGGACGATCAGCTCCCACGCCTCATCGGAAAGCTCACTGGGATAGGGCTTCCGGGTCTGCATGCTTTCCAGCAGAACTCATCCCGACGGAACCGCAACCCGACACAGCCGGCACCAGCCACAACCAGGACCAGGACCAGGACGAACATCAACCCACAACCCTCGCCACAGTTTCAACAGTTCGCATAACGCCCTTTCACGCCCCACATGGTCCGCGTTGTGTTCGGAGGACCCGGACTGGACCGGTTCACCACCGGAGACTTCACCGACCACTACGTGGAACCGCTGTTCCTCACCCCCGGAGTGACCTACCCGGAGCCGTTCGACCTGCAGGTCGTGCGCGAGCAGCTGCCTCGCGACCAGTGGCCCCGGGCCCGCACCTACACCGTGCGGGCCTGGGACCCGCGCTCCCGCGAGCTGAAGATCGACTTCGTGGTGCACGGCCAGAAAGGACTGGCCGGGACCTGGGCCGCCACCGCGACGCCCGGAGCCGAGATCCTGCTCAACGGCCCGGCGGCGCCTACACCCCGAGCACCGACGCCGACTGGCACCTGCTCGCCGGCGACGAAAGCACGCTGCCCGCCATCGCCGCGTCCCTGCCTCGCATCCCCGTCGGCGTCCCGCTCGTCGAAGCCGTCACCACGCTGGAGATCCCCACGGGCACCGGGCAGGTCTTCGTCCACGGCGAAGCCGGCACGGTCAGGACACTGCGGCGCCTGCTACGCGTCGAGCGGGGACTACCCATGGAATGGCTGTCGATCTCCGGCTACTGGCGGGCCGGCCACGACGAAGACGGCTGGCAAGCCGGCAAACAGACATGGAACAGCCAGGTCGAAGCCGGAGAACAGCGAGCACTGACGTCCTGACCTCTCTGAGATCTTGAGCGACAGGGCGGTGGCCGTCGCGACGGCCAGTCCGGCGGCCAAAAGTCTCCTCCGTCGTCGCCGAGACGTGCGACAGAGCCAGCGATGGGAGCATGACGGCGTCGAACGTGCCGCCACAGTCGCGGGACACCTCGAGCTCGGCCGGAGCGGACCCCGGTGAGCACGGGTCCTCGACGGCTACCGCCTGAGGAGTTATCTCGGCGTCAAGGTCATGCTTGTCGTTGACGAAATGGGCTTTTGTAGCTGAGCCCGGCTTCTTCTGGAAGACTCGACCGCCGTGCCTGACATCGAGCTGTCCTGCGGCCTGCCACCCGGTCCCGACTTCGCCGACCTCGCCGTCCTCGCCGAGGAACTCGGGTACGCCCGGGTCTGGATCTTCGGCTCGTCGTCGTTGTGGGAGGACCCCTTCGTCCACCTGGCGCTCGCCGCTGTCCGCACGACACGCATCGGCCTGGCCACCGCGGTGCTGATCCCGGCGGAACGGTCCGTCATGGCGACGGCGTCGAGCATCGCGACGATCGCGCGGCTGTCGAACGGCCGCTTCCGGGCCGCCTTCGGTACCGGCCACACGGCCCGCATGACGACCGGGCAGCCTCCCCTGCGGCTGAACGAGCTCTTCGAGCACGTCGCGAGTCTCCGCAAGCTGCTCGCCGGGGAGACAGCGGTCGTGGACGGCAAGCCGGCACGGATGCTCCACTGGCCCGGCCTGGCCGCCGAGCGACCGCTGGACGTGCCGTTGTGGCTCAGCGTCCTGGGACCTCGCGGCAACGAACGAGCGCCCGAGGTGGCCGACGGCACGATCGGCCCACCGCATCCCACCCTGCCGACCGCGACGATGGTGAGCGGTACGGTCCTCGACCCCGGCGAGGACCCTCATTCCACGCGCGTACGCGAGGCCGTAGGGCCCTGGCGAGTCGTCACCCCGCACACGGCCTACGCCGTCGGCGGCGCGGCGGCGGTCGACGCCCTGCCCGGCGGGCAGGCCTGGCGCGCCGAACTCGAGGCTCTCGCACCCGAGGACCAGCGCCACCTCCTGACGTTCGAGGGACACGTCACCCACCTGTCGCCGCGCGACGTCCCGCTCGTCGAGCACTTCGATGCCAAGGGGCCGGCGCTCGGGGAAATCGTCGGAGACCCTGAGACCGTCCGGCGAGGTTTCGACCGGCTCGCCGGCGCCGGCTTCTGCGAAGTGATGTACAATCCGAGCGGCCCCGACGTCGCCCGGGAACTTCGAGCGTTCGCCGTCGCCCACCACTCTCGCTAGGCACCGCCAGCGTCGTCGCCCGACCCACGGTCCGCGACTGTCGACGAACACAGCGACAGCCGCGACCCGCTCGACTGGACCTCGCTCCTGCCAGCTGGGTGGCTACCGCACGACCTCGGAAAGACGACGCCACTGTTCACGCGGAAATGACCTCTGGTCGGCGGTGACCACCTGAAGCGCCACGTGGTCGGCACCGGCGGCCCGGTGCTCCTCCACCCTGCGGCTGACCGCCTCTTCGTCTCCCCAGGCGATCAGGGAGTCGAACAGGCGGTCACTGACCGACGCCAGGTCCTCCTCGGTGAACCCGAGACGCAGGAGGTTGTTGGCGTAGTTCGGCAGGTCGAGGTAGTGCCGCAACCAGCTGGTACCGATCGCGCGGGCCTCATCCGCACCAGGACACAAAATCACTGTCTGTTCGGGGACGACAAGGGGGCCCTCACCCAGAGCATCGCGGGCCTGACGCGTGTGGTCAGGGGTGACGAGGTAGGGATGCACCCCGCGGGCGCGCTCCGCGGCGAGCCTCAACATCTTCGGACCGAGGGCACCCAGGACCCGTCCCTCGACCGGTACCGGGGTCTCCGCTGTGTCGAGCCCGTCGAGAAAGCCCTCCGTCGCCGCCAACGGCCGCCGGTACCGGCCAGGCTCCGAAGCGTCGACCCGCACCGCATGGCTCACTCCGATGCCGAGCAAGAACCGGTCGCCGTGCGCGGCGGCCAGTGACGCGTACCCCGCCGCTGTCTCCGTCGGCGTGTGCATCCACAGATTGAGGACTCCTGTCCCGACCACCGTCCGGCGAGTCGCGGCGAGCAGACGGCCGGCGGCCTCGAACACCGCACCCCCGGCGTCAGGAATCCACAGCGCGCTGAAACCCAGCTCCTCGAGCTCCGCCGCCGCGTCCGCGGCCTCCGCCGGATCGAAGAAACGAAGATGGTGACTCCACACCCCGACACCAGAAAGATCCATACACACCTTCCGCTACGGCTCGTCGAACTGGCAGCCCGCAAACACGTCCTCCCGCCACCCTAGAGAACTGACCGAAGCTGCAGGCCAGTCGGGGGGAACGCTGCTGCTGGCGTTCTGGGCCCTCGATCGTGCCTTCCCCGCCGGCAGCCCCTGGGTCCGTCGCAACGTGGTCACAGCCGGGGACACCGACCGAGCGCTCGTCAGGCTCCACCGGTCACAGGGGCGGCGGGTCGTCCGGACCCTGCTGCACCCCCGCGGGATCGGCCACCAGATCTCGGCGTTGCAGCGCCCGGCCCGACCTCGCCGACTGTCTCTTCGATGCCGCCGCCGTGGCGCGGCCCCCAACCTGAGTGCCGGACTCCATCTTTCGCCTGGAACGGCCTCACCCCTCAACTGCACGCAACCTCTCGCCCTCATGTCGAGCGGCCAATGCGCATCGCCGGGAGGAGGACCTCTTCGACGATGGCATCGATGACATCGTCCGGCAGTTCCCCGGTGAGAATGAATTCGTGCCGGGCCAGGTCCAGGGGAAGCGACAGCAGCCGCGGCGGCAGGTCGATGTCCGGCAGCTCACCGCGGGCCCGCGCACGGTCAATCACCGGCGCGATGGCCTCGATACCCCGGGCCAGCAGCAACGAGCGCATGACGCCCATGGACGGCGGCTCGAGGTCAGCCAGCAGACGCAGCATCGTCTCGCGACCGACGACCTCGATCATCGAGCGCAGCTCATGGAGCAGGGCTTTAAGGTCCTTTTCCAGGGTGCCGGTGTCTGCGGCACGCGGAAGCACGAAGTCGTCGGCCTTGGCTGCGAGCACCATCTCAGCCTTCGTCGGCCAACGCCGGTAGAGGACCGGTTTGCCGGTGCCGGCCCGAGCTGCGACGCCTTCGTAGGTGGTCCCGGCGTAGCCGTGCTCAGCGACCTCGGCCAGCACGGCCTCGCGGATGGCGCTCTCCAATTCGGCGCCGCGTCGACGTGTGGCGGCCATCCCCCTCCTTCGAAGCTACGTTGCGTTCCCTAATGGGCGAGACTATCGTGCCCACGAGTTAAGAAACGCACCGTAACTAAAGGGAGTCCTCCATGAGCGCCGCACCACCCTCCAGCAGCCCTCCAGCACCGGGCCGGGCCGTCGCTGAGCCGGTGCGCGTAGCCGGCATCGTCGCGGGGCTGACGATCCTGCTCGGGGTGATGCTCACGGCGTTCGCCCTGCCCGCGGCGAACCTGAACCCCCACCATGTCGACCTCGGTGTCGTCGGCCCGCCATCGGCTGTCACAGCAGCGCAACAGCAGCTCGAGAGCCGCGGTGACGCCTTCGACATCAGGACCTACGCCGACGCTGACGCCGCCCGGACCGCGATCCTGGAACGCAAGGTCTACGGCGCCGTCATCCTGGATCCGGACGGCGTCCACACCCTCGTCGCCAGCGCGGCCAGCGTCTCGATCGCCGCCACCGCGCAGGGGGTTGGCGCCGGCATCGCGAGCGCCAGCGACGTCCCGGCCACCGTCACCGACGTCCGCCCGTTTCCCCCCGGCGATAGCCGGGGCGCCGGCCTCTCCGCCGGCGCACTGCCCTTGGCGCTGGGCGGCTGGATCGGCGCCACCGTGATCATGCTGGTTTTCCGTACCCCGGGACGGCGCATGCTCACCGCCGGTATCTTCGCCGTCGTTGGCGGCCTGGGTCTGACCGCCGTGCTCCAGTTCGGTATAGGAACCCTCGACGGGAACTACTGGCTGACCTCACTGGGCGCCATGCTGGGCATCGGCGCCACCGCAACAGCTGTGCTGGGCCTGCGCACACTGTTCGGCGGCGCCGGGCTGGGCATCGCCGCGATCCTGCTCATCCTGCTCGGCAACCCACTGTCCGGCCTTAGCAACGCTCCGGAGTTGCTGCCCGAGCCCTGGGGGGCGATCGGGCAACTGCTACCGCCCGGAGCCACCGGCGCCCTTATCCGTGATCTCGCCTTCTTTGACGGCCACGGCAGCCTTCACCCCGTCCTCACCCTGACCGCCTGGCTCGTCGGCGGAGCAGCGCTCCTCGTCCTCGGTGTTGCCCGCCACCGCAAGCAACTCGATCCCGAGACGCCAGAACAAGAGATCGAAAAAGCCTTCTCCGCCGCATAAAAAATCACGTAGGCAGTCCAGTCCAGTCTGGATCTGAAGTTGGCCCGGTCCTGTTCACACCTGGGTTCTTTAAGATAACATTTTTCGGACCCGGGTAAGCCATCTGGCCCAGAGAAACTCCTCCCATCCCTCCTGGCTGAGACCGGGATACAACGTGGCGCCTCGTGGCGCACTACCGGCGGACAGTCGGGGCCAGCTCCCGTCGGCCGGCCTCCACCAGTACGAGGCGTCCATGGAGGCGCATCTTTACCGGAGATCGCCGTCATGATTTCCCGGTCGTTGTTCCTCGCGGCGCAGGACGGTGCTGACCCCTTCGGTCTCCGGCGCGTCCGCGTCGTCGTCTGTTGACGCCGAGCGAAAACTGAACGGTTTCTGCCGAGGCGGGTTCTGGTCAACGTTGCAATATGGAGTGTTTTCGGAGGCTACCAGCGCCGTGAAAAGCTCGGCCGGTGTGCAGTCGTCGAGGACGCGCCGTGGTCTTCTGTTCAGCTTTTCCTCGACTGCCACTGCAGCAGGTGTTCCGGGGAGTGGACGCTGAGGCCGGTGCCTTTCGGGAAGTAGTCGCGCAGCAGGCCGTTCGTGTTTTCGTTCGGGCCGCGCTGCCAGGGCGAGCGGGGGTGCCAGAAGTAGACCTGCGCGCCGAGCTAGCGGCTGATCGTGACGTGATGGGCCATCTCGGTGCCCTGGTCCCAGGCGATCGACCGCATCAGCGTCGCGGGCGGGTCACCCAGCCGGGCCTCCAACACCTCGTGCAGTGCCGCTGTCCCGTCCGGGCGGAGATGAACCCAGCGGGCCCGGCGCGGTCGCCAGGGAACCATCCGGGTGGCCCGCACCTGACGCGGCGAGGTGAGCCCGCACCGGCCGCGGGCGATCTCAGGCCCGCCAGTCCAGCGGGCGGCGGCACGGCCGCCGAGAACTCCTGCGGCCGGATCACCGATCGGAGACCGACAGCGAGAACGCGCCCAGGAATCCGACGAGAAGGATGAGGCCGATCGCCAGATGTGCCTCGTCGAACGCCTCCGGAATCATCGTGTCCGCGACCATGGTCAGGATGGCGCCGCCCGCCACGGCGGTCACCGCGGCCAGGCCCATGGGCAAGACGCCACCCAACAGGGCGTACCCGACGACCGCGGCAAGACCACTGATCAGCGCGATGCCGGTTCACAGACCGAACACGTAGCTCGGGGAGCGGCCGGCCCGGCGCATCCCCGCGGCGCTGGACAGCCCCTCGGGCACGTTGCTGACGAACACCGCCGCGACGGTGACCGCACTGACCACCCCACCACCCACCAGACTTGCACCGATCACCACCGATTCGGGGATGCCGTCCAGCAGCGCCCCGAGCGCGAGGGCCGTGCCAGAGCCCGCCTGCTCGCCCTCCGAGGGTTGCTGCCCCCCCAGAACATTTTCCGGTGGCGCGCCCCCCGCCACGCCAGCATTATGTTGCAGCCCGTATAGACGATCGCGCCGGCAACCGCTCCGAACACGGTGGGGGTCAGACCCAGGGCTGCGCGAAGATCGCCTAGTGTGACGATCCATTGCCCTATGTAGCCAGGTAGTGGAGTGCCCGGTAGCGGTCGCCGGCGATGCGCTCGAGGGTTTCCTTGACCTTTCGGACTCCGTGGAGGCGGAGGAGACTCAGCGCGAGGTTGCGGATGGTGGCGAGGTTTCTGGGCCCGTTTCCTCGGGAGGCGTGGCAGGCGTCCTCGCGCCAGGCGGTGTCGCGGATGTAGTGGAGGCGGTTCTCGATTCCCCAGTGCAGGCGGACGTGGGTGTGGATGGCTGCCG
>NZ_KB893716.1 GCF_000374165.1 Parafrankia elaeagni
GAAGTTATTCAGAAACTCTCTTGATCCTCTCGAAGCTCAGTATTCGTTCGGATTGCTGTTCGTTGATTTTCTGGAGGCCGACGGCAGCCTGGACGTCGGCATCGATGCGACCGAGTTCGCTGCGGTGGCGGGTGGTGAGGATCCGCCAGTTCTTCGTGTGGGCGACTCCCCATTCGGCGGCGACCCGGACGGACGCGAACGCGGTGTTGAGCTGCTTCTGCCAGCCGGGCAGGGGTGTTCCGGGCTTCTTTTTCAGCGGGGTGTGGAGGGTGGGTTCGCCTTCGTAGCCGAGGTCGGTCAGGCAGCCACCGGAACGGTGTACCACCCGTGTCCAGCCGGCTTCACGGAAGCAGTGCACATCATGCCAGCTTCCCGGGAAGGCACGGCTGGCTCCGAGGAGCCGCCCGTGCAGGTCGACGGCGAGTTGGACGTTGACGCCGTGGCGGCGGTGCTTGCCGGACAGAAGATCGTCGCGATGGTGCCAGGCGAACGTCGGGATCAGAGTCCCGTCGATCAGGCAGACCAGGCCCTTGACCTGCCGGGACAGGGCCTCGGTGGTGGTGCCGAGAGCGTCGGAGAGGAAGGTGACCATGATCTGGTGGTAGGTCCAGGCGGTACTGATCCCGATCCCGAAGTCCTCCGCGAGTTCCTGGTAGGTGGCGTTGCGCCGCAGCCGGCACAGGGCCAGCCGCAGAGCACCGACCAGATCGAGACCGCGGGGACGGCCCTGGGCACGATGCCAGTCGGGGAAGTGTCTCTCGGCCATCGCGACGACGACGTCGGCGGCTTTCAGGCTCAGCCCGGGAAGTCGATACACTGGGAGCACCCTCTTCGTGGTCGATGTGTTTTCTTTGGTAAGACTCACATGCCACGAAGGGGGCCTCTCATGCCGGTACCGGGCGCGAGCTCCAGAAATCCTGGACGGAACGCGTAAGGATTTCCGGTTCGTTGCCGCCAGGGGGTTTCTGTCCGGGTTGCCCGTTTCCTGTTCCGGCGGAATTTTGGGCAGGGTCTGATCGAACCAGCTGATTATCGCATGCGAAACCGACTATTCCGAGTTTCGGAAAAACTCCAACGTCTCCGAACGGGTGGAAGGGCTGATGCTCGGGGCGGACGACTATCTCCCGAAGCCCTTCGACATGCGGGAGCTGGTGGCACGGCTGCGGGCCCTCGGCCGGCGAACCCAGCGCGCGGCGCCGCCGGTGCTGCGATGGCGGGACATCGTGTTGGACGCGAGCCACCGAACGGCCCTGCGCGGCGACCGCGACCTCCGTCTCACCAACCGCGAGTTCGCGCTGCTCGAAACGCTGATGCTCGCGGACGGAGCCGTCCTCAGCGCGGAGCAGCTCATGGAGAGTGTGTGGGACGACCGGCTAGATCCGTTCAGCAACGCGGTCCGCGTCACCGTGCTGACCCTGCGCCGTAAACTTGGCGATCCGCCGGCCATCATGAACATTCCCTCCGCCGGATACCGTCTGAAATGAAGATCAGAACTCGGATCACCGCTATGATCTCCGCCGCGCTGGTCGTCGCCGGATCATCAACCCTGGTAGTCGACACGATCGCGCTCAGGCATGTCGAGTACCCGTCCGTCTACTCCCTCAACAGCGCGCTGCTGGATGAGCTGAGCATTTCGCAGTCAACCGTGGTCCAGCACATTCGGCAGCATCCGGAGGAGCTTTTCGCCTCGCAGTTCGCCGAACAACCGCTGCCGGATGGCAGGACGGTCGGCGAGGTGGCGCGCACCATCCAGCAACGCCCCATGGACGATGCACTCGCGAGCGCGCGGCGCTGGTCGTTCGTCGGTCTGGCCGCCGTGCTCGTGGGGGCGGTGGGAGCCGCCTGGGTGTTGGCGGGAAGCATCCTTCGGCCGATCCGGAGGATGACCGTCCGCGCACGATCGGCGTCCGTGTCGGACCTCGGGACGCGTGTGTCGGCCGGTGGTCCGAACGACGAGATCAGGGAACTCGCCGACACCTTCGACTCGATGCTCGATCGGCTCGCCCTGGCGTTCGACGCACAGCGCCGCTTCGCCTCCCAGGTCGCGCACGAGCTTCGCACGCCGCTGGCCACCACCCGGACCGAGATCGCGATGCTGCTCGACGACACGACCGACCGTGACACCGTCCGCCGGCTGGAGGCGGTCCGCGACGCCGTCGACCGCGGTGAGCGCCTCGTGGCGCGGCTGCTCGTGCTCTCCCGCGTCGACCTGCGCGCGCTCGAGAAGTCGAGGTTCGCGCTCGACGAGCTTGTCGGCAACGTCCTGGGCCGGGTCGTCGAGGGGCCGGCGTTCGCCAGGCTGCGCGTCGACGTGGACCTGCGGACCACCGAGGTCGCCTGCGACCGCGCGCTGGTGGAGAGCCTCGTGCAGAACCTGCTGGACAACAGTGCCCGGCACAACCGGGCGGCCGACGGGTGGGTACGGGTCGAGGTCGCACCCGACCCGGAGAGCGGCACAGCACGGCTGGTCGTCGCCAACTCGGTCGCCGCCCCGACCGAATCCTTCAGCCGGCCGCCCGGCCAGGACGCCGGCCCTGCGCCCTCCCCTCCCGGCGGGGCCAGCGGGCCCGGCGAGGCCGACAGCGACGCCCCCAGCAGGCCCGGGACAGGGCTGTCGATCGTGAACGCGGTGCTGCGTGCCCATGGCGGCGCCATCGCATGGACCCGCTGCCCCGGCGAGGTCACGGCCCACATCACGATTCCCGCCGTGCGGGCAACGGAGGTCGCAGTGGTTACTCGGCTGCCTGGCCGCGGTCCTGGTGGCGGTTCCGGCGTGTTCGGACTCGCAACCGGACAGGCCGGCCGACACCGGGAGGCCGGCCGGCGGGGTTCCCGCACCGCCGGCGCCGGAGCCGATCTCCGTCCGGGAGCTGCCACTGCCGCCGGTCGCACCCGGCACCGATCCGGGTGCGTGCACGGCTGCCGCCAACCCGCGCCGCACAGGATGCATCAGCAGGAGCGAGGGCTTCCAGTCGGGCGGCTACCTGCCGGACGGCGCTTATGTCACAGCCCGGGTCTCCTTCGCCGGCGCACCCGCCGCGCCCGACCCCGCGAGCATCTACAGCGGCGATCAGTTGATCATCGTGCGGACCGACGGGAGGACCTTCCCCAACGGGGACGCCTGGAAGTGCGTGACCTGCGGGGTGCCTGCGGCGAACGCGGTCGGCACCAACGAGGCGAAGGACTACCCCCAGCCGTTCCGTGACGGGAAGCGGGTGCTCCTCGGCACCAACATCGTCGACTGCGGGGACCATCAGCTCACCGACGAGGCCTGTACCCCGGCCGAGACGCACATCTATCCCATCCGGTGGAACAACACCGCCGACGACTCCGGCAAGGGCGGGAGCCTCCGCGAGCTCCGGATCCATCCGGACGACGTCCACCTGGGCTTCAGCAGCTTCACCATCGGGAACGGGCGGTTCGGCCAGTTCTCCTATCTCGGGCGTCTGGAGTTCAACCCGACGCCGGCCACCGGCACCCCCACGGGCCCGCGTTACGACGTGGTCGCCGTGAGCCGGTTGTTCGACCCGGCCGACACCCAGCCGATGTCCGTCGACCCGAAGGACCCGGCCCGGCTGGTCTACGAACGCGAGGCGCTGTCCGTCGGTGAGCTGCGCGGTTTCAGCGCGGACGGCCGGGAGGTCACCTACATCGGGTATCCCGAGGAGTCGTCCAACATCGACGTGTTCGCCGCCGATCTGAGCACGGGCAAGGTCCGCCGGCTGACCTCGAATCCGGAGTACGTCGACCCGATCGACCTCTCCCCCGACGGCGCGTGGAGCGTGGCCATGGACACCCGCGGCTCCGACCGCCAGATGTTCGTGGCCGGGATGCGCGGTATCCCGCCGATCACGGACATGATCACCACCAGTGCGACCTCGTCGACCCGCAACAACGGGCCGCGGCGGTTCTTCCAACCGATTCTCATCGACAGTTTCGGCGACCGCGGCGACTACCAGGGCCAGCGGATCAACGCCGCCGGCGACGGCAGCCCGGGCAGCGTCAACGACCCGAACTGGAACGGCATGGCCGATCCGAAGTGGTCACCTGACGGCACCGGCATCGTCTACTGGCAGGCACTGGCCATCCCGCCCGCCTGCGGCGGGGAGAACCCGCTGCGGTGCGAGACGTCCACCGCGTAGGGCGGCCGGACCTACCGCCTGATGATCGCCGAGCTGACCAGCCGGACACCCGCCCCGGCGCCGACGGTCGCGCCGATCTCGGACGACGTCCCGTGGGGGGTGGAGTACGAGCCGGGCAGCGCGATCCCGGCCCGGCCGCACGTGCCGGCGGGGACGTACACGCTGGCCGGTGGCAGCGGCGGCTCGGCGACGGTGGTGGTCACCGAGAGCTCCGACCGGATCGCGGTCGAAACCGTCGTCGTCACCTACACGGACTTCACCGACGACGGCGTCAGCACCCTGAACGGCACCGAGAAGGTGACGGTAACCATCCCAGCGCTGACCACCTCCAAGGTCGACTGGTACTCCGACCTCACCCAGACCGTCCGCGCCGCGGACGGGTCCACGACGACGAACACGAAGACGAAGACGAAGACGACGAGTCCGGACGGATTCCACCTCACCATCGACGTCCTGACCAACATCTTCGACGCCACCGGCACGCTCACGACCACCCTCGACGGCAGGGCCTACCGGCAGCCGGCGAACCGGACGTAGCGACCGGACTTCCGCGACGTGACATGCCCAAATCATTGAACTAGTGTTCAAACACCAGCGTACTGGGACGCTTCCCCCTTCCGGCAGTGGCCGGGGGAGGCGGTCACGGCGTGGGGGGCGGTGATGCGCTCCTCCCGCATCACGGGCACCAGCCGAGGAGATCCAGTGGGAAAGCTTGACGGCAAGATCGCGTTCATCACCGGGGCGGCTCGCGGCCAGGGCCGCAGCCACGCGATCCGTTTAGCCCAGGAGGGCGCGGACATCATCGCGGTCGACATCTGCGCCCAGATTGCCTCGGTGCCCTACCCGATGTCCACCCCGGAGGACCTGGCGCAGACCGTGAAGGAGGTGGAGAGCCTGGGCCGGCGGATCGTCGCCAGGCAGGCCGACGTCCGCGACCTCCCCGCCCTGCAGCAGGTCTTCGACGACGGCACCGCCGAGCTGGGGCCGGTCGACATCGTCCTGGCGAACGCCGGCATCGGGCCCGGCGGAATGGCCACGGAGGACGACCAGTGGGCCGACGTCATCAGCGTCAACCTCACCGGCGTCTGGAACACCGGCCGGGTGGCGATCCCGTCGATGGTCGAGCGCAACCAGGGCGGTGCGATCGTGCTGACCAGCTCCACGGGCGGCCTGATCGGTGTGGGCCTTCCCTCCGCGGGATTCCAGGGCTACACCGCCGCCAAGCACGGCGTCGTCGGGCTGATGCGGTCGTGGGCCAACTACCTGGCCCCGTACAGCATCCGGGTCAACAGCGTCGCCCCGACCACGGTGAAGACACCCATGGCCGCCAACGGAGACCTGTCGGTCATCACGGCGGGGTCGCCGGAGCTCGCCCGGGTGCTGGCCAACGCGATGCCGGTCGACGCGGTTGATCCGGTCGACGTCTCCAACGCCATCCTGTGGCTGGTGTCGGAGGACGCCCGGTACGTCACCGGCACGGTCGTCCCGGTGGACGCCGGTCAGCTGAACAAGCGCTGACCCGCGCGGAGGGGCCCGTACCGGCGGCACAGACCGCTGGTACGGGCTCGCCGCAGCGCGGGGACCGACAGCGGCGTCGAGGGGTCACCGACCGAGTTCGTCGCGACCTAACACTTTATTTTGGCGCTCGGTGCCAATATGGTGATTCGCACGGTCCCCGGCTTCCCGACCGCGGCGGCCACGACGTCCGCGGCGGCGGGAGACGACGAAGGAGACATCGTGCAGACACCGATCACACCCGCGGTCGCAGGGCAGTCCGGCGGGGCCACCGACCTCGGGATCGATGACACGACCGCGCAGGCTCCGCTCGAGGAGGACGCGCTGATCGAGGAGGTCTCGATCGACGGCATGTGCGGCGTCTACTGACACCGCCGTGCTGCCGGGCGCTGCCGCCGACCAGGTGGACACGATCCTCGACGAGGCGTGGGAGCTGTCACGGGTGGTGGCCCTGCGCCCCGAGCCGTTCGGGGCACTCGCCTACCACTTCGACAACCGCCGACTGATCTTTCTCAAACGCCCGGAACTGGTCGAGGTCGTGCGCGGTCTGGGCGCCGCGCCGGACGTGCGGACCGCGCTGACCAGGGCGGGTGTACCCGCGGGCCAGTGGGCCGCCTACGCCCGCGCGCTGCGCGGCCTCGCCGACGCCGATGTGATCCGTCATCGCGAGACCCCGGGAGAGGCCCGATGACCACCCTGACCGACGCTCCGGCGGGCGGGACGTCCAGTCCCGCCGCCGTCTCCCTGGTGCAGCGGTTCGAGCGCGGACTGGACGCGCCGATCTGTCTGACCTGGGAGCTGACCTACGCCTGCAACCTGTCGTGTGTGCACTGCCTGTCGTCCTCCGGTCGTCGTGACCCACGCGAGCTGAGCACCGCGCAGTGCGAGGCGATCATCGACGAGCTCCAGGCGATGCAGGTCTTCTACGTCAACATCGGCGGCGGGGAACCGACCGTCCGCCCGGATTTCTGGCACCTGCTGCAGTACGCGGTCGACCGCCATGTGGGCGTGAAGTTCTCCACGAACGGCGTGCGCCTCGACCGGGCGCGGGCCCGGCAGCTGGCCCGCACCGACTACGTGGACGTCCAGGTGTCGCTGGACGGCGCCACCGCGGAGGTCAACGACCGGGTGCGGGGCCGGGGATCGTTCGCGATGGCCCTGCGGGCGCTGGACAACCTGGCCGAGGCCGGGTTCCGGGACGCGAAGGTGTCCGTCGTGGTGACCCGGGAGAACGCCGGCCAGCTCGACCAGTTCCAGCGCATCGCCGACGACCACGGTGCGACGCTGCGGCTCACCCGGCTGCGCCCCTCCGGGCGCGGGGCGGACGTCTGGGACGAGCTGCACCCGACCGCGCGGCAGCAGCGGGACCTCTACGACTGGCTGGTGGGGGCGGGCGAGAAGGTCCTGACCGGGGACTCCTTCTTCCACCTGGCCGGCTTCGGCGAGAAGCTGCCCGGCCTGAACCTGTGCGGGGCGGGGCGGGTGGTCTGCCTCATCGACCCGGTGGGTGACGTCTACGCCTGCCCGTTCACCATTCACGAGACCTTCCGGGCCGGCAACGTCGTCGCCGACGGCGGCTTCGCCCCGGTGTGGCGCACCAGCGAGCTGTTCCGGGAGCTGCGCGAGCCGCAGAGCGGCGGTGCCTGCGCGTCCTGCGGGTTCTACGACTCCTGCCGGGGCGGCTGTATGGCGGCCAAGTTCTTCACCGGCCTGCCGCTGGACGGCCCGGACCCGGAGTGTGTGCAGGGCTACGGGCAGCAGGCCCTGGCCGATCCCGGGCGCACCGTGCCGGCGGCGGACCACGACCACTCGCACCGCACCGGCCGCAGGGCGCGGTCCGCCGGCGAGCCGGTACTGCTCCAGATCGGCCCCCCGCCGACCGCGGGGGCGGCTGCGCCGATGGCGGGGGCGGCTGCGCCGATGGCGGGGGCGGCTGCGCCGATGGCAGTGATGGCACCGCCGGTCCCGGCGTGCGCCGAGAACCCGTTGGCGGGCTTCACACCCACGGGCTGAGACGTGATCGGACGCGGCTGCTCCCACAGCGGAGCGCCGCGAGAGGTGGATGATGAGCAACTCATGGTTCGAGTCGGTCGCCGAGGCACAGCGCCGGGCCCGCCGACGGCTGCCGACGTCGGTGTACAGCGCGTTGCTGGCCGGCTCGGAGGCCGGTGTGTCCTACCGGGACAACACCGGGGCGTTCGAGGAGCTCGGCTTCGCCCCGCATGTGGCGGGGCTGTCGCCCAAGCGTGACCTGCAGACCACGGTGCTGGGTCAGCCGATCTCCCTGCCGGTGGTCATCTCGCCGACCGGGGTCCAGGCGGTGCACCCCGACGGCGAGGTGGCGGTCGCCCGGGCGGCTGCCGCCCGCGGCACGGCGATGGGCCTGTCCTCCTTCGCCAGCAAGCCGATCGACCAGGTCATCGCGGCCAATCCACAGACCTTCTTCCAGATCTACTGGATGGGCTCCCGGGACTGGATGATCCGGCGGATGGAGCACGCCCGCCAGGCCGGCGCGGTCGGCCTGATCGTCACGCTGGACTGGTCCTTCTCCCACAGCCGGGACTGGGGCAGCCCGTGGATCCCCGAACGGCTCGACCTGAGAACCATGGCCAGGCTGGCGCCGCAGGGCATCACCCGGCCGCGCTGGCTGTTCGAGTACCTGCGCACCGGGCACCTGCCCGACCTGAGCGTGCCGAACCTGGCCGAACCCGGCGAGCAGGCCCCGGTCTTCTTCGGCGCGTACGGCGAGTGGATGCAGACACCGCCGGCGAGCTGGGAGGACATCGCCTGGCTGCGGGAGCAGTGGGACGGGCCGTTCATGCTCAAGGGCATCTCCCGGGTCGACGACGCCCGCCGCGCGGTCGACGCCGGGGTCAGCGCGATCTCGGTCTCCAACCACGGCGGCAACAACCTCGACGGCACCCCCGCCCCGATCCGGGCCCTGCCGGCCGTCGTGGGCGCGGTCGGCACCGAGATCGAAGTGCTCATGGACGGCGGGATCCGCCGGGGCAGTGACGTCGTGAAGGCACTCGCCCTCGGGGCGCGGGCGGTCATGATCGGCCGCGCGTACCTGTGGGGGCTGGCCGCCGGCGGGCAGGCCGGCGTCGAGAACGTCCTGGACGTCCTGCGCAACGGGATCGATTCGACGCTGCTGGCGCTCGGGCGTTCCTCGGTCCACGAGCTGACCCCGGACGACGTCCTGGTGCCCGCGGGCTTCACGCGGACGCTCGGCTCGCTCGGCTCGCTCGGCTCCGCGGCCGGGCGATGACAGCCAGGCCACCGGCGCCCCCGGGTCTGGCGGAACGCCCCTGGCCGCTCGTCCCCCGCAGGCCGCTGCTCCTCGTCCCGGTGGGGGCCGTCGAGCAGCACGGGCCCCACCTGCCGCTGGCCACCGACACCACGCTCGCCGTCGCGGTGACCGAGGGCGCGGCGCAGCGTCTGCACGACCGGCGTCCCGACGAACCGGTACTGGTCGCGCCCGCGATCGCGTACACGGCCAGCGGGGAACACCAGTCGTTCCCGGGCACGATCTCCATCGGTGGCCAGGCCCTGCACCTGATGCTGGTGGAACTGGTCCGTTCCGCGGCCACGTGGTGCGGACGGGTCGTGTTCGTCAACGCGCACGGCGGCAACCTGCGTTACCTCTCCGCGGCCGTCGCCCAGCTGCGCCGCGAGCAGCACGACGTCGCGTGGGTGCCGTGCGGAACCGGAACCGGAACAGGAACCGGGGCCGGGGCCGGCACAGGAACCGGGGCCGGCGACGCGCACGCGGGGTTCACCGAGACCTCGCTGATGCTGCATCTGGCTCCGCACCAGGTGGACATGACCAGGGCGGCCGCGGGCAACACCGCGGGCCTCCCCGAGCTGCTGCCGGCCATCAGGACGGGCGGGGTGGCCGCCGTCTCGCCGTCCGGGGTGCTCGGCGACCCCACCGCCGCCACCGCCCGCGACGGGGAACGCCTCCTGGATCGCATGATCACAGAGGTCTGCGAACTGGTGCACGGCGGGGCCGTCGACACCGACGGCCGTCTCCGCGCGCCCCTGCCCGCGGCGGCGCCGGTATGAGCCCGCCGGTCGAGCCGGGCCGCGTCGCGCTGGTGACCGGGGCGGCCCGCGGGATCGGCGCGGCGACCGTCCGCGTGCTGTGCCGGCAGGGGTACCGCGTCGTCGCCGTCGACAGCTGTGCGGGGGAGGCCGCGGAGGCGGACCTGCCGGGTGTCGCGTACCCGCTGGCCGACAAGGACCAGTTACAGGCGCTGTGCGACGACCATCCCGGCCAGGTGGTCGCGGTCGTGGCCGACGTGCGCGACCGTGCGGCGATCGATACCGCCGCGGCCACCGCGGTCGAGCGCTTCGGCCGGCTGGACGCCGCCGTGGCCGCGGCGGCCGTCATCGTCGGGGGCCGCCCGCTCTGGGAGACACCGGCCGCCCACCTGCAGACGCTGTGGGACGTCGACGTCGCGGGCGTCTGGAACACCGCCGCGGCCACCGTGCCCCTCATGCTCGGCGGCCCGGACCCCGCCGGCTGCCGGTTCGTCGCCGTCGCCTCGGCCGCCGGCGCACGCGGCCTGTTCCACCTGACCGCCTACTGCACGGCCAAGCACGCCGTGGTCGGCCTGGTGCGGGGCCTGGCAGCGGACCTCGTCAACACCGGCGTCACCGCCGTGGCCGTCGCCCCCGGCTCGACCCGCACCTCGATGCTGGACGCCACGGCGTCGCTGTACGAGCTGGCGGACGTCGAGACCTTCGCCTCCTCCCAGCTCACCGGCAGGCTGATCGAGCCGGCCGAGATCGCCGAGACCATCGCCTTCTGCTGCTCCCCCGCCGGGGGCGTCCTGACCGGCTCCGTGGTCAGTGCCGAGGGCGGCTTCCGCGGATGAGCCCCCACCAGCCTCCCGGCCCCACCGTCGGACACGGATCCACCGTCGGACACGGCCTCGTCGTCGAGCTCGGCCGCGACGTCCGCGTGTACGACGGCGGCCGGACGCTGGTCGGCGGCGCACCGCCGCGGCTGCTGCGGCTGCGGGAAAGAGCCGCGCAGCGCCTGGTCGACCGCCAGGTCCACGTGGTCGACGACCTGTCCGCGAAGCTCGCCGACCGACTGCTCGCCTGCGGTGCCGCCACCCCGGTGCTGAGCGCGCTGCCACCGGCCGACCCGTCCCAGCTGACGGTGGTGGTTCCCGTCCACGATCGCGAGCGGGCCCTGGACCGGCTGCTGGCAGGCCTCGGCGGCGGCCTGCGGGTGGTCGTCGTCGACGACCACTCGCGCGACCCCGCGGCCATCGCCCGGGTGGCGGTACGGCACGGCGCCGAGGTGGTGGCGCTCCCCCACAACCGTGGCCCGGCCGGTGCCCGCAACGCGGGGCTGGCGGCGGTCGCCACCCCGCTCGTCGCCTTCGTGGACTCCGACGTCGTCGTCGCCGCGGACAGCCTCGTGCTGCTGGCGCGGCACCTCCACCTCCCCCGCGTCGCCGCTGTCACGCCCCGGATCCTGGGTCTTCCCACCACCGGGAGACCCAACTGGATCTCCCGCTACGAGAACGCCCGCTCGTCACTCGACGCCGGCCCGGACGCCGCGCTGGTGCACCCGCACTCCCGCGTCGGCTGGGTTCCCGGTGCCTGCCTGGTGGCCCGGGTCGACGCCCTCGGCGACGGCTTCACCGACAGCATGCGCGTCGCCGAGGATGTCGACCTGGTCTGGCGACTGGTCGCGCAGGAACGGCAGGTCCGGTACGAGCCCGCCGTCACCGCCTGGCACGACCACCGGACCCGGCCAGCAGCCTGGCTGAACCGCAAGGCCTTCTACGGGACGGGCGCGCAGCAGCTGGCCCGCCGGCACGGCGCCGCCGTGGCACCCGCGGTGCTCACTCCCCTGGCCGGTGTCACGGCCGCGGTGCTGCTGGCTCAGCGGCGGTGGTCGGTCCCCGCGGCTCTCACGCTGGTCGCGGTGATGTGTGCCCGGCTCACCCGCGTGCTGCCCCGCGACGGTGACCGCGCGCGGCTGACCGCCGACCTCGCCGGCCGCGGTCTGGCCGCCACCGCCAGCCAGACCAGCGCGCTCCTGCTCCGCCACTGGTGGCCGCTGAGCCTCCCCGGCGCCCTGGTCTCCCGCCGCCTGCGCCGTGCGGTCCTGACCGCGGCGGTCCTCGACGGCCTCCTCGACTACCACCGGTCCGCTCCCGCGCTGGACCCGGCGCGCTTCGTCCTGGCCCGCCGCCTCGACGACCTCGCCTACGGCGCGGGCCTGTGGGCCGGCGCGCTCAGAGGCCGCTCGCCCCGCCCCCTGCTCCCCTCGTCCCCGCCGCGCCGCGACCGGGCGCCGGCACGCCGCGACCGGCGACCGGGACGTGACGGGAACGCTCCCGCGAGGGGAGGCACCGGACCCTGACAGCCCGCCGCCCGGCCGGGTCAGTAGATTTCGAGGTCTATGGCCGACCTGCCGAGGCGCCCGAAGGGCCGCCCACCCGTCACCGATCACGGCGCGATCGAGCGGGCGGCATTCGCCGCTTTCGCCGAACGCGGCTTCGACGCCACCACCCTGGATGCGATAGCCCAGGCCGCCGGTATCGGAAGGAGGACCCTACTCAGGTACTACCCGTCCAAGAATGATATTCCGTGGGGCCGGTTCGACGAGAGTCTCGCCGGGCTTCAGGCCTCCCTGGAGGCGATGCCGCATGACATCCCGGTGTTCGAAGCGGTACACCGGGCGGTGCTCGCGTTCAACCTGTTCCCGACCGAGGCCATTGCCCAGCACCGGCAGCGAATGATCCTGCTGCTCAGGACGCCCGCCCTGCAGGCGCATTCGGCGCTGAAATACCGGCAGTGGCGTGAGGTCATAGCCTCCTACGTCGCTGCGCGGCACGCCGTGGACCCCGGCGACCTGCTGCCGCGTACGGTGGGCCAGGTAACACTGGCGCTGGCTCTCTCCGCCTACGAGCAGTGGCTCGACCACGAGGACGGAACGATCGGAGATTTTCTCGACGAGGCACTGTCCGGGCTTCGGCTGTACTTCGCCGACCAGCGTCCCTGACGCGTGTACGTACGGGCGGGCCATCGATAGGCGGTACGCGGATCATATGCTGACGCCCGTGCGGATCTGTGCTAAAACGAGTGTTCAGCAGGCCGGTTCGGACTTCCCGTCCACTGATAAACACGACGCCCGAGAGCGTCGGTACGAGCACGTTGACGCGAACACGAAGGGGCGCGGGAACGCGATGTTACGGTGGCCCAGGCAGGATGCAGGCAATCACCTCGGGCGCACACAGGTGCGGCTCGGCTGGAGGGGCGCGGGCGGCGCCGCTCCCGGTGTTCCGGAGAGGTCGCTCCCGTGAAACCGGCGCCGTTCGCCTACCACGCGCCAGCCAGCCTCGACGAGGCTGTCGCGCTGCTCGCCGAGCACGGCGACGGTGCCAAGGTCCTCGCCGGCGGGCAGAGCCTCGTTCCCATGCTCGCCCTGCGCCTCGCGGTCTTTGATCATCTGATCGATCTCGGGCGCATACCGGAGCTGCGGGGTCTCGAGCACCGGGGCAACACGATCCGTCTCGGCGCCGGTACCACCCACGCGGCAGTCGGCTCGTCCGCCGAGGTCGCCGAGGCGGTCCCGCTGCTGAGCCGGGCGACACCCTTCATCGGTCATTTCCAGATCCGCAACCGCGGCACGATCGGCGGTGCGATCGCCCACGCGGACCCGGCTGCCGAGTATCCGGCAGTCGCGCTGGCGCTGGAGGCGGAGCTGGAGACGGTGTCGCCCCGCGGGCAGCGCACCATCCCCGCGGCCGACTTCTTCACCGGCACCTGGACGACGGCGCTCGCCGACGACGAGATCCTGACCGGCGTCACCTTCCCGGTCTGGGGCGGCCGCAGCGGGCATGCGATCGAGGAGCTCGCCCGGCGCCACGGTGACTTCGCCGTCGCGGGCGCGACCGTCGCCCTGGAACTCGACGACGACGGGCGCGTCAGGCGGTGCGCGATCGGTCTGCTCGGCCTCGGCTCGACACCGGAACGCGCCACCGCCGCGGAGGCGACCGCCACCGGCACGGCCATCGCCGACGTCGACGCCCAGGGCGTCGGCGAGGCGGCGATGGCCGCCCTCAGGTCCGTCCCGGCCGACCTCCACGGGTCGGCCGACTACCGCAGGCGCGTCGGCGCCGCGATGGTGGCCCGTGCCTGGCGGCGCGCGGCGCAGGAGGCTCTCCATGAATGAGATCGAGATCGAGACGCGCGTCAACGGCCTCGCGCGCCGCGGGCGGGTCGAACCACGACTGACGCTGGCCGACTACCTGCGGGAGCACTGCCACCTCACCGGGACACACCTCGGGTGCGAGCACGGGGTGTGCGGGGCGTGCACGGTCCTGCTGGACGGCGCGGCGGTACGGGCCTGCCTCGTCCTCGCGGTGCAGGCGGACGGCGCCGAGGTCACCACGATCGAGGGGCTGGGTGAGCCTGACGCGCTGTCGCCCGTGCAGGAGGCGTTCCGCGATCACCACGGCCTGCAGTGCGGCTTCTGCACGCCGGGCTTCGTCGTCTCGGTGACCGCGTTCCTCCGTGACAACCCCGACCCGTCCGACGACGAGATCCGCGCCGGCCTGTCCGGCAACATCTGCCGCTGCACGGGCTATCAGGGGATCATGAAGGCCGTGCGGGCCGCGGCGCGCAGCACGCCGTGACCACTCTCGGGCCGTCGGCGGCGCACCCGGGCCCGGGTGCGCCCGGGCTGGCACAGCTGCCCGCGGCCCGGGCCGCGGACCCCGGCCGCGGCCGTTCTCCCCACGACGACCTCTACCGGGCCCCGAGGCAGCGGCGGGCCCGCCGCGCCCGGGTTCGCATTCTCTAGGAGACGGATCATCCATGGAACTGACCAACGAGTTCCGCGTCGCCGCCAGCCCCGCCACCACCTGGGCGGTTCTCACCGACCTCGAACGCATCGCACCCTGCATGCCGGGCGCGCAGCTCCTGGAGGTCGCCGGCGAGGAGTACCGCGGTGCCGTGAAGGTCAAGGTGGGCCCGATCACCGCCCAGTACAGGGGAACAGCGACCTTCCTCGAACGTGACGAGGCGGCGCACCGCGCGGTCCTCAAGGCCGACGGCAAGGAGACCCGCGGCCAGGGCAACGCGTCGGCCACCATCACCGTCACCCTCGCCCCCGACGGCGACGGCACGAAGGCCGTCGTGCTGACCGACCTGCACATCACCGGCAAGGTCGCCCAGTTCGGCCGCGGTGTGATCGCCGACGTCAGCGCCAGCCTGCTGGGCCGCTTCGTCGACTCCCTCGAGTCAACCGTGCTCAGGGGCGACGACGACACCGCTCCGCCCGCCCCCGAGCCCGTGCCGGCGGCCGTGGAGACCTCCGCGGCGGCTCCGGCCGCGTCCGCTCCCGGAGTCGCTGCGGCTCCCTCGGCCGGATCCGCTGCGGCTCCCGCCGCCGTTCCCGCCGCCGCCGTCGTCGACCCGGCCGGAGCCGCGGCGCCAGCGAAGCCGGTGACGCGTGTCATCAACCAGCCGGTGGCCGAGCCCGTCGACCTGCTCGGCACGGCCGGGGCGCCGGTGCTGAAGCACTTCGCCCCGCTGTTCGCCGCCTTCCTGGCGGGGTGGCTGCTGAACACTCTGCTGCGCGGTGCACGGCAGCGGCTCTGCGGCTAGAGATCCCGCTCCGTCCGCGTTCCTGCACGAGTTGAGCGGTGGTAGCTCCCGTCATGTCGTTCCCCGACTTCGCCGATCCGACCGCCGTGGCGGACGCCCTCGAAGCGGCCGGCTATCTGCCGAGCCCGGGGATCGCCACCGCGGTGTTCCTCGCGATGAGGATGCACCGGCCGTTGTTCGTGGAGGGCGACCCGGGAGTCGGCAAGACCGCCCTGGCGCACGCGCTGACGGAGATCTGCGGCGTCCGGCTCCTGCGCCTGCAGTGCTACGAGGGCATCGACGCCAGCCAGGCGCTCTACGACTGGGACTTCCCACGGCAGATCCTGCACCTGCGCGCCGCGGGCTCCGACCCCACCGCCGGCGCTGGCGGTGCCGGTGACCGGGGGGATCTCGAGGCGTCCCTGTACGACCGGCGGTTCCTGATCGCCAGGCCGATCCTGCTCGCTCTCGAGCAGAGCCCCGCCGTCCTGCTCATCGACGAGATCGACCGCGCCGACGACGAGTTCGAGGCGTTCCTGCTGGAGGTGCTGGCCGAGAACGCCGTGACGGTGCCGGAGCTCGGCACCATCACGGCGGACGTCCCCCCGCTGACCGTGATCACCTCGAACCGCACCCGCGAGGTGCACGACGCGCTCAAGCGTCGCTGCCTCTACCTGTGGCTCGCGCACCCCGACTTCGACCGGGAGGTCGCGATCGTGCGGTCACGGGTACCCGACGCGGCGGTACGGCTCGTCGCCGACGTCGCCCGGACCGCGGGCCGGCTCCGCACGGCCGACCTCCTCAAGCCACCCGGCGTGGCCGAGACGATCGACTGGGCGCACGCTCTGCACACCCTCGGCGCCAGCCGCCTGGACGAGGAGGCGGCGCGGGCCACCCTCGGCGCGGTGGTGAAGTACCGCGAGGACTTCGTCCGGGTGGAGCGCAGCCTCGGCGAGTTACTCGGAGGCTGAGCCATGAACCTGGACCACGCCCCGACGCCACCCGACCCGGTGGTCGCCCTGACCGGCTTCGCCCGCATGCTGCGCGCCCAGGGTGTCCCGGCCGACACCAGCCGGCTGGCCGCCGCGGTCGAGGCGGTCGCGCACCTCGACGCGACGGATCCCACGGCGGTGTACTGGGCCGGCCGGCTGACCCTGTGCGCCGAGCCGGACGACCTGGCTCGGTACGACACCCTGTTCGAGGAGTGGTTCGGCCCGGCCGCGCGCGCCGGCGGCCCCCCGACCCCGCCACCACCTCCGCCGGCGCGGGCCGGTGCGGTCCGCGCGGCGCGCGCGTCGTCCCAGACCCCGCCGGGCCACGACGCCCTGGGGGAGGAGGACGAGCTGGCGGTCGCCGCCAGCGAGGCCGAACGCCTGCGCCACAAGGACGTCACGCAGCTCACCACGGCGGAGCGGGCCGAGGTGAACCGGCTCGTCGCACTGCTCGCTCCCCGGGCGGGGGTGCGCCGCACCCACCGCTGGCAGCCCGGCCGCGGCCGGCGCCTCGACCTACGGCGGACGGTGCGCGGCATGGTCCGCGGCGGCGAGCCCCTGCGGCTGCCCACACTGCGCCGCCGGGTGCGTGCCCGCCGGCTGGTCCTGCTCATCGACGTCAGCGGTTCGATGGCCCCCTACGCGGACCTGATGCTGCGCTTCGCCCACGCGGCGGTGCGGGTGCGACCCGCCGGCACCGAGGTGTTCACCGTCGGTACCCGGCTGACCCGGCTGACCCCGCACCTGCGCCTGCGCGATCCGCAGGAGGCCCTCGACGCGGCCGGCAGAGCCATCCCGGACTGGAGCGGCGGCACCAGGCTCGGTGAGTCCCTGCGAGCGATGCTGGACCTGTGGGGTCAGCGCGGCGCCACCCGGCAGGCCGTCACCGTGCTCGTCTCGGACGGGTGGGAGCGTGGTGACGTGACCCTGCTCGGCGAGCAGACCGCCCGGCTCTCCCGGCTCTCCCACCGGGTCCTGTGGGTGAACCCGCACCGGGGGCGGGAAGGGTTCGCACCGGTCGCGGCCGGGATGGCGGCCGCCCTCCCCCATGTCGACGAGCTGCTGGCCGGGCACACGTTCGACGCACTCCAGGAACTGGCAGAGGTGATCCTCCATGCGTGATGTGCTCGAGGAGCTCCATCGGTGGTGGTCGGCCGGTGAGACGGTCGGCCTGGCCACCGTCGTGGGCACCTGGAAGTCCGCGCCGCGCCAGCCGGGCGCCGCGATGCTCGTCGCCCCCGACGGCACCGCCGCGGGCAGTGTCTCCGGCGGATGCGTCGAGGGCGACGTCTACGAACTCGCCGGCTCGTGCCGGACGACCGCCGCCCCGCAGCTGCGGCGCTACGGCGTCAGCGACGACGACGCGTTCTCCGTCGGCCTCACCTGCGGCGGGATCATCGACGTCTTCGTCGAACCCGTGAGCCAGCAGACCTTCCCCGACCTGGGTGAGATCGTCGACGACATCCGGGCCGGACGTCCGGTGGCGGTGGCGACCCTCGTCAGCGGGGTCGCCGACAGCCCGGTCGGGGCCCGGCTCGTCGTGCGGCCCGACACCGTCGCGGGCTCACTCGGCGGGCCCCGTCTCGACGACGCCGTCCGCGACGACGCCCGCGGCCTGCTGGAGCGGGGAACCACCGCGGTCCTGCGCTACGGCCCGCGCGGGGAACGGCGCGGCACCGACGTCGCCGTCTTCGTCGCCGCCTACGCACCGCGCCCGCGGATGATCGTGTTCGGCGCGATCGACTTCGCCGCCGCGGTGGCCCGCATCGGCACCTTCCTGGGCTACCGGGTCACCGTCTGCGACGCGCGGGCGACCTTCGCGACGCGGGCGCGGTTCCCCGATGCCGACGAGGTCGTCGTCGAGTGGCCGCACCGGTACCTCACCCGCACCGAGGTCGACGAACGCACCGTCGTGTGCGTCCTCACCCACGACCCGAAGTTCGACGTCCCGCTGCTCGAGGTGGCGCTGAGAATGCCGCTGGCCTACCTCGGTGCGATGGGATCGCGGCGCACGAACGACGACCGCCTCGCCCGCCTGCGGAAACGCGGGTTCACCACGGCGGACCTCGCCCGGCTGCGCGCCCCCATCGGCCTCGACATCGGCGGCCGAACCCCGGAGGAAACCGCCGTCTCCATCGCGGCGGAGATCATCGCGTCCCGCTGGGGCGGGTCGGGTGCGCAGCTGAGCTCCGTCTCGGGCCCCATCCACCACGATCCTGTGACCGGCCCCGACCCTGGGACCGGCTCCGCTGTGACCGACTCCGATGCTGTGACCGACTCCGATCTCGAACTACTGCCACTGTGGAGGAAAGCATGACGGATGTCGCCGTCACGACGGCCGCTGCCCGTTACACCGGTGCCCGGGTACGGCGAGTCGAGGACCCGCGGCTGCTGACCGGGCAGGGCACGTTCGTCGACGACATCACGCGGCCCGGGATGCTGCACGCGTGCTTCGTGCGCAGCCCGTTCGCCCGGGCGCGCATCGTCGGCATCGACACGTCGGCGGCGCTCGCGCTCGACGGGGTCCATGCCGTGTTCGTCGCCTCGGACCTCAATCCCGGCGTCCACGAGCAGTGGCACGCAGTCGTCGGGCGCGACGTCCCGGACACCCCGCGGCCCGCTCTCGCCGAGGGCGAGGTGCGTTTCGTCGGCGATCCCGTCGCGCTCGTGGTCGCGGTCAACCGCTACGTCGCCGAGGACGCGATGGAACTCGTCGACGTCGACTACGACCCGCTGCCCGCGGTCGCGAACTACGAGCAGGCGCAGGCCTCCAGTGAGCGCGTGCACGAGGCCTACGCCAACAACGTCGCCGGAGAACTGCGCGGGGCGCCGCCGGACGAGATCGACGAGGTCTGCCGGACCGCCGCCCATGTCGAGACCGGGACCGTCTACCAGCAGGCGTACGCCCCGGTACCGATGGAGACCCGGGGCATCGTCGTGGAGTGGTCGGGCGGGGAGCTCACGATCTGGGCGACGTCGCAGGCGCCGCACGAGCTGCGGGCGTTCGCCGGGCGGCTGCTCGGCATGCCGGAGCACCGCGTCCGGGTCATCATGCGGGACGCCGGTGGCGGCTTCGGGCAGAAGGTCCAGGCGCTGCGCGAGGACATGTGCATCCTGCTCGCCGCGAAGAAGGTGCCGGCGGCGCTGAAGTGGATCGAGGACCGGCGCGAGAACCTCATGGCCGGCAACATGGCCCGCCATGAACACGGCCTGGCGCGCATGGCCTTCGACGCGGACGGCACCATTCTCGCCGCGCAGATCGACCATGTGCAGGACGTCGGGGCGTACCCGACGCCGTGGCCGGTGGGCACCTCGGTGGCGGTCTGTCTGATGTTCCCCGGCCCGTACCGCGTGCCGCTCGCGACCTGGTCGACGACGTCGGTGTTCTCGAACACGCTGGGCCGCGGCGCGTACCGCGGGCCGTGGCAGTACGAGTCGGTCGCCCGGGAGGTGCTGCTCGACAACGCGGCCCGGCACATGGGCATCGACCCGATCGAGCTGCGCCGGCGCAACTTCCTCGCCCGCGCCGACATGCCGCACGTGAACCCCTGCGGGATGCCCTACGACCACATGTCGCCCCGCGAGGTGTTCGAGGAGGCACTGACGCTGCTCGACTACGACGCCTTCCGCCGCGAGCAGGCCGAGGCCCGCGCGAACGGGCGCTACATCGGCGTCGGCACCTGCAGCTACGTCGAGCCGACCACCGCCGGCATGCCGTACTACGCGACCGAGGGCGCGACCATCCGCATCGAGCCGACCGGCGCCGTCAACGTGTACGTCGCCGGCGGCTCGACCGGCAACAGCCTGGAGACCACCGCCGTCCAGGTGGCGGCCGACGTGCTCGGTGTGGACATCGACGACGTGAACAGCATCCAGGGCGACACCGCCGTCACGCCCTTCGGCGGCGGCACCGGCGGCAGCCGCAGCGGCTCGATGATCGTCGGTGCGGTCGGGTCGACGGCGGAGATCCTGCGCGAACGCATCATCGCGATCGCCGCGCACCGGCTGGAGGCAGCGGTCGACGACATCGAGCTCGGGAACGGCCGGGCGACCGTGCGCGGCACCCCGACGGTCGGCCTGTCGATCGCCGAGATCGCGAACATCGCGTACTTCGAGTCCGGCAGCCTGCCGCCCGGTGTGCAGCCGGGGCTGGAGGCGAGCGGCCGGCACCAGGCGCAGGCCCCGATGCTCTGGGCGAACGCCACGCACGTGTGCACCTGCGAGGTCGACACCGTGACCGGGGTCGTCACGTTCCTGCGCTACATCGTCAGTGAGGACTGCGGGCCGCGGATCAACCCGAACATCGTCGAGGGCCAGATCGACGGCGGCACCGTGCAGGGCATCGGCGGTGCCCTCTACGAGGACCTCGCCTACGACGACGACGGCAACCCGGTCGCGACCACCTTCATCGACTACCTGCTGCCCACGATCGCCGAGGTTCCCGAGATCGAGCACGTCCACCTGGAGACGCCGGGCCCGGGGCCCGGCGGCCACAAGGGCGTCGGTGAGGGCGGCGCGATCGGCGCGCCCCCCGCCGTCATCAACGCGGTGGCCGACGCGCTCGCCCCGTTCGGTGTCACCATCACCCACCTGCCGCTCACCCCGGCCTCCATCGTCACGCTCCTCGACGGTCGGACGGCCCCGTAGCCTGGCGGCGGCGAGCAGGAGGGTCTGATCGATGACCAGGCGGGAGACGGACGTGGCGCAGGAGGCCGACGCCGGTGAGGTGAGCGCCGGTGAGGTGAGCGCCGGTGAGGTGAGCGCCGGCGGGGAGGGCGGTACCGCGGAGACGACCTGGGCGGCACCGCTTCCGGCGGACACGGTGGGCCTGCTGGAAGGGCTGACGACCACGCGGGCCATCCGCCGGTACACCGACGAACCGGTGCCGCGCCAGGCGTTACGGGCCATGCTGTTCGCCGCCACCCGGGCGCCGAGCGGCTCCAACCGGCAGCCGTTCCGGTTCATCGTGCTGACGGACGGCCCGAAGGCTGCCGCGGCGAAAGCGTTGATCGGGCAGGCCGCCCGGCGGGTCTGGAACGGAAAACGCCAGGCGGACGGATACGACAGCGGCTCAGGGAGACAGACCGACTCGCCCAAGGCCCGGACGGCGCGCGCGATGCAGCAGTTCGTCGACGAGTTCGAGCGGATCCCGGTGGTCGTTCTCCCGTGCCTGGTCCGGTACCGCGACCCGACGCCGTCCGAAGGTGCCTCGGTGTATCCGGCCTGTCAGAACCTGCTGCTCGCCGCCCGCGCGCTCGGTTACGGCGGCGCGTTCACCGGCTGGAACTTCGCCGTCGACGCCGAGCTGAGAGACCTGTTGGGAGTGCCGGCCAACACCTTCGTCGCCGGCACGATCACGCTGGGCAGGCCGGCGGGCCGGCACGGCCCGGTGCGCCGGCGCCCGCTGGCGGAACTCGTGTACGAGGACGAGTGGGGCGGGGTGGCGGACTGGGCGCTCGACCCGCCCGGAACGGAACACACCTCGGCGGGCCCGCCCCGGCCGGCAACGCCCGCACGGCGCGGCGAAGGGCCGCGGTGACGACACCGACCGCAGGGGGAGGATCTCGATCCCATGTCGTTCACGGACCAGGAAATCGCGTACCTGCGATCGCAGCCGGTTGCGCGACTCGCGACTCTTTCCTCCACTGAACAGCCCGATGGGGTCCCCTCGCCTTCGAATTCGACGGGACCTACCCTCTGGGTGGGAGGTTCCGGCCCCCTCCGGCGGGCGAGTCAGCCTGCGCGGCGGGAACCGCAGCGGCCCCAACGGCCGGCGGCAGGGCAAGGACGGCCGCGAGCAGAACACGGCCCGGGCGGGGAAAAAGGCGCATCAGTACTCCGCATCGGCAGATGTCGGACGGAATCTGGCGCCGGGCCTGCATGTCACGGACACCATCCGCCAGGAGTTCACCCCGCAGATGATCGAGGGCCACCGGCACCACCAGTTCCTCGATCTGGAGGGCAACGAGCAGGACATCGTCGACGCGATGCTCTACCTCTGCTCGGCGAAGGCGCGTTTCGTCACCGGCGAGACGATGCGCGTCACCGCCGGCTATGCGAGCTCCCTCTGACTCGACCTGCGCCCTCGAGACCGAGCACGCTCGTGCGAGAGCCGTCAGTGCCGTCAGTGCCGTCAGGTCCCAGCGCCGTGGCCGAGAGCGGTGTTCGTCCCGGTCACTGGGGGTGCAGCGGCTCCCCGCGTTCGAGCATCGCGACGAGTTTCGCCAGGCGGTTCACCCGACTGGACGGACTCGGCGCTGCCAGGATCCGATGCAGAACGGCGTAGCGGTCTCGGCGGTTCAGTTCCGCGAACGCCGACCCGGCAGCCGGTGACGCGGCCAGTGCGGCAGCCAGGTCGTCGGGCACCGTCGCCGTGGCCGCTCCGGCGTAGGCCCGATCCCATCGTCCGTCCGCCTTCGCGCGGTCGATCTCGGCGTGCCCGCGGGGACGCATCCGACCCTCCTCGATCAGGCGCGCCACAAGTCCGGTGTTCCGCAGGGACCACAGCGAGTTCCTGCGGCGTGGGGTGAACCGCAGGCGGAAGGTCGCCGCGTCGACGCTCTTCTTCTGTCCGTCGATCCATCCGCTGCACAGCGCCTCATGCAGGGCGAGCTCGTAACTCAGCGACGTCGGAGAGGTGGTGCCCTTCTTCGCCAGCAGCAGCCACACCCCGTCGGAGACGGCCTCGTTCACGTCCAGCCAGGCCCGCCACGCCGCGACATCGGCAACTGTCAGTATCTCGGGCTGGGCACCGGTGCGCGGCTCCGCCCCGGCCGTCCCGTCGCCCTCGCCCATGACTTCCAGCCTACAAAGCCCGACCTGAGCGGAGGCGGGACAGCGCCGCAGCATAGGCGGTCGGATCGGCCAGTGCCCTGTCGACCTGAATTCGGCACGGGATCAGGGCAGGGGGTGGCCGTGGGCGGCGAGTTGCTCGCGGACAATGTCGCGAACGCGCTGCGCGTGGCGCTCGAGCCGTCCTCGGGGTACGTCGTCGAGCTGTGGTGGGGCGTTCGGGGTCGGCGGCCGACGCTCGGGAAAGGTGATCGGCAGCCGGCGGGTCCGCAGGTTCGCCCGCCGCCATCGGCGGTAGTCCCCGAACCGGGTCGGGGCGTCGTCCAGTGTGACGGGCGGGCCGCCGCGGCGCGGGCGCTGGACCACGACACCCGCCCACCGTTCCCGGTCGCCGCTTTCGGGGTCCGACGTGTTGGCCCACGTCGCGTGGACAACCTCGGACCAGGCGATGCGACGCCGGGACCAGGGACGGGTGACGACGAGCTGCGCGGGCTCGAAGCGGATCGACGTGCCCCACCACAGCAGCGGGGTGAGAAGCAGCCACCCGACCGCCGCGATCCCCGCCCCGGCGTCGCCCGACAGGTCCAGGGTCAGGGCCAGTACCGTTCCGACCAGGACAGCGGGCAGGAGTGCGACGCCGAACGCCTCGGTGAACTGCCCGGGCAGCGCCCGCACCGTCACGGTGGGCGCCGGTGGGTCGTCGGATGACGGATCATGCGCCGCGCTCACCGGCCCAGTGTGGCCGTGGCGGCCGCGCGGCCGCTGTCGAGCAGCGGACACCGCCTCACGGAGGCTCAGAGGCCGGTCGTCGGCTCCAGCATGGCCCGGGTCGCATCCATCCAGTTCTGGCCGGAGAGCCTGCGGAACGCGCTGACGAGGGTGGCTCCGAGATCGAAGTCCCGGGCGATGAGCCACTGGGCAGCAAGCCCGTCCCAGGTGGCGACGAACTGCCGGGCGACCTCGACCGGATCGAGGCCGGGGTGGGCCTGCCCGCTGCGTTGACGGTCGGCGACCAGCCGCGCGTAGGTCTCGACGGCGATCTGCCGGTGACGGCCGAGGAAGTCCTCCGCGGGATGGCCGGGGATCGCGGCGAGGCCGCCGAGCACGACGCGTAGACGCATCACCGGCTCCCTCGCGAGCGCGGCCTGGACATGGGCGCCGAGCGCGTCGAGGTCGAGCCCGGGCAGGCCGGCGTCGGGCGGCACTCCGTTGCGTTCGGCCTCGGCGACGGCCAGCTCGTTGTCCCGCTCGACGGCGGCGACGAGGAGGTGATCCTTGCTCGGGTAGTGGTAGAGGACGGTGGCCTCGCTGGCGCCGGCGCGCCGGGCGACGTCGGCGATCGTCACCTGCGAGTGCCCCTTCTCCAGGACGAGGTCGAGGACCGCCTGCGCGATCTCGCGCCGGCGGCCGGTCGTCCGGGCGTAGCGACCACGGGCGCGGCCGGCTGTCGATGCCATGCAAGGAGCATCTCTCATGCCGAGTTCGAGTGAACATGAAACATCGTGACGCTGTATGCCCGAAATGCTCTATTTAACCAGATTTGACTCCTTGCGATGCGCCAATTTCTTATGATTCACTCAGTTTTCGCATCGAACGAAGATCGTCAAGGGCGGCACTGGTCCGCCACACCGCTGATCGCGGCCAGGGGCACGGGCGGGCCACGAGTCGCGAGGCCACCCGCTGCCGGCAGGCAGTCCGTCCGGACGCCACCGAGACGCGCCGAGAAGGCGCCCGAAACGAAGGAAGCATGCTGATGGCGCTGTTCGCTCCAGCACCCGGCGGTACGGAGCGGGGCACCGCCTCGCCACCAGAGAGGCGGAGGCCAGGGGGCGCCGTCGGCGCCAGTCGCCGGCGCCAGCTGCTGGTCGGACCGGCGATCGTGCTCATCGCCGGAGTGCTCGCGACCGCCTGCACCTCCGGAGGGGAACCCGACGCGAACGATCCGGCCGCGGCCGCTCAGCGGACCTGGAAGACCGACGTCGGCAGCCCTTTACAGATCGGCGCGACGCCCCTGGCCGGCAGGCCGTGTACAGCCAGGGAGGACGGAACTCCCGTGGTCACCGGCTCATGCATCGACCCGAAGCTGAACCAGCCCTACGTCGACAAGGACGAGCGCCGGTCGGTCACCGATCCGGACACGAAGGTCACGGTCGGCTTTCGGTACGTGCACGGCGGATTCCGCGGAACGGAGGCGACGTTCGCCTTCTACTTCCCGCAGCGGTACGCGGGCCGCTTCTTCCAGTACACCTATCCGACTCTGACCACCGACGAGGCCGGGGCCCAGACAATAGCCTTCGCTCTCTCCAACGGCGCGTATCTCGTGCGCACGAACAACGCCGGCGGCCTGCCGAAGGCAGCGGAGCTGGGAGGCTACCGCGCCAACGCGGCGGCGGCGGCCTTCTCACGGGTCGTGGCGGCCCAGGTGTACGCCGACTCGGCCCGCCCCCGCGGATACATCTACGGCGCAAGCGGCGGTGCCTACCAGACCATCGGCGCGCTGGAGAACACCGAGGGCGTGTGGGACGGTGGCGTTCCCATGGTGCCGGGTACACCCAACGCCATTCCGAGCAGCATGACCGCGCAGCTGCTGGCGCTGCGCGTTCTGCGTGACAAGCTTCCCCAGATAGTGGACGCGCTGGAACCCGGCGGCAGCGGCGACCCCTATGCGGGCCTCGACGAGGAGCAGCAGTCGGTACTCCGCGAGGTCACCCGCATCGGGCTGCCGCTCCGCGGCTGGTGGGACCACGCCGAGATGGACGGCGGGGCCTTCTACGCGGTGGCCGGTGGCGTCCGGATCCTCGACCCCACCTATGTCGACGACTTCTGGACGAAGCCCGGCTACGCCGGCACCGATCCCACGTCGTCGGTCAGCGCCGCGCGGATCCGCCACGACGAGGAGGTCACCGGTCTCGTCGGGGACCCGCCGACGGGGCTGCGGCTCTCGGGTGTGCCAGCCGGTGACCTGACCGGGGCGGACCTTGTCATCACCAGCGGCACGGCAGCCGGCGCATCCGTTCTGGTCGGCGGCGTGAACGGTACCGAGGTGACCTTCCGGAGCGACGCGGATCCTGGCACGACCGGCTCGATCAGGCCCGGCGACCACGTGCGCCTGGACAACTCCTGGGATCTCGCGCTGCAGTACTACCAGCGCCACCAGGTGCCGTCGCAGGACATGTACGGCTGGAACCAGTACCGCGGCGCCGATGCCACGCCGCTGTACCCCCAGCGGCCCATGCTGGCCGGGCCGACGTTCGCCCAGGCCGCGAGTGGTGCGGTGCCGACCGGCACGTTCCACGGAAAAATGATCATGATCGCCTCCACGCTGGACGTCGAGGCGTTTCCCTGGCCCGCGGACTGGTATCGCACACAGGCACAGAACACACTCGGCGCGGAGCTGAACAACAACTACCGCCTGTGGTATGTGGACAACGCCGTGCACAGCTCGCCCCGCGATGCCGCCGCCGGGACGCATGTCGTCAGCTACGGCGGTGAGTCCCAGCAGGCGCTTCTCGATCTGGATTCCTGGGTCACCACCGGAACAGCGCCGCCGGCCACCAGCGGTTACACCGTCGACGGCGATGCGCAGGTACATCTGGCACCCGACGCCCACAACCGCCTGGGTGTACAGCCGGTCGTTGACCTGACCGTCAGCCGGGTCGGAACCCGCGATGTCAGGCCACCGGCGGTTCGCGTCGACGCGAAGGCCGGCGAGCCCGTTGTTCTCTCCGCGACGGCGACGGTACCCCCGGGCGGAGGAAAGATCGTGCGGGTCGAATGGGACTTCGACGGCAGGGGTGGTTACCCGGAACAGTCCGCGGTCGACAGCGCCGCGGAGTCGGTACGGACGACCACGACACATACCTTCGCCGGAAGCGGCACCTATTTCCCGGTGGTCCGGGTGACCTCCGCACGCAACGGTGACGGGAAGGCACCCTACGGACTCGTCCAGAACATCGCCCGCGTCCGGGTAGTGGTCGAATAACCAACCTTTTCGGCAGCAGCCGCTGCCGGGACATCCGCCGGCAGGCCTGCTGGGGGATGTCCCGGCAGGCCTGCCGGAGGGCGGACCGCAGACGGATCGCAGCAGGACGAACCTCGACACATCCGCACAGCCAGGCCGGACGCGCTCCCGTGGGTGCCGGCCCGCCCCAGAACGCACCGGCTCACCGGCCCGCCGGCCGGCCGTCAGCCAGCCAGGACCCAGGCTTTGCGGAACCCCTTCCCGACCTACGCCTCGCCGTTATACAACTGTTTAGCAGCAGGGTGCACCAGGCGAGAGGACGGGCAGGCGTATGGAAAAGCTCCGCGTCATCCAGTGGACCACCGGCAAGGTCGGCAAGCTGGCCTTACGGGCGATACTCGACGACCCGCGATTAGACCTTGTCGGTGTATACGCCTGGTCACCGGACAAGGTCGGCACCGACGCGGGAACGCTGTGCGGCCGGCCACCGTGCGGCGTCGCGGCGACCGATGATGTCGACGCCCTGATCGCGCTCAAGGCGGACACCGTCATCTACACGCCTTTCATGGCCGATCTCGACCATGCCCTGCGGCTGCTTGAAGCGGGTGTGGATGTGGTCAGCACCAACCTCTTCTTCAACGTCGGCGGAGTCAAGGGCGAGACGAAGGAGCGGCTGGAGGCGGCCTGCGCAAGCGGGGGCAGCTCGCTCTACATCACGGGCATCAGCCCCGGGTGGATCAACACGATGGTGACGGCCATGACCGGCGTGTGCCGGGACGTCCGGAAGATCTCCATCCTGGAGTCGGCCGACTGCTCCGTCTACGAGTCGAAGGAGACCTGGGAGGCCATGGGCATCTCCCGCACCGGCACCACACCAGAGATCGCCGAGATGGCGAAGCTGTGGATGATGCCGGCGGAGGAGGCCGTGCAGCGCATGGCGCACGCCCTGGAGTACACGCTCGACGACATCGAGTTCTTCCTCGCCTACGCCACCGCCTCGCAGACGGTCGACCTGGGCTACATGACCATCGAGAAGGACACGAACGCCGCGGTGGAGGTCGGCTGGAACGGCAGGCTGGATGGCAACACCATCATTCAGATGAAGTTCCGCTGGTACCTGACCAAGCATCTGAACGAGGGCTGGGAGTTCAGCGACGACCAGTACCGTGTGCTCATCGACGGCGAGCCCGGGATCGACACCCGGATCCGCTTCCTTCCGCCCGACCACTGGGGCAACCACGAGTGGGACACCATGACCGCCCTGCCCGCGGTCAACGCCGCCTTCAACGTCAGGGACGCGAGACCCGGAATCCTGCACCTGGCCGACGTGGGCCTGCCCCGCGCGCCAGCCGGTCAGTGGCACGCCGCGCGGGAGTGAAGCCCGGCGGGGCGGTGTGACGGATCATCGGCGCCGGGGGCCCGACGGCGTGCCCCCGGCCGGCGTTTCTCGCCACGCAAGTCTCCCATAAGCACCACCCCTGAGCATCTCTGCATGACCACTGGGATGCGGCGTCTGCTGGCAGCGATCGGCCGTGAGCTCGACGCCATCGGAGCGATGACGGCTTACGCCTACACCGGCGTCCGGTACGAACTACCGGCGCGAGACCGGCCCACGCCTCGGACTCCTCCCCGTCATCCCGAGCAGGTCCGCCCGGACCTGCCCGCGTCACCTGTCGAACAGCTGCTCTGGCGCCAGCTCTCCGACCTTGCCGAGCCGCCCTCCGCCGCCCGCACCCGTGACGGGAGGCGACGGCTGGCTGGCTAGAGTTTGGCGCCATGCGCTGGCAGAGAGGCGGACCGGAGCCGGTCACGCGCGATTGTCGCCCACGTCTCGGCGAGGAGACCCCGGGCCATGTTTCTTGACCGGGCGCGAGTGGCGGCGGCGCTGCCCGGCTACGACCTGGGTGACGAGATCGGGGCGGGATCCTTCGGGCTGGTGCTGGCTGGCTGGCATCGCGGCCTGCAACGCGAAGTAGCGATCAAGGTGCTGGCCGCCGGCGGGCCCCACCGGTCCTTCGGCTCCAGCGAGGCGCGAATCACCGCCAGCCTCGACCATCCGCACATCGTCCGTGTCCACGACTCCGCCCACACCCATGATCTCGATGTGATCGTCATGGAGATGCTCGCCGGCGGGAGTCTTTCCCACCGGCAGGCGGGCATGGGGCAGGAGGAGTTCTGCGCGGTCGGCCTGGCGGTCGCCGGGGCCCTGGCATACGCCCATGCGCGTGGAGTTCTGCATCGTGACATCAAGCCCGACAATGTGATGTTCGACTTTGCCGGGCAGGTGAAGGTGGTGGATTTCGGGATCGCGAAGCGGGTGTTCGGGTCGGCGGGCACCGCGAGCGCGGTCATCGGTACTCCGCTGTTCATGGCGCCCGAGCAGATCGCGCGCGGCCGGCTTGGATCAGCCACGGATCTGTACGCGTTGGGCATGATGCTCTACCTGTTGCTGGCCGGCAGGTCCCCCTTCGAGGGAGACCTGGCCGAACCAGTGCCCGGCGAACGCCCGGCACCTCCGTCCGATCGCGGCCTTCGACGCCCGGCTGGAGTCCCGCCGGCGGTCGCCGACGTGATTCTGCGGGCACTGGCGACGGACCCGAAGTCCCGGCCACCGTCCGCAAGGGCGTTCGCGATCGATCTCGCCGAGGCGGCCGCGGACAGCTACGGAACGGGCTGGCTCGGCAAGTCGGGAATCCGAGTCCAGTTGGACGACGACGTCCGGGCTGCCGCAGAGGGCCGCTTCGTCCCCCCGACCGCCGTGGCGGCGGCCCCAGCCGCGGTCGCGGATTTTCCCGCAGCGATCGAGAGCGATGACGGGTCGGCTCCGTCCCGGGTAGGACGGCGGCGGGCCACCCGGCTCGGGCAGCCCACGCGCTCACACCGCCGCTCCACCCGGCCACGTCTGCACCGGCGTGGCGTCGCCGCCGCCACCGCGCTGCTGCTCCCGCTCGCCGCCGTCCTTCTCATCGCCGCCGCTGATCAGGACGCAGGGGGCCCCGCGTCCTGTCACGCAGGGGGCCCCGCACCCGGTCAGGGCACGGCGAGCACCACACCCAGTCAGGACACGAGGGACACCACACCCAGTCAGGACACGGCGAGCACCGCGTCCCGCCAGACAGGTCTTCTGACGGGCCACACCGACTGGGTGACGTCGGTGGCCTTCTCCCCGAACAAGCGCATACTTGCCAGCGGTGCTCTGGACAGGACAGTACGGCTGTGGGATGTGAGTGATCCGTCCCATGCGCACCAGGTCGGCGCCCCTCTGCGCGGACACAGCTGCGGGGTCACCGCGGTGGCGTTCTCCCCCGACGGGCTGACCGTGGCCTCAGTCGCCAAGGACGGCACAGTACGCCTGTGGGATGTCACGGACCCGTCCCATGCTCATTCTCTCGGCGCCCCGTTGGCGGGGGACGCGAAATCTCTGCACGCGGTGGCGTTCGTGTCGCACGCCGGTCGCGCCACAGATCGTCAGGTCATGGCTGTCGGCGGCGCCGACGGCACGGTGCAGCTGTGGGATGTTACCGACCGGGAGGACCCTGATCCGCTCGGTGAGCCCCTCCCTGCGCATGAGGACCTGGTGTTCTCGGTCGCGCTGTCCTCGGAGGGAAGAACCCTGGCCACCGGCAGTCTGGACGGTAGCGCGAAGCTGTGGGACGTGCGCGATCCGGCTCGTCCTCTCCCACACGGCGCGCTACCGGAAGGTCATGACGGCGTCTACACGCTGGTGTTCTCAAGGGATGCCCGGACGCTCGCCACCGGGGGGAAGGACGCACTCGTCCGCCTGTGGAATGTGACAAACTCCGCCAGACCACAGCCTTGGGGGCGACCGCTGACCGGTCACACCGGCATTGTCTGGGCGGTGGCCATCTCTCCGAACGACCACACTCTGGCGAGCGCGGCCGGCGACGGGACTGTGCGGCTGTGGGACATCACCGACCCCGCTGATCCCGACCCTCTCGGGCCGGCACTGACCGGGCACTCCCACTTCGTTGCGTCACTCGCGTTCTCCCCGGACGGGCACACCGTCGCCAGCGGTAGCTGGGACAGGAGCATCCGCCTGTGGGAGGTGCCGTAGCTCCGACCGGATGAGCGCCGCGGTGACGCCTGGCTCCCAGGGGACCGGTCGGCGAGGATGGCCGCCATGACCAATATCGCGGGTTCGACCGACCATCCCCCGTCCGCCAACGAGACAACAGCAGGCGCAGTTCTCGTGCTCGGCGGGACAGGGAAGACCGGCCGGCGGGTGGCGGCGAGGCTGAGCGCTCGTGGGTTACCGGTCCGCATCGGCTCCCGGTCCGGCACACCGCCGTTCGACTGGACCGATCCGGCGACGTGGGCAGCCGCGGTGGCGGGGATCGAGGCGATGTACGTCGTCTATTCGCCGGATCTCTCGTTTCCCGCGGCGGCTCCGGCGGTCCGTTCCGTCTGCGAGACGGCGGTCCGGGCCGGGGTGCGCCGCGTCGTGCTGCTGTCACAGCGCGGTGAGGACGCGGTGCTGCCCAGCGAACGTGCCGTCCAGGAGTCGGGCGCGGCGTGGACGATCCTGCGGGTGAGCTGGTTCGACCAGAACTTCAGCGAGGACTACCTGGACGGCGCTGTCCGACGCGGCGAGGTCGCCCTGCCCGCGGGCACGGTGGCAGAGCCGTTCATCGACGCCGACGATATCGCCGACGTCGCGGTCGCCGCCCTCACCTCGGACCAGCACTCAGGCCGGATCTACGACCTCACCGGCCCCCGTCTGCTCACCTTCGCCGACGCCACGGCGGAAATCAGCCGCGCCGCGGACCGGGAGATCACCTACCGCCCCCTCACCACCGAGGCCTACGCGGCGGGTCTGGCCGCCGCGGGCATCCCGGCGGACTACGTCACCCTCGTCACCGAGCTGATCTGCCACGGCCTGGACGGGCGCAACTCCTACACCACCGACGACGTCCAGCACGTTCTCGGACGTCCCGCGACGGACTTCACCGACTACGTCCGGACCACCGCGGCCACCGGCATCTGGAGCACCTGACCGCTACTCGGCCACAGCCGGGGCGGGACCGAGGGTGCGCCAGAGGAACTCGTAGATCAGGGCCGACCGGTGGGCGGCCTGTTCGTTGTCGGCTGCGCCGCCGTGACCACCTTCGATGTTCTCGTAGTAGCGGACGTCGTAGCCGAACTCGCGAAGCCGTGCGACCATCTTGCGCGCGTGCCCGGGATGGACGCGGTCATCCCGGGTCGAGGTGGTGATGAACACCGGCGGGTAGGGCCGTCCGGGCTGGGCGTTCTGGTACGGGGAGTACTCGCTGATGGACGCCCAGGCAGCCGGGTCGTCGGGGTCCCCGTACTCGGCGATCCACGAGGCTCCGGCGAGCAGCTGGTGGTAGCGGCGCATGTCGAGCAGCGGTACCGAGGAGACGACGGCGCCGAACAGTTCCGGATAGCGGGTCAGCATCACGCCGGTGAGCAGGCCGCCGTTGGAGCCGCCCTCGACGCCGAGCCTGGCCGGGGTGGTGACGCCACGGTCGACGAGGTCCCCGGCGACGGCGGCGAAGTCCTCGTAGGCGCGCAGCCGGTTCTCCCGGAGGGCCGCCTGGTGCCACTTCGGCCCGTACTCGCCGCCACCGCGGATGTTGGCGACGACGTAGGTACCGCCGCGGGCCAGCCAGGCGCGCCCCACGGTGGCGCTGTAGCCGGGTGTCAGCGACACCTCGAAACCGCCGTACCCGTAGAGCAGCGTCGGCCCGGGTTCTCCGGTGCCGATGGCGAAGTAGGGGATGCGGGTTCCGTCGGCCGACACGGCGAAATGCTGGCTGACGGCAAGGCCCTCGGCCGGGAAGAAGGCCCTCGCCTGTCTGAGGATCTCGGGCTCCGCGCCGATGTCTCCGCGGTACAGCGACGCCGGCTGGAGGTAGCCGCTGACGTTGAGGTAGTACTCGTCGTCGACGTCGGGGTTGGTGTCGAAGATGTCGGCGGAGCCGGTGTCCGGGAGGTCGGCCAGCGGCGCCGACGTCCATCCCTGCGCTGTCGGAGTGCGCACGGTCAGCCGGCTCTTCACGTCCTGCAGCGTGGCGACGATCAGATGGTGGCGGGTCCAGGCGTGGCCGGCGAGCGAGGTGCGCTCGTCCGGTTCGAAGAGGACTGTGAGCTCCCGTCGCCCGGCGAGAAAGGCGTCGAAGTCGGCGGCGAGCAGGGCGCCGGCCGGGTAGGTGTCCTCGCCGATGACCCACTCCGACCGGGTGACGATGAGCAGCCATTCCCGGTGGACCGAGGTGTACGCGTCGTCCGGGACGTCGAGACGGACCAGCCCGGTCGGGGTACGCAGGTACGTCTCGTCGCGGTAGAAGTCGACGCTGCGGTGGACGAAGTCGCGGGCGAAGCCCTCGGTCGGGTCGTGGTAGGCGCCGACCGAGACGTCGTCCGGCTCGCCCTCGAACACGGTGACGGCATCCTCTGGCGGAGTGCCACGCTGCCACTCCCGGACGACCCGCGGATAGCCGGACGACGTCAGGGAGCCCTCACCGAAGTCGGTGCCGACGTAGATCCGGTCCTCGTCGATCCAGCCGACCATGCTCTTGGCCTCGGGCAGGAGGAAGCCGTCGTCCACGAACGCCTTGGCGACCAGGTCGAACTCGCGGATCACCCCGGCGTCAGCACCACCGCGGGAAAGCTCGACCAGCGCCAGCCGGTGGTCGGGGCGCAGCACCTGCGCGCCGTGCCACACCCAGTTCTCGTCCTCGCGGTCGGCGAGCGCGTCGACGTCGAGCACGATCTCCCAGTCCGGGGCGGCCTCCCGGTAGGACGCCAGCGTCGTGCGACGCCACAGGCCACGCGGATGGGCCGTGTCCCGCCAGAAGTTGTAGAGATATCCGCCCCGCGTGACCGGATAGGGAATCCGGTCGTCCGCGTCGAGCACCTCGCGGATCTCGTCGCGCAGCGCGGTGAAGGTGCCGGAACGGGTCAGCTCGGCGAACGCCTCGGCGTTGCGCTCCCGCACCCAGGCGAGCGCGGCGTCCCCGCCGACATCCTCGAGCCAGCGGTACGGATCATCGTCGGTCACCCGTCAAGTCTGCCTCATGGCGGACCCCGCCCCCGTCGCCGCTGCAGCGGCGACGGGGGAGCCCGAAGACCGATCTGGGCACGCCTCAGAGCGAGTAGGTCACTCCGGTCAGCCGCTCCGAGTGCTCCCACAGGCGCTCGGCGGTCTCGGTGCTGCGTGACGCGGTGCTCGGCCTGACCAGGACGGGCGGGCCGGTCATCTTGAGCAGGCCACGCGGGCCGTAGTACTCGCCGCCCTTCGACGCCGGGTCGGTCGCCGCGCGCAGGGTGGGCAGGGCGCCCATGTGCGCGGAGTGCACGATCGGGTTGGGGATACGGTCGGCCACCCGCTTGAGCCTTCGCCTGACCGGGCCGACGGACGGCAGGATCTCCGTGTTCGCGCCACCGGGGTGGGCGGCGAGGGATCGGGCCGAGGAACCCGCCGCCTCCAGGCGGCGCTGCAGGTCGAACGCGAAGAGCAGGTTCGCGAGCTTCGAGCGTGCGTAGCCCCGCAACGGCCGGTAGCCCTCCGCGAAGTGGAGATCGTCGAAGTCGATCTTCCCCATGCGGTGCGCGTTGCTGCCGACCGTGATGATCCGCCCGGCCTCCGCGGCCAGAACGGCGTCCAGGACGATCCCGGTGAAGGCGAAGTGGCCGAGGTAGTTGACTCCGAAATGCAGCTCGAAGCCGTCCGCGGTCAGGCCGTAGGGCAGTAAGGTCACGCCCGCGTTGTTGACGAGCAGGTCGATGACCGGCCGCTCGGCACGCAGCGCCTCGGCAGCCTTGCGCACCGAGGCGAGGGAGTTGAGATCCATCTCCAGCACGGAGACGTCCGCCTCGGGGGTGGCAGCCCGGATGGTGTTCAGGGCCTCCTGCGCCTTGGCCGGGTTACGGCAGGCCAGCACGACCGTCGCCCCGCGGGCGGCGAGCACCTTGGCGGCCTCGAATCCGATCCCGGAGTTCGCGCCGGTGATGACGGCCGTCCGCCCACTCAGGTCCGGGACGTCATCGGCACTCCAGCGCCGCCGTCTGGGTTCTTTCACCATGGGAACTCCCGATCCGTGACGGCGAGGACTCAATCCTCCTCGACCGAGGTTGTACCAGTGTTCAGTGTCCCGAGCAGCCGGGGAGCACGTACCCAGGACAGTTTCTCCAGCATGCGCTCTGACCCTGACCGAACCGGCGGTCACATGCACCGGGCCGTCGGACGTCTCGTGCCCTCGGGCCGGCGTGGGTCATCGGGCGCCCGCCTGCGCCGGGCGATCGGAGAAACAGCCACGAAGGCCGCGGTGATCGTCGCAGTGAAGGGCTGACGGACGCAGAGGAGCCGCTCCCGGGCCGCCCCCGTGGCGACTGGCCCACCGCCATGGGGCCTCGCCGAGGACGCCTCGCCGAGAGCGCATCGCCGAGGACGCCTCGCCGAGAAGCAGCCACCGCTCGACCGGAGGCGTGACCTGACCTGCCCGTTCCCGGCGCAGGACAGCACTGCCGCCAGGGCCGTCACCGGATGGGAGCCCTCAGTGCACCTCGATGTAGAACGACGTTCTTGCAGTTCGAGCTAGCTAGTCATGCGCAAAAGTAGACTTTGACTTCACCAAAAACGCGTGACACACTTCACTCCCCACGGCCCTGGAGGCGCATCCGACCGATCCACCCGTGCCCCGCGACTGGCGAAACGCCACGGCAACCGCGTTGCCCCGCCCCGGCCGAGGCGGGGCAACGCGGTTGCCGGGAGGCATGGGGTGGATTGCGCGCGGGCGACCCCCGTGCCGGCTCGTGGCGGTGGCTGCCCTCACACCGCCCGGAGGCGAGCGCCGTTTCGACAATCCGGACATCCAAAAACTGGAGAGGACGACAATGATCCGTACGAGGCGATTACTCGCCACCGCCGCCATGTGCTGCATGGCGCTGTTCCTGGGCGCGTGCGGTGGTGGTGGCGATGACAGCGGTGGTGACGAAGGCCCCGCCACCACCTCGGGCGCCGCCGGGGACCCGGTGGCGGGCGGGCACGGGCGGATCCTCATGCTGGCCGAGACGAGCAGCCTGGACCCGGCCAAGCTCGGAAACGCCTACGCGGCGACGGCTGTCCTGGGTAACGCCCTGTACGGCACGTTGATGATTGACGACGAGAAGGGCGAGGTCGTCTACAAGATGGCCGAGTCCTTCACGACCAGCGACAACGGTTCCACCTTCGAGCTGCGGCTGCGTCCGGGGCTGGTCTTCTCCGACGGCAGCCCGTTCGACGCAGCCGCGGTCAAGGCCAACTGGGAACGCCACAAGGACCCCGCGGTCGGTTCGGTCTACCGCGGGGACGCCACGAATATCGCCTCCACGGAGGTGGTGGACGCCACCACCCTGAAGGTCTCGATGGCCGCCTCGATGCCGAACTTCCCCGATGTCGTCCTCGGAACAGGACTGAACTGGGTCGCCTCCCCCGCGGCCCTGCAGGGTGGCCCCCAGGCGTTCGAGACGAATCCGATCGGCGCCGGTCCGTTCACACTGAAGAAGTGGACCCGGCAGGCCGACATCGACCTGGTGAAGAACACCCGCTACTGGGACGCGCCGCGGCCCTACCTCGACAGCCTCACGATCCGGTCGGCTGTCGACGCGAGGCAGCGCTACAACACCCTGCTCACCGGAGGCGCGGACATCGCCGTCGAATCCGACTGGGTCAACCTCCACAAGGCCGCCGACGACGGCCTGCCGAGCATCCTCAAGCCCGTCAACGGCGGTATCCTGATGACGCTCAACATGCGCCGGGCACCCTTCGACGACATCCGGGCCCGTCAGGCGGTCGCTGCGGCGATCGACCTGGAGTCGCTCAACCTCGCCGTCTACGAAGGCGACGGGCAGCCCGCCGAGACGCTGTTCGACGACTCCTCCCCCTTCTACTCGGAGGAGCCGCTGCGGCACTTCGACCGGGAGCTCGCGCAGCGCCTGTTCGACGAACTGGCCGCCGAGGGCAAGCCGGTGTCCTTCACCTTCACCAGCTTCCCGAGCTCCGAGAACCGGGCGATCGCCGAGAACGTGCAGGCCCAGCTCAGCAGCTTCAAGAACGTCAAGGTGGAGGTCAAGGTCGTCCAGCTCGCCGAGATCGCCAAACTGCGCGTGACGAACGACTTCGACACCTACGTCACATCGGCGTTCTTCCAGGACCCGGAGCCGCGGCTGTGGTCGGCCTTCAACGGCAGTTCGGCCACCAACGTGCCCGGTGTCAACGACCCCGAGCTCAACGAGGCTCTGATGACCGGTCGGACCTCGACGGTGGAGGCTGAGCGCCGGAGCGCCTACGAGACCGTCCAGCAACGGCTGGGTGACGTCACGCCGGGGGTCTTCCTCCAGCGGGTCGCCCTCGGCGCCGTCTCGGGCGAGAAGGTCGGCGGTCTCACCCAGTACGGCCTCGGCTCGCTGCTCCCCGAGGAGCTGTGGATCCAGAAGTAGTTCCCGTCCAGGTTCTCCACTGATCATGTAGTTACGAGGAGCCGGCAGGCGCCAGGCCTGCCGGCTCCACCTGACCGGCCTGGGGAACGGTCTCGTCGACCTGCGCGAACGGTCGGGGCCGGCAGGCAGGCTGAGTGCGGAGCCAGAGCCAGAAGGGCCAGAGCCGGCTCCGGCACCCGCCCTGCCTGCGCCGAGGTTGCTGGGCAGCTTTGATCCGGTCCTGCACGGCTGGGTCTCACGGGACTGGATCGTCGGTGGGCACCAGTCGGTCGTCACCACCAACGGCATCTTCCGGCCGATCGCGCTGGTCGACGGCAAGGCGGTCGCCACCTGGGCGATGCCGGGTGGCACCGTCGAACTCACCCCGTTCGCCCCGCTGTCCGACGAGGTCACCGCCTCGCTCCGCGCGGACGCCGCCGACGTCCGACGGTTTCTCGGCCACTGACGTCCAGCCGAACAAGCCCCTTGCCCGGCACCACACTTCTGGCAGCACCGCGGCCGCGCATGCACGGCGGTGGAAAACGGTTCGCCAGCCGGCGGGCGGGGCTTCAGGCTGACAGCATGCGCGTGAGTTTCCGCCGGCTCGACGGCCCGAAGGGTGGCGAAGGCGGTTCTGTCGCCACCGTCGAACGCCCGGACGGCGTGTCGCTGCGGATGCACTCCTACGACCGGACGTTCAGCGTGCCGCACGACCTGGCGCACTTCGTGGCCGAACACGAGTTCAGGCTGCGCCGGGGCGTCTGGGGCAGCATCGCCGCCGGGGCGATGTTCGGCAGCATGTCCGTCGTGGCCGGCCGGCTCCGCCACGACGGTCACCAGCGTTCCCGTGACCTGAAACGAGCCAACCAGCGCGAGATCCGGCTCGCGGAGATCGTCGCCGGCGCCGTGCACGGCGCGGTCGAGCAGAACGTACCGCCGAACCCCGCCGACATCGCGTCAGCCTGGCAGGTCTACCGCACGGACGCCCCGTCCTTCCCGCCGGACCTGCCGGCGCGCGCCGCCGCTCGGCTGAACGTCCTTCGGGCGGACTGGCAGGCTCTGCGCCCGGACGAGTCGATCGATCTGGTCTGGACGCTTCCCGTCGAGCCACTTCGCGGGCCGGCGGTACGATCACGCCGATCGCGACCGGTGCGTCACGCAGCCGACCCGACGGTGTGACAGCTGGCGGTGGGCAGCAGGCGCGTCGTCCTGGCATGCACGGGGGTTTCCATGACAGACGAGGTGAGGCGGCTTCGCCGGCTCCGGGGGGAGGACGTCGCGGAACTCGCGAACGTCTTCTACGAACCGCGGACCGCCGACCAGTTGCTCGCGCAGGCCGGTTTCAGCAGGGGCTCCCTGCCGGCCGGTTACACCGCGGCCGCCCGCTGGGAGGCGGTGAACGACGCCCTGGGCGACGGCCTGGTGGAAGGCGGCCGGCTGCGGATTCTCGAGCTGGCGCAGCGGTCCTACCCGGCGAACACCGTTTTCGCGGCCGGCCTGGCCGCGGCCCGGCGCGCGGCGGTCCGACTCGCGGCCGGCAGGACCGAGGCCGACACCGAGGCCGACACCCAGCCCGCGAGGCCCGAGAGCCGCTACGGCACCCGCGGCCGGCTGCCTCTGCCCGGCACCGTCATCGTGCTCGATGCCGTCGGCTACAGCCGCAACGGTGTCATGGTGCAGCTGGGAATCCGCGACGGCCTTCGCGCCATCGTCGACGACGCGCTTGCCGACGCCCGGATCCCCGCGTCGGCCGTCACCCGCCAGGACACCGGCGACGGCCTGGTGGCCGTGGTCTCCGGCGACGTTCCGAAGGCGGTGATCGCGGCGGATCTCGTCGAGGAGGTACGCCGTGGCCTGCGCAGCTACAACCGGACGCGCAGTACGTCCGGCCGCATCCGGCTGCGGCTGTCCCTTCATCACGGCGACGTCGTCGAGGACGGGACCGGCTGGGGTGGGGACGCGGTCATCGTCGGCAACCGACTGATCGACTCACCGCCCATCCGCGCCGTGTTCACGGCCAACCCCTCGGTGAATCTCGCGGTCATCATGTCGTCGGAGTTCTACGGCGACACCGCGGCCCAGGAACTGCTCGGGCTGGATCCGGGCTCCTATCGCGAGGTGGACGTCCGGGTCCCCAAGTTCAGCGGAAAGGCGTGGCTCACCGTTCCCGGCGAGACCAACTGGACGCTCGAGGTACCCGATGACGGAGCCGACGTCGCCGCCCCCGCTCCCGCCCCGGCCCCGGCCCCGGCCCCGGCGACGAGTTTCGCCGGGGCGGACAGCGGCGACGCCCTCCCCGACGACGCGGTCCGCTGGGACTTCCTGATCGCGGCGGCCGAGGAGGACGAGGGCTGGGGCGCGTGGATCGCCCACGCGCTGGAGAAGGACAAGGCCTACAAGGTCCACATCGAGACCTGGGACATCCAGGCGGCGAACAACGTCACCTGGCAGCTCCAGGAGGCCATGGCGGTGGCGGAACGGACCATCGTCATCGTCTCGGCGAACCTCGAGGCCCGCCCGCGGGCCCAGGCCGTCTGGATGGAGGCCTGGCGCAACGACCCCGCCGGGCAGGGCCGCTCGGTGGTCCCGGTCATCGTCGGCGACTACCAGCCGGCGGGTTTCCTCGCCGGGATCAAGCCGATAAGGCTCAGCGGCAGGGATCCCGACGCGGACGAGAAGGAACTCCGCAGGCAGATCCAGCGGGTCGTCGACGGCCACTACCGACCGCCCACGCAACCCCCCTACCCCGGTGTGACCACTACCTGACGCGACCCACTCGGCCTGCGGCTGACCGACTGACCGTTCAGGCGCCTGGTCACGAAGGCCGGCCGGGTGCTCTCGGTCTGGTGATGTCAGGCGGGTGAGCAGGTGACGACCGCGCCGCGCAGCTCGTAGCTCATGAGCCCGTCGCACCAGGTCATGTCCGGGGCGCGTTCGAGGCGGATGCCGGGCAGGCGCAGAAGCGCGTCCAGGAACACCCGGGTCTCGGCGATCGCCACCTGCGCGCCGGGGCACCGGTGGCTGCCGTCGCCGAAGCTCATGTAGGAGCCGACCACCTTCTGCCGGCCGGCACGATCGGGGTCGAGGGCGTGCGGGCAGGCACCCACCGTCTCCGGGTCGACGTTGGCGGCCCGGATGTTGACCGCGACCAGCTCTCCCGCCCTGACGGCGTCCACTCCCAGGTCGGCGTCCTCGGTGGCACGCCTGTGCAGCATCGCGGCGACCGGCTCGAGGCGGAGGATCTCCTCGAGGATCGCGACCTGGTCCGCTTCGTCGCCGGCGACGAAGCGGGCGCGCAGGGCGTCGTCGTCGAACAGGTGCCAGGCGCACATCACGATGAACTCACGGGTCGTCACCATGCCGGCCACGGCATAGGTCATGCACTCGATGAGGATCGCCTTGTCCGGGTAGCCCTCCTCGATCAGGTGGGAGATCACATCCTCCTGCCGCCGCTCCCGGCGGGCTCTGATCGCGGGGCGCACGTCACGGAGGAGGAACCGGATCCCGTGCACGGCGGTCACGGCCTGAGCCCCGAAGCGGACGACGGGATGCATGCCGCGTAGCCGGGTGCCGAGCAGGGTCGCCTGGATGCGTTTCGCCATACCGGCCTGATTGCTGTTCGTCAGGCCGACGATCTCCGCGGCGACCGCGACGGCCAGCTTGTAGCTCAGCTCGTCGAGCCGCCCCGTCCCGTCGGCCCGCACCCTGGTGAGCAGCTCGTCGGTGGTGCGCTCCATGACCAGGCGGTGGCGGGAGCTGATGGCCTTCGGGGTGAAGAAGCGGGCGATCGACGTCCGCCGCCGGCGGTGGGTGTCGCCGTCGAGGAAGAAGACCGGGCAGAACTCGTCATCCGGATCCATCTGGTCGGAACCGGCACCGGCCTGGCGCATCTGGGCGCTGCGCAGGATCTCCCGGCCCACCCGGAAACTGCCGACGACCCGCGCCCCGGCATCGGCATGCACACGCCGGGCTGCCAGGGCAGCCGACTTGCGGTCGTCGCGCGTGGGATCCAACGGACCCGCGGAGAGCTCCGAGGTCGTCACAGCCGCCTCCAGAAGGTGCCGAACCAGTGGATGTCACCGATGACAGTCGCACCGCCCGCCATTTCATGCAAGAGGTCTTGCATGAGATGGTGACCGGTGTGGGCCCCTGGGGCAGCCCCGGCCTGGCCGCCACCCGGCCCGGATTGTCCAGGCGCCGACGAATCGGACCATCCGCCCACTCGAGCCCATACGGTGGCGGTATGGGGGTCAGGCGCACGGTCCTGGCGAGCATGCTCGCCGCTGTACTCGGAAGCAGTCTGCTGGCGGGATGCGCCGGGCTGGAGTCGACGACCGCCGGAGACGGCGCCGCGTCCGTGGGCCAGCAGGCACCCGCCGGGAGCTGTGGAGGCCCCGTCGAGACGGTTCAGGACGTCGAGGCGATCATCTCCGAGCCGGCGGGCTGCCCTGGTTCGGTGAACACCTACTGGACCGGCGAGCTCGGCGGGCGGTGGACGGCGCCCCGCTACATCGCCTACCGCGACGGCGAGATCCCGCCCATCGCCTGTTCGGAAGGCGAGTCAGACCCGGCCGCGTTCGCCAGCAACGCCCTCTACTGCACGGCCGACGACACCATCGCCTACAGCGTCGACTTCATGACCGAGCTGCACGACGTCGGCGGCCCGTCCTACCCGATGTACGTGATCATGCATGAACTGGCCCATCGGGCGTCCACCCTTTCCGGCCGCGTCGGAGTCGTGTCCCGCGCGGAGGAGAACCAGGCCGACTGCCTCGCCGGCAGCCAGGCACGCCTCGCCACCGACGCCGACCGCCTCGACCTCGGCGACGCGTTCTCCGGCGCCCTGCTGTTCTTCAACCTCGGCGACACCCGCGACCGCGGCTGGTTCGACCGCGAGACCGCCACCTCGGAGGGCGCCCACGGCACGCCCCGCCAGCGCGCCCAGGCGTTCGCCTTCGGCTACCTGCGTGACAACGACACCTGCTTCCGCCTCGGCGAGTCACCCACCGGCAGCGTCACCTTCTGATCGCCGGGCAGCATCGTCAGGCAGCGCGACACGGCCCCGCATCGGGGCGCGGCACCCCCGATAGGGTGATCGGTCATGCCGGCGCAACCTCTCCAGGACATCCTCGAACCAGGCTGGGCGAAGGCCCTGGAGCCGGTGGCGGACCGCGTCGCCGCCATGGGTGACTTCCTGCGCGCGGAGATCGCGGCGGGGCGCAGCTACCTGCCAGCGGGCGAGCACGTGCTGCGGGCCTTCCAGCAGCCCTTCGACGACGTCCGCGTCCTCATCGTCGGGCAGGATCCCTACCCGACCCCGGGCATGGCCATCGGGTACAGCTTCGCGGTGGCACCCGAGGTGCGCCGGCTACCGGGCAGCCTGGTGAACATCTTCCAGGAGCTGTCCGCGGATGTCGGCGTGCCCAGGCCCACGAACGGTGACCTCACGCCGTGGACCCGGCAGGGGGTGCTGTTGTTGAACAGGGTGCTGACGACGGCGCCGCGCCAGCCTGGCGCGCACCGGGGCAGGGGCTGGGAGGACGTCACCGAGCAGGCGATCCGTGCCCTGGCGGCCCGCGGCACCCCGCTGGTCGCGATCCTCTGGGGCGCCGACGCGCGTAGCCTGCGCCCGTTCCTGCCCTCCACCCCGACCATCGAGTCCGCCCACCCGTCGCCACGCTCCGCGGACCGTGGCTTCTTCGGTTCCCGGCCGTTCAGCCGCGCCAACGACCATCTGGTCGCCCAGGGCTCCGAGCCCGTCGACTGGCTCCTTCCCTAACGTCCCTGGCGGGCCTGGCGGGCCTGGCGGGCCGAGGGCTGCCTGGGGTGGCCGGGCCCAGGCGCCCGGCCGCGTCAGGCCGTGACCGGGGCATCCAGGTTGCGGCCGGTGTCCGGGTCGAACAGGTGCAACTGGTGGGCGTCCAGCCACAGCTCGGCCTTCTCGCCCTCGCGGATGCGGCTGGCCGCGTCGAGGCGGGCGACGACCTGTTCCGCCCCGCTGGACAGCTCGACCGTCCCGGCGTCGTGGGCCAGCTCCTCGAGGTCGGCGGTCCGGGCGCGCCCGCCCTGGAGCGTGAAGTAGGCGTAGCTGTCCGAGCCGAGCCGTTCCAGCACGTCCACCGTGACCGTGCACCGCAGTCCCGGACGGTCCTTCACCGCCTCCAGGGCCGCGTCCTCGAAGTGCTCGGGCCGCACCCCGACGATCAGTGACCGGCCGCCGTCCGCCGTCCCGTTCCAGCCGTCGAGCAGCCGCCGCTGCCGCTCGTCCGGGACGATCGCCCCGAGGGGGGTGCGCAGCTCGCCCTCCTCGAGGGCCGCCGGCACGAAGTTCATCCCGGGTGAGCCGATGAAACCGGCGACGAACACGGTCGCCGGCCGGCTGTACAGGTCGGTCGGCGTGCCGATCTGCTGGATCCGCCCGGCTCGCAGCACCGCCACCCGGTCGCCCAGCGTCATCGCCTCGGTCTGGTCGTGGGTGACGTACACCATCGTCGTGCCGAGCCGGTTCTGGATGCGGGAGACCTCGGTGCGCATCTGTACCCGCAGTTTGGCGTCCAGGTTGGACAGGGGCTCGTCCATCAGGAACGCCTTCGGCGAGCGGACGATGGCGCGGCCCATCGCGACCCGCTGCCGCTGCCCACCGGAGAGCTGGGCCGGCCGGCGGTCCAGGTGCTCGGTGAGGTCGAGCACCCGGGCGGCCTCCTCGACCTTCCGGTTGATCTCCTCCTTCGGCCTTTTCGCCAGCGCCAGCGCGAAGCCCATGTTCCTGCGCACCGACATGTGCGGGTACAGCGCGTAGCTCTGGAACACCATGGCGATGTCGCGGTCCTTCGGCGCCAGGTCGTTGACCACCTTCCCGCCGATCCGCAGCTCTCCGGAGGAGATGTCCTCCAGGCCGGCGATCATGTTCAGGGTGGTCGACTTCCCGCACCCGGACGGGCCGACGAGGATGACGAACTCGCCGTCCGCGATGGAGAGGCTGGCGTCGTCCACCGCGAGCCGGCCGTCGGGGTATCTCTTGGTGACGTGGTCGAGAACGATGTCCGCCATGGCCGGGCCTATCCCTTCACCGCGCCGGAGGTCAGCCCGGCGACGATCCGACGTTGGAACAACAGGACGAAGACGATGATGGGGATGGTGATGACGACGGCCGCCGCCGCGATCGACCCGATCGGCTGGGCGAACTGCGACGCACCGGTGAAGAACGCGATCGCCGCCGGGACCGTCCGCGACTGTTCCGTCGACGTCAGCGAGATCGCGAACAGGAAGTCGTTCCAGCAGAAGATGAAGACCAGGATCGCGGTGGTCACCATGCCCGGTGCGGCCAGCGGGGCGATGACCCGCAGGAACGCCTGCCGCGGGGTGGCCCCGTCGACCTGTGCGGCTTTCTCCAGATCCCAGGGAATCTCCCGGAAGAAGGCCGACAGGGTGTAGATCGCCAGCGGCAGGGAGAACGTCAGGTAGGGAATGATCAGCCCGATCCAGGTGTCGAAGATACCGATCTGGCGCCACAGGTTGAACAGCGGGCTGACCAGGGAGATCTGCGGGAACATGGCGATCAGCAGCGCCAGGCCGACGAGCAGTCGCTTGCCGGGGAAGGCGAGCCGGGCGATCGCGTAGGCGGCCATCGCGCCGAGTGCCACCGCGAGCACGGTGGAGATGAGCGCGATCCCCAGGCTGTTCAGCAGTGCCCGGGTGAAGAGGGACTCTCCGAAGATCTCCCGGTAGTTCTCGAGGGTCCACTCCCGCGGGATGAAATGGCCGTCGGTGATGCTGCCCGGGGTCTTGAAGGACAGCGATACCAGCCACAGCAGGGGTATCAGCGACAGGGTGACGATGACGAGGTTCGCCGCCGACCAGCCCGCCAGCGCGGTGCGGTCCCGTGACGGGCGCCGGGCGGCCCCCGCCCGGCGGCCGGCGGTGGAGGCAGGGGCGGGGGTCGAAGCGGCGGCGGACGAGGTGACGGTGGTCATCAGCGGTGGTCCTCCCCACCCGGCGCGGCGGCTCCGAATCCCCTGACGAACACGAACGCCACGAGCGCGACGACGAGGAAGATGAGCACCGACAACGAGGAGCCGACACCCAGGTTCAGCGCCGTGAACAGGTTGTCGTAACCGAGAATCGACACCGACCGGGTGTCGTACGCCCCGGCGGTCAGCACGTAGATGCTGTCGAAGATGCGGAAGGCGTCCAGGACCCGGAACAGCAGCGCGACCAGGATCGCCGGTTTCATCAACGGCAGGATCACCCGGATCAGCCGCTGCCAGGCGGTGGCCCCGTCCACCTTCGCCGCCCGCAGCAGATCCTCCGGGACGAGCGCCAGCCCGGCGAGCAGCAGCAGCGCCATGAACGGCGTCGTCTTCCACACCTCGGCCAGCACGATCACGCCGATGCCCTGGGCCTGCTCGGTGAGCGGGGCGGCGTCCCCGAACAGACCGGACAGGTAGCCGGTGTCCGGCGTCCACGCGTACCGCCAGCCGAAGGCGGCGACCACGGTCACGATCCCGTACGGGATCAGGATCACCGTCCGGATCAGACCGCGGCCGATCATCGCGCGGTGCATCGCCAGCGCGAGCGCCAGCCCGAGCACGAACTGGATCGCCACCGAGATGACGGTGATGACCGCCGTCACCGCGAGGGCCTGCCACCACAGCGACGAGGAGAGCACCGTCCCGTAGTTCGCCAGCCCGACGAACTCGGAGTCGGCGGGGAACCGCAGGTCATAACGCTGTAGTGACAGGTAGACCGCGTACCCGACGGGATAGGCGGTCACGGCCAGGATGACGATGACCGCCGGCGCGCACAGCGCCCAGCCGAGCCGGCGTTCGGCCCGCGCCCGCGCTGACAGCGGCGCTCTCCCCCGCCTCCCCCGCCTCTTCGCCTCGTTTCCCTGTCTCTCCGCCTCGTTCGGACCGGGCCCGTTGCCGTGCTCCGCTCCGTTCACAGCCACGGTCACGGCACCAGTCCCTTCGACTCGAGGGCGTCGGCGATCGCCCCGCGCAGCTGCGAGAGCCTGCCGGTACTCGCCGAGGACGGTGGGGAGAGCGTGTGCGCGATCTGCAGCGACACGCTCTGGTAGGCCGGCGTCTGCGGCCGCACGCTGGCGTTCTGCAGCGCCGTGTAGATGGCCGCCGCGAACGGGTAGCCACCGTCGATGAAGCGCTGGTCGGTGTACAGGTCCTCGAGGGTCGGCGGCAGCCCGCCGTCGATCGCGTTGCGGATCTGGTTGTCCCGGCCGGTGATGCACGCGATCGCGTGGGCCGCCTCGGCCTGGTGGCGGCTGTGGGCGCCGACCGCCAGGTTGTAGCCGCCGATCGTGCTGTGCGACGGCTGCCCGGGCACCAGCGTCGGCCACTGCGTCCAGCCGATCTGCTCCGCCAGCTCCGGGTTGTTCTGCCGCGCCGACGGATAGATGAACGGATAGTTCAGCTGGAAGGCGGCCGAACCCGTCTCGAAGGCCAGCCTGTTGTCGTCCTCCCGCTGGTTCGACCAGGACGGGTCGGCGGCCGGCGAGTCCGCCAGCGCCCGGATCGCCTCGACGGCCCGCTCCGCCGGTGCGCCGAGCTCCACCTCGGTGCCGTCGTCGTTGAGGATCTGCCCGCCGGCCGATGCCACCAGCGAGTTGAACAGCACGGTGTAGCCCTCGTACTGCGCGCCCTGCACCTCGACGTAGTGCGGTTTGCCCTCCTCCGCCAGCCGCCGGGCCGCCGCCAGCATCTCGTCCCAGGTGCGCGGCGGCTGCGGAACCAGGTCCTTGCGGTACCACAGGAGCTGGGCATTGGTGTTCAGCGGCACCGCGTAGAGCTGGTCCTCCCAGGTTCCGGTCTCCACCGCGGCCGGCAGCATCCCGTCGGTGAGCGTCCTGGCCTGCGCCGCCGGGAACGGCATCGCCCAGCCGGCTTCGGCGAACTCGGCGGTCCAGGTCACGTCCAGCGCGAGGATGTCCATCGACGGGTCCTCGGCGGCGAGCCGCCGCACCAGCTGCTGGCGCTGCCCGTCCGAATCGTTCGGCAGCACGTTCACGCCGATCGTGTACCGCCCGGCCGACCCGGCCGAACAGTCGGCGGCCGCCTTCGCGAACGCACCGGACGACTCGTTGTAGACGTACCAGGTCAGCCGCACCGGGCCAGCGTCGCCGCCAGCACCGGAACCGCCGCAGGCGCCCAGGGCCAGCACCGCCGCCAGCACCAGCGCTCCCACCCCGACCAGCGCGGACCGACCGCACCGGCGGTTCGGGATACCGCTGCACGGAGCAGCACGGCTCGGGGCACCACCGGCGGATCCGGCCGTTCCCGGGTCACGGCCGGGACGCCGGCAAAGATCCCGGCCGACCTCATGAGTTTCACAGGGTCGACGGGCTTGTCTGATTCCCATAGGCCGTTTTCACCACCCCACATCGAGCCGCCGAAAGCGACTCGTGGACAGCAGACACGCAAAGCCGGACGGCGCCCGGCCGCCGCACCGACAGTCGCATCACGTCGGCCCCGGACCGTGCATCCACAGGTCGCATCCGCAGGTCGGACGACCTGCGGTGAATCGGCCATTCCCGGGCGCATGACGACGTAAACGTGCCGTCCCGGGAGCATTCCGGAGGCATACTTCCCGCCGCATTGTGCGGATCGCACGGAAGCCCGTGTCGGAGCCTCCTTCGGGCGGCGACGTCACGTTGTCGGACGGACCGGACCGGCGGTCGGGAGGCCCGCGCCGCGGGCAGCCGGCCGGTGGCGGCCGGTGGCGCCCAGGGCCCGCCGGAGTCCCGTCAGGTGACCGACAAGGCAGGACCTGTCCCCCGCCGACGGAAAGCACCGTACGATCCCGGCGTGTCGGTTTCGCCTCCCGCCGCGCCGCGAGGCCGCGCAGACAACAAGCCTCCCGCCGCCCCCGCAACGAGCCCGCCCGCCGCCGCGGCAGGTCAGGGGCCGGCGTCGCTCGCCCACACGCGGCTACCGCTGCTGTTCTCCGCCGTCGGGCTGGAGAGCACGACAGCGGTCGTCGCACCGTTCATCGCCGGAACGTTGGGCGCCGCGCCGATCGCACTCGCCGGCATCGAGGCGGCGGGGCGCGCCGGCGGCACCGCGGCCCGGGCCGGCGCGACGAAGCTCTCCGACCGCCGGCCCGGGCTGCGCGGGCCGTTCGCCATTGCCGGGAACGCCGGGCTTGCGCTGGCGGCCGCCTTCCTGGCCGGCAGCAACGCCGTGTGGCAGGCCGGAGCGTGCCGGTCGGGATCGTGGGTGGCCCGCGGGCTGGGCACCCCACCGCTGCTGGAGGTGGCGAGCTCGACCTCCGCCCCGGGCCAGCTCGGCGCCCGGCTCGGCTTCGAGCGCTCCGTGGGAGCCCTCGGCGCCGCCTTCGGCGCGCTCGTGGCAGCGCTGCTGCTGGCCTTCGTCGAGGTGCGGACAGTGATCCTGCTCGCGCTGGTCCCGGTGGTCGCCGCGATCGCGGTGAGCGCACACGGCACGCTGAGCGGGCGGAACGCGCTCGACCACGGTGCCGCGGCCCAGACCCGGCCCGAGCTCGCGCTGCTGCGCCAGCCGGCTCTGCGCCGGCTCACGCTCGGCATCGTCTGCTACGAGGCGTCCAACATCGCGGCCGTGCTTCTGCTGCTGCGCGCCACCAAGCTGCTGCCCGACGGCGCCGGGCGGCTCAGCCAGCTCCAGGCGGTGGCCGTGCTCTACGGCCTGTTCCACCTCTCCTGCGCCGCCGCGGCCGTGTGGGGCGGCCGGCTCGCCGACCGGTTCGGGGCCGGCCGGGTGATCGCGACCGGCGCGGCCCTCCTGCTCGGCGCCTACGCCGGTTTCGCCTTCGCCGGCGAGGGTGACCTGACCACGATGACCGTCTGCTTCCTGCTCGCCGGCACGGCCGCCGGCGCGGTCGACGCCGCCGAGTACACCGGCGCCGGGCGGCTCACCCCGCCGGAGACGCACCGGGCGGTGTTCGGCGCGCTCGCCGGGCTGCAGAGCGCCGGCCGGGTCGTCGCGACGATCACCGCCGGCGGACTGTGGACGCTGGTCGGGCCCGAGGCCGGGCTGCTGGTCTGCGGGCCACTTCTCGTGCTGTGCGTCGCCCTGTTCACCCGAGGCACCGACCGCCCGCGGTGACGGGCTGCCGTGCGCCCGCGCCCGCGCCCGCGAACCGGGCGCGGGCGACAGCCGCCGCTACGGCGCGAGCAGTGCGACGACGTCGGCGGCCCGGGGGGTCCGTAGCCGCACCTCCACGGCGCCGGACCTGACCGGGCTGAACTTCCCGGCGTCGTAGGCGAACCGCACCTGGTTCGGGGATTCGAGACCGATCTCGATCGCGGCCAGAAACGGCCCGGCGAGTGGCACGTCAATGTTCTTTCCTCGCCCGGCCCAGACCACAAGACGGAGGGCGGTCACCGCGATCGCCCCGGTCACGGCCTCCTTTCGCCAGTTGGACCGCTGCCCGGGCGCCCGATAATGCCGATAGGTGATCGATCCGGGCAGGCCCTCCGCCAACAGAACAAGCTTTTCTGCTTCGAGTTCGTCGCGCAACGGCGCGGGCAGCTGACCCGCGCCGAGCAGAATGCGGCGCAAGGGGTTCATGCGCACATCGTAGGCGGTGCGGTGAACGACGTCTCCCCGTCGGGCGCCGCTTCCCCGTCCGATACCGCTTCCCCGTCCGATACTGCTGCGCGCTGCTGCCACGCTCACCGCTGTCCTTCGAGGAAGCGCACCGCGGCTCGTTCAGCCTGCGGGGGGAGCAAGCCGGTACACGGCGCCGGCGGCGTCGTCGGTGATGTAGACCGCGCTGTCGGGTCCAGCGATCGCGGCGACCGGGCGGCCCCAGCGGGAGCCGTCCGCGGCCTGGAATCCGCCTACCAGGGTCTGCTGCCCGCCCAGGTCGCCGTCGCGCCAGGGAAAGAACGACACCTCCGGGGCCCGCGGCGGCGACGCGTTCCACGAGCCGTGTACGCCCACCAGCGCGCCGGAGGCGTAGTCGCCCGGGAGGTCTCCGTCGACGAACGACAGGCCGAGCGGTGCGGAGTGGCCGGGCAGTGCCTGTTCGACCGGCGGGAGTGCCGCGCAGTCGAGCAGCTGGCCGTCCGGGTTCAGCTGGATGTCACGGACGAACGGCACGTCGGAGAAGTCCTGACGCGAACCGCGGACACCGGGGTCGACGTCGGCGTCCGGGTTGCAGTAGGGCCAGCCCAGGTTCCGCCCGGGGGTGAGTCTCGCGAAGGGCTCCACCGGATGGTCCCGGACATACTCTTCGATCACTCGCCCCTGCGCTGATCCCGAGTCGTCGCCGTAGGGGCGGTCGTACGGGAACGGGATGTTGTCCCGGTTGTTGACCGCGGTCCAGACCGCCCCGTCGGGTGCGACGCCGAGGGCGGTGCCGTTGCGGACACCCACGGCGAACGGCTCCGGCGGCCCGCCGCCCGGTGGCACCCGCAGGATCGAGGCCCGCGGTGGTGTCGCCGTCAGATCGTCGACGCTGATGTTGCCGGTCGAGCCGACCGAGACGTAGACCGACCCGTCCTGGCCGACGGCGACGCTTTTCAGCGCGTGGGCATATCGCCCGCGCAGGTCCGGGCTGCGGGCGTTGGGCAGGTCTGTCGCCACCGGACGCGGGTTCGTGGCCTGTCCGTCCGCGTAGGTGTAGGCGTCGACACGGTCGCTCTGTGCGACGTACAGGGTCGAGTCGGCGAACGCGAGGCCGTGCGGCTGGTTCAGTCCGGTCAGCAGCTCGGACACGGCCGCGGTGCCTCGTCCGTCGGGCACCAGCCGAACGACGGTGCCGTTCTCCGGCACGGAGACGAGCAGGGTGCCGTCCGGGGCCCAGGCCGCATGCCGGGCCGACGGGACCCTGGCGAACACGGACAGTGTCCAGCCGGGAGGCACGAGCGCCTGCCGCTGCGTGTCCAGCGGAGCGGCGTCCATCCCCGCCGGGACGGCGAGGGTCACTGACTCCAGCCCCGACGCGGCGACGGAAGGGGTCGCCACCCCCACCTCACTGCCAGTGCTCGGAGCGGGAGGAGACGAGTCCGACCCGCAGGCCGCCGCGAGAAACGCGACAGCCACCGCCAGCACCGGAAGGCGCCCGATCGTCATGCAGACTCCCTTTGACGGGGCTGACGGCAGCCAGCCGCCGACTACGCTAGAGCCGCCATCCGACGACTGGGAGATTCCCCTGGGACCCCCTTCCGGATGCCTGGCGCCGGAGTCGAGGCGGGGCGCCGGTGCGCTGCACCGGAGTGGGTGGGACCGGCGCCTTACGGACGGGTGACGGGAGTGTTCTGACCGACTCGGATCCGCCAGGGCCCGCCGTTCATCGTGAGAACGACTGTGAACATCGCTTCCATCGGGTCCGTGTCAGTCTCGACAAGGGCACCATCCGCCGCGAGGGAACGTTGCCGTGAGTGGACCACGGCCACGTCGGTGGACAGAAAGATCGTGCTGAGCACGAGGTACCGCACGCGCACGTGTTCGAGAGGCCCGCCTGGCCCGAAGACGAACTCCTGGGCGCGGTAGAGGTCCGCCTTGCCGTGGACGAGCTGCCCACCGAAGTTGACAAAGACGGGTTCGTCGGCGAACAGGTCGTTCATCGCCCGTGCGTCGTTCGTGTTGAACGCGTGCTCGTACGCGCCCAACAGGGCCGAGGGGTCGTTCGCCGCCACGGACTCTCGCTGAGGATTCGTCACCGGACCAGTCCAGAACCTCAAGCATGGTCGAGGTCAACACCCCATCGAACGAAGATCGGAGATCCTGGGTCGCACCGGTGCCCGCCCAGTTCGGCAGGTGGTCGGGCTTTCGCGGGCGGCGGCTACCACCAGCAGCGGTTAGATCCCGCTTCGCCGGAGATAACCGGACTCGGCACCGACCTCGGCATCCGCCGAGGTCCTGCCCCGCCGGAATGTCCCCTCGGGAGGTCAGGGAGCGCCCGTGTTCGGTCTCAGGAGGTTCGTCGACCACGGCCGAGGGGTCGTCGAACCGACCACCCGGCTCATCCGGCCCGGCCTCACCGGGTTCAAGCAGTTCCTCATGCGGGGCAACATCGTCGACCTCGCGGTCGCGGTCGTCAGCAGCGCTGCGCACCGTTCGCCACGGCCGGACAGCCGTCCTCGACGGTGGACTGCCGGCGGGTGTGCCGACGGCAGTCCACCGTCGCAGGCCTGGCCTGCTTCCCGGTACCGCAGGGCCCGGTCAGCCGCCGATGGTGGAGTTACTGGCCGCGGTGACGATGGTCCTGGCATCCGCAGGCGTCAGGAAGCCTCGGAGCACCGACGTCCACGCCGCCGCCCGCACCTTGTTCACATAGTCGGCGTGGGTCGGATAGAGCTGGCTGAGCACCGGCTCCGCGGTCTGCGGCGCGGTCGGGTTGGACGGGTCGCCCGCGTCGTGCCTGTCCCAGGGGTCGGTGTCGCCGTTCCAGGGGTCGGTCGCACCGAACAGTCCGCAGAACAGGGCCGCCAGGCCCTCGGCGTGGCGCTGTCCGGACAGGGTCCTGGTGGGCACCGTGACGTCAGGAAGCCGGACGCCGCCGCGGGCGAGCCCGGTCGCGGGGTCACGGACCGGTGTGCTGCCCTCCATGGCGAGGAGCGCGCCGGTGGCCGGCGCTGGCCCACCGCGTATCCACCGGTTCATGGCCGACAGTGCGGCGTTCAGGGAGTAGTGCGCCGGGCCGTCGTTGATCGGGGCCGTGTTCGCCCCGCAGTCCCGGGGCGGAACGGGCCTGCCGAACATGCGCTCGTACACGGGCTGCCCGGTGGTGAGAAGCCACTGGTCGGCATGGGAGGTGCCGGCGAGCTCCCAGGTGTGCACAGTCGCCGAGTCCGGCTGCCGGGCTGACACATGGAGTGTCATGTCGGTCTCGGTCAGCACGACGAAGGTCGGCACCCTCAGATCGGTGCGGATGAGGGTCGGGTTGGGCATCCTTTCGGACGGGTCGGCGCTCAGCGGCGTCGGTACCGCCATGTTGCTGTGGATGAGATACCCGTCGTACACCCGGGCCACCGGAGCCACCGCGTTGACGTAGGTCGTCAGGCGCATCGCGGACTGGGACTCGCCGACCCCGAGCAGTTTCCTGAATTTCAGTGTCCCCAGCGGGTTCGGCCCGTTCGGAGTGCGCAGTGCCTGCGCCGCCTGCGAGAAGATGTCGTACGAGTACTGGTCGCCGGGGTGGTTGAGGGTTCCGTATCGAGCCTGGTCCCAGGCTTTGAGGCCGGGGTATTCTCCCGCCGCGTTGATGCCGAGCTGCTGGGCGGAGACTCCGACGTAGGCGTAGCCGGAGCGCAGGATCTCCTCGCGCATGGTCGTCCAGTCCACCTGCGCGTCGATGCCGCCGCTGACGTTGAACCACTCGACCAGGACGGTCCCGTTGAACTTCGCCGGGTCCGCCGGATAACGGACCAGCATGCGGCTCTGATAGGGAGCCTGCGTGCCTGGAGTCACCTGCCAGCGCCCATCCGACCCGAACGCGCCGTTCCTGTTGTAGGCGGTAGCCGTGCCACCGAACAGGAACTCACGCTCCACGTACCCCTTGGCAGCGAGAAGCGCCGGTTCCTCCGCCTGGAACGGGAAGCCGTGGCTACCGGCCGCCGGCACGGTGATCGCCGGGGACGCGACGGCGCCCGCCCTCGGGGCCGCGTGTGCCGACGAGGCGCAGACCGCCAGCATCGGAATCGCGCATGCTGTCGCACCGAGGAGCGCGGTAAAGCGCCTACCCAGTAATCGCAAATATGACATCCGGACCTCCATCGAATTCGGTGTCGAGATTGGAGGCTCTCATTCTTTCGTCGAGATGATCCGGATGTCGCGGAAGTCCTCGCCGCCGGCACCGAGGTGCCACCGTTCCGGGCACCGATGAAGTGGAACAGAAAGGCTTCACCCCGTCGGGCGTACGTGGCGTCCGACAGGCGAAGGAATCTCGCCGGCGTGTCAGGACACGCGGGCCACCTCGGAGGCGCGGACTTCGTCTACGGCCGGAAGCTGGCCCGGTACTGCGTGGGGGTTCGGCCGGTGAGTTCCCGGAAAGCGGCGTTGAACGCGGACAACGACGTGTAGCCGACCCTGAAGGCGATCGTGGTCACGGCGGTGTCGTCCGCGGCAAGCTGCTCGATCGCGGACATCACCCTCATCCGGCGCAGCACCGCCCGCCAGCTCATACCGGTCTCGGCCTCGAAGCGCCGTGCCAGTGACCTCGGTGTGAGGCCCACTTCCGCGGCGACGTCCTCGAAGCGGATCTCGCCGCCCAGCCGCTCCTCGGTGAACCGCAGGGCACGCCGCGTCTCCAGGGAACGCCCCGCCGGGACGGCGACCGGGCTGGGGCGCGCCGCCAGCCGCCAGGTGACCGCGGCGAGCGCGGTGAACATCGTCCTCGCGTATGCCGTGAGCGGTTCCTCCCCCTCGCCCCACATGCCGCACTCGGCAACCAGTGCGTGTGCCAGCGGGCTGAGGTCGAACACCGCCAGCGGCGCTGGCGGTGTCGGGACGAATCCCGTGTCGAACAGGATCGACGCGCTGGTCACCGGCTGCGGGATGCTCACCCGGATCGGCCGGCCCGCCTCGATCAGCGCGGCCCGGGCTGGTGGCAGCACCCACGTCCGGCCCCGCGCCTCCAGCCGCAGGGCCCCGGTGGAGGCGCAGAGCAGGTAGTGCCGGTCCAGGCAGAGGTCGCGGACGGCTTCCGGCGCGAGCGCACGGACGAAGCCGAACGCCTCGCGGGTCACCGAAAGCCTCGCACCGGGCGATCGTAGGAGTCGGTCGTAGCCAGCAGCGCAGGGCGCTTCCGTCAGGCGACCGTCTCCAGCAGCTCCGCGCGAAAGCGCCGGCTCACCGGTGTTCCGGTCATGATCGGTCGAAGCACCGCACCGGTCCGCGCGAAGCACTCCGACCGCTGGTAACCGGCGAACGACGCCTCGTCATCCCACTCGTGGACAACGGTGGTCCGGGTCTGGTCATCACGCGACGCGTACACCCGGAACGCTCGATTTCCCGGCATCGAGCGCACCTGGTCACACTCGTTGTCGAGGTGGGCGAGGGCCATCGGGCGGTCAGCCGCGGCGGTGTCGAAGTCGACGATGGCGATGAACATGGAGGTACCTCCTGGATCGGGCGGTGTCCGCCGGGTCTGGAACGCCCTCGATTCTCGGCCGGTGCCCGCCCGACCGGCCTCCGTCAACCGGACGCGTTCACGCTCCCACCGGACGGATGTGCCCCGGTGGCGGTCCGCGGACGGGGCGCCGCGACGCGAGCCCACCCGGCGCCGGGTGGGCTCGCGTCGCGACATGAGGAGTCATCACAGGGAGAGCAGGTGCGTCCGCAGGCCCTCCCCGTAGGCGGTCGGTGTGCCCGCGTAGTCCCTGATCAGCGCGGGGAACCCGCTGCAGTCGTGGGTGTTCCACGCCCAGCCCAGGTAGCTGTCACTGTGGGCGTCGAGCCAGGTCATCGTCTGGTCGCTGAAGGAGTGGTTGCAGTCGCTGTCCCCGAACTCGCCCGCGACCAGCGGGACGGCGGCGGAGACCGGCGCGATCTGGGCGTCGAAGCAGGACACCGTCACGCACCCGCCGAAGTCGTACATGTGCCAGCCCGCGGCCAGGTTGCCGGTCGGGTCGGTCGGCCTGTTCGCCAGCCAGCCGGTGAGGTCACCACCCCAGCCGTTGCCGGTTGCCAGGACGATGTTCGTGGCGCCGGTGCTGCGGACAGCGTCGAGCATGTCCTGCATACCGGCCACCTGGTAGCCGATGCCGCAGTCGCCGCCGTCACGCCAGCAGGCCCAGGAGATGTCGTGGGGTTCGTTGTAGAGGTCGAACAGGACGGACGAGTTTCCCCTGAACGTCGTCGCGACCGACCGCCAGAAGTCGGGGGCGTGGTCGGCGTCGGCCATCTGCCGCTGACCCGTCGCATGCTCCGTCCCCGGAGCAGCCCAGTGCAGGTCGAGAACAGCCGCCATACCGTGAGCGTTCAGCCGGCCGACGAAATCGACGATCGCCTGCCGGTAGACCGCGCCGGAGTACTGCGCGGGCGCGCCGTTGATACCGAGCCAACACGTCTCGTTCAGCGGGATCCGCACGGCGTTGGCCTTCCAGGACGCGATGGCCGCCACGGAGGCGTCGTCGCTGGGGCCGTCGAACAGCCCCCAGCCCTGGATACAGGCGTATTCGGTACCGGATCGGTTCACGCCGAGCAGTCGTACCGGCGCCCCCGAGCGATCCACGATGGAGGTGCCGGAAACCCGCAGACCGGTGGGAGTCCCCGCACCAGGACCAGTCGGCGGCGCAGTCGTCGCCGCTGATGCCGGGCTGGAGGTGGATGCGGACGGCGTGGTGGTGGCCGGGAGCGAGGTGGTCACCGCCGACGGGGACGCGGTGGGTGAGGAGCCCGCAGGCGCCGTCGTCGAGACAGGCCCGCCGGGAGACTGCGGCCCAGTGGTGGTCGCGGTCGGGCTGGCGGTGGGGCCGGAACCGCCGCCACCCGCCATGGGTGTACAGCCGGCGACGACCATCAACGCGGCGCAGGCGATACCGAGGACTCCGGCTCGCCGGAGCATCGGCTGATGCCGCTCCGTCGGACCGCGTCGGACAACCGGTGTTCGGTTCATCTGTGGCTCCTCGGAAAACGTGTCGACCTTTTCGGACGTCAGCCGACAGAATCCGGATACCTGAACCGCCCACCGGTGGTGAACAGTCCCGGAGGCAACCGGAGCCGTGTCGGCTTTATCGCCCCCCGGCGCGAGCCCCACAGAATCTGTCGCTGGGACGGTCGAAAGGGTTGCCGGTCATTCCGAAAAGTCACGAACTACATCTGTCCTCCGGACAGCGAACGAACGGCCGGCCCGCACCCGCACAAGCACCCGGACCTCCTGCGCCGCCGGCGAGGGACGATGCGCCCGGCCAGGTCGGCCTCGCCGACGGTCTCCGCCGCAGCACCACCGGCCGGTGCCGGGGCGAGGCGGCATGCTGCCCCTGGTCGCTCCCGACGAGGGGCGGCAACCGCTGGGCGAACTCCGAGGCCCGCGGACTCTAGCCTCGTAGACACGCACAACAGGTCGATTGATCCAGGAGGCGCTGTGCGGCTGGGAGAATTCGGGGCGATCCACAGTCACGGTCTGGTCCGGGTCGCGGCGGCGACGCCGGTCGTCGCGACCGCCGACCCCGCGCGCAACGCCGCAGCGACGATCGCGCTGGCGCGGCAGGCCGACGCGGAGGGCGTGGACCTGGTCGTCTATCCCGAACTGGGTCTGTCGTCGTACGCGATCGACGACCTGCTTCTGCAGGACGCCCTGTTGGACGGCGTGGAGGAGGCGGTGTCGACTGTCTGTGAGGCCACCCGCGACCTCGGCCCCCTCCTGCTGGTCGGTGCTCCCGTCCGTTGCCGGGGACGGCTGTACAACACCGCGCTGGCGATCTCCCGCGGGCGCGTCCTCGGCGTGGTGCCGAAGTCGTTTCTGCCCAACTATCGCGAGTACTACGAGAAGCGGTGGTTCGCGCCGGGAGCCGGTGTCACCGGCCAGGACGTCACGATCGCCGGGCAGACGGCGCCCTTCGGCACCGACCTGATCTTCGCCGCGACGGACCTGCCGGAGCTCGTGGTCGGCGTCGAGATCTGTGAGGACTACTGGGCGCCGATCCCGCCCTCCTCCTACGCGGCGCTGGCCGGCGCGACGCTGCTGGCCAACCTGTCGGCGTCGAACATCGTCGTGGGCAAGTCCGCCGACCGCGCCCACCTCTCCGCGGCCCAGTCGGCGCGTGCGATGGCGGTGTACGTCTATTCGGCTGCCGGCACCGGGGAGAGCACCACCGACCTCGCCTGGGACGGGCAGGGCACCGTCCACGAACTCGGTGACCTGCTCGCCCAGTCGGAACGGTTCGCCGAGGGCGCCCAGCTTCTCGTCACCGACGTCGACCTCGCCCGCGTGCGGCTCGAGCGGATGCGGACCGGGACGTTCAACGACAGCGCCGTTGCCCATGACCGTCCGGAGCGTCACTTCCGGACAGTCCGGTTCGAGCACCGGCCACACCGGCGTGATGTCGGGCTGCGGCGCTCCCAGCGCCGGTTCCCGTTCGTTCCCGACACCCGCGAGCGCCTCGACCTCGACTGTTACGAGGCTTTCAACATCCAGGTGCACGGCCTCGCGCGGCGGTTTCAGGCGACCGGCGGCGGCAGGATGGTGATCGGTGTCTCCGGCGGCCTCGACTCGACGCACGCACTGATCGTCGCGGCCAAGGCCTGCGACCGGCTCGGTGTCCCGCGTACGTCGATCCTCGGGTACACCATGCCGGGTTTCGCCACCGGGCAGGAGACCAGGGCGAACGCCTGGGCGCTGATGCGCGCGCTCGGCATCGAGGCGGCGGAGATCGACATTCGTCCCGCCGCCCGCCAGCTGCTCGCGGATCTCGGGCACCCGGCGGCGCAGGGCGAGCCGGTGTACGACATCACGTTCGAGAACGTGCAGGCCGGTCTGCGCACGGACTACCTGTTCCGGCTGGCCAACCAGCGCGGCGGTTTCGTCGTCGGCACCGGTGATCTCAGCGAGTTGGCACTGGGCTGGTGCACCTACGGCGTCGGCGACCAGATGAGCCACTACGCCGTCAACGCGGGGGTGCCGAAGACCCTGATCCAGTACCTCATCCGGTGGACGGTGTCCACGGGCCAGTTCGACGAGGCCACCGGCAGCCTGCTGACCGCGATCCTCGGCACGGAGATCTCGCCGGAGCTGGTGCCCGCCGACGAGGAGACCGGCGCGATGCAGAGCACGGAGGACCGGATCGGGCCGTACGAGCTGCACGACTTCTTCCTGTTCCACATTCTGCGGTACGGGTTGCCGCCGTCGAAGGTGGCGTTCCTGGCCTGGCACGCGTGGCGTGAGGCCGACGCGGGCCGCTGGCCGGCCGGCTTTCCGGCAGAGGGGCGGCACGCCTACGAACTGTCGACCATCGTCCACTGGCTCGAGGCGTTCCTCACCCGCTTCTTCCAGCTGTCGCAGTTCAAACGCTCGGCGCTGCCCAACGGCCCGAAGGTCTCGGCGGGCGGCACGCTGTCACCCCGAGGGGACTGGCGCGCACCGTCGGACGCCAGTGCCGCCGTGTGGCTGGCCGAGCTCAGAGCGAACGGGCCGGCGGTCTGAGGCACGCCCCGGAGCCCCGGGTCCGCCCCGGTCCGCACGCGACCACGGCAGGACCCGAACCTGCCGGAACTGTGCCCGGAGCTGTACCTAGCCTGGAGAGATGGACAACCGCAGCGAGGCCCGCGCGTTCCTCACCTCACGCCGGGCGCGGATCAGCCCGGATCAGGTCGAGATCCCCGCGCACGGGAACCGTCGGGTCGCCGGCCTGCGCCGCGGTGAGGTCGCCGCGCTCGCCGGCGTCAGCGTCGAGTACTACACCCGCCTGGAACGCGGCAACCTCGCCGGGGTCTCCGCCACCGTCCTGGACGCCGTCGCCCGCGCGCTGCGGCTCGACGAGATCGAACGCGCGCACCTGCACGACCTGGCCCGCGCCGCCAGCCCGGTCGCGGCGCGCACCCGCCGGCACGGCGGCACACCGACGATCCGGCCGGCCGTCCGCCGGGTCCTGGACTCGATGACCGGCGTGCCCGTCATCCTGGCCAACCACAGCTTCGACATCCTCGCCGCCAACCCGCTGGGCCACGCCCTCTACTCCCCCATGTTCACGGCCGCGACGCGGCCGGTGAACTCCCTGCGGTTCGTCTTCCTCGATCCACGCGCCCGGGTGTTCTACCCGGAATGGCAGCAGGTGGCCCGTCAGTCCGTCGGTGCGCTGCGGATCGCGGCCACCAGGGATCCGCACGATCCGCAGCTGATGAACCTCGTCGGTGACCTTTCCCGGCGCAGCGAGCCCTTCCGCACCTGGTGGGATTCCCATGAGGTCTTCGTGCACCGCCATGGCACGAAACGCTTCCGCCACCCCGCGATCGGCGAGCTCGAACTCGCCCATGAGGCCTTCGAGCTTCCCGGCGAGGAGACCCTGATCATCGTGACCTACACCGCCGAGGCGGGAACACCCTCCGGTGACGGTCTCGAACTGCTGGCGAGCTGGGCCGCGGCGGCGCGGGACGACGGTGCGAGCAGCGCCCGGGTCCACGGCCAGGCGGACTGACGCACCAGCGAAGGCCGGGCCCTTCGAGACCCGACCGCCCGGGGCGTCAGGGGGCGGGTGCCTCGACCCCCGACATGGCGAGTACCGGTGCCGGCAGCCGCTCGCCGTGAATGGTGATCGCGTCGAGGGCGGTGGTGAACTCCCGCAGCTCGTCGCCGCTGAACGTCACCTCCTCCGTTCCGATGTTCTCCAGGAGATGGGATGTCCGGGTGGCGCTCGGGATGGGGACGATCCACGGCTTCTGCGCCTGCAGCCAGGCAAGAGAGATCTGGGCGGGCGTTGCTCCCCTGCGCACACCCCAGTCCTGCAGCAGCTGCACCAGGGGCATGTTCTCCGGCATGTTCTCCGGCGAATGGCGAGGCACGGCCGCCCGGAAGTCACCCTGGGCGAACCGTGTGTAGGGGTTGATCGTGCCGGTGGTGAACCCGTACGCGAGCGGAGCCCAGCACACGAACCCGATACCCAGTTCCTCGCACAGCGGGATGATCTGCTGTTCTGGTCCCCGCCACATCAGGTTGTACTCGTTCTGGACCGCGGCGAGCGGCTCCACGGCGTGCGCACGGCGCACGGTCTGCGGGCCCGGCTCGGACAGGCCCCAGTGCCGGACCTTCCCCGCGGAGATCAGGTCCTTCACGGTGCCCGCGACGTCCTCGATCGGCACCGTCGGATCGACGCGGTGCTGGTACAGCAGGTCGATCCGGTCCGTCCGCAGGCGCTCCAGCATGCCGTCGACCGCCTGCCGGATGTTGTCCGGACGGCTGTTGAGACCGCCGCGCCGCTGGCCTGTCGCCGGGTCGATGTCCCACCCGAACTTCGACGCGATCACGACCCGGTCCCGGACCGGTTCGAGGGCTTCCCCGAGGATGCGCTCGGACTCGAACGGGCCGTACGCCTCGGCGGTGTCGAACAGGGTCACGCCCTGGTCGACGGCCGTCCGGATGATCGTGACCATGTCCGCCCGGCTGCTCACCGGGCCGTAGAGGTTACCCGGCATGGTCTGACAGCCCAGGCCGACGCTGGAGACCTCCAGGGAGCCGAGCCTGCGACGAGCGGCCAACGTGGTCGCCGTCGTCGCGGTGCTCGCCGCCCGGCCGTCCGGTGTGGGCGTACCCGCAGCCGCGGAGGCCTCTCCGTCGGAGGAGCAGCCGACCAGCCCGGCGACAAGCGGAGTCGCCAGCCCGGCCGCGCCCAGCAGGAACCCGCGGCGGCCGTGGCCGGGTCGACGGCCCGGCAGGATGTTGCTGTCCTCAGGCACTGGTCACCCTCTCGTCGACGTTGCCGATCGTGTGACTCGCGTGGGCACGAGCCCGCACGGTGACCGCGCCCCGCCGGGACGGCGCTGGCGTCAATGTGCGGCGACTACTCCCGGCGACGCGGCCATCGCCTCAGGAAACCCGAGTCGCGGGTACACAGCGAGTCCTTGCTGAAAGGGGTAACAGCAGGGACTCCCAGATCGCCGGTGATGTCACCTCGGACGGCCCGAGGCGACGGGCGGTGGGCTGCGTACCCGGTTCCACCACAGGGAGAGAGCGAGGGCCGCGGCGACGAGGAGGCCGCCGATGCCGGCGAACCAGGCGGCGATGTCCCGGTGCTCGTGCGTCACGGTGATGGTGCGGGGCAGGGCGGTCAGGGCCTCCTCGAGCTGGCCCGCGTTCTGCGCGCGATAGTACGTACCGCCGGTGGCTCCCGCGACCTGCCTCAGCGCGTCCTCGTCGATGATCAGCGGGTTGCGGTCGAAGCGGCCGCCGCCCCCGCCACCGAAACCACCGCCACCGAAACCGCGGCCGCCGAAACCGCCGAAGGCGTCATCGCCCAGCTGGGAGCTGTCGCACACCATCGGCGCCGGCGTCGCCGTGCCGAAACCGATCGTGTGGACCCGCAGGCGGCGCGCCGCGGCCTCCGCCGCGGCGGTCTGCGGGTCCACGCCCTGGGTGTTGGCACCGTCGGTGAGCACGACGATGACGTCCGCCGCGTACTCGCCGCCGGCGGCGGCCGGGCCGAGGTTCGTGCCGGTGGGGGCGACCGACGGATCGACGTCGGCGATCGCGTCGATGGACGTCAGGATCCCCTGGCCGATGGCGGTGCCGCGGGACGTGGTCAGGCTCGTCAGCGCCGCCAGCAGCCGGTCGCTGTCGTCGGTCGGAGGGACGAGCAGGCCGGCGACGCCGGCGAAGGTGACCAGGCCGATGCGGGAACCGCCCGGCTGGGCCCGGATGAAGTCGGCGGCCGCCTCCTCCGCCGCGGTGAGGCGGTTCGGGGCCACGTCGGTGGTGCACATCGAGCCCGAGACGTCCAGCGCCAGCAGGATCGTCGTCGCGTTGGCCGCGACCGGAACGCTCGCCTGCGGGCGGGCCGCGCCGACACCGAGCGTGGCCAGTCCCAGCACGAGCAGCGCGGCGGGAACGCGGCGGCGCCAGCGCGTCCGGCCGGGCAGCGCGACCCGGACCAGCGCGAGTGACGTCACCCGGACGGCGGCGCGGCGCCGCCGTCGCCGGCCCCACCAGGCGACGGCGGCCAGCAGCGGGAGGGCCAGCAGCGTCGCCAGCGCCCAGGGCCAGGTGAGGGACATCAGACGACCCTTCCGGTGCGCAGGATCGTGAGGACTCCGCCCGCCGCCAGGAGCAGCAGCGCGAACGCGGTGAACGCACCGGCCAGCGGCAGATCCTCGTTGTGCGTGGTCAGCCGCAGGTCGATGGCCGAGGCGACCCCGTCAAGCTCGGAGGCCTGCTCGGCGGGGTGGTAGGAGCCGCCGGTCGTGCGGGCGATACCGGTGAGGGTCTCCTCGTCCAGCGCGGTGTGCAGCTGGTAGCCGTCGACCTCGACGGTTGCGCCCGCGGCGGTGCCGACACCGACCGTCTCGACGTGCACCCCGGCGGCCTGGGCAGCGATGGCCGCCGCCTCGGCGGTGCCCCCGGCGGGACCGGCGGCGCCACCGGTGCCACCTCCCCCACCGGCACCCCCGCTGGCGGTTCCGCCGTTGCCGCTGTCCTCCCCGTCGGAGAACAGCACGATGGTCGCCGAGCTCCAGTACCCGAGGTCGGGCACGGTGCCGTCCGGGCCTGGCCGGACAGTTCGGCCCGTGATCGCTGACAGCGAGGTGAGGATCGCGTCGGAGAGGGACGTCCCGCCGGCGAGGCTCAGCCGGTTGATCGCCGCCGCGGCGGCGGCGTGGTCGGCGCTGGGCTGGTGTGTGGTGAGCGCGCCGTCCTCGAAGGCGACCACGCCGACGTCGACGCTGTCAGGCTGCGCCTCGACGAACTCGACCGCGGCCCGCTTCGCCGCGTCCAACCGGGTGGGCGTGAGGTCGGTGGCGCCCATGCTGTTCGAGACGTCGATGGCGACGATCACCGTCCCGGCCGCCCGGGAGACGGGGACGGAGGCCGCGGGCCCCGCCGCCGCGACCGCGAGCACGGCGATGCCCGCGAGGCTGAACCAGACCCCGGCCTGCGGGCGGCGCCGGCCGGACGAGGCGTTCACACCGGGCGAGGCGTCCACGCCGGCCGCGGCCAACGCCGCCCGTCGTCGGCGGGAGGCCCGCGTCACGGCGACGGCGAGTGCAGCCACGACCGCCACACCGACGACGAGCAGCCAGGGAGTGGAGAGGGTCACACCTGCCTCCGTCGGGTGCTGGCCACGACCCCGACGAGGGAGGAGAGCAGGTCGCGCCCGGTGTCGATCCGGTGCAGCGGGACCCCGGCGCGACGCATGCCGGCGGCCAGATCGGCCTCGCGTTCCGCCACGGCGTCGCGCAGGCGGGCGCGCAGCAGCGGGTCGCTGGAGTCGATGAGGATCTGCTCGCCGGTCTCGGCGTCCTCGACGAGGACGAGCCCCGCGTCGGGCAGGTCGTCGTCAGCCGGGTCCACGACGCGTAGCGCCACGACGTCGTGCCGGTGCGCGAGCTGGCGCAGCGGCCTGTCCCACTCGCCGGTGCCGATGAAGTCGGAGATGACGACCACCAGCGAACGGCGCCGGGCCAGCCGTGCGGTGCCGGCCAGCATCGCGGCGACGTCGGTGGTGTCCGTAGCCGGTGGTGCCGCGGCCGTGCGCTCGAGTTCGCGGCCGATGCGCAGGACCTGCCCGCGGCCGGTACCCGGGGGCACCACCCGAGTCGTGGCACCGTCGTGGAGCAGCGCGCCGACCCGGTTGCCGCCGCGGCCGAACAGCCGGGCCACGGTCAGCGCCAGCTCGGCGAGGACGTCGTGCTTCGCCCGGCCCGGGGCGCCGACCGTCATGGACGCCGACCGGTCGAGCACCAGCCACAGGGTGAGCTCACGGTCCTCGTGGAACTGGCGCACCTGCGGCTCGTCCAGCCGGGCGGTGGCGTTCCAGTCGATGCGGCGGGCGTCGTCCGCCTCGTCGTAGGCTCGCAGGCCGGCGAAGTCGAGGCCCGACCCGCGGTCCGCCGTGCGGAACGCACCGAGCACCCGGCCGTCGAGGCGGCGGACCACCTGCCACTCCAACCGCAGCAGCAGGCGGTCGGGCGCGCCCGCCATCAGCGGTCCCGCAGCGGGACCTCGGGCATCGGCACGGCCTGCAGCACCCCGGCGACGACGGTGTCGGGCGCGACGTCGTCGGCCAGTGCCTCGTACGACAGGGAGACACGGTGCCGCAGCACGTCGGGAGCGAGCTCGCGCAGGTCCTCCGGCACCGCGTAGTCCCGCCCGCGCAGGAGGGCCAGCGCCCGGGCGCCCAGCACGAGGGCGATGGACGCGCGCGGGCTGGCGCCGTGGGTGACGTACCTGTCGAGGGTGCCCAGCCCGACCGTTCCCGGCGACCGGGTCGCGGCGACGACCCGTACCGCGTAGTCGACGATCGCCGGGTCGACGTACACGTCCTGGACGCCGGCCCGCAGCCGCACCAGATCCTCGGGGGCGAGGATCGCCTGGGTCGCCGCAGGCGGCCGCAACGCCCGGTCGACGATGGCGTGCTCCTCCACCGGGGACGGGTAGCCCACGAGGACCTTCATCATGAAGCGGTCGACCTGGGCCTCCGGCAGCGGATAGGTGCCTTCGGACTCGATCGGGTTCTGGGTGGCCATGACCAGGAACGGGTCGGGGACGGCGAAGGTCTCGCGCCCGATGGTCACCTGACGCTCCTGCATGACCTCCAGCAACGCGCTCTGCACCTTCGCCGGGGCACGGTTGATCTCGTCTGCCAGCAGCAGGTTGGCGAAGACCGGGCCGAGCTTCGTCTCGAACTCGCCGCTGTGCGGGCGGTAGACGCGGGTGCCGACCAGGTCGGCGGGCAGCAGGTCCGGGGTGAACTGGATGCGCTGGAAGGTCCCCCCGACGGCGGCCGCCAGGGACTTCACGGCCAGTGTCTTGGCCAGCCCCGGCACGCCCTCGACGAGCAGGTGGCCACCGGCGAGCAGGCCGACCGCCATCCGCTCCAGCAGCACGTCCTGGCCGACAATCGTGCGTTTGACCTCGAACAGCAGCTGCTCGAGCGGGCTGCCCGGAACGGAGGCACGGGGTACCTCGGCTGCCGCGGGCGCTGCGGGTGCCATCGGCGATGCGGGAGCCGCGCCGGCTCGCAGGCCGGCGTTGCTCCCCGCCCGTCCGCCCGCACTGCCACGAGGGCTGCCGCCCGCCCACCCGGCCTGGTTGTTCGGTGTCATGATCCTCCCGCTACCTTTCCTCGCCTCTGTTGGCGTCAGGTCCGCGTGCTGGCGTCAGATCTGCGGCCCGCGGCCCTCGCCGGAACCGCCCCCGCCGAGGGCGCTGCCGATGGGCACGGCGAAGGCGATTCCGGCGAAGGCGTCGTCCTGTCCGGGGTCCGCGATGGAGACGACGATGCCGACGACCAGGCCCTCCGCGTCCAGCAGTGGGCCCCCCGAACTACCGGCGTTCACCGAGGCGTCGAACTGGATCAGGCCCGTGAGCGTGCCGCTGTCCGTGGTCGCGGTGCGGCCGACACCGGAGATGACACCGGACGAGACACTGTGGGCCAGCCCCAGCGGGTTGCCGACCGCGACCACCTCGCCGCCGACCGCCACGCGGCCGCCGAGCGTCGCCGGCACGACCGGCTGCGGCAGGTTCGCCGGGACGAGCGTGGCGATGTCCGTCTCCCGGTCGGCCGAGGCGACGGTGGCGGTGGAGCGGGTGCCGTCGGCGAACAGGAGGCTGACCGCGCCGCCGTCGGCGATGACGTGGTTGGCGGTGAGGACCGTGCCGTCGTCCGCCGCGATCACGCCGGAACCCAGCGAGCCGCGGTCGGTCCGCACCATCACCACCGAGGGCCCGATCCGCTGGTAGATCTCCGCGACGGCGGGCGCCGCGCTCGGGCCGGGACTCGGCGACGCCGCAGCGGCGGGGCCGGCATCCGGTGCCACCGGGCCGCCCGCGGGCCGCACCGCCAGCACGGCGACCGCGACGACCAGCGCGACGATGACGACACCGCCGGTGACAGCCAGGATTCGGGCGCCACGCGACCCGAACGCCTGCCCGTCGGCTGTGTGGGGCTCTGACCCGGATGACACATCCTGAAACTAGGGGCCGCATCTGAACGGAGCCTGAGCAATTGCTGTGTATCCGGCAAGGCCGGGCCTTATGTCCCCGCCGGGTGCAGCCGGGGGCGGGAAGGGGATACCGCCGTTACCTGGCAGGGCAGGCCCTCCCAGGGACGGCGAGGCTGCGGAAGAGTCGGTGCGGCCACGGCACCGACCACCGCACGGCACGGCGCGACACCGGAGAAGGAGAAGCGACCATGAGGCACGTCAGACTGGGCACGTTGGACGTCTCCCGCATCGGCCTGGGCGCTATGGGGATGTCCTTCGGCTACACCGGCGCGGGCAGCGACGACGAGGAATCCATCCGGACCATCCACCGGGCCCTGGAGCTGGGTGTCACCCTCGTCGACACCGCCGAGGTCTACGGGCCGTTCACGAACGAGGAGCTGGTCGGCCGAGCGCTGAAGGGGCGCCGCGACGGAGTTGTCCTCGCGACGAAGTTCGGCATGATCTCCCACACCGGCCGCGCCGGCCTCGACAGCAGCCCCGCCAACATCCGCGCCGCCGTCGAAGGGTCGCTGCGCCGCCTGGGCACCGACTACATCGACCTGTACTACCAGCATCGCGTCGACCCGCGCACTCCGATCGAGGACACCGTGGGCGCCCTGTCCCAGCTGGTCTCCGAGGGCAAGATCCGTCACGTGGGCCTGTCCGAGGCCGGTGTCGGCACGATCCGCCGCGCGCACGCCGTCCACCCGATCACCGCGCTGCAGTCCGAGTACTCGCTGTGGACCCGTGATCCCGAACCGGCGGTGCTGCCGCTGCTGCGCGAGCTGGGCATCGGTTTCGTGCCCTACTCACCGCTGGGCCACGGCTTCCTGACCGGCCACCTCCGCTCGGTCGACCAGCTCGACGACAGCGACTGGCGCAGGACCAACCCGCGGTTCACCGGGGAGAACTTCCAGCGCAACCTGCGTATCGCCGACGAGGTCGCGGCCGTCGCCACCGAGGCCGGCGCCACCCCGGCCCAGGTGGCGATCGCCTGGCTGCTGGCCAGGGGGGACGACATCGCCCCGATCCCCGGCACCAGGCGGGCCGCCCGCGTCGAGGAGAACACCGCCGCGGACAGCCTGACGCTCACCCCCGCGCAGATCGAGCAGCTCGACCGGCTCACCCCGCCGGCCGGAGACCACCACAACGAGGAGCAGATGCAGATGATCGACCACTGACCGTGGCGGTCCAGCCGCACCACCTCCCGATCTCGATCACAAAGGAAACCCCATCATGCGAGCAACGTTCATGTACGGAGCCGGTGACGTCCGTGTCGAGGACGTCGCCGACGCCAAGCTGCACGAGCCGACGGATGCCGTGGTCCGGGTGGTACTGGCGTGTGTGTGCGGGTCCGACCTGCACCCCTACCGCTCCATGGCCGCGACCGACGACGGCGTTCCCATGGGGCACGAGTTCCTCGGCGTCGTCGAGGAGGTCGGCAGGGAGGTGACCGGCCTGGCACCGGGTGACTTCGTCGTGTCCCCGTTCGCGGTCTCCGACAACACCTGCGCGTTCTGTCGCGAGGGGTTCCACACCGCCTGCGTGCACGGCGGCTGGTACGGCGCCGGCGGGATCGGCGGCGCGCAGGCCGAGGCGGTGCGGGTCCCGCAGGCCGCCGGCACGCTCGTGAAGATCCCCGGCGGCGTCGACGAGGCGCTGTGGCCCTCACTGCTGACCCTGTCGGACGTCTACCTCACCGGCTACCACGCTGCGCACATGGGCAGAGTGGGTCCGGGCAGCACTGTCACCGTGATCGGCGACGGTGCGGTCGGCCTGTCCGCGGTCCTCGCCGCCAGGCAGCTCGGCGCCGAGCGGATCATCCTCATGGGCCGGCACACCGCCCGCACCGACCTGGGGCGCGACTTCGGCGCCACCGACGTGGTCGCCGAACGCGGCGACGAGGGCGTCGCGAAGGTCCTGGAGCTCACCGGCGGCGAGGGCAGCCACATCGTGCTCGAGGCCGTCGGGCACATGCCCGCCTACGAGCAGGCCTACGGCATCGTGCGACCGGGCGGGATCATCTCCCGGGTCGGCGTGCCCCAGTACGAACAGGCACCGGTCGGGTTCGGGTCGCTGTTCGGGAAGAACGCCACCCTCACCGGCGGCCCCGCCCCCGTACGCGCCTACATCGAGCAGGCGCTGCCCCTCGTCCTCGACGGCCGCATCGACCCCGGGCGGGTCTTCGACCGCACCGTCGACCTCGACCACGTCGCCGACGCCTACCAGGCGATGGACTCCCGCGAGGCGCTGAAGGTCGTCGTCCGTCCCTGACCCGGCACCGCACCGCACCGCAGCACCGTGAGGCGGCACCGCAGCCCAGGTCGTCGACCAGGTTCTGAGCCGCGCGGGAGAGCAGCCCTCCGTTACGCCCACGAACGCCTGGTGGCCGGGCGGTGCGCTGGCCACCAGGCATCCGGCCGGCCTGTCAGACGGGCAGCAGGGTGTGCCCGGCCTGGGTCGGGTTGAGCCCGACGCTGAACCGCTCGGCGCGTTCTCGCAGCGTCGCGGCGGCAGCGTCCCGGCCGAGCATCAGGCAGTACTCGCCGGCCTGGATGCCGCGCAGGACGTCGTCGGCGAGTTCGTCAAGCGGCTGGATCGGAATCTCGGTGCCGGCCCTGGCCGCCGACTCGACAAGAGTCGCCACCGTCGTCGCCGGTGTCGCCCGCGGTTTCTCCCGAGCCAGCTCCGCCGGCCGGTTGCGGTCGGAGGTCCACAGCCCGGTGTCGAGCAGGCCCTTGCCGGACGGCAGGAACAGGGACACGCCGATCGGGTGGCCCTCCTCCCGAGCTGCGCGCCGAGGCACTCGGTCAGGATCGACACCGCCGACTTGCTCGCCGCGTACACTGACGCGCTCGGCATCGGCGCGACCGCGCCGTCACCGGATGATGTGTTCACCACGTGCCCGGGCTCGCCCGAGGCGATCATCCGCGGCACGAAGGCGCGGATGCCGTTCGCGACACCGTAGACGTTGACCCCGAAGGTCCACCGCCAGTCGTTCGGCGTCGTCTCCCAGACCTTGGCCGACGGCGGCCCGACCCCGGCATTGTTCACCAGCACGTGTGTCCGGCCGTGCCGGCGGAACACCTCCTCGGCCAGTGCCTCCACCGAGTCGGCGTCCGACACGTCAGCGACCATGCCGCTGATCTCGGCGCCGGTCCGCGTGCGCAGCGCCTCGACGGTGGCGTCGAGTGCGTCCTTCTCGATGTCGGAGAGCACGAGTACGGCACCAGCCCAGGCGAAGGCCTCGGCCAGCGACCTGCCGATGCCGGCCGCGCCACCGGTGATCACGACGATCTTCCCGGCGAAGTCCGTGATGGTCGGGCGCGGCGCGCGGCCAGTGCCATCGGCCGGGGCCGGAGTGGCTGCCGCGCTCACGCTGCCGCCCCCTTGCCGTGGACGCCCTCGACCGTCATCCCGATGCGCTCGACCACCGGCGCGAGCTTCTCGAGGTCGAAGCCGTACAGCTCGGCGGCGTTCAGTCCGAGGATGCGCCGGGTGTCGGCCTCCGGCACGTCGCCGAACCGGTTCCGAAGCCATTCGCGGGTGTGCGGCCAGGTTCCTTCCGGGTGGGGGTAGTCGTGACCCCACATCAGCCGGTCGACACCGATCTCGTGGCGCCGCGACACCTTGATGTCGCCCATGACCGACGACGCCATCCACACGTTGCGCCTGTAGTAGTCGGACGGCTTCATGCTCATGCCGTCGCGGAAGGTCTTCGGCCCGAACTTGCGGATCGAGTGGTCGCCCTCCCACTTCGCGTCCATCCGGGACAGGATGTCCGGCACCTCAGAGCCGCACGCCTCCGGTACATCGGACCGTGCTGACGGGTCAGACGGTGCCGGAGAGCCCGCAGGAGCGGCAGCCCGCTCCGGGGCCGCCAAGGATCGCGGTCAGCGCACTACTGAACTTTAATGCGTGGAGTCACGCTGACCACAGATCCTCCCAGGCCAGGCCGGTTTCGGCGAGGAATCCCAACAGCAGCGCGGGTCGGTACTGCAGCCGTTTCAGTCCGTTTTTTGGCCGCAGCCGCGAGCATGCTGTCGGAGCTGTCGACGGCGACTACCTCGGCATCCGGAAATCGTTCGAGAAGAGCCTCGGTGACTCGACCAGAACCACATCCTGCATCGAGCACCCGCGTGATCGGCGTACCGGAAATCCTGTCGAGAACATCTAGGCCCCACCGATGCTGGGGGGCTCGCAACCGTGCCATAATGCTCACCATTCCACACGTCAGCAACACTCCTTCGCCTGGTTCGCGTTGCTCGTCGCGAAGGTCCGCAACGGTCCGAACTGGGCCTCGATCGGGTTCACCCACGACGCGTTCGTCGGGGTCGACTGCCTCAGTTGACGACGAGTGAATTGCTAGTGGACCCGTTTGCGGCAGGATGCCGGGAGGCATTCAGTATCCGTCAAGTACTCGGCTCCAAACTGATTCCTGGCGACGGCGACGGTCATGAGAAACCGATACTGAACGGTACGCCAGGAAGGGCTCACCTCGATGACGTGCTCCTCGGCGATGTGCCGCCGCGACCGCCGCCCGATGCCAGCCGGCCAGCGACCGAGCGACGTGTGCACGCCGCGGGAGCCGTCCGGCGCCCCGGTACGGCGAGCCGCGGAAGCACCGGCCCAGTCTGCGATCCGGCCACGGCATACTCGAGGAGGTCGCCATGGTTCCCACATTGATCCTGGAAAGTCTGCCCTTCGCCCTCGGAACCGTCATGCTCGGTCTGGGGCTCGGCCTGACCCTGGAAGACTTCCGGCGGGTAGGCCGGCATCCCAAGGCGGTCGGGGTCGCGCTGTTCTGCCAGGTCGTGCTGCTGCCGGCGATCTGCTTCGGCCTGGTGCTGGCCTTCCGGCTCCCGCCGGAGCTGGCGGTCGGCTTGATACTGGTCGCGGCATCGCCGGGTGGCCCAACAGCCAACCTGTACAGCCACCTGTTCGGCGGAAACGTCGCACTGAACATCACGCTCACCGCAACCAACTCGCTACTGGTGGTAGTAACCCTGCCGATCGTGGTGAACCTGTCGGCCGGGTACTTCCTGGCCGACGCGGCCGCGATCGGGCTACAGTTCGACAAGATTCTGCAGGTCTTCGCGATCGTGCTCGTGCCGGTCGCGGTCGGGATGCTTGTGCGCGCGTGGGCACCGGAGGTGGCGCGGTGGCTCAGCCGCCCCGTCCAGGTGCTGTCCGTCGTGGTCCTCCTCGGGGTCATCTCCGCTGTGCTGTACGGGCAGCGGGACAACCTCGCCGACTATTTCCTTTCGGTCGGGCTGGCCGTGTTGGTCTTCAGCATCGTGAGCCTGTTGATCGGCTACGGAGTGCCGCGCCTGGCCGACGTCGACCACCGCGCGGCCATCGCGGCCGGGTTCGAGATCGGCATTCACAACACCGCGCTCGCCATCACCGTCGCGCTGAGCCCAGCTTTGTTGGACAGCGCCGAGATGGCCATCCCGGGTGTGGTGTATGGCATTGTCATGTTCTTCACGGCGGCCGGGTTCGGCTGGTTGACCACCCGTCGAACTCAGCCAAGCCTGTCGACGCCGCGTCGGTCGAATGCCAAGCCAGCCGCCAGGAATACCGGCGGCATTCGGCGTTCTTGGTCCTGAGCCGCGCGGTCAAAGCTCGGCTAGGAACTTCTCGGCGCGGCGGGCGAAGAGGTAGGACTCGCGTTCGTCGGACCGCTCGCGGGCCTTTCCAGCGGCGGCTCGGACGTCGTCAGCGGGTTCGCCGCGGGCATGGAGCAGGCGCGCCCGCAGCAGCAGGACAAGTCCTTCGGCGTAGCACTGGCCGTAGGCATCGAGGGCCCGATCCGCTCGGCCGAGGGCGTTGCCCGCCTCGTCCGGTCTGCCCGCGACCAACCACATTTCGGCGATCAGTGCGTGGTAGTACGCGACGCCCCATCGCGGTGGGTCAACCAGCGTCCCGGCCAGGAGCTGTTCGGTCTCCGCCGCGATACCGGCCGGGTCGTCGCCCGTGAGGGCACGGGCCCAGTACCAGTTCAGCCGGATGTAGTTCTCCTGCTGGATGGCGGCGCGGCCAGGGCCTACAGCCACCCACCGCTCGATCGTGCGCATCACCCAGCCCGCGTCGCCGGCCATCGACGCGATGGTGGTGATGTAGTACGCCCAGGTCGCGACCGCGTACGGGTCTTCGGGGCCGTTCCACTTGGCGATCAAGGATCCCGCCGTGTCGACGTCACCGTGGAGCGCGGTCACGACGGCCAGCCAGCCGGGCCACTCACCCGAGACGTCACGCCGGATCGGCGTCTCGCTATGCGGCGAGACAACCCCGTCGAGAAGGGCGGGGTTGTTCCTCCTGAAGCAGCGGTATGCCTCGCCGATGTTGCCACAGTCCCACTGATGCAGGCCCCAGGCTTGCCGTCCGTACACCTGGACGACCGGATCGGATGACGCCTCTCCTTGTTCAGACAGCCGGCGGACCAGGCGTTCGCGGTCCCACTCGAGGAAGGTGTAGGCCCCGAACAGACGAGCGAAGAGAAGGCCGGCGGCCTCGACCTCCCGGCCGAGCTGGCGCGCCAGGAGTTCCGCACGCTCCAGCAGATCGAACGTCGTGCCGCCGAAGCCGGCTTGCCGACGCGGGGCGATGGCGAGCAGCGAAAGGGCGGACAGCTCGAGCTCCGGCAGCCCCGCGGCTCGTGCGATCTGCGCGGCCGATTCAAGGTGCCGATCGGCGGCCGCGAACGCGAGCCTGGTCGCGGCGCGGCGGCCGGCGCGCTTCAGCGCCTCCACGGTGCGAACCGGGTTGGCGAGAGGGCCGGCGGCAGAGAGGTGGTAGGCGAGGCGTTCGGCGATCGACTCGTCGTCGGTTTGGCTTTCCTCGAGCGCATCCGCGACGCGTAGGTGCAGCCGGACGGCCTGCTGATGCGTCGTCGTCTCGGTGACCGACTCGCGAACTATGTCGTGCGCGAAGCGCCACGAGAACGAGTCCTGCGAGTCCGACACGAGCAGTCCGAGCGCACGCAGCGGTTCGAGGCGTTCGAGGCAGTCCACGATGTCGACGCCGGCGACACAGGCGAGCAGGCCGAGGTCGACGTCACGGCCGATGAGCGCGGCGACTCGCAGCAGGTCGCGACCGTCGTCGTCGAGACCCGCCATCCGATCGCGGACGACATCTCGGACGGTGGACGGTACCCCGGCGCGGGCCGACGCGTCGCCGCCGAGCGCGCCGCGGCCGAGGAGGAGCCGTGAAAGTTCGCGGACGAAGAAGGGATTGCCGCCGGTGCGCACGTGGATGGTACGGGCGACGTCCGCGCCGGGTTCGTGGCCGGTCTCGCGACGGATGAGCTCGGCCACGTCGGTCAGGCCGAGCGGGCCGAGTCGGATCCTGCGGTGGCTGGACAGCCGGCTGGCGGAGGCCAGTACTCGCGAAAGGTCGGAGCCGGGCACAGGTGCGCGGTCGCGAAGGGCGCCGATGATCGCGGTGCGGGCGGGCAGCCGGCCCGCCAGATGGCCGAACAACTGGAGCGAGGCGGCATCAGCCCATTGAAGGTCGTCCATGACGAGCAGCATCGGCCGTTCCGCGGAGGCCTGGTCAATGACGGTGACAACCTGCTCGAACAGATGGAACTGGGCCCGGCCGCCGGAAACCGGCGGTGCGGCGTCGTCATATCGAGATTCGAGGAGACTACCGACTTCGCTGGTCAGCCATTTCTCCCGCGTCGGCGCGGGCAGACTGTCGAGGACAACAGTGAGCGCCTGCTCCCACGGCCACATTGATGGGGTTCCGTCGCCTTCCAGGCAGAAGGCCCAGACGACGAGCGCTCCACGCTGGTCCGCGGCGGCAGCGGCCTGCTCCAGCAGGCGCGTTTTACCCACCCCCGGTTCACCCTCGACAATGGTGAGCCCGATGCGGCCGGCGAGCGCCTCCTCGACGGTCCGCCGCAGCACGTCGAGTTCCTCGCCCCGGCCGACCAGGCCGGCCGCCCGCCTCGCCGATGCGCGTTCGTCCTCGCCCTCCCGGCTCGCCACCACGGTCGACCGCGGGGCCGGCGTCAGCACTCGCAGGTGCGCGGTCCGCAGCGCCGGTCCGGGGTCGATGCCGAGCTCCTCGGCGAGTCGGTCGCGTACCGCGTGAAACACGGACAGCGCCTCCGCCTGCCGTCCCGCGGCGCCGAGGGCGGTGATGAGGCTGGCCTGTACAGGTTCGTGGAACACGGCCATCGACGCGGCCAGTTGCAAGGGCGGGATAACCCGCATCGGTTGACCCAATGCCACTGCCAGTTCGGCCGCCGCCACGCACGCGGCCTGGAACTCGTCGTCGAGGGCCGTCAGGACCGGAGGCGCGGCCGATCCGTGAAAAACGCCGTCCCCGGCGGGGCCCTGCCAGAGGCCGAGCGCTTGGACGTAGTGTTCGAGCGCCACTTCGCGGGATTGCTCGGCGAGAGCCGCCCGGGCCGCCTTGCCGAGTTCCCGGAACGTGACGAGGTCCAGCGTGCCGGGGCCGGCGGTGAACACGTACCCGTTTCCGCGGCGGTGCAGGTACGTTCCAGCTTCCCGGGCGGGCAGCCCGGGTTCGAGCACCCGCCGCAATCCCCCGATGTATTTGTGGATGACGTTGAGCGCGCTGGCGGGGACGTCGTCGGCCCAGATCAGGTCGATCAGTTCACTCGTGCTCACCGGACGGCCCGCGCGCGCCAGAAGCAGCGTCAACAGTTGCGCCTGCTGACGGGGGCCAACGTCGAACTCGACGCCATCACGCCAAAGCCGCAACGGGCCGAGAATCTGCAGGCGTGACGAGCCGGCGTCGACCGGCGGATTCCCGCCGTCGGGCCGAACGGGAAAGGCTGGCCCAGCCACGTCCTGTCGACTCCCGGATGGCCTGACGGCTCGGTCTGCTCGCAACCTGGTCTGCGCGAGACTCGGTGTCTGCGCGAGACTCGGTCCGCTCGCGATCTCGGAAGGACCGCGACGCGTCAAGCTTATCCGGCCTGTCGCGCGGAGGCGCGCCGCCTGGTCGTTCCCAGGCGCGCGCGACCGCCCGCGTCGGCGCGTCAGACTACCCGCTGACCGACCTGACGACCGTCCTGATCAGGTCGGTCACCAGCGCCGGCTGGGAGAACATCACCAGGTGTGACGAGTCCACCTCGACCGTCTCGATCCCCGCGCGCCGGTAGGCGAAACGCTGGACGTCCGGGTTGATGGTGTGGTCCGCGGCGGCGACGACGCCCCACGCCGGCCTGCTGTGCCACGCGGCCGCGGGCGCCTTCTCGCCGAACACCGCCGCGGACAACGGCCGCTGCGACACGGCGAGTACCACGGCGATGGCCGGGTCGACGTCGTGGGCGAAGACCGTCGGGAACTTCTCGACGTCAACCGACAGCTCGACGGTGTCCTGGAAGGGAGTGGCCTCCAGCGCCTGGCCGAGGTCGGAGTCGGGGAAGTAGCCCTGCAGCTCGCCGAGGGACTCGCCCTCCTCCGGGACGAAGCCGGCGAGATAGACCAGGGCCACGATGTTCTCGGCGACACCGGCCACGGTGGCCACCGCGCAGCCGTACGAATGGCCCACGAGGACGACGGGGCCGTCGATGGCCGCGAGAACGGCACTGACGTATTCGGCGTCGCCGACGAGAGAGCGGTTCGGCACCGCCGGCGCCACGACCCGCAGCCCGTCGGCGAGCAGGCCGGGAATCACCGTGGCGAAGCTGGAAGCGTCAGCGAAGGCACCGTGGACGAGGACGACGGTGGGCTGCGACATGTGTTTCTGTCTCCCTGGTCGAAGTTGTGAGCCCGAGTGCAACACCCGTTAGTTGACGATCTGTGTAGCACCGCTCCACTTCTCATCAAGAGCGTCGCCCTACGGTGACCGAAAGCAGGTGGACACGGCTGGGCCTGGCTCGCCGCCGTTGATTCGTGCCGCTGCGGATCTGTCCCGCCATGGGCTCGTCCTGCCATGGCCGCGCGGCGGTGCGGAGAAACGATATCCAGTAGTGCGGCGCCCGTGGGTCCGTCCGCCCTTCAATTCCTCGTTTCCGCAGCGCGACCCGGGTCGCGCGGAATGCCCGAGGGGGCAGCGATGTTCGAACGGCTCGGACGGACCGTTTTCCGTCGACGGTGGTGGGTGCTAGGTCTGGCCGGAGCGTTCATGGCTTTCGGTGGCGTCTGGGGTACACAGGTGTTCGGCGTGCTCGGCACCGGAGGATTCGATGACCCAGCCAGTGAGAGCTTCCGCGCCGTCGAACAGGCCGAGGCGACGCTCGGCCGGACGGGCAACGACCTCGTCGTGCTGTACCGCAGCCCGGACATGACGGTCGACGACGCGGCCTATCGGCTGGCCGTGACCAACGCGTTGGAGGTGCTCCCGCGCGACGTGGTGACCAGGACGATCACCTACTGGGGGACGGACAGCCCGGCGCTGGTCAGCCATGACCGGCGTTCCACCTACGCGGTCCTGACGCTGGCCGGCGACGAGCAGCAGCGGATCGAGAGGCTGGAGGACATCGAGGACGAGCTGGCCGCTCCCGGCCTGCAGACCCAGGTCGGTGGCATCACGGCGGTCAGCCGCGACATCCGGGAGCGGGTGGGATCGGACATCGCCCGCGCCGAGATCATCTCCACGCCGGTACTCCTCGTCCTGCTGGTGATCGTCTTCGGCGGCGTGGCCGCAGCGAGCCTGCCGCTCGCGATCGGCGGCCTGGCCATCCTCGGGGCGTTCACCGCGCTACGTGTGCTGAGCTATGCGATGGACGTCTCGGTCTTCTCGATCAACCTGGTGACGATCCTCGGGCTCGGCCTGGCGATCGACTACGGCCTGTTCATGGTTGGACGATTCCGGGAGGAGATGTCGCGCGGGCTCGACGTCGAGGACGCGGTCGTACGCACCATGGCCACCGCGGGCCACACCGTCGCGGTCTCCGGCGTCACGGTCGCGGTGTCACTGGCCGCGCTGTTGATCTTCCCGATGGGCTTTCTGCGCTCGATGGGCTTCGGCGGCCTGTCCGCCGTCGTGGTCGCGATGCTGGCGGCGCTGACCGTGCTGCCCGCGCTGCTCGGTGTTCTCGGCACGCGGGTGAACGCGCTTTCCGTGCCCGGGCTCCGCCGCGCGCCACGGCCGGCTTCGTCAACGGGCGAACCGGAGCACGGGTTCTGGTACAGACTCGCGCACAGCATCATGCGCCGCCCGGCTCTGTACGCGGTGGGCGTGCTCGCGGTCCTGCTGCTCGCCGGCGCGCCGTTCCTACGCGCCGAGTTCGGCGGCGTCGACCCCAGGGTGCTGCCCGAGGGCACCGAGAGCCGCGTGGTCTCCGAGGTGACTGACCGGGAGTTCGTCCAGAACAGTCAGCTGCCGATCGAGGCGATCGTGACCTCCCCCGACCCGGCGGGCCTGGAGCGGTATGTCGCCGCGGTCCAGGGTGTCGACGGGGTGAGCGCGGCCGCGGTCACCAGGCAGTCCGGCGACGTCTCCCGGGTCACCGTCAACTACGAGGGCGACCCGATCTCGGCCCAGGCGCGGGACCTGGTAAGCCGGATCCGGGACGTTCCGGCGCCGCCCGGCGGCGAGGCACTCGTCGGCGGCTTCACCGCGGAACTGGCCGATCAGCTTCACACCACCGCCCGGCTGCTGCCCTGGATGGCGCTGATCATCATCGGCGCCACATTCGTCCTGCTGTTCCTCGCCTTCGGTTCCGTGGTGCTACCGATCAAGGCGATCGTCATGAACGTGCTGTCGCTGGGCGCCTCGTTCGGCGCCCTGGTCCTGATCTTCCAGGACGGCCACCTGTCCGGCCTGCTGGACTTCACCTCCACGGGGACGTTGGAGGCCACCCAGCCGATCCTCGTCCTCGCGATCGTGTTCGGGCTGTCGACGGACTACGAGGTCTTCCTCATGTCCCGGATCCGCGAGGCGTACGACCGGACTGGCGACAACACCACCGCGGTCGCGATCGGCCTGCAGCGCAGCGGCCGCGTCATCACCAGCGCCGCAGTCCTCATCCTGGTTGTGATCGGACTGTTCTCGACCTCCGGCGTTACCTTCATCAAGCTGATCGGCGTGGCGATGATCATCGCCGTCCTGGTCGACGCGACCATCGTCCGGGCAGTGCTCGTCCCGGCCACGATGCGACTGCTCGGAAACGCCAACTGGTGGGCACCGGGACCCCTGAAGCGCTTCTACACCCGCCACGGCCTCCACGATGCGGAGGACACGTCCCCGGCCGCGGCCCCGCCGCGTCCCACTCCGATGCGGACAGCGGGCCTGGCGGAACGGGTAGTCGATACCGCGCAGCCATGCGATGATGCCGTCGGCGATGTCGGCAATCTGTAGGTGCGGCGATCTTTAGGTGTGCGGCTCGGCACCGGTCCTCCTGACCATCCCGCGCGAGTCGCCGATCGGTCTCGTCACGTCGGGAGTGGAACAGGGGTGGCGATGTCACCGCCGCCTGTCCGTCCGGGTAGCCATGGACAACCCGCCCTCGGCGGAGATCTGACTGTCCAGATTCTCGGTCCGTTGCGGCTCTGGCGGGACGGCGTCGAGCTCGATGCCGGACCTCGGCAACAGTCGTACCTGCTTGCTCTGCTCCTCGTTCGCGCGGGACGGCCGATCAGCACGAGCGAGCTGATCGATCTCATCTGGGGCGACGACGTCCCGGCCTCGGCGCTCAACATTCTCCAGAAGTACATAGGTGCGCTGCGGCGCCTGCTGGAACCCGCGCTGTCGGCCCGCGAAACCGGCTCCTACCTGCAGCGACGCGGCAGCGGATACCTGTTCGCGGTCGGCGCCGGGACGCTGGACCTCATCACCTTCCGGAAGCTGGTCGACGCGGCCAGGACGGACCTCGCCCAGCAGCGCCTCAATGCGGCGCTCGACCTCTACGCGCAGGCGCTGGATCTCTGGCACGGCCCCGCCGGCGACGGGCTGTCCCACGGCTCGACCGCCTTGTCCCTCTTCGCCGCGCTCAACGACGAGTTCTTCGATGCATGTGTGACGGCGGCCGAGCTCGCGGTCACGCGGCGCCGACCGGAGCGTGTGCTGCAGTCCCTGCGCCTGGCCGCGGGATTGGCGCCGTTGCATGAGACCGTTCAGGCGAGTTTCATCGTGACCCTGGCCGCCGTCGGTCGGCAGACGGAGGCGCTGGCGGTGTTCGGGGGGGTCCGCGCTCGGCTCGCCGACGAGCTCGGCCTCGATCCCGGACCCGTGCTGCGGGCCGCGCATCTGCGCGTGCTGAGTCAGCCTCCGCGTTTCACCGAGTCGGCTGGCGCTGACGGTGATGGACCGGACGGGATGGCTCGTGGGCCGCTGCCCGTTCGGCGGCCGCCCGAGCCACCGACGCTCGTCGGTCGCGCCGAGGCGAGGCCGTTCGAGCGGCAGCAGGCATCCGTCCTCGACGCGCCGCGGGCCGACGGCCTGATAGGTCGAGCCGACGAGCTGGCGGTACTGCGGTTCGCGGTGAACTCGGCGTTCACCGGCGGCACGGGATTCGTCGTCGTCGAAGGAGAGCCCGGGGTGGGCAAGACCCACCTGCTGGAGGAGGCGAGCACCGAGGCGGATCAGCGCGGCGCGCTCGTCGTCTGGGGCCGCTGCCTGGACGGCGACGGGACCCCGTCGATGTGGCCGTGGGTGCAGGCGGTCGGCGCGGTCCTCGACGGCTTGCCCGCCGCGGAGCGGGAGAAGTGGCACACGGGCGAACTCAGCCGCTTCCTGGCGCCACGCGGCGACTTCCTCGCCGGACCGGGATCGCCGGACGGCGGCGCCCAGTTCCGCCTGTTCGAGCGGATCGTCGCCCTCCTCGGCCAGATCTCGGCCCGGCGGCCGGTGGTACTCGTCGTCGACGACCTCCAGTGGGCCGACGTCGCCTCGTTGGAGCTGTGCAGTCACCTGGCGGCCCGGCTGCCTCGCGGCGCCGCCATCATCGGTGCCCTTCGCGACCGCGCGCCGGTGCCCGGCTCGGAGCTGGCGCGGATGCTGGCCGCGGCCAGCCGCGTGCCCACGCACCGCCGGATCCGGCTCGGCCCGCTCGACCCGGCCGAGGTGGCCGAGCTCGTTGGCCGCGAGACCGGTCAGGTCCCATGCGCCCGCGTCGCCCACCGGATCCACATCCGCGCTGCCGGCAACCCGTTCTTCGTCCGGGAACTGTCCCGGCTCCTCGCCGACGGCGGGGTGCTCACCGAGAAGGCCGCCGCCCGGGCCGGTGTGCCGTCCACCGTCCTGGACGTCGTGCGGGATCGGATGGCCGGCCTCGACGACGACAGTCGAGGCCTGGTGCAGATCGCCGCGCTCATCGGCCGGGACGTCGAGGTCGGCCTGCTCGCGGGCGCGGCCGGCCTTGACGCGCAGACCTGCATCGACCGTCTCGAGCCCCTGGACGCGCTCGGCCTGCTCGCGCCTCCACCGGGGGACCCGTTCTCGTTCCGCTTCGCGCACGACCTGGTCCGCGAGTCGGTCGTCCGGACGACGCCGCCGCCCCGCGCGACCCGGCTGCACCTGCGCGTCGCGGACGCGCTGGAGCGCTCCGTCCTGGACGGCGAGGCCGTCGCCGAGCGCCTCGCCCACCACCTGTGGGCCGCCGGCCCGCTCGCGGACCCGGCCAGGACCGCGGCCGCGCTGATCCGCGCCGGCCGCCGCGCCGCGGCCAGGTCCGCGTTCGAGACCGCCTCGCGGCAGCTGGAGTCGGCCGCGCGAGTGGCGCGGACGGCGGGTCTGGCGGAACTGGAACTGTCCGCCCTGTCGCTGCTCACCGCGGTCGTCGGAATGCGGTCCGGGTATGTCGGCTCCGCGGCCGACCTGCTGGAGCGCGCCGAGCACCTGGCGCTGGGTGCTGGCCGGAAACGGGAGGCCGCCGACTTCCTGTTCTCCCGGTGGCTCGCCCACGCCCAGGGCATCCAGCTTGACCAGGGCGGACCGCTGGCGCGCCGGCTGCTCGAGCAGGGCGAAGCGTCCGCCGACCCGGTCGTATGCGCGTATGGCCGACACGCCTGGGGCATCCATCAGTGGGGTGTCGGCAACATCGGCGAGGCGTTTCGGTACCTGAACCAGTCCGCCTCGACCATGCGCCTGGCCCAGCGCGAGGAGGAACCGCTCCGGCACGACCTGCAGCTGCTGTCACCCGTGATGCTGGCGTTGAACACCGCGTTGCACGGTGATGTCGAGAAGGCGAGGGCACTGCTCGACCGGCTGGAGGCCGCGGCCGGCGGCGACCCCTATGCGGTCACGGTCTGGTCCGCTTTCGCCGCCACGGTGGCGGCGCTGGCCGGGGACCCGGCCTGGGCGCGGCGCGCGGCGGAGCGGGGGATCGCGGTGGACCAGGAGTTCTCCTACGGATTCCTCGGCAGTTACCCACGGCTCGCGCGCTGGTGGGCGCGTGCCATGACCGGCGAGGATCCGGCCGGCGCGGCCATGGCGGCCAAAGAGATCATCGACGCGAGCCTGCTCGACCCTCCCCGCTCGTGCCTGGCCTCCTGGTACGGCCTGCTCGCCGAGATGTGGTTGGCGGCCGGGTTGGTGGCCGAGTCCGCCGCCACGCTCGACCGCGCAGAGGATTTTCTCGACGCCTACGGCGAACGATATGCCGAAGGCCACATACTCCTGCTGCGCGCGCGGCTCATGCGGGACCGCGGCGAGCCCACCGCCGCGGTCCGGGCCAAGGCCGAGCGGGCTCGCGCGCTTTCCACCGAGCGCGAGGCCCATCTGTTCGCCCACCGCGCCGAGGAACTGTTGGCTGGCTTGGCGGAGGCGTCGTCCGGCGACTGATCGCCGCGACAGGACAGGACATCGCCGTCTCGCCAGAGCGTGATGTGCGTCAGTGTCTGGCCTTCATTCTGGATGACGAGTAGAAGGCCCAGACGTGGAACGCCAGCCCGATGCCCCAGGCCAGTATTGACCAGAGCGGCCAGAAGAAATGGTCCCGCGTGAGGGTCGCCCACAGCGCGACCTGGGCGAGGTTTGCCAGGGCATACCAGAGAACGTGGACCCGCAGGCCCCACTTCCTGGCGTTTTCGCTTTTTTCGTGCGTCATGATCGCAGCGTAGGCCAACGCACTTTACGTGGAGTGGACTGCCTGTTTATCGGCCGCCGAGGCGCGTACCAGCCTGGTTCAGTGCTCGTCAAGAATCCGGCTCTACATTGAGCCCTGATCGCCGCCGACAACAACGGACATTGAAGGGTCTACATCGATGACGACAACTCGCCGGACCGTGCTGGTCGGATCCGCCACGGTCGCGACCGGCGCCCTGGCCGGAGTGCCCGCCGCGCAGGCACTCACCCAGCCCGCGCCCCGGCAGCGTCCCACCGTGGTACTCACGCACGGCGCGTTCGCCGACGCCTCCGGCTGGAACGGCGTCGCCGCCCGGCTCATCCGCGACGGCTACCCGGTCATCGCCCCGCCGAACCCGCTGCGCGGCGTGGCCGCCGACTCCGCCTATCTGGCGAGCATCCTCGCCACGCTCAGCGGTCCGCTCGTCCTCGCCGCGCACTCCTACGGCGGAATCGTCGTCACGAACGCCGCGACCGGCAACGCGAATGTGAAGGCGCTGGTCTACGTGGCCGCATTCGTTCCCGATCAGGGGGAGACGCTGCTGGGGCTGCAGACGAAATACCCCGGAAGCAAACTCGACGAGACGGCGCTGGACATCCGTCCCTACGGCGGGGGCGTCGACGGATACATCAAGAAGGATGTCTTCCGCGACGTGTTCGCCGGAGACCTGCCGCGGGCGGCCACCGACCTGATGTGGGCAAGCCAGCGGCCGAGCGACGTGCGCACGCTGCAGGAGCCGTCCGGCGCTCCGGCCTGGAGATCCATTCCGTCCTGGTACCTCGTCGCCCGCAACGACAACGTGCTTCCCGCCGCGGCGCAGCGGTTCATGGCGCAGCGGGCCGGCGCGCGCACCGTCGAGGCCAGCGCCTCGCACGTGGCGATGATCGCGCAGCCCGTCGCGACAGCGGAGCTCATCAAGCGCGCCGCGGGCTGACGAAGCCCCGTAGCGGGAGCGAGGCCGCGCAGAGTCCATGAGGAGGGACGATGCATCAACGCGCATATGAAGGCCAGTGCGCCGCCGAGGAGAAGCGGCACACCTCCGCCAGATCACTGGTCCGCAGGCCGCTGCTGACGTTGTTCGCGCTGGGGCTGGGCACCTTCGCGATCGGCACCGGCGAGTTCGGTAGCAATGGCATCATCCAGCTGTTCGCGTCCGATCTGGACGTGTCGATCCCGGTCGCGACGTACGCGGTCACCGGATACGCCTTCGGAGTAGCGATGGGCTCTCCGGTGATCGCCCTGCTTGCCGCCCGGGCCAACCGGCGCACGCTGCTGCTTGGCCTGGTGGTGCTGTTCCTGGTCGGTAATGGGCTCTCCGCGCTGGCACCGAACATCACGCTGCTCGTCCTCTTCCGGTTCGTCGCCGGCAGCGTGCAGGGCGCGTTCTTCGGCGCCGGCGCCGTCGTCGCCGCGTACGTCTACGGCCCGGGTAAGGGCGGCAGGGCGTTCGCCACCGTGATGGGGGGACTCACCATCGCCACCGTCGCCGGTTCGCCGCTGGCCACCTTCGTCGGCCAGAACGCCGGCTGGCGGGTCATGTACTGGGCCGTGGTCGCCGTCGGGCTGCTCGCTGGCGCGGCCCTGGTGACCTGGCTACCCCACTCCGACGAGTTGCGCGGCACCTCCGTCACGAACGAGCTGGGCGCTCTCCGCCGGCTCAACGTCTGGCTGATGGTCACCGTCGCGGCCCTCGGTATCTCCAGCATCTTCGCCGTCTACACGTTCATCGGTCCGTTCATCACCGACGCGGCGCGGCGGGACGCCTCGCTCATCCCGATCGCGCTCGCCATCTTCGGCCTCGGCATGGCGGCCGGCAACCTTCTCGGCGGGCGTCTCGCCGACCGGTACGAGAACCGCGGACTGGTCTGGGGTTACGGCGGCGTACTGGCGCTCCTCGTGCTGATCGGAGTGGCCGGCAGCAACCTGGTGGTCCTGCTGCCCTGCCTGTTCGGCGTCGGCGCGACCATGATGGCCGCGATCCCCACCATCCAGGTCCGGCTGACCGGCCTCGCGCCGGACGCCCCGACTCTGATGGGCGCGCTCAACCTGGCCGCCCTCAACCTGGCCAACTCACTCGGCGCGATCGGCGGCGCCATCGCCCTCGACGCCGGCTGGGGAACTCTGTCCACCGTCTGGGCCGGCTTCGTTCTCACTACCGCCGGTCTGCTCCTTTACGTCGCGACCGTCGCCCGGGTAAAGCCGTCACCCGTCCCGGTGCCCGCCTGATCGTTTCAGCCCAACCGATACTCCGGCAGGAGATCCGCCCCAAGGGCCCGGCATCGCCGAGGACCGCATCAGCGACCCCTCTGGGCACCGGGCCGGGCGCGGGTCCTACCCGCGTACGACGAGGGCGTCGACCGCGACAACACCCAGGCCCTGCGGGCGGACCATGATCGGGTTGATGTCCAGCTCCGCGATCCGGTCGCCGAGGTCCACCGCCAACGCCTGAAGCCGCATGACGACGACGACGCCGTCGACCCGGGCCTGCGGGGCCGCAGCCGCCGCCGTCACGGTGAGCCGCTTCCAGGTGTCGCGGACGGCGTCCGCGTCCGCGACACCGACGGCCACCAGGCCCAGGTCGGACTTGTGCGCGATGTCCGCGGAGGCGATCTTCAGCACGACCGGGAAGCCCAGTTCGGCGGCGGCCGCGACCGCCTCCTCGGGCGAGGTGATGAGCCGTTCGGCCACCGTGGGAATGCCGTACCCGGCGAGCAGCCGCTTGGAGTCGACCTCGTTGAGGGTGCCGGTACGGGCTTCGGCGAGCAGGGACTCGGCCGCGGCCCGCGCGGTCTCCGACGCCAGCGGTCCGGCGCCAGCGGCAGGTACGGCGCCCTCGGCAGGTACGGCGCCTCCGGCGGGTGCGGCGTTCACGGCGAACGGGCTGCGGTACTCGCGGACGAACGTCGAGTACCTGCCGAGCTCGCCGAGGCCGCGCACGGCGGCGCCGAACGAGTGGAACAGCGGCATGCCGGCCGCGCACAACGCCCGGTAGGCGTCGTCGTCGCGGATCGGCGAGGTCCACGCCGCCACCACCGGCTTGCCCTCCCCCGCGACCGCCCGCTGGTGCAGCGCGATCAGGTCCCGGGCGAGCGCGGCGCTCATTCCCGGGAACACCCCGGTGATCGGCGCGAACAGCACGTCCACGTTCGGGTCGTCGAGCATGATCTCGAGGACCCGCCGGTTCTCCGGGCGGGCGGTGATGACACCCCCGGCGTCGACCGGGTTGTCCCGCTTCAGGTACCAGGGCACGAACTCGCCGAGTGCCTCGACCGTCTCGGGGGCGAACGTCGGCACGGGCACGCCGGTCGTACCGCACAGGTCGGCGACGTGCGACGCCGTGCCGCCGGACATCGCGTAGACGGCCACCCCGCCGGGCCCGTCGAGCAGCCCGATGTGGCAGAACATCCCGGAGATCTCGATGACCTCGTCGATGTCGTCCACCCGGATCACCCCGTACCGGTCGAACACGGCGTCGTGGACCGCGTCCGGCCCGGTCAGGTGGCCGGTGTGGGCGGCGGCCATCACGCGCCCCTGTTCGCTGCGCCCGACCTTGATGGCCACGATCGGAACGCCCGCCCGCGCGCACGCGTCGGCGGCGAGCATGAACGACCGGCCATTCTGGAAGCCCTCGACGTACGTCGCGATCGCGCCGACGCCCGGCCGGCCGGCGAGGTGGCCGGCGACGTCCGCCCATTCGATGTCGGTCTCGTTGCCCAGGGTCGCCCACAGTTCGATCCCGATGCCCAGCACCTGGCCCTGGGTGATCGGCCGCCCCTGGTAGCCGGACTGGCTGATGATCGCGAGCCTGCGGCCGGGCAGGCCCTGCTGCCAGGGCTCGAAGATGTTCAGGTTGGTGTTCGGGCCGATGATCCGGGTCGCGCCCGCGGCGAGCTCGCGCAGGCGCACCTCGGCCGCGTGGCCCTCGGCGGTGCCCAGCTCGGCGAAGCCGGCGGAGAACACGATCACGAAGCCGGCGCCGCGCGCGACCGCCTGCTCGACGACCGGCAGCGGGTCGCGGACCAGGACCACCACCACGTCCGGATCCTCCGGCAGCTCCGCGACACTCGGGTACGCCTTCACCCCCTGGATCTCGGCCTTCTTCGGATGCACCGGCACCACGTCCGCGCCCAGCGCGCCCAGCCGCTCCCGCACCTGCATCCACTGGGCCCGCTGCGGGCTCCTCTCGCTGTCGGTCGCGCCGACCACGGCGACGACCCGCGGCGAGAACAGGCGACCAGTCGATCGGTCGAAGTGTCGGCTCGGTCGGGCCGGGGTCGGATCCGGACATCGCTAACCTCCTCAAAGAGCTGCGCGGGCGCCGGATGAACCACGGTGTGCCCACGGCGGTGACGGTGTGCGTGGCGGCCGGGCCGGTCTGCCCCGCCGGCCGGCCGGCCCGGCTGACCGGCAGGTCAGCCGGTCAGAAGCCGCGGAACCGGGTCGGGCGGCGCTCGACGAAGCTGGCGACGCCCTCGGTGGAGTCCACCGTGTTCGACAGGACCTCGACGATCCACGCCTCCGCCTGGGCGAGCTGGTCCCAAGACCGGGAAGTTAGATGGGGCTGGTCGGTGTCAAGTCCCCACTGGGATGATCTCGATGGCGAGGGTCGCTTGGTAGCTGGGGCCGTGGATGCGGCCTTTGCGGGTGTTGGCGGCGTAGTTGGAGATCGCGCGTTTGACGACGCGTGGGCTGACGCGCAGCCGCCGGTCGGGCATGGGCCGGGCCAGGACAGCCCTGCCGATCGTTCCGACAAGGTCGATGACACTGTCTGCGATCACGCCGGCTGCCTGGATGAGCTGGTCTCGGGCAGTTTCCAGCGCGATGGTGAAGCTGGCATGGTCGGGATCGAGGTCTGGTGTGGACACGGCTGATGACAGACTCGGCAGACAGCGGAGCTCCCGGGAACAAGGGATCGGTCTTGGCGGACTGCCCTCCTACCGGAGCTCCGCTGTCTGTTTCAGCCCGACACGCCGGGCACCACCAGCCCTTGACAGACCATTGCTCCCACTAACTGCCCGGTCTTGGATCTAGCGTGGGTCCATGCGGGTACTGGTGGTCGAGGACGAGACGCGGACCGCAGCCCTGCTACGCCGCGGTCTGGTGGAGGAAGGGTTCGCCGTCGACGTCGTCGCGGACGGCCTCGAGGCGGTGTGGCAGGCCAGCGAGGTCGCCTACGACGTGATCGTCCTCGACCTCATGCTGCCGGGCATCGACGGGTTCGAGGTCTGCCGGCGGCTCCGCGCGGCCCGGCGCTGGGCGCCGGTGCTGATGCTCTCCGCCCGGGGCGAGGTCACCGACCGGGTCCGCGGGCTCGACGTCGGTGCGGACGACTACCTCGCCAAGCCGTTCAGCTTCGACGAGCTCTCCGCCCGGATTCGAGCGCTCATCCGCCGTGGGTCCCACGAACGTCCGGTCGTTCTGGACGTCGACGGGTTGCGGCTCGACCCCGCCGGCCGCACCGCGAGCCGCGACGGCACCGACCTCGACCTCTCCCCGAAGGAGTTCGCGCTCCTCGAGTACCTGATGCGCCACCCCGGCGAGGTACTCAGCCGCACCGCGATTCTCGAACACGTCTGGGACTTCGCGTACGACGGAACCTCGAACGTGGTTGACCAGTACATCGCCTACCTCCGCCGGAAGATCGACAGGCCGTTCGGGACGTCCCAGCTGGAAACGGTCCGCGGCGCCGGGTACCGGCTGCGCGTCGCCGCCAGCGCGCAGCCGGGCTGACCGGCCGATGCCGCTACGCATCCGCCTCGCCGCCGTCTTCGCGCTCGGAACGCTGTTCGTCCTCGCCGGGCTGGGAGTCCTGTTCTACGTCCTGCTGCTGACCAGCCTCCGGAGTTCGCTGGACGAGGGGCTCTCCGCACGCGCCGAGGCCCTGCGTACCCGGCTGACCGGGACAGGCCCTCCCTTCGCCCGGGAGCTGGCGTCGGCGAGCCCGTTCACGCAGCTGATCGGCGCCGACGGCCGCGTCCTCGCCTCGTCGCCGCCCGCTCTGACCGATCCGCTGGCCGACAGCGCGCTCCTCACGGCCGGCCGCGCCGGTGAGACCTTCGGCACCGGGCTGCTCAGGACGGACGACGAGGACGACGACGAGGCGGATGAGGAGAGGGAGGAGGAGAGCGACGAGGAGCGGGTGCGCCTGGTCGCCGGGCCGGTTCTCCTCGCCTCCGGCGAGCGGGCGGTGCTCGTGGTCGCCTCCCCCACCGACATCACCGATCTCGCCGAGGACCGCGTCCGCGACGTGATCGTGCTGGCCGGCACCCCCATGGTGCTGTTGTCCGCGCTCGCCGCCTGGGTGCTGTCCGGCTCGGCCCTGCGCCCGGTCGAACGCATGCGCCGCCAGGCGGCAGCCATGGAGGCCGCCGACATCGGTGGCCGTCTGGAGGTCCCGCGGACCCGGGACGAGATCGCCGCTCTCGCCGCCACCATGAACGGTCTGCTCGACCGCCTGCAGGCGGCGCGTGCCCGGGACCGCGCCTTCGTCGCCGACGCGGGTCACGAGCTGCGCACCCCGTTGACCAACCTGAAGGCCGAGCTCGAGTTGGCGCTGCGGCCCGGCCGCTCCCACGGGGACCTCACCGAGGCGGTGTCCGCGGCCGCGTTCGAGACCGAACGGCTGATCCGGCTGGCGGAGGCGCTGCTGGCCCTCGCCCGCTTCGACGCGGACCCCGTGCAGTTCGCGAGCCGCGAGACCGTCTCGGTGCGGGATCTTCTGGACCGCGCTGTCCGCGCGGCCACGCCGGCCGCCCAGGCGCGCGAGACGCGGCTGCGGCTGCACACCGACGGGCCGCTGCTGGTCGACGTGGATCCCGACCGTGTTCGCCAGGCCGTCGACAACCTGCTCGGCAATGCGATCCGGCACGCACCACCCGCCACCTGCATCGACGTCGACGCGGGCCTCACGCCGGACCCGCCTGCTCCCATGGACGGATCCGAGAGGGAGGACGAGTCGGCGGCCGGGCAGGAAAGACGGGCCACTGTACGGATCACCGTCCGCGACCGGGGCCCGGGCTTCCCCGCGGACTTCCTGCCACGGGCCTTCGAACGGTTCACCCGAGCCGACACCGCCCGCAGCCGCGCCCAGGGCGGAACCGGCCTCGGCCTCGCGATCGTCGCCGCGATCGCCACCGCCCACGGAGGCCAGGCCAGCGCTGCCAACCATCCCGAGGGTGGAGCTGTCGTCTCGGTGTCCCTGCGGGTGCGCCACCCGCGGGACGAAGCCTGACCAGCGATCGCCGACGCGGCGACGCGGCGACGTCACATCGTTCTCACACGAACCGGGTTCTAGCCTGCACTCCGGTGACCTGCACGACCTGCGTGGCAGTGTCCGCGCCCGGGCCGGACGGAGAGGGAGTTCGCGTGAGCGGCGGGGTTGAACGGGTGACAAGTCTTCGGCCCGGACGGTGGGTGAAGGACCCGGCAACCGTCCGTCTTCTTGTCGCCGTGCTCGCGGGCGGGCTGCTGACGGCGCTGCTGTGCGCCGTCGCCCTCAGGAACGCGGCACCGTTCGCCCTCGACCTCCACGGGCATCGCTGGGCTCTGGGGCAACGCAGCCACGCGCTGTCCGACATCGCCGTGGCGGTCACGAACACCGGGGTCGGTATCTGCGCCTACGCTCTCGCCGCGGTCAGCGGGGCCGTCGCGGTGGCACGGCGCGCGCTGTGGTGGCTGGGCGCCGTCGTCGGGATCGCGGCGCTGATGACAGGCCAGCTGCTTCGCACCGGTCTGGCGACGGTGATGGGCAGGGCACGGCCGCCGACAGTCGACTGGATCACCCACCCGTCGGGCTTCGCCTTCCCCTCCGGGCACACCACCACCTCAGCCCTGGTTGCCCTGGGGGTTGCCGCGGTGCTCTACCGCCGCGCCCGCCGGCCCGCCGCTCGGGCCGCGGCCGTCGCCGTACCGGGCCTGTGGGCGTTCGCCGTGGGCGTCAGCCGGATCTATCTCGGCGTCCACTGGCCGTCGGATGTCCTCGCCGGATGGTTGTTCGCGCTCCTGCTGGCCTGCGTCTGCCTGCCGCCGCTGGCAGTCCTGCTCGGAAGGGTCGGGCAGGACGGGTCAGGCCCGCCCAGACCAGTCCTGGCCCGGGACCAGCATGGCACCCCCCCGGCCTGAGCTTGTCCGCCTCGTCGGTGTCGGCTACGCCGAGACGCGCGATGTCCGGCGGCGGGCGGCGGGCTGGAGGGACGGGTACTGGGTGAAGTGGTCGACCCCGGGCAGGTCGGTGCCAGGTGGCACCACCTCGTCGACGGCGTCGAGCACGTCCTCGCCGAGGTCGACGTCCGCCGCGTTCAGGGCGTCCTCGAGGTGTTTCATCGTGCGGGGCCCGATGATCGTCGAGGTGATCGCGGGATGGCTGGCGACGAAGGCCATGGCCAGCTCGGTGAGGGTGATGCCCGCCTTGTCGGCGATGTCGCGCAGGGCATCCACGGCGTCGAACCGGACGGGCGCGGCGCGCTCGGCGGCCGAGGTGACGGTTCCCTGCATGAAGGGGCTGTCCGGGTCGTACCGCGATCCCGCCTGCGGCTCCTGGCCACGCTGGTACTTGCCGGTCAACCAACCGCCGGCGAGGGGGCTCCAGGGGATGACCGCCATCCGGTGCCGCTGGCAGGCCGGCAGCACCGCCTGTTCCACCGACCGCGCGAAGATCGAGTACTGCGGTTGTTCGCAGACGAACCGCTCGCCGTTCCGCCGGGCCGCCGCCCACTGGGCCTCGACGATCCAGTCCGCGGGGAACGACGACGAGCCCAGGTAGAGGACCTTGCCCTGACGGACGAGGTCGGTCAGGGCGCCGAGCGTTTCCTCCAGATCGGTGTTCCAGTCGAGCTTGTGGATCTGGTAGAGGTCGATGCGGTCGGTGCCCAGCCGGCGCAGACTGCCCTCGACGGCCTGGGTGATCCAGCGTCGGGAGGATCCCCGCTGGAGCTGGCCGCCCATGGGGAAGAAGCACTTGGTCGCGAGCACCACCTCGTCCCGGCGTGGGCCCACCGCCTGCCCGACGATCTCCTCGGCCTGGCCGCCGGAGTAGACGTCGGCGGTGTCGACGAAGTTGATTCCGCCGTCCAGCGCCCGGCGGATGACCCGCACGCTCTCGTCGGCATCGACGTTGCCCAGCCGGCCGAAGTTCATCGTGCCCAGACACTGGGTGCTGACCTCGACACCGGTCGTGCCGAACCTGCGATATCTCATGAGTCTCCCTCAACCCCGAGCTACCCGGAAATGGGCAGCCTCTGGTAGCCGCGGACGGTGCTGGTGTGCAGGCGTACCGCGTTGTCCCGATCGACCTCCCAGGTCGGGAAGCGGCGCAGGGTCTCCTCCAGCGCGATACGCCCCTCCATCCGGGCGAGTGCCGCCCCCAGGCAGAAGTGCGCCCCGCGGCCGAAGGCGACGTGGCTGTCGACCCGCCGCCGGATGTCGAAGCGGTCGGGGTCGTCGTACCTGCGCCCGTCACGCCCGGCGGACGCGGTCAGGAGGATGATCTTCGACCGTGCCGGGATGGTGGTGCCGTGGAGTTCGACATCCCGGGTGGTGACACGGCCCTGCACCGGGGACGGCGATTCGTACCGCAGGGTCTCCTCGACCGCGTTCCCCAGCAGCGACGGGTCCGCGGCCAGCTCCGCCCGCTGGTCGGGGTGCGTCTCGAGCACGTCACACGCCCAGCCGAGCAGCCGTGCCACGGTCTCGGTGCCGGCGGCCACGAGCAGCGCGGTGAAGTCGGCGGCTTCGGAGGTGGTGAGCCGGCGGGTGCTCCCGTCGGTGTCGATCTCCGCCTGCACGAGGGCCGTCATCATGTCGTCCCTGGGCGCGGCCCGCCGCGCCTCCAGCTGGTCGGACAGGTAGGCGTGGAACCTGGCGCTGGCCGCCATCGCGATGTCGTTGACCATCCCCTTCTCCGGATCGTGGTGAAAGGTCTCGTCGATCGTGTGGCGGATCTCCTCGCGGTCGGCCGGGTCCACGCCGATCAGCTCGGAGATCACCATGGACGGGAGCAGCGCGGCGAAGTCCTGGATGTAGTCGAACCCGCCACCGCCGACCTGCCGGTCCAGCAGTTCCGCGCAGATCTGCCGGATGTGGCCCTCGAGCCCGCCGACCCGACGCGGCGTGAACGCCCTCGAGACCAGCACCCGCAGCATCGTGTGCGTCGGCGGATCCATGAAGATGATCTGCCCGGTCTTCATCGGCTCGGGCGACATGAGCTCGAGGACCGTGCCGTACGCCGAACTGTACGTCGTGGTGTCCAGATGGGCCGCGTCGACGTCCGCGAACCGGGACAGCGCGTAGAAGTCCAGCTTCTCGTTGCGGTACACGGGCGCCTCGTCGCGCAGGCGTCGCCATACCGGATGCGGGTCGACGTGGAAATCCCGATCGAACGGGTCCCAGTAAAGATTCTCCGTCATGCGGTCTGGCCCTGCTTCTCCGCGTAGAGGCGGGCCCATTCCCGGCGGGAGCGAATGGTCGTGTCGACGTCGGTCGCGATCGCACGGCGGGCACCTACGGTCGCCCGCTCCCTGGGGATCTCGGAGAACGGGTCCCAGTTGAAGAACCGGCAGGCGTTCCGCCAGGTGATCTTGTCGATTTCCTCGTCGGTCGCACCCACGTTGTTCAGCTCGTTGAGCACGAACTCCGGTGCCTCGGGCCAGATCGAGTCGGCGTGGGGGTAGTCGCACTCCCACGCGATGATGTCGATGCCGATCTCGCGGCGCAGCTTCAGCGAGGTGGGGTCGGTGACGTAGCAGGCCAGCGAGTGGTCGCGGAACACGTCGCTGGGCAGCTTCCCGCCGAAGTCACGGCGCAGCCACTTCTGGTTGGTGTAGTGCCGGTCGCAGCGGTCCAGGTAGAACGGGATCCAGCCGATGCCGCCCTCGGAGAACGCGAACTTCAGGTCGGGGTAGCTGCGCATCGCCGGGCCCCACAGCAGGTCCTGCACGGCGAGCGAGGAGATCTGGCAGGCCAGGATGATCAGGTTGTCGATCGGGGCGTCCGGGGCCAGCTTGAGCGCGCCGAAGCCGGTGCCGATGTGCAGGCACATCACCATGCCGGTGTCGGACAGGGCCTCGAACACCGGCGCCCAGTAGGTGATGTCGTGGTAGCTGGGCAGGCCCTCCAGATGCGGCAGCTCGGGCATCGTGACCGCCCGACAGCCCTTCGCCGCCACCCGGCGGATCTCGTTCACCATCAGCTGCGGGTCCCACGTCGGAAGCAGCGCCAGCGGGATGAACCGGCCCGGGTACGTCCCGGCCCACTCGTCGATGTGCCAGTCGTTGTACGCCTGGATCATGATGACGGTGAGCGGATCCTTGAAATGGTTGAGATGCCCGGCGCTGAACCCGGCGAACGTCGGGAAGCACATCGAGGCCAGGATGCCGTTACGGTCCATGTCCCGCACCCGGTCATGGATGTCGTAGACGGCGGGGCGCATCTCCGCGAAGCCAGCCGGGTCCTTGGCCCACTCCTCCGGCGGCCAGGTGACCACCGCGTTGAGACCGCTGACGCCGGTGACCCGGCCCTGGTAGATCCACCGGTCCACCCCGGACTCGTCGGTCTCGACGTGCGGGGCCTGGTCGGCCAGGTTCGCCGGAAGATGGTTCCTGAACATGTCCGGCGGCTCGACCACGTGGTCGTCGATGCTCACCAGCACCATGTCGTCGACGTTCATGACCCTCCTTGAAGGGTGGGGTGGCCCGACAGCCGTCCGGCCCGGGCATCTGTGGTCCGTTCCCCGGCTGCACCGGCAGTTCTCACATCTTGCGGAAATCCCAGCTTGTGACTTTCTCCGGGGTCAGCCGAAGCCAGGCGTGCCGCCCGTCGTAATGCATCTCGTCGCGGCCGGTGTACTTCCGGGCGAAAAGAAGCTCGGGGGTTTCGAGCTCGGGGTTCGGAGTACTGGTACGGGGGGCCTCCCCCACGCTTTCGAGCTTCCCGCGGAGCTCCACCCCGTGCAGCTCGTTGAAAGCATGCCCGCCGTCCACCAGGACGGCCACCCGCGGGTCGCGGGCGATGTCCGTCCAGCGCTGGCTCTTCACGACCGAGTTGAGCCACAGCGCGGCACCGTCCCACACGAACCACAGGGGGGTCAGATGCGGCCCCTCCAGGCTGGACGTCGCCACCCGGCAGGTCCGCTCCTCGGCGAGGAAAGCATCGATCTCGGTCGGACTCATGGCGATCCGGCGGCCCCGGCGCTGCTCTTTCATCGTCTTTTTCGTCCTTCGTAAATGTCGCATCGCTACTGAACGGTGGGCCCGCGCAGCCAGGGCAGCGGGCAGCGCTTCGGTCAGGTCACCGGCCGAGAAGGAACTTCACGACGGGTGTGGCCGGTGGGAAGGACTCGGCGATGCCGGCGCTGAAGTAGCCCGAGTCGGCCGTGAGGGTGATGCCGTTGACGGCGGAGGCGGCGTCGCTGCAGAGGAACAGCAGCGGGTAGGCCTGCTCCAGCGGTGTCGCCGGCTCGGTGCCCACCTCGGCGCGGTAGTCGGTGCCGAAGCCGAGCCATCGGTCCTCGTTGGCCCGGGCCAGGGGGGTGTCGGTCGGGCCGGGGCAGATCGCGTTGATGCGCACACCCTGCTTCAGCAGCGGCATCGCCTGGGACGCGACATAGGCGCAGACGGCCCGCTTGCTCCACATGTAGTCGGCCTTGCCGTGGTCCACCGCCCACTTCGTGGCCTCGTCGAAGTCGGTGATGGCCAGGTACTCCTTGAGCAGCGGCAGGTCCGACTCCCAGCCCAGGCCGGCGGCGGAGGAGATGAAGCCGATGGCCGAGCCGCGGGGCAGCAGCCCACCTGCGAGAAGGCGGTCGATGAGGTAGCGGTGGCCGATGAAGTTGATGCGTTCGATACCGGGAGTTCCGTCGGCGACGCCGGCGGCGAGCAGCAGGGCGTGGACGGGGCCGCCGAGCTGGTCGACGGTGGTGTCGATGGAGGCGGCGTCGGCGAGATTGACGTGGATGGCCCTGGCACCCGAAAGCGTGACCTCGGCGTGGTCGGCGACGACGACCTCTGCGCCGGCGCTCTGCGCGAGTTCCGCGGCGGCGGCGCCCATGCCGGTGGCACCGCCCACCACGAGAACCCGCTTCCCGTCGAACCGGAAGGCGTCGAACAGCGTCATGTCAGGATCTCCAGGCTCTTCGTCGGCAGCGGTGTCACGCGACCACACCGCGGATCTTCAGGTCGAGGACGGCGTCGGTGTCGAGACCGAGCTCGGCGAGGATCTCGTCGCCGTGCTCGTTGAACAGCGGCGCCCGGCCCGCCGGCGAGGGCCGCCCGCCGTACTGGACGGGGGCGGCGGCGAGACGGAACGGGATGCCGGCGGCGGTGGTGCAGTCCTGGACGTACCCGTTGGCGACGGCCTGCGGGTCCGCGGCGGCCTCCAGGGTGTCCTGCACGACGGTCCACTGGCCGACGAAGCTCGCCAGCCGCTCGCGCCACTCGGCCAGCGGGTGCTGGGCGAAGGTGGTCTCGAGGATGGCGATGGCCTCGCGACTGTTCGCCATCAGGGCGGCGTGGTCGGCGAACCGGGGATCGGTCGCGAGTTCGGGGCGGCCGATGACCTCGCACAGGGGTGGCCAGTACCTGCCGGCCTGCAGGCAGGTGAAGGACAGCCAGCGGCCGTCGCTGGTCCGGTAGTTGCCGGTGAGCGGGTTGGAACGCGGCGCGTCGACGGGCGGCGGGGTCCACGGGATGTCGAGCAGCAGGGAGAGGGCGAGGGCCTGGCCCATCGCCCACATCCCGGTCGCCATGAGGGAGACGTCGACCTCGGTGGCCTCGCCGGTGCGCTCGCGGTGGAACAGCGCGCCCATGATCCCTCCGGCGATGGTCATGGCGCCGATGGAGTCCCCGAACCCGGGCGCGGGCGGAACCGGGACATGGCCGTACTCGGGGCGCATGACACCCACCGCGACGCCGGCGCGGGCCCAGAAGGCCAGGGAGTCGTAGGAGCCCCGGTCGGCCTCCGGCCCGCGCTCACCCTGACCCGTCCCTCGGACGTAGATGATGTTCGGATTGTGTGCGCGGATGTCCTCGACGTCGATGCGCAGTTTGGTGCGTACTCCGGGCAGCTTGTTGGTCAGGAAGACATCGCAGGTCGCCGCGAGCCTGTAGAGGACGTCGCGGCCCGCCTCCGAGGTGAGGTCGAGACCGAGGCTGCGCTTGCCGCGGTTGGAGTGCTCCAGCAGCACGTGCACGTCCTTGGGAACGACCGCGACACCCGAGGACGCCAGCGCGCGCATGGCATCCCCGCGCTCGACGTGCTCGATCTTGATCACGTCGGCGCCCCAGTCGGACAGCAGCGCGGACGCGGCGGGTACGAACGTGTGCTCAGCGACCTCGAGAATCCGGACACCCTGCATCACCGCGGTCATGACCACTCTCCCCAGACGAAGACACGATGGCGGTGGACAGGAGACGGTCCGCGCTGTAATCGTGGCCGCACTCCCACTCCTTATGCGACCGACGGTCGCTTACCAGTGGATGAGTATGCGGGCGATGGTCGCATATCGTCAAGACGGAACCGGAGGGCAGCGTGACACCTTCACCACCCGTGGTGACCGATGGTCTCCAGTCGCCTGAGCACGACGACAGGGCCGTGTCGGCCGTGGAGACGGTGTCGGCCGTGGGGACGGTGTCAGCCGAGGAGACGGCGGTTCCCGCCGATCCCGGATCCGCCCGCTGGTGGGCCGAGCGCTCCCTGGCCGACCGCCGGCGCCGGCCGCGCGCCGGTGGCCTGTCCACCGAACGCATCGTCGAGACGTCCCTGGAGGTCCTCCGTGAGGAAGGACTGGACGCCATGACGGTACGTTCGGTCGCCGAGCGGCTCGGCACCAGCAACGCCTCGCTCTACCGGCACATCGCCAGCCGCGACGAGCTGATCGCCCTCATCGCCGACCACGTCATGGGCGACATCCGACTCAAGCGCACCGGCCGCGGCTGGCGTGCCGACGTCGAGGCGCTGATGCTCGAGATGCGCAGGGTCATCCTCAGCCAGCCGCTGCCTCCGTCGGCCGGGCGGAGCCAGTCGGGCTCCGGGCCGAACATGCTGCGCCTCGTCGAGTTCGCCCTCACCCTGTTCCGCGAGGCTGGACTGACCGACAGGCAGGCCGTCTACACGACCATAACGATGATCGAGTTCGTCGGTGGCTCCGCCAGCATCCGACGCAGCCCCGCCGGCCGCGGCTCGAACGGAGTGGCCGGAGCGGCTGGAGCGGCCGGCCTGCGCCAACTCCTCGACGGACTACCCGCTGACGACTTCCCGGCGCTACGTGCGGCCGGGAATCTTTACACCACCGCGTCCGCCGACGACGTCTTCACCCACGGCATGGCCCTCTTCCTCGACGGCGTCACCAGCCAGCTCCCCGGCAGTCACTGAGTGCTCGTCAGGCGGCGGCGACCTCGTGGAGCGCGTCAGCGACCGCCCGCGGCTCGGTGATCATGAGGTCGTGGCCGGTGTCGATCTCCCACAGGCGGCCGGCCGCGTGCGCCTTCTCCATCAGCTCCGCGTCGCGGGTGGCCAGCGTGGAGGTGCACACGATGTGGTATTGCGGGATCACCCAGAGCGCCTCCTCGTTGGTGAGCGTCAGCGGCTGCTCGAAGCACCGCCACGGGTGGCCGGTCAGGCGATCGTCCATCCAGGCGAGGTCGGCGGGATCGGTCACGCCGTAGAAGGCCCCCGCGCCCGGGGCCGGCAGGAGGACCAGCTCGACACCGTCGACCACCTGGCCGTGTGGCCGGGTCGCCTCGATGATCGGCCCGGCGACATCGAGGAGCGACTGGCCGTTCACGGGGTTCGCCGCGTCGAGGTAGACGAGGCGGCCCACCCGGTCGGCGGCCCGGTCGGCGACACCGGTGATGACCATGCCGCCGTAACTGTGCCCGACCAGGATCACGTCCCGCAGGTCCTCGTAGTGCAGCACCGCCACGACGTCCTGGATGTGTAACTCGAGGTCGACCGTCGGGCTCGCCAGGTGTGACCGCTCCCCCACTCCGGTGAGTGTGGGCGCGTGCACCTCGTGCCCGGCAGCCCGCAGCAGACGAGCGACCGGCTGGTAGCACCAGCCGCCATGCCCGCCGCCATGCACCAGGACGTATGTGGCCATGCAGGTCCTCCTTCACCGTGACGGCAGTGCCGGCCCGTCCTCCAGGCCAGCCAGCCGCCCCTGAGCGTGCAGAACACGCGGATATCCCAGATATCCGGATAACCAGGATATCTGGGATGATGTCCTGAGCAAGGCCTGTCGGCGAACACGAGAGAGGAGCCGGGTGCCCGGATCCCCGTCAGGCGATGCCGTCCTCCGCGTGGTTCTCGAGCTGCTGGAGTCCGGCGGCCATGACGCCGTCCAGATCCGTGAGGTGGTCCGCCGCGCACACGTCTCGCCGCTGACGATCTACAAGCTGTTTCCCAGTCGGGACGAGCTCGTCGTGGCCGCGCTCCAGCAGTGGCTGACGGTCAACAGCTGCGCACCGCTGGCACCGCCAGCTCCCGGCGAATCCCTCTACGACGGCCTGATGCGGGTGTTCCGGCACGTCTTCGAACCGTGGGAACGCAACCCGCGCATCCTCGAGGCCTATCACCGGGCGCGGAACGGGCCGGGCGGACGAAAGCTCGACCAGCAGGCCATGGGCGCCATCGAACCGGTCGCGCGCGCCATCCTGGTCGGCGGCGACCCCACCTACATCGACGACATCGGGCTGATCCTCACCAACATGGCCTACGCCGTGGTCGGTCAGTTCGCGAACGGCGAGCTCGACATCACCGCCATCCTCCCCGCACTCGAGCGGGCCGTCTTCCGCCTCACCACCAACAACGAGCCCGCCGCGACGCAGGCGCGACGGGCGCGGCACAGCCTGTACCCCACCTCGCCCGCGCAGCTCGACCGGCAGGACCCGACCGACCCGGGCGAATCACGGCGTTGATGCTCTTCGAGCGGAGCGGGACCGGGCGCAGCAACCCACCCCCAGCGGATACCTCATCCGAGACCGACAGGGAGAGCCGCCAGACGGCCGGGCGGCGGCTGCCGCACCGATGAGACGCGTCCGGAACCGAGGTCTACCGAGGACATCGAGGAAGGGCGGGGACGAGATGATCGAGCTGGACGAGCGGGCACCGGGAAGGCCGCGCGTCTTCGCGCTGATCCCTGGCGCCGGTGGTGCGGGGGTCTACTGGCATCGGCTGGCACCATTGCTGCGGGCCGCCGGCCACGAAGCGGTCGCCATCGACCTGCCCGGAGACGACCCGAGCGCAGGCCTGTCCGAGTACGCCGCCCTGGTCGGCGCCGCGGTGGGCGGACGACGCGAGGTGGTACTGGTCGCGCAGTCGCTCGGCGGGTTCACCGCGCCCCTGGTCGCCGAGTCGGTCCCGGTCAGCGCGATCGTGTTCGTGAACGCGATGATTCCCGTTCCGGGCGAGACGCCGGGCGCCTGGTGGGACAACACCAGGCAGTCCCAGGCCTGCGCCGCCGCGGCCGAGCACGGCGGCTACAGCACCGAGTTCGACCCTGACACGTACTTTCTGCACGACGTGTCCCCCGAGGATGCGGAAGCGATCCTGAAGGATCCCCGTTCCGAGGACGATGCCGTGTTCGGCTCCGTCTGTTCGTTCGGCTGCTGGCCGCGTATTCCGATTCACGTGGTGGCCGGCGCCGACGACCGGCTCTTCCCCGTGGAGTTCCAGCGCCGGGTGGCCCGGGAGCGGCTGGGTGTCGAGGCCGACATCCTGCCGGGAGGTCATCTGATCGCCCTGTCGGAGCCCCACGCGCTCGCGCGCCACCTCCTCGGAACATGCGGAACGTAGCTGTGGATGCTTCGCGGCGCCGACCCGGCGGGCACCGGGCAGGCGTCAACCGGGCCCAGACCGCCCGCCTCTCCGGACCACCGTGTCAGCTCCAGCCCGCGGCCCGTGCCGCCGCAGGCCGGTACTGCGCGGGTATCGGCTGTTGCCCATCCGCGGGCCACGTTCCAGGCGCGAGCGGTGACGGCAGTACTGCCGTTGGCGGCACCGGCGCCAGGGCGGGCCATGATGGCGGCAGCGATGCCGGTGCCGACAGCACCGTCTCACCCGCGGTCCGCCCGGCACCGGTGACTGCACGCCTCGCCCGCGATGCCCCCGCGAGCCCCGTCGGCACCGTCGGCACCGTCGGCACCCGACGTGAGCTCAGCCAGTCCTCGACTGCGTCCATGACCACCGTCATTGCCATGTACGCGAGCGGAAACAGCAGAACGATAAAGATCACCTTGCGGATACCTCACAGTACGGACGAAATCCTGGGATCGTGAAGGGATAGCCCAGATGTGCTAGCCCGTTCGGGTGGCCCTATTTCCGCAGCGGCAGGTTACGAGCTCTGACCGATCGAAGGGACAACCTGGCATAGGCGCAGGTGTCAAGCCCACCGGCGGCTACGGGGACGGTGCGCCGACGCGCCCGACGGCAAGATCTCTATCCGGTTGTGGTGGTCGAGCCGGAAACATTCCCGCTGCCCACGTTTCCGGAATCCTTGAGGAGCGCTGCTACACGGCGGATTCCAGCGCCTTGCCAGCGACCACCTGGATGCGCCGGCCGGGGCCAACCCCTGCCGGTCACAGCACTTACCCGCCGGGCGGCCGGCCGGTCCAACGCGCCGGATCGGCGATCACCGCTGCCAGCTCGGCGAAGGCCGCACCGGTGGCACCGGGGGCGGAGCCGGGCTCGGCCGCGACGATCGTCGGCGCGACCCAGCGGGCCGAGAGCACGCGGGCCCGCAGTGCCTGTTCCAGGTCCGCACGCAGCAGGCCGGCGATCTGGCCCAGATACCCGCCGAGGACGACGGTCGGAACGTCGAACATGTTGACGACGCTGGCCAGCGCGATACCGAGCGCCCACGCGGCCACGCCGACGGCCTGACCCGCTTCCCGGTCGCCGGCCGCCACCCGCTCGGCCAGGAGTTCGGGCGGGGCCGTGGGGTCCAGCCCGGCCGCGGCGAGGATCACGTGCCGCCCGGCGTAGCGCTCCAGGCAGCCGGTCGACCCACACGGGCAGCCCGGGCCGTCGGGGTCGACACAGACGTGCCCGATCTCGCCGGCCCAGCCGTGGGAGCCGGTGATGACCGCGCCGTCCCGGACCACGGCGCCGCCGATGCCGATCCCGCCCGACAGGTAGACGAAGTCCGGCACCGGGCCCGGCCGGCCCGGCGCGTTCTCGGCGACGGTCCGCGCGGCCAGGTCGGCCTCGTTGCCGATCGTCAACGGCAGGCCGGCGAGCGTCCCGGAGGCCAGCAGGCCGGCCGGCCGGATGTCCGACCAGCCGAGGGTCGGTGCCCGCAGCAGCAGCCCGTCCTCCACCGCGACGATGCCGGGCAGCGCGAGCCTGGCTCCGATGAGGGCGGCACCGCCGGGCACCCGGGACAGGACGTCGCGGCCGGCGGCGTCGAGGCGACGCAGCACCTCTCCCGGCGGGCTCGCGACGAGATCTCCGCTTTCGACCCACTCGGCGAGAACCTGGCCGCGCAGGTTGATCACCCGGGCGGCCAGGAAACCGGCGTCGACCTGGAGACCCAGAGCTGCGATCCGCGAGCCGGGGGCCAGTGGTGTCGCGGGGCGCCCCCGGCGGGGCGCGGGCCGGTCCAGCTCCCCCGGGCCCCGCTCGGCCGGGCCCAGTTCGTCCACGATGCCGCCGGCGACGAGCGCGTCGACGAGGCGTGAGGCGGTGGCGCGGGTCATCGAGGTCGCCCCGGCGATATCCGCCCGCGAAAGGTACGCGGGCGCCGACGCGGCGACGGTGCGGGCGACCAGCGCGAGGTTGCTCTCTCGCAGGGTCGCCTGCCGGGCCCCGCTCGTCGGTTGCGGACCGGACAGCTCCAGGGGCACGGGTTGACGCTACCGCGGCCGCGAATTATGTTTCACCGCGATACTAAAGACGCGGATCGGAGCAGCGATGCCACGACAGCCCATCCCCGCGGACAGGTTCTCCTTCGGCCTGTGGACGGTCGGCTGGACCGGCACCGACCCGTTCGGCCTGCCGACCCGGACAGCCCTCGACCCGTGGGAGTACGCCGACCGGCTCGCCGAGATCGGCGCCTGGGGCATCACCCTGCACGACAACGACGTCTTCGCGTTCGACGCCGACGAGGCCACCACCCAGCGGGCGTGCCGCCGGCTGAAGGACGCCACCGACGCGTCCGGCCTGGTCATCGAGATGGTGACCACGAACACCTTCACCCATCCCGTCTTCAAGGACGGCGGGCTGACGTCGAACGACCGCGGCGTGCGCCGGTTCGGCCTGCGCAAGGTGCTGCGCGCGGTGGATCTCGCGGCGCAGCTCGGCGCGACCACGTTCGTGATGTGGGGCGGCCGGGAGGGCAGCGAGTACGACGGGTCGAAGGATGTCTTCGCCGCCCTGGAGCGCTACCGGGAGGGCCTGGACACCGTCGCCGGCTACATCAGGAGCCAGGGCTACGACCTGCGGATCGCGCTCGAACCCAAGCCGAACGAGCCACGCGGCGACATCTTCCTGCCCACCGCCGGGCACGCCCTGGCGCTGATCGCCGAGCTGGAACACGGCGACATCGTCGGGCTCAACCCGGAGACCGGGCACGAGCAGATGGCCAACCTCAACTACACCCACGCGCTCGGCCAGGCACTGTGGAGCGGGAAATTGTTCCACATCGACCTCAACGGGCAGCGGGGCCTGAAGTACGACCAGGACCTGCTCTTCGGGCACGGCGACCTCGTCTCCGCGTTCTTCACCGTCGACCTCCTCGAGAACGGCTTCCCCGGCTACCCGGACGGCCCTCGCTACACCGGCCCCCGCCACTTCGACTACAAGCCGTCGCGGACGGAGGGCATGACCGGCGTCTGGGAGTCGGCACGCGCCTGCATGTCCACCTACCTGCTGCTCGCAGAGAGGGCGGCGGCGTTCCGCGCCGATCCCGCCGTCCAGGAGGCGATGGCCTACGCCGGGGTGTTCGAGCTGGCCAAGCCCACCCTCTCCCCCGGCGAGACCGCGGCCGACCTGCTCACCGCCGACGACGACGACTTTGACCCGGCCAGGGCGGCCGAGCGGGACTTCGGTTTCGTCCGGCTCCAGCAACTGGCGATCGAGCACCTCGTCGGCTCGCCGGCCCCGGCCCCGGCCCCGACCGCGGCCGGTGCCAGGGCCGCCGCCCGCTCAGCTGGCTGAGCCGGCCCGGCGGCATGGTGCTCGTCGCGGGGATCGACTCCTCCACCCAGTCGTGCAAGGTGGTCATCCGGGACGCCGCCTCCGGCGTTCTCGTCCGCCAGGGAACGGCTCCGCATCCCCCCGGGACGGAGATCGACCCCGAATGCTGGTGGACGGCCCTGCTCACCGCGGTCGAGCGGGCCGGCGGCCTCGGCGACGTCGCAGCCGTCTCGGTCGCCGCCCAGCAACACGGGATGATCGCGCTCGACCGCGGCGGACGGGTCATCCGGCCCGCGCTGCTGTGGAACGACACCCGATCCGCCCGCGCCGCGGACGACCTCGTCGCCGAGCTCGGCGCCGAGCGGTGGGCGGCCGCGGTCGGCCTGGTCCCGGTCGCCTCGTTCACCGTCACCAAGCTGCGCTGGCTCGCCGACCACGAACCCGACGCGGCGGGCCGGATCGCCGCCGTCGCGCTCCCCCACGACTGGCTGACCTGGCGCCTGTCCGGCGCCCGGTCGCTGGACGCCCTGCGCACCGACCGCTCCGACGCCTCCGGCACCGGCTACTTCGACGCCTCCGGCGGCGCCATCGGCGCCTACCGGCGGGACCTGCTGGCCCTGGCGCTGCGCCGCGAGCCCGGTGACGTCGGACGGATCGTCCTCCCGACCGTCGCCGGCCCCGAGGACACGGCGGGACGGGGCGACACCGCCAACGGCTGGGGCCGCCTGCTCCTGGGGCCGGGATGCGGCGACAACGCCGGGGCGGCCCTCGGGCTGGACCTGCGGCCGGGCGAGGCGATGATGTCCCTGGGGACCTCGGGCGTCGTCGCCGCGGTCGCCACCGCCGCCACCCGGGACGCCACCGGCTCGGTGGCCGGCTTCGCCGACGCGACCGGCCGCCACCTGCCGCTCGCCTGCACCCTCAACGCCAGCCGCGTCCTCGACGCGACGGCAGCCCTGCTCGGCGTCGACCACGACGAACTCAGCCGGCTCGCCCTCAGCGCCCGACCGGGTGCCGCGGGCCTGGTGTTCGTGCCCTACCTCGAGGGCGAACGCACCCCGAACCTCCCCACCGCCACCGGCTCCCTGCACGGCCTCACGCCAGCATCGATGACCCCGGCCAATCTCGCCCGCGCCGCTGTGGAAGGCGTGCTCTGCCTGATGGCGGGCTGCCTCGACGCTCTGCGCGCCCAAGGCGTGTGCGTCGACCGGGTGACACTCGTCGGCGGCGGCGCCCGGTCATCTGCCGTCCAGGAGATCGCTCCCGCGATCCTCGGGGTGCCGGTAGCCGTGGCCGCGCCCGGCGAATACGTCGCCGACGGCGCCGCCCGGCAGGCCGCGACGGTCCTGGCCCGCGCGAACGGCGCCGCGCCGCCGTCCTGGCCCCGCGCCGCCGCCGTCACCCGCACGGCCGAGCCGCTCCCCTCCGTCCTCGACCGGTACCGGGAGGTGGCGGCGATCGTCGCTGCCACCATCGAGAGCAGACGTGGGTAGGGATCTACCGGCACCGGCTAATTACGCGGATGTGGGCGACGCCCTCGGTGGCGAGACGTTCGTCCAGGCCCCCCGCCCAGACCGCGCGCTGCCGCGCTGCCAGGGTCCGAACCAGAGGGTAATATCGAACTCGAGCAACAGCCACCCGGGTCATGACCCGCGAGCCACGCCCATCCCGGGCGTGCCTGTGGCCCTTTTACGGAGCGACCTGATGGACTCCGACCACTCGCTCACCGCGATCCAACCTGAACCGGCCGCGCTCGGCCGGTACTACGGCTCCTGCGACGGCAAGGCCGCCCTCGCCCGCGAGACCAGCCCCGGCAGCTGGCAGGTCAAGGTCCGCGACCCGATCAACCGCCTGGCCGGCCACGACGGCTGGATGATGCTCGGCACCGGCTGGAGCACACTCGCCGAGGCACGCGCGGCCACCGGGCTGTCCTAACCCCAAACCATGTGGCCCGTCGCTCCCCTCACGGGCGGCGCGGCCGCCGCGCGGGCCTCGGGATCCGGGCCATCATTGCCGGCTGGAGCAGGGTCTCCGGCGTGTCGACGAGATTCGCCAGGCGCATGAACGCCCGGGCGACCGCCGGGTCCACGCTGGCGGCCACGTGCGCGCGCCGCACGTAGGCGTTGACGCAGCGAGCCACGACCACCGACCGCCGCTGCGCGCCGAGTCAGCGCCCCTCCAGAGGCGTCGCCGAGCGCATCGCCGATCCCTCCCCGAGAGCCGCCGTGAGCCCGTTCAGGTGGAGTCCCGTGCCCCCCCGCAGGTGCGCGACGTCGTCCGCGCCGTCCCCGGTCATCACCAGCAGAACGTACTGCTCGGTCCACGTCAGCTTCGTGCCTGCCGCCCGCTCCCGGCTGTCCCGCAGCCCAACGCTGACCAACGACACCCACCGCACCTGGTCGTTGACGACCGCCTCGTAGGTGAAGACAACCAGCCGCCCGGGAACCAACTGGAGGGTGTGCGTACGACGCTCGATCCGCTCGACCGAATCCCCGATCCGCATGGTGCTGCGCAGAAGCTCGGTACCACCGAGGCTGACGTCATACCGGTTACCCGGGTCGGCCTTTCCCGGCAGACGCACCCACCGGGCACGCCGGTCCGATTCCGCGAAAGCGGCATAGACCGCCACCGGCGGCGAACCCAGCTCGCGGTCGAGGACGAATGTGCCATGGAGGGGCTCGTCTGCAGTCACAGCCGAAAGCCTATTCCCGCAGCTGCGGGCCACCGCCGCCCCTGATGGCCCTCGCGATGCGGCCGTGGTGGTGACATGCCCGGGCGCGTGCCTGGCGGCGGCACACCTCGAACCGGCGGCACACCTCGAACCGGCGCCAGCACTGAACCGGCGCCAGCACTGAACCGGCCTCCGGCGGTCGGGCCTGAGCACCAGGTGGCGTCTATCCGAGGCGGGTCTCACCCGTGGCAGGCATCACACCCGCGGCATCGTCACACCGGGAACCTCGATGTCAAGGTCGACGTCGAGCTAAATGTTGGTGCAACATGACACGGACATCGTGAGAGGTGGAGCGAGCGTGGCCCGGAAGCGCAGGCGTGTCGGACCTGCCGTCCGACCTGCACGGCTGGGGCAGGAGCGGCGGGATCTGGGCCTGGCCGCGTCGCCACGAGGTGGCAGCAGCACCCACCAGACCCGCCACCGCTCGCCGGGTTCCGGCGCGAGCCGGCAGAGCCGGTTGACATGCGCCGAGAGGACCGACCGTGCCTGAACGTACCCAACAGGGGACCGCGCTTCCCAACGCCCCCCGCGCACGCCGCGACGAGGTCGAAATCGGGAAGCGTCGTGGTACCGGGCGTACCCGCCGGGGTCGGCAGAGCCGGAGCCAGCTCGTCGACGCGGCCCGCATCGTGTTCGAGCGTGACGGCTTCCTCCACGCCAGGGTGGCCGACATCTGCGATCTGGCGGGTTTCTCCCACGGGTCGTTCTACACGTACTTCGTCTCCAAGGAAGAGATCTTCCGGGAGGTTGTCGACTCGGTCGAGCTTGATCTTCTCACTCCCGAACCGACCGGCTCCGTCACCGATCCGGTCGAACGCATCCGCGCGGCCAACCGGCACTATTTCGAGACCTATGCCGCGAACGCCAAGATAATGCAGGTCATTCAGCAGGTCGCCACCTTCGACAACGACGTTCTCAAGATCCGCCTGCAACGCCACGAGGTCTTCGCTCACGCCATCGAGCAGCGCGTGCGGGCACTCCAGGACGCCGATCTCGCCGACCGCAACGTCGATCCCGCGTACGCCGCGCAGGCGCTCGGCGGCATGGTCGCCTACTTCGCGGACCTTCTGTTCAACACCGAGAACAGCTCGAACTTCGATCTCGACACCGCGGTGCAGCAGCTCACCGTCCTCTGGACGAACGCGCTGGGAATTCGCCCGGAGCTCTGACCCTCGACCAGCAGGAGCATCCGGTGAGCGGATGCCTTGTTGACAGCCGAGGGCCGCCGCGGCCGGTCCGAACGAGGCCCGGGCAGGCGCAGCTCGGGCCTCGTTCGGACCGGCCGGGGCGACCTCCTGGAGGCAGCGCCAACGGCGCCTCGCCCACCGCCCGGCCACCCCCTCGGACCCGTTTCCAGGGGCCACGCCCGCCGCTGGGAATGGTGACGAGTGCGCGATGCCGCCGCGCCGATCAGCCTCCCGCCCCGGCCTCTCGGGTACCGACAGACCCCTTGACCAACGGCTGCCCGTATCTTAATTTCTCCCGGCAGGGAAAAACTGGAGAGACCGCCGTCTGCCCACTGGTGCCGCAGGCGAGAGAAGCCTGGCACGCCGTAGAATCCACGCTTCCGAAAGGCCGAGATGTGAGCACGCTGCTCGATGTCGAGGACCTCGTGGTCGACTATCCGGTCAGAGGTTTTCACAGGAACCCGGTCCGAGCACTACGGGGCGTCTCGGTCGACGTCCGTCCCGGCGAGTGCTTGGGCATCGTGGGCGAGTCCGGATCCGGCAAGACCACGCTGCGCCGCGCGGTGCTGGGGCTCGCACCGGTGGCCTCAGGTTCCATCCAGCTCAAGGGGCAGAACATCGTCCGGCTGTCCCGGGGCGGGCGGCGCCGCCTCGCGGACAAGATCCAGGTTGTTCTCCGCGACTCCGACAGGTCGCTGAACCCGACGCTGACGGTCGAGACGGCGCTCGCCGAACCGCTGCGCGCTCAGCGGGTCCCGGCCGCCGCGGCTGCCAGACGGGTGCGCGAGCTGTTGGACCAGATCGGTCTCCCGGCCAGTGCGGGACGGAGGCTGCCGCGTGAGTTCACGGATGGGCAGCGTCAGCGCCTCGCCGTCGCCCGGGCCATGGCACTGTCTCCGGAGCTGATCATCTGCGACGAACCGGTCGCGGCTCTCGACCCGTCCTCCCAGGCGACGGTTCTCGACCTGCTCGTGGAGCTCCAGAACACCACCGGCGTCGCCTACGTGTTCATCTCCCACGACCTCGCGTTGGTACGGCAGGCGTCGCATCGCGTCGCCGTGATGGAGCATGGAGAGATCGTCGAGCAGATCGAGGGCGACAGGGTTCCCGGCCCGCGGCACGGGTGCCCACCACGGCAGTTCCCGACCGCGTCCGTTCCGGAGCCGACGCCGCGGGGATGCCGTTCCGGACCTCTGGGGCAGGACCGGTGCTGCGCCCGGGCCCGCGGGCGCGGGCCCGACCGGCCCACGACACCGCGGTCAGGCTCGCGGCGAGGAGGCCGCCCGGCCCGTCGCCCCCGCTGGAGCTGACACCCGTACCGGGGCCCCGCGTCCGGGGCTCCGCGTCCGGGGCTCCGCGTCCGGGGCTCCGCGCTCAGTTCGCCGGACGGCGGGCCGTGGAGTTCGCCGCACCGGTGCTTCTGGCCCGCAGGCGCTCCAGGCCGGCCACGATGAACTCGAGCTCGAGCTCGAAGGTCGACTCCTGGGCGTCCCCCGGAGACGGTGTGTCGCTCGGGGGCCTGGTCTCGTCCAGGGACCACTGCCGGGCGGAGACCCGCCGCAGGTGCGGAAGCCGGTCGGCGGGAAGCTCGGCGAGAATGCGCTGTACCTCGGTGACCGTCGGGTGCCGGGCGAAGCGCGCGGCGAAGAGGATGTCCTTGGCGTTGCTGAACACCACCCGGGTGATGAGGGTGAGGGCGTGGCTGGCGCGGTCCTCGTCGAAGCCCGCGTCGAGCAGCCTGGCGAGGAGCGCGTCGGCCGGGACCAGGACGCCCGCTCCGGGAAGCCTGTCGATCAGGAGCGACAGCGAGGCCTCGCGCAGCAGCACCCGACGCACACCGCGCGCGTAGACGCGGACGGCCTCCTGCCAGCTGCCCTCGGGGATGTGCAGGTGCTCCAGCTCCGCTGCCAGGGCCTGCGCGGTGACGAGCTCGAGGAGCTCCTCCCGACCGGACACGTAGTAGCTGACCGCCTTGCGGTCCGCTCCGAGGCGGTCGGCGACCGCCTGGAGCGTCAGAGTGCCGGGATCCAGGGCGATCGCGGCGTCGATGACCATCTGCCGGCTCAGGCGCGGTGGCCGGCCGGGGCGGCGGCGGGGCGGCTCGTGTCCGGGCGTCTGGCCGACGCCCCGCGTCGCGGGGTGGGTGCTGTCCACTACCACCTTCTACAGGTTCCGGGGCGCCTGAGCCGGCGCAGTGCGTACTCCCCGCGGGTGACGGCCCCGGGCCAGGTCGCCGGCCCGGCTGCCGGTGGGGCCGTCAGGGCACGGCTGCGCTGCCCAGCCGGGCAGCCGGGCCACGCCGTGCAGCCGTGTAACCATCGGGCACGGGCGCCCGTGTGCTCCGCGGCCCGGTCAGTCCGGGATGGGCGAGCTCGCGACCACCCTGAAGTCGGTGGACTGACCCTCGTTGTCGAGGACCGTCGTCAGCCCGCCTCGCACGCAGACCGCGGGCGTCTCGGGGAAGGCCTTGCCGTTGCAGCGGAATCGCAGGCCCCCGGCGCCCGGCAGCTCCTTCTCCGGCATCGCGCTGATGGCGGCGGCGGCTGTCGCCGGGGTGACGTCGCCCGTGATCCCCTCGAGCGCCACCGCGAGTCCCGCGAAGGTCACGAACATGCCTCGACCGGTGGACGAGCTCGGGTCGATGTCCTTGCCGTAGGTCTCGAGCACGGCGTTGTAGAGGATAGTGGACGGGTCGTCCCCACCGGTCGGCATCGAGGCGGCGACGGTCATGCCGTCCAGCACGTCGCCCGGTACCGCATCACGGGTCGCGTCGGTGATGCACTGCGAGATCGCGCTGATGGGGCCGTCGAAACCGACGGCCTTCAGACCGTTGAAGGCGCTGATGCAGAAGGAGTCGTTGCCGACGACGAACGCCATGCTCGGGTCGTCGCCGACGACGCCTTGCAGCAGCGGCGTCATGTCAGCCGTGCCGGGCGGGACCCGGACGAGCTGGTAGTCGAGCCCGGCCTCCTCCATCAGTCTCGGCGCGACCTCCTCCACGTTGTGGAGCAGGGCGGGCACGTCGATCACCACCGACGTCACCTTGTCGAGCTTCTCAGCCTTCGCGATGGCGATCGGCAGCTGCTGGATCCCGAAGTTCGGATCGCTCACCGTGAAGGTCGTCGGGTCGGAGAGGACGGCCGGGTTGGTCGCGCCGTACAGCATCACCGGCACATCGGCGGCAGCCAGGGGCTCCCAGACGCTGTCGCCGACCCCCGACTCGCCGACCGCGACCGCGACCACGTCGTTCTCGATCATCTGGTTGCCGCAGTCGGTGGCCTTCGCCGGGTCTGCCTGCGTCTCACATGTCACCAGCTCGACGGGTCGCCCGCCGATCCCCCCGCGGTGCTCGTTCAGGTACTTCGCGGTCGCCTCCGCCACGTCGAACTGGACCGAGTTGTCGATCGCGGCGGACCTGCCGTCGGAGACGATACCGATCTTGACGGGCGCTCCCGCCGCCGCCCTGGCCGGGCCGAGCGCGCTGGCGGCCGCGGCCGAGTCCACCGGGCCGGGCTCACTCCCGTCGTCGTCCGAACCGCACGCGGCGGCGGACACGAGCAGTGTCAGGGACCCCGCTAAGAGCATGCTCGCCGAACGTCGACGGTGTCTCCTCGCCGCGGAACGGCCGTCCAGGACTACCGTGTCGTCCATATCTCTCCCTATCTCACCGTTCGTCTGCCCGCAGAACTCTTCGCCACGGCGGGCCGCCCGGGCCGACGACGGCCACCATCCCGGCTGGCAGTCACCCCTGGCGGCCGTCACCCCTGCCGAGCAGCGCACCGTTCCGCCGGGGCGGAGCCTCGGCTGGTGCCACCGTCGACGGACTACGGCGTTGCCCGCAGATCTGGGTCGTCGCTGACCGACGAGCACGATCGCGCCACTGTGACCTCCGTACGGCGCGCCACCCCGCGCCAGAGAAACTCTGTCACCCGGAGAAACTCTGCCACGTTTCCAAACTCGATGTCGAGTTTGAGTATAGCGTGACGCGCTGACGGGACATCATCACCCATATGACCACATGGGCGCCTTCAGCCCTTCAGTCCCGACGATCTCGGCGCGGAGGTTCCGCGCGGCACGGCATGCCGGCGGGAGCCGGTCAGCGCGCGTTCACGATGCGGAGGGCGAACTGGCTGTACTGCCAGACCACGGCGTCCTCGGTCAGCTCGCCGTCGGCGCGGAACCACACGGCGACGCCCATTCCCAGGTCGAGAATGGCGTACGAGGCCAGCCTCGAGGACGCCACCTCGAACCGCCCCGCGCGGATACCGGCCTCGATCAGGTCACGGAAGCACCGCTCGTACTCCGCACGCAGCTCCAGTACACGTCCGCGGTGCGGCTGCACGAGGCTACGGATCTCACGGTTGCCGACGAACGCCTCCTGGTGGTGCCGCGCGTGGTACCGCACGTGCGCCTCGGTCGCCCGGCGCAGCCGTTCCACCGGTTCCTCGGTGGTGGCGACGGCTGCCCGGTGGGCGGCCAGGAGCGCCTCCATCGTGCCGGTCATGATCTGCGCGAGCACGTCCTGTTTCGATGCCACGTGCTTGTACAGACTGGGGCCGCGCATGCCGACGGCGGCGCCGATGTCAGCCATCGTGGTGGCCTCGTAACCGAGGCGCGTGAACAGGTCGAGGGCCGCGGCACGGATCTGCGCGGACCGTGCCGAGCCGGTCAGGACCACCTGTCTCCCCGAGCGCTAACGGACGATAGCGACGCCGCGTGTGCGCCGACGCGGCATTCTAGCCGAACCCCTTGCAGGCAACACGAAGCCATGACTAGCATCCGGCTAATGGTCGTTAGCCCAGACGGTCGCCGCAGGAGATCCGATGACTGTTGACCTCTCCCCCGAGCCCGCCGTCGCCGATCTTGCCCGGCGCACGGCGCAGTTCGTTCGTGAGGTGGTGCTCCCACTCGAGAAGCGGCAGCGCAGCGCCGCCCCCTCCGAGGCGGTACGCCGCGAACTGCAGGACGCCGCCCGGGCCGCGGGCCTCTTCGCCCCGCACGTCAGTACCGAGTACGGCGGCCACGGGCTGGACATGCGCGGCCGTGCCGCCGTCTTCGAGGAGGCCGGTACTCCCTGCTCGGCCCGCTCGCTCTGAACGTCGCCGCGCCCGACGAGGGCAACATGCACCTGCTGGAGGCCGTCGCGACCGACCGGCAGAAGGAGCGTTACCTTCGCCCGCTCGCCGCCGGCGACCTCAGGTCCTGTTTCGCGATGACGGAGCCCGCGCCCGGCGCCGGGTCCGACCCCCGGGCGCTGGTCACCCGCGCGGAGCGGACCAGCGGCGGCTGGCGCATCGACGGGCGCAAGTGGTTCATCACGGGCGCCGGCGGCGCGGGCTTCACGATCTGCATGGCCCGCACCTCCGGCAGCCCCGGGGACGCGGGTGGCGCGACGATGTTCCTGGTCGACACGGACAACCCCGGCATGAAGGTGGCCCGCCACATCGAGACGCTCGACGAGAGCATGTTCGGTGGCCATGCCGAGCTGGTCTTCGACACCTGCGAGGTACCCGACGACGCCGTTCTCGGCGAGGTCGACGAGGGCTTCCGGCACGCGCAGGTCCGCCTCGGTCCGGCCCGGATGACGCACTGCATGCGCTGGCTGGGCATCGCCCGTCATGCGCAGGACATCGCGACGAGGCGCGCCGGCGAGCGCGAGCTGTTCGGCTCGCGGCTGGGCGAGCTGGGCATGGTGCAGCAGATGATCGCCGACAGCGAGATCGACATCGCCGCCGCGCGGGGCCTCATCCTGCGTGCCTGCTGGGAGCTCGACCAGGGCGACCCGGCCGCCCAGTCCACCGCGATCGGCAAGACGTTCTGTGCCGAGGCGGTGTGGCGGGTGGTGGACCGGTCGCTGCAGATCTGCGGTGCCCTGGGCGTGTCCGGGGACGTCCCGCTGGGCAGGTTCCTGCGCGAGGTGCGGCCGTTCCGGATCTACGACGGCCCGTCCGAGACGCACCGCTGGGCGATCGCGCGGCGGGCACTCCGGCGGCAGGCGTCGGAGCTGGCCCGATGAGCACGGCCGTCGAGGGGCTGGACCTGCCCGCCCTGGAACGGTTCCTCGCCGAGCGGGTGCCGGGCCTTCGGGGCGGGCTGACCGCGACGCTGCTGCCGGGCGGCCGCTCGAACCTGACCTACCTGCTCACCGACGGGCGGACCCGCTGGGTGCTGCGACGTCCACCGCTGGGCGGGCTCACCCCGTCGGCGCATGACGTTCTCCGTGAGTACCACGTGGTGGCCGCGCTGTTCGGCAGCGGTGTGCCGGTCCCCCGCCCGGTCGTCGCCAGCGAGAACGGTCCGCTGGATGTGGCCTTCGCCGTGGTCGAACACGTTCCGGGGACGGTCATCCGTACCGAGGAGGAGCTCCACGCCCTCCCCCAGGCCGACATCGACCGGTGCGCCCACGCACTGATCGACGTGCTGGCCCGGCTGCATGCCGTCGACCCCGAGGCCGTCGGGCTGAGCACCTTCGGCCGCCCGCAGGGCTATCTGAGCCGCCAGATCCGGCGGTGGAACGACCAGTGGCAGCGTGTGCACACCCGCGACCTGCCCGACATCGACGCCCTGCACGCCAGGCTCGCCCAGGCCCACCCGACCGAAAGCGGCGCGTCGATCGTGCACGGCGACTTCCGCATCGACAACGTCATCCTGAGCCCGGACGACCCGGCCGCGGTGCGGGCGGTCATCGACTGGGAGATGGCCACCCTGGGCGACCCGCTCGCCGACCTGGGCCTGCACATCGCGTACTCGGATCCGGCCTTCGCCCCCGTGCTGGCCGGCTCGGCGGCGTCCACCAGCCAGCGCCTGCCGGATGCGGCCGCTCTCATCGAACGCTACGCCGCGGTCACCGCCCGGGACCTGAGCGCCTTCCCGTTCTACCTCGCGCTCGGCTACTTCAAGGTGGCGGTGATCGCGGAGGGCATCCACGCCCGGTACCGACAGGGCGCAACCCGCGGCGCCGGTTTCGAGTCCGTCGGCGAAGCCACCGCCCCGCTCGCCGCCGCCGGGCTGCGGGCCCTGCGCGCGGACCTGGAGAAGCGGTGAGCACCAGCAACGTGCTGGACCTGTTCCGGCTGGACGGCAGGGTCGCCGTGGTCACGGGGGCCAGCTCCGGTCTCGGCGCCGGGTTCGCCCGAGCCCTCGGCCAGGCCGGCGCGGATGTCGTCCTGGCCGCCCGCCGCGCCGACCGCCTCCAGGAGGTCGCGCGCAGTGTGCGGGAGACGGGCCGGCGGGCCCTCCCCGTCGCCACCGACATCAGCACACCGGACGAGTGCACCGCCCTGGTGGAGAAGGCGGTCGCCGAGTTCGGCCGGATCGACATCCTGGTCAACAACGCCGGCGTCGGCAGCGCGGTACCGGCCCTCCGCGAGCAGCCGGAGGAGTTCCGCCGAGTGATCGACATCAATCTCAACGGCGCCTACTGGGCGGCCCAGGCCTGCGCCCGGGTCATGGCACCCGGGTCGAGCATCGTCAACATCGCCAGCGTTCTCGGGCTCATCAAGTCCTACGCCCCGCAGGCGGCTTATGCCGCCAGCAAGGCCGGCCTGATCGGCCTTACCCGTGACCTGGCCCAGCAGTGGTCCGGCCGCCGGGGTATCCGGGTGAACGCCGTCGCCCCCGGCTACTTCGCCAGCGAGATGACCGCGGAGATCCCAAGGGACGCGCTGATGACCTTCATCGCCAGCACCAGTCCCCTGGGGCGTCTCGGCGAACAGCACGAGCTGGATGCCGCCGTGGTGTTCCTCGCCGGGCCGGGTGCCTCCTACATCACCGGCGCGACCCTCGCGGTGGACGGCGGAATGTCCGGCCACTGAGCACCCTGCGCGCAGCAGGGTCCGCGGTCCAGCGTGGCGACGTAGCGAGCCCACAGAGCGGCTCCCCGCCGAACCAGCAGCTCCAGCGCCCCGTGCCGCGGCACGGGGCGGGCCTGTCGAGCGGCGGGCGTCGGCGGGTCCGCCCGTCAACGGGTGGTGGCGCGTCCCGGCGGGCCGGGTTTCCCGGTCATGTTCCCCTTGACCGGGATGACCCGGTACTCGGTGATCGTCCCGGCGGGCAGCGGGTCCGTCGTCCACGTGTTCGTCCCGGGTGTGCCGGTCAGTGTGCCCGGAAGACGCTGGAACACCTGTTCCCCCCGGGACAGCACTCGTTGCTCGACGAGATACTCGGTCGCACCCGGGGTGGCGGGCCAGGTCAGTACATTGCGCCCCGGCTGGCTGGTGGCGGTGACCGCCCCGCCGCTGTACGGCCACGGGAAGTCGCCGTACAGCGGGCCGAAGTCGGCACCGATCCCGAGCTGCGCGAGCCCGTTCGCCACAGCCCGGGCGATCACGAAGTCGCCGGCAGGGTTCGGATGCGAGCCGTCCCAGGTGTACCGGTACGGGTCCCAGTCGGCATAGCCACGGGCGACGACCACCCGGGATCGCTCCGTCTGCCACCTTCCGACCTGCTGGTCGAGCAGCGTGTTGTAGGCGGTTGCCTGCTGTTGGAGATCCCGCCCACCGTCATATCTGGAGCGGTCCAGGACCTGCGAGACCACGACGTCGATGTCGGGATTCAGCAGCCGGGCATTGTTGATCAGAGCGATCATGTCGTCGACGGCGGTCTGCGGCGCCGACCAGTAGGTGAGATCGTTCGCACCCAGGGACACGATCAGCACGTCGGCAGGCGTCGCGCGCAGCACGTTCGCGATCGCATCCCGCTCGTCCCTGATGGACGCCCCCCAGACCGCATGGTGGTCCCGGTCGAACCAGGCATCGACGTAGTCGTTCGAGCCGGGCGCGTTCGCGACGTTGTCCCAGACGTCGATGCGGTCACCGACGAAGTCCGCCCTGCCCGGCGCGGTGAGGTTCAGGTGCTGGGCAAGCCGGTAGCGCCAGGTGTAGTCACCGGCTGTCTGCACGGCGACCGAGTCGCCGAGGATCAGCACCCTGGTCGGCGTGTCGGGCTGGTCGCCGCCCCCGCCCGCCACGGCCACAGCCAGACCTGTGCAGCCGGCCAGCAGAACCGCGGCCACCAGCGCAGCCGCCAGGCGCGCCCGCCTGCCCAGCCACGCGCCCGCCGCGGGCTCGAACAGTCGCCGGAAGACACGGCGCTGCCCACTTGTACGCAGTCCGCCCATGCTCCCCATGCCGCCTCTCGCCTGCCGCCCGCCACCGAGTCGGTCCAGACAACGCATTCTGGCAGTTGGGAGCGGAAACTGCGCAATCCAGCGGCAGGATTCAACCGGTGCACGCCGAGCGCACAGAAAGCACGCCGCGGTGATATCCTCCCGGCCGTATCCCGCAGGCGGCGCAGCCGGCCGGGTGCGCGGTGGGCGGGCACAGAGCTTCCCAGGGGTTTCCAGGGGTTTCCACCTACATGCCAGGCGAGAATCAGCTTGAGGAATTTCTGACGTTCCAGCAGGGATCATCGACGAGTTCCGCGCCAACGCAGGGAAAGTCGGCGGGATGTTCGAGGGTTCCGCGCTCTGTCTTCTCACCACGACGGGGGCGCGCACCGGGCAGCCCCGCACCCAGCCGCTCGGCCTGATGCAGATCGACGGACAGGACCTGGTCGTCGCCTCGGCGGCCGGCGCACCGACCCATCCGGCGTGGTACCACAACATCCGCAAGGACGCGATCATGATGGTCGAGACAGGCGATCGCACGTACCGGGCAATCGCCTCGATCCCCCCACCCGAGGAGCGCGACCGGCTCTTCTCGGAGATCGCCGCGCAGGAGCCGGGGTACGGCGAATACCAGGCGAAAACCGATCGGATAATTCCGGTCATCGCACTCCATCCGATCGACCTCGACCCCGACCGGGTCAAGCACCTCGGTGACACGCTGGTCGAACTGCACGAATGGCTGCGCGGCGATCTGGCGGAGCTGCGCAGGCGGATTGATGACGTGGTCGAGGGCAGGGCGGGCAGCCACAGCGCGATCACCAGCACGGTGGCGGCCTGCCCGATCCCGCAAACGATCATGACTCGTCCGAGGTCGAAACGATCGCTGACAACGCCGGTGAAGGAGCCGAGCAGCGACGGTGCGAAGTCCCCGACGAGCAGGAGCAACGCGATCGCGAGTCCCTGGCCCGTGCCGTCCGCGACGTAGAGCATCAGCGCGACCAGGCTGAGGGAGTCGCCGGTGCAGGACACCGTGCGAGCCGCCAACAACGCCCGCAACGGCTGGTTCGTGCGCAGCAGTCGCCAGGAGCCGCCGGTGTCCTGGTGGTCGGCGACCTGGTGATCGGTGACCAGGAGACCGGCGTCCGGCGGCGGCTCGGTACCGGTACCGGCGGGGAGGGTTCTGGCGACAGCCTGACGGCCCGTACGTCTCATGCCCTGGTGCAGCCTGGATCAGGGCCGCTGCGCCTTCTCGAGGAAATCGACGGCACGTCCGGCCGCGTCCTCCGACTTGAGCTGGGCGGCCAGCCGGGCCGCTCGTTCCCTCGGTTCGCGGTCCAGCAGCGGTTCCACGGCGCGGACGAGGGTCCGCTCGTTCATCTCGGGGAAGCGCAGGGTGGCGCCGATCCCGAGGCGTTCGAGCTGAGCGCCCCAGAAGGGCTGGTCTCCAATGACCGAGCACACGACGGTCGGCAGTCCGGCTCCGACGGAGGCTGCCGTGGTGCCGGCACCGCCATGGTGGACGGCGATGCGGCAACGCGGCAGCACCGTGTCGTGGTCGAGGTTGCCGACGACACGGACCCGCTGGTCGGCGCTGGTGCCGGGCGGGATGTCGGACCAGCCCGCGCTCACCAGCGCGCGCAGCCCCAGCCTGCGGGCGACCGTGCTGATCAGATCGAGCACCCGGGATGGATCCTGGACCGGCATGCTTCCGAATCCGAAGTACGCGGGCGGTTCACCGTCGTCCAGCCACTGGTCCACGGCCGGGTCGAGCTGGTGCTCCCCGAGCAGCTTGCGCTGCTCGGCCGACAGCGTGAGGAAGCCGACCAGCGGGCGGCGCGGACCCCAGGCGGCGAGTTCCGGCACCAGGACCCGGCTGTAGGCCTGCAGCTCCGTCGCGCCGGCCCGCGCGAGCCGGCGCGGAGTCGGTACCCGCGTCGGTCGCAGGCCCAGCCGCGCCCGCAGCCTGTTGACGTCGGCGGCGAGGACCCGCCAGCCGGCGGACTGGACGGCGTGATACATGAAGTGGTTGACGACACGCGGAAACCGGCGGGTGCTGGCGAGGAAGAACGGGAAGGCCCCGTTCGCCCGCATCGGCGTGTGGTGCAGGGATGCCATCGGCACTCCTCGCCATTCCGCTATGCATGCCGCCTCGTCCTCGATGGTCACCCCGGACACGATGAGATCGGCGCCGTCGGAGATCTCCGCCATGGCGTCGGCGATGCGGGTCGCCTGTTGACGCTTGTAGCGGCTGAACCCGAGCATGAGTTTTCCCAGATCGCCCGAGGCCAGCCAGGCCCGCACATCCTCGGATCCCATGAAGTCATGCGCACCGACGCCGATCGACGCGGTGTCCACCCCCATGCTGAGCCCGAAGTGAGCAAGATCCTCAGGGAGGCCGAGGACCACCTCGTGACCGCGCCGGACCAGTTCGGCACCGAGTATCGCCGCGGGTTGTGCATCGCCTCGGGTACCCATCACAAAAAGTGCGACACGCACGGAGCCAACCTTCCTCCTGAAGTCCGACCATGACGAAGGAGCCCGAGCCGCTCATGGGAGTACCTAGCGCGGCGTGCGCCCGGCGCCCGGCGTCCGGCGCCCGGCGTCCGGCGCCCGGCGCGCCCGGGGCCCGGGCGCGCCGGACGACCACGGACCGATTCGGGTCAGGCCGAGGAAGGTGGCTGATCAATTCGATCGCAGGAGCACCCTGGCGGCGCCGTCCCGCCGGGTGACGATGCCGATGCTGGCCGCGATCCGGCCGGACCGCCGGGCCCGAGCCGTCACCGTCAGCTTCCCGAACACCGTATGCAAGATGTTGATCGACGGTCTTCTCGCTGCGGACGACATCCCGGGCGTCCTGACGGCTGGCGAGACCAGCGGCGGCCCGCCTGCCGACGGCAAGCTCCGGATGGCCCGGCGAATCGGGCATCTCATCACATTCCAGGAACCAGCGATAGCTCGCACCGTACCGGACGGCCGGGAGCGGTGAGGAAGGCACCTCCCGCCTGCGCCCACCGGGCGCAGCACCTCGCGGTGGCACCGGACGTCGGCCCCGTCAGGCGGCGGCGACAGCGCTGTCACAGTCCGACGCACGCCGGACGGCTGGCACGCCGCCCGGCTTTCGGGCCGGATGACGCACGCTCAGGACGAGCTGTGCCCTGTCACATGCACGAATGACCACACGGGATCGCAGCGCCCGGGTTCAGACCGGTCGGATCGCACCGATCCTCGCCAGGAGGCTCTCGGATTCGGTCCAGAGGTGAGCGGCGGCGGCGTCGTCCTGCGCAGCTTCGGAAGGTGCTTCCTCCGCCTTGTCGTGAAAGTAGCGTCCGGCCGGGTGGCCGCCTTCGGGTGAGGTGGTGAGCCAGAGCAGTGTTTCGGCGGCTTCGTCGGGTGGTGCCGTGTCTGCCGCGGCCATGTGGGCCCGCATCGCCGCGTCCCCGTGCGCGGCGAAGTTGCTGGCGATCACACCGGGATGCATGGTCTGGGCGACGATCCCGTCCGGCCCGAATCGCCGTGCCAGCTCGCGGGTGAAGAGGATGTTCGCGAGCTTGGCCCGGCAGTAGGCGACAGCCGGCTGGAAGTCACCGAGGCTCTGCAGGTCGTCCCAGTCGAGTCCCGCGACCGTGCGGTGGCCGCTTGACGACACGGCGATCACCCGCGTGGAGCCGGGCGGCCGGCTGGCTGCGCTCACCTTGAGCAGGGGCATCAGCTCCCGGGTGAGCAGGAAGGGCGCGAGATGATTGGCCGCGAAGGTCGCCTCGGTACCCTCAGCAGTGATGATCTTCCTGTCTCGCACGCCGCCGGCGTTGTTGATGAGGACGTCGAGACGATCGGTGAGGCTTCGGAGTTCGGCGGCGACCCGTGTGACCTCCGCCATCAGAGCGAGGTCGCCGCGGATCATGGTGAAGGCGCCGTTCCCGCGCACCGCCGCGGCGATCTCCGCTTCGGCGGCGGCGCTGCGTTGCGGATCGCGGCCGACGCCGATCACCTGCCAGCCGCGTTCCGCGAGCCTGCGGGCGGTCGCCCGACCGATTCCCGAGCTGGCGCCGGTGACGGCCGCGACGGGGCGGTGTGCGTCGAGTTTCAGGGGGATCCCTCCATGGTCTCTGGCGTGACCGACGGCCGCGAACCGTCCTGGCGTGGCAGGAGGCCGTCGAGCAGCAGGCGAACGGAGAACCGGATCCTCTCGTCCAGTTCGTAGTCCGTCGGCGTGTGGCCGCTGACGATCGTTCTCACCGGGCCGCTGACCAGCATGCTCATGAAGACGGATGCGGCGAGTGCGGGGTTGGTGGGGGCGATCGTACCGGCGGCGACGGCGCGCTCGAGCACACCGGCGACGAACTCGATCACCGGCCGGCCACTCTGCTCGAAGCTGGCGGTGAAGATCTCGGGGAAGCGGTAGCTCTCGGTGTTGATGATGCGCTGCAGGCGCAGGCCGTTGGGTGTCGCGACCTGAGCGATCCGTAGCCGGGCGATCGCCTCGAGGGTCTCGGCCAGGTCGCCGTTGTCCAGGCTCTCGAGCAGGGCCCGCGGGGCGATCTGGCGCTCGATGGCGCGTTGGACCGCCGCGCGGAACAGCGCGGCCTTCTCGGGGTAGCGGGCGTAGACCGTGCGTTTGGTCATGTTGACCCGACCGGCGATCATCTCGATCGTCGCGAGCTCGAAGCCACGCTCGAGGAACAGGTCGAGTGCGGCGTCGAGCAGCTCCTCGTGGCGCGCCTCGGCCTGCTCGCGGGTGGGACGCCCCGCCCCGCGTCGGGGTGTGGCCGCTCCGTCGTACACGTCGCCTCGCTCCGGAGTCCCTCTTGCGCTGGGCCGGTGCATCGATTAATGATACACGCCAGGTGCCGTTCTTCGGGCTCGGCCACCCCTACCAGCAGTAAGGATGCCCTGTGAGCTCAGCCATCGAGACGCTGACCCAGCTGGTCGATGCCGAGGATCGGTTCGACCACTCCCACACCGAGTTGCGCGAGACGCAGTTAGCCGCCCTGAACGAGCGGTTCCAGGAACGCCGGGACCGCATCCGGCTGCTGGCCCACCGGGCCCGCGAGGCCGGCACCACCGAGATCCGCAGCCGCGAGGACATGGTGGGACTGCTGTTCCCGCACAGCGTCTACAAGAGCTACCCGGAGAGCTTCCTGATCGAGGAGAGGTGGGACCGGCTCGGCAAGTGGCTGGGTACCGTCTCGCCCTACCCGATCAGCCCGATCGAGACCGCCGGCATCGACGGCATCGACGACTGGATCGAACGTCTGGCGGCCGCGGGTCACTACGTCTCCTGCTCCAGCGGCACGACGGGCAAGTCGGCGATGCTGCTCGCGTCGGAGCAGGACATGGCCTGGTCCCGCATCGACACGGTCAACGTGTTCTCCTGGGGCTCGGGGGTGAAGCCGGCCCGGGATCGACGGATGATCGGCGTGGGAGCGACCGCCGCCGTCCCGAAGAACCTGGTCATCGCCCAGGCCCAGCAGGCGGCGTTCAGCGATCCCACCAGAGAGCGTTTCAGCCTGCCGATCCCACCGATCACGGTCGGGTCGCTGACCAGGATGGTCGTGCTCCGCAGGAAGATCGCGGACGGCACGGCGCTGCCCGGCGAGCTGGCCGGCTTCGAGGAGACCTCCAGGCAGCGGCAGGAGGCCCTCGACAAGGCGATGATCACGGCGGCCGAGGCGCTCGTCAGGTACCGCGACGAGAAGCTCTACATCGCCGGCATGTGGAACTCGCTGTACCAGGCAGCCAGGATCGTGCGGGACCTGGGCTACTCGGCGAAGGACTTCCACCCCGACAACTGCCTCTACGTCGGCGGCGGGCTCAAGCGCGCACAGCTGCCGCCGGACTACCAGGAGTTCGTCCACGAGACGTTCAATATTCCGGCCAGCCGGAACTTCCAGAACTACTCGATGCAGGAGCTCAACTCCGGTATGCCCAAGTGCCAGCAGGGCAACCGCTACCACCTGCCGCCGTGGATCGTGCCGTTCGTCCTTGACGAGGCGGGCGAGACACTGCTCCCGCACGAGAGCGGCGAGACAGAAGGCCGGGCCGCCTTCTTCGACCTCTCGCTCGACGGGCGCTGGGGCGGCATCATCACCGGCGACAGGATCTCGCTCGATCTGGATCCCTGCGGGTGCGGCCAGAAAGGGCCCACGGTGCGCGACAACATCGCCCGCTACGCCGACCTCAAAGGCGGCGACGACAAGATCGGGTGTGCCGGCACCGTCGACGCGTATGTGCGGGGCCTGTCATGAGCATCACCGACACCCGATCCCAGCCCGCCGACGCGATCGTTGCCGCGCCGTTCTTCCTGCGCGGTGAGCTTTTCGAGGGCCGGGACGTCACGCACCGTTCACGCGACCTGGGCGTCACTTTCGCCACGCCGCGGATCGCCATGGACCGCGCGGTGCACCCGCGCACCGAGGTACCCCCGCTGCTGAACGTCCCGCTCAGCGAGATCATCGATTTCCTCGTCGAGACGGGCGAGCGGATCCGTGATCCCCGGAACTCCTTCGTGCAGGACTGCATCGATCGCATGGCCGGCACCCACGTGCTTCCCCGTGCGGTCCTGGAAGGGCAGGTCAAGGGCGCCGCCGCGTATCTCGACAAGCGCCTGCTCGAGACCGTGGTGGAGCAGAACTTCCCCGACCCCAGGGCCCTGGACGAATGGGTGCCCAAGCAGGACTTCACCGGCCGGAGAAGCTACGTCCGCGCCTTCGCGCCCCGGCTGATCCACGTGTTGCCAGGCAACTCGCCGGGCGTCGCGGTGAAATCCATCGCCCAGGGCGCGTTGGTGAAGGCAGTCAACCTGTTCAAGATGTCCTCCAGCGACCCCTTCACCACGGTGGCGGTCCTGCGGACGATGGCGGACATCGATCCCGACCACCCCATCGTGAGATCGATGTCGGCGGTCTACTGGCGGGGCGGAGACGACGCGGTGGAGCAGGTGCTCTACCGCCCCCAGTACTTCGACAAGATCGTGGCCTGGGGTGGCGGCGACGCGATCAACAACGTGATCAAGTACCTGGGGCCAGGCTTCCAGCTGGTGTCCTTCGACCCCAAGACATCGATCTCGATGGTCGGCAGGGAGGCCTTCGCCTCCGAGGAGGCGCTCGGCGTCGCCACCGAGCTCGCCGCCGCCGACGTCATGGTCCTCAACCAGGAGGCCTGCGTCGCCAGCCGTTTCGTCTTCGTCGAGGCGGACCAGGCCGACGCGGACCGCTTCAGCGAGCGGCTCCACGCCCGCATCGTCGAGAAGGCGGCCGCCTCGGGTGACGCCCGCCCGCTCGACGCCGACCTGCGCGAGCAGATCGACGTGCTGATGATGCTTGACGACGAGTTCGGAGTCTGGGGCAGGACCGACGGCCACGGGCTGGTGATCCGTTCGGACGAGCCCGTGGACTTCCACCCGATCAACAAGACCGCGAACGTCGTCCGGGTCGACTCGCTCGACGAGGCGATGAAGTACGTCAACGTGGCGACCCAGACGGTCGGCTTCTATCCCTTCGGGCGGATGGCCGACTACCGCGACCGGCTCGCCAGCGGCGGCGCGCAGCGCATCGTCCGGCTGGGCGAGGCCGGGCCGAGCACCATCGGCAACCCGCACGACGCCATGTATCCGCTGCACCGTTTCGTGCACTGGATGGCCCACGAGGACGGCACCCTGACCGGCAACGACGGCAGCGACGGCTGATCCTTCCCTGCGGTGGCGGATCACGCCTGCCTGAGCGCGGAGATCGCGGCGGTGAGCGCCGCCGAACGCGAAACAGCGCAGGGCGATGAAGCGCGCCTCGAACTGGTTCTTCCACGAGCTGTCGCCAGGTTCTTCCCAGCCGCGGCGACACGTTCCCGGCGGACACACTCCGTCCCATAGAAACGGAAGGTCGATGATGTTTCGTAGGACCCGATTAACGGTTGGCGCGGCCGTGTGCGCGATAGCCCTCGCCCTCGGGGCGTGTGGGGGTGGCGGCGACTCCGGTCCGGGTCCGTCCGCAGGCGCGACCGGGGAGCCGGTCGCCGGCGGCGAAGGGCGCCTGCTGCTGCTGGCTGAACCGCGCACACTCGACCCGGCCATTCTGGGTAATGGCTACGCCACCCTCGCCGTGCTGGGGAACGCCCTCTACGGCAGCCTGATGATCAGCAACGATGACGGCGCCGTCGAGTACAAGATGGCCGAGTCGTTCGAGACCACTGACAAGGGCAGGACCTTCACCCTCACACTTCGTGACGGGCTGGTCTTCTCCGACGGAACCCCACTCAATGCCGAGGCCGTCAAGTTCAACTGGGACCGGCTGAAGGACCCGGCGACCCGGGCCGTCAACCTCGCCGAGGCGTCCGACATCGACTCCACCGAGGTCGTGGACGCCGTGACCCTCAAGGTCACCCTCGTGAACCCGGTGCCCGCCTTCGCCCAGTCCATCGTCACCTCCACGCTGAACTGGATCGGCTCGCCCGCCGCCCTGCAGAAGGGGGCGCAGTCCTTCGACGCCGCGCCCATCGGCGCCGGGCCGTTCATCCTGGAGAGCTGGACCCGCCAAGCCGACCTCAAGCTGGTCAAAAACCCGCGCTACTGGGACGCTCCCAAGCCCTACCTCGAGCGGTTGACGATGCGCACCGCGACGGAAACGAACCAGCGGTACAACACGGTGCTCACCGGCGGTGCCGATCTGGCCATCGAGTCCAGCCCGGTCAACCTCGACAAAGCCGAGCAGGCGGGCCTGGCCACCGACGTCATGGATCTCAGTGGCGGGCTCTTCCTGGCGATGAACACCCGCCGGGCGCCGTTCGACGACATCCGCGCCCGCCGGGCCGTCGCTGCCGCGCTGGACCTGGAAGCGGTGAACCTCGCCGTCTACAACGGCACCGGGAGGCCCGCCGACCTGCTGTTCGCCGACAGTTCACCGTTCCACACGAGCACCACGCTCCACAAGACGGACAAGACACTCGCCCAGAAGCTGTTCGACGAACTGGCGGCGGACGGAAAGCCGCTTTCGTTCACCTTCACCAGCGCGCCGAGCGCCGAGAACAGGACGATCGCGGAGAACGTCCAGGCGCAGCTGGGCGCCTTCAAGAACGTCAAGGTCGAGGTGAAGGTCGCCGAGATCACCGAGTACGTCGCGCTGCGCCGCACGCACGAGTTCGACGTGGCGGTCTCCTCGGCCTTCTTCCAGGACCCCGAGCCCCGGCTCTGGACGACCTTCAACGGGAAGTCCGCAGCCAACCTGCCCGGCATCGACGACCCGAAGCTCAACGATGCTCTCGCCGACGCCCGCGCCGCCACAACGGAGGACGAGCGCAGGACGGCCTACGCCGTGTTCGAAAAAGCGCTCGTGGACCTGATGCCCGTGGTCTTCCTGGCCCGCGCCGACCCTGGCGTGATCGCGGGAAAGGGCGTCGGTGGCTTCGTGCAGTACGGACTCGGCTCCCTGCTGCCCGAGGAGATCTGGATCAGCAAGTAGTACCTGCAAGTAGTACCTGACTGACGAATAGTCCCCCGCCTCGGGCGGGGTCCCTCGCACCGCACCGAGGCTGGTGCTCCGGCAGCGCCGCCGGAGCACCAGCCTCGCCGGAGCACCAGTACCGGCCGCGTCGAGACCACCAGCCGCCGCCTCACCCGCAGAGAGATCAATGATCTCGTCAAGGCAGTCGGCGGGATCCTCAAGATCCTCCAACATGGTGATCTGGGACAACGTCGGTCTGATCCACCGGGCCTGTCCGTTCGACCGGACCAAACCGCGGGTGATGCACCGGTCCACGCTCGTCGGCAGCGAGGGGATCCAGTGAGCACCGTGCGCACAGCGATCGTGACCGGCGGGGCATCGGGCATCGGGCATCGGCGAAGCCATCAGCAGGCGGCTGGCCGCCGACGGTGTCGCCGTCGCGGTCTTCGACATCAACGGCGCCGCCGAGCAGACGGCGGCCCTGATCGAGAAGACCGGCGGTGCAGCGATCGGCCTCCTCGTCGACGTGACCGACCGCGCCGCCGTCGAAGCCGGCGCCGAGGAGGTCCGCAGCCGGCTGGGCCGCCCCACCATCCTGGTGAACAGCGCCGGCATCGCTCCGGAGGGGCCGTTCCTGGAGATCAGTACCGAGCAGTGGAACCGGTCGATCGCCGTCAACCTCACCGGCACCTTCGACTGCTGCCAGGTCGTCCTCCCGGGCATGCTCGAGGCGGGCTGGGGCCAGACCTTCAACGTCAACGGCGGCCGCAACACCTGAGACCAGGCACGCCGTGCTGGTACGTGCCGACGCAGCAGCAGCAGCAGCCGCCGCCGTACCGGCGCTCTCGATCTCGCCACTTGCGCGCGCTAACAACCCGATGTTAGCTTGTCGATCCACGGCACTAGTGCGCGCTAGCGCGCTTGGGTTCTCGTCTCCACGACCTCGGCCATCTTCCGGAGGGCGGCGGCGCCCAGGAGGGAGAACTCCTGGACCAGGAGGCCACGAACACCGGTATCCGCACGCTGACCGGCTGACGCATCAGTAAGGAGTCGACGATGACGTATGACGACACGCTGACGCCCGAGGCCCGGGCGGACGCGCTTCTGCGGACGATGACGGTGGAGGAGAAGGCGCAGCAGATCACGGGTCTGATGCCGGTCGGGCTGCTCGGTGTGGACGGCCTGATCCAGGCACAGGCCGAACGTCTCCTGGGCAACGGGATCGGCCACATAGCGCCGCTCGGGATGCTCAGCCACCGAACGCCGGCGAACCTGGCGAAGGGTGTCAACGAGATCCAGCGTTATCTCGTCACCCGGACCCGCCTGGGCATTCCCGCGCTCTTCCACGTGGAGGCCCTCAACGGGGTGGTCTCGCCCGGGCTGACCACGTTCCCGACCGCGATCGGGCTCGCCGCCACCTGGAACCCCGCCGGTGTGGAGGAGATGGCGGACGTCCTGCGCCGGCAGGCCCGGGCGATCGGTCACCCGCTCGTCCTGTCCCCCGTCATGGATGTCGCCCGGGACGCCCGCTGGGGCCGGGTCCATGAGACCTACGGCGAGGACCCGTACCTGGTGTCCGCGATGAGCGTCGCGTTCGTCCGCGGCATCCAGGGCGACGACCCGCGCGAGGGTGTGATCGCGACCGGGAAGCACTTCCTCGGCTACGCCCTCACCGAAGCCGGGCAGAACATGGCCCGCACCGCCATCGGGGCCCGGGAGCTGTACGAGGTGTACGCCCGCCCGTTCGAGGCCGCCATCAGACTGGCCGGCCTCGGCGCGGTGATGAACTCCTACAGCACGATCGACGGCATCCCGGTCGGCGCCAACCCCGAGATTCTCACCGGTCTGCTGCGGGAACGCCTCGGTTTCGCCGGCATCGTCGTCTCCGACTACGAGACCATCCGCCACCTGTACAAGCGGCTCGGCGTCGCGCGTGACGCCGAGGAGGCCGGCCGGCTCGCCCTCGCCGCGGGCCTCGACGTCGAGCTTCCCGTTTCCGACGGTTATGGCGCCACGCTCGCGCGGGCGGTCGACGCCGGCACGGTTCCCGCCGAGCAGCTGGACCAGGCCGTGTGGCGGGTCCTGCGGGACAAGTTCGCGCTCGGCCTGTTCGACCGGCCCTACGCCGACGAGGACCCGGTTGTCGTCAACGGAGTCGCCCGCCAGGGTGTCGACCTGTCCTACCGGCTCGCCCAGCAGTCGGTGACCCTGCTGGCGAACGACGGCACCCTGCCGCTGTCCCGGGACCTGCGCCGGATCGCGATCGTCGGCCCGCACGCCGACGGGATCTCCTTCGCGTTCCCGCCCTACACCTACCCGGCCGCGCTGGAGATGCTCCGTGCCCGGTTCACCGGCGAGCGGGCCCACATACCCGGCACCGAGAACATGGCCGGTGACATCACCCCCGAAGCGGCCGCGCTGATGCGCCAGGAGCTCGCCGAGCCCATCGGGACGCCGATCGACGACTACATCCGCGAGGCCTACGGGGCGCTGTCCCTCGCCGAGGCCGTCCGGCTGGCCGTGCCCGACGCGCAGGTGACCGTGGCCACCGGCTGCGGTGTCCTCGACGAGGAACCAGCCGACATCCCGGCGGCGGTCGCCGCCGCCGCGGACGCCGACGTGGTGATCCTCGCCCTCGGCGGACGGGCCGGCTGGTTCACCCCCCGGATCACCGAGGGCGAGGGCTGCGACACCGCGAACATCGACCTTCCCGCCAACCAGGTCGCGCTCGTCCGGGCCGTCGCCGGCACCGGAACGCCGTGCGTGGGCATCGTCTCCACCGGCCGGCCGATGGCCCTGACCCCGGTCGTCGACCTGCTCCCGGCGCTGCTCTACGGCTACTACGGCGGCCAGCACGCCGGCACCGCCATGGCCGACGTGCTCTTCGGCGACGTCAACCCGGCCGGCCGGCTCCCCGTCTCCCTCCCGCGGCACTCCGGGCAGGTGCCCGTCTACTCCGGCCAGCCGACCGGCACCGGCTACCGGCGCACCGACCAGGACATGCACCTGGGCTACCTCGACATGGCGTCGGGCCCGCTGTTCCCCTTCGGCCACGGACTGAGCTACACCACCTTCGACTACCACGACCTCACGGTCAGCTCACCCGAGGTCGACAGCGAGGGCACCGTCACCGTCGGGCTGACCGTCCGCAACACCGGCGCACGGGCGGGCGACGAGGTCGTGCAGCTCTACTTCTCCGACCAGGCCACCGGAGTCACTCGGCCAGCCCAGGAGCTCGTCGGCTTCACCCGCGTCAGTCTGGCCGCCGGCGCAGCGGCGACCGTGGCCTTCACCGTGCCCATGAGCCAGCTCGGCTACGTCGCCCTCGACGGCGGATTCGTCCTCGAACCCGGCCCCATCCAGATTCTCGCCGGCAGCTCCTCCGATGACATCCGCCTGCGCGGCAGCTTCGACGTCGTCGGAAAAACCGCCGAGCTGAACGGCCGCCGCTCTTTCCTCTCCGATGTCACCGTCAGCCACCTGACGTGAAAGAACAGGATTCCCCCCAGGAGGTCCACCGGCTATGAGCACGTTTCCCGACGGCTTTCTGTGGGGTGCTTCGACCGCGGCGCACCAGGTGGAAGGCGGCAACGTCAACTCCGACATGTGGCACAGCGAATGGGCGGAGAACTCGAGGTTCGCCGAGCCGTCGGGAGACGCCTGCGATCACTACCACCGGTACCCGGAGGACATCGCGACCCTGGCCGGCCTCGGCCTGAACGCCTACCGGTTCGGGGTCGAGTGGGCGCGGATCGAGCCGGAGGAGGGCTTTTTCTCCCGCGCCGCTCTCGACCACTACCGCCGGATGGTCGGCACCTGCCTCGAGCACGGAGTCACCCCGGTCGTGACCTACAGCCACTTCTCGACACCGCGATGGTTCGCCGACGCGGGAGGGTGGAGCAACCCGGCAGCGGCGGACCGGTTCGCCCGGTACGCGGGCCGGGTGACCGAGCACATCGGTGACCTGGTGCCCTGGGTGTGCACGTTCAACGAGCCGAACGTCATCTCCCTGATGGTGCACCTCGGTGTCATCCCGGCCGCGTCCCGCGACGAGGCCCTCGGCCTGTCGACCAGCAGCGAGGGCCCGCCTCCCGGCGGGACACACTCAGGAGCGGCGTGGGCCGCCCCCGCCGTCGAGGTGATGGCCAGGGCCCATCGCAAGGCCGTGGACGCCATCAAATCCGGTCCCGGGAACCCAGCTGTCGGCTGGACGCTGGCCCTCATCGACCTCCAGCCCGCCGACGGCGGCGAACAACGCTGCCGCGCCGTACGCCAGGGCCCTGCTCGACTGGCTCGACGTCTCCCGCGACGACGACTTCGTCGGCGTGCAGACCTACACCCGGGAACGTATCGGCCCCGACGGCGTCCTGCCCGTCCCCCCCGGGGCCCCCACCACGCAGACCGGATGGGAGGTCTACCCCCAAGCATTGGGCCACACCGTCCGACTCGCCGCCGAACGCGCCGGCGTGCCCGTCCTCGTCACCGAGAACGGCATGGCCACCGACGACGACGACGCCCGGATCGCCTACACCACCGCCGCTCTCGAAGGGCTGGCCGGCGCCCTCGCCGACGGCGTCGACGTCCGCGGCTACCTGCACTGGTCCCTGCTCGACAACTTCGAGTGGACGTCCGGCTACCGGATGACCTTCGGGCTCGTCGCCGGCGACCGCACCACCCTCACCCGCACCGTCAAACCCTCCGCCCACTGGCTCGGCAAGGTGGCCCGCGCCGGCGGACTCATCTGAAGCGCCAGGAAGAGGGATGCGTGATCTGAGGATCCGAGAGGGAATCGTGAGGTTTGCAGACGGCGCGGCGCGGGGTCAGGTGTTGTCCGCGGGGTAGCGCACACCGATCTGGGCGCGCGCGGCGTCGAGCGTTCGCATGATCGAGACGGATTCGTCCAGCGGCATGATGTCGCTGTCGAGATGCCCGGACCGCAACCGTTCGTGTACGTGACGGGCCTGGTGATGCAGGCCTCCACCGGCCGTCCCGTCGCCGTCGCCGTCCCGGGCCGCCGGCAGGTGCAGGCGCTCGGTGTCACTCCCCCGCTGCACGACGAGCTCGTCCGGGCAGTGCATGAACGCCGGCAGCTCAATGCTTCCGGCGGTGCCGGTGACCCGGCCGGTACAAGCCAGGCCAGCACGGAGCGAGGCCTTGGCGATCGCGATCGCGCCGCTGTCGTAGGAGGTCAGGACGGCGAGGTGCTCATCGACACCGGTCTCGCCGAGCTGCCCGAACGCCGCGACCCGGCTCGGCTCACCGAGCAGCATGCTGGCCAGCGACACCGGATAGACGCCCAGGTCCAGCAGCGCACCGCCGCCCAGCGCAGGGTCGAACAGCCGGTGGGAGGGTGTCATCGGCAACCGGAATCCGAAGTCACCCTCCACCGAGAGCACGGTACCGATGTCGCCCGCCGTCACCAGGGCGCGCAGCGTGACGTAGGCGGGCAGGAAGCGGCTCCACATCGCCTCCATCAGAAACCTTCCGTGTGCTCGGGCCGTGGCGACCATGTCAGCGGCCTGGCCGGCGTTGAGCGCGAACGGCTTCTCACACAGCACCCCGTGCCCGGATTTCAGGAAAAGCAGGGTGTGCTCGTGATGTTGCGAGTGCGGGGAGGCCACATAAACGATATCGATACCGTCGTCGGCTGCAAGGCGCTCGTACGAGTCGTACCTGCGGCGCGGGGCGACTCCGTACTTCTCACCGAATTCGTCGGCGGTCTGCCGGCTGCGGGAACCGACGGCGACCAGCTGAGCCTCCGGAAGGCGACTCAGCGCGTCGGCGAAACCTCTGGCGATCGCCCCGGTCCCGGCGATACCCCAGCGAAACGTCATGCGTACCCCATTCTCCAGAAGGCACCACAGCCGGGCGCCGTCGCGGCTCTCTTCCGCCGCGCGGAAGGCCGGCGGCAGCGGTGTCCCACACGACACCTTGATCCATGTGTGACACGTGTGATGGGAATCCGCCAGGCCCGCCATCCTGCTGCTCCGGGTCAGCTCGACCCGATCGCCTGGTAGGCGAAACGGGCGAGCGTGGCGTCGGTGTTGCCCACCGCCTCGACGCCGACGACCTGGCCGGTGAAGCCACTGGCGACCTCGGTGGACAGGTACCGGCCGTCGACAGCGGCGAGGGCCTGGAAGACGCCGTCCCGGACCCAGCCGAGTTCGATCAGATCGGGGCCCTGGCTGAGACCGCGGCCTTCGGGGTACGTGACGGCACGGATGGCGAGGAGATGCTCCGCGGCGATCCCGTCCTGCGCCGCGAGTGTCTGGTCGAGAGGGCCGATCACCACCCGGACGCGCAGGGGGTCCGGCCCCGCCGGTATCCGCTCGGCCGTCACGTCGGAACCTGTTGTCTCCAGGAACCGGAGCTCGGGCGCTGCGCGCGGGAACGGTGATCGTCCCGGTGGCGCGGATGTCATCGCTGCTGAACCCGGCGAGCAGGGTCGCCTCGCCGGCCTCGACACCCCGGGAGCCGTCGACCATCGTGTAGAAGAGGCGCTCGACGGGGGCTTCGAGCGAGACGGTCGTGCGTTGGCCCGCCGCCAGCGTGAGCCGGGTGAAACCGATCAGCTGTCGCACGGGGCGGACCACCATCGCGGCCTTGTCGCGGGCGTAGAGCTGGACGACGGCCTCACCGTCGACGTCGCTGGTGTTGGTCACGGCGAGCCGCGCTCGGATGATCCCCTCGACCTCCTCGACGGGCGCCCCGGCGGAGTCGTCGAGGGCGATGTCGAAGGTGCTGTAGGACAGTCCGTGGCCGAAGGGGTAGAGCGGGCCGTTGTCGGCGAGGTCGTTGTAGCCGTGCCGGGAGCCCGTGGGGTGGCCGTAGCCACTGCCGTGATGATGTCCGTGGTAGAGGGGCACCTGGCCGAGGTGGCGGGGGAAGGTGCTGGGCAGTTTGCCGCTGGGGTTGACCGTGCCGAAAACCGTGCCGGCGATCGCCGCGCCGGCCTCCTCGCCGAGCAGCGGTGCGAGCAGGACGGCGTTCGACGCCTGGGCGACCGGGCCGAGGCGACGGAGAGTCGATGGCCGGGCCGGTCTTCCGCGGGTCCGCCCCCGCCCCACCCGGGCCTGGGCTGGTGGGAGGCACGACGAGATCGGTGACGGCGAACCCGGTGAGCTGGGCGACCTTCTGCTCCAGGGTGAGCTGGGAGACCAGGTCCGCGACCTTCTCGGGGGTCGGTGTGGTGATGGTCAAGACGAGGTCTCCTCTTCGCGTCGCTGCTCACCCGGTGATGCGGCGCTGCCCGGCCGGCGTCAGCCGGTCGGGCAGCGCCGGACAGCAGCCGATCAGCTGCTGAGGAGGAACGCCTTCCGCTCCGGGTTCCAGGGCAGGATCCGCGGTGGGATGTTGCCGGCCGGCGACTCGCGGCTGTACGTCGCCTCGTCGACGACCGTCGGCAGGCGGAAGTCGCCGAGGGAGAACGCGGCGTCCTGGAAGGACTTGTAGGTGAGGTCCTTGCCCGCCTTCTCGGCGATGGCCCTGAACAGGGTCAGGTAACGGCAGGCAGCTGCCTCGGACGTGCCCCAGGCTGGTTCCCCGCTCGGGGTGAGCGCCGGCTCGATGATCTTTCCCCGGGTCTGGGGCAGCGCGGCCTCGACAGTGCTGACGCACGGGTTGTTGGCCGGTGCGTAGTTGGTGGCCTGCCCGAGCGCGAGGGCGTTGTCCAGCGCGCTCAGATCGCCGCCCCGGACGCCCAGAACGTAGGAGCTGGCTGTGCTGTTGTTCGCGAACAGCAGACGGGGCCGGTAGCTGCCCTTCTGGATCTCGGCGGGGAACTGGGCCTGGGAGCCGCCGACGAGGAGCACGGTGTCCACACCCGCGGACTGGAACTTCTGGATGAAGACGTTCAGCTGCGACGAGACGGCGGCCGGGTCCGTGGTGTCGGCGTCCAGGACACCTGTCTCGGTCACGGGGATGTTCTTGGCGCGCAGGCTGGACAGCACGACCTTGTCCAGGACCGCCTGGTCGTCGCGGTAGGCGACGACCGCCAGCTTCCTGCCGGACAGGGCGCCGTTGTCGATGAACTGCTGGAGGCCCTCGCCGAGCTCGTCGCCGCCGCGCAGGTCGGAGACCCAGGGCGCCTGGGCCTTGGCGTAGCGCTCGGCGGTGAGGTCACCACCGACGACGAGCGTCTTGTGGGTCTGCACGTAACAGGTCACATCTTCGGCGTTGAGGCTGCCGAGGACGGCGAAGACCTTCTCGTCCTCGGTCAGCTTGACGCAGGTCTCCGAGGCACCCGCCGGGGACAGCACGTCGACCGCGCCGTAGACCGGCTCGATTCTGCGACCTGCGATACCGCCGTCCTCGTTGACCTCGTCGACCAACGCCTGGAAGACGGCCTGGTAGTCGCCATGGTCGACGTCGACGTACTGCTTGACCTTCTCCAGGTCGGGATAGACGAAGCCGATCTTGATGCTGTCGGCGGTGACCCCGGTCGCGGTTGCCGGTGCCGGCGGGGCGGGATACACCTCCGCGGCTGTCCCGCCGGTGCCCGGCGTGTCGTTGTCGTCGTCCGACTCGACGCTACAGGCGGCGAGGGTGAGTGCGGTGGCTGTCGCAAGTAATAAAGAGCCGTATCGGCGGGCGCGGCGGGGTGCGGTCATCTTTCAGAACTCCAGAAAGAGGGCGACTGAGCGGACAGGCTGGATCTCGGTGGAGCTTTTCGGGCGCTTCGCCTACGTGGACGACGCACTGATGACCTCGGGGCCGGTTGCCGCCGGGCCGGGCACGCTGCCGCTGCGACTGATGGCGCGTTCGTCGGTGCCCAGGTAGCTCGCGATGACCTTCGGGTCGTTGCGTACCTGGTCGGGTTCTCCGTCGGCGATCACCCGCCCGGTTTCCAGGCAGTAGACGCGGTCACTGATCCCCATGATCAGTGGCATGTCGTGCTCGATGACGAGCATGGCTGCGTCGAGTTCGCGGCGGATTTCCTGGATTAGTGGCCCGAAGGCCTCCGTCTCGCGTTGGGCGACTCCCGCTGTCGGTTCGTCGAGGCAGAGCAGGCGTGCGTCGAGAGCGAGGAGGCCGGCGAGTTCGACGATGCGGCGGGTGCCGGTGGACAGGTCGGCGACAAACGCGTCGGTATAGCGGCCGAGGCCGAGGAAGCCGATGAGGTCGTCGGCCGCGGCTCGTTGGGCGCGTTCGTGGCGGAAGGTGTGGGGAAGGTGGAGGGCGGTGCTGAGGAGTCCGGTGCGGCCGCGTGCTTCCAGGGCGATCTGGACGGTCTGGCGGACGGTGAGCTCGGGGAAGAGCGTGGCGGTCTGGAAGGTGCGGCCGAGGCCGGCGCGGGCGCGGGCGGCGGGGCTGGCGCCGGTGATGTCCTGGCCGGCGAGCTCGACGGTGCCGCCCGCGGGGAGGAAGCCGCCGATGGCGTTCATGAGGGTGGACTTGCCGGCGCCGTTGGTGCCGATCAGGCCGATGATCTCGCCTGGTTTCACCTGGAGGGAGACGCCGTCCACGGCGGTGAGGCCGCCGAACCGGACGCGCAGGTCGGTGGTTCGCAGGACCGCCAGCTCGGCGGGGAGTGGCTCGCGTTCGATGGTCCGGCTCAGCACCCTGGCGGGCGCCGCCTGCGGCGCGCGGGCTGGTGGGGGTCCCAGGCGCCGCTCGGCGGCACGCAGGAGGACGTCGCGAGCGCTGTAGCCGATCTGGACGAGACCGCCGGGGAAGTAGAGGAGGAGGACGAGGAGGCCGAGGCTGGAGGTGAGCAGGGGGACGATGTCGTTGTCCGGGAAGATCGCGGGCAGGCCGATGACCCACAGGGCGCCGAGGACGGGGCCGTACACCGAGCCGAGGCCACCGATGACCACGATGGACACGAGGGCGAGCGAGTCGGCGGACAGGAAGTACCTGTCGGAGTAGGGAACGTTCTGGACCGCGCCGGCCAGGAGGCTTCCTCCGAGGCCGGCGATGCCGCCGGCGAGCGCGAAGGCGCGCAGTTTCACCCGCGTTGCCCGGACGGTGTAGGCGGCCGCCGTCCACGGGTTGTCCCGGACGCCGATGGTGGTGCGCCCGACGCCCGAGCGGCGCAGCCGGGCGACGACTGCGAGCACGACGGCCAGGACGACCAGGACGACCAGGACGAGGTAGTAGTAGCTGCGCTGGTCGGTGATGTCGATCCCGAAGGCGGTGCTGCGGGGGAACGAGGCGGTGTGCGCTCCCTCGTCCTGGAACAGATCGCGCCGGTAGAGGAACTGTTCGGCGGCGATCCCGAAGGCGAAGGTGCTGACCGCGAGCAGCAGGCCGCGGACCCGTAGTGCCCCCGCACCCACCACCGCGGCGATCGCGGCCGTGACGAGACTCGCGATCAGCACGGACACGGGGAAGGGCAGCGCGTTCAGGCTGACGGTACTGCCCCCGAGCGGGATCCGCAGGCCGCGGTTCAGCGCCGCGGCGGTGAGCGCGCCGAGGCCGGCGAAGGCCATCTGGCCGAGGGAGAGCTGCCCGGCCCAGCCGGTGAGGATCGTGACCGACGCCGCGCAGATGGCGTAGCCGAGAATGATCGTGTACAGCAGCTGCCGGGAGGACTGGTGAACCAGCAGCGGCAGGACGATGGCAAGCACGCCGAGGAGCAGGAACGGGACGCGCTCCAGGTGGCGGATCCACCACAGGTCACGCAGCCGTTCCGGGACGGGCCGGACCTTCGGGGCGAACGAGAACGCCGAGGTCTCGGCGTCGCGGCCGCGGCTGACCACGAAGACGGCGGCCAGGACCAGCAGGAAGATCACCAGGTCGGTCAGGCCCGGCTCGTCGAGCTAGTCCTGTCTTCCGCACGTGCGTGCGGTGAGCCAGCTGCTTGGTCTCTTGTTCGGATCACGTCGGGGTGACCGCGATCGGTAGTGACAGGCCTGGGACTGTTCCTGGCTGTGACGGTCGTGATGGACTACGGGCCGCCGAGCGTCGAGAAGCCGCTCGGCGCGCTGCCCGTCGTGCGTGACTACCTGGCCCGCCTCGATCTGGCGGGCACGATCGACCGGCTCGCCCCGATGCGTGACAAGGTCAACCGGGCCACCCACGGCGACGTGATCGCCGCGCTGGTCG